>NZ_JACHBQ010000001.1:2968286-4452429 GCF_014200405.1 Cryobacterium roopkundense | reverse complement strand
ACCGCAGCCGCCTGCTCGGCCGCGATCGTGTACACGGCACACGCCGCCACGGTCGTGGCGAGCCTATCGTCGCCGAGCGAGGCGAAGGCTGCGATCACGGCGCCGAGGGCGCATCCTCCTCCGGTCACGCGCGTGAGCAGCTCGGTGCCGTTGCTGACCCGAATGTCCGTTGCGCCATCCGTTACCACATCCACCGGCCCCGATACGGCCACGATCGAGCCGAAATCGCGCGCCAGACCGCGCGCGGCGGGCAGCGCCGCCTCGGCGGAGTCGGTTGAATCGACGCCCCGGCCCCCCGCGCCCGCACCGGCGAGCGCGAGGATCTCGGAGGGGTTGCCCCGAATGACGGTGGGTCGCAGCCACAGCAGCTCTTCGGCGAGCGCGGTGCGCACCGGCAGCAGTCCGATGGCCACCGGGTCCAGCACCCAGGGCGTACCCGCCGCCGTAGCCGCACACGCGGCCTCGAGCATGGCCACCCGCTGCTCGGCGTGGGGAGTGCCGAGGTTCACGAGCAGCCCGGAGGCGATCGGGGCGAACACCCCCGCTTCGCCGGGAACATCGGCCATCGCGGCAGAGGCCCCCAGGGCCAGGAGCACGTTTGCGGTGACATTTGTCACCACCGAGTTGGTGATGCACTGCACGAGCGGGGCCGCTCGACGCAGTTCCACGAGGTGCTCGGCAACGGTGTGGGCACGGTTGTTCAGCAGGCGAGAATTCACTCGGACATCCCTTCGCTAGTACTGACTAGATCAGGTTCAACGGGTCTGTTCTCAGCCGGCCTTCTGCATCGGCACCCCGTGTCACGCATTCAGACTACCCTTACGCCGCCGCCACCACGCAGCGGGGGCTTGCCCCGGCGAGGCCCATCGACGCGGTAGCGGATGCGAGGGTGGAGGTCCATCCCGATCCGTCGACGGTCTGCAGATACACGCCATACGATCCCCCAAGAAGCCCGCCCAACAGGCCCGACCTGAACTGGGTCTGATAGACACCAGCACTCACCTCAGTCGTGGAGAGATTGGCTCCCAGGACCACGGTGGTGAGGTTGCCCAGCAGACCGCCCTGCGCCACGTAGTACCGCACGTTCGCCGTCGTGTAGCTCGTGCCGGCCGGCAGTCGCCAGGTGAGTGTGATCGTCGGGCTCGTGCCGAGCAGCCCCGGCGTCAACACGCACGTTGAGATCGCGGGCGGAGACACCACGAGGGTTGTGAACTGCGCCTGGTGATAGGACGGGTCACTCCACGCGGCCGTCGTCGACGCCGCCGTCTGTCCCACCACGCCGAGCATCAGGAGGGCGAGCGCGCCAGCCGCGATACCGCGTCGCACGCTCATGTGCGGGCCTTCCGCCGCCCGAGCCGCGCGAGGCCGGCCGCGGCGAGCCCTGAACCCACTGCGGCGAGCGCAAGGACCAGGGTGTGCGCGAGCGCAAAACCTGTGCGGGCAAGCGTGCCGGCCCCAGCGTCGCTGACCAGGCCTTCGTCGTCCTGGCCCTCCTCACCCTGGCCTTCGGCGTGGATGCGCACCTCTGCGGTTCCGGTGGCCCCCGATTCGGCGGGCATCGTCACCTGAAGGAGGAGCCAGCGGGCAGCTTCGGCCGGGATGGTCTGCAGCGGGCGTATGGTGCCTGCGCCGTCAGCCGTGACGGCCGCGGCGAGGTCCTGCGTGGGAAGCCAGAGGCTCTCCCCGCGCGCGCAGGCACCGTCGACCCACTGCACGCGACAGGACAGAACGCTCAGCTGCAGCTTGCCCGGCATGGCGAGGTTGCCCTCTGCCGAGATGCCGACCCGCACCGTACCCGTCACTTCCCGCATCGGCTGAATCCCCACCTGCCATTCCACGACCCGCCCGGGAGTGAGGCTGCCCATCTCGGCGGGGCGTCCAATCGACGTGAGGCTCAGGACATCGCCGGTGACGACGGTTTCCTGCACGGGCGGGGTATCGACCGGCACAGGTGTGGGGGTGGCGGCGGATGCCGGGACCGGCGCTCCCAGCACCGACAGCGCCACGCCAAGCGGCACAATCCACAGAGCCGCCGTATGCGCGCCGACGGCGCGGGGCGCGACGGGCTCCCGCGAGCCGCCGGGCTCGTGCGGCCCGTTCACCGGATCGTTCTCGTCATCACGCGGCCAGAAGGCCCAGGCCACCAGGGCCGCGGCGGCCACGGTGATGCCGCCGAGCACGAAGGGGTTCGACACGTTGACGATCCACTGGGCCAGGTACGGCACAGAGAAGACCACCAATCTCACCTGCGCCACGTCGTAGGGCTGGGGGTCGGCGACGGGGTTGGCGTCTCCTTGCATGGTGATGCTGCGCCACTCGCCGGTCGCGCCAGCCGAAACCGAGGTCACGCGGTGCGTGATCGGGAGCTGGCCGGATCGGTCCACCGTGACCACATCGCCGACCGCGATCTCCGACGCCGGGATCTCGCGCACTAGTGCGACAGACCCCGCCGTGATCGCGGGACTCATGGAGCCCGTCTTGAACATGATGAGGGTGACGTTGAAAAACACGGCGGCCAGCACACCGATGATGCATAACACCCCGCCGATCGCCGCCAGGTTGAGCAGGGTCGACGACAGGAACGACGCAAGGGACTTCTTCGACCCGCTCATGCTGTCGTTCACTCCGAGGTCGCGGTGAACAACCACGTTGCGCCCGCGGCCTTGCCTTGGAGTGCGTTGTCCGCCCCAGCGGGCAGGGTCACCTCGAAGCAGAACCCGGTGGCCGCTCCCGGTCCCGTGCTCGGCGCGGCGGCGAGAAGATTCGACACACCCGGCTCCTGGGCGCCCGTGAGAACCCGACTGACCGTCGGGGTGCCCACCACGTAGGTCGCGGCCGCCGTGAAGGCGGCCGCCGTGCAGGCGGTATCGCCACGCACCACGCGATAGCGCAGGGCGGAACCGAGCGTCGCCGCATCCGTTCCTGTCACGACGGCACCGGAAAGCACAGCCGCTCCGGCGACGGAGTTTGTTTTCGAGCGGATGTTCACCGACAGGTACCGCGACACCCCGGGGGAGAGCCCCGCGCCGCTGAAGGTGACCACGGGCCCTGGTGCGGAGACGTTGTCCGCGTAGGCGGCACCCTGCACGCTGGACTCCGTGTCGAAAACCGAACTCGTGAACGTGGCTGAGGCGTACTCGGAGTCGTTCCAGCTGGCCACCGTCACGGTGGCGCCGATCCCGAGAACGAGCCCGCCGGCCAGCAGCGCCCGCAGGCGTGTGCCGCGGCGCCGGCCCGAACGAGCACGCCGGGCGCGCGCGCGCGCATGTCGCCCGCGCACCCCCGTCCCGGATCCCGCCATTGTTACAGCGAGGCGGCGGTGAGTTGCCAGGTGGCGGTGCCGGCCTGCAACTGTGCCAGGTCTGCGCCGGCGGTCACCGCGAAGCACAGGTAGGCGGGGGCGCCGGCCGCGGCATCCGCTCCGGCGCTGAGGCTGAAGGTGGGCACGGTGGCCGGGTCGGAGCCGAGTGGGGTTGCCGCAGGAACGAGTTCGGTTCCGGTGGTGGTCGCGTCGCAGCCGAAGGCCGTCGACTGGATCACGGAGTAGCTGAGGTTCGCCACTGTGCCGCCGGTTGCGGCCTGAGTGAGCGTGATCTGGGCGTCGGTCGTGGTCGTGGCATCGAGCTGCACGGCGAAGGGCGCGTACACGACGTCTGTCGGAGTGAGGTTGGACGAATCAACCGTGAAGCCGAGCGATGCGGGGGCGTCCACGTTGGGATTGTCGGTGAAGGTGGTGCCGTTGGTGCTGCCGACCAGGTTGAAGGCACCGGCGGCAAAGCTGCCCTGCGCAAATTCCGAGTCGTTCCAGGCTGCGAGAGTGACGGCGGCGCCAACTCCCAGTACGAGTCCCCCGGCCAGCACGGCGCGGATGCGGCGCTGACGCTTTTTGCGTGTGTCCCCGATGTGGTTCTGGCTGGCCTGCATGATGTGACTCCCCTGGTGTGCGAACGACCTGTTCTGGTTCTCTGCACACGCTAGATCGACTCGTCCTCGTCGGGGATCAGTTTTCGGCAAGCCCCGCACGGAGCACTGGGCGGACGACGACACGAGGCGGTGATACCCGAGCACCACGGTGGCAACACCAGTGCAACGCCAGTGCAACGACGCAGGATGCCAGTGCAGAGCGGAATCGGAGGGTCCGTCTACCCCCGATTATGGGTACTGTGGCATAAGCGCTGTTCAGAAGAAATGCCCACTGCCCCTCTCGGGGATGGGCGCTCAGGATCTTATCGGGGAGCATCGTGGCCGCTGTGAAGAAACCGGGCAACCGGAAACTGTTTCCGGAGGCGCCCGTCGTCATCGGGCGCGATCCACGCGACATCGTCGAGATCCTGACGAACGCCCGCAGCGCCGTGATCTTCGCACCGCTCGGGTTCGGCAAGACACTTCTCGCCGAGGCCGTCGGGGAAATCCTGCGAACCGTGGGCATCGAACCGCTGAACATTGTAGGCACCGCGCTGTCGAACTCGGTGCCCTTCGGGAGTTTGACCAACGGGTCCAACCTGCCGCTCGCGCTGGCCCTGGGCGGGCGAGAGCCGGCGACTCCGGCCCGGCTGCTCGCGCACGCCGTCGACAGCACGCATTCTCCAGTTCCCGTGATCATGGTGGATGATGCGCACTTGCTTGACGCCCACAGCATCCACGCACTGTGCCAACTCGCGTCTGCTGGCGCGATAGCCCTGCTCCTCACGAGTGAGCTCGTGCCAGCCCTCTCCACCACCGAGGCCGGGCTGCAGGCCACCTCGACGACCCTGCGTGTGCTGGAGGAATTCTGGATCTCGGGGGGAGCCGAACGAATCGACCTCGGCCCTCTCTCCCCGGCGGACTCCCGGGACCTGGTGGCGGTTTTCGCGCCGGCGACCCGCTTCGACCGGGTGACACAGGCCCTGCTCCACTCCAGAAGCGGCGGGTCACGTCTGCTGCTTCGGGAGCTCACCGCCGAGGCCGTTCGCACCCAACCGCTCACCGAGGATGGCGACCTCAGGACACTCGCGTTTCCCTCCCCACCGCAGCGAATCCTCGACATCCTGGCCCACCAGCTCCGCGCGCTCACGGTTACCCAGACGAGCGCCCTCGCGATCATCGGCAGCGCCAACGGCATGTCAGAGGCCAGAGCCCTCATGATCTGTGAATCGGCTGAGCTGCGCGACCTGGTTCAGCGCGGCTATCTCCGCACGGCAGCAGAACAGGTCGGCCACGTGCAGGCCCACACGATGTTGGCCGAAGCGGCCGTGGCGCTGTGCGATGCCGGGGTGCTGCGCGACCAGACAGCGGTGATTGCAGCGGCACTCCTGGCCGATCGTGGCTTTGGCCTCCCCACCACGCCCGCGGAATGCATGTTAATCGCCGGCAGCTGGACGTCGTGCGGCACCCTGGTGCCCGGTATCGTCGCGAAATGGGGCAGCAGCGTCGTCGCGGATGTACTTCTCATGGCGGCACGTCGCAGTCGCTCGCTGGGCCTCAGCGACAAGGCACTGCTGTACGCGCGACTGACCGCCGAGGTCGAATCCAGTCTGCGGGCCACGATCGAAGTCTCCCGCGCCCTGGCCGGGGCCGGCCGGTACCCGGCGGCCCTCGACGTTCTCGCCACGGCGGAGGACATGCTGGGCGTTCCGACCGACGGCGTGAAGCTCGTGCGCTGGCGGGTGTCGCTGGCCAAATTCACGCCGATGACGGCCCAAGACTTCGCGGCCCTTGCGGAGCAGGCCTCCGGCTGGTTCCCCGGTAACATCCTGATGCAGGGCGAGGTCGAGTTCATCGGCCTCACGCACTCCATGCAGAACATGAGTTGGACCACCGTGGCGCCGCAGGGCGAGAGCCTCGCCCGCAATGAGGACTACGACACCGTCACGCGCATACGGGCCGCCTGCCTCAGCGCGATCGGGCACGCGCACGAGGGTCGGACCGCCCATGCGCTCGGGGTACTCGACCTTGCCACGGCGGTCAATCAACAGGATCGCGCCGTGCGGCACGCCGATATCTATTCGAGCGACGGGCTCGCGCTGGAGATCTTCTACAGCGGTGCGGCCGTGCGGTGCATGAGCGGGTTCGACGTTCAGGGCGTGTCGGATGAGCTAGACACGTGGATCGATAGTTCCGTGAACGGTCACAATCAGGGCAACCTCGGATTCCTGGGCTTTGTCGCGGCCCAGGTCGCGCAATTTCGGGGCGACCTGGCCGGCACCGAGGCCGAGCTGCGCATGGCCGAGGCACACTTCAGCAGGTCGGATCCCAATTACTGGACGCCGTGGTTGCGCTGCCTTCACGCCAGCTCGCTGGCCCGGATGGGGCTCATGGAGGCGGCACGCTCCAAAATGTCCACAGCGCGCCGATCCCTCGAAGGCATGGACGCCTTTTACCAGTTCGAATCGGACCGATCCGACCTGGAATTCCTGTTGCGGTCGGGGAACACGGATGGCGCACGGCTGCTCGCCACCCGACTCCATGAAAGCGCAGAAGACAGGGACCCTGTCACCCGCGCCTGGTTGCTCGACGTTCTGGTGCAGCTCGGTGCGCCAGCCAGGGATCTGTCTCACCTGCTCGACCGCACCGTGGCGGAGACCGACTCACCGCTGATCGTTGCGCTGGCCAGACGAACCCGCGCAAAGGCAGAGGACGACGCGGCGGCCCTGGACGGCGCGGCTGCTGACCTGTCGGAGTTGGGCGCCTTCGGCCTGGCGGGAGCCGCCAGTGACGACGCGGCGCGCCTCCACGACCGCGATGGCGATTGCGCGGCCGCGGCGCAGAGCCGTGAGGACGCGGAGCTGTCGTCGGTGGCCAGCCGAGGCCTCACCCATCTGCTACCGCCCCGCGGGCCCCACTCCGGAGCGCTGCTCACCGGCCGCGAACGGGAGATCTCTGCACTGGTTTCCCAGGGCCTCAGCAATCGAGCGATTGCCTCCGACCTCTTCCTCTCGGTGCGCACCGTGGAATCCCATCTCTACAAGGCACGGGTCAAGACCGGGCTCAGCGCTCGCAGCACCCTCTCCGCCGGCACCGACACCCCCTGACCCGGCGCGCTACCGAAGTTCCACGAGCTGCCGCACGTCGTCGCGCGGCAGCTCGTCGACAACCGCCGAAACCTCAAGCGAGGACAGGTTCACGAGGCCGCCAATCACCGTGAGAAAAGACGTGTCAGCGGCATCCCGACCGGTGGCGATGCGCACGAGAGCCTGCCGCGGGGCAAGCGCTGTCGCGTCGACGACGTGCCAGGCGTCATCAACGAGGGCTTCTGCCACGGCGTGGAAGTCCATCGGGTTGAGTCCTGGTGCGTAAACGGATGTGAGACGAGCCGGCACGTCCATGGCCCGCAGCAGCGCGATCACCAGGTGGGCGTAGTCGCGGCAGACGCCCTCGCGTGCGAGCAGGGTGCGAGCAGGGTGCGAGCCGCGCCATCCGTGGGAAGGCTCGATCCCGGAGCGTACGCCAGCTTCTGCCCCACCCAGGAGCTCACGCCATGCAGCAGATCCAGTCCCGTCAGGCCGGTGAATTCGGCGATCGCAGTCGGGCGCAGGCTGTCGGACTCGCAATAGCGGCTCGGCCGGAGGTAGCGGATGCGGTCGACGTCGCTCACCTCCGCGACCGCGGCCTGCCCGGTGACCTCGGCCCGATAGTTCACTTTCAGGCGGCCGGGTCTGGCGTCGATCTGATGGGCACGCGTGTCGTGCTGGTAAACCAGCATCCGCTTCTCGCACTCTGTCCCGTCTTGCCGAATCGAGAGACTCTCGGTTGCCGTGAAACCACCGGCCACCGTCACCTCGAAGATCAGCCTTGCCGGCGCAACTACCTCAAGCTCAAGACGCGCAGACACTGTTCGCAACATGACCCCGATACTGACAGGTTCAGAGGCGCGCGAGGCTCTGAATGTCCTCCAAGAACTCCGCCGCGACCTCGGCGGACACCGTCGTTCGAGTCGACAGGATGGCCGCCACGTAGTCCTCGGTGCTCGGACCGGCCAGGACGGGCGACTCCTCGACCGAGTACAGGGCCTTCTCGAGCGCATTCTGCGACGCCCGGTGAGCGGCATACTCGATGTCGGCCGGTGAAAATCCTTCGCTCTTCTCCACGAGCGCGTCGAGGTCCACCACCCCCGCGACGGCCTGGGGGATGTAGCGTTCCCAGATCGCCTGTCGCGCGGCCACGTCGGGCAGGCCGATCGGAATGACATAGTCGAAGCGGCCGTGGCGCAGGAATGCGGAGTCGAGGGCGCGGATGAAGTTCGTGGCGCACACCAGCAGTCGGCCCGGCTGATCCCGAAACGCCGGGATGATCTTCAGCAGCTCGTTCGTGACCCCCTGCATGGCAGAGGGCGGGTCGCCCTGGCGCTGGGCCGCGATCTCCTCCACCTCGTCAATGAAGACAACGGCATGCTCGAGCTCGGCGATCTTGAGGAACGTCTCACGGAGCGCCCCGGCGAGGCCCTGCGGGTCGGCGGCGAGCCGGGAGGGGAAGACCTCCACAAAAGACCATTCCAGCCTGGAGGCGATGGCCTTGGCGAACGTGGTCTTTCCGGTGCCGGGAGGGCCGAAGAGAACCACGGCCTTGGGCGCGGACACGCCGTACTGCTCGGCGAGGTCGGGCTTGGCGAGCGGCATCACGAGCCGGCGTTCGAGCAGTTCCTTCTCCTGCTGCATGCCCCCCACCCGGCTCCACAGATCTCGGGGCAGAACCCTGCCGCCGAGTTCGGTGAGCAGCTTGAGTTCTTGGCGCTGCACGGGAATGTGCCGCTCGAAGTACCGCAGGTTCTTCTTCACCTCGAAGCCGCGATTGATGAAGGCATCCACTCGGGTCTCGGACTCAGGCATGAGGGCCGACAGCTTCGTCATGCCGTGCGGGGCCATGCGAGCTTCGAGGGCCGCGAGCATGGCTGTTCCGATGCCCTGGCTTTGCCAGTCCTGCGCGGTGGCGAGGAAGACGATCCAGCCCTGCGCGTGGGCGGCGCGGCCCACAGCGGCGCCCACGACCTCGTCGCCGTGCACAGCAACGATCGCGTAGTCCTTCTGGCAAGAGGCGAGCACCTCGGACAGTCCGTAGACGGGCTCGGTGTCGGAGGCCTTGATTTCCTCCCACAGTCGCAGGATTCCGTCGAGATCATCGGGGTGAAAGTCGCGCAGCCGCCAGCCGGTCATTGAGTGCCTCACATCTTTGGGTGTGCAGCCAATCTATGCCACGTGCACACACACGGGTGGCCGGGAGTCTGCGCTCCCGGCCACCCGTGCAGCAGTGGTGCGGGCTACTTGCCCGTGCCGGCGTCCGTCTTCACGTCGGTGTCGGCGCTCACCTCGCCGCCTGCCGTCACATCGTCATCAGCCTGGATGTGTCCGGCGATCTTCTGGATCTCGGCACCATACTCGCCGGCGAGCGCCTTGGCCTCGATGGCGTCGGCGTCGACCGCGCGGTCGGCCTCCGGAGCGTCCTTGAGCGCGGTCAGGTCATCCTGCAGGTTGGTCGGCAGGTTCGCGAAGAGCTCTGGGTGCTCGATCAGCGCCTCGGTCACCCGCTGTGACGTCTTCTCCGCGCTCCGGTCGGCGTGCTCGCCGACCTTGTCGGAGTGCTCGCCGGTCTGTCCCACGAGTGCGCGCAGTGCCGCGGCGAGCGGATGCTTCGGGTCGTCCTGAACGGCAGTCGCGACCTTCTGCGCCTCCTCGCCGTAACCGCCGTCGAGTGCCGTCGTGCCGATCTGGGCAGCGAGAGCGTCGCGCTCGGGGCCGGACGCCGCGTTGAGCGACGTGAGGTCGGCCTGTAGGTTCGCGGGGAGGCTTGCGAACAGTGCGGACTGGCCCGCCACGGTCTGGGAGACGTTCTGCGCCTTCTCGCTCATGCTGCCACCCTGCGAGAGGTCGGCGCGTAGCTGCTGCTTGACGGCGGCAATCACGTCGTCGGTCGTGCTGGCCTTGCCGTCGGCCGACGTGCTCGAGGTGGCGGAGGTTCCGCTGGTGGTGTCTGTCACCTGGTCGAGCGGCGACGCCTGGGCGCCGACCGCGCCGAGGCCCAGCAGGGATCCCGCGGTGATCACGGTGACGGCACCGCCGAAAATCTTCTTCTTGAGGGGAGTGTTGAACGCCTTGGAGGTATGGTTCTGGGGCATTTGTAATTCCTTTCGATAGCTGGCGACACAGCGGCAGAGGCCACAGCGCCACCGGGGCATTGCCCGAGCATAGGTATGCCTTCGTTGCCGAGCCTCCGTGGAAGCTGGGTACTCAGGTTCGTGCCCCCCTTTCCGAGGGCACCGAAACCCGCTGCGGACCGCTCGCTCACCGGCTTGCGAGCGCCGTAGCTGTGCCCGCCCAGCGGAGAATCGGTCGAGGACGCCCAGCCCATTCACATGGATTTCACATGCTCGAGGGCCCGAGCCTCGCGACTGTCGGATACTCTATGGGGGTATACGACCCCGCCCCCTCCACACGGAATGGCCCAGACATGACCCCAACCGCTCGCACGTCCCTTGTGACCGTCCTCGCTCTCGCGTCGGCTCTCACCCTCAGCGCCTGCGCGGTCGCAGGGCCCACTCCCGGCGCAAGCGGCGATGCCGGCGCCAGCACCTCGGCGAGCACGGCCGCATTCAACGACGCCGACGAGTCATTCGCGCAACTGATGATTCCGCATCACGAGCAGGCCATCGAGATGAGCGACGACCTGCTCACCAAGGACGGCGTCGACGTCAGGGTCACCGACATCGCGACCGCTATCAAGGCCGCCCAGCAGCCGGAAATCGACCAGATGCAGGGCTGGCTCACCGAATGGGGCGCCGAGGCGACCGACCACTCCGGCATGGGCGGCATGGGCGAGGGCTCGAACGGCATGATGAGCGATGGCGACATGATGGCGCTGCGCGATTCCTCCGGAGCGGATGCCGGCGCTCTCTTCCTGCAGCAGATGATCATGCACCACGAGGGAGCGATTGTGATGGCGAAGGCCGAGCTGTCCAACGGCGAGAACCCCGAAGCTCAGACCCTCGCGCAGTCGATCGTGACCTCGCAGACCGCTGAAATCGCCGAGATGCGGGAGCTGCTCGCGGCTCTGTAGGGCCCGACCAGACCCGGCGGACTCGACCAGATCCGGCGGATTCGACCAGATCCGGCGGATTCGACCAGATCCTGCGGTCAGGCCTGCTGGCGTGCCCGCACGGCCTCGATGAGTTGCGGCACGACGGTGAACAGGTCGCCGACCACGCCGAAGTCAGCCACCTCGAAGAGTGGGGCATCGGCGTCTTTGTTGATCACCACGATGGTCTTCGCGCTCTGCATTCCGGCGCGGTGCTGGATCGCACCCGAGATACCGAGGGCGATGTACAGATCCGGCGACACCGTGACGCCCGTCTGACCGACCTGCATGTTGTGGTCGCAGTAGTCGGCGTCGACGGCGGCGCGGGAGGCTCCGACGGCGGCACCGAAAACATCCGCGAGCTGCTCAACGAGCGCGAAGTTCTCCCGTGAGCCGAGGCCGCGTCCGCCAGAGACGATCACGCTCGCCGACATCAGGTCGGGGCGATCGGTCGCCGTTGCTTCGGCGTGTACCGCCGTGATCTGCGCGGCGGGTGCCGCATCGAGGTCAACGTCCACGTTGATGCGCTGCGCCTCGGCGGCCGGCGCCGCACCCGTGATCGCGTGCGGACGAATCGTCACGATCGGCAGGGACTTGGCAGCTGCCCGCACGGTGAAAGCGCCGCCGAGGGCCTGCATCGTGGCCACGATGCCGCCGTCTGTAGATTCCAGATCGACGGCGTCGTTAATTAGCCCCGCATCGAGGCGCACGCTGAGCCGTGCCGCGGTCTCCCGGCCCGCGATACTGGCCGTGATGAGAACGCCTCCCACGGCGCCGGCAGCCTTAGCCGCCGCATCGAGCGCGGCCACGGCCGGCGTGACCAGCAGGGTGTCAGCGGCATCCGCTTCGGCCACGTAGACGTGCAGAGCCCCGAGGGCGCCCAACTCCGCCATGAGGGAGTCGCCGATGCCGGGTCGGCCCACGAGAACCGCGCTGGGCTCCCCCAGCCGGGCGGCGGCAGCGAGGAGTTCCCCGGTGACGGTGGTGAGTTTTCCCTGCGAGTGCTCGACGAGCACAAGAATCTGTGGCATGAGTGTGTCCTTCACGTCGTGTTCGGTCGGGTCTATTTGAGGAGGTTGGCCGAGGCCAGAAAGTCGGCGAGCTGGGTGGCGCCCGTGCCGTCGTCTTTAATGACGGTGCCGGCGCTGCGGGGGGGACGAGCCGTCACACCGCGCACGAGGGACCAGGCGTTCGCGCCACCGATGTCGTCGGGGTTGAGCCCGAGGTCGGCGGCGGAGAGCTTGGTCAGGGGCTTCTTCTTTGCCCCCATGATTCCCCGGAAGTTCGGAAAGCGCGGGTCGGGAGCCTGCTCAGTCATGGAGATCACGGCGGGCAGGTGGGCACGCACCTCGAGGGAGCCGTCTTCGACCGAACGGTTGCCACTCACCACATCGCCCTCGACCGTCACGGCGCTCAGGAACGTGAGCTGGGCCAGGCCGAGTCGTTCCGCGAGCATCGCGGGGATGGCGCCGGTGGCGCCGTCGGTCGACTCCGTGCCGGCGATCACCAGGTCGAACTCGACAGTTCGCAGCGCGGCCGCGAGCGCGGCAGAGGTTTGCAGGGCGTCGGAGCCCGCCAGCGCGTCGTCCGTGACCAGGATCGCCGAGTCGGCGCCCATAGCGAGCGCCTTGCGCAGCACATCGACAGCGCCGACCGGTCCCATCGTGAGCACCGTGACCGTGCCCTGGTGCGCCTCGCGGAGCTGCAGGGCAGTTTCAACGGCGCGCTCGGTGATCTCGTCGATCACGCTGTCGGCAGACTCACGGTCGACCGTGCCATCGGCGCGGAGCGTTCGTTCTCCCCAGGTATCGGGGACCTGCTTGACCAGAACAACGATCTTCATGTGCTTCTCTCCTTCGAGGGGCCGATTTCGCGCGTAGCCGTGTGCGTCAATTTCTGATGTCATCCTAAGATACTAGGAAGCCCTAGTAATTACTAGGGCTTCCTAGTATCTTGGTCGTGAGACAGCACAATGACGTCGCTAGAGAAAGCAGGCTCCCGCATGACTCGCGAATTGACCCACTTCATCGGAGGCAAGCACGTCGCCGGTACCTCCGGACGCTTCTCCGACGTCTTCGATCCCAACACCGGCCTCGTGCAGTCCCGCGTGCCTCTCGCGAGCCGCGAAGAAACAGAAGCCGCGATCGCCAACGCCGAAGAGGCCCAGCTCGCGTGGGGAGCCTGGAACCCGTCGCGCCGCGCGCGAGTGCTCATGCGCTTCCTCGACCTCGTGAACGCCGAAATGGACTCCCTCGCCCGATTGCTCTCCTCCGAGCACGGCAAGACCGTCGCGGACGCCAAGGGCGACATCCAGCGCGGCCTCGAGGTCATCGAGTTCGCCGCCGGCGGCCCGCACCTCCTCAAGGGCGAGTACAGCACCGGCGCCGGCACAGATATCGACGTGTACTCGATGCGCCAGCCCCTCGGCGTGGTCGCGGGAATCACCCCCTTCAACTTTCCGGCCATGATCCCGCTGTGGAAGGCCGGACCCGCCCTCGCGAGCGGAAACTCCTTCATCCTCAAGCCCTCCGAGCGCGATCCCTCCGTGCCGCTGCGCATTGCCGAACTCTTCCTCGAGGCCGGGCTCCCGGCCGGCGTGTTCAACGTGGTCAACGGCGGCAAGGACACCGTCGACGCCCTGCTCGAAGACCCGCGGGTGAAGGCCATCGGTTTCGTCGGGTCCACCCCGATCGCGCAGTACATCTACACCCAGGCCGCCGCCAACGGCAAGCGCGCGCAGTGCTTCGGCGGCGCGAAAAACCACATGATCGTGATGCCTGACGCCGACCTCGACATGGTCGCCGACACCCTGATCGGCGCTGGCTACGGCGCCGCCGGCGAGCGCTGCATGGCCATCTCGGTGGCCGTTCCCGTGGGCAAGGCCACGGCGGATGCCCTCGTGGCCAAGCTGATCGAGCGGGTCAAGACCGTGAAGGTGGGCCACTGCCTCGACGAGTCCGCCGACTACGGCCCCCTCATCAACCAGCCTGCCGTCGATCGGGTCTCCGACTACATCACGGTGGGCATCGACGAGGGCGCCGACCTCGTGGTTGACGGCCGTGACTTCACCCTCGACGGCTACGAGAACGGTTTCTTCATGGGCCCGAGCCTGTTCGACAACGTGACGGCCGACATGCGCATCTACCTCGAGGAGATCTTCGGCCCCGTGCTCATCATCGTGCGCGCCGACAACTACGAAGAGGCCCTGCGCCTCCCCAGCGAGCACGAATACGGAAACGGTGTCTCCATCTACACGAACGACGGCGGTACGGCCCGCGACTTCGCTGCCCGGGTCAACACCGGCATGGTGGGTGTGAACGTTCCGATCCCCGTGCCGATCGCGTACCACTCGTTCGGCGGCTGGAAGCGCTCCGGCTTCGGCGATCTCAACCAACACGGTCCGGATTCCTTCAGGTTCTATACCAAGACCAAGACTGTGACCTCGCGCTGGCCCAACGGGGTCAAGGACGAGGCCAGCTTCGTGATTCCAACGATGGGTTGATCATGTTTCAGCTGACCGACGAACAACAGGACATCGTGGAGATGGTGCGCGACTTCGCCACCACCTCCCTCGCCCCGCACGCCGTGGAATGGGACGCCGCCAAGCACTTCCCGGTGGACGTGCTCGAAGAGGCCGGAGGCCTCGGCATGGGTGGCATCTACGTGCGCGAAGACGTGGGCGGCTCTGGCCTCACCAGGAGCGACGCAGCGCGCATCTTCGAGGAGCTCGCCAAGGGCGACCCCACGATCGCCGCGTACATCTCCATCCACAACATGGTGGCTTGGATGATCGACACCTTCGGCACCGACGTGCAGCGGGAGAAGTGGGTACCGGGGCTCACCGCCATGACGGCGCTCGGCAGCTACTGCCTCACCGAACCCGATGCAGGCTCCGACGCGGGCGCCCTGCGCACCAGGGCCGTGCGCGACGGCGACGAGTACGTGCTCAACGGAGTGAAGCAGTTCATCTCCGGGGCCGGAACGTCGAGCGTCTACATCGTGATGGCCCGCACGAGCGACACCGGCAACCACGGCATTTCGGCAATCGTCGTACCAGCCGGCACCCCCGGGCTCTCCTTCGGGCCCAACGAGAAGAAGATGGGCTGGAACGCCATGCCCACGGCCCAGGTGATCCTCGAAGACGTGCGCGTTCCCGTTGGTAACCTGCTCGGCGTGGAGGGCGACGGCTTCGGCATCGCCATGAAGGGCCTGAACGGCGGCCGCGTCAACATGGGCGCCTGCTCCCTCGGCGGCGCCCAGTGGGCCCTCGACCAGACGGTTGCCTACCTCAAGGAGCGCAAAGCCTTCGGCAAACCCCTGATCGATCAGCAGGCGCTGCTGTTCGAACTCGCCGACATGGACACCGAGCTCGAAACTGCCCGCACCATGATCTGGCGGGCGGCGGACGCCCTCGATCGCGGCGCGCCCGACCGGGTGAAGCTCTGCGCCATGGCCAAGCGCGTCGCCACCGACACCGGTTTTTCGGTGGCCAACCGGGCCATCCAGCTGCACGGCGGCTACGGCTACCTGAGCGAGTACGGCATCGAGAAGGTCGTGCGCGACCTTCGGGTGCACCAGATTCTGGAAGGCAGTAACGAAATTATGCGCCTCATCATCGGCCGCACCCTGGCGGACGCCTCGTGACCGCCGTGGAGCCCACTGAACCCGAGGTTCTCGTGCGTCGGGAAGGCACGCTTGGCCACCTCATTCTCAACCGACCACGGGCCATGAACGCCCTCACCCACAGGATGATGATGACGATCGGCCGCCAGCTCACCGACTGGGAGACGGATGACGCAGTGCACGCCGTGCTCCTCACCGGCGCCGGCGAACGCGGCCTGTGCGCCGGCGGCGACATCGTGGCCATCTACCGAGACACCGTGGCGGGCGGCACGGGAACCAGCACGTTCTGGGCCGACGAATACCCCGTCAACCTGCAGATCGCCCGCTACCCCAAGCCCTTCATCGCGATGATGGACGGCGTCGTGCTCGGCGGCGGCATGGGAGTGTCCGCGCACGCTTCGATCCGCATCGTGACCGAGCGCACCAAGGTGGGCATGCCGGAGACGGCGATCGGCTTCGTGCCCGATGTCGGCGGAACCTACCTGTTCGGCCGTTCTCCCGGCGAGCTCGGCACGCACCTCGCCCTCACGGCCGGCACGGCGACCGGCGCCGACGCCATCAGGTTGGGGCTCGCGGATCGGTACCTGGCGAGCGAGAAGGTGCCAGCCCTCGTGCGCGCCCTGGGCGAGATGACCGCAGGCAGCGACCTGCAGTCGACGCTTGATTCCTTCACCGAGGCACCGCCGGCGGCGCCCCTGCTCGCCTCGCAGTCCTGGATCGACGCCTGCTACTCGGCCGACACCGCGGAGCAGATCGTCGCGAACCTGCAGCAGTCCCCCGAAGCGGATGCCCGCGCCACGGCAGACGTGATCCTCGCCAAATCCCCCACCGCGGTGAAGGTCACCCTCGAATCCCTGCGCCGGGCACGGAAGCTGCCGAACCTGGAAGCCGTGCTCGAACAGGAATTCAGGGTGTCCATCCACAGCCTCAAGCGACCGGACTTTCGCGAGGGCATCCGCGCCATGGTCATCGACAAGGACCGTACCCCGCAGTGGTCGCCCCCGGAGCTCGCCGATGTGAGCGATGCCGAAGTCGCGTCGCACTTCGACGATCTCGGCGCCGACGAGCTCCGCCTCACGGCGCTCGCCCACCCCCATTCGAATTAGCCAGGAGAATCTCATGAGCACACGCATCGCATTCATCGGTCTGGGCCACATGGGCGGGCCGATGGCGGCCAACCTCGTGAAGGCCGGACACACCGTCTCGGGCTTCGACCTGGTTCCCGCCGCCCTCAACGAGGCGCGCGCCAACGGCATCACCGTGGCCGAGTCCGCGGCCGCCGCCGTGGCCGACGCCGACGTGATCATCACGATGCTTCCGAGCGGCCGACACGTGCTCGGCGCCTATCAGGGTGACGAGGCCACACCCGGGCTCATCGCATCCGCTGCCCCGAACACGCTGTTTCTGGAGTGTTCCACAATCGATGTGGAGGATGCCCGCGCGGCCCGTGACCTGCTCGTGGCGGCAGGCCACCGCGGGCTCGACGCCCCGGTGTCTGGCGGAGTCGGCGGCGCAACGGCCGGCACGCTCACCTTCATGGTCGGCGCCGAAATCGAGGACTTCGAGGCGGCGAAGCCCGTGCTCGAGGTGATGGGCGGCAAGATCGTGCACTGCGGCGGCTCGGGCGGTGGCCAGGCCGCCAAGGTCTGCAACAACATGATTCTCGGCATCTCGATGATCGCCGTGAGCGAGGCGTTCGTGCTCGGCGAGAAGCTCGGGCTGACCAACCAGGCCCTGTTCGACGTGGCGTCGACGGCGTCCGGCCAGTGCTGGGCTCTCACGACCAACTGCCCGGTGCCCGGACCCGTGCCCACGAGCCCGGCGAACCGCGACTACCAGCCCGGTTTCGCCGGCGCCCTGATGGCCAAGGACCTCGGACTCGCCGTCAACGCCCTCGAAAGCACCGGGGTGAACGCCGAACTCGGCACCCTCGCCGCCGCGATCTACCGTCGCTTCGCCGACGAAGAGGGGGGTGCCGGCCAGGACTTCTCCGGCATCATCAACACCATCCGTGCCAGGTCAGCGTCCACCGACTAGGAGTCAGGCCTGCCAGTACCCGGTTTTGCCGAGCAGCTGCGTCTCGCGGTCGGCGTCCGCCGGCACCGCGACCTCCGGGGGGAACACGCCCATCGTGCGCCAACCGTCGACCTCTGGCAGGATCTGCTCCCAGAGGGTGTCGACGAGTTCGTCGCTCATGGAGAACGGTAGCCCGATGAGGTGGGCGATCGACCAGGCCTGGAAGGCCCGATACACGCTCGCGTGCTGCAGGTATTCCGCGAGCGGAAAGTCGCCGTAGCTCAGGTGCACGACCTTGTCAGGGTCGAGGTCAGCGGTAACGGCGGCCGTCGCGCGGTCGTTCAGCCTGTCGTAACTACCCACAGGGTCGTCGCCGAGCAGGTCGCCGTCGTAGGTCGCGCCGGCGTCTTCTATGGTGCGGCCGGAGAGCACATCCGGCACCCAGGCCTCATCGCGTGCGTGCGACGCGAGGACGTTGCGCAGGGTCGGGTTCTCCCGGAGGGACCACTCGGGCGGAGCTGCGAGCCCGAGCTGCTCGGTAGTGATCCGGTCGATGACGGAGCGCAACGCGGCATCCGCTTGAAAGAACAACTCTGCCTGCTTCATGCCCCGCACGCTACCACGACCCCGCCCGGCGGGTCAGCCGGCGGTGGCCAGCACGTAGGGCACCGCATCGCGCTTGCGGTGCTCGTCGAGCAGCTGGGCGCAGCGGATGAACCCGAGGTGCGAGTACGCCTGCGGGTGGTTTCCGAGGTGGATCTCCGTGGCGGGGTCGAACTCCTCGGACAGCAGGCCGGTGGGGCCGGTGAGGGTGACGAGCTGGTCGAACAACGCCTCGGCCTCGTCGAAGCGTCCGGTGAGCATGTACGCCTCGATCAGCCACGTGGTGCAGATGTGGAACCCGCCCTCGAGGCCCGGAAGCCCATCGTCGTAGCGGTACCTGAAGACAGTCGGGCCCACGCGCAGTTCGCGTTCGACCGCGCTCACGGTCTGGTAAAACCGGGGGTCGTTCACGTCGAGTAAGCCGGACAGCCCGATGTGCAGCACTGCGGCGTCGAGGTCTGGACTGTCGTAGGCCACCGTATACGACTTCACGTCGTCGTCCCAGCCTTCGCGCAGTACGTCCTCACGAATGGTCTCGGCGAGCAGCTCCCAGTGCGGCTCGGCCACACGGTCGTGCCGCGCGGCCACGCGCAGGGCGCGGTCGATGGTGACCCAGCACATGGTCTTCGTGTAGGTGTGGTGCCGCGGCGAGCGGCGAGCCTCCCAGATGCCGTGGTCGGGCTCCTGCCAGCGACTCTCGACCGCGTCGACCATCTGCCCGAGGAGACCCCACTGGAAGTCGGTGAGTTCCCCGCGACGCGCGCTGAGCGTGTCGATCAGTTCCGCGATCGGGCCGAACACGTCGAGCTGCACCTGGTTGTCAGCGGCGTTGCCGATGCGCACAGGGCGAGAGCCGGCATAACCGGGCAGCGACTCAAGACTCGCCTCGGTGGACAGCGAGTAGCCGGAGACCGAGTACAGCGGATGCAGCCACTCGGCGCCCGGGCTGCGCTGCAGAATTCCGTCGAGCCACTGCAGAAACCCCTCTGCCTCAACCGTCGACCCCAGGTCGACGAGCGCCTTCACTGTCATCGAGCCGTCGCGCAGCCAGCAGTAGCGGTAGTCCCAGTTGCGGGTTCCGCCGATTCCCTCCGGCAGGGAGGTGGTGGAGGCGGCCAGCACCGCTCCGGTGGGTTCGTAGGTGAGCGCGCGCAGAACCAGCGCCGAGCGCCCGACGAGGGCGGGCTTCACGTTGGGAAGCGTGAGGGTGTTCACCCAGGCGCGCGACGATGCCGCCACTGCCGCGCGGCGCTCGGGCTCCCCTGCCGGCTCCGGCGCGAGCGACTCGGTGTCGCCGCAGCGCAGGTTGAGCACGACGGGGCCCTTCGAGAGATCGACGACGGCAGAGGCCGTGGCGTTGCGCCCATCGGAAGTGATCGCGAAGTCGACGCCCGGAGACGAGAGTGTGATCGGGTCTGACGTTCCGGTGATCTGCACACCCACAGCATCGGCGTGCATGTTGAAGTAGGCCGCCGCGTAGTCGGGCCGCGGGGCGAACACGATCCGGGCCGATCCGGTGCCCGTGAGCACGCGCACCAGGTTGGTGATGCCGAGAGGTGACGGTTCGATGTAGTCCTTCACCGTGACATCCGCCCAGCGCGTCTCCACGATCATGGTGTTGTCGAGGTAGCGCTGTCCGAGCACGCGCGACTTTTTCACGGGCTCGATCGAGAAGTGGCCGGCCTCGTCGCTGCCGAGAATGCTCGCGAACAGCGATCCGGAGTCGGGAAGCGGATGCGTCATCCAGCAGATGCGGGCATCCGGCGTCACGAGCGCGGTGGTCGTGCCGTCGCCGATCATGGAGTGCCGCTCGATGGCGACCACCTCCTGGCCGAAGAGCCAGTCCTTGCGAAGTTCAAAGAGAAGGGCGAGCATCTGCGCCAAAATCTCCGGGCCACTGATGTGGTGGGCGGCCACGGACTGTCCGGGCCCCACGCGCACGCCCATGTCGGGGCCGTGCAGGGTGTTCATGGCGTGCTCATCACTCGCGGCGTCGCCTGCGAAGAACGCTGCGCTTACGCCGAGACGGGTGCGCAGCCGGTCGAGGGCGATGCCGGAGTCTTCGGCCTCCCCTGATGTTGCGGCGGCGGCGAAGAACTCGGAATCGAATTCCGCTCCGTGGGAGCCCACCAGGTGTACCTCGCGCGGGAGGCGAGAATCGGCGGCGAGGTCGCGCAGCGGGCGTCCCGACAGCACGGCCGTGTGGGTGTTGGGCAGCGCAGCCAGAGCTCGGAGAGCCGTGGCGGATTCAGCCAGCGGTTGAGACGGCACGGCCGAATCGCCATGGTACGACAGGGTTCCGCCGTAGTTGCACGCGACGAGCAACGAGGGCGTGCGAGCCAGCTGCTGCAGATCCTGCAGCAGTCCGAGCGACAGGCCTGCAACAGAGCGAGGGAGATGGCTCGAACGAATGAGGCTTTGTGGCATTGCGTGTGTCCTTGGGCTGGATTTCGTGGCAGGGAACAAACCGTTGTGCCGATATCGGGATAGTCCCGATTCTCGATAGTGTCACCCAGTTGGATAATTCCAGAATCGCCGAGGCGAATCCCGCCCTATCTCTCAACCCGTGGGCGAAGGTTAGACCTTCTTCACCACGCTCGATTTGAGCTGCATGGGACCGAATCCGTCGACCTTGCACTCGATGTCGTGGCCGTCGACCGGGCCGAACAGCCGGATGTTGCGCACCTTGGTGCCCACCTTGATCGCGGTGGAACTGCCCTTGAATTTCAGGTCCTTGATCACGGAGACGGTGTCGCCATCCGTCAGAACAGTGCCGAAGGCGTCCTTGAATACCGTCTCGGCGGCCTCATCGCCCGACGCGTCAGCCTCGACCGACCATTCGTGCGCGCAGAGCGGGCACACGAGAAGGGCACCCATCTCATAGGTGAGGTCGCTGGAGCATTCGGGGCAGGGAGGCAATGTATCGTTCACCTGTTTATCGTAGACCCCGAGAGATTCAGATACCCCGTGGGGTATAGTGTGATCCACTATCGTCCACTGAAAGGGAATCACCATGTGCCGAGCCGTTACCTGTAAGACCTGCGGAAAGACAACCTGGGCCGGCTGCGGCCAGCACGTCGACCAGGTCATGAGGGGTGTCCCCCGGGCGAAGCAGTGCGGCGGCCACGAGAAGGTCGCGCCCACGGGATCGTTCTGGTCGAGGCTGTTCGGGCGTTAGCCAGCTAGCGGGCTCCGTGCAGCTTTGTTCCCTGCGTGGCCGTCGGTTTGAGGGCGGACTTCACGGCCGGAGTCGCCACGTTCGCTACCTCGGGCGGCTCGGGTACGACATGCAGCCCGGCGGGAGTGTTGGTCAGGCGCACGAGCTCCTCCAGCCACGTTCGATTGAGGAGGGGATCCTTGCTGCCGTAGAACTCGAACTGCAACGGAACGGAGGGGTTCAGCCAGATCGAATTGTGGCCGCCGCCCGACTCCGGCGTGTTGGCCCAGGTGAAGGTGAAGCTCTCGCCCCGGCGGAGCTTGGCGATGATGACGACCTTCAGGTGGGCCAGAGTGCGGTCGTCGAATTCCACGGACGTTGCCGGCGTACCGTACATGAACTTGCCCATTCGCTTCCTCTTCTCACGTCGGGTCGATTGGGGTCGCCTAAGACAGGCTGCTGTCGATATCGGCCACGGCCTGGTTGAACTGTGCCGCGTCTTCCTCGGCGTCGGCCAGCGACTCGACCGACGCGACAACGCCGATCATCGGCAGAGCAGGCACCGGAAACATGGCGAGCTCCTCTTCGTCGGAGAAGATGGCCACTTCTTCAACGTCGAATTGACTGGCCGGTCCAATGAGCAGCGTGTGGATCGTCGTTGACCCGTCGGTCTCCAGCACGGGTACGTTCACTGACACGCTGGTCAGTGTTCCGGACAGTTTCGTCGCATACTCCAAGAGGGAATCTGCCACCACGCCACCCGTGATGATCGACCCCCCGGCGAACTTCATGCGTTTCATACCTGGGAGGATACCCCCGCGGTGCTCCGTTGGGGGCCTGTCTCGAAAATCCGGGCGAGCTCAGACGGAACTGGAGCTGATGCCCCCCATGCGCTCGAGAGCCGCGCGCATGATCTGCGCTTCGGGCGTTGGTGCCACGTGGTGGTTGGCGTAGATACCCAGCAACCAGGAGAGCACTTCGTCCTCGGCCATCGCGACAGCGTTCCAGTCCACTCCGGGCAGGGCCTCGGTGCGCGGCTCCCCCGTGGCGGGGTCCAGCCAGGCGCGCGCAATCTGCTGGCCATCGCGCCCCGGTACGGGCGTCCAGACCAGTGCGATCGGGTGATGATCGCCGTCGATGTGCTCGTGGTCGACGGTTCCCGAGCCCAGCCAGGGCAAGGTCAATAACTCGCCGGTGATGCCGAGCTCGATGAGTTCAAGCTGGGTGGGATCAGTTTCCGGCACATAAAGGGTGAACCCCTGCTCGAACCAATCGGCGGCATCCGCAATGGAGTCGAGCAGGTCTTCGAGCGTGTAGATCTCCTGCGCGAGCGTGAGCGCCCACTGCAGGAGCGTTTCCGTTTCCGTCTGGGGCCACGGGCTCTCGTACGGGTCCTCGTTTCCGTGAAAGTGAAATGTGGGCCCAGTGTCGTCGAGCACGATGTGCAATTGGCCGTCTTCGAAGTCGACGGACAGGTTGAGCGCCTCGCCGTCGTCACCCCAGTCGGCGAACAGGTCAGGGTGTCCGAGCGCCTCCGGAAGAGGGATTGCAGCGGCGAGGCACTCGCCAAGATCCAGCACGGCACGAAACTGGATCGTGGGAAGTCGCAGTGTCTCGTCGGTTACCACTGGGCACCCCGTGCACATCGCTCATCGTGTTGCATGACTGGCAGTTTACCGTTGCCCGGGTCCGCTAGCCTTATCGCAGAAATGAGGGATGACATGGCAACCAGGTGGGCGAGATTTGTGCGCGGCTGGCTCACCGCATCCGTTGCCGTGCTCGTGGCCGCACTGTCCCATGTCGCCGCTGGCGGGGAATCACCCCAACTGATCAGCATCACCCTGGCCCTGGCATTTGCCGGCATGGCGTGTGTTGCCCTGGCCGGCACGAAACTCTCACTCACCAAACTCACCCTGTCCGTTGGATTCAGCCAGGTGCTTTTCCACGTGCTCTTCGGGCTTGGCGGTACCAGTTCTGCCAGCATGACCACCACAGGACATCACGGCGCGGTTGTGGTGGGTGCCACCGACGCGGCCGCCGCCGTCTCGGCACACGGCATGCTGGACATGGGCTGGATGTGGGTCGCGCACGCCTTCGCGGCCGTCGTCACCATCGTCGCGCTGCGACGCGGCGAGCAGTCCTTCTGGTCTCTGCTGGACGTCGCCCGCCTCGCCCTGGTCGCCCTCGTGCGCACCCTCGGAATCATCGTCTCGCTGCCACGCCAGCGAGCTCATGTTCTCGCCGCGCTCGCCCGTGCCCTTGTGCCCACGGAGCCTGCCGTTTTGCTATCGCCGATGCGATACCGCGGCCCGCCCGTGGCGCTCTCCGCCCTCTAGCCTCAGCGCCGCTCCCCGCGTGTGAGCACAACACTGTGTGAGCAGGTGCCCGCGCGCCGGTGACGGCGCGCCAGGCACAAGCCGTCCCGCGAGCTGAGCGCCCTCGCGTCTCGCGCGCCGATTCGGCGCACCTGACTCTTCGGCGCACCCGACCCTTCGCCGCCCGTCACCGACCCCCGCGTCAGTGACAGGCACACCCGATCTCTCGTGGTCGCGGCCATCCGCCACCACTGTGAATGGACTCTCCGTTATGCATCACACACGCCTCCGCCACGCCCACAGAGCGGGCGCGGCCCTCGCCACCCTCATTGCCTCGCTCGTGCTGGGAGTCGGTGTGCCCGCGGCGAGCGCCCACGACTCCGTACTCTCGACGACGCCGGGAGAGACCGAACACCTCGGCTCGGCACCGGCCCAGATCGAGATGGTCTTCACCGACGACATCCTGCAACTCGGGGCGATCCTGCTCGTGGTGGACGAGGGCGGAGACGATTGGGCGCAGGGCGCGCCCACCCTCGAGGGGGCCAAGGTCAGCCAGGCCGTCGCCACCGATCTGCCCGACGGAAACTACCAGGTGCGGTGGCGCGTGGTCTCCGCCGACGGCCACCCCGTCTCGGGCACGTTTGACTTCGGAGTGGGGGCAGCGGATGCCGTGTTCACAGCGGAAAGTGGCGCCGCGGCATCCGCTTCGGCCGCGCCGCAGAACGAAGACGCGCCCCCGACCGAAGCCCAGCCCCTGACCTCATCGACCCCCTGGCACGTACCCGTGGCGCTGATCGGCGCAGGCGGGGCTGTCATCGGGGTCGCCATCTTCTCCCTCATCCTGTTTCTCCTCCGGCGCCAACACGCCCAGACGTCGACTCGCGCCTCCGCGAGCTCGAATACCGGAACCACTCACGGAACGGAACCCCTCACATGACACTGACCACAACACCCCGCATCCTCGTGATCGCCGTCGCAGCGCTCCTCACCCTCTCCGGCTGCGCGGGCACCGCGACAGCCCCCGCGGCACCCTCCACGCCCGCCGCCGACGGCCTGAGCATCACCGACCCCTGGGTCAAGTCCGCCGAATCGGGCATGAGCGCGGCCTTCGGCGTTCTCGAAAATTCGAGCGACACAGACATCACCATCACCGCCGTGAGCTCCGAGGCCGCGCCCATGATCGAGCTCCACGAGACAGTGGAGAACGATTCCGGGGCCATGGTCATGCAGAAGAAAGAAGGCGGCTTCGTCGTTCCCGCCGGCGGCAGCTACGAGCTCGCTCCCGGCGCCAACCACATCATGCTGATGGGCCTCACCGCTCCCCTCGTGGCCGGCGAGGACTCTTCATTCACCGCAACGCTGTCCGACGGTTCCACGTTCGACTTCACCGCCCCCGCAAAGGACTACTCAGGAGCGAACGAGACGTACGAGGGCGACACGAACATGAATGCAGACAAGTAATGGAAGTGGATAAGCACGCTGCTGCTGGTCGTCGTCTGAGTCGGAGGCACCTCCTGCTCGGCGGGGCAGCGGCCGGGATCGGCGCGGTGGGCGCCATCGGCATCGACCTGGCAGCGAAGGCATCCGCCACACCGCCCGCGGCGGCACCCGCGGGCCTGAACGGCAACGAAGTTGTGCCGTTTTATGGGCGTCACCAGGCCGGAATCGACACCGTCCCCCAATCCCAGGTGACCCTGCTCTCCCTGGACCTGAACGCGGGAACCGATGCGGCCACGCTCCGCCGCATGATGCGCATCCTCACGAGCGATGCCGCGCGGCTCAGCCAGGGCGCGCCTGCCCTGGCCGACTCCGAGCCGGAACTTGCCGTGGCTCCGGCCCGGCTCACCGTCACCTTTGGCTTCGGCCCCGGGCTCGTGGCCGCCGCCGGTGGCGCGGTGCCGAGCTGGCTCCGACCGCTGCCTGCGTTCGGCGTCGACAGGCTCGACCCGGCTTGGGCTGACGGCGATCTTCTCATACAGTTCGCGGCCGACGACGCGCTCACGGTAGCGCACGCCACCCGAATGCTGCTCAAGGACAGCCGCTCTTTCGCGTCCGTGCGCTGGGTACAGTCCGGCTTTCGGCGCGCGCCCGGTTCCGTGAAGCCGGGCACGACCATGCGCAATCTCTTCGGTCAGGTGGACGGCACCGTCAACCTCGTGCCTGGCACGACCGACTTCGAAAACCTGGTGTGGGGCACGGCAGCCAACCCGGCTTGGCTACACGGCGGCACCGGTTTCGTGCTGCGACGCATCTGCATGAACCTCGACAAGTGGGACAAGCTCGATCGCTCCGGCCGGGAGGCATCCGTTGGTCGCACCCTGGCCAACGGCGCACCCCTCACCGGCACCCAGGAAGCGGATGCCCCCGACTTCGAGGCGAAGACGGCGATCGGTTTTCCCGTCATCCCCGAGTTCTCACACATGCGGCGCGCCCGGTCCGAGAACCCGGCCGAGCGCTTCCTTCGCCGCGGCTACAACTACGACGAAGGCCCGACGGGCTCGAGCGTGTCGAACTCCGGCCTGCTGTTCGTCACGTTCCAGGCGGATGTCGACGCCCAGTTCGTTCCTATCCAGCGGCGACTGGACGCACTCGACCTCATGAACGAGTGGATAGCCCCCATCGGGTCGGCCGTGTTCGCGATCCCGCCCGGCTGTGCCGCCGGGCGCTACATCGGCGACACCCTCTTCTGAGTGAAGCACGGAGCGAGTGGATCACGGGCGGCCCCGGCGGAAATCTAGTCGGAGTCGCCCGACGGGGCCGGCGTCGTGCCCATGTCTTCCTGCCACACCGCGGTAGCGCCGCTGTGTCCGATTCGGATGGCCTGCACCATCGTTCCGGTGGACGTGATGACGGCCGCAGCGATGATGGCAATGGCAATCCACTTCGGAGTTCGACGCGGCGCGCGGTCCACATAGCTGCGCCACAGCATCACGCCGGCGACCACGACCAGGCCGATCACCCAGGGCAGCAGGCCCTCGGCCAGCTCGGAGTGGATCTCGATCAGCGCGGAGTCGCCGACCCGCGCCTCCAGCGCCTCCCCGGTTTCGGTGGAGATGGGCACGAGAACGAGCGCAGCGAGGGCAAGTCCCAGCGGCAGGAAACGCGCCCAACGGCGAAACCGCGGCCAGACGGCGACGAGAAGCACGACGAGCGCGGCGGTCGGCACGATGACTTCTGTCGCGTGAACAACGAGAGGATGCATCGGAAGACCGAAGAAGGTATCGAACATGGTTCTCCTTGAAGCATCGGGTGGGCGCCCACGGATTCACGAGTGCATAGCTCACGCTAAATGGATGCGCCCGGAACCGCTACACAGGACAGGCTGCGCTCACTTCGCGGCGCCTGCGCCTCCCTACCGGGCCCGGGCTCGCACGAGCAGCCAAATACCCACGAATACCTGCACCACGAGGACCATGAGCAGGCTCGACCAGACCGCGTCGAAGAGGGCGGGGACCAGCGGATTGTGCACGTCACCACTTGGGGAGACGTCCTGACGCGACGACAGGGCCGCGGCAGCGGCAAGCAGGACGGCGAGCACAACGGCCACCACAGGGGTGAGGGTGGCGACCCACTTCTCGGCTCGCGTCCAGGTGCGGGAGAACCAGACCATCACGAGCCCGGCGATCGCGCCCACGAAGGGAATCAGGACTCCGCCGACCATGACCAGGAGCGCAGCCACGACGGGAAACCAGGCCGGGTCAGACAATTCTCGTGTGGCATCCGCTGCGTCACTTTCGCTCAAGCCGGCCTCGGCGCGCGCCTGGGATGCGATGAACGCGGGGTGGCCGAGTTGTTGAATTCGACGGACAGTGTCTGACTCGCTCAACCCGCGGAGCTCTTCGCCGACCCCCTCGAGGATCCCTCGACGCACATCAGAGGGCAGGTCCGCGAGGGCAGCGTCAAGCTCAGCAAGGTAGGCGCGGATCGGCGCGTTCGTTGACGATTTAGTCATGGGTTTCGTCCTTTCCGACGATCTCGCCCACCGTGCGGGCAAAGGGTTGCCATTGCAGGCGAAAATTCCGCAGGTGATCAGTCCCGTCGGGCGTGAGCCGGTAGTACTTGCGCGTTGGACCGGCGTCCGAGGCCTCCTCATAGGTAGTGACTAGACCCTGACTGCGCAGACGGGACAGCATCGGGTACAGAGTGCCGATGCTGGCGATCAGGTTGTGCCGGATGAGCGTTTCGGACAGCTGCCAGCCGTACATCGGTTGCTGGTCCAGCAGCCCCAATACGCAGGACTCCACTACTCCCTTGCGGAGTTGTGCTCCCACATCGACGTTCATGGCCGTCACACTACCTTGCTTGGCACGTTAGTGGCAAGGTGCGTGCCGTGATGAGGATCGGCTCTCGTGCGATAGATTTCAGCGGTGACAGTTCGAGGCGGGGGTGGGTGGGGCTTCGCCTATGCGCTGCTGGTCAGCGGTGTGATCGTGACGGTGGGGGCATCCGCTGTCTGGCCGCAGATCACTCTCGTGGCGGGGGCGCTCACGCTCGGTTGCGCGGCCGTGGGGCTCGTGCTCGTGGCGCGCACCCAGCGGATTGTTGCGAGCATCCTCATGCTCCTGGGCATCGCCTCCCTGATCATCGGGCTGGCCCTCGGGGGCGAGGTCACGACCCTCAGCGCGTTGTCGGTCAACCAGGACCTGATCGGCATGCTCACAGCCGTGTCGTTTCTGCGGCTGGTCACTCCCGTTCCCACCGAGACGCGCAGCAGACTGCGCGGCGCCCCCGCCGTGGTGCGCACGGCAGTCGCCACCCACGCCCTCGGCGCTGTGATCAACCTCGGGGCCGTCGGTATCGTGGGCGACCACCTGCGCGGCTCGTCCAAGCTCCGCCTGCCCGATGCTGCCATGCTGTCCCGCGCCTACTCGGCGGCGGCCTTCTGGTCTCCCTTCTGGGCGGCCGCTGCGGCGGCCACCTCCCTGGTTCCCGGTGCGAACAGCCTCGTGCTCATTCTGGTGGGCTTGCCTCTGGCCCTCGTCGCGATCTGTCTGAGCTGCTTCGACATCTTTCGCATGTGGGGATCCGACCTGCGCGGCTACACGGGATATACGCTCGGCTGGGCACTTATTCGCATTCCGCTCGCGCTCGTGGCGCTCGTCGTGCTTGCGCACCAAGTTTGGCCCGAGGTTCCGGTTCCTCGCATCGTGCTTCTCGCTGCTCTCGCCGTGACGCTCGTCGGTTTGCTGCTGCAGAAGCCGAACGGTGCCCTGCGCCGGCTCGCCCGCCACGCTCGCTATGACCTGCCGAACCTGCGCGGCGAGGTGACGCTTTTCGCGTCGGCGGGCATCCTCGCTGTCGGGCTGCGGGTACTGTTCCCGATGGTCTCGATTGGCCTGCCTTTCACGAGTTTCACGGTGCCTGTGGCCTGGGCTTGCCTCGTAGTGATGGTGCTCTTCGCCCTGATCGGCGTGCACCCGGTGGTGTCGGTTGCCGTGGTGGCGGCGATCGCGTTGCCACTCAATCCCGATCCCACACTGTTCGTGCTTGCGGCATCGATAGGCTGGGGAGTATCCACCTCGGTCGGGCCACTCACCGGACTCACCATGTTTCTGCACGGGCGCTACGGTATCGACAGTATTGCGCTTACCCGCCGCAACTTCGTGTATCTCGCCATCGTGCTGGCCGCGGCCTGGCCGGCCCTCTGGCTGTGCGAGACCCTCGTGTCCTGACCGCCGCGGGTCCGCTTCCGCTGGTCGAGCCCCCTCCTCCGCTGGTCGAGCTTGTCAGTGATGATGGTTGCAGGGGGTTGGCCCGGTCTGACTCGGAGCTTGTCTGACGCTTCGGTTGTCTTTGTCTCGATGCGTCGACCGGTGTCCAGCCCCCGCACGCATTGTCGCGTTCGGGAGCACCACCATGACTTAATAGGAGCTTGACTCCAGCCTCTTCACTGACTTGTCTGACGGTGCCCCTGAACACTGACCCTCAAACAGAAGGGCTGTATTCAGCATGACCTATTCCCGCAAGGATCTGATCCTCGGCGTCGATACGCACAAAGATTTTCATCACGCGGCGGTGATCAACCACGTCGGAAAATCGATCGCCGACCGGAAGTTCGACGCCACCTCCGCCGGGTACTCCGACCTCATCGCCTGGGCGACCGGCGTCGGCCGGATCGGCCGCGCCGGCGTCGAGGGGACCGGGTCCTACGGCGCCGGCCTCACCCGCGAACTCACCCGCCGTGGCATCCCCGTCATCGACTTAATCGCGCCGGATAAGCAGCTGCGGCGCCTGCGCGGCAAGACCGACCAGATCGACGCTTACAACGCGGCCCGCGCCGTCCTCAACGAGCTCGCCACCGCCGTCCCGAAGACCCAGGACGGATTCGTGGAGGCCCTGCGCGTGCTCCGCACCTCCCGCCGCTTGCTAGTCAAACAGCGCACCGAGAGCATGAATCAGTTGCAATGCCTGATCGTCAGCGCGCCCGCAGACCTGCGCGTGAGCCTCGCGAAACTCAAGGCGAAGAACCTGGCGCTGCGCTGCTCAAAGATCCCCGTGCGCAAGGCCGACGACCTCGTCATGACCGAAACGAAGAACGTCCTCCGCTCCCTCGGCAAACGCTATTTGGAGTTGCTCAAAGAAGCCGACCGGCTGATGAAACGCCTCGGCGCCATCGTAAAAGAGCACGCCCCGGAACTTCTCGCCGTGCACGGCGTTGGACCGGACGTCGCCGCGACAATGCTGATCGTCGCCGGCGAAAACGTCGACCGCCTCAACAACGAATCCGCCTTCGCACACCTCATCGGCACCGCCCCAATCCAAGCCTCATCCGGCAAGACCAACCGACACCGATTGAACCGCGGCGGCCACCGCCAAGGCAACTCAGCGGCCTACCGAATCGTCATGGTCAGGATGAAATCCCACGAGAAAACCCGCGACTACGTAGTCAAAGCCCTCGCCCGCGGAAAGACCAAACGCGAGGCCATGCGCCTCCTCAAACGCTACGTCGCCCGAGAGATATTCCAAATCCTCATCACCATCAGAGAACGCCACCAACAAGCCGCAATCTCAGCTTGACATCTATAGGAGCATCGAGACCCTTCTTCACCCCGCTGGTCGCTCCTCACCCGCTGGTCGAGGAACGCCGTCTACGGCGTGTCTCGACGCTTCTATGGGAGTTGTCAAGCTGTTGAGGTCTTTTTTGATGATGTTTTGTGAGTCGTGTGGCGTGTTTTTGGGCGCGTGAGGGTGGCGGGCGGGCCGTCGAAGATGGCCTGTCCGCTGGGCGGTGGTGACGTTTTAGATGGTGTGGTTATCGAGGACGCGGAACAGGTGCCGGGCGATGTAGCGTTTCAGGACGCGTTGGATTTCTTTGGGTGTCTTGCCTTCCTTCGTCCGTTTCTCGACGTAGGCGGCGGTCGCCGGGTCGTGGTGGTAGCGGTAGAACGTGGTGACCCAGATGGCGGTGTTGAGCGCCCGGTCGCCGCCGCGGTGCAGACGGTAGCGGATGGTGTTGCCCGATGACGCGGGGATGGGCGCGATGCCCGCGAAGCGGGCGAACGCGGCCTCGGAGCGGATGCGTCCCTGGTGCGACCACGACACGATCAGCTGCGCGGCGACGATCGCGCCGACGCCGTGCTCAAGCAGCAGGTAGGGGGCGAGGGCTTTCACGTGCTTGAGGAGGCCCTTCTCGTTCGCCGTGAGCTCGGCTTGACGGCTGAGGATCTCTCGCGCTTCGCGGGCAGCCTCGGCGCGGATGGTGACCATGCCGACGTCATCGTTTCGATGGGCGCGCCAGGCTGCGACGACTTTGACTTGCTCGGCGGTGAGGGCCAGGCGAACGTCCAGGCCGAAACCGTACCCGCGCAGCAGCGCTGTGAGGCGGTTGTTGGAGGCGCTGTGGGCCTTCTTGAGGGCGGCGCGCGCGGTCAGTAGCACCGTCAAGGCTGCGTGGTGCCCAGCGTGGTTGCGGGGCGTGATGAGGTGCTCCATTGGCAGGGCGAGGGCGTAGCGGGCGGCGTGCTCTGCGTCGATGGGGTCGGTTTTGCCGGCCCGGCGAACGCCGCGCTTGGGCGGCCTGGTTTCGGTGACGCGCACGCCGGCGGCCGTCAGGAGGTCGCAGAACTGGGCTCCGTAGGACCCGGTGCCCTCCATGGCCACCAAAACCGGCCCTGTTGTTTCGCGTTCGATCCACGCCTGAGCCCGTTTGAGTCCGGGCGGAGTTGTCGGGAATGTTTGCGCGGTGCCGTGTTTCCCGCCCAGATGGTCGAGGGCGACCAGCGTGTGTGTCTTGGCATGGGTATCCACCCCGATGACATAACTGAACTGCTGTGAGACCATGGTCACGATAACTCCTTCGATGGGTGTTATGTCGTGCCGGTCTGGGGTTCCTCGGAGAACATCTCTGTAATGAGTCACGACCCTGTTGGGGGTACGGACAGGCTTCTAATCAAGTCACTCTGAGGGTCACAGGCCGGCCTCGATTCGATGCGTGGAGCGGACATGTCGAGACGAAGACACCTCCGTGAAGAGGGTCAGAGACCAAAAGAGTCACGCAACCCACACGAATCAAGACCAGCCTGCCAGCTGATAACCAGACCAGCTATAACCATTACAGAGACCCCGCGAGCCGATCCTGCAACGCTGCACCGGGCACACTTTTAGCGCGACGCTCGGCTGGCCGTATTGGCGCGGTGGGTGGCGGCGGGCCGCCAGGTGCGGGTGGGGTCGAAGAGTACCGGACCTCGCACCTCGGGACGGCCTCGCACCATGCGTATCTCCCACCCGGAGGTGTCGATGGTGGCATGGTGGTACCAGCAGAGCAAAGTTCCGTTGTCTATGTCGGTCTTTCCGTGGTGCTGCCACGGGATCACGTGGTGAACTTCGCACCACGCCGCCGCTCCTTAGACTGGCTCGGGTCGAGCCTGTCGAGACCATAATGCAGCCTCCGTCGCGGGCTGCGATGGCCCGGCGCTGGGCGGGGGTGAAGAACCGTTTCTTCTCACCGAGTCGGAGCACTTCCCCGTTCTCCCCGAGGATCACGTTCTGATACCCGCCGGCGCACATCTTCTGCCGCACAGTAAGGAGGGAGATCGGGGCCTCCACTCCGTCGACCCACCCGACGCCCTGGCCGCTCTTCAAATCCCTGGCATTCACGTGCACCATCACCACGGGCGCCGCCCCGCCCATGCTCGGTGTCTTCGCGTCCCGCGCCTTCGACTCGAACACGCCCCGGAGAATATCCGCTCGCTTCTCACCGCCAGTGCGCGGGTCGTCGAACTCCTCCGCCCCGGGAATCAGCTCTCCCGCTTCGATCAACGCCTGCTGCTCAGCACTGGGGAAAGCGGGAGCGGCGTGGGCGGAGAGGAACGTGTTGAAGATGCCGTCCATGATGCCCTTGAGCTCCGGCGTCACCCCGCCCCGCAAGGGATAGAGGCCAGCCTTGAGCCGGCCGAACCCGACGGTGCTTTTGGCCGCCGTCGTATCGTCACTGGGGGCGGCGCCGTCGGGGTCGAGGCGGGCTTCCCATTCGTGGGCCTGCGCCCGGATGAGGTCGGCGGAGAATGCGATCCCCGCCCCCGGCAGTCCCTCGGTCTCGGGCGTGATCGCTCCCGTCGCCGACGCCACCAGCGCCCGCTCCGCCCGATCCAGGTCCGCCGGAGCGACCCGCCGCGACAGAGGTTCGAGGGCGGTCACGATCACCTCCGACGCATCCACCCCCAACTCTCCCGACGCGAGCCCCTCGGCGACCGCGGGATGCTGCACCGGCACCTCCTGCCCCAGCAGCCCGCTGGCGGCGGTCGCGGCCCCGGTGACCAGGCCGCCGAGCCGCATCCGCCGCTTCGCCTCCGAACCCGAGATGCGTGTCACTGCGGTGATCAGCTCGTACTTACCCCGGCATCCGTTCTTATACGCCAGGGACTCATGACCCAGGGCCGAATCCGCCCGGCTGGCCACGTCTGTCGCCGACGCCACCCTCGCCCCATCCGCCCGGCGCCCCAGCTTTTCCACCGCCGCCATCACGGCCAGGGCCTCATCCCCGGTGAACTGCTGGAAGTTCACCTCCGCCAACGCAGCAGCTGCCGAGGCGTCTGCCCTCTCCAGTAGGGCGACCACCTCGGAACCTGACTTCTGCGTCGTTAACATGCCCCCATTCTCCCACTTATCGAACATAAAAGTGAGGATAAATCACATTGGGTGAGCTGAGATTAGAAGTCTTCTCCCCCTTACTATTTCAGTGAGATGCCCATATCTAAGTGGCGCATGACCGTCTGCAATGGAGCAATCGCTATCTCACTGAAATCGTAAAGGGGAGTCTTCTTCTTCCGGTTCGGAAGGTCGGAGCGAGGTCGTACCGGGGCGCGTGTGCCTGGTTCAGGGCGGGCGCCGCTCGGTTGTCTCGCCAAGAGGTTGCCGCGGATGCTCGCCAGTGAAGGCCCAGCTGTTGAGCTGACTTGCCGGCATTCGGCGGCTCTGGAAGACTGGATCTATTACTGTCTTCCAGCGAAAGGGTAAACCGGTGAAGTTCTGCAACGGTTTCGCGCCGCACTCCGCGCGCTGACGCTGTCGATTCGCCGTTTCTCGACTCCGGTGTTTGTGCGTCCCCAACACACATCTGGAGACCCATGGCTACCCCCAAGAACTCGCCCATCACTCTGACGAACGTCGGCCTCACCTGGCCCGATGGATCGCCTGCACTGAACGGCATCACCGGCACGTTCGGTGTGGGGCGCACCGGCCTCGTCGGTGCAAACGGCTCTGGTAAATCCACCCTGCTTCGCCTGATCGCCGGGCGGTTGGCCCCGACTACCGGGCGCATCGACGCGGCAGGCGACGTGGATTACCTGCCTCAGACGCTCACGCTCGCCGTCGATGCCACGGTCTCCGACCTGCTCGGCATCACCGACAAGGTCGCCGCGCTGCGTGCGATCGAGGCCGGCGACGTGTCCGAGCGACATTTCGACACGATCGCAGACGACTGGAACATCGAGACTCAGGCCGAAGAAGCGCTGCGCCACATCGGGTTCACGGCCGTCGACCTCAGCCGGCCGGTGAACACGGTCTCCGGCGGAGAAGCCATGATCATCGCAGTCGCCGGCCTGCACGTGCGGCGAGCGCCCATCACCCTGCTCGACGAGCCGACCAACAACCTCGACCGAACTGAACGCGCGCGCTTGGCCCACATGGTGCGCACCTGGCCCGGCACCCTGCTGGTCGTCAGCCACGACACCGCCCTGCTCGAGCTGATGGACTCCACCGCCGAGCTGCATTCGGGCCGCCTCACGGTGTTCGGTGGGCCGTACAGCGAGTGGCGCGCGCACCTCGACCACGAGCAGGCGGGAGCTGTGCAGGCGGCCCGAACCGCGCAGCAGGTTGTCAAGACCGAGAAGCGACAACGCGTGGAGACCGCGACCAAGCTCGACCGACGTGCCCGCACGGCGCACACGAGCCACGACCAGAAGCGCGGGTCGAAAATACTGATGAACCAACGGGCATCCGATGCCCAGGTGTCGGCCGGCAAGCTGCGCACCGGGGTCGACGACAAGGTACAGACCGCGCAGGCCGCGCTCGATTCAGCGGATGCCCGGGTGCGCGACGACGACCACATCCACATTGACCTGCCAGACCCCGACGTGCCGAACAGCCGCAGGATCGCCGAGCTGGTGGGCGCCGGGCGCACGCTCGTCGTGCAGGGGCCAGAACGCGTCGCCCTGACCGGAGCCAACGGCGTGGGCAAGACCACGCTCCTCGACACCCTCGTGAACGGAACGGAAGCCCAGCCCCGCCGCGCCGGCGCCGTGCTGCTGGTCGATCGCGTGGGCTACCTGCCGCAGCGGCTCGACGGGCTCGACGACGCCGCCTCGGTGCTCGAGAATGTGCGCTCGCTGGCCCCGTCGGTGCCGGTCGGCGACGTGCGAAACCAGCTGGCGCGATTCCTGCTGCGCGGAGCCACCGTGGACCGCGCGGTCGGCACGCTGTCGGGCGGGGAACGGTTTCGGGTGGCGCTCGCCCGCCTCCTGCTCGCGGACCCTCCCCCACAACTGCTCGTGCTCGACGAACCCACGAACAATCTCGACCTGCAGAGCGTGGACCAGCTGGTCGACGCTCTGCTCGGCTACCGCGGAGCCGTCATCGTCGTCAGCCACGATGACGCGTTCCTCGCCCGCCTCGACCTCACGACCACCCTCGTTCTCGACGGCGACGGAGGCCTGTCCGAGGTCGCCGCGAGCGAGCGCTAGGCGCGCGGCGACCCGACTGACCCTGGTGCGCGCTCGCCCGCATGAGTACCGGGGTGCGTGCGCTCGAGGGACGCCCCTTCCACGTCAACGTTGGGCAGGATGCGGTCCAGCCACTTCGGCATCCACCACGCCGCGTCACCAAGCAGGTGCATGACGGCCGGAATGATCAGGAGCCGCACGACGAAGGCATCGAGGAGCACGCCGATCGCGAGCCCGAAACCGATCGACTGGATCATCACCGAGTTCGAGAAGACGAATCCGGCGAACACCGAGGTCATGATGAGCGCGGCCGCGATGACCACGGTGCGTCCCGCGTGCACTCCTCGCTGGACGGCGAGGCGGGCGGGCGTGCCATGAACATAAGCCTCCCGCATCCCGCTCACCAGGAACAGCTGGTAGTCCATCGCGAGCCCGAAAAGGATGCCGACAACCAGGATGGGCAGGAAGCTCAGGATCGGCCCCGGATCGTGGATGCCGAACACCGCTCCCAACCAGCCCCACTGGAAGACCGCCGTGATGGCGCCGAATGAGGCGAACAGCGACAATACGAATCCCAGGGTGGCGGTGACCGGCACAAGGATCGAGCGGAACACGAAGATCAGGATGAGCAGGGAGAGCCCCACGACAACGAGCAGGTACAGCGGCAGAGCCGCGGCCAGCTTCTTGCTCACGTCGATGTTTCCGGACGCATTTCCGGCCACGCCGAGAGAGGTGACGCGCTCGATGTCGAGCCCGCGGAGGTCGAGCACCAGCTGCTCTGTCGTCACACTCGTGGGGCCTTCCCGCGGCACGACCTGGAACGCGAGGAGCATGTCATCGTCGGACGCGCCGATCGGAGCGATGGCGACAACGTTGTCCTCCGCCTTCAGCAGGGTGCCAATGCGCACCTGTTCGGAGACGAAGTTGGCCTCAGACACGGCCTCCGCGAGGTCGGCGACGACGATGAGCGGGCCGTTGACTCCCGCACCGAACTTCTCGTCAGTCAGCTTATAGGCCTGGTACGCACTGGAACTGATCGGCTCGGACGACCCGGCGGGCAGGCCGAGGCGCATCGTGAGGGCTGGGAGGGCGACGGTGAGCAGCACGGCGATGCCGGCGATCACGGTAACGACGGCGCGCACTGTGTTCATCGGCTTGACGGGCATCCGAGAACGGCTTTCGGCCTTCCCGATGCGCGCACGCGCCTTCTTCGTGAGAATCTTGGCGCCCACGAGGTGGAGCAGGGCCGGCGTCAGCGTGACGGCGATCAGGATGGCCATCAGCACGCAGACCGCACCGACAGTGCCCATGAGCCCGAGGAACGGGATGCCCGTGAGGTTGAGAGCGAGCAGAGCGATCAGCACCGTGGAGCCGGCAAAGACGACGGCGTTACCCGAGGTTCCGTTGGCGAGTCCGATGGATTCCTCCAGGGGCACTCCATTGCGCAGTTGCACACGATGTCTGTTAAGGATGAAGAGGGAATAATCGATTCCGACCGCGAGCCCGAGCATGACGCCGAGCACGGGGGTGACGGAGAGCATGGTGACGGTGCCCGACAGCGCGAGGGAGGCCAGGACACCGACCCCCACACCGATGAGGGCGTTGATCAGGGGCAGGCTCGCGCCGATGAGTGTGCCGAGCATGACGAACAAGACGATCGCGGCAAAGATCACGCCACCGATCTCGCCCGGGCCGAGAATCTCGGGGATGCTGGAGGCGATGTCGTTGGACACCAAGACCTTGACGCCGTCGATGTCGGCGTCGTCCATGGCGCCGACGAGTGCTTCCTTGGCTTCGGCGGAGACCTGGTTGAGTGATCTGTCGAACTGCAGGCTGGCGACGGCGGTGGTTGCGTCGGTAGAGACCAGACGGATTTCCGCGGCCAGGCCGAGCAGGTCTGAACCCTGCTCCAGGGTCACACCCTGCGTGGCGAGCTGAGCTCGCCCCGCGTCGAGGGTGCTCTGCTGCGCGGCGATCTCGGCGATACCGGCATCGATCTGCGCCTGCTGCGCGTCAAACTGGGGCTGAGCTGCGGCGAGCTGGCCCGCTGCCTCGGCCTGCGCCTTGGCACCATCGAGCTGCGCCTGACCGCCGACGAGCTGGGCTTTCGCGGCGTCGAGCTGTGCCTGGCCCGCGTCGAGCTGGGCGGCGGCATCCGCTATCTGCTGGCGACCGTCGGTGATCGTGGCCGCCTGGCCATCGATCTGCGCCTGCGTGTCGAAGGGGTTCGTGGTGGCCTTGACGTCTGGGAGGTCGAGCGAATCGGTGAGCAGGGTGCCGATGGCCGCCTGCTGCTCGTCGGTGAACGCGGAGTCGTCAGTTGTGGTGAACACCACGGTTCCGCGCCCGCCGCTGGCGGCCGGGAACTTGGCGGCGAGTTCGTCTGCCACTGTCTGGGTGGGCGTGCCGGGAATGCTCACCGCAGAGCTGAGCGTTCCCCCGAAGAGCGCGAACGCGCCGCCAGCCAGAGCGAGGATTGCGATCCAGGCAACGATGACCAGCCAGGCTCGCCGGGCGGAAAGCCGACCAAGTCGGTAGAGGAAAGTTGCCATGATCGTCCGATTCCTTCGGGGTGCGTGATTGTGGGGGCGGGGCAGGTCAGCTGGTGCTGGAGTACCCGGTGCGAATGGTGGAGATGAGGCGGTCGAGCAGTTCGTCCCACACGGCGCGCGAGGCGTGGTCGAGAGTCGCGCCGGTGCGGGCTATCCAGTGGGCTGACACGACCGCGATGCCGTTCATCACGCTGCTCACGAGCACCGCCACCTCGAAGGCGTCGATCTCGCTGCTCCGCTCCGCGATCTCGCTCGAAAGCTGGTCGGTGGCGCGGGTGAACACATCGTCAAGCGGATGCCGGGCTCTGCCGTCGTCTCCGTCATCGGCGAGCACGCCCCAGAGGTAGGAAACGACTGTGGGCAGGTCGATGTTGCGCACCGCTGCCGTGATGTCGGCGAAGAGTGTGACGCGACTGCCGTCTCCCCGCGGAGTCGCGGCCGTGGCAGCCCGAAACTCATCCACGACGCCGCTGAGCACGCGAGTGCAGCTGGTCATGATCACGTCGTCTAGGGAAGAGAAATGGTTGAAGACTGTGCGCCTGGACACGTCGGCGCGCTCGGCGAGTTCCTCAACGCTGAAATGGGGCTTGCCTCGCTCGCGAATAAGGGCGTCGGCGGCATCGAGAATCGCCTCGCGGTAGCGCGCCTTGAGCGCGCCACGTCGGTCGGGGGCGAGGGTCTGCGAGGTCACGTATTTACACTAAGTGCAAGCACGCACGAAGTGCACCCAGATCCGGCCTCTGCCGCTGCGAATCCTCTGTGAGCTCGGAAGTCCTGCATAACACTGTCATGTCTGGACCCCGTAGCCTGTTCCCATGCACCCGTTAGCGCTCCGGCCGCGCGACGGGGGTGTTCGGATAGCCGGCGTCGACATCGCCCGAGGTCTGGCGATCGTCGGCATGTTCGTCGCGCACGTGATTCCGCGCGGCACAGACTCAGAACTTCTGGTGGACGGGCGCTCGGCCATTCTGTTCGCCACCCTGGCGGGCGTATCCCTCGGGATCATGACCGGCGGCGCCCAGCCGCTCGTCCGCGGTCAGCGCACGGCTCGAGTGGAGAGCATCCTCTTGCGCGCGCTGCTCTTGTTCGCGCTCGGCGGCGTGCTCGGCAGCCTCAACACCGGCGTCGCAGTGATTCTGGACTACTACGGGCTCATGTTCCTCGTGCTGACTCCGCTTCTTTTCTTACACCGTTGGATTCTGGCCGGGATCGGCTGCACTTTCCTGGTGACAGCACCTCTGCTCGGCGCAGGTCGGGACGAGCTTGACGGCACGCAGCCACCGTTGGCCTATTTCGTCGACTACTACTTTCTGAATGGTTCGTTCCCCATACTGATCTGGGTGCCCTTTCTCCTGGTCGGCCTCATCGCCGCGCGATCGAACCTCACGCGGGAGAGAACGCAGGTGGCCATGGCCGGCTTCGGCGCGTCAGCGGCAGGGGCCGGGTACGGCGCCGCCGCGTTCGTCCCCGGAGTGAGCGCCGTGGCCCATTCCGGGACGATAGCCGAGGTGGTCGGCTCCGGCGGGCTTGCCATCTCGATCATCGGCGGGGTGCTCTGGATCACGGCCCCGCGGAGGCGCTCCCTCGGCGCCGCCGTGCGCGGCGCACTGTGGCCGATCGGAGCGATTGGCTCGATGGCACTGACGGTATACACGCTGCAGATTCTCGCTCTGGCCATCTGCGTCGCCCTGCTCGAGCGCGGCGGCGGGATCGATTATCCAGGCTGGCCGCTGCTGATCGGAATGCTGCTCGCGTCCCTGATTGGAGCCAGCCTGTGGCGGTACTTCCTGGGCACGGGCCCCCTTGAGCGCCTGTTCGCCGCCGCCACGCGAGCGAGTCTGGGGCGACTGCCCCGGCGGTCCAGGGGCATCGGAACTCACACGTGATGGCGCGCACAAGAGAACAGGCGTGAGTGACACGGTGTCTATACGCTGGCCTCATGACCGAACACGTGGACGTCTTGATTGTCGGTGCCGGACTCAGCGGCATCGGTGCCGCCACACACCTGAAGCGCGAACGCCCCGACACGTCTTTCGTCGTGCTCGAATCGCGAAACACCGTGGGCGGAACCTGGGATCTCTTTCGGTACCCCGGCATCCGCTCGGATTCGGACATGTTCACGTTGGGCTACTCGTTCCGCCCGTGGACCGACCCGAAGGCCATCGCTGACGGCGTCTCGATCCGCGAGTACATCGGCGCCACAGTGGCAGACGAGGGGCTGGCAACTCACATCCGCCTCAACACCCGCGTGCTCAGTGCCGCGTGGTCGAGCACGACGGCCGTGTGGACGATCACCGCGGTGAAGACAGCGGGGGCCAAGTACTCAGGTGAAGCTGGCGAGACCATCACCTTCACCTGTTCATTCCTGTCGGTGTGCTCCGGCTACTACCGCTACGACGAAGGCTTCACACCGACCTTCCCTGGAGCGGACGACTTCCGAGGAACGATCGTGCACCCGCAGCACTGGCCCGCCGATCTTGACTACGCCGACAAGCGTGTCGTCATCATAGGGAGCGGGGCGACAGCGGTCACTCTCGTGCCCTCGATCGCAAAACGGGCGAGCCACGTGACCATGCTGCAGCGTTCACCCTCCTATATCGCTCCCGTTGCCTCGCGGGACACCGGTGCGGATCGTCTGCGCTCCCTCCTGCCACCACGGCTCGCCTTTGGGCTGGTGCGGGGCAAGAACATCCTCACGTCGATGTTCACGTATCAGCTCAGCCGCCGCAGGCCGGAGCTGATGAAGTCCATCCTCCGGAAGGCCGCGGTCGCCCGCCTCCCCGCGGACTTCGACGTTGACCGGCACCTTGCCCCGACCTATGATCCCTGGGACCAGCGGCTCTGCGCGATTCCCGACGCCGATCTCTTCGGGGCGATCAGCGACGGGTCTGCCGAGATCGTGACCGACCTGATAGAACGAATCACGCCGGACGGAATCCTGCTGGCATCGAAAATCACGCTGCCGGCAGACATCATCGTGACGGCAACCGGTCTGAACCTCCTGATCATCGGCGGCATCTCGCTGTCGGTCGACGGACGTGCGGTCGACCTGTCAACGTCCCTCGCGTACAAGGGGATGATGCTGTCCGACGTTCCGAACTTCGCGCTCACCATCGGTTACACAAACACGTCGTGGACCCTCAAAGCGGACCTGGTGGCACAGTATGTGTGCCGCCTCCTCGCGTACATGGAGCGGCATGGCTTCGACACCGTCACTCCGCACGCGCCGGAGTCGGTGGCATCCGGCCCCCTCTCGGCCCTGATCGATCTGAAGGCCGGATACATTCAGCGGAGCCTGAGCACGCTGCCCAAGCAGGGTACTCACACGCCTTGGCGCTTGCACCAGAACTACTTCCGAGACTTCGCCCTCCTGCGCGCGGGCGGGCTGAAACGGGATGTGAGTTTCGGTTACCGCGGTGAGCCCGTGCTCCCAGAGGATCCGCTCGCCCTGCCGGGCACCCGCATGCTCGACCTCGCGGGCATCACGGTTCGCTATCGGGTGACCGGGTGCGGCGCACCAGTCCTGGCGCTGCACGGCATCGGCCAGAGCCTCGACGACTGGAACGAACAGCACGATCGGTTGGCGCAGCAGCACACGGTGTACAGCCTCGATCTGCCCGGGTTCGGGTACTCCGACCGGATGCCCGGCGCGGCCAGTCTCGCTCGACTGGCGTCGATCCTGCCCTCGTTCCTTGACGCCATGGGCGTTTCGATGCCCGTCGCGGTCATCGGCAACTCGCTGGGGGGCGCCGTGGCCATGACCTTCGCCGTGAGCCATCCTGAACGGATCGCGGCACTGGTTCTCGCCAATAGCGCGGGCTTCGGGCCGCAGGTCACCCTGGCCCTCCGCCTACTCACGGTCAGGCGGATCGGCAGGTTGCTTCTGCGCCCCAACCTGACAAGCTCGACACGCACGGTGCGGTCGCTGTTCTACGACACCTCTTTCGGGACAACAGAGCGCATCCGTCACTCCCATGCTCTGTCGCGGCGGCGCACACACTCTCAAACTGTGCTCGACCTGGCCCACGATCTGGGAACCCTTCGTGGCATCAGACCTGAATGGCGGGCCGACCTGCTCGCAGCGCTCACACAATTGGACATCCCGACTCTGGTCGTCTGGGGAGATCACGACCATGTGCTGCCGAGCGCGCACCTGCATGCGGCCACGCTGGCCCTGCCCCGGGCGAAATCGCACCTATTCGAGCGGACCGGCCACATGCCTCAGATCGAACGGCCCGACGAGTTTGCCGCGCTCGTCGAGGATTTCCTGAACCGATCCGTTCCGGCGGTGCGCACGAGGCAGGGTTGACTCCTCGGGCACGAAGTACGGGCTCGTGGTGCTGATGCGGGAGCGGGCCCGGGCCCGGGCCCGGTGCAACATCAGCCCGACAGTTTCAGGTTGCACTATCCGATCCCACCGGCACCGGGAAGACCTTGACCTGCAGCACGGGCACTACTACCGTCTCAGTACGTCCCGTTACCCTCCGACTATCACGCCAGTATCGACCGTGAGGGCTGCACCCCTGGTGCTCGTGGAGCATGATTCCGCGCCAACCTTCGGCGTGAACAGAGACTCCACAGCATAGTTATCAGCGATTCACCCGCCCAGTAAGGATGTGACATGGCCGCTCGAAGCACGCTACTCACTCTGCTCGCCGGAGCTGTTGTCGCCGTACTTCTGGGGGGCTGTTCCGCGGCCGGGAACAGCGCTTCCTCGGCACCGCCGACGGGATCGGTGCAGGCCGGCAGCCTGGTAGGAGTCTGGACCGTCGAGGGCGAGTTCAGCACTCCCGAGCGGCCCTACATCGCCTTCGTGCAAGACAACACCTGGAGCGCCTCCGACGGGTGCAACCGGGTGCGTGGCACCTGGCAGGTCGCCTCCGACGGGTCCCTCAGCACCACCTCGGGCCCGCAGACCCTGACCGCCTGCGACGGGGTACAGCTGCCGATGCTCCTGGTCGCGGCCACGTCGGTCGAGGTGGCACAGGATTCGCTGACTCTCATCGGCGTCGGCGACGCCGCGGGGAGCACGGCCCTCGTGCGGTCTTCTGATTCCACCGTCGGTCCTCAGGGGCGCCCCATCGGGTATTGGGCGGAGTCACGTACCCCCGCGTCGCCGTTCCTGAACTTCAGCACAGACGGCACGTATTCCGGCAACGACGGCTGCAACAACCTGACCGGCACCTGGGTCTCGAAAGCCGACGATGCGGTCGTACTCACCGGCGGCGCTACGACGCTGCGGGCCTGCGAGGGAGTGGATGACTGGCTGGGGCGAGCGGTTCAGGGTCGGGTGCTGGCCGGCGTGATGACGCTCCAGGCCGTCGACGGAACCGTCCTGGGCCAGCTCAGTGCCCTCTGACGCGGTCGGCGGCCCCAGCCCGTCGAGCGACCCTCCCCCGCAATCGTGAACTACTGGATGACACCATCGAGGAGGTTCGCGAGCTCGTCGAGTTCGACGTCCCAGCCCTCTCGGTTCTGCTCAAGACGTGCGCGACGGTAGCGGGTGCCGCCGGGGAGCGTGTCAAAGCCCGATTCGATCACCGTGACATCCGTCCCGGTACCTGCATCGGCGATGGTGAAGCGCACGTGCGTCGAGTACTCGTCGAGCTTCTCGGCGGGGATTCCCGACCAACGGAAGCCAAACGAGGCGTCGGGCACCACCTCGGTGATTTCGAGAGGGAAGCTGCCGTAGTCGTCCCAGTCGATGCTGCCGGTAGCACCAGGCTTGAGCGCGGCGAACCCCACACCGTCTCCGAACCACTTGACCATCACCTCGGGGTCGGTCAGCGCCTTCCAGACGCTCGCACGCGAGGCCTCGACGTGAACGGTGCGGGTCACGGTGTGGCCCTTGATTCTTGCGTGATCAGACACGGTGTTTCCTTCACGTTCTCGTCGAGCGCGACGGGACAGCATCCGCCGAGCGGCACGTCAACTGGTTCTGCAAACGCACCCCATTGAGCGTACCTATGATTGCGTCTCTGTTCCCGCAGGAGCCCAATCTGTCGCCGATAACGGTCCACAGGTCCACAGCGGCGCGAAGGCAACTCGCATGCATTTGCGAGGCGTCAGTCAGGTTGCCGAGGTGAGGTAACCGTGGCTGAGGAGCGAGAGACGGTCCAGCAGAGGCGGCAGTAGAGCGTCGAGGTCCTCGTTGAAGAGGAGATGCACCTGTGACTCGAGGATCAGCAGTTCCTTGTGCGGGGCGACGATGCTCTCGTATACGTCACGCGTGTAGGACAGCGGGAAGAGTGGGTCGCCGCGCCCGGCGATGACGAGCACCGGGGAGCTGGCCTCACGATAGGCGTCAGGGTGCTGAATTTTGTTGAGCACCCTATCGCTCTGAGTCCGCATGGAGTATCTCCGATTGGTCAGTGCCCGGTCCGGGTCGATGCGATCGGGCTGAGCGACTGTTCAGCTCCCGGCACGAAGACGTTCAGAGTGTTTCCGTTGTCCCGAATGAGCGCGTTCCGGGGCTGGCGCGACACGAGACACACTTCGACGAAGTCTCCGGCGGATCCAGCGAAGTTCAGCGTCAGCAGGACGTAAGCGGTCATGCGAAAGTCTTCGGGCAGCACCGCCAAGGCAACGACGAGCACAAAGCCCCAGATTACGACCGGCCAGAGAGCGACGATAACCGCTTTTCCACGGCTGAGATATGCATGATTCCCGGTAGTCAAGAAGGGAATTCGCAGCGCGAAGGACGGCTTCACCCTGGTGAGAGCCCATAACGCGCCACCATGAGTGGCTTCATGCAGAGCCATATAGAGGAGGCAAGCGCCAAGCGTCACGACGACCGTGAAGAGAGGAGTCCAGTTCGTCTGAATGGGCAACCTGAGAAACAACGATGCTCCCAGCGCGACGACGACGACCAGCAGGAAGACGCCCTGTACGGCGAGATTGAGTTTCCTGTCTTTCTTCAGGTCAAACGATTGGTGTGCACGGTAGTCGACCGTCAGCTCAGAAGCATCTCGTGGGGAACGGCTTTCGGGCATGTTGAGTCTCCGTCTGCTGTCACCTGGACGTATCCAGTCTTTTGGCCCGTCGAATGAGTAGGCCACCGTGGGGTATTGGTCCGTGTCGACGAATGCGGATATCGAGCGGAATCGGATGGTGCGGATCGATGTATTGATACTCGCGTGCGCTCCCGGTCCCGGGCAGGGCCAAACGTCCCTAGTGCAGGTTGCGGCGCACCCGCGTTGGTCGCCGTTGCGGTCGGGAACTGAACGATGCTGGGCCCAGCCGCGCACCAAAGATGTCAGCGAACCGTCCAGGCACTGTCCCCCAGTAAAAGTTGCCAACACGACCGCCCGGTCAAAGAAAACCCCCTACATCCCAGTGAAACAACGGGATGTAGGGGGTTTTTCGTGGCGGTACCGGTGGGATTTGAACCCACGGTGGAGTCTCCCCCACACGACTTTTCGAGAGTCGCACCTTCGGCCGCTCGGACACGGTACCGGGATTGATCTTAGTTGCCCGCGGGGCCCCGCGCCAATCGACCTTCTGCACAGCGGAGATTCGGTAACGGGCTGTACTCTCAGCGGGTGAGAAAACTGGCCAGCGGCATCCGCTCAATTCTGATTGCCATCGGCATCGGCGTGGCTGTCGTGCTGAAGCTCAGGGGCTTTCGCGAACGGCTGGCCGTGAGCCAGCAAGCACTCAGCGACGCGCAGCCCGTGCATTCGCTGTGGTGGAGGGAGCACGCCAAGGAACGCGGAGAGCTGCTGTACGTGGCGATGGGCGACAGCGCCGCGCAGGGCATCGGCGCGAGCGAGCCGAACCGCAGTTACGTGGGCATCCTCGCGGACCACGTGCGCGCCGCCACCGGACGCTCCGTGCGCGTGATCAACCTCAGCGTCTCCGGTGCCACGGTTGAGCTCGCGGTACGCGACCAACTTCCGCGCTTCGTCAAGCTCTCCCCCGACCTCGTGACGGTGGGAATCGGCGCGAACGACATCGCCCAGTGGGATCCGGATGTGTTCGAAGCCGGGATCCGCCGCGTATTCGCCGTTCTCCCCGCCCACGCGCTCGTGGCCAACCTGCCCTGTTTTCACCTGCCGCAGAACGAGCGCAAGGTGGCTGTGGCCAACGAAATCATTCGCCGGGTTGCGGCCGAGCACGGCCTGACCGTGGCGCCCCTGCACGCCGTCACGAAGCGAGCGGGCATTCGCAGCGTGGCGACCCACGTTGCCGGCGACCTGTTTCACCCCAATGATCGCGGCTACCGCTCGTGGGCCGAGGCGTTTCTCCCCTCCCTCACAGGGCTGGTCGCGAGCCGTTTTGCACCGACCGGGGATCCCGCACGGGAGAGTGTCGGGGGCCGCGGCTAGGCTCGGAGACATGGCCAAACCCGTCTCTTCCTTCCGTTGCACCGAGTGTGGCTGGACCACGCCCAAATGGGCCGGCCGCTGCGGCGAATGCCAGCAGTGGGGCACCGTGGTCGACGCGGGACAGGGCGTGGGCATCATCCGCAACCTCAGAGCCACCCAGGTGAGTGGCGACGGCATTGCGCGCCCCATCACAGACGCCCAAACGGATGCCGCGGCTCACTGGCCCACGGGAATCAACGAGTTCGATCGTGTGCTTGGCGGTGGCATCGTTCCTGGCTCGGTCATTCTGCTCAGCGGCGAGCCCGGCGTGGGCAAGTCCACGTTGCTGCTCGAGGTGGCCTCGAAAGCCGCGGCGGCCAAGTCGCGAGTGCTCTACGTGAGCGCCGAAGAGTCCGTGAACCAGGTGCGGCTTCGCGCCGAACGCACCTTCGCCCTCGAGCCGGAGCTCTACATCGCGGCCGAAACCGACCTCGGCACCATCCTCGGCCAGATCGACGCGGTCAAGCCCGACCTGCTCATCGTCGACTCGGTGCAGACAGTGTCGAGCGCGCTGAGCGACGGCTCGGCGGGCATGCCGAGCCAGGTGCGGGAGGTGGCATCCACTCTCATTCGCGTGGCAAAAGACCGCGACCTGCCGGTGCTGCTCGTGGGCCACGTTACGAAAGACGGCTCCATCGCCGGGCCGCGCGTGCTCGAACACCTCGTCGACGTGGTGTGCCAGTTCGAGGGCGACCGCCAGACCTCGCTGCGGTTCGTGCGCGCCCTGAAGAACCGCTTCGGCCCCACGGACGAGGTCGGCTGCTTCGAGATGACCGGAGACGGCATCGCCGAAGTTCCAGATCCGAGTGGTCTCTTTCTCAGCCGTGGCTCCGAGCCCGTGTACGGCACGTGCGTCACGGTGGCCATGGAAGGCCGGCGCGCGATGCCTGTGGAGGTGCAGGCGCTCGTCACGAAGACGTCCGCGCCCAATCCGCGCCGGGTCACGAGCGGGATCGACCCGTCTCGGGTGGCGATGCTGCTCGCCGTGCTGCAGGAGCGCGTGAAGATGGACCTCTCCGCCATGGACGTCTACGTGTCGACTGTCGGGGGCATCCGTCTCACCGAGCCGGCCGCCGACCTCGCGATCGCCCTCGCCATCGCCTCGGCCATGACCAACCTGCCGATCGCGCATGACGTGGTGGCGTTCGGGGAGATCAGCCTGGCCGGCGAGATCCGTGCCACGTCGGCGGCGAAGCAGCGCTCTAACGAGGCCAAACGCCTGGGGTTCTCCAACCAGGTGGATGCCGCGAGCGGCTCGATCCAGGCGGCCGTCGCCTTCGCGCTCACCACCGGCCGCGACCCGCGCGATATCGAGCTCGACGAGGCCTTCCGCTAGCCGAGGCTCGAAATGTCGTGCGGGGCACCTTCGCCGGGCTGCTCGCCGAGCGCGCGCATGAGGTCGGCGGGCGCCGCTTGCATGACGTTGGGTCCGGCGATGTCGAAGAACACCATTTCGAGGGTGCGTTCGTGCACGGTAAGAAACTCGCGAAGCCACTGCCCATCGGCGACCATCACCTGGGGATCCACCTCGTCGGGGACCATGGCCGCGTAGTTTTCGGCGGACGAGAAGAGCAGCAGCATGCGCTTGTCGGTGCCCTCCCGCCCGAAGACGCGCACCTGCTCCGCGTTCCCGTTCACGACGAGTTGCGGCACTATCATCACGTCATTGCGCAGGGCGTAGGCCACAGCCACGACATCTTGCTGGGCAAGCGCGGTCGCGAGCGCCTCGGAGTACGTGGCCACGGGAGGAGTCTCTTCTGCTTCTGTCACCCCTCCATTCAATCAGGAGCACGACCCGCCGCGCACGCCGAAGCGCACGCCCCGAGCGAACGCCACCACCACCTGCCGACGGGCTAGTAGAGCAGGATCTGCTTAGGGCTGGCGGCAGCGATGCTGTCTACGGTCACGTTGAGGAAGTACGACGCGCCGCCGGCCGGGGCGGCGTCGCGGGTGGCGGCCTCGCAGGTGTCGACGGCCGAGCGCGTGCGGTCCCACGCGATCGGGGTGGAGGAACTGACCGCGATACCGGGTTTGAGCGTCACTTCGGCGTCGGCGGGCTCCGTCTGGCAGTCCGTCGACGTCCAGTAGGTGTCTTTGCCGCTCGTGATGGTGAAGACCTGTGCGGCCGTCCCCGCGTTGATCACGCACGTCGTGGTGCCGTTGTTCAACAGGCTCAGCGTGAGTTGCGGCAACTCGCCGGGGTTGTAGGAGCTCTTGTCGGTGAGTGCCTCAACCGTGACGTTGGACGGGTCGCAGGGAGCACCGTCAACGGCGGGAGGCGCCGCCGCGGCTGTTGTCGGGGTGTCCGTCGACGATGCCACGGCGTCGCTCTTCGCTGCGTCTGTGTCGCCGGTCTGACCGCTGCTCGCCCCGGGTTTGAAAATCACCAGCGCGATGATCACGATCACCGCAAGGAGTCCGAGTGCAACTACAAAACGCCGGCGCCGGTACACCTTGCTGGACTGGCGGCCGAGAGGATGCTTGATCGTCGACATGCCCCTAGGTTATTGAGGTTCAGTGCCGCGAACCGGTAATGGCGTGCGTGTCGGCAGCAATTGCCACCGAAATGCGCGGGGCCCGCACGCGATCGGAGATTTCCGGTCGTGTGCGGGCCCCGCGCAGCCAGCGGGCTAGTGGTGCCCGTACTTCGGCGGCTTCGGCGACTTCTTGGCCTTGTCAACCTTCACATCGGTCCAGCCAATCACGTCGCCGTCCGTGTTCTGCGCGGAGATGCTGTACTTCCCGTGCTTGAGGTCGTCGGCGAGCGTGACACTCACGGTTCCGTCGGCGTTCACGAGCAACCAACCCCCGAGGTTGTCGGCCTTCTTCTTGGAGTAGCCCCACACCGACACGTACTCTCCGGCGAGCTTCTTTCCGACCTCGATAACGACCGTGTCACCGGCCTGATAGGAGTTCTCATCGGTGTCGATCGCGTTCTTGAGCTTCTTGGTGAGGTCCTTCTCGGAGGCTGCGGTGGGCGCCTCCCCCGGTTCGGCACTCACGGCCACCGAAATGGCCAGCCGCACAATAGTGCCGGACTCCGCCGCAGTCATCTCGAGAACGCTGTTCTCCACAGCATCGGCCGGCACCGTGACGGTGACCGTGGCCGTGCCGGTCGAGTCAACGGATGCCGTACCCACGTCGGTGCCCGACCAGCTCAACGCGAGCTGGGTGTTCTTCGGTGCGCCGAGCGAGGTGAGGTTGAGGCTGCCAGCCGTGAAGGTGACGGTGTCACCCGGGTTGACCGCAGCCGTCGGGGCGCCGGTGATCGAGGCCTGAGTAGCTGCGAAAGACGGAGACAACGGGCTATTGCCCTGGATGTAGGAGATCCAGGCGTCCCGGTCGACGAGACCCGAATCGCGGGTGTCCGTTCCGTTCGTGAACTCCCGGAAGTTGTCACCACCGGTGAGCAGGAAGTTGAACGAACCGATGCGGTAGGACTGCGCCGGGTCGATCTGCGCGCCGTCGATCCAGATGCCCGTTACGCGGTCACCCGCGGCACGACTGGCATCAAAGGTGTAGTTCACGTTGTCGCTTAGGCCAAGTTGCAGGAACGGACGGCTCGGAACAGTGCCATCGGCGTTGGTCTGCCACTGCTGTTCGAGAACGGTCTTGAACTGCGCCCCGGTGAGGCTCGTCGTCCAGAGATTGTTTAGGAACGGCAGCACTGCATTGGCTTCGGCGTAGGTCACGACGCCGTCGGGAGCGAGCGAGAGGTCCGAGCGCATACCGCCGGGGTTGACGATGCCAATTTCGGCACCCCCGATGGTCGGGACGGCCAACGATGCCCGCAGCGAGTTCGCCACGAGAGTGCCCATGGTGGAGGGAGCCATGCGGTTTTCAACGCACGGTGCGACTCCGCCGGCGCAGGCCCGGGTGATATCGGCGGTGACCGACCCCACCGGAACATTGCCCTGGATGGCCGCCTCGGCCAACGCGGCCTTCGTGATGGACTCCACCTCGGCGGCGCGCGGGTACGCGGCCACGAGATCAGCGTCAGCTGTGGTTGAGCGGGCCACGTTGCGGTTCGTCACCGTGGTCGTATCACCGGTCGCGATGTCGTAGTTGAGCACGACCTGGCCCACGTTGTCGCCGTAGCTTCCCGTCTGCAGCACCGGGCGGGTCACGCCATCGGCCGCGCCGGGAACCTGAGCGTCCCACGCGTACGTCTTGTGCGTGTGACCGGTGAAGATCGCGTCGACCTCAGCCGACGTGTCGTTGACAATGCTGGCGAAGGCCCCGCCTGCGGCAAGTTCCTGCTCCAGCGTCGCGCCATCGGGTGTTCCCGCTCCGGCACCCTCGTGGTATTCGGCGATCAGAACATCCGCTTCGCCGTTCGACGGGTCACCGTCGGTGAGTTGGGCGGCAACGCGGTTGACAGCCGCGACGGGGTCTCCGAAGCTGAGGCTCGCAATGCCGTTGGGCGATACGAGCGACGGGGTCTCTTCCGTGACGGTTCCGATCACGCCCACCTTGACGCCGTCCACGTCGATGATGACGTATTCCTTCATGGCGGGAGTCTCCGTGCCCACGTTGTAGACGTTGGCACCGAGGTAGTCGAAGTCGGCAGCGTCGGCCACTCGGCCGGTCAGGTCCGCGAAGCCCTGGTCGAATTCGTGGTTACCCACGCCAGAGGCCGCGAGGCCGAGGGCGTTGAGCACGTCGATGGTGGGCTGGTCGTTCTGTGACGCCGAGGCGAACAGGGACGCGCCGATGTTGTCGCCGTCGGAGAGGAAGAGCGAGTTGGCGTCGCCGTATTCGGCTTTCAGCTTCTCAATGGTTCCGGCGAACTTGACAGTGTTGGAGTCGATGCGTCCGTGAAAGTCGTTGATGTTGAGCAGGTTGAGCTCAACCGAGGTGGGAGTTGCGAGGTTGAGCCCGAGCACGACCGGGTCGTGGTCGGAGGAACGGTACGCATCGGCTGCGTAGAAGTCCGTCACATTGTTGTTGTAGCGGCTGTACTCGAGGGCGACCGACTCGACGGAGTTGATGTTCCAGATGTCGACGTCGTTCACCGTTGCATCCGCTTCGGGCGACGCAAACACGTGGTCGAGCGAGCCGACCGTGCCGCCGAAGGCGTAGCTGTATTCGCCGGTCTTGGCGCCCTGGTTCACGTAGCCGGCGTCGGTAATGACACGGATCGGATCTTCCTGGTCGTAGGCGTTGAAGTCGCCGAGAAGGAAGACCTTCTCGATCCCGGTTGTGGTGGTGCGCTCGTCGGCGAAAGCCACGAGCGCCGTGGCCTGCTCGACACGCGTGGCGTTCGAAGCTCCCTGACCGTCGCCCTGGTCCGCGTCGGCGCCGGATCCGGAGCCCTTGGACTTGAAGTGGTTCACGATGGCGAGGAAGGAGCTGCTGTCGTCGCCGACCAGCTGGAACGCCTGCGCGAGGGGCTCGCGTGCACGCCCGTTGAAGGCAACCGAATCAGCCAGGATGACCGATTCGCCCACGGTTTCAACAGTGTCGACCTTGTAGATGAAGGCGGTGCGGATGACATCTTCCGATACGGGGAGGGTGGCCGGCGAGGCGGCGAAGCCCCAGACTGTGCTTCCGGCGTCGGCGTTGAGGGCCGTCACGAGGTTGGACAGGGCGTCGTCGCGGTTCTTGTCGAATGCCGCCGAGTTCTCGATCTCTTCGAGCGAGACCACGTCTGCGTCGAGAGCGTTGATAGCCTCAACGATCTTGGCCTGCTGGCGCTCGAAGTTCACGTCATTAGCCGCGCCTCGGGCCAGGCAGCCGCCGCGGACCGTCGTCGGGTCGCCGGCACGGTCGGTGTAGTAGGTGCACCCGCTGAGCGAGGTCCCCACGGTGGAGAAGTAGTTGAGCACGTTGAAGCTCGCGAGACGGATGTCGCCCCCCACGTCCTCGGGAGCCGCGTTGCGGGTGTTGGAGAAGGTGGCCGGCTGCACGGTGGACGCGTTGGCCGCGGTCAGCGCCTCGGTGGGCTGGAACTTCCAAGCCGAGTTGCGGTAGTCGAGAATGACGGGCTTCGTGAAGGTCACCGCAGCGCCGATGCGCACAGGGTCAGCCAGACTGAGGTACGGAACCGGGGTGCCCTGATTCGCGGACGACAGGAAATTCGTGCTCGCGCCGTCATCGAGGGTCACGGCACGTGCGGCGTTGTCGGCGATGGCCGTCGTGTACTCGGCCGATCCGGGGCGTGCGGTGACGGTGGGGTTGACCAGCGGCGTCGTTCCGGCCGCGAGGCCGATCTCGGCGTACTGGTTGGTCGTGTAGTTGTTCGTCACGGTGAAGTCGCCCTGGGGCGCAATCAGCATGCCTTCGAGCGACTCGCGCGCGGCAGCCGTTTCGGGCAGCGCCACCGTGGCCGGCGTCGGGTCGACGATTCCGGCGTCATCCAGTGCGCTGATACCGGCGAGGGACGTCACGTTGAGTTCGGTGAGACCGTAGTACTCGGTGACGTTTCCGGTCACGGACAGGTAGTCGCCCACGGCAACGGATGCGGCGAGGGTGCCCGTGTAAACGAAGATGCCGTCAGACGCAGTGTGCGTGCCGAGGTCGATCATGCCGCCGGTGCCGGCGGTCTGCAGGTAGAACCCGGCAAGTCCGCCGGTCGGGTAGGACGCCGTGACGATTCCCTCGGTCTTGACGGTGGAACCGACGAAGGGGCTCGTGTCCGTCGTGCCCTGGATCGTGCTGATCGGAGTGACGTCCGTCGGCGCCGGGGTGTCCGTGGGTGTGGGGGTATCGGTCGGAGTCGGCTCGACCGGCGCTGCAGTTTCCCCTGCTGAGTTCGTGGGGGTCGGGGCCGCGGTCGTGAAGTCGGCAGCGTTGACATCGCTGTCCACGAAGGATGAGCGGTTGACCGAGGTGGTGACGGATGCGGCGGTCGACGCCGTGCCCTCATACGTGTTGGAGGAGCCGTAACCGAGCAGATCAATGATCGCCGGGTTGCCCACGATCGAGCCGACCGGCGGGGTTGTCAGCGCGGTGGCCTGGTCGGCGAAGAAGATCGTTCCCGACCCGCCGGCGAATGAGACGCTGAGGGCGGCGTCGGGAGTGGGAAGCGCGGCACCGTTCGCGGCGTTCGAGCTGCCCTGCACCAGGTAGTAGCCACCGGCTTCGATCGTGCCAGATAACGGGATCGTGCCGGTGGGATTGACCACACCGGTTGCCGAGCGGTATTGGATGGACGTGCCATCGAGTGACACGTCGGCGGCAGTGGGGTTGTAGAGTTCCACGAACTTGTGGAGGTAGGTGGCCCCGGCGCTGCCACCGTTCAGGTAGGCCTCGTTGATGATCACGCCGGTGCCGTCTGTGCTGGCGGCGGCGGGCAGGGCAACCAACGGAGCAGCCACAAGGCTCACTCCCAGAACTGCCGCGGAAATGAGCGTCGAAACGCTCCTGGACGGATGTTTCATTGGTTCCCCTATGAATTTGCAAAGCTCCGGCTGGTCTTCGCAGACTAGCTAGGCCACGTGTCGATTAGGTTAACTCGACAAACTTTGCTCACATGAGCACCTGCTCCGGAAAAGAGTTTTCCTGGCGTTCATCCCGACAGGGCAGTCACAGCCTTGACCATTCGGGTATTGCCCAGAGTGTTCGGTTTCACGCGTGCGAGGTCGAGAAACTCGGCCACACCCTCGTCGTGGGAGCGCACGAGCTCGGCATACACCGCCGGGTCGACAGTTTCAGTCCCCATATCGACGAAGCCGTTGCGGCTGAAGAACGGCACCTCGAAGGTGAGGCAGAACAGGCGGCTCAGGCCGAGTTCGCGCGCGTCCACTTCGAGGCGCTCGAGCAGGGCATGGCCCACCCCGTGGCCGAGCCACGCGGCATCCACGGCCAGGGTACGCACCTCGCCGAGGTCCTCCCAGATCACGTGCACGGCGCCGCAGCCGATCAGGTTGCCGGCGGCGTCTTCGGCAACACGAAATTCCTGTACCGCCTCATAAAACACGACGAGGTCCTTGCCGAGCAGGATGCGCTGCTGCACGAGGGGCTCCACGAGCGCCTGGATGCCGGGAACGTCGCTTGTGCGCGCACGACGCACCGTGTATTCGGATGTGCTCACAGGGTCGGCCTCTCGCTCGTTCCTCATTCAGGAGGAAAACTCCAGTCTAGGGAGCGGGCAAGCGGATGCGCGACGAAGGCCCGGCAGAGAAACTGCCGGGCCTTCGTGGTGGTAGTGCTGGTGGTAGTGCTGGTGGTAGTGCTGGTGGTAGTGCTGGTGCTAGTCGCTCGTGATGGCGAGGTCTGGCGTCGCCGGACCTGTGCCCACGCTGGCCGAGGTGTTCACTCCCACACCCACGGCCTCTGAACGAGACGTGGTCACGAAGACGAACTTGCCGTCGACGAAGTCCACGTGAACGTGATCTCCCGCGTTGAGCTCACCCTGCAGGATCTTCTCCGACAGACGGTCCTCGACCTCGCGCTGGATCGCGCGACGCAATGGACGTGCTCCGAGCGTCGGATCGAAGCCCACCTCGATCAGGTGTTCCTTGGCCGCGACCGTGAGTTCAACCGTCATGTCGCGGTCGAGCAGGCGAACGCCGAGACGCTTGATGAACAGGTCGACAATCTGAAGCAGCTCGGGCTTCGTCAGCTGCGGGAAGACGATGACCTCGTCGACGCGGTTGAGGAACTCGGGCTTGAAGTGCTTCTTCAGCTCGTCTTTCACCTTGCCGGCCATGCGCTCGTACCCGGTGGTCGAATCGCCCTCGAGCTGGAAACCAACGGGGCCACCCGAGATGTCCTTGGTACCGAGGTTGGTCGTCATGATGATGACAGTGTTCTTGAAGTCGACGACGCGTCCCTGGCCATCCGTCAATCGGCCCTCTTCCAGAATCTGGAGCAGGGAGTTGAAGATGTCCGGGTGAGCCTTCTCGATCTCGTCGAACAGCACCACAGAGAACGGCTTGCGGCGCACCTTCTCGGTGAGCTGGCCGCCCTCTTCGAAGCCGACGAACCCGGGAGGAGCACCGAACAGACGCGACACTGTGTGCTTCTCGCCGTACTCACTCATATCGAGTGAGATCATCGCAGCCTCGTCGTCGAACAGGAACTCGGCGAGCGCCTTGGCCAGCTCGGTCTTGCCCACGCCGGTGGGGCCGGCGAACACGAAGGAACCGGAGGGACGCTTCGGGTCCTTGAGGCCCGCACGGGTGCGACGGATGGTCTTGGCGAGCGCCGAGATGGCCTCTTCCTGACCAATGACGCGCTGGTGTAGCGCCTTCTCCATGAACACGAGGCGAGCGGACTCTTCCTCGGTGAGCTTGAAGACGGGGATGCCGGTGGCCTGGGCCAGCACCTCGGCGATCAGGCCCTCGTCGACAACCGCCGTGGACTTGACGTCTCCGGACTTCCACTTCTTCTCGAGGCGCAGACGCTCGCCGAGGAGGTTCTTCTCCTCGTCGCGCAGCCCGGCCGCCTTCTCGAAGTCCTGCTCCTCGATGGCGAGTTCCTTGGCGGCGCGCACCACGGCGATCTTCTCGTCGAATTCGCGCAGCTCGGGCGGGCTCGACAGGATCGACAGGCGCAGGCGGGCGCCGGCCTCGTCGATCAGGTCGATGGCCTTGTCGGGCAGGAAACGGTCTGACACGTACCGGTCGGCGAGGTTCGCCGCTGCCACGAGAGCGCCGTCGGTGATCGACACCTTGTGGTGTGCCTCGTAACGGTCCCGGAGGCCCTTGAGGATGTTGATCGTGTGGGGCAGCGACGGCTCGTTGACCTGGATCGGCTGGAAGCGGCGCTCGAGGGCTGCATCCTTCTCAAAGTGCTTACGGTACTCGTCGAGGGTCGTCGCACCGATGGTCTGCAGCTCACCGCGGGCCAGTAGGGGCTTCAGGATGCTCGCGGCATCGATGGCTCCCTCTGCGGCGCCGGCACCGACGAGAGTGTGGATCTCGTCGATGAACACGATGATGTCGCCGCGGGTGCGGATCTCCTTGGTGACCTTTTTCAGCCGCTCTTCGAAGTCACCGCGGTAGCGGCTTCCGGCGATGAGCGAGCCGAGGTCGAGGGAGTAGAGCTGCTTGTCTTTCAGCGTCTCCGGAACATCACCCTTGACGATGGCCTGGGCAAGACCCTCCACGACGGCGGTCTTGCCGACGCCGGGCTCACCGATCAGCACGGGGTTGTTCTTGGTGCGGCGAGACAGGATCTGCATGACCCGCTCGATCTCCTTCTCGCGCCCGATCACCGGGTCGAGCTTGTTGTCGCGCGCCGACTGGGTGAGGTTGCGACCGAACTGGTCGAGCACCTGACTGCCGGCTGTGTTGGCGGGCTGCTCGTTGGCTCCGACCTGCACCTGCTCCTTACCCTGGTAGCCGCTCAGCAGCTGGATGACCTGCTGGCGCACGCGGTTGAGGTCTGCCCCGAGCTTCACGAGAACCTGAGCGGCAACACCCTCCCCCTCGCGGATGAGGCCGAGCAGGATGTGCTCAGTGCCGATGTAGTTGTGGCCGAGCTGCAGCGCTTCGCGCAGGCTCAGCTCAAGAACCTTCTTCGCACGCGGCGTGAAGGGGATGTGTCCGGTGGGCTGCTGCTGACCCTGACCGATGATGTCCTGCACCTGTTCGCGCACGGCATCCAGCGAAATGCCGAGGCTCTCCAGAGCCTTGGCTGCAACGCCTTCACCTTCATGGATCAGACCGAGCAGAATGTGCTCCGTGCCGATGTAGTTGTGGTTGAGCATCTTGGCCTCTTCCTGGGCCAAAACGACGACGCGACGAGCTCGGTCGGTAAATCTCTCAAACATATGATCGCTCCCTTGGCGCCAGGGCAGTTGGTGCCGTTACATCGAGAGTAACCAGCCCGGCTGGGTTGTACGGCTTTGTTCGCCGTAGGCGTGACGGAAGTCTGCACAGCGGATGCCGCAGCCTCGTCCACGGGTCTGGCGAAGACCCCCGATTGGGGCCATAGTGTCAGCAATCAGCGGGGCATCCAGCGTGAATGGAAGGCGGAGTCCATGGACCAGTCAGCGGGCGGTGCGGAGCCGGGCGACGCGACAGCCGCAAATGCCGCGCGGGAGATCGCGCGCCTGTCGGCCGAGAACGCGCGGCTGCGCGAGCAGGTCGCCGCCACCGCCGTGATCGAACCCACAGCGCCGGTCACCACCACCCAGCGGGAGCACCACCGCGGTCGGGCATTCGTGGCGGCTCTTCTCGTAGCGGTGGGCGTGCTCCTGGCCCCGACGGCCGTCATCACGGCCTGGACGAAGACAGAGGTGACCGATACCGAACGCTTCGTCTCGACATTCGCGCCCCTCGCCTCCGACCCGGCGGTGCAGGCGGTGCTGGTGGACGACATCGTCACGCAGATCGACCAGCGAATCGACATCAACGCGCTCGTCGGCGATCTCTTCGACGGACTCGCCACCCTCAACCTGCCACCCAACGCGGCGGCGGCCCTGCAACTCTTCGAAGCCCCCGCCGCCCAGGGGGTGGAATCGCTGATCCGCAGCACCACCGAGTCGGTGATCACCTCGCAGGCCTTTGCCGACGTGTGGGCACAGACCCTGCGGGTGAGCCACACCCAGCTCATTGCGGCCTTGCAAGGAGACACGTCGGGGACCGTGGTCATCGGACCCAACGGTGAGCTGGGCATTCAGATCGGCCCGATCATCGACGCCGTGAAGACCGAACTTGTGGCCCAAGGCCTCACGATCGCGCAGAACATTCCGAGCATCGACCGCACCATCCAGGTCGCTCAATCCGACTCGCTCGTGCAGGCACGCACCGGATACGAAGTGCTCAACACTCTCGGCGTGTGGCTGCCGATTGTGGCTCTCGCGTTTCTCGCGGCCGGAGTGCTCACCGCGAAGCGCCGGGCGCGCACGCTGATCTTAGCGGGGAGTTTCCTCGCCCTGATGATGGCTGTTCTTGCCGCTGGGTTGTCCATCGGCCGCATCATCTTTGTGAACACGGTGTCCCCCGCCTACCTCCCGATCGGCGCCGCGCAGGCGTTCTACGACGCCGTCACGCCCTACCTCTTCAGTACCGCCCTGTCGGTGGGTCTCGTGGGGTTCGGCGTGGCCGTGGTGGCCTACCTCGCGGGTCCCTTCACCGGTGGCCGCAACCTGCGTCGCGCCACGGTGCACGGCGCCGCCCTGGCCCGCGCGTCCGCTGAACGCGGTGGTGTGACGACCGGCCGGTTCGGAGTCTGGCTGTACAGCGTCCGGCGCGTCGTCCGGGTGGCCGTCGTCGTGGTGGCCGCAGCCGTGATCGTGTTCGTCCGCCCGCTGACGCCGGGCGTGATCGGCTGGACCGTGCTCATCAGCATCGTGGTCATCGTGCTGCTGGAACTGCTGATGCGTCCCGAGGCGCACGAGGTGCAGACACCGGAGGAGGCAGAAGCAGAATTCGTGCCCGTCGAGGCCGCGGCCAGCGCGCGCGACACTGACTGACGGCGGGCTACTGAACGGCGGAGGTCAGTCGCGCGAGGTTGTCGAGCACTGTCGAGCGCAGCGGCTGCTTGAGCCAGGTCTCGAGCGTGAGTTCTGTGCTGTTGGCCCGGTAGCCGTCTTCCATCTTGCGCAGGTCCTGAACGAAAGACTTGCCACGCACCATGAGTGACACTTCCATGTTGAGGCTGAAGGAGCGCATGTCCATGTTGCTTGAGCCGATCACCGCCACGTCTTCGTCGATCGTGAAGTGCTTGGCGTGCAGGATGTACGGCGCCTGGTACATGTAGATGTGCACACCGGCCGTGAGCAACTCCTCATAGTAGGAGCGCTGCGCATGGTAGACGAGGGCCTGGTCGCCGATCTCGGAGACGAACAGCTCCACGTGGATTCCGCGCTGTGTCGCCGTGGTGATCGCGTAGGCCATGGCCTCATCGGGCACGAAGTACGGGCTCGTGATGATGATTCGATCCTGCGCGTAGTACAGCATCGCGAGGAACAGGCGCAGGTTGTTCTCACCCTTGAACCCCGGGCCGCTCGGCACCACCTGGCAGTCGAGGCCCTCCAGACCGAGGTTCGGCACCGTCGGCTCCACATCGCGGGTGAGCAGCTCGTCGGTCTCGCTGTACCAGTCGGTGATGAAGATCGCGTTGAGCCCGAGCACGATCGGCCCCTCGACCCTGGTCATCAGGTCTTTCCACTGCAGGCCACGGCGGATGTTGCGGCGCATGTTGTAAGAACGGTCGATGATGTTCTGTGAGCCCATGAAACCAACGAGACCGTCGACGATCAGCAGCTTGCGATGATTGCGCAGATCGGGCCGCTGCCATTTTCCGCGCAGCGGCTGCACCGGCAACATCAGCTCCCAGCTCACCCCGGCATCCGTCAAACGCTGCTTGGTCTGCCGGAAGCCGGGCTTGCGCATGGACTGGATGTGGTCCATCAGCACGCGCACGGTGACGCCGCGGGTGACGGCGTTCTCCAGGGCGTCGAAAAACGGCGCTGTGGTGGTGTCGAGTGACAGGATGTAGAACTCAACGTGCACATACTTGCGTGCCGCATCGATGTCCGCGATCATCGTGTCGATCGACTCCTGGTACTCGCCAAGGAGGCTCGCGCGGTTGTCACCGACGAGCGGCATGGCGCCGAGGTTGCGGTTGAGCTCCACGACGGATTCAAGCCAGCTAGGCCATGGCTGGTCGCGGTCCACGCGTTCCATACCCTCGGTGCTCTCGCGGATGAACCTGTTGATCTCCTCCTGCTTGGCCAGCCGCTTCTTCGGAAGCGTTCGATAGCCGATGAGCAGAAAGAGCAGCACGCCCACGTACGGGATGAAGAAGATCGTGAGCAACCACGCCATGCCCGACATGGGCCGTCGGTTGCGCGGCACGACAATGATCGCCACGATTCTCACCGCGAAGTCGATGATGAAAGCCAGCAGTACGGTGATGGTCAGGCCATCGAAACCGAACATGTGGAATTAGGTGGCGGGCTTGTCTAGACCGAGACGCTCGCGTTCTTCGGCTTCCATGCGGGCGTAGACCTTCCGCTCGGTGCGGTCAGCCCGCAGAATTGAGCGCAGCAAACCCCAGAACAGCAGTCCCAGAAAAATGGTGGGCACAACCGAGAAGAGCGCGTTACCCCAGAAGTTCTCAATCACCTTCTTAGACTACAGCGCTACTTCGTGAGAATGCCGTACAGGCCACTGCCCACGAGGTAAAGGCCCACCCCGCTGACGACGATCCAGAGCGCGATTCTGCTCTGCGACGGCGGCTTACGGCCGTTCTTGTCGGGCTTCTCCGGCTCAAGTTCGCCTTTGGGCAGATAGCTCATCGCACACTCACTTCACGAGGGGGAACAGGATGGTTTCACGGATGCCGAGCCCGGTCAGGGCCATCAGCATCCGGTCGATGCCCATGCCCATGCCACCGGTCGGCGGCATGCCGTGCTCGAGGGCACGCAGGAATTCTTCGTCGAGACGCATAGCCTCAGGGTCGCCGTCTGCGGCCAGTCGAGCCTGTTCGACGAAACGCTCGCGTTGAATGACGGGGTCGACGAGCTCGGAATAGCCTGTCGCGAGTTCGAAGCCGCGCACGTAGAGGTCCCACTTCTCGACGACGCCGGCGATCGACCGGTGGCCGCGCACAAGCGGGCTCGTGTCAATGGGGAAGTCCATCACGAAGGTGGGCCGGGTGAGGTCACCCTTCACGAAGTGCTCCCACAGCTCCTCCACATACTTGCCGTGGATCGGGTGGTCGATCTCAAGTTCCTCGCGCGCTGCGAGGGCCTTGAGCTCCTCGATCGGCGTCTCGGGCGTGATCGTGATACCGGCCGCAGCCGAGAGGCTGTCATACATGCTGATGCGTGCCCAGTCGCCGCCGAGGTCGAATTCGGTGCCGTCCGCCCAGGTGACAACGTGTGATCCGGCGATAGCGAAAGCGGCGTCCTGGATCAGCTTCTGGGTGAGGTCCGCGATCGAGTTGTAGTCGCCGTACGCCTCATACGCCTCAAGCATGGCGAACTCAGGCGAGTGCGTGGAGTCGGCGCCCTCGTTGCGGAAGTTGCGGTTGATCTCGTAGACGCGGTCGATGCCGCCGACGACGGCCCGCTTGAGAAACAACTCCGGTGCGATGCGCAGGAACAGCTCGGTGTCGAAGGCGTTGCTGTGCGTGGCGAACGGGCGAGCGGATGCCCCGCCGTGCATCACCTGCAACATCGGCGTTTCGATCTCCAGAAATTCGAGGTCGGTGAACGTCTTCCGCAGGCTCGCGACGGCCTTCGAGCGGGCGATCACGTTGCTGCGCGCCTGCTCGCGGTTGATCAGGTCGAGGTAGCGGCTGCGCACGCGGGTCTCTTCGCTGAGTTCGGTGTGCAGGTTGGGCAGGGGCAGCAGCGCCTTGGCGGCGATCTGCCACTCGCTCACCATGATCGACAACTCACCGCGGCGGCTGGAGATGACCTGGCCGGAGACGAACACGTGGTCGCCGAGGTCGACGAGATCCTTCCACGCGGCGAGCGACTCATCGCCCACCTCGCCGAGGGAGACCATGGCCTGAATGCGGGTGCCGTCGCCGGACTGCAGGCTTGCGAAACACAGCTTGCCGGTGTTTCGGGAGTGCACCACGCGGCCGGCGAGGCCGACCGTAACGCCGGTCACGGCATCCGCTTCGAGGTCGCCGAACCGGGCACGAACCGCCGGGATAGTGTCGGTGACGGGAACTGACACCGGGTACGCGCCGCCGGCTGGTGAGGTGGCCGCAGCATTCAGGCGATCTCGCTTACCCAGACGCACGAGCTTCTGCTCGTTCATCTCGGCGGGGGTGAGCTCGGCGTCGGGGTTCATGCTCATGCGGGTCTCCATTGCCAGGGCCCGCCGGATGGTTCGCGGTGGGCTCGGTGTGTGTCGGTCGGTCACGTACGGGGTGCGCGGTGCTGGATGCGCGGGGTGCTGCCGGCCGTCAGGCCAGGTCGAGTGAAAAGTTGTCGATGAGGCGGGTGGAGCCCACTATCGCGGCGACCAACATTCTGGCCGGCCCGCGGTAGTCGGGTTCCACCGAACGGTAGGTCTGAGGATGAACGACAACGAGATAGTCCAGTTTAACCAACGGCTGGGCGTCGATGATCGCATGCGCCGCGGCGAGGGCGGCTTGGGGCCCGTCTGCGGCGGCCAGCTGGGCCTTTGTCAGCCCGGCGTACAGCGCCGCGGCGGCCTCGAGCTCGGCCGGATCAAGGTTTCGATTGCGGCTCGAGAGGGCCAGCCCGCTTGTTTCGCGCACCGTGGGCACCACCTCGATGGCGACGCGCACGTTGAGGTCGGCCACCATGCTCTGCACGAGGAAGACCTGCTGCGCGTCTTTCTGACCGAATACAGCGGCATCCGGCATGACGATGTTGAGGAGTTTCGCGACGACAGTGAGCATGCCGTCGAAGTGTCCGGGACGGGCAGCTCCTTCGTACAGCGAGCCGACCGGCCCCGCGACGACGCGGGTGTCGTTGGTGCCGGCCGGGTACATTTCGCGGGCGCTCGGCGCGAACACGAACGGCACTCCCTCGGCGGCGAGCGCGTGAAGGTCGGCGTCGAGGGTGCGCGGGTAGCGGTCGAGGTCTTCGCCGACACCGAACTGCAGTGGGTTCACGAAGATGGAGACGAAGACGATGTCACCGAGCTGCTTGGCCCGGCGAATCAGAGCCATGTGCCCATCATGCAGTGCGCCCATGGTGGGTATGAGCACGACGCGGGTGTCACCGCCCACCATGGCAGCCCTGTCGCGGGTCTCACCCAGTCGGTTGCGCAGGTCGTCAATGGTGCCAATGACTTCTGGCATGGTGAGCACAGTCACTCGTCCTCCGGGTCTTGTTCGTTGAATCGTTCGCGCGGGCCGTCGTCAAGCCTGTCACGAAGAGTACGCTCCTGCAGACCGTCGAGTGCGGTCAGATCAAACGGTTCAGGGCTCAGACGGCCGAGCGCATTCTCCATGGCCGACCGCACGAGCGGGCCGATGACAGCACCTGGACTCTCGACGCCAATATCGGAGAGCAGACGGGTGGCTTGCTCCACGATCGATGTGGAGAACGCGGTCGCCGTCTCGACGGCCTCCGCGTAGCTCGCCCGGTCCCCTTCGGCCACGATGATCGGCTCCCCACCCATCTCCACGACGAGGGCCTGTCCGATCGGCAGAACCGGGGCCGGCGCGGTGACCGCGAAGTAGCTGTCTGTGAGTCGCGTGAGGTCGAGACTTGTTCCCGTGAAGGCCATCGCGGGGTGGATGGCGAGTGGGATCGCACCCCCGGCCAGGGCGGGGGCGAGAACGTCGATACCGTAGCGAGCTGACGTGTGCAGCACGAGCTGACCCGGCCGCCACGTTCTGGTGGCTGCGAGGCCGCTCACAAGGCCTTCGAGCTCGGTGTCGGGAACTGCGAGGATCACGAGTTCGCTGCGCTCGACGATCTGCGGAACGGTGAGAATGGGAACAAGGGGCAGGATGACTTCTGCCCGATCACGGCTCGCCTGCGAGATGGCGTTGATGCCCACGATGGCGTGTCCGGCGCCGGCGAGGGCGGCACCGAGGATCGGACCGACCCGACCAGCGCCGATGATTCCCACGCCGAGTCGTCCCGGTCGCTGCGTCACTGTAGTGCTCCTGTCATTGCGTCGGTCCTGTCGTGGGGGTGCTCGCGACGCTGGTGTCCAGGTCGGCAGACGAAATGGCCCCAGTGGATACCACGTCGAAGAGGCGCACAGCCTCGTCTCGGTGCATGTTGCTCACCGTCGCTGTGACCGGGCCGGCCACGGTGTGCAGGTGGGCATGGGCAAGCCCGAGTCGCCTCTGGATGGGGCCCTGCGAGATGCGCACGCTCTGCAGTCGGGCGAGCGGAACCAGGATGAGTTCGCGCGACACGACGCCTCGTCGGAGCAGGGCCACGTTGCCCCACATGGCGTATCCTGTGCGGCGCCAGGAGAACGGACGAAGCCAGCGGGCCGATCGAGGAGCGTTCGTGAACCCGTCGCTGCCGCCCCTGGAGAGCAGGCCGCGGGCGATGAGGTCGTGCTGCTGCTCGAAGCCGGGCACCAGCAGTTCCAGTACCCTGGCCACGTCCTCGAGGGTGCCGACGGGCAGTGTCAGGGTATTCGCCCCGCCCGCGGCGCCCTGGTTCGTTGACTGTCCGGCCTTGTTTATTTGAATCTGCCACCAGCCGAAGGGGCGCCACAACAGGGGCTGCGACACCCCAATGGCGTGAATGCGACCGGCGGGAAGGGTTTCGCTGCTCGTGGACAACAGGCCGAAGCCCACGCGCACGCCCTCAGGCGTTGCGGCGATGCTGTACCGCAGGGACTTGGTGAATCGCGAGAAGTAGTAGCCGACGCTGGCGATGATTCCCGGAAGAATGGCGAAGAGCAACCATTCACTGCTTCCCACCGCCACACTCACGATGAGACCGGTGACGGCGATCAGCAGGAAGACCGTGAAGCCGCTGAAGACGAGCGAGCCGATGAGGCGGCCAGGCGGGATGCGCACGACGGACTCGGGGGGCGCGGCGTCGGGGTCGAGTTCGGGGGCCATGAACTCGTTTACCCGAGTGTGCGCCAGCGCGCCGAGCGACGCTGCCCCGAAACCGGCGCCGGGCGCGTCGCCGGTTTCCGGGACGGGGCCAGCGGCATCCATTTCCGTGACGGCGGCCGGTGCGCTGTGCGGCGCTTGACGCAGTCCCGAGGCGAGGCGCAGAATGTCACGGCGCAGGCCGTCGGCGAGCGCGGAGCCCAGGTAGGCGAGCTGCACGTTGCCGTCCTGGCCCGCCACGCTCACCTCGAGCCTGGCGGCGCCGAACAGCCGGGGAATGAAGGGGCGCACCAGATTGACACCCTGCACACGGTCGAGGCGCGCCCGGCGGCTGCTGCGGAACACCACGCCGCTGCGAACCTCCACGACCTCGGCTGTCACCCGGAAGGTGTGCATGCGCCAAGAGAGCCAGAACACCACGAGAATGACGATGAGCACGGCCGCAACGCCCAGCAGCGCCCAACCGACGGCCCCCCGGTTCACGATCTCGTCGAGGGGGTCTCCCCCGTGGTGCGGCTCATTGAAGAAGAACTCCACGAGGCGTTCGCGCAGGTTGGCGATAACGAATCCGAGAACCGCAACGATGAAGATGCCGCCCCGGAGCAACGGGGTCGCCGGGTGCAGCCGGTGCCACTCGCCGTCCGTGATCGACGGAACAGCAAGCGGAACGGCAAGCTGCGCGGGCGAACCCTCGGGGTCGACAGGCGGGCTGGCGGGCGGGCCGGCAGGCGGATCGCCGGTGGGATCGACCGGGAGCGTCACAGCCCGGCCCGGCGGCTCTCGGCCAACTCGACCAGGCGGTCACGGAGGGCCTCTGCCACGGCTTCATCGAGCCCGGGGATCGCCACGCCCGACGTGGCGGCAGCGGTGACGAATTTCAAGTCGGCGAGTCCCAGCCATCGGGCCACCGGACCACGCGTGATGTCCACGAGCTGCATGCGGCCGTAGGGCACCGACACGAAGCGCTGGAACATGATGCCACGACGGAACAGCAGGTCGTCGGCGCGAAGCTGGTATCCGATCGACCGTACCCGGCGAGGTTCGATGATGACGCTGATGATCGTGAAGAGGGCGAAGGCCGCGCCGGCGTAGAGGGCCCAGCGAAAATCGGCGAGCAGCCAGAGCAGGGCCGCACCGCCGCAGACGACGAGGCCGAAGACGACCGTTCCGACGATTTCGACCACGACGTAGCGCGGCGCGACCCGCTGCCAGTCGCCGACTTCTGGCAGGTCGAGGCGGGCGGGCGGCTCGACAACGGAGTCAGCAGACGGCGGGGTGAACTCAGGAAGCTCAGACACGTGCGCCACCGGGAACGTCTCCGTTCGGTTTGTCGCCGGACTTGGTGGGGTCTTTGTCGGGAGGCAGGGTGCAGAAGTACTCCGCCAGGAGTCCGCCCACGAGCAGCAGCAGGGCACCTACGGCCGTGGCGATAGCGAGCCACAGCGAGGGCATCGCCGCCACGACGGTGCGCGTGAGAATGTACACGACGATTCCGAGGCCGGCTCCGAGAAGAAGCACCCCGCTCAGGCTCGATGCTTTCGAGAGAACGGCGACGCGCATGGCCCAGAACGGATCCATACGCCGCGCGCCCCGACGCCGGGTCGATCGACGCACGCGCCAGGCGAGCACGACCACGATGGCCGCCATCGCCACCAGGGTGAGCGGCAGGGTCACGGGCGGAACGATGATGGCCGAACCTGATGCCGCGGCACCGAGTTCGAGGAGAAACCCCAGCACGAGTCCGGCGAGGCCGAGGCCGATCAGGGGCGTGGCGTGAGTGCGCTTCATGACGCCCCTGTCTGGTCGGCCACCGGCATGACGGTGTTCCGAGTAGCGGCAAGCAGATCGCTGATGGGGCCGCGGCCGGGGATCACGGCGTCCGCGTCGATGCATAGCCAGGGCGCAAGCACGAAGTCGCGTTCCCAGGCGCGCGGGTGCGGAAGGGTGAGTAGGGCGTCGTCGATGTGCAGCGCGCCCACGGCGATGATATCGATATCGAGGGTGCGGTCGCCCCACCGCTGGGTCCGCACTCGCCCGTGTTGGGCCTCGATATGGTTCACGGCGGAGAGCAGGTCATGCGGTGATCCGGCGAAATTACCGGTCACCACCGAATTGAAATATCGGGGAGCGGCGTCATCGACCCCGTCGAGCTTCACTGCCGCCGATTCGAACGTCGGGGAGACTGCCTCAAGCTCAAAGCCGGGAACCGCGCACAGGTCGCGCACGGCGGCGGCGAGAGTCGCCGTGCGGTCGCCGAGGTTGCTGCCGAGGGCCAACACCACGTGAGCGCCGGTCGCCACGCTCATGCGCGCGTCCGCTCGATGCGCACCGCAACATCCGTGAACGGCACCTCGATGGGCGCCTGCGGCTTGTGCACCGTCACCTGCACACGGTCGGCGGCCTGATGCAGCAGCACAACGGCGGCGATCCGCTCGGCGACAGTCTCGATCAGGTCCACCGGGTTGCGCCGGGCGGCCTCGGTCACCTCGTTGGCAAGCTCGCCATAGTGGATCGTGGTCGCCACGTCGTCGCTCGCGGCCGCCCGGCGCAGGTCGAGCCACACCGTGACATCGATGATGAAGTCCTGGCCGTTTTCTCGTTCAAAGTCGTAGACGCCGTGGTGCGCGTTGACGCGCAGCCCGGTAAGGGTGATCGAGTCCGTCATGACTCCATTGTGGCTCATGAGCGGGACCGCGCCGAGTCGCCGATGGTCGAGTCGCGCCGGGCCTCGGCCACGCGTGCCAGAACGTTGAACGCGGTGCGGGTGGCCGACACGTCGTGCACGCGCACCGCCCACGCCCCCGCCTGTGCAGCGAGAACGCTGATCACGGCGGTCGGCAGGTCGCGGGAGAGAACGGATGCCTCCGCCGACAGCACCGCCGCCACGAACCGTTTGCGACTGGACCCCACCATCACGGGAAGCCCCAGGTCATCGAAGGCCGCCAGGTTCGCGAGCAGTTCCCAGTCGTGCTCCGCTTCCTTGGCAAAGCCGAGGCCCGGATCCAACACCACGTCACGCCGCTTCACACCCGCCGCCGTGAGAGCGGCCACCCGGGCAGCGAGCTCAGCGCGCACGTCGGCCACGACGTCGGTGTAATTCGCGTTCGAGCCCATCTCCTGGGCATGGCCTCGCCAGTGCATGGCCACGTAGGTACGCCCGCTGCGCGCGGCGACCCCGGCCATCAGTGGGTCGGCCAGTCCCCCGGACACGTCATTGATAATGCTTGCGCCTGCGGCCACTGCGGCCTCCGCCGTGCTCGCATTGAGGGTGTCCACGCTGATGCGCACTCCGTGGCGAGCGAGTTCCGTGATCACGGGGATCACGCGAGACCGTTCGTCGGCCGGGGTCACCCTGGTCGCTCCCGGCCGGGTGGATTCCCCGCCCACGTCCACCACGTCGGCACCCTGGGCGGCGAGGTGCAGGCCGTGCTCAATGGCGGCATCCGCTCCGGCCCACCGACCGCCATCGCTGAAGGAGTCGGGCGTGACGTTGAGCACGCCCATGATGAGAGTCACGAACCGGCCGCAATCAACGCGATGATTTCCGCCCGCGCCACCGGGTCGGAGAGAGTTCCTCGGCTGGCCATCGTCACGGTGGAGCTGCTCGCCTGGCGCGGCCCCCTGGTGCCGACGCAGCCGTGCACGGCGTCGAGAACCACGAGCACCCCGAGCGGGTTGAGGCCTTCCTGAAGGGCCTCCGCAATTTCTTCGGTCAAACGCTCCTGCAACTGCGGGCGCGCCGAAATGGTCTCAACCACGGCGGGCAGGCGGCCGAGGCCGACTACGCGCTTGTTCGGCAGGTAGGCCACGTGCGCAGTGCCAAGGAAGGGCAGTAGGTGATGCTCGCAGATCGATCGGAACGCCACGTCTCGCAGCAACACGAGTTCCCCGGTGTGCGGGCCCACCGGAATCGAGTCTCGCAGGTGATCGAGCGGATTCCGGTCTAGTCCGCCGAAGAACTCGGCGTAGGCATCCGCTACCCGCTTCGGCGTGGACTCCAGGCCCTCGCGGTCGGTGTCCTCGCCGATCGCCGCCAGAATCTCTGAAACAGCCGCCTCGATGCGCGCCCTGTCGACCCCCATGTCGCGACCTACGCGGTCGCTGGACGCGGGTTGCGGTTAGGCGAACGCTGGGGTGTGACCGTGGCTTCGTCACCGCTTGTCACTCCGCCGTCGACGACACCCTCATCGATCGGTGCTTTGGGAGCCGGCATCTCGATAGGCGGAACGTCGGAGACCGGTCGTTTGTCACTCGAGAGCCACTGCGGGCGCGGCGGCAGCTTTTCCACATTGGTGAAGAGATCGGCGAGAGCGTGCTGATCGAGGGTTTCGTGTTCGAGCAGGGCTGCGGCGAGTTCGTCGAGGATGATTCGGTTCTTGATCAGAACCTCGTATGCCTCGTCGTGGGCGTCTTCGAGCAGCTGGCGCACCTCGTTGTCGACGCGCTCGGCGAGACGCTCCGAGTAGTCGCGCTGGTGCCCCATGTCGCGGCCGAGGAAGACCTCGCCCGATCCCTGGCCGAGCTTGAGCGGGCCGACGGCGCTGCTCATTCCGAACTCGGTGACCATCTTGCGCGCCGTGGCGGTGGCCTTCTCGATGTCGTTGGATGCGCCTGTGGTGGGGTCGTGGAAGATGATCTCTTCCGCGACGCGACCGCCCATGGCGTAGGCGAGCTGGTCGAGCAGCTCGTTACGCGTCACGGAATAGCGGTCTTCCAGCGGCATGACCATCGTGTAGCCCAGGGCGCGGCCGCGCGGGAGGATCGTGATCTTGGTGACAGGGTCGGTGTTGCGCATGGCCGTGGCCACGAGAGCGTGCCCACCCTCGTGGTAGGCCGTGATGAGCTTTTCCTTGTCCCGCATCACGCGGGAGCGGCGCTGAGGGCCAGCCATCACTCTGTCGACGGCCTCGTCAAGGGCACGGTTGTCGATGAGCTGCGCGTTGGAACGCGCAGTGAGCAGCGCGGCCTCATTGAGCACGTTGGCGAGGTCGGCTCCAGTGAACCCGGGCGTCTTGCGGGCGAGCACCTCGAGGTCCACGCCGGGAGCCATCGGCTTGCCCTTGGAGTGCACCTCGAGGATGTGCTTGCGACCGAGCATGTCCGGCGCGTCGACGCCGATCTGCCGGTCGAACCGGCCCGGGCGAAGCAGCGCGGGGTCGAGGATGTCGGGGCGGTTGGTTGCGGCGATCAGAATGACGTTAGCCTTCACGTCGAAGCCGTCCATCTCGACCAGCAGCTGGTTGAGGGTCTGCTCGCGCTCGTCGTGGCCGCCGCCCATGCCGGCGCCACGGTGGCGCCCCACGGCATCGATCTCATCGATGAAGATGATGGCCGGGGCATTTTCCTTGGCCTGCTGGAACAGGTCGCGAACACGGCTGGCGCCCACACCCACGAACATTTCCACGAAGTCCGAACCTGAGATGGCATAGAACGGCACGCTCGCCTCGCCCGCAACGGCGCGGGCCAGCAGCGTTTTACCGGTTCCGGGAGGGCCGTAGAGCAGAACGCCCTTCGGTATTCGCGCGCCGACTGCCTGGAATTTGGCCGGTTCCTTGAGGAAGTCCTTGATTTCTTCGAGCTCTTCGATGGCCTCGTCTGAGCCGGCCACGTCAGCGAAGGTCACCTGAGGGCTTTCCTTCGACACGAGTTTGGCCTTCGACTTGCCGAACTGCATCACCTTGTTTCCGCCGCCCTGCATGCCAGAGAGCATGAGCCAGAAGAACGCGCCGATCAGCAGCACCGGCAGCAGGAACCCAAGCACCGACAGGAGCACGTTCGGCTGCGGCACCTCGTCGGTGAAGCCGTCCTTGGGATTGGCGGCATTCACCGCGTTGACGACTTCTTCGCCACGCTGGGACACGTAGTTGAACTGCACCTGGGTGCCGAGGTCACCCGCGGCATTAGAGAGCGTGAGGTCGACACGCTGTTCGCCGTCGACGATCTTGGCCTCGGACACCTGCCCGTTCTTGAGGAACTCCAACCCTTCCTGGGTGGTGACCTCACGAAATCCGGACATGGTGATGAGGCTGGATCCCACCCACACTGCGATGACGGCCAGCACGATGTAGAGAATAGGTCCGCGAAGAAGCTTCTTGACGTTCATGGTGCTCCTAAGCTAGCGTGCCGGCACTGGGGGAAGGGTGTGTGTTCGCCTAAAGAAGAATAGGGAACGGGTGTTCCCCTATTTCACACGCTGGTTGACGAATAGACGTGAGGGGCGAGCACGCCCACGGAACGCAGGTTACGGTACTTTTCGTCGTAGTCGAGTCCGTAGCCCACGACGAACTGGTTGGGGATGTCGAAGCCAGCGTATTTCACATCGATTTCGACCCTGGCGGCGTCGGGCTTGCGCAGCAGGGCGCAGATTTCAACGGATGCCGGTCCGCGGGAGTTCAGGTTGGCGATCAGCCACGACAGCGTCAGGCCGGAGTCGATGATGTCTTCCACGATCAACACGTGGCGGCCGGTCAGGTCGGTGTCGAGGTCTTTGAGAATACGCACGACGCCGCTCGATGTGGTGCCGGAGCCGTAGGAGCTCACTGCCATCCAGTCCATAGTGATGGGGTGATGCAGTTCGCGGGCCAGGTCTGCCATCACCATGACGGCGCCCTTGAGCACTCCCACGAGCAGCAGGTCTTTGCCCGCGTAGTCCGCCTCGATCTGGCGAGACATCTCGGCGAGTCTGGAGTGAATCTGCTCCTCGCTGATCAGAATTTCGGTGAGGTCGCCGTCAATGTCGCGAGGTTCCATGGGAGCGGGGCAGTCCTTTTACTCGAAAGCGTGTCCAAGATCGGCGAAAATCAACACGCCGTCCTGCCTGACAACTCTAACGCCTGGCAGGTGGAGAGCTTCCTGACCGTGCCAATCGGTGACCAGCCTGGCGACGGCGACAGTGTGCGTTCGTTCGAGGGTGGCGCCGAACTGTGCCTCGACACCGAAGCGGATGACGCGTTGCCGCACCGCGGCCGGCAGCGTCGCGAGTGTGTCAACGGCAATGCGCCCGTCCTCCCCTGTGCCCGTCCACGACGAGCCCAGCACCTCGCGGGCGAGGGCGTCGAGGGCGTCGGAATCTTCGCGCAGGGCGTCGGCAGTGCGAACGAGTGCCTCGCTGATGCCGGGTCCGAGTTCGTGTTCGAGTACCGGCAGCACGGTTTCGCGCACGCGCACGCGGGCGTAGGCCGGGTCGAGGTTCTGCGGGTCGTGCCAAGGCTCCAGGCCGCTGTCGGCGCAGAACTCACGGGTCTGGGCACGACGGATGCCGAGCAGGGGCCGCAGGTAGCGTCCGTTTCGGACGCTCATTCCGCGCAGGCTGGTGGGCCCCGATCCGCGGGCCAGGCCGAGAAGTACAGTCTCGGCCTGGTCATCGAGGGTATGTCCGAGCAGCACCGCGTCCGCGCCTGTCTCCGCGAGGGCGCGCTCGAACGCGGCATAGCGGGCAGCGCGGGCCGCCGCTTCAGGGCCGGAATCTGTGCCGACCTGCACACTGACCACCAGAACGGGCGCGAGGCCCAGCCGGCGAGCCTGGTCTCCGGCGGCAGCCGCGACATCCGCTGACCCGGTTTGGAGTCCATGGTCAACGATCACGGCACCGGCGCGCGCACCGAAACGCCGCGCTTCGAAAGCGGTCGCGGCGGCCAGCGCGAGGGAATCGGCTCCCCCGCTCAGCCCGACCAGCACGAAGGTCGACGCTGGGGCCACGGTGAAAACTGTGCGCACGGCCCGGCGCACGTCGGCGATGGACGGGGTCAGGCGTGGACGGCGTTCAGACTGCATCCAGTAACGTTAGCCGCAGACGTAGATCAAGGGAGAAACAAGGCAATGGCAGAATACGACGCAGTCATCGAAATCCCCCGCGGGAGCCGCAACAAGTATGAGGTCGATCACAAGACCGGTCGGGTGTACCTCGACCGGGTATTGTACACGAGCTTCATGTACCCCACCGACTACGGCTACTTCGAGAACACACTGGGCCTCGACGGCGATCCCGTCGACGTGCTCGTACTGCTCGACTACCCGTTGTTCCCCGGCGTCGGCGTATCCGTACGCCCCGTCGCCGTGTTCAACATGACCGACGATGGCGGCTCTGACGCCAAGGTCATCGGAGTTCCCGCCGGCGACCCGCGCTGGGATCACATTCAGGACCTGCTCGACATTCCCGAGTACACCCGCAAGGAAATCGAGCACTTCTTCGAGCACTACAAAGACCTTGAGCCCGGCAAATGGGTCAAGACTGAGGGCTGGGGCGACGCCGCCGAAGCCGACCAGATCGTGCGCGACGGCGTGGCGAAGCTCGCCGCAGAGGGCCACTAGCCCCCAGTACAAAACAGGCCCCCGAGCAGTGCTCCGGGGCCTGTTTTTGTGCCTACTGCCGGCGTGTTAGGACGAGGGTCGACCCACGTACGGCGACACGTCGCCGAAGCTCCAGATGCTGTGGATGCGCACCGGCGCGTTGGGGTTCGGGGCTTCCAGAATCTGCCCGCCGCCCATGTAGATAGCCACGTGGTAGTAGTCGCCGCGACCACCCCAGAACACGAGGTCGCCCACGGCCACCTGGGAGAAGGACACGAGCTTTCCCTGTGCAGCCATGGTGTTGTACTGGTTGGTGGCCGAGTGGGTGCCGATGTAGATTCCCGCGGCGGCGTACGCTGCCTTCGTGAGGCCCGAGCAGTCCCAGACGTTGGGCCCCGCGCCGCCGAGCACATAGCGGTCACCGAGCTGCGCGCGAGCGAAGTTCACGGCGGTGCTCACCGCGTTTGCGTTGGGGATCGGGGCGCTGCCGCCGGTCCCGGCGCCGGAGCTGCTGCCGCCCGAACTCGAGCCGCCCGAGCTGCTGCCTCCGCCCGACGCGGGCGGGGCAACTGGAGCCGGTGCCGCCGGTGCGGCGGGAGCCGCCGGTGCCTGGGCAGCGGCGGCCGCCGCGATGCGCGCGGCGTTGGCCTGTGCTGCGGCGAACGCCCTGGCCGAGGCTGCTGCGTCGAGCCCGGTTTGGTAGCTGCGCTCTTCCTCGGCCGTGGTGTCTTTGAGCATGGCCAGCTGCTCATAGAGTTCGCTCGACTTCTTCTGCTCCACGTCGTACGCCGTCTGCGTGGCGCTGGCCGCGCGGTTTGCCGCGTCGAAGGTGCTCTTGGATTCTTCGGTGAGGCGCTCGCGCTCATCGCTCGCGGCTGCCGCCTGCGCGCCGAGGGATTCCGCGGTGTTCTTGTCCTGCAGTGCCTCGCCATAGATGGCTTCGGACTGCTCGCTGAGTTTGCTCGCGGTGCCGAGCTGGTGCAGCAGGTCGTCGGCTGTATTGCCGTTCAGAAAGAGGTTGAGGGAGAGTCCGCCGGCACCGGCCTTGTTCAGGTGCGCCGCGATCAGGCCGGCGCGCATCTTGGAGGTTGCGGCCGTGGTCTGCGCGGTCGCCACTTGCTCGGTGAGCGCGGCCTCGCGCGTGGTTGCAGCGTCGAGCGCGTCCTGGGTCACGCGGTAGGCCTCCGCAGCAATCTGCGACGACGTGGCTGCGGCCTCGGCACTCGCCTGGAGGTCGGTCAGCAGACCGGAGATCTTCTCGATTTCGGTCTGTTTGGTGGCCTCATTCTGCTTGGCCTGCTGAACGTCGTCCCAGCTCGGGTACCCCGGGTCGGCGAACGCGACCGGCGCGCCCAGACCGACCGTTGCGCTGACGGCCCCCACCATTCCGATACCGACGGCGGAAAAGAGCCGGTTCGGCCGCAAACGTGCGCGCGGCCGGGTGTTGCTGTTAGCCAAGTGATGCTCCCCTGTCGGCCATGAACGGCACGGCGTTGATTCGGTTTCCGTTGACCCACACCTCGAAGTGCAAGTGGCAGGCGGTCGACGCGCCGGTACTGCCCGAGCTCGCGATGTTCTGACCGGCCGACACGCTCTGGCCGACGTTCACAAAGACACCGCCGTTACGGATGTGGGCATAGCCCGTGGAGACTCCGCCGCCGTGGTCGATCTTCACGAAGTTGCCGTAGGTGCCGAGCGAACCGGCCCACGTGACCCGCCCGGCGGCTGCCGCATAGAGCGGCGCGCTGCAGCCGGTGCCGAGGTCGGTGCCGTAGTGGTAACTTCCGCTGCAGACACCGTTGCCACAGTACGGAGTGCGCGGTCCGTAGCTTCCGGTGATGCGGCCGTTGGCTGGTCGCCCCCACCCCGACGAACTCGCCGAGCCCGCCGAAGAGCCGGCCGAGCTGCTGCCCCCGCTCGCTGCGGCAGCAGCGGCTGCTCGCGCCGCCTCTGCCGCACGAGCAGCAGCGGCAACCCGGGCGGCTTCCGCGGCGATGCGGGCGCGTTCGATCACGCCGGCCTCATAGGCCGCGGATGTCGTGGCCTCGGCATCCCGCATGAACGCGAGCTGCTGGTCGAGCTCGAGGCTCTTGGCCTGTGACTCCGCAAGGGCGGCCGCCGCGGCATCCGCTGCGTCCTGCGCGGCCTGGAGAGCAGCCTCGGCGGCGATACGAAGGGTCTCGCGTTCGGCCTGCGCGATCTTGGCTTGGTCCCCTAGCGCCTGGGCGCTGTTATTGGCGGCCTGGGCCACGTCGTAGATGTCGGTGCTGCGTTCCACGAGCTTGCTCATGTTGCCGAGCTTGGAGAGCAACTCGTCGGCCTGACCGCCGCCGTTGTCTCCGCCTTCGAGAAAGAGGTTGACGCTGAGGTCGGTTCCGCCGGTGCGGTAGAGCTGGGCAGCGAGCTGTCCGGCCTGGCGGGTGGCGGCATCCGCTGTGGACTTGCTGGCATCGGCCTGGGCCTGGAGCTCCGAGGCGCGGCGTGCGGCGTCGTCGAACTTCTGCTGCGCCTCTTCGAGGGCGGCACCACGGGCCTCAGCCTCGGCCTGAGTCTCATCGACCTGGGACTGGAGGCTCACGAGCAGTTCTTGGATTTTGGTGACCTGGGCAGCGGCCGCGGCCGTGTTCGACTTCGCGTTCTGCAGGTCCTGCCAGCTGGGGTAGTCAAGCGCCTGGGCCGCACCGACCGGGGTGAACAGGGTGACCAGCAACGCGAGGGCTGCGACACCGCTCGTGATCGACAGGGTTCGGCGCACGCGCGGAGCCTGAACGTCGCGGCCGGGAGTCTGGCGCAAGCGCCCCCAGGCGCCGCGAAGTTCGCGGCCGATCACAGTAGCCGTGCGATTCATCATTCCCCGATCGGGCACTCATCAGTCACATCTGTCACTGTGGTAACACTCTTTACAGTAACAAGACAGGGCAGTATTGCGCAGTCTTGGTGCTGAACCTAACCCGAAACACCCCCCAAACGGCGGTCATTCATGGGCGCGGTGCGAAGCCTGACCGTGTCATTTAAACAATCTTTGCACTCGATTTGAGCATTGGCACTTTTCTCCGTATGCTTATCCCTCGTCGGTCATGTTCATTATGACTAACGGCCCCATCGTTTAGTGGCCTAGGACGGCGCCCTTTCACGGCGTTAACACGGGTTCGAATCCCGTTGGGGTCACGTAAGTGAAGGCACAAAAAATAGAATAGTCTTACCAAGTACTCACTATCATTTACACCAGTGAGGCCCTGTAGCGCAGTTGGTTAGCGCGCCGCCCTGTCACGGCGGAGGTCGCCGGTTCAAGTCCGGTCAGGGTCGCAAAAGCAAGAACCCTTTCGCAAGAGAGGGTTTTTGTTTGAGAAGGCGCCGTTTCGGGCTTTCTGGCCCTGTAGCTCAGTTGGTAGAGCGTTCGACTGAAAATCGAAAGGTCACCGGATCGACGCCGGTCGGGGCCACCGTAATCCTCTTAGACCTCGTGTTTACGGGGATTTTTTCGTTTCTGCGGGAGTTTTCAGTCCGCCACCCCGCATAAACCCCGCACATTCAGATCAGGCCTTCGAGGCGCTGCCCCATCACTTCCGCAGCACGCTTAGATCCTTTGATTGTGTTCATGTAGACGTCTTGAGTCATGGACGGGTTCTCGTGACCGAGGTAGTCAGCGATCTCCGTAGCCGATAGCCCCGCCTTGTCGAGAATCGTCGCCACGGTCTTGCGAAACGAGTGCGTAGAAAGTTCCGGGTAGCCGAGCACGTCGCGCCGGTCACGAATCTCGCGCTGGGTGTTCGACGGATCACGTAGGCGCATCAGCGGCGTAGGGAAGAGAAGCGTCGTGAACTCTCCCAGGGCCTCATGACGACGGCGAAGCAAGTCCATCGTCTGCACTGGCAGGGGCGTAATGCGTGCTGATTTCTCGGTCTTAGGAAAGTCCTGACGCACGACACCCTTGCCCTTCACCCGAACGTTGATGGCCTCGACGGTGGCAGTGCCAGCTGGAAAGTCCACGGAGCCGATATCGAGGGCACAGACTTCGGCCACGCGCCAGCCTGACGAAAGCATGAACTCGATCAACTCGACCGTGTCCCAACGCATTAAGTCTGCGTCGGTCCGCGCATGGGCGAGAAAGACGGGCAGTTCGTCAAGCGGAATCGCTGCGCTGCCACGCTTCTTCCCCCGGCTTCGGGAGATTCTCTCGAGCTCACGGACGGGGTTCTTCTCTGTCGCGCCGTTGATGACGGCCAAGGCCATCATCCCGCTCAGTGTGGAGCGGCAGTTTTTCGCAGCGCCCGCTCCGCTTTCCTTCTCGATGCGGTTCAGGAACGGCTGGAGACGCTCAGGCTTGGCCTCGGCCACAGTGAGGTCCCCGATCTTCGGCACGATGTGGGCGGAAACTGCATAACCATAGGTCTCCAGCGTGCCCTCGGATCGCCCGACGTCACGCTTGGCGTCCAGAAACATCTGTGCCAGGACGCGCAGGGTTGTGGTCGGCTTCAACTCACCGCCCCGTTCCGCCTCTATGGTTGTTAGCGCCTGCTTCAGCGCGAAGGTCGCCTTGGCCCTCGTCAATCCGAACTTCTCAACTTGGCGCGCCCTCCCATCCGTGAACCGATAACGGGTTCGCGCGCGCCATTTCCCGGGCTGGACTTCGCTCGTGTTAATGGCGCCGAAGGTCCCAATTCCCATCCTGGGTCTCGCCATCACCGCACCTCATTCATGAAGCCGCGGACCTCTTCGACCAGCACGCGGGTTACGCGACCGCGCGCCTGAGGCGTGCTGCCAGAGCCGGCACGTCGTGACGACTCCTCCTCCAGCGAATGCGCCCAGAGGTCAAGAGCTAGCCGCCGGAGTCGGGCGGTGCTCACGCCGAGCTTTGCGGCTGCACGTTCCTCTGCCAGGCTGCCCGCATCGCCCTTGGCAGGGTTCCTGGTCGCTGACTCAGGGGGCAGCTGGGACTCGTCGAGGAGCTGAGCGACTTGGGCGTCCACCTCCGCACGCGTCGCCTCTCGACCGCGCATCTCGCGCATCCTGCGCAGAACCTCGGCCTCTAGCTCCTCGTCAATCTCCTCGTCATCCTCGGCATCGACGCTGTCGACGGAGCGCCTGATCACCTCGGCGCCGTTCAACACGCCATCAACCCACGAGCGCTCCACAGGGTACTGACTGCCAGCGACCAGAGTCAGCGCCTCCACGTCTCCCAGCAACGCTGAAAGCGGGAGCGGCTCCTCCAAGAGATCCCCCAGGGCGAGAGCCAGCAGCAGCAGAGTGGGCAGTGTCAACGACGCCTGCCCGCGCTCGATGTTACTGACACTGCTCGCGCTCCAACTTGCGCCGTAAGAACGGGCGGCGCGGGCAATCTGATCCAGGGTTAGGCCGCGCTCACGGCGGATTCGTGCAAGGAACCCTCCTACGGCAGCGGATATTGTTTCAGTTTCGCTCATGCTTACAGGATACAGAACTTGTAGAAGAAAGGGAAAGTCAGTAGCATCAGATTACACGTTATAGAACTTGTAGAAAGGAACTGAACAATGACAGTCCATCACCCCGGAGCGCGTCCACTCGCCCTCCTGACCGCGCAGGACCTCGCGGACCAGACCGGCATGTCGATGTCTACCATTTATCGCAAGCGCTCCATCGGCGAGTCCCTGCCCCGGGCGGTGAAGCTCGGAGGGCACGCCGTTCGGTGGCGTCAATCCGACGTCGATGCCTGGATAGAGGAGCAGCTCGAGCCCGAGGTGGGGTGATCCTGCGGCCCCCACCGCCGCTCCCCCAGACAAGAGCAACGCAAAACGCCCCGGCTATTGCCGAGGCGTTCTACACGATACTCAGATCCAGCCGACGAGTTACAGCTCGTCCAACAGCCGAAAGAACCTAAAGATGACTCTATCAATTGGAACCGAGAAGGACAAAAAATCTCAGTCCAACCTCGACGAGCTCGATTCACGTAGCGGCGAGAATCAACAGCCAAAAGACCCTAAGGAACTTCCACCGGATTGGAGTCGTGCACAGCGCATCAACCACGCCACCGCGGCATACCTTGAGGAACTAGCCGGGCTCGACCCCACGGCACTGCCCGCCAAGCTGACCTCGAACTCTGAACTTTTGGCCCGCACGACACGGGCCTGCATCCGAGAATGGCACGGGGAAAATGGCAAGGAGAGGCCTACATACGTGCCTGGTGGCGCCCCCGCCGCGTTGACCGCGTGGCAAGTCGCAATGCTGGCCGCGCGCTGGCATCGGATCCGGCGGATCGCGCACGCTGGCCTCGGCGACACGACTCTCGACGAGCTCAGCTACTACCAGCAGACCGGAGCGAAGCGCGGCCTCTACGTCACAGACGAGTCTGCCCTGAGGGCGCTGATTTTGAACTTTGACCAGGATATCCCTGACCCAAAGATGAAGGAGATCATCGGCAAGCTCTATGACATCGCACCTCGCGTCGAGAAGACCTCTGATCGCGACGCCATACCGTGCAGGAGCCGCGTCTTCGATTTCAGGACGAAGACTCAGAGGGAGTACGACCCCGACATCGATGTCTTCACGTCAAAGCTCGCTGTCGACTGTCCTTTGACTAAGCCTGACGAACCGATGCGCCTCCTCAGCGACGGATCAAAGTGGAAGTTCAGCAACTGGCTAGTGGATCTCTTCGAACCGCTGCCCGATGCGGAAGATGTTGCGAACACTGTTTGGGAGATTATTAGCGCCAGTGTTCGCCCCGGCGTCCGCTGGAACAAGGCAGCGTTCTTCTTCAGCACCCTCGGGGAATCGGGCAAAGGCACCCTCTTGGAGATGATCCAGCACCTGTTCGGCGAAGGCTCTGGCGCCTATTGCTCGATCCCTCTCGACCAGTGGGGCGGGCCGGGCAATGACTTCAAACTTGAGCCGCTCCTCACTGCGATCGCCGTTCTCGTCGACGAAAACAATGTCGGAGAGCATCTGCCTTTTCTGGGGAACTTCAAGTCCGCGGTTACACACGATCGGATCCCGATCAACCGCAAGGGGCGGAAGGTGATCACAATCCGCTTGGCGGATAGTCGTAAATGGTACGGGTAGTCCACGTTGTTGGTACTGCTGTTCCGGGGAGGTGGAACTGGCCAGGCTGGCGATGGGGCCAGCCCGGCCAGATCGTCTGGACGACGTTCGGGCGTTACTCCCAGTAGTCCTTCGCGGTCTTTGCTTCGTCGCTGCGCAGGCGTCGCATGTCGACCTCGCCGAGGTTGAGCGTGCGAGCTTGACTGGCGAGCCGGTTGACGGTGGAGTCGGCCGCTATCCGGTCGGGTAGGGCCTCGACCCAGTAGGCTGGCCCGGATTGGCTGACGATGATCGTCGGCAACCGATGATCACGGTTGGCCAGGATCGAGAAGAGATCGCTGGAAGCATTGGGGTCGATCCCCACCGTTAAAAAGTCGTCGATGATCAGCAAATCCACGTCGCTGAGCTTGTTGAGCATGTTCTGGTGCCCGATCGCGTCGCCTCGAGCGATGACCAGCTGGCGGGCCAGATCATCCATCCGGGTGTAGTGAACGCTGTGCTCGCTGTGGCAGGCAGCGATGCCGATCGCGCAGGCCAGATAGGTTTTACCGCCGCCGGTGGGCGAGATGATGAGTAGGTTTCTCGGGTCGGCCTTCCAGTCGTGGGCGGCGTAGCGTTTCATCCGCACCGGGGTGATGTTGCGTCCCGGCGGGTAGTTCAGCTCAGCCACCGATGCCTCCGGGATCGGGAACTTGGCTTGACGGATCAGTTTCTCGATCCGGATTGAGCGGCGAAGCTCCAACGCCTCATCGACGGCCGTGAGGAACAGCTCCTCGGGCGCGGCAGCATCGTTGGCTTCGTCCTTGATCAGTTCCTCGAACCGCGCCGCGAGGTGCGTGATGCGCAGAGCCTTGAATTTGTCGTGGTCGACGCTGGTGAATACGCTGCCGATCATCAGCGGTCCTTGTAGTAGTCGGCGCCGCGGACCATGACGCTGGGCGTATCGGCAGGCCCGGGCGGGCTCTTCGTATTCGTGGCCGCCGGCACCAATGGGTGGCTTTGTTTCTTATCGCCGGTGATGGTCGCCATGATGCGTTTCAGCGTCGTGTAGGTCGGGTAACCGCGCTGGTTGACGATCTGCTGGCACGCCGATTCGAGTCGCTGCTTGTTGCTCTTGCCGAGGGTCATCAGGATGTTTTGGCAGTCGAGGTAGGCCTGAGCTTCGATGACGGAACGGTCCAAGATCATCTTGATCACCGTCACGGTCGCCGGCCCGAAGCTCTTGGCGCGATGCTCGAACCACTCCCGTGTCCAGAGCCCTTCGAGGTCGTGGTGGCGTTCCGGGGCGTGCTCGGCAACGGTGGAGTATTGGCCCTTGCGTCCGGATTTGCGCGGGTGTTCGCAGATGAGCGTGTCGCCATCAAAGATGGTGACGTTGCTGCCGGTCAGACGCACTCGCAACATCTGCCCGGCCAGTTTGTAAGGCACCGAGTAGTGCTGGTACTCGGCAGTGACATGGTAATTTCGCCCCACCTTCAGTTGCTTCCACGAGACCGTATCGAATCGGTGCGCCGGTAACGGCTGGAGCAGCTCGGCCTCGGCGGCGCGGAATCGTTCGGACCGGGTGGTGCCGTCGGCGCGGCGCATCTGCTCGTTCACTTCGACCATGCGTTCCTTGATTGCAGAATTGAGCTCGGTGAAGGTTGTCCATATTTCTTCGGCGAGGTAGCCTATTACTCGCTTGTTGATGGTGTTTACCGCTGATTCTGCGGCGGCTTTGTCCCGGGGGCGGCGGACGCGGGCTGGCACGACGGCGGTGGAATAGTGGTCGGCGAGCTCTTGGTATCGGGCCTGGACGACGCGAGCACTATCGTCTTTCACCGTTCGGTGGGTGGCGGTGGCGGCGTTATCGGGGACGATGAGCTGGGTTGAACCGCCGAGGAACTCGAAGGCCTGAACGTGGGCGTTGTTCCAGGAGTCTTGCTTCATGTCGGCATAGGCCGAGCAGAAGATCAGCCCGGAAAACGGTAGGACCGCGACGAAGAGGTAGCCCTTGCGGATCTCCCCGGTGACCATGTCTGCAACCGGGAGTGTGTCGCCGGCCCAGTCCACGAGTAGTGCTCGGCCCGGATCGTGGTGCAGAGTCGCCACGACGTCATGCGTGTTCACGAACTCGGTGAACAGCTCGCAGTACCGCGAATACCCGTACTTACGCCCCGGCCGTGCCGAATCCAAACCCACATACATTCGCCATCCCTGCTGCAGCGTGAAGTGCTTATTGCTCTTCATCGACTTCAGCGTTCCCACGAAGTCAGGCTGGATGAAGGCTTCCGATACGCTGCGGCGTTTGTCGGGGAACAGTTCTGCCCACTGCTCGTCACTCATCGCCGCGGTCGCCGCGGCGGTCAAGTTCTTCGCTGTGATGGTCTTCTTCACCATCGAGATTTCGCGGCGTGAACATCCCACTAGGCCCGTGATCTCGTCGTAGCTGCGGCCCTCGAATACCAACGCTGTTATGGCTTTGTAGCTCGCCATCAATGCCCCCTCCGTTAGGAATCGGCAACACCGGTCGTGCTGCCGTCCTGTCAAAGGGATCAAATCAAGATGGCCGCCGTACCAACTCCGTGGAACGGCAGTACCAACAACGTGGACTAACCGTACCGAGTCGGACTACTCGCCAATCCGCTTTCGCGGTTTTGTTATTCAGTGCGTCAATGCGCTTCCCAGCACGAAGGACAAGTCAAGTTCGTTCTCGCGCCGCCAGCTGTACGTGCCCTTCCCAAAGAGTTTCACGGGGTCGGCGTTCCCTGAGATCAAAGAGACCTTCTTGAGTGACCTGAAGGTGCTGGAGTATGTACTCTGGCGCGCTTTGCACATGACGCATTACGCACTCTCAGAGCCACAATCATGCCGTGACATGAAAGACGAAGCGCAACGACGAAATGATTTGGTCCGAGAGTTCTGGGGAGAGAGCCGCGAGCAATTTGCCTGGGATCTCCTCCCGTTCCCTTTCCTGCACCGTCTCTTTGAGGCCTGGCGCGTGCGCGAAAACCCAGGAAGCAAGCCGATGGGAAAGCAAACCTTTACCGACCGCATGATGGAGGCAGTGCGTAACGATCAGCTCTGGTTCTCTGATGGCCGCGATACGGTGATTAATCGTGCCCAGCGAATGCTAGGTGACGAACCGATGCTGCACGAGCATGGTGTCGCTTCGGATTCGTGGAACAACAAGGCGTCGACCTACAAGGGAATAGAACGGCGGACATTCCTGCCGACCAGCGTCCACGAGCTGTCGGCCCTACAAGAGTGCGACATCGCCGTTTGGGAACGGCACGCCATCGACGACGATGGCGTGAGCGATCCGACTCACATTCCAGAGCATGCGCGGGTCCGCCGCACGGGCTCTGGCTGCTTGTGCCCATCGACGGGTGGGGCAACAAAGGTGCAGATACAGCGCCCCGCATCGGTCAAGCGATCACTGGCGATTAGCGTCGCCCTGGAGAACGCGCACGCAGACGCCAAGGCGCGCCAGGGCGCGCACGTGAGCTGACACAATCCGCCGTTGAAATTCGGACCCATATCGCGTGGATCACACGGTGTCGGCATCATCTCCGGTGACAACGCCCAGCCCCGAAGGCCCCGCCAGAGAATTCGGGACGGCGGAATTTGTCAAGGTGGATGAGGCCAGTGGGAGTTTAGGCGGCTAGTTCGAGCCCTTCATTCTCGATCGGTTTGGGGGCTGGTTTATTGATCCATGCCGTCTTGGGAATGGACAGGATCTGCGGCGCCTTGTTGGTGCTGAATCGCTCTGGGAAGCGTGCGCGTGCCGCGTCCAGCGTCGCTGCCCGTTCGATGGCCTTCGCCTCGGCGAGGCCGTAGTGGACGTCTGCTGGCGTGTTGAGGCCGATCCCGGAGTGGCGATGCTCGTGGTTGTAGCCGTCGACGAACGAGGCCATGAACGTCTTCGCGTCGGCAAGGGAGCCGAAGCGTTCGGGGAACGTCGGAGCGAACTTCAGGGTCTTGAACCAGGCCTCGCTGTAGGGATTATCGTTACTCACCCGAGGCCTCGAGTGCGATTTGGTGACCTCCAAGTCAGACAACAGCGCCGCGACGGTCTTGGACGTCATCGACGTGCCGCGGTCGGCGTGAACGACCTGAGGGACGCCGTGAATGCCGAAGATCTCCTTCATCATCTCCACCGCCAGCTCGCCGGATTCCGACGCGTGAACATAGGCGCCGACGATGTAGCGGGAGTAAATATCGATCATCACGTAAGCATCGAAGTACTTGCCCTTGATCGGGCCGGCGAGTTTCGTAATATCCCAGCTGAGTACCTGGCCGGGTCCCGTCGCCGTCAGTTCCGGGATCGCCCGGGCAGGATGGCGCGCCTGGCGGCGGCGGTCCTTGACCTGCTGATTCTCGTTCAACACCCGATACATCGTTGATATGGAGCACAAGTACGTGTCTGCGTCGAGCAGTTGGGCGTAGATCTGGATCGGTGGCAGGTCAACGAACGGCTGTGAATTGACGACGTCAAGGATCTCGCGGCGGCCGGTGTCGCCGATCTTGTTCGCCGGAATCAGCGCCGGCCGGGCCACGGGAATGCGTCGTTTCCTTGTGGCTGTCGCTCGAGGGATCCCGACCAGGTCGGCCGCGACGCGAGTCGAGATCCCTCGACTGGCCAGTTCGCGGTACGCGGTCATTACGGCTTCGTGTGCGGTGTTTCGTCCCGCGAGCTCTTCGAAAGACTTTCGAGTAGCTCGTGCATTTTTGACATGATCTCCAACGCCACCCCCGTCGTTTCCAACCGCTGCTCGGTCTTGCTCAACTGGCGGCGCAGCCGGGCGATTTCAGCCTGCTCCGGAGTTAACCGGCCAATCTTCTCGCCGGGCTTCTTCCCCGCGAGAACACCCGCGTCACGAAGCTTTCGCCACTCCGTGATCTGCGAGGAGTAGAGCCCTTCGGTGCGCAGATAAGTGCCGCCCTCGTTGTTCTTGATGGCCGTGTCATACGCGGCGAGGTAGGCAAGCTTCTGCGCTGGGGTGAATGACCTTCTCGAGGTCGGGCCACCAGCTCGGGGTCCGGGACTACTCATATGACTATCGTCGCGCACTGCGCTCAAAGACGGACTGGACATGGTGATGATTCCTGATTCTCGCCCTACGTCAAACGGCGGACTTGCTCTGAGGTACTGGCCTCACCCAACCCTGACACGTAGGGCGGGGCCTTCGTCAGGATAATGACTTGGTGGTTGTCCCTCGCGACACGGATTCACTTTCTGTTCGCCGTAATCGCCGACTGTGCCGCGTCCACGTCGACGGTCACCTTCGCGGCGGCTTAGGCCACAATCGTCGAACCCCCGCCGATGCCCGGCCAGTCAGTCGCTGACCGCTGGGCGCGGCTGTGGCGGCACCACCGAGCACGATGGACGTCGGCGGGCGCCGACCGCCCCGCACCCAACCGCCAAGGCGGACCCTGCGGCCCGCTGCCGCAGAGCGGGCATGCCTCTTTGGGCAAAGCTCAGGGCGATGATGAGCTGGACTACAAACCACATATGAGATTACAGATTCAGCATCACGGTTGTAACCGCAAGACCTGCATGATTCCGCGGCTAAAAGCACCAAGATTACAGAATTACTAAGTTACAAGAGTTATAGAGAGAGTGGAGAGAGGCCCCTTTCGATGAGCCATCCCCTGGCGCGGCTGAGGGCGATAAAATTTGTAACCGAAAGATAACGCTGAAAAATAGCACCTGAACAGGGAATTCAGTCATTACTACAGGGCGCGCTGAAACGTAACCGCCTCACGCCACCAAGCTCCACCCTCGCCCCCACTCACTCGACCACGGAATACCCGCCTGCTCCTGCAGACTGCACGAGCTGAGTCTTCTCCTAAGCCGCGATCATGTGCTCTGGGACGCTTCGACCTTCACCGCGACGCGTCCGGAGACTGTGGCGCAGTTTGCTAAATCGGCAAGAACATTGACTTTGTCTTTCCCGCGGTCTCCACCGAGGGGAGTGCGCCGAACACCGAATTGAGCGCCTTCCTTGCGGAGATGCCAGCCCGGACCACGGACTCATCGTCCTCACTCTCCAGCGGCCGGACTGGCGACCGTGCCGACGGTGACCTGCGTTGTGCTGAACGCGGTCTCAGCGGCGGGTTCGCGCAGCGCCCAGATCGGCCATGTCTTCAGCTGGTCGCGTTCCTCAGGTTCGAGCAGCTCAAGGCAGTAATTGGCCTCTTCGCGGTCGTCGAGCAGGAAGGCACAGGCGACTTCGATCTGGCCAGCAAGTTCAAGGTCGCTCCTCGACATCGAGCGCTTCAGGCCTCGGATCTCGCCTCGGTGCGCGCTGTTGAGGTCTCCTCTTCTCTTAAGAATCTGCCATCGGTTCACGAGGTAGTGCGGCTCCTCCCCCGCGCCAGCGATGAGCCATTCGGTAAGTGCACTAGCAGCGTCGAGGAATGCTCCACGTCGGCTGTCACTCGCATCCGCGGCAGAAATGAGTGACAGCACCTGGAGAGTTGCCATGGTGGCGGTGTCGGGGAGGTCGGCAATGACGTCGTACGCTTCTGTGATCTGATCGAGCCACAGATTCAGGGTCGACTTCAGGTCCTCGTTCTCGACGATCTCGTAGATGGTTGAGGGGACGAACTCGGACGAATTATCGGTGCGCTTTTGTCCCGCTCGGAATTCATGGCGGGATCCCGGGGCAAACGGATCGACGTAGCGCCACGATCCCGGCTCTGACCCGCGAACAACGAGGAGCATCAACTGCCAACGGCCTACCTGCTGCAAAACCCACCCAGGCTCTGCATTGTCAGCGAAGAACGGTTTGTGATTTGCCAAAGAACTGTGAAGGAGCTGAAGCTCCCGATGCTGCTTCTGGTCGATATCGCTGAGGTTCACCAGCTGGGTATCCACGCCGAGCACACGAAAGAGATCGGCCAACTTGCGAAGGTAGCCCAGATGACGATGCAGCTCAGGATCATCACCAAAGACCTGCTCGGACGTGATCGATCCCCCGTCAATGACGAGGGGATGACGATCGAGCAATGCCACGAAAAAGCTAAGTGTCTTTATCCTCTCAGGGAGAAGGTCCATCAATGTGAAGTTTGCTTGCATGGACTGTGCACCTGAAGCCTTGCGGAAGCGCAATGACAGGCCATCGGCCAGCTTCATTTCGACGGTCTCATCGTCAATCGATTGCACAGTTACTTGGTCAAATATAACCTCGCCGCACTCGATTCTCAGGTTGACGATACGTGGAGCGTAGGCCGGGGGGAAGAGCCGTAACTCACCATCGAGGTGCAATGACAACCCCTCAGCCGTCGTGAGTACCACTGTAATTTCGGTCTCACCAGGCACCAGCGATATTGGGGAATCAAGATTCAAGGTCTGGGCTGAGTAGACCGTCAGACTCTTCATCTGGGGAAACAGCGAGGAAACATTGCCCGCGGACGGTCGCTGCTCTTTGGTCTTGTGCGCGAAGTGTAGGAGCCTTTCAATCTCATCCTGGTTGGCAGGAAAGTCCTTGAGTGGCACCGAAATTTGATTCGTTGTTGGCGCGGCGTCGGAAAGTATCTTCTCGATACGAAACGGTGAGAGGAGGGCGTAGTAGGGATGCCGTTGTCCTGTATCGCGGTCAATAGATACGACGAAATACAAGACGCCCGAGTCGGACTGATAGGCCAGAAGGTCAGTCCGTGAGATCGGGTAGGACTTCTTGAACCTCCCCTTGGCTGGGGTAGTTCGTCCTTTGACCTGGACCGAGACGCGTCCGACCCACTCGTCCTTGCTGCGCTCAAGGCCACTGAAGATTTCGATGTGCCCATCCGTGAACGGCGTCTTGTCGTTGGTTGTAATCTGCTGAATCAGGTGCGGACACATCGCAACCAAAGTGCTGATCTCGTTCACCGCGAGGGTCTCGATGTCCATGACAAGAGTCTCTCAGAAACCTTGTCAAGGGCTGACTCTCACGGCGTCCAAGGCCGTTCCTCAGTCCGTCTCCTCCTCTAACGGGGCAGCCTTCGAATAGCGGCCAGAAAGTGGACACGTCGCGCCCACTTCCATCTAAGCCAAACAGAGTGGGCCGCATTGGACCGCAGAATGTCCACAATGTGGTCACTTGCCACCCTCTCGACGCTGCATTTACCACTACATATTCTTGACGGGCAGAAAATGACCGAATAGTGTCCACATACTGGTCAGATACTGGTCGCGAGTTTCAGCCCCTGGCTCTCGGACGCCTCGGCCGGTCCGTGAAGGCCTAGGCGCCGATACATTTGTGCTCACCACGTTGAAGATAGCCGTTGAGGCAGGACCGTGGACACGTCGGCCCGATGAGAGCTCCGTGCTCGCACAGCGCCTGAACGCCTCCACGGCTTGGTCAATTCGCCGCTCAGGCGTTCGACCTGCGTCGCGGGTGCAGCAACGCGGAGGGCCGAGTTCACAACCAGTGAAGCCCGCCGCGCGGCCATCGCACGGTGTGTGTTTGCCGGCCCCGACCGGGGGTGGATGCGCGTGGTCACAGGGGGTCTCGGGGGCGTAGCCACCTGAGCAAGCTGTTATCCAAAGACATGAGCGAAGCGATATGTCTGACGGATAAACTGCTTGCCCGTACTTCTTGTAGGCTGGTACCACCCTCGCGGAGCGTGGGAGATACAGGACCGGACTACAAGAAGTACCGAGCGGAGGGGGCGGACTGATGACGAGGAACGATGCGGCAAGCGGAGCGATGCCGAAGCGAACGAGGAAGAAGGCCGTCAACTTCGCGAAGCGCCGCACACTGCGATTCAGTGAAAGCGAGGAACGAGCGGTCGAAAACGTGCGCCGGGCTTTGGCCAAGTCCAGCGGTCGTGACATCACAGATGTCTCCTTCAGTGAGGCCCTTCGATTGCTCATCACGCACAAGCTCGGCACCGCCGAGATTGAAGCGCAAGCGCTCGTTATGGAGCGCAGCGGCTTGTCACCGGGGGTCAATCTTGCAAGCATTTCAGATCGCCTTGGCTACGAGCTAGGTCCGATCAGGAATCTTGTTTCGCACATCTCCGGGAATCTGAACCAGATCTCGAAGAGGCTCAACATCGGCGATCCAGTGACGGCCGCCGAGCTGTCAGCAGCACTCGAGGGCGTTGCCGACATGACGGCATTGCCAGACGAGATCGAACGGCGCATCGCGCACCTGGTTCGGCAAGGTCTCCCACCACGCGGGGTTGCGTAGCCATGCCCGTTGTAGTGGCGAGTGCCTCGCGCTCAGGTCATGCGCTCATCAGCTACGCCCTCGATGACAAACCCGATCAACAGGGCGAGCGCTACGTCATGGCGTCCGGTGTCGGCGGGCTGCTCGTCTCGGTCGCGAAGCAGCAGATGCGAGACGTCAGAAAGAAGTGGGGCAAGGACAAGCCTGGCGCGTTTGTGCAGGCCTACCACGTCATCGAAAGCTTCGCGAAAGATGAGCTCGATCCAGATGATCCTGACTCGTGGATGACCGCCCAACGGCTGGGCCGTGCCCTGGCTGAAGACCGGTTCCCGGGTCGGCAGGTGCTCATCGTCACGCAGCGCGATGGGAAGACAGGCTGCGTGCACAATCACATTGTCGTGAACAGCGTCGAGACTAAGACAGGCCGAAGCCTTGACAGCAGCATCGTCATGCACTCGCGACTCGTCGAAGCTCACGAGCGCGTTCTCGAAGCCGAAGGGTTCGAGCAGCGTGCCGATCTCAAGAAGGCGTTCTCCGATGCGACTGAGCGCCGAGAGCGTGGCGAGCCGAGCGGCCTCCGCAGGGGTGACTCCTCGCAGCGAAGTGAGCTTCGCGAGTTCCAGCGATACCTCATGTGGGAGGCAGACAGCGACATCGCCGACGAGTTCGGGGCAGCGCACAAAACAGAGCCGTTCAGCTCGACAGTTCTCAAGTCCCGCATCGAGCAAGCGCTCGCAGATCCAGCGGCTATCGACTGGGCGAGTTTTGTCGACGCGGGCCGCGAGCACGGCATACATGTCCAGCAACGCGGCAAGAAGGGTCGCGGAATCTCGTACGGCATGCTGCGGGAGCACCCCGACGGCACGCGCGCTGAAGCCGCAGCGAGCGACCGTCGACGGTGTTCGTCGCTCGGTGCTGGCTTTGAGATGGATGCGGTAGATCTGGCGCTGGCACGCAACAGTGCAGCCCTGCAGTCTTCGGTTTCACTCCTGCCCGTTGTCGCGTCCACGGTGAAGATGGTCCTCCCTGATCCACAGCACCGGCCGGCTCAGCAGAAGTCGTCACTCAAAGAACGGATGCGCGCTGCGCTCAAGGAAGTCGATGAACAAGCAAACGCTGAGACTCGCCGCATGATCGCTGACTACAAGACTGCAAAAGCTCCAGGCGCCGAGCCGCAGCGGCCCTTTGAGGCGCCCACACAGGTCGAACAGAGCGCTATTGTATGCAGTCCCGGCGCCGTATCTCTCTCGGCTCTGCGTGATGCGTCATCGACAAGGGAAGAATCTCCGACCGCTCGCAAAACGTCCCCGGAATCCGCCGCATCTGAGGCGATCCTGTTCGCGCCGCGAGGCGAAGGAGATACCGAGAAGCTCCGCAAAATGAACGAGCGCAACCGGCAGCTAGGTCTGCCAGTTGTGTCGCCCGAGCAGTTTGCTGCGACGAAGGCGATGACACCTCAGCAGCGGAAGTTGCGATTGGATCATCCTGAACTTTTCAACGACATCGCGCCAGCCATGAATCCCCGGAAGCAGGCGCCCTTGCTCGGCGACTGACGGAAACGGTGGGTGGTCACGATTGTCTGAGTTCTGCAGCCACAGTTCAGCACCCTTGCGGCGCCCCTCTAGAGTCGGGAGATATGAGCACCGACGGCGCGATCTGACTCCGCGCTGCCGCCTTGCTGCATTGTCGGAAGGAACACCGTTGGTCCGAACGCGGACAGAAAGTGGTCGCAGTTGCGAGCACACCATCCTGCCGCCATCGACCGATAGTAGCGACGAAGAGCCGGCCCTGCGGCGTACTGGCATGAGCGGCGATCCGCACGTCAGAGCGGGCGTCTGTTCGGCCGGGGCCGCAAGTCTCGGATGTCGTCCTCATGCTCGCGCAAAAGACGCAAGTTCTCCATCCCCTTCACGATATCCGGGTCGTCGTCTGGCAGCTCCCGGTCAGGGAAGTCGAGATCGTCCGATGTCTCCAAGATCAGCGTCCTGCGAGTTCCACCTGGCGGCGCAGCCACTCCGGGATGTGTTCTGGATCGCGCGGGAAACGCTCGAGATCATCGACGTAGAAAACAGCTTCCGCGGGGCGAGTCCAGTTCGGCTCGTCGTCGTAGTTATATGTCGTGTGCAGGCTCCCTGCAGCAGTGACCGTGAACTCAGCACTGAACCACGTGCCGAGTCCATCTCGATACATATTTGCCCGAAGCTCGCCAGCGCACTGCATCGCGTTGTCGGCGACCGTAGCGCTCTGGGCAGAACCATCCGCGCGAGTGATGTCCATCGATGCCTGTCCCCACGGCGCCAGCGTCCTGACCTTGAAGACAACGCTGTCAAATCCGAGAGGAATACTCGAATAGAGGATCTTGCCGAGTTTCTCCAGCAGAATCTTCTGCCCGAATATTCCGGGGTATTTCGCGGATTCTTCAGCACGTGGTGAGTACTTCATCTTCGATTAAGCCTCCCTCAACTTGGTGCCTGCCCCGTACGCCGCCCCGAATGAGCGGGGCACGTCACTGACCGCGAGCGGCTATCCCCGCGCGTCCTTCAGCTAACCGGAGCTTTAACCACTCCGGCTGTTTGTCCTCATCTCGCGGGAATCTATCTTGGTCCGTCACATAGCAGATGGGGTCAATCCCACCGAGACCAAAGTCCGGTTCGTTGTCATAGTTGTACTCCGCCGTTCCCGCGCCCGTCGCGAGCACCACCACGCGAATGCTGAACCACGTACCAGTACCGGGGCGATAACACGCCGCCCTCAACGCTTTGAGAGCGTCGTACAGCTCATCTGGCTCCTCCGACGAGTTGACGCGCCCGTCAGGAGTCTCGAATTGACCGGTCGCGTTGAATATCATCACGTCCGAGCTTGTGACTGGCGCCGTCATGCTCGCGCTGTACTCAATCCGGTCGTCGCCGTCGGCCAACATCCCAAACAGGACTTTGCCCAACGCATTAAACGCTTCCCCCTGCAGGCCAAGCCCCTGCACTTCAGCCATTCTCAAACCGCCGCGTCGTTGAGCGTTCGCCGTCGATCGCGAACCGAACCGTGAATACGTCTGGCACTTTTTCTCCGTCTGGGTAGTGAGGTCGGATGTCGACCTCGATCTTGGTATTCGGGTCCGCTTTCAACATGCCACGCCATGTGTTCTCAAGGTTGAAGTAGCTGTTCCCACCGCCACGATTGAGCTCGGTGAGCATGGCGGACATGTTGGTGTACTCCCCGCCCCCACCGAAGCCCTTGGCCCACAGATGGCCTCCATCATATTGCGCGCCTCCCCAAGCGGCGACGGTCGACTGGATAGACGGAGACCGATCAGCATCGCCGAACGCGAGACGATCTGTGTGAGCCAGCACCGTGTGTGCTTGGTCGTCCGTCTGAAATACGTGCGCGTAACTCGCCCCATCAATCGGGTCAACCACGCTCGGATGCACGACGTAGGTCGTGTCCGGTTGCGGATGCATGAGATCCGCGTTGAGGTTTCGTGTTCCGCCATAGGTCGTTTCAACGTAGTTGACGGTGCCGTGCGAATTTGTGTAGAAATCGCCTCGACCTTCGACGTGATAAACGGTGTCGGGGAGCAAATCCGTCCGCGCCGCGAACGGCGTCCGGCTGCCCGGTAGATCGCGCCCAGAGGCGTGTACCTCATGCCCTACGGGTGGGCGTGGATAATCCTGCGGAATCGCACGAGGGCCCATCTCAGGCGGCCCGACGTCCCCCTTGACCTCAAGGCCGCCGCCCACCCCGTCACCGTCCGGCCGATGAACGGCGGCTCCCGTATCGGCCGTGAGCGTGTCGGACGTGCTCGTTGGCTGCACATCGAGTTGACCTGCGGCGGGCGGAACTGGCCCGTCCGCACGCGTCGCATCTACGCGGTCAGCGACGCTGTGCAGAAAGCTGCCGCCGCTTCCTGGCTCACCAACCACCAGGCGCGGAGCAGCACCGAACCCGGCACCGTCCGGGGTGACGGCGGAGTATCCCGGAACAATGCTGACGGCAGGAATGGAATCACCGACTGTGCGCAAGGCTTCCGCGAGAGCGACACGGGAAGTGCTCACGCCAGTGACGAGGCTCAGCCGGGCAGCGTCCGCTATCACTGACAGCCCCTGCCCAGCATGCAGCAGGCCCGAGGTGGCTCCGCGCACGGCCCAGGACCCCATCGGTACGACGAATTCGGCCGCGTGACCGATGATCGTTACCGCCCGCCCACCGAGCGTTGCAGCCTTCCCTCCAGCGACCGCCGGTCCGCCAATAGCCAGGGTGAGGACGTTCGCAGCCACCGAACCCGCCGCGGAGGCAGGATTGTCTGCCCATTGGTCGGCCGCGATGAATCCGTTGCCTGCAGCGCTTGAGTGGGCCAGTGCGTCGTCCATGAAGTCATCCACCGGCTGCAACCATCCCGGCACGTGAACGTCCTCCCTCCACGCAAGCGCGGGACCGGCCCCGAAGAACAGCGCAACCCCAGCGACCGTCATCCCCAGACTCGACAGGGCCGTTCCGGTGGTGCCGAGGTCACCCCAGCGTCCGGATACGGCGTTGTAGCTAAGCAGGGCGGCGCTGCCATCCCACATGGCCTTCAGAGAACTCACGAACCCGACGCCGAACAGCTCCGTGTACGAACGATCACCCTCCGTAGCAGCTCCCCAGGGCAGGGCTATAGCCCCCGAATCAAGGTCGGAGGCCGTGATCGGGATGATCGCGGCGACTTCCGTGTCGGTGCGCAGGGCGTTGATCGCGTTCACGCAGTCAGCTTGGATTGACTGGAGGGCCGCGACTTCTACGTTCACCCGGTGGACCAAGGCCTTGTTCATGTCCACTGACTCTTGATGCTGGCGCCAGCTTATGACTTGAGGGCCCATGTCCACCCAGTCGGTAACCATGAAGCTGACGATTCCAGCGTCACGCGCTGGATGTTCCATATCCCCGATGTTGACAGTGATGCCGTCCGCTACCCGCGCGACGAACACGCGAGCTTCTTCTCGGAGAGCGGCTAGTCGGGTCTTTACGGGGGCCACGTCGTCTGCAAAATTCGCGATGATCTTCGACAGGGAGGCGAAGGTCTGGCCGAGAGCGGCAGAATCCACCGTGACCGGGTTCATCACGTCGAGAAGTTCGGGTGACTCCGGGGCCGCATACACGCCGGACAGCGCGGCCCACTGGGTGACGACGGCAGCGCCCTTATCGGTGACGGTGGTTGCCGCGCTCGAAAAACCGGTCGCGGACCCGGCGATCACGGCGGGGTCGATGTCGTCGCCCGGGATCAATTCGGGCTTGATTAGATCGCTATCGGGTTGAACCTCGCCAGATGCCAGCATCAGGGCGTTCCAGCCGCGTTGAAGAACGACAAATCACCGGATGACGCGGCGTGGCCGGCCGCCGTCTGCGCGGTGGCCGCCATCTCCTCGTCCCCCTGGATGTACCCGATCGTGGCCGTGCTCGCGCCGAGGGACCCGGCGGTGATGCGGTTGCCGATCGCCGTGAGGCGGCCCTGTTCGCTCTCCATCAGGGCCTGGATCGCGGCCGGGACATCGGCCATGTTCGGGCCGGCACCTGTCGCGAGTTCGGCGAACGACGTCGACGCGGAGTCGAGGGCCGTGCGCAGCTCGGACGCGGCGGTTACCACCGACGCGAGAACTGACTGCACGCCCGACGGGTCGATACTCCAGCCACTCATGCGGAAGGCTCGCGCCGAGCGACCGTGAACACGGGACTATCCGATGTTCTGAACGGCGGACCGGCCACGAGCGAGAGCCGACTGAGCGGTCTCGTCGTTGGTCGCCAGCGAGGAACGCAGCGACGTGATGATCTGCTTCACCTGCCCCGCTACGGTGTTCCACCGAATTTCCTTCGACGCGTACTCCTCCGACACACCGTCGGCCTGGTAGTCGGCCATCATGGCCTTCACGTCGGCGTCGCGCTGGTCGATCAGGGCCTCGAGCCGCCCGGCGATCGCGTTGAAGTTGTCCTGCGCATTCTGTGATGCCGCAATGTCATAGTCGCGACGATCCGCCGCGTTACCGCCTGATGCCATGAGCGTGTTCCCTATCCCCGTGAACCGAACCGCGCCGAGTCGAAACCCGCCCCGGATTGTGCTGACGTCGTCTGGTCGGCGAACTCCTGGTCGGCCTGGCCGAACGCGAGGTCCTGCCCGGCGATACCGGTGAGGATCGACCCCAGCGCACCGTTGAGCTCGGCGGAGATCGAATCCGTCTCGTTCTTGAACCTGTCGAACGCGGCGCGACCGGCACCGTTGAACCGACCTTCGAGCGGAGCGGCCGCTTCGAACAGCTGCTTCACGAGCGACCCGAGGTCATCCGACGAGGTACTCGTCTTCTTCGTCAGATGCGACAGAACGTCGGATCCCATTGCAAACTTCATGCCAGCCATCGAGAGCCCCCAAGGTGATTGTGGTTCATGATCACCGCAGTCTAGGCCACAGGGAAGACGAGCTGTCTACCCGGTGTGCCAGTGAGGGACCGCTGTCGGGGCGTGCGGGCCTCCGGCGCCGATCCCCCAGTTGGCCGCCGGCACTGCGACCCGACGTGGCCTGCCTGGGGATTGAACAAACAGGACGCCCCCACAGGGGATTCACAGGCAAACCTTGACGCCCGCTTCTGACGTCACCCGGCCATCGGTTTTCTGCTCGTAAATGAAGGTCATTGCAATGCGATCGCAACTCGAGCAGGAACACCCCAGCGAGATCCAAATTCTCACGTCGTACGGACGCGTGATTAGGTGATTAAGCGTTTGATCAGGTGTAAAACACGTCAAACGATCCCGCTTCACCGACCTTTTAAGCACTTTGCTGAGATGGTTTTCACACCACGTCGCCCCGTTGCCTTCCTCCCCCGGAGATGAAAGCATTCGATCCGTGACCGACAATCCCCAACCAAGACCCCGCGCGTCCACCGACGGAGTCTGCAGTGAGCCGGAAGCAGTCCATGTCTCCGCCGCAGCTGTCCGACGCCTCGCCGAAGCCGTCGCCGCCTTGTCGGACGATCCTGAGTACTTCGTTCAGGCACTCACGGACATGCTCACGGCAATGAAACCCATCTCGCCGGACGAATACTCGGCGACCGAAGTCCGCTTTCTGATCGAATCTGGCGCGTTCAGCGCTGAAGAGTGGGCCAAGACGTCGGAAGCCGTGAACCGAGGATGCTTGCACGTTGCCGCAACTGAGGCGTGGCTGTTGGGCCTTTTCGAAACCATCTCGTTGGACGTCGTCTCCGGTTTCCTGAGCTGGAAGGAGGAAGTCGTTGGCACGGCCGTCGCAGAGGGGCGCTTGTACGCGGTCGAGATCTCCGGCCGGTTCCGCTTTCCCGTCTGGCAGTTCGACGCCGGGTCTCCCTCGAAGCTCCTCCCAGGGCTCACCGCGATCGCCCAGGTCATGTCCCCGCGATGGAGCTGGCAAAGCGTGGCCGGCTTCATGGCAACACCGCAGACAAGCCTCGTCGCCGAGGGCCCCAAGACCCCGGCTCAGTGGCTCCGAGACGGCGGCGACGTTCACGACGTCATTGAGATCGTGGAAGCTTCGGATTGGCGTTGAGCACTTGGCACCGACACCTGACGGGGCGCCACAAGATCCGTAAGCAGAGAGGATGAGGAACAGATGAATGAAGCAGGCTTTTGGTATCCGTTCCGAGCAGATCACGTAGACGAGACGGCTCAGCTGCCGGCCGTGATTAGTCGGACACAGGACACCATTCGCGCCGAACCGCGCCAAATTGGGAGTGTTCTGAGGCCGTTGTTCTTGGAGCTGACGGGCGAGGAAACCTCTGACGAATGGGCACGGGGCGCAGGGCTCTACATCCGACACGTGAGGAAGACCACGAAAGCTCGTCCATCTTTTTCGAGACTCTTCAACAAGCTCCTGTCCCAAAATGAAGCTTGGGCCACGGCCCCACGAAAGGAAAAATACTTCTTCAATCAGATCGTCGCGATTCACTGGCGCCGCAAGGGTTGGATCTGGTTCACACGCGATTCATTCTCCTTGGCCGAAGGACCGGCGTCCAGAGCCTTCGCACGCGGTCAGAGGGCGAAAGCCCGTGCTTCACGATCGACCCCGCTGCCCGCGTTCCGGCTCGAGACGGAGCTGGAGGACCACCTACAGGCGAATCCGTGGATTCTAGGACCGGATCTGCTGATCATCGGCAAACAGGTGGCGACGTCGTTCGGTATTCTCGATCTTCTCGCTATAGCTCCGACTGGGGTAATCCACAGCATTGAGCTGAAGCTAGGTAGGACTACTCCAGCGATCGTTGGCCAGGTGACCGACTACCTGTACTGGGTCCAGCAGCTCAACAGGGACGAGATCATCAGAATCGCGGCTCGCGGTTTGTTTGGCATCGATTTGACAGCTGTTTTCCATGAGCGTTTTGGCCACCCGCTGCCCGAGGTGGTCAATCAGACCCAGGTCCTCACGATCATCGCAGCAGCTATCGACCTGAGAACTCAGCGGGGAATGATGGCAATCCGGCATCCCGGGCTGGCGACCACAATGTTCCGCTACGTTATCCAGTCCGGCGCCGTCAGTCTCATCCCGTCCTGTCGTGATGGACAGGACCCCGAAGCCTCGCACGCCGCGCCGAGGCCCCAAGCTGTGACGACTCCAGTTTCGTATCTGGCGACCAGCTTCAGGGTTCCTGTAGATGACAACGTCCGAGAGTTCTGGCTCACTCAGACCCAACATTTCCCGCCCATCGTGCTCTTCGGCGTCATCTACGCGGAGTACAGGCAATGGGTTCGAGCACAAGCAACCAAAGAAGGACTATTCGGCCGGCAGCTGGTTACGATCGTTGCTGAGTCCGAGGAGTGGGTTCACGTTTTTATCCCAACCGGGAGCACTATGAAATCGCTCGCGTCATTGAAAAGCCTGCCGTCCACTCGGTCCCACCCGGCCGACGGATACCACACTGGGGCATATCTGAGGGATCCGGACTACCGGAAATCTGAAACGGAGTCCTCGTGAATGCCTGCACCGCAGTCTGACCATGGGGCCAGGAAGAAAATGAAATCCGGAGAAGAAGATGCCCAATACAACCTGGCGCGACGAATGGCCGCCCTTTCGAGTGAAGCTGATCGACGAGACCGCCCGCTGCTTCGCGAATCAGCAAGTCGCTGTGACCAATGGTCAGCAGCCGGATTGGGTGTCGCTCACGAGTGAGCAGCAAGAGAATTTGACCGAAAACATCGCGCACATTTTCCGCGCGCAAGCGCAGGCGATGGACAACCTGGTAAAGCGAGGTTTGGTCCCGTGAGCTAATCGAACTGTCGCCCGTAGCGCTGTTTGACCATGGCGGCGTCATCGCCACACAACGCGACAGGCGACAGAAAGGCTTTTGCCAGGAGCAGAGTCTCTACGCGCGTGTCATTCAAGGCAGTCATTGTGTCACTGTCACTGGTTGATAACGTTATCAGCCGCCGCGTGCGGTGATAACTTTAACAAAAAACGGTGGCAACCCTCCGTAAGCCTCGAATCCGGCTGCACCACCGGGACTGGCTTATGAATGTCTATTAACTTGTATTAACGCTATTAATATTGCGTCCCCTCTTCAGGGTGTTTTAGTTTCTTTATCCTGTTCTTCCTGAGGCCGCGCGCTCGTCACGAACCGTATGGCCTGCTCGAACTGAGTCTTATTGAACGATGAGGCCATGTGCTCGATCTCGGCGGCCTTGATGCCGCGCTTTTGCGCGCTCTCGTGTTCCTCCGCGCCAATAGTAGTGATAAGTGCGATTATCGTGGGTAAGAAACCAGACCCTTGAAGTGAGATGACGCTGAGGTGAAATCGTCTGGCCACGGCTGCTCCTCTGCGCGCCGGTATTCTAAAGTCGTGCAGCACCGGGCTGCACATCAGGGAAGGTGCCGATGCCCAAGGACAAACGCCGACAGCGTGAGCTCGTAGCGCAACGCTCTGCCAGCACTCGTCGAGAATCGTCCGATCGTGACCCGATGCTCGTGGAGGCGGACCAGATCCTCGCGGATCTTGCAGCAGCGCCGGCCAGCTATCGCTTCAGCTTCTACGCCGTCGAGCCTCACTGGCTCTCGGACGATCTGGACGTTCCCGTCGATGGGCGGCTGCATGCGCACGAACCCGTGCTCGGCAAGCAACTTCACCTACCGGAGACGCATCGGCGGCACACGATCAACGAGGCGTCCAAGGGCTTCACGGCCCCGTTCGTCGCGGTGCTTCACAATCCTGAGACCGCCTCGGCGCCTGCCGGGCATGCCGTGATCGTTCAGGGCGCAAACCTCACGTCAGAGATGCTGCTTGCTCCGTTGCGGATCATTCAGAAGGTACGTCGTCTCAATGTCATGCACTTCGCTGCGCTGCTGGGATTGCCGACCGCCGAAGGTGAGTGGACACCGAAGTCGCCCGACGAGATGCAGGAAGTCGTTCAGAACTTCCAGCTGCGCGTCGAAGCCGAAGCCGTACTGGCTGCGGGTCCGCATCTTCCTCGAGGCTAAGCCCCTGCGTCCTCGCAAGCTCATCTTCACGCCATCGCGGCCTGGATGCGTCGGTCAAGATCATCCAACTCGGCCAGCGCCTCGGACGCGGCCCACACACGGTTCTTTTTGCGCCCGGTGATTTCCTGGATGTACCCGGCTCGGGTGAGCTGGTCGATGGCCCGGTAGGCTTGGGAAGCCGCGGACCCGGACCGTGCCTCGATCTCGGCCGCACTCATCACGGGGTGGTCATAGAACGCCTGGATCAGAGCAGCGGCCGCTGATCCGGCGCGAGGGCGCAGCTCTGCTGCCCACACATCAGGCAGCGCCTTCAGGCGAGCGATCGTGCCGCGCGAGCACTCGGCCGCCGCGCGCGCTGAGCGCGCGAACAAGCTCACAACCGGCGCGGGGTCGCCGCGGCGGTACGCGCCGAGCGATGCGAAGTAGTCCTCACGGCGGGCAAGGAGACCACTGGCCAGCGGCACAACAGCGTTTCTGGTGACGCCGCGGCGACGCAGCACAGCGGATACCATCGCTCGTCCGATGCGACCGTTGCCGTCGGTGAAGGCGTGGATCGACTCGAACTGGGCGTGACCGATCGCGGCCTGCACCATCACGGGAACGTCGTCGCGGTTGAGGTACGCCACCAGGTCTGTCATGAGCTCAGCGACTCGTTCAGGCGCCGGCGGCACGTGCAGGGCATCACGGGGTGAGTAGTCGCTTCCGCCGATCCAGTTCTGCATGTCCCGCAGACGACCGGCGTAGCTTGCTTCGCTGGGGTCGTCTAACATCAGCGCGCGATGCGCGCTGATGATGTGCTCTAGCTCGAAACGACCGTGCTGCTCAACGGTGGTGATGAGTTCGTGGAGTGCAGCCGAGGCGGCGACTATGCTCATCGCCGAGGCGTTGCCTCGGTTGCCTGCAACCGCTTGGGCATAGTCCAGCGCCGAGGCAGAGATGTGCTCGATCTTCGAGGAAGCCACCGATTCCGAACGCACCATGAAACGGCTCAGCGCCGCTGAATGGCCTTCCGCGTCAGTGCCTGCTTGGGCGTCAGTGTCAGCCTGCGCGACGGCGAGAAGGGCTTTCTCGGTTTCCAACAACACTGCCAGGGGCGGCATGTAGTCGAGCGTCCGGATCAGAGGCGGGATTGTCGCGTCGACCGAACTCAGCTCCCGGTCTTCACGCGTGCCACTGCGTATCTGCTGACGCCACGGCAGAGTCTCAACCTGGTGTGGCGGCCAAGCAGTGTTGGTGATGTCAGCGTGCATAAGCACAACTTTACCGCATCTAGATGGTGTTTGGTATTGCTAAACACGAATTAGAGCGAAAAGAGTGGTGATTAGCTCCTGCCGGCGCCTAGACGTCGTCGAGCAGGGCCTGCGCCGGTTGACGGGGCCGGAGAGCGCGTTGGATTGCCAAATAAAGTGTCGCCTGCCAAAGCGGCTTGCTCGGCGCGACACTCCATTTGGACCACGACGGCGACACTTTATTTGGCAGCCCGCTCAAACGCGGGAGCAACGGCGACATTTTGCGCGGCCGTTCACACCACTGGCGGCGACAACCAGCCACCCATAGCCTTGGGTGGTGGCGCAGCTGGGCGCCTAGACGAAGCAGGGGGCAGCGTGGCTGACAATTTCGATCCGACGACGTCACCCTCCTACCAACAAGGTGCAGCCATGTCTGGCGTTCCAATCACGACGCCGGTTCGGGAACGAACCCACGAGGAGATTGTTCGCAGCCGACTCGGCTGGATTGTTGCAGGTGTTTGGGTAATTGCCGGTGGCGTCATCTCGAATTTCATCGTGGGATTCGGTGTCGGTTTTGCGGCAACGTATCGCTGACTGTTCCACTTGCATAAGCGAGGTCTCGTGACCGATAGCACCGCTTCGAGCTTGTTTAGGCGCAGCTCAGCTGGAGGGTGGTCGAGCACGGCAACACGCGCTGCCCAAGGGGTGATCTAGCGCTCTGGCCCGAGCGGGTAGCGCGGCGCGCCACCGCCGGCGAGGCGCGACTGATATGAGGTTGCGTGGTCGTCGGCGCGACGCTCGCGGTGACGGCTCGGCATCATCTGTCCGCTGAGGCTTCGGCAGCTCGCACACTGCTGCGACTTTTCTGAAAACCTGCTGGCGTATGGGCGCTGGGCGCCGCAGTCGTCGCATGCCCAGGTCCCACAGGCGGGGCAATGTCCCGTTTCACTTTGCGGTACCGATGGTTCGATGACGTTGGTCATGAGGTCCTTCCGGGCCGATGTGTCGATCGGGCGTGTTGAGCGGGCGACTGTTCGATTCGGAAGTTATCGCTTCGAGCGACGCTCTGCCTCAGCCACCAGTTTCGCAGCGTGCTCGACGAGCGCCTTAGCCGCATCCTGTCGGACACCAGCTGTTCCATATTGGTAGCCGCTCTTATCGGCCAGTAACGCGGTGAGATGCCTGCGCGGCGCAGTGTCCGGCTGAGTTGCTTCTTGGAGAAGGGCCAAGGCGTCCTTGTGGTCTGCGCCGCGGGAGTACTCGCCGAGGACAAGGCCGCAGATAGCGTCTGAGGCCGCGATGCCGGCGTTCACCGCATTCGAGCCGGCTACCTTCCAGGAGGACACACTGTCGTCTTCGACGTACAGCTGCGCTGCTTCGAGGAACTTCAGTGCGTCCGCGAGCCGAGCCTGGATCGCGGGCCGGTCGATGTTCTGGCGCTTGGCCGTCTGGCGTGCCATTACTGGTGATGAAGTGTCGTCGGGAGCACCGTCGACACTACCGTCGGAAGTTCACCGATCAGGACTTCGCTGTCGTTCAGCCACAAATCGACAAGCGCGTCACCGCGTCCTGCGGATTCCACAAGGCCACCAACGGTGATCTGGATGACCTGTGCCGGGTTGCCAGTCCAGAGCTCTACGCGTCGCCCCAACTCATAGACGAAGTCCTCGCGGAGACTCGCGGGTATTTCGTCAGGGAACACGACCAGGAGGTCGACGTCGGAGTCGGCTGTGGCTTCACCTCGTTCGACTGAGCCATAAAGCACGACAGCGGTTCTGTTCGGGGCGCTCTCGTTCGCAAGATCGCGGATGCGCTGGCGCAACTCAGTCAAAGCGTTGATCGCCGTCTCCACGGTCGACCAGAGCAGGTGCTCCCGATTCACACGGTAGAGCGTCTCGGCCTGTCGGGACGCTGCCAGCACGAGACCGACTCGAGTCAAACGCTCCAAGGCTCCCCGCACGCCCTTGATGCTCACCGTTCCGCCGAGGAGACGTTCGATCTGGCGACCGTTTACCGACGCCGACCCGCGCGCGAGGGCCGTCAGAACTGCGCCCTCAGTACGACCGAAGACAGTGACAAGCGGCATCCCGAGATCCATTGAATCCTCCAAGTAAGCTGTGAACCTGATACTTACAGGTTACACGTGATTCCGCAATGACTCAGGTGTTCAGTTAACTCTCGGATAGAGGCCGGGACATCGAAGCGCCGTTCTACACCGCTTCCTGTTACCCAGTGGCACACTAGTCCCGCTCTAATTCGTGTTTACCGTTGCTAAACACAAATCACAGCGGGCCTAGTGGTGGTTGTCCTGGCAAACACGAGATGCGTCGTTGCGTATTTACGTCCGGCTCGTCCTCTGTCTCTGGCGTGCTGGTGCTTCTGGCATGCTGGGCGGATGGGCCCGGTACTCGACAATCTGCGCGACATCTGCGGCACGTACCTCTTCTGGTTCCCGGATTTCGCACAGTCTCCCGGATTCGCAGGGTGCTTGGCCGTCGTCGCTGCCGTTATCGCGTACATCGCGACGACGAAAAACGCCCGCAAGGAGCAATGGTGGAAGCGCGCCGAGTACGCATTGAACCTGACACTGGCGGCGGAGGAGACCACGCAGATAACTGGCCTCGAAATGCTCGACGCGCTCGAATCGAAGACCGAGCCAGAACGAGCATTTATCCAAGCGGCAACGCAGTGGTTCCTGTACAGGGGGCCCACGGACGTATCCGCCGGTCCTTCCAGCGAAGCACGTGCCAGCGAAGACGATGATGCGCCTATACCAACTGGCAGCCGCGCTCGAATCTTTAGGGTCATACGTAGTTTTTTCAGGCGCCCACGCGCATAATAAGTACAGGATCAGGAGGCACACCATGACGATCAACGAGAGTCAGCAACGTCAGAGCGACAGCCGGCCTAGCCCGAAAGCTCAGGCCGTAGCCGCGCGAGTTCGCGTGAACGCAGACCGCCGCGCCGGCAACGACAAGACGCCAAAGTGGATCGTCAAGCTTTCTCAAACACCTGCGGCGAAGTAGTTACTTTTCTCGCCAAGACAGCGAGCTCGTAACCGGCTAGGTGTCTTCCTCGAGTGCCCAGCTCCCCTCACCAGCAGCTCGGGCCGATATCCTTGGCCCCATGACGGCTGACGATCAAAAGTGGATGCTCTACCTCGGACACGCTGTCTCGGCTTTTCGCGCCAGTGGCTCGATTCCTCGTGGCGAAAGCCACCCGGGCGGCTGGCTTGCTATCCAGCGCCGTGGCGCCAGGAGTGGCGAGCCGTGGATGACGCTCCACCGTCAGATGAAGCTGGATGAGTCTTTGCCAGGCTGGCGCGAATCACCGAAGCCACCTCAACGGAGCCGGACAGAGATCACGGTCGCGTTGCAGCGTCACATACAGACGACAGGGCGGCTTCCCCGTCAGAACGGCGAAACCGCAGACGAACAGCGCCTCGGGGCGTGGCTGACTGCCCAGCGGGTAGCGCATCACAGCGGTTCTTTGAACGCGGAGCTGACTGCCTGGTTGAACGTGACCTGTCCCGGCTGGGAGGGTGACGGTTCACGGCAGACCGCGTGGGAGCGGACCGCGGGTGAGCTCGGCGCGTACGTGAGGCGGACGGGGTGCTGGCCGAACCGCCGCAGCGCCGCCGCTGATGAGCGGCGCCTTGCCACCTGGGTGAAGAACAGGCGGAACGAAAACCGCAGTGATCAGATCAGTGCGGAGCGCATCGCGCTCCTCGATCAGCTCGCGCCAGGATGGCAGGATCCTCGGTAGACCTCGCCGCGGGTCATGCTCGCCGTGCCGACCAGTTACCCCGGCGGCGGTTGAGCCGGCGGTCGCCGTTTCGAACCGAGCGTGGAGGTACAAGGCGCGTCGCGCTGAAACCGGCCGGTGCGGCCACTTGCAGCGAGAACAGAGAGTGTCAGTGGTCCTCGCTAGGCTCAGCCTCAGCCAGCCACGGAGGAACACATGCCATTGACGGCGTACGACGGTGAGCGCCAGTACCAGGCGCCCTTCATCGCGGACGAAGACTGGGCGGACCTCAAACAGCTCAAGCTCACGCTGAGCTGCGGCACTCGTGGCATCCCGCGTCGATCCAAGTTGGGCACGAAGCACTTCTACCACTACGACCTCGCGGCTTGCGAGTTCCAGCACAAGCCTGAATCCCCGGAGCACCTGCGCATTAAGACCGTGGTCATGCTCGCCGCGCGAGAAGCCGGATGGGAAGCGAGCGAGGAAGTCCGCGCCCCTGACGGAAGCTGGATCGCGGATGTCATGGCCACCCGTGGGGACCGCAGGTACGCGTTTGAGGTGCAATGGTCCAAGCAGATCCACTCTGTGTACCGTGCCCGACAGGAGCGGTACGCGAACGATCAGGTGGAATGCCTCTGGCTCGTGCGTCACATCAAACACCTCACGGACGGGGTTACAGCTGCGCTCGGCGTGGCCATCGTGGACGACGAGCCAGTGGTCCGCGACGGGGCATGGACTCAGGGCACGCCAGAAATCCCGCTCGCGCCCGTCATCGTCGCGGTGCTGAATAGCCCGCTCCGGTGGGCGCCCGCCCAGCCTGGCACGATCGCCGCGTCTACGCGATGGGGCGTGCAGGCATGCAACAGCTGCCGTGTCCACTCGATCACGTTCCACAGCGTCGGCCGCGCAGAGAAGGCGTGCGACCGCTGCGAGGGCACCTGGACGGAGGGTGAGCACCTGCCTGACAGTGTGTCGCCCGGAGACTTGGGCCTCGATCTGCCCCAAGCGTCGTTGGCGGTGCCTGTCAGCCCCTCGCACCCGGGAGACCAGCCCGACCTTGCATGGGGGTTCTCTTGCCCGGGGTGCGCTGCGCCGTTTGCGTGGCTTGACCAGGCATGGCTTGCGGATGCCGCCGAGATTCGCACCAACGAAGAACGCACGGAAATCCCGGCGCACTGGTGTCATCCCGGTTGGCAGGGCTCGTCAATTCAGCACGTTCTCGAAGCGCTCCGCCACCCGCCAGCGACTCTTGCTGATCGAGCACCTCGTGCAGCCGGCGGAGCCAATCCCCGCGACCAAATAGCTAATGCAGACGCCCGAAGGGCCTTGGGCGGACGGTTCTCGCCCGTGATCTCCAAGGCATCCTGGACCGCCCGCGTGGCTGCCATGCAATCGTGGGTGTGGATGAGTGCCTATCACCAGCGACTGGCCCTCCGCGAAGTTGCGAACCAGCTCGCGGCCGACGCGAAGGTGGAGGCGATGCGTGTCCTTCGGGACGAGGAAGCCACCGCTCGTGCGCGGGAAGCGCAGCGTGAGTCGAACTTGGTAGCTATCAGGGAGGAACGCGAGCGCGTCTTCGCGCGCGTGCGTGCTCAGGGCGGGCAGGTACGCCCGGTGCCGGTGGACGCTGAGGGGCAAGTGATGATTACCGACCCAAGTCGGGCTGCGGACTTGAAGGCCTTCCAGGAGCGACTGCGGCGGGACAGAGACCTGCCGCGTGTGGTGCGCGCGGTGCCGCCGATAGCCCCGATACCTATTGCCTCTGCGCCGGTCGGGACCGACGGAACGTAGGAGTCTCTTGTGGCCACGAACCCGACTCGCCCCGCACGCCGAGCGGGGCTACCCGTGCGCATGCTCCAAGCGGGCTGTGAACCTGATTCCGTCGTGAATCACGTGTTGCCGCAATAAATCAGATGTGCAGCTCACGTTCAGATAGTGGTCCAGACCCAGCGAGCCAGTCTGCCTGTGAGGCGGATAATAGATAGATGCTCTGGGACCGCGCACATCGCACTCGTGACACGGCTGAAGCAACGCCTGCCCGCGTTGAGGCAGCGAGCAGTCTCGAAGCGATAGAGAAGCTGCGCAGTGAGATCCCGGCTGATCACTTGGTGATGTTCGTTCGTCCATCTCGTCAATAGGAAGCAGGCAAGCCCAATGTCTTCCGAGAACCTGACCCAGATCGAGCCCGACCACGGGAACGAGTTCGTGCCGCGGCCGTTCAGCTTGACGCCGGCCGAGCTGGGCGATCTCGCTGTGTCCATGGCGTCAGCGCCGACGCCAGTGCTGGCGTGGGTCCGATACCCAGCGATCGCCGTCCGTGTGCAGGGTCTCGTTGTGGCCTGGACCTCTCGTGCTGTGTACGTTGAGTGGGAAGATCGCGGCACGCATCGGGTGTGGGTGTGGGCGTCCGCCGTTGAGCGGGCTCTTGATGTCCCGGCAGCTGACCAGGCTGCGAGCAAGCCACCGGCTGTTCCAGACTCACCACGGACGCCTGAGATGACGGCCCTCGGCACAGCGCCGCTGGTGAAGCTCGTCAACGCCGAGCTGGAACTCATCGGTGCTGAATTTCTGAGCGCCATGGCCAAGCCAGCTGGTCCGTTTGGAGCGGTCGTGTTTGGCTCTATTGATGGCCACCGCGTGCGCCTGGACTTCCACGTCGAACCCGCGTCGAGCATGTGCGCTGTGTTTCTGACCAGCACACACACGGAAGACTTGCCCGGGGCCAGCAGCGCTTCGACGTTTGACGAAGCCATTGAGGCTTACCCGTGGGCTGCGGTCCTTGAGGCGCTGGAACTGGACTAGAGCTGGACTAGCCAGGGCCTCGATAAGCTCGTCTGATGGACAGAATCATCGCTTTCTCACCAGCTCCCACGCCATCGAGTGTCGCTGGCGGAGGGTACGAATGGGCCGTCGCGACGCAAAACGCACAGGGAGACTGGGTTCGTGGTGAGGTCATCACTAAGGAAGCCGCCCGTGCCGAGGAAAAGCGGAACCCTGATGCCGTGGCTATTTCTCGTGAGGTAACCGGTTGGGATCCGTCGCCTGTCTATCATTTTCCTGCTGAGTACGACGGGAGCATGGACGAGCTCGTTGCCCAGATCATCGACGAAGAAAACGCCGTCGTACGTGCGGGCCTGTTGCGCGGCGCGGACATCGCCGTAACGCACATGCAGACACCAGGTAACCGCGTGGCGCACCGCATCTCGTGCTCCAGCCTGAGAGATTGGTTCGACCGCACTCTCGCCTGGCCCAGCTACTCCCGCCAGCGCTTACAGAAGGATCGAAACTTCCGACCCGCGCTTCCTACGCTCATGACCCGCGGCGAAGCGCGCGCGCTCATCAAGCTCCGCTCATGCAAAACCTGCGCCCCCAACATCGGAGGCGACGAGGTTCCCCGGACGAGCACTCTGTTCGCACAGGGGCTGAAGAGTCACCACATCGGCCGCATCCTCGCCGACGAGCACGGCGTCGACATCGGCACTATCCAGACGGTGATCTTCACCCGCAGCTCTGACACAGAGGGTCGCTTCGACGCAGACGTCGTGACAGTCGAAACAGAGAACGGGACCGTGCATCTGGAGCCCCGGACACGGATGCAGGTTCGTACCGTCCTTGAAACCCCTACGGCGATTGCCAGGGAAGCGGCCGTTCGCACGCGAGTGGGGCTGCCGGTTCAAGATTGATTGATAGTGCCCTGTCGCCCCCAGGTAGCTCAGTCGACGCTGGGCCAGTCACTCGTCAGGTACGCCTCGACAGCACGGTGACGGAACGTGTACGGCTTGCCACGCTCGATGATGCCGCGCACGGAGTCCAGCCGCTGCGATGTGGGGCCGGCGTCTGTGGCCTTGGCGAAGCCCATGTCCTGGGCAATACGGGTGAGAGTGCGCTCCTGGGCCGGGCGCTCAGCCATGGCCTGAACGAAGTCGCGCTCGCGCTTGGGAAGGCGATCAAGGATCCGCTCGACATGGGTAGCTGCCTCTGCACGGGCAGCTTTCCAGCCGACCAGCACCTGCGCGCGGGTGATCACGTCGGTACTGCCGGCGTACCAGGCTTGCTCGCCAGCGAGCTGGAACAGGAACGGTTCGCCGCAGCAGAGCTCGACGATCGCTGCGACACTGGTGGGTTCCATGTGGACACGCGTGATACCGCCTAGGTCATCAGGCACAGGCCAGCCCTCGATGATGAACGGCTGAAGAGCAGAGACCAGATCATCATCAGCAATTGCCTCAAGCAGGGTTGTCTTGAAGCGCCTCGCGAACGTGGCGCCGGTGCGCGATCCGGCCATGTCGGCGAAATCAGGCAGGCCGGTGAGATAGACAGCAATCGGCAACGACCGGAGCACACGCACACCGCCGGGCGCGGTGATCTCTTCTTCGTGCACAAGGGCATCACCGAGAGCGATCAGCAACTGGGACAGGGCGTTCTCGTCGGTGATGTTCTGCACCTCGTCGACGTGGATGAGTACCATCACATCGCCGCGCGCGATTGCGGCTCGGCCGACCTCTACCAAGAGTGCCGTCAACACCGTGTACGGCTCAGGGCCCTCTTGTTGGCGCAGGGACAGCGAGATCCCGCTGGCAGCAACAGCCTGCACGCGACTGAGGGCGTCTTTGATGCGCCTCTCACGCGACGTGGGTAGGCCCGCTTGGTCGGCGAGCTTCAGAATTGCCGTGGCGACGATCTTCAGGGGGTCAGCGCCAGAGGGAACGCGCAGCTGCTGGGTGGTCCAGTCTCCCGCGGCAGCAGCATCTCTGGCGATGCGCCTGACCAAGGTGGACTTCCCGAGACCGGCTTCTCCGAGGATGGTTCTTCCTCGCTCAGGGAGCCCGGCTATGCGCCGCGGCCGCACGACGTCGCGCCAGTCGCTGAGCTGGGCTGTCCGGCCGGCCCACACTTCGGGGATGCTGTCGGAACCAGGGCTGAACGGGCTATTGAGTGCAGTGCGCATGTTGATAAGTTTATCAGGGATTTCTGACTTTGATAAAGTTATCAGGCTCGGCTGCGAAGTCGTCTGGCCCGTTCCTGCGGATCGTGACCCCCGGCCCCTCTCTGGTGACTCTGGCAGGTTTCGGCTGAACAGGCAATGGGAATTTGTGGGTATTGACAGGAGGATGACCACCCGTGGAAAGTGGCGTTCACTGTGGCCAACCAGCCAGAGACCGCTGATTCAAAGGGGATTCAGAGTGAGTCGATACAAGTTCATTTCCGTGGCTGCAACGCTGCTTGTGGCGGGATCGTTACTCTCAAGTGCCGGAGCCGCCAGCGCTTCGCCTGGGGGTTTGGCAGCAAGCAGTCTGACTCAGACGCACGTCGTCACTTCTTCGGTACGGCCAGCCACCGCCATACCGGTCCGAATCTGCGCACCGAAGAAGTGCATCACTGTTTCCTCAGCCAACGTCTGCCGATCCGGTACGGCAGGGTGCGGAGCCGTCTACCGTCTCTACACCGGGTACTGCTCGTCATCAGTCGGGTGCTTCACATACGAAGGAAGGAACTACTCGTACACAGGTGGGCCCGCACCGACGGCTGGCCAAAAAGCAGCGGCCGCCCGTTGCTTCCTGAGCATTGGCGGCTCAATCGCATCGGCCAGTGCCGGAGGGGCGCTTGGATTCACACTATTTGGCGTGACCATGACATCTTGGGGCTGTTCATCGCTAGGATCGTCTTCACCAACGGGAGTGAGTGCAGTATGACCAAACACATTGAAGCGCCGCTTGCCTTGACGATTATCGGCCTCTTCTTCATTGGCTTGGGCGTATTCAGCGCCGTGACGTCCAGCAATTTCTGGTTCACCGCAGCGCTGCTTGGTCTTGGTCTGGTACAGACGGTGTACTACGGCCGCAGGTACGTTCTGCAACGCAGGACGCGCGCTTAGGAAGAGCTGAGGCCAGTACGCGCTAAGTCCGGGGCTTCGATCCAGCACGCCGCGAGGCCGGTCCTGGGAAACCGGAATTTGTCAAGGTGGATGAGGCCAGTGGGAGTTTAGGCGGCTAGTTCGAGCCCTTCATTCTCGATAGGTTTGGGGGCTGGTTTATTGATCCATGCCGTCTTGGGAATGGACAGGATCTGCGGCGCCTTGTTGGTGCTGAATCGCTCTGGGAAGCGTGCGCGTGCCGCGTCCAGCGTCGCTGCCCGTTCGATGGCCTTCGCCTCGGCGAGGCCGTAATGAACGTCTGCTGGCGTGTTGAGGCCGATCCCGGAATGGCGATGCTCGTGGTTGTAGCCGTCGACGAACGAGGCCATGAACGTCTTCGCGTCGGCAAGGGAGCCGAAGCGTTCGGGGAACGTCGGAGCGAACTTCAGGGTCTTGAACCAGGCCTCGCTGTAGGGATTATCGTTACTCACCCGAGGCCTCGAGTGCGATTTGGTGACCTCCAAGTCAGACAACAGCGCCGCGACGGTCTTGGACGTCATCGACGTGCCGCGGTCGGCGTGAACGACCTGAGGGACGCCGTGAATGCCGAAGATCTCCTTCATCATCTCCACCGCCAGCTCGCCGGATTCCGACGCGTGAACATAGGCGCCGACGATGTAGCGGGAGTAAATATCGATCATCACGTAAGCATCGAAGTACTTGCCCTTGATCGGGCCGGCGAGTTTCGTAATATCCCAGCTGAGTACCTGGCCGGGTCCCGTCGCCGTCAGTTCCGGGATCGCCCGGGCAGGATGGCGCGCCTGGCGGCGGCGGTCCTTGACCTGCTGATTCTCGTTCAACACCCGATACATCGTTGATATGGAGCACAAGTACGTGTCTGCGTCGAGCAGTTGGGCGTAGATCTGGATCGGTGGCAGGTCAACGAACGGCTGTGAATTGACGACGTCAAGGATCTCGCGGCGGCCGGTGTCGCCGATCTTGTTCGCCGGAATCAGCGCCGGCCGGGCCACGGGAATGCGTCGTTTCCTTGTGGCTGTCGCTCGAGGGATCCCGACCAGGTCGGCCGCGACGCGAGTCGAGATCCCTCGACTGGCCAGTTCGCGGTACGCGGTCATTACGGCTTCGTGTGCGGTGTTTCGTCCCGCGAGCTCTTCGAAAGACTTTCGAGTAGCTCGTGCATTTTTGACATGATCTCCAACGCCACCCCCGTCGTTTCCAACCGCTGCTCGGTCTTGCTCAACTGGCGGCGCAGCCGGGCGATTTCAGCCTGCTCCGGAGTTAACCGGCCAATCTTCTCGCCGGGCTTCTTCCCCGCGAGAACACCCGCGTCACGAAGCTTTCGCCACTCCGTGATCTGCGAGGAGTAGAGCCCTTCGGTGCGCAGATAAGTGCCGCCCTCGTTGTTCTTGATGGCCGTGTCATACGCGGCGAGGTAGGCAAGCTTCTGCGCTGGGGTGAATGACCTTCTCGAGGTCGGGCCACCAGCTCGGGGTCCGGGACTACTCATATGACTATCGTCGCGCACTGCGCTCAAAGACGGACTGGACATGGTGATGATTCCTGATTCTCGCCCTACGTCAAACGGCGGACTTGCTCTGAGGTACTGGCCTCACCCAACCCTGACACGTAGGGAACACGGAACGACCTGCACGGGTTCACCTCCTCCGTGCAGGTCGTTCCGTGTTCGTGCGAGTTCGACAGCTACCTGGGCATCACCGGCCAGCACGCGACGGCTGGCGCCGGGTGTTGCGATGCAGTCCGTAGATGGCATTCCCTGAACTGTCTGGCGACCATCCATGCAGCTGATCCGCCATCGACTCAGCTGCGCGCATCAGCCTCTGTGCGCGTGCGCGGGTGTAGCGCCATCCGTCAGGCGCAGCTGCCTGGGTGGACGCATTCCCGACAGACACGGGCTCGGATATCACAGACTCGGCCGAGACGATCTTCGTCAGCCGCCCTGTGAACGCTGCTTTTCCGAGCGGTTCTTCACCGACCACCTCGGTGGTCATCCACTCCACGTACAGGGCGTGGAGGAACTCGGTGGGTAGGAAATCCCAGGCGAAGCGGGGAGCGAACTCTTTCCAGAAGGCGCTGATGCGATCGTTCGCGTGAACGACAAGGTCAAGCCTGTGCTCGAGCTGCGTCTGGTCGTCGTGGTCATGCCCGAGTGCCGGGGCGAGTACCGGCCGGTGCAGGTCGAGAAGAAGCCCCGCTCCCGAGACCGCCGTTACGAGCGCCGGGCTGTACTTCTGCTGCGTTCCGCGGGGTGATGCGTCGAGCACATGGGCAATAGCTCCCCAGGAGTGTCGGGTCGCAGCTTCGGCACGCAGCTGGCTCACGCAGGACCGAAGCAGCTCGTCGATGCAGTCGCGAGCGACGTTCAGCGCGTTGAGTTCGCCAAGTGTCGCGGGAGCGCCTGGGCTCAGGCAGTTCAGCTCCGCGATGGCGGTGCCGAGTGTTTGCTCAGTGTTGTGCATGCTGCGGCCTCCTTCAGAGGATGCGTTTGGGTGTTCTTGGGCAATTTGCCCGTACTGTACGGGCGTTTTCCAGTCATAAAGAGCGATGTACCTTTTTTGCGCGCAGAAAAAGGTACAAGCTCAGGAGGGGAATTGCCTGATGAGAATGCGTTTGTGAGATTGAATGTACCTTTTCTTCTTTTTCCAAAAGGTAAGAAAAGGTACAGAGTTTCAGCTGCTTTGGGCTGTTTTCTCTTGATTTTTCAACAAATAGAAAGAGAGAAGTACAGAGATGTACCTTATGTACCTCGTGATCGCAGAAACCCTACACATGCGCGCCTGCGCACACGCACACACAGGGGTTTGTCCAAACGTCTGGTACATAAGGTACATTCAGCCGTTTGGCCTGATGAGAGGCTAGAAAAGTGTGACTTTTCGTGTATTTCAAAAAAGGTACACACTCTCGTCGCGCTTGCCTTCTGAGCTAAGCATTAGCTTCTGATCAGGGGTTTTAGTGGCGTCGAAGCGTTGCTGAGGTGTGACTTTTCTTGCTCGCCAGAAAAGGTACACGTGCTTCTGGGCCAGCTCTCGGCCGTGCTCTCGTGCTCTCGTGAACCAGCCCCGACCAGCGCCCGCGTCAGCGTTGGTTACTGTCGCGATCGAAATAGCTGGTCCCAACACCTCCGCTACCGACGACGCGTTCCAGAAGCTTTGTCCGGCGGCTGTTGGCCGACTCCGGAGGCTTTGTCGGGCCCATCGCCGGCTCCGGTGCAGCGGCAGGCTCTGCTGTCCCTGCTGCCGAGATAGAACGGCCCTCGCCGGGCTCCTCCCGGACCCCATGCCAGAGGCGGCCTTGACTGAAGCTACGTAAAGATTGGCGAGGGTGAGCACCAGCCTCGATGTCAGTGAGAGAGAGCTGTCGGCCTCTTTCGGCACTCGGCTTGCAGTCGGCATCAACTGCTTTCGGCTTAGGGGCCAGGAATGCGCAAAAAGAGAAGAGCCCATTGCCACGGACCCTCTGTCTTCTTTCCCTCTTTTGCTCCAAGGCGGAGGTCAGAACATGCCTGACGACTTACTTCGTTCTCCAAATGGAGACGACTCCGGCTGCGCATGCCCCTCGATTAACTCGATGGTCACGTCCGAAGTCCCATGAGGTCGCGTAGAGAGGCTGATCGCCGGAGGCAAGAACCGCCACCTCAGGTGAGATGTGGTCGACGGCGAGGGGGCCCAGCGCGCCTCGCCGTGCACCTGGCCGTGATTCTCGCGTGACCCGGAGGAACAACAGCGCAGTCACTTCGGGCGCCGGTGATGCGCTCGGCGCAGACGACGACTCGAAGTCCGTCGAGCCCCGCGTTCACCACGCACGGTGGCTGTAATGTTGGGGGCATGGCTGGACAGCATCTGAAGGACTTGATTGCCGCTTACGGGCGTCGCGACGACCTTCAGTTCCGTCGCGCAGTTCAAGCGATCATTCAGGAGGAAGAAGCAAAGAAACACACGACACTCGCTCGTGATTTGACGAGACTCCTGACAGTCAATTCGTCCTCAGTGAGCTTCAATGAAGCTCCGGTTCTTCCTGAGCCACCGCTTGACCGAGACAGCAGCACTCCCCTAGCTTCGATCTCAATGCCCAACCGACGGCTTAACGAGCAGGTGCTACGACCTGACATTTCCCATCTGTTGCAGGAATTCGTTGAAGAGGTAGGCCGTTGGCCGGAACTGGACACCGCGGGATTGCCCCGGCGGAATCGAATTCTCCTATATGGTCCACCTGGCTGCGGAAAGACTAGCTCGGTAGAAGCCCTGGCAACCGAACTTGGTCGACCGCTCATTACCGCGCGCGTGGACGGATTAATGTCCAGCTATCTGGGGGAGACAGCATCCAACCTGCGCAAGCTATTTGAGTACGCCAGTTCTGGTGCTTACGTCTTGCTGTTGGACGAGTTTGACAGCCTTGGAAAGTTGCGAGATGACCCGTCCGACCACGGCGAACTTCGCCGCGTAGTGAACGCAGTCTTACAGCAAATCGATGCATATGACGGTCCGTCCATTATCGTCGCTGCAACAAATCATCCCTCTGTCTTGGACCCTGCGCTTTGGCGTCGCTTCGATGTTGTCGCCGAGTTACCGTTGCCCGAGACGCTTGAACTGCAGTCGATCCTTTTCAGGATCCTCAGAGGCCGGACAGATCTTTTTGACATTGATAGCACAGCTCAGGACCTCGTCGGCCTGCCACACGCTGCGGCCGAATTCGCTGCGTACTCGGCGATTCGCAGGTCTGTGCTTGCCCGCAATAACCATGTTTCGTCCGCTCAGTTGAAAGCAGCCATTCACGAAACAACTCAACGTCGCTGGGTGTAACTCCCACCAAGGTGCTGACCAGCACCGCAATGGCGTGCAAGACAGGTGACAGACCATAGTGTTGGTCCATGCCCGACCATCTGCGCCTCACCAGCCCCACTCTCGTTCTTGGACGACGTCGCCCGCCAAACGCAGGCCTGTCGGGTGACTTCGACCGAAGCAGGCATGCGACAACTATCAAGGGAATACTCGAAGGCCTTGAATCTACTGGGGTATCCTTTAGCCCCTCGGCGTCGTCGTCGTCGATGTGTGTTTTGTCAACTTGAAGCCGGCCATTTGAGCGATTAAAAACCTGCCAGTGCGGCGTGGTTTCCGGCCAGTTGAGCACGGTGGTCAGAATGGCCGGTTTTCGGCGTCGTTCCAGCATTCTCGGCCAGCGCGGCCGTCGGCTGGGGTGGTGCGGGGGTTATTTCATGAGGGCGTGTTTAACTCGGTAGGACTCGCCACGAAATTGCAGGAGCCGGCCGTGGTGCACGATGCGGTCGATGACGGCAGCGGCCATGTTGTCGTCGCCGAACACGGTTCCCCAGCGGGAGAATTCCAAATTTGTGGTTATGGCCAGGCTTCTTTTTTCATAACCGTCCGCAATGACCTGGAACAGGAGCCGGGCGCCTTCGGTATCGATTGGTAAGTAGCCAAATTCGTCAATCACCACGAGCCGATTTTTGGCTATGGAGGCCAGCTCCCGATCGAGGCGCCCTTCGTCTTTGGCGCGGCGCAGCTGCATCACCAGCGACGAGGTGGTGAAGAAACGTGCCGGGATTCCCTCGCGGCAGGCGGCGGCGACCAGCGCGCTGGCGAGGTGGGTTTTCCCGGTGCCGACGTCACCGTAGAAGACAAGGTCCTCGGCCCGGTCGATGAAATCCAGCGAGGTCAGCTCGTCACGGCCGTAGTCCTCGGGGAACTTCACGCTCGAGTAGTCAAAACCCGTGAGTGACTTCAACGCCGGCAACCGGGCCGCTGTCAGCAGTCGTTGGCGGCGAGATGCTTGGCGGGATTCGTGCTCGGCCGTGAGCATTCCGTGCAGGTATTCGCGTTGCTTCGGGGTGCCTTTCTCGGCCCACTCGGCCAGCACGGTATTGGTCAGGGAGGCCTGCCGGCCGGTCTCGATGATGTTTTGAACGGTGATCAGGCTCATGCGATCTCTCCTGTCAGCGTGTTCACGGTGGTGAAGGCGTCGGCGGTGAAGATGTCATAAACGCTAAGGTCCACGTTCTCCGCCGCCGGGGCCGTGCCGTCGGCGAGGCGCCGGGCGAGCATGCTCAGCGCGGCGATATCGGGGGTGTCCCCACGCTGGATCAGCATGTCGGCGGCGCCGATTGCGGCGTCGAAACCGGCCGAACCGCTGGCGGCATCCACGGCGCTGAGGAGTCGCCGCCGGTTGGTGGCGGTGGCCGTATCGAGCCACTGCCGCACCGGATCTGGGACCAGGGGGCGCAGTTGGGAGTGACCCCAAGCGCCGGGCTTGGTCACCAGCAACGGCAGCAGCGACGCGGGTTCGAAGATCGTCTCGGTCTGTCGTCCGAACGCCCGAGGGAATGACCGCACCGGCGTGGCCTGCTCATCGAGGATCTCGACCACATCGTGTCGTAACCCCACTGTCAGGGTGCGGCTATGGAAGGAAGACCCGGCCGCATAGGTGTTCCCGTCGATGAGGAGGTTCCCGGTCTTGTCGGCGGTGCGGGACTCATAACGCACCGGGTCAAACCCGACCCCGGGCAGCGCGAGACTCGCGGCGACGTCCTGGGTAAAGAGCTCACCCACGGGCAGGCCCTTGCGATAGTGCACCGTCGAAGCCAACGCCAGGCACCGCGCCAACAACACGTCGTTGAGGCCCTGCAACGTGGCCGCCTCCGGCTCGGGGACCATCAGGTTCCGGCGGAGGAACCCGACCGCGTTCTCCACGTTGCCTTTCTCATTGCCGGAGTACGGGTTGCAGTACCGAGACTCCGAGCGGTAATGCAGTTTGAATGCGCTGAACAGTTTCGTCTCGACGACCTTGGCCCCCACTCTCCGCCCGATCCCGGTCGCGTTGTCAAAGACCAAGTGCCGAGGTGCCGCACCGATGTGATCAAACACAGTCCGCAGGCCGTGGCAGACACACTCGGATGTTTCGCCCCGGTAAGCCTGCACGAAGCGCATGTTCGAGAACGGGAACGTGACGACGAAGATATGTAGGACCTGCCGGACCCCCGCGATGATGGCCTCGGCCTGCCCAAAATCGACCTGCGCCGTGCCGGCCGGCCAGACCAGTTCGGTGAATCCCTCCCCGGCCTGGCGGTGGCGGGTCTTCCATTTAGCGACGAAGCGTTGCACCGGCGAATAACTGCCGAAGTAGCCCTGCTCGACGACGAGGCGGTCAAAGACGCGCTTGGCCGTGTGGCGTTGCTTGCGCGGCCGGCGCTGGTCCTCGCCCAACCACAACTCAATGGTGTCTTCGAACCCTGTCAACACCGACCCGGCCGGCCGAGGCACCGGCGACGGTGGCTTGGGCGAGTAGTCCAGCTGGCCGGTGTATTTCGTTACCGCGTCGCGGCTGACGCCCAGTCGGCGGGCGATCTCTCGGCCCGCGATTCCGTGGGAGTCGAGAGTTCTGATATTTTCTTGCACGGACATGGGTACCGTCATCTGCTTTCTGTTCCTTCCGGCGCGACCGCTTGGCAGTAGCTACGCCGTAAGGAACATATCTGGGGTGGCGGGCCCATGTCTCCGCGCACGGGAGAAGGGCCTCGGCCACCGGTGATCACTGTCTCGGCGCATTCCCCAAACCAACGTCTTGGCGGGGAATTGCCTGGCCTGATTCTTAGCGCTCTTTTGGCAGGAAACCAGCCGCTAACTTGGCAGGATTCCAGCGCCGAAACGGCCTACAAAGAGTTGATCACACACACGATGCCATCGGCCGAGGACGACGAAACCGAAATGGGCACCGTCGTTCTGAAGTTCAAGACTGCGGGCCAGGCCGACAAGGGGCCCTTTAGCAAGTGGAACATGACTGCCCTAGGTGAGAACGCAGACAACGAGTACTTCGTGCTGTCTGCCCTCGAGTCACGTCGAGCTTTCGCGGCACTCGTGACTGACTACGGAGATCGTTCCCAAGCGGGGTCGTGGAATCATCCGGAATCGTGGGCGAAGGCCCTAGACAAGATTCGGGACGTCACCATCTTTGGAGTCGAGGATAGGTTCGACGCAAGCCTGTCCGATCTAGCTTTCGAGACAGTCGAACCAATTGACGTTGTGCTGTGGCCAACGTCTCTTCTTGCCACCGCCGCCGCCAACCGGGTTGCCGCACAAAGGCTGGGAGAGCTGCGCGAGCTCGTAGATACCGCGGCGATCGCGGACGATGGAATCACGATTCTCGATGAGGATCCTAGGCCGGACACTCTTCTCATGCGCGTGAATGCAACTCGCGGCTTGCTTGACGAGCTATTGCGGCACCCCTATGTCGAAAGAATTCGGGGGCCGCTAACGCCGTACTTGAGCCCCAACCACCTGCTTGCTGATGGGAAGCGTTTCGACCCATTACCCGCCGATGGTGCGGCTATTGGTGTTATTGATGACACCGTCCTCACTGCGAATCCTTGGATGAGGAATGTTCTGCGGGCGTCGGCCTCGTTCCCGGCTGATTATGCCTTCGCCTGAATCCACCGGTCGACCTCAGATTCTGACGGCGCGTTAAACCGAGAATACCCCTCTGATCAGCTAAAATAGTTGTTACTTAGACAAACTATTCAACGATCAAGGAGGCATCTCGTAGATGCAACTTTCTCACACTCACCGGTCCTTTTCTGCATCCTTCGACGACCCCAATCTCGTGTCGTCGGCCGGACTGGTGCCCACGATGGCTCTGGCCGAGAAAACAGGCCTCGGCGCGCTGGTCGATGAGTGGGTGAAACTGCCCGGTTACTTCGGCGCGAATGCCGGCCTGAAAGCGCTGGCACTGGTCGCAGGAATGCTCACCGGCGCCGACTCCATCGACGATATGGCCGTGCTCCGGCACGGCGCTCTCCGGAAATTGTTCACCGGAACCTATGCGCCCTCGACCCTGGGATCGTTCCTGCGCGCGTTCGCTTTTGGCCATGTCCGCCAGCTCGACGCCGCCGCGTCCCGGTGGCTGCAGAACCTCGGCGCCGTCACGCCGATCGTGACCGGTATCGACGACCTCGCCCTGGTCGATATTGACGACACCATCAGGGAAGTGCACGGATATAAGAAGCAAGGCGCCGGGTTTGGCTACTCCGGTGTTCGCGGCCTCAACGCCCTGCTCGCCATCGTCAGCACCGGATCGGCCGCTCCGATCATCGTCAGCTCCCGGCTACGCAAAGGCCCCACCAACTCCGCCCGCGGCGCAAAGAAATTCGTCTCCGACACCCTCGCGACCGTGAAACGACTGCGCAGCCCAACCGCAAAAGGAATGCTTCTCCTCCGAGCCGACAGCGCCTACTACGTCAGCGCCGTCATCCAAGCTGCCCTCCGTGCCGGGGCGATGGTTTCGATCACGGCACGCCTGAATTCATTGGTGAAAGCGGGTATCAGCACCATCCCCGATACCGCGTGGACCCCGATCAAATACACCAATGCGATCTTCGACGACGCCACCGGGCGGTGGATCTCCGACGCGGAAGTCGCCGAAATCCCCTTCACCGCGTTCGGCTCCAAGAAGAAGAGCGAACAAATCCCTGGACGCCTCGTCGTGCGCCGCATCCCGGAACTGAACAAGACCGTCGCCGCCGGGCAAGGCACCCTTTTCGACCTGTTCCGCTTTCACGCGTTCTTCACCACCAGCACCCTGAACACCGTTGACGCCGACAAAACCCACCGCCACCATGCGATCATCGAAAATTTGAACGCCGACATGAAAGCGTCGGCGATGGCGCACTTCCCGTCCGGCGTATTCACGGCCAACGCCGCCTGGCTGGTGCTGGCCTGCATCACGTTCAATCTCACCCGCGCCGCCGGCACCCTCGCCAATCCCGCCCTCGGAAAAGCCGTCACCGCGACCGTTCGCCGCAAACTCATCAACGTCGCCGCCAGAGTATCCACGTCGGCACGACGCGTCACATTGCACCTGCCCGAAAGCTGGCCCTGGGAAGAAGGCTGGTCGGCGCTGTTCACCAGCGTTTGCAACCCGCCCGGCCGCGCCGCCACCTAACCATCGAGCCCGACCGGGCGCAACCAGGAACCCCAGTGGAACACCCAGGCATCAAGGCCCACAGCTCGACCGAGCCCAAAACCCCGAAAAAGGATCGCGCCCAAATCAAGAATTCATCAGAGGCCAACCGGTGGATTCAGGCTTCGGCTCGTCGACTCCACATGGGACTCAAGTCGCAAGTATTGCCGCCTACGGGTCCCTGGATCGGGCATCGCAAGGGGAACAAGTCTCGGCGCCTTTCCCAATTCTGTCCGCCCGCGTTAGCGAGAATCGGAGCGGACAAAGTGTAATCGTCGGAAATGTCGTTGCCCAAGTCGAGCAAGCGCTCCAATGGCTCCATTCAGAGGGCGCTCGAATCGCTGTAGTGGCCTTCGCGTATGACAACGCGGACGATGACCCTCTGCCGACTGAGCTGACAGTCACCCTCGACCGTTTGGCCAGGGAGTACCGCATGGTCCTCGTTGTCAGCGCTGGAAACGTACGGGAGATCGGAACGCAGCACTGGCGTGATGATTATCCTCACTATCTCAAGAGTCCGTCCGCAAGAATCGCTGCGCCGGGGACTGCCGCGCTAGCGATAACGGTAGGCGCGGTCGCCGCTCGGGATGCTCCTTACGACACGACGCTCGTGGGAATCGCGCCGAGGGGCCATCCCTCACCGTTCACTCGAACTGGGCCCACCCGGGGCAATCGAGACGGAAAGACGCAAAAACCCGAGCTCGTCGCACCTGGCGGGAATTTCGGCTGGAAGCCGAGCCTCTCGGTGCCTGTTTCAAACGACCCAAGCTTAGGTGTGATAACTCTCACGGGAAGAAATACGCCCATGTTCGCGGCGACGACAGGAACGAGTTTTGCTGCGCCATTTGTTGCTCATGAAGTGGCAAAGATTGCGACCCGATATCCGGATGCAGGGCCCAACTTGCTCCGGGCGATCACTGCGCTCTCAGCGCCCCCTCTCGAGGCGGGGAGAGTCCCGAATCTTGAGCCATCGACACAATTCGCGTACGGGATACCGAACGCTGACCGTGTGCTCGAAAGTGGGCAGAATAGAGCCATTCTTGTGTTCGAGGGCCTCATGGATATTGGCACCCGGGTGATTCATGAACTCCCCATCCCTCGCGAGTTCGCTCAGTTGGTGAGCGGAGCCGAAAGAAGGGTTCGAATCGTTCTATCTTTTGATCCACCAGTTAAGCGGAGCCGTCGAAACTATGTTGCTGGTCGCATGAAGTTTGACTTCGTTCGCAATATGACGTTGACCGAGGTGAAGCGCACTTGGGAACAGCAGCCAACGGTTGCGGAGAGGGAAGGCAATCCAGAGCTTCCCTACGATGAGATGCCGAATGAGAATAAACGTCCGCGGACGATTCCAGGAGTGAACACGCTCAGTTCAAACACCCTTATTAGGCGCGATATTTCAACCAACACTTGGCGCGAGGATGATGAACATTACTTCTTAGTTGTCTCGCATGACAAAAGCCCATGGACAGCTTCTCAACTGCAAGAGCACCCACAACAGTCTTACGCTCTTGCCATCGAGCTTGTTGACGAAGGGCGCCCCGAACTCGACCTGCATGGTCTCGCTCAAGCTCGTCTGACCAGTCGCACTCGACAGAGAGCCACACGGTAGCCCATGCCCATGGGACACCTTCAAGTGGACTGGAAATCCTTAGCGCTCGAATCAGCAAGTCTGCCAGAGACTCTTGAGACGATTCACGCAGATGCCAGCCTCAAAGAGTCCATCTCTGTTAGCGGCATCTGTCCGACCTGCCGAGGCATCATGACCGTCAATTGGCCTAAGATCACCCGCCCTGTCGGAGCCAGTGATGTCATCGGTCAAGGTTGGGGTTCCGGCCCCACCGTTTGGGTCGTAGTCATGGAATGCAACTGCGGCCATAAGCACACCGGTCAGAAGAGCGGACCGATTGGATGCGGTACGACACTAATGATTGAAGTTGACGATGAACCAGCCAGCTAATAACGTCCGCGGGACCCGTGCCCCGACTACCGAGGAAGTTATCGAGGCCCGTCGCACTCGCCAGGTAAAATCAGTCGAACTCGCCGCGCTCCGGCATACGGCTACGGGGTGGCGAAATGCCGGTGTGATTTCCGCTGGAATCGCGCTGTTGGGTGGCGTTACTGCAGGACGTGACATTCTTGGGGATCTTGATGATCCCATCAGGACGATCGTTCTAATACTTCTCGGCACAGGGGTTATTGCCGGCTTCTTGGCAGTCGCGTTTGCAGTTCGCGCCTCAATTGGGTGGCCGGCGAATGCAGCCACACATGACCCGATGTCACTAGCAAGATGGGAGCAGCGAGAAGTCACGCTAGGCGTTCGATTGATTCAGTGGTCCATGACACTCGCTGGCCTCGCTATCGGCTCTATTCTGGTCGCCTTGGCACTATCTCTACCCGCTCCAACTAGCGACCGGGTCCTCATACATACCGTCTCAGAAGGAAGTTACTGCTCCGCTGACATCGCCTTAGACAAGGAATTTGCACACTTGTCAGTCGGTTCGCTGAGCGTCAAGATCCCACGAGAGGACATCTCTTCGATCTCGAGTGTTGCAGTGTGCCCGTAGGTCTCGTATCGGCTTGCTCTCGAACTCTCGTCGCCGCACAGAATGCAGAGTGGTCTCCCGTGATGGGCATCCGAGGTCCGGAGGGCGAGGGCGCGGCTATTGAACGGAGCGCAGGAAACGCCTCAGGAACTCTGGCAGCGCCGTCTTCGGGTCGGATCCGATCAGGGAGCCAGCGGACCACGACTCCAGCGTCAACCCACGCGGGCACCAAACGGCGACATTGTTAGCATTCAACCGGCGCTCGACGTGGAGCAGCTGAGAGAGCTGTTTCACGCAGAAAGGGCGCGTCGATCTTCTCGTTCGTCTGGAAATCGATGGCTGTGTTTCCGGTGATCCAGTCGGCGTCAGGCCGCCACCCGATTGCTCCCCTCGACCTTGAGTTCCGGGCGTAGTCCTCTCCCTGATGTCCATCGAGGTGTACCCAATTGAGCACGTCAAGAATCCTCCAGAAGCTGTGAAGTTCAGCGCTCCGTGGCGGCATTCTTTGATCGCTTGGTGTCGCAAACGAGGATGCTCGCGGCGACTTCAATGACATGGTTGTGCTCTGCCGAATCGCGAGGGCTTGCAGGTGACGTTAGAGCGTCGCGGGTCCAGCCGACGAGACGTGCTGCACAGACGAGTCCCCGCGGCGCAGTTCGTTCTGGAGTCGTCGCCCTGTTTTGGGGCCTCACCTCGGAGGCTCACCCCCCGATAACCTCCATTTGCAGCCGCCAACGGAGGCGACACGAAGTGGGGAATCATGAAAGCACGAAACAAAGTGGGAATGCGCATCGCTGCGCTCACGATCGCACTCCTGACATTCGCGGCGCCTGCCGTGGCCGCCGAACAGCCGGCCGACAGCGGGGGCGGGGCAGCTGAGTCAACGTCCGAGACCACCGGCGTCACCAAGGCCGACGGAAGCACGGTGTTCAATACAGAACAGTCGCAGTTGACCATCCTTCCGTCCACCGGGCGTCAGCCTTCCGAGGCTCGGCTAAGTGTTCTGGCGGCGTCGATCTCATGCAATCTAAATGTTCAGAATGTGCACGGCTCGACGCATGTCTCGGGCACGATCAACGGCGTCGCCGTGATCTCCTGCACGGCGGCCGCGGGCAGCCTGACGTTGCACTATTCGTTGATCCGGGTGTCTCCCAACTACACCCAGTGGGGTGCAGGGTCGAAGTCGAACGCGGGCCAGAAAACTCTCCAGAACAACAGAGCGGTTTCTTGCAGCGAGGGACCAGGCAATTTCCAGGGCTGGGCGCAGGGTGTAATTAGTCCACCTCCCGGCTACACGCTTGTTGGCCCCGCTACCTCCAGCAAATACGGCAACAACACGGGAGTCGCTTGCGGAGTCTCGCAAAGCATCGCCGGGAACAGCGAATCGCCCAGTAGCGAGACCACAACGGTCACCTTCGTCCGCTCCGATCTGGCCGGCTGACGGCGAGACTGATCGCAACTCGTTCACCCAGTAAGGACACAATTCTCCTGCTGTAGGGAAGTAGCCGCCCTGATGCGAGAGGGGATAGAGGAAATAACCTTCTATCCCCTCTTTCATTGCCTGCCACCTGCCGTCATCTATTGCTGACGCCGGGAGTTTGGGACGTGTTCGGCGGGCGCAGCGCGCTCCCTGGAGCGGCGGATGGTTTTACCGGCGAAGTTAGGCGTAGCCGGTCGTCAGGTCACAATGAATAGCAGTCACTCATATCTTGACGAAGCGTCCGATCTCAACGGTTACACCCACATTGGGGTTGGTTCCGAGCAGGCGGATGAGTCCAGTCTTTCGCGGACTTTGGTACGAGCGCTCCGGTTCGTCGTCCATCTCGGCGAATACCTCAAAACGGCGTCCAGAAGAGTGCTCGTCCACCCATCGGAGCACCTCCGTGATGTCCTCGACTTCAGTGAGCGCGTAAGCGTCCAGCGCCCAGGCCTCCCCGGATTGCTGCCAAAAGTTCACGCGATAGTCGGGTGATTCGACGGATTCGCGCGGTTCCGCGTGAACTGTTTCGATTGGTCGCATGCTCATAACCATACAAGCCGGCGTTATGGATTCGCAGGGCGTCCCGCCGGCAATCGGGGCGCCACGGGAATCACTACGTGACCTTGATACGGCATCGGTCCAAGGGTCTCGGAAAGGTACAGCTTTTCGAGGCACCCATCTCGCCTTTCGGGCGAAGAAACGAGTTAGCGTCATTCCGGGGCACCACGTGTCTTGGAAACATGTCTCGCCATGAATTGTCTCTGGCGGGTACGCTCTGGGGTTTTCTGAGGCAAAATGGTTATGTGAGACATCTTGGGTATACACGGGTCAGCACTTCAGGCCAAGACGCGAAGCTCCAGCTCGACGCTCTCGTATTGGCCGGGGTGCAAAAACGCGACGTGTTCGCCGACGTCACTTCTGGGAGCAAGACCGCGATCGAGCGCCCCGGAATGAAAAAACTGCTCGCCTATGTGGAGCCGGGTGACACCGTCGTCGTGTGGCGAGTGGATCGGCTCGGCCGATCCTTGATCGACGTTCTGAACACGGTGAAGTTGCTGCGGGAGCGCGAAGTGCACCTGAAAAGCATCTCCGACGGCATTGATCCAGCGACAACGTCAGGCCGGCTGATGCTGAACATGCTCGCGACTCTGGCCGAGTACGAGAGGGAGCTGATCGTCGAACGCGTCAACGCCGGCATCGCCGCGGCCAGGCAAGGCGGAACCCGGTTCGGTCGGCCGTTGTCGGATCCGGTCGTGATCGCCGACAAACTCAAACTCGTCACCGAAGCCCGCGCGAAGGGCCGCACCGCCGGGGACGCGGCGCGTCTTGTCGGGTGGAGCCGAGCCACGCTCTACCGCCACCAGCAAGCCCTCGCTGCCCGCGAGAGCACCCCCATGTAGCTGCCCCATGGATGGCACCGAGCGGTGGCGGGTTCTTCGACTGCACGTCGAAGACCAAGTCCCGCTCACTGCCCTCGCCCGTGACACCGGGATCAGTGCGCGCACGCTGCAACGCTGGCACCACCTCTATCGGACCCAGGGCATCTCGGCCCTGGATCCGCACCCCCGCGCCGACTCGGGCACGCGACGCACGGCAGCCGAGACGGTCGCGTTCATCGAACATCTCGCGCTGACAAGGCCTCGCCCCAGCATCGCGATGCTGCACCGACTTGCCCGCGCGGACGCAACCCAGCGGAACGCGCCCGAGCCGAGCTACGCCGCTGTCTATGAAATCGTCAAAGCCTTAGATCCCGCCTTGGTCACGCTCGCGTTAGAGGGCCCGGCCGCGTACCGCGACCGGCACGAGCTCGTATTTCGTCGCCGCGCGGACCGCCCCAATCAGACTTGGCAGTCCGATCACACCGAACTCGACATTCTCATCATCGGCGCCGACGGGAAACCAGACCGTCCCTGGCTGACCACAGTGATGGACGATCACTCGCGGGCCATCTGCGGCTACATCGTATTCAGCGGTGCGCCATCGGCGATCAATACCGCCCTCGCGTTGCGGCAGGCCATCTGGCGCAAAACCGACCCAGCGTGGGCCATGTGTGGCATTCCCGACATTCTGCACGTCGACCACGGATCCGACTTCACCAGCCACCACCTCGAACGCACCGCCGTTGCGCTCCACATCCGCATCATCCACTCGACCATCGCCCGGCCCCAAGGCCGCGGAAAGATCGAGCGCTTCTTCGGCACCGTTAACACTGAACTGCTCGCAGCCCTTCCAGGACACCTCGGGCCCGGCAGCCGCAAGCCGACCCCCACTCTGGACCTCCCAGCGCTGGACCGCGCGCTAGGAGAGTTCATCACGACCTACAACGACAGGCCCCACAGCGAACTCGGCATCTCGCCTCGGGACGCCTGGGTTGCTGACGGGTGGCTTCCCCGGATGCCCGACAGCCTCGAGGAGCTCGACGGGCTACTCCTCACCGTTCCGAAGAACCGGGTCGTGCAGCGTGACGGTATCCACTTCCAAGGCCAGCGGTATCTCGCCCCGACGTTGGCACCTTTTGTTGGTCACATCGTCACCATCCGGTACGACCCCCGCGACATCTCCGAAATTCGCGTCTATGACCGCGACACTTTTGTCTGCGTGGCCGTCGACGAAGCCCACCCCAATATTCGGCTCAGCCTTCGCGACATCGAAACCGCCCGTCGCGCCCGCAAACGCGAACTCCGCCACAGCATCAACGAACGTATCCCCGCCGTCGCCGCCCGCGAAGAACCTCGCAGCTCAGAGCCCAAACCGCCCCGCCGCCAGCTACGCACCTACGAAGAGGACTAACAATGACCCAGGCCTTCATCGTGACCAAAGAACACCGACGTTTCATCGAGTTCGCCAACGCGGTCCGCACCGAGAAGACAATCGGGATCTGCCACGGAGATGCCGGCATCGGCAAAACCAACTCCGCCCGTCGCTACGCCAACTGGGACACCCTCGAGCCATACATTAATGAATGGGGCCCCCGCGGCGACCACGACGCCAAGCACTATGCCCTCGCCAACCGATCCCGAACCGTCTTCTACACACCTGAAGTGCTCTGCAGACCAAAGATGGCGAGTAGCGCTTGTAGGTAGCGGTAGTCCAGCGACTCGGTAGCAGGATTCCGGGAACACGGTAGCGCTGGCGCTAATGAACTGCTGGGCTGTGGAAGGACAACGCGCAAGGCGTTGTCGTTCCATTGTTAAGGGCGGGTCATGGCGGATTATCGGAAAATATTGGGGTTGTTGCTCGAGGGGCGGAGCTACCGCGAAGTCGTAGAGATCGCTGGGTGCTCGCATCGCGACGTCGCCCGGGTCCGGCAAGAGGTCCAGGAACGAGGTGTCACCTCGGCGGTCGCGGTCAGCGACGCCGAGCTGACGGAATGGTTCCCCGACGGGCGCCGGAAAGTGTCGGCGGAGTATGACCAGCCCGACTTGTCTCGGGTTCTGGCATCAATGAAGGCGAACCGGCACTTCACGTTGCTGCTGGCGTGGCGTCGGTACGTCGACGCCAAGGACGCCGGGAAAAAGTACGGGTACTCGCAGTTCTGCGCCCTGTTCACCGGCTACCTCCGCACCCACGATCTCGTCGCGGTGCTGCGCCATGAGCCGGGTCGGGCGATGCTGGTCGACTGGGCCGGCGACACGATGGACATCGTTGACACGATCACCGGCGAGGTGGTCCGAGCGATCTTGTTCGTCGCGGTGTTGCCGTTTTCAGGGCTTCTGTTCTGCCGAGCTTACGCGGATATGAAGTCCCCGGCGTGGCTCGATGCGCACGTTCGAGCGTTCGCATTCTTCGGCGGCGTGACGCAGATCGTCGTGCCGGACAACCCGACGACCTCCACTCACCAGACACATAAGGGCGATGCGGAGCGGGTCGTCAACGCGAGGTATCAGCAGCTCGCGGATCACTACCAGACCGCGATTGTCCCGGCCCGAGTGAAGAAACCCCGCGATAAGGCGGCTGCGGAGAACGCGGTGAACGTGGTCAACAAACGAGTCATCGGCTACCTCGAGGACGACGTCTTCACGACGCTGAGCGAGTTGAATACGGCGATCGAAGAGCGCGTGCGTGAGATCAACCATGACATCCGCCGCGCCGACGACACGACCAGGTGGGAACGCTTCGACATGGAGGAGCGCGAGTTGCTCGGCCCTTTGCCCGATGCCGGGTTCGAGGATGTGCAGTGGAAGGAGCTGAAGGCGGCCCGGAATTACCACGTCACCGCGGACACGCAACGGTATTCCGTGCCCTTCGGGTTGGCGGGCAAGCTGCTGCGGGTTCGGCTGACGTCGTCCCTGGTGACGGTCTTCGACGGGCACGAGAGCATCTGCGAACATCCTCGGCTGACGGGGAGGAAAGGCCAGTACTCGACTCTTCCGGACCACGTCCCGCCGCAGCACCGCGATATCGACGGGTTGTGGTCAAGGCGGTGGTTCATCGACCGGGCGCGCAGCGTTGGGCCGGCCACCGTCACGGTGATCGAGCACATCCTCGACAGCCAGGTGATCGAGGCGCAGGGCTACCTGGCCTGCCAGAACATCCTCGACGGGCTCGGTAAGAACAACCGGGAACGGCTGGAGGCGGCCTGCCAGGCACTCGTGAACCGAGGCACCCATCCGACGTATTCGACGCTGAAACGGTTGATGGCGGCGATCGATAGTGACGCGAAGAAGCCCCGGCCGGTGACCCCGGCAGCCTCGACAGGCAAACGCAGCAACACGGTCGTGTTCCGCGACACCATCTCGGACGTTTACGTCCGCGATGCCTCCCACTACGCAGGCGACGAGGAGGGGAAGTGATGTTCACCAGCATCGATTACGACAAGTTCCGGGCCCTGCGCGTGACCCACGTCGCGACGCGCCTGGAGGAACTCATCCAAGACGAAGGCAACGACACCCTCACCCCCGAGCAGCTGTTCCTGACCGCGGTCGACGACGCGTTGGAGTCCCGTCGTATCAACAAGGTCGACAAGCTCATCCGCCAAGCTGCTTTCCCGATCCCGGGGGCCACGGTCGCGGAGGTCGACTACCGCGACGGGCGCGGGATCACCCCAGTCAGAATGCGACGCTATGCCGCCCATGACTGGCGCTCCGATGCGACGAACCTCCTCATTATTTCGCCCACCGGAGGCGGGAAGACCTACCTCGCCTGCGCGCTGGCCATCGGCGCCTGCCAGAGTGAGCACTCCGTTCTCTACTTCCGGATGGACGACCTCGCCCGAAGGCTTGTCATCGCCCGCGGCGACGGAATCGCCCATCAGAAGCTGTTGAACGAGCTCTCCAACATCGACCTGCTCATCATCGACGACTTCCTCACAGTCGGCATCGACAGCGACGCCGCCAGCGACTTGTTCGCGATCCTCGCGAACAGGGAACACCGACTACCCACGATGATCGCCTCGCAGACCGGGCCAAAGCACTGGGTCGCCGAGCTGCCCGACCGGGTCGCCGCGGACTCGATCGTGAACCGCCTCGCCAACAACGCCCGGATCATCAACCTCGGCCAGATTGACATGCGCCGGCACCGCAACGACCAAGCCCGCGCCCACGAGACCTACTGGGAGTGACCGAAGCGGCCCGGGCGCAAAACCCGGGCCGCTACCGGCTCTTCAGAACTGCGCTACCAGGTGCCTGGACTACCGCTACCATCAAGCGCCACTCGCCACCGTGCCCTTCAGCCACATCGGCGCCCACGTTGACCTTCGCGTCACGGACACGATGCTGGAGGTCTATCGGAACGACGAGCGCCTGACGAGCCACCTGCTGCTGCCGGCAAGCACGACGAACCAATATCAGACGAACGACGCGGACCTGCCCGAAGGGCGCAGCTTCCAAGCCTGGGACCGGTCCCGAATCGACGAGTGGGCCGGCCGGATGGGACCGGCCACGGTGACGGTGATCAGCAAGATCTTCGAAGCCGCCTCGATCGAGGAAACGGGCTACGACCCGGCATTGGCGGTGTTACGTCTGTCTCGCCGGTTCTCCCCGACCAGGGTCGAGGCCGCCTGCGCACTGGCGTTGCGGGGCCCGATCCGATCGCCGCGGTATGCGCACCTGCGGCCGATCCTGGATACCGGGCAAGACAAGACCGGGCACGTTCCCGACGAGCCGGAAGCCGATGACGGCGGTTACGTCCGTGGCAGCGCCTACTACGCCGGAGGCACCCGATGAGCCGGCTCGACACGGAGACTAAACGCAAGCTTCGGGAGATGAACGCCGGCGAGCTGCTGGAAGCGATCGACACCCAAGACGAGACCCTCAGTATCAGCTTGTCATTTGAAGAGCGGGTCCGGTTGGTCGTCGATGACGCATACTCCACCTTCACGCACTCGAAAGTCGCCGGGCTGATCCGGCGGGCCGGACTCCGTTATCCCAACGCCGATCTGCGCCGCATCGACCTGCTCGATGAGCGGTGCCTGAACCGGCAGCTCCTGACCCAGCTCGGCACGTGCTCATTCGTGACCCGGCAGCAGAACGTTGTCTTTCAGGGTTTCACCGGGTCAGGGAAGTCGTATCTGGGCTGCGCGATCGCCAAACGCGCCTGCGAACACCGCATTCGCGCCCACTACGTCCGTATGCCTGACCTCGAGGAAGCCTGGGTTGCTGCCCAAGACACCACCGGCGGCGCCGCGAAGTTCCTGCGGAAATATGCCTCCTTCACCCTCCTCGTCATCGACGAGTGGCTCCTTGATCGCCCGACAGAATCGATGCGCGGCATGCTGCTCGAGCTGATGGAACGCCGCTACGGGGAGAGCTCGACGGTGTTCTGCACCCAGTATCAGCAGAAGGACTGGCACAGCCGTCTCGGGTCCGGCGTTCACGCCGACGCGATCATGGACCGCATCATCCACAACACCGTCTGGGTCGAGACCGGCACCTACAACATGAGGGAGCAAGCAGCCCTGACCAGCGCCTAAAGATCCGGCGGAGAGAGCCAGTGGCTCCCAGCCACACCACCACTGGCTCTCTCCCGCACGAACGGTGGCTCTGAACCGCACGATCGGGTGGCTCTCAAAGCAGCAAATACTCAGTATGCGCACACCATCCAAGGCACATCTTTGAACCTCCGCACCAAGTGATCGAAGTACGGCTTGTCCACGCTTCCGAAGGAATGGCCGTAGACGAAGACTCGACTTGGGGGGGCTGAACAATCTGACTGATGAACTCACTCACGACCTCGTGCTGTGAACATGCGGGGTGAGCCCGCTACAACAGAGAAAAAGCCCCGGACTTCCGCAGAAATCCGGGGCTGTTGTAGCGGGAGCGGGAATTGAACCCGCGACACCACGATTATGAGCCGTGTGCTCTAACCAACTGAGCTACCCCGCCACGGCTTGTCGGCTGCTAGCGCTTCCAAGCCTGAGCCCCCTGTGGGAATCGGACCCACTACCTCTTCCTTACCAAGGAAGTGCTCTACCAATGAGCTAAGGGGGCAGAGCTTCTCAACCGCAGAAGCTGCGCCGCATTTTGGCAACCTGATCAGATTATCACCTGTTTGCACCTCGCCGTGACCGCCGCGATAACATGGGCTTGATTGACACGCATTCAGGGGGCGCACGTGGCACGAATTTTGATGGGAACGATGCCCACGACGGGTCATGTTCGCCCTGGTCTCGGTATCGCCCACGCTCTGGTCGCGGCCGGTCACGAGGTGTCCTGGTACACCGGATCCGGCTACGGCGACATGATCAGGGAAACCGGCGCCACGTTTCTGCCCATGTCTCCCGGCGTCGATCTCGACGACGACGCCGTGCAGCAGCTCGCCATCACCGCGGCCAGAAAGCCCGGCCTGAACGCGGTCAGATGGGGGCTTCTCAACCTATTCCTCATCCCGATACCGGGCTGGTTCGCCGAGTTGGACGAGATCGCCAAGCGTTTCCAGCCGGACGTGGTGGTCGTGGATCACGGGTTTGTGGCCGGCCTGTTTCTCGCCGAGAAACGCTCGATTCCGAGCGTGGCCTTTTCGTCCACCCCCCTCGCCCTCTCGAGCGTTGACACCGCTCCCTTTGGCATGGGATATGCGCCGTCTGCGTCCGCGGCGGGGAAGGCGAGAAATCGAGTGCTGAACGCGTCCGTCCAGCGTGTCGTCTTCGCGAACGAGCACAGAGCCGCAAACGAGGTGCGCCAGAGCCTCGGATTGCGGGCTCTCCCGAGTTTCTTTCTGAACTGGCACGTGGAGTTGGCCACACGGTACCTCGCCGCGACCATTCCCGAGTTCGAATACCCGCGGTCCGATCTGCCAGGCCATGTGCAGTTCATCGGCGCGCTGATTCCACCGTCGACGACGAACTGGACGCCTCCCGCTTGGTGGCCGGACGTAGCCGCAATCCGAGAATCGGGCCGGCCTGTGATCGTGGTCACCCAGGGTTCCGTCGCCCGCGAGCCGCGCAAGCTCCTGCTGCCCGCCATCCAGGCGCTCGCGACGGAGGACGTACTCATCGTCGCAACAACGGGGGGACCGGACCCCGAGCTGGTGCTCCCGCGGTCCCGTCGCCCCGCCAACCTCAGGCTCGAGCGCTTCGTTCCGTTCGACAAGCTGCTGCCCCAGGCAGACCTCATGGTCACGAACGGCGGGTACGGCGGCGTGCAGCAGGCCCTTGCCGCCGGAGTCCCACTGGTTGTGGCCGGGCAAACTGAGGACAAGATGGAGGCTAACGCGCGCGTCGCCTGGAGCAGGGTCGGCATCTCCCTCGCCAACGACCACCCCTCGCCGAAGCAGATCGCTCACGCCGTGGACACTGTGCTCACCGACCCACGCTACTGGTACCGCGCCCGCGAGCTCGCCCAGAGCTACGGGCGACTCGACGCCACCGCCCTGGCCGTCGAAGCCATCACAGCAGCCGCCGCCGGACGCTGAGCCTCTACTTCACGGATCCTGCCGTGAGTCCGCTCACGATGTACTTCTGCAACCAGAGGAACAGCGCCATCACCGGCAGGGCGGCAAGCACTGCTCCGGCTGCAAAGACAGAGTAGTTGGTGGAGAATTCTTGCGAAACGAATTGATACAGCCCCACAGCAAGGGTCTGCTTCTCGGGTGAGATGAGCACCACGCTCGCGATCACGAATTCATTAGTGGTGCCCACGAACGAGAGCAGGCCCACCACGGCGAGGATGGGCGACACGAGCCGCAAGATGATCGTGAAGAAGATGCGAGCGTGCCCCGCGCCGTCGATCTTCGCTGCCTCATCGATCGAGGCGGGGATCGTGTTGAAGAATCCGTACATAAGGTAGGTGTTCACGCCCAGGGCACCCCCGAGGTAGACCATGATCAGGCCGATCTGCGAGTCGAGCCCGATGAGCGGGAAGACGTCGCTGATCCCGTTGAGCAGCAGGAAGATCGCCACGACAGCAAGGAGCTGGGGGAACATCTGCACGAGCAGCAGTGTGAGGAGCCCGGTGCGGCGCCCCACGAATCGCATACGCGAAAAAGAATATGCTGCGAGGGCACCGAGGAACACTGTGCAGACCGACGTGACGGTGCCGATGATTAGGGTGTTCGCGTACCAGTCGGCGTACGGCTGCTGCGGCAGGTTGAACAGCGTCACGTAGCTTCCGATGTCGATCTGGTTGAAGAGCCCGTTCGCTGTGATCAAGGTGCCGCCGGGGTGCAGCGATGCCGAGAGCACATAGAGCAGCGGGAAGGCGGCGAAAACGGCCATGATCACACCAACGAGGTGGCGCCATCCGGTTGCCTTGAACCAGCGCGTGAAGTTGAAGGGTCGCTTCGTGGGGATGTATCGACGGGCCGTGTCTGTCGGGGCGGAGTGCGAGGCAGCGGTGCTCATGTCAGTTCAACTCCTCTAGCGCCTTGGTCTGTTTGAAGCTGATGATGGAGACGAGCGCCACCAGCAGGAAGATGATGATTGAGAACGCGCTAGCGAGGCCGTAATCCCGGTTGGCTCCCACGAAGGCCACCTTGTAAACCATCGTGATGAGGATATCGGTGGCGCCCACATTCACGCCGGCCGTGACATCACGAGGCCCACCGTTGGTGAGCATGAACACGAGGTTGAAGTTGTTGAACGCGAAGGCGAAGGACGCGATCAGGAGGGGTGCCACCGAGACCAACAGCAGCGGGAGCTTGATCAGGCGGAAGATCGCCCAGGGTTTGGCACCGTCGACCTTCGCGGCCTCCTGCAGCTCCTCGGGAATGGACTGCAGGGCCCCCGTCGTGACGAGGAACATATAGGGGAAGGTCAACCAGAGGTTCACGAAGATGATGCTGAACTTGGCCAGCCATTCGTTGGTGAGCCACGGGATGTCTGCGCCCCCGAACAAGACCTGATTCACAAAGCCGAATTGGGGGTTGAGCATGCCGGCCCAGACGAGCGCCGACAGAAAACCGGGAAAAGCATAGGGCAAAATCAGGATGACGCGGTACACATTGCGCCCGCGCATGCGCATGTCATTGAACACGATCGCGAGGAACAAACCGAGCCCGAAGGCCGTGCCCACCGAGAGGAAGGCAAAGGCGAAGGTCCAGATGGTGACGCTGATCAGCGGGCCGCGAATCGACTCCGTCGTGAAGGCCTTGGTGAAGTTGTCAAAGCCGATCTCGACCTTCCACCCCGGAAGGAGCTGCGAACCGTCGGAGGCGACGAAGGCGCCGGTGCTTTCGTCTGCTGAGTAGACCAGATTCTTGGTCGTGTCTGTCATGGTGTCCGCCGCCTCGTCATAGAGGAGGTCGGACAGGTAGAGATAGGCGCTCGAACCGTCTGGCGTACGAAGCGTGCCGTCGTTGGGATCGTCGGAGGTGGGCACCGACAGGGCCGCAATCGCCTGCTGGTTCGCCACGATGTCGCTGAAGCCGAGGGTCGTGTAGCCGGGGAGGGCGACGGCCTGACCGGCGGCATCCGTTTCGGCGTTGTTGACCTCGCGCAGCGGCGTGAGCTCGTCACCCACGCTCGCAGTGCCGTCTGGGTCTGTGACGAGGAAACTGTATTGGCCGAGGCGCTCGAGCACCGTCAGGTCGTAGCTGGGCGAATCGGGAACGCGCTGCTGCGAGCCCACGATGAGGGCGTTCACCGCGTCATCCTTCGTGCTGTTGTGACCCGTGCCGTAGTTGGTGAAGGCGATATACCCGGAGTAGCCGATGACGAAAATCTGGAAGATGGCGAGAAAGATCAGGCCGGGTGTCAGGTACTTGGCTGGCAGGCCGCCGCGCCGAAAGTAGACCCAGTTGACAGCGAGTGCGACTGCGAGCACGAGGCCGAACACGAGCCAGTCACGGTTCAGGCCGAGCACGAAGAGGGCGTAGAGGCTGATTGCGTCGACGACTCCCAGCAGCAGAATCTTGAGCAGCAAGACCTTCACCCCAACGGATGCCGCATCGGCGATGCGTCCGGCGCGCCGGGACTGCTTGGCCTTCTTGACCTGCGCGTCATCGCGCAGGGTCTGTGTTCTGGTCATGCTGGTCTGCTTTCTGGTGCCGGTCTGCGATGCGGGTTGTGCGTGCCCGGCGGGTGAAGCCGGGCGCGAATCGCCCCGACCCGCATGTGCGCGGGCCGGGGCGATTCGACGTGCTACTGAATGGCGGCCTGAATATCGGCCGTCATTGTCTGCCACAGCGTCGTCGGGTCGCCGCCGCCCGTGATGATGGCCGCCTCTGTGACGCCCCAGAACTGCCAGACCTTGCCCATCTGCGGGATGTTCGGCATGGGCACTGCGGAAGCCGCGACGGCGCCGAAGCCGGCGGTGATCGGGTCGGCCGACGCAGCCTCGAAGGCGGAGGTGAGCGCCGGGGCGCGTCCACCGACCTCGTAGAGAGCGGTCTGCACCTTTTCGGACCCGATGTAGTTCACGAGAAACTCATTGGCTGCGAGGGCGTTGGTGGTCTTGGCGCTCACCATGAAACCCTGCACGCCGACGAACGGCTGCGCAGCTTCCCCACCGGCCGACGGGATCGGATCGATCGCGAGGTCGATGCCGGCGGCTTCCGCGTCGGGAACGTTCCACGGACCGGTCACGAAGAAGGGCGACGCACCGGCGTTGAACTTCTCCTTGGCGATGTCGCCAGTAACGTTCACGCTGAGGTGCCCGGCTGCGCCCTCCTGGGCGAGCCAGGCTGCGTAGGCTTCTCCACCCGCGTTACCAATGGCGAGGTCATCCGCGTTGTAGCTGCCGTCGGCGTTCGTACCGAAGACGGGAGCTCCGAAGGAAGTCTGGAAGGGGTAGAGGTGGAAGGGGTCCGACTCCGGCCCGACCTGCACGAGAAACGGGAATTCCGTTCCGGCGGCGGTTCCGGCGGCGATCATGTCGTCGTAGGTGGCCGGGGCAGTGGGCGCGAGCGCCGTGTTACGGAGCAGGGCGATGTTCTCCACCGCGTAGGGAACACCGTAGGCCTGACCCTCGTAGCTCATGGCGGTGACGGCCACCTGCTGATAGTCGGCAGCGGAGTCGCCGAGTTCGACCGGCTGCACGACGCCGTTGCTGACGAAGTTTCCGAGCCAGTCGTGGGCGGCGATGGTGATGTCGGGGCCCTTGCCGGTCGGGACCTGGGCGATAAACTGCTCCTGGATCTCAGCGAAATCCTTCTGCACAAGATTGACCTTCACGCCGGACTCTTTCGTGAACTCCGCGGCGGCATCCTTGAGCACGGCGGCACGGTCGGCATCGACCCAGACAGTGAGTGCACTCGCGGTTTCGTCTGCCGGAACGCCGGAATCGCCGCCGGAGCAGCCAGCCAGCGCGAGAGTTGTCGCCACGGCCACAGCGCTGAACGCCAGCAGGCCCTTCTTGTTCACCTTCATTGGTGTTGCCTTTCGTAGAGAACGCTGCAGTTTGTGCAAGCGTTTACAGGTATAGCCCGAGTATGCACTGTCAGGACCACGCAGAGAACAATCGACACCGGTTCGTTACCAATAGCATCAGGTCTGCGTGCAAACGCTTGCACGCGGTGCCGAATGACATAGCATGAAGCAATGACAGGCACAGGTACAGAGTGGTGGCGCACGGCAGTTATTTATCAGATCTACCCGAGGTCGTTCGCCGACGCCAACGGTGACGGCATGGGCGACCTCGCCGGAATCCAGTCGCGCCTGCCGCAGCTGCGCGACCTCGGCGTCGATGCCGTCTGGCTATCGCCGTTTTACACTTCGCCCCAGCGCGATGCCGGCTACGACGTGGCCGACTACTGCGACGTGGACCCGCTCTTCGGAACCCTCGAGGACTTCGACGCCATGCAAACCGCGGCTCACGACCTCGGCATCCGCGTCATCATCGACATCGTTCCCAACCATTCCTCAAGCGACCACGCGTGGTTTCAGGAAGCGCTGCAGACCGCACCCGGAAGCGTCGAGCGCGCACGCTACATGTTCCGTGACGGCAAGGGCGCCACCGGCGAACTACCGCCGAACAACTGGAATTCAGTCTTCGGCGGCCGCGCCTGGACCCGCGTCACCGAGGCCGATGGCACTCCCGGCCAGTGGTATCTGCACCTCTTCGACAGCACCCAGCCCGACCTCGACTGGGAAAACCCCTGGGTACGCGATCAATTTCGCTCGGTGCTGCGCTTCTGGCTCGACCGCGGCGTCGATGGTTTCCGTGTAGACGTCGCCCACGGCATGATCAAGGCCGCGGGCCTCCCTGACTACACTCCGCCGGCAGACGGCGGCAGCATGGGTGGGGGCTCGGCCACCCTCGAGCCGGACATCAGCGCGGAACCCGCAGCCACGCCGCCCTTCTGGGCGCAGGACGGCGTTCACGAGATCTACCGCGACTGGCACGCAGTGCTCGCCGAATACCCCGGTGACCGGGTGCTCGCCGCGGAAGCGTGGGTCGACCCGCTCACCGAGGTGGCCAAGTGGGTTCGCCCCGACGAGATGCACCAGGCGTTCAACTTCGCCTACCTCGAGACCCCGTGGAACGCGCCGAAGCTGCGCCGCGTCATCGACGACTCACTCGCCGCGTTCAGCGGAGTCGGAGCCCCCAGCACCTGGGTACTCTCCAACCACGACGTCGTTCGACACGCCTCCCGGCTCGCACTCGGTGCCGAGAACCTGCAGGGCCACGGCATCGGCCCGAAGACCGAGGGTCTTCCCGACACTGTCGTGGGCCTGCGCCGCGCCCGGGCCGCCTCAAGCCTGATGCTCGCACTCCCCGGGTCGAGCTACCTGTACCAAGGCGAGGAACTCGGCCTGCCCGAAGTCATCGACCTTCCCGACTCAGCCCGCGAAGACCCCACATGGTTCCGCACCAAGGGTGAGCGCTACGGCCGAGACGGCTGCCGCGTTCCGCTCCCGTGGGAAGCCGCCGCACCCTCCTACGGCTTCGGTCCCTCCGCATCAAGCTGGCTGCCGCAACCCATCGAATGGGCCGGGCTCGCCCGCGACCAGCAGATGGGCGTGGCGGGATCCACTCTCGAGCTGTATACGCTTGCACTGGGCCTGCGTCGGCAGTTCGCGCTCGGACTCGGAACGGTCGACTGGCTTCCCGGCTTCCCGCCGGAGGTCGTCGCGTTCCGCTCCGGCGATGTGACGGTGATCGCCAACACCGGCGAAACCTCTGTCGCCTTGCCCGTCGGCGATGTGCTCCTGGCGAGCGAACCGCTCACGGGGCGCACCCTCCCCGGCGACACCACCGTCTGGTTACGCGCCTAACAGACGACCCCGCCCGCTGCCCGCTCTCGCGTTTTTCCCCGTGAGAGCGGGTCTTACGGCGGCTCCGCGGCACCCCCGGAGCGCGGCCTTCCCAGGTCGCGCCCCTGAGCATCCGCTCCCCACCCGGGGTATACGCACAAGGGCCGGTGGCACACTGGCTGATTCGTACATCGAGGGGGAACAGTGACTGACGAGGTCGACGACAGCACGCTGGCTGAGTACAGCCAGCTGCAGGCCATGCGCGAACTCAAGACTGAGCTCACGCGGTTCATGATGGCCTACAAGTTCGCGACCGACGAGATGATGACGAAGATCAACATCCTCAAGGAAGAGTTCAGTTCGATTCACGACTACAGCCCGATCGAGCATGTGAGCTCTCGACTGAAGTCGTCTGACGGCATCCTGAAAAAGGCCCTGCGTAAGGGCTGCCCGCTGGCCCTCGACGAGATTCGCGACCAGATTCAGGACATCGCAGGAATCCGCATCACCTGCAGTTTCGTCTCCGACACCTATCGCATTCGCGATCTGCTCACCGGGCAGAAGGACGTCACGGTGCTGCAGGTGAAGGACTACATCGCCTCCCCCAAACCCAACGGCTACCAGAGCCTGCATCTGCTCGTGGGAGTGCCGGTCTTCATGTCGGATCGCGTGCAGCAGGTCACTGTGGAGATTCAGATCCGCACCATCGCCATGGACTTCTGGGCCAGCCTTGAGCACAAGATCTACTACAAGTACCACGGCGCCGTACGCGAAACCCTGCTCGCCGACCTCAAACAGGCAGCGGATGTCGCCAATCGCCTCGACGTGAAAAAGGAGGGCCTGCACGACCAGGTTGTCGCCCTCGGGTCGACTGACGGCGACAAAAGAGACGGCGTCGGCACGCAGACGAGCCTGGGCTGGCTCGCTCAGCTGCCGATGTCACGCGAGGTTCTCGAGGCCTTCGTTCGTGGCCGCGCCGGCATCCCGGTTCCTCCGGCGGCGTAGCCCCTGCCATCCCCGCGAAAGCGGGCGGATCGTCCCGCCCAAGCGGCTCACCCGACGCCACCAGCCCTCGCGGAAACGAGCGACGCTCGAGAGTTAGTTCGTGTTGGCGTAGAGCCAGGCGAGCGGGTCGATCTTGGTGCCGTCGATGCCGCCGTCTCGGATCTCAAAGTGCAGGTGCGGGCCCGTGGACATTCCGGTGCTTCCGGTCTTGCCGATGACCTGGCCCACCTTGACGACGTCGCCGGTCTTGAAGTTCATGGATCCGTGGATCATGTGCGCGTACACGCTCGAGACAAGCTTGCCGTCGATCATGTGGTCGATGATCATGTGCACGCCGAGGCTGCCCTCGCCGTCTTCGGCGAGGCTCACGACGCCATCGGCGATGGACTGAATCGGAGCGCCGAGACCCGGGTTGAAGTCCTGGCCGCCGTGGTTCGCAGAGCAGCCGGCACAACTGCGCGGACCGATCTGGTCGCCGATGTGCACGCCGACGGCGAAGGGCCACTGGATCGTGCCATTGGGGTTGTTGGTGAAGGTTGCTTCCATGCGGATTCCGCTTGCGGCCGCGAATTCCGCGATGGTGCTCGTCTCGTAGCCGTCGCGTTCAACCGTGATGGTGTCGCCACCGGCGAGATCGAGGGTTTGTACACCCTCATCCTGACTCGGACGCTGCGCCGCGAGAGCGGATGCCTGCACGTCGGCCGTCGACAGCAGCGCCTGGGCCGGCAGCGATGTGGAAACCGCCATCAGCGCGACGAAAGACATGGCCGCCACGGTCATGCTCTTGGCCACAAACTTGCGCATGCGATCACTGACGGGCTGCGCGTGCGGTGAAGCGCGGGGAAGGGCGGAGGCCGGCACGAAGGTGCGCTGCGGCGCGTAGGCGGCCGCAGGGGTCGTGTCGGGCTCGTCGACGCGGAGCCGGCGCGGCCGCGTCGTGCGGGCAAACTCGTCGCTGCGCAGCTGGGAGCGAGTGGGGAGCGGGATCGAGGTTGTTGACGTCTTGCCCGGCGTGAGGAGAATGTCAGCGTCGGAGTCGCGGGCGTCGGCCGCCGCGGGCGCAGCAATCACCCGGTCTGACTCGGTAACGACGGCGGCCTCGAGATCGGGCTCCGCGAGCTGGCTGGCTGGGACAGACTCGGCTTCTTCGGTGAGCGGCGCCTGGACGATCGAAGCGACGAGATCGGGCGACACCGCGGCATCCGCTGTGACCATCGGCGTGGCATCGGAGACCGGGCCGGCCGTCGAGGCCTGACGCTCGCGCTCGCGCAACTCGCGTCGGGTGAGAGGGAGAGCGGGTTGTGAAGCGTCACTCGCGTCAGACACGGGGGCATCTGAGGGGCTGGAGTGACGTGACAAAAGGGCTCTTTCTACGCGGCGGGCAAAAAACTAATGTGGCTTTGTTGCTCGATCTAGCCGAAACGAAATATAATGAATCGGTCAAGGGTACCCCGCGGGGAGCGAAAAACCACATTCAGCAAGCAATTGCACCTCGAACCGGGGCCGCTCCCGCGAACGAGATTTCCCCGTTATTCCCTGGCTAGCCGGGCAAAAAGCCCGGCTAGGAGCGGTTCGAAAGCCAAGTAGAGATCGGGGGCGGCGGCAATCAGAAGATCCTTTCCCTCGGAGTCGGCGCCAAAAGCACCGACCTTGGCACCGGCCTCGGCCGCCACCAGCGCGCCGGCCGCGTGGTCCCACGGCTGCAAGCCCCGCTCGTAATACACGTCGAGGCGACCCGTCGCCACGGCACACAGGTCGAGGGCGGCGGCTCCCATACGACGGATATCCCGCACCTCGCCGATGAGACCCTGCACGACTGCGGCCTGCCACAGGCGTCGCGGCGCTTCATACCCGAAACCGGTTCCGGCCAGCGCCAGAGAGAGGGGCACACCGGTCTTCACCTTCAGAGGGCGATCGTTGAGGAACGACCCTTCCCCCGCCGCAGCCGTATAGAGCTCGCCGAGTGCGGGATTGATGACGGCCCCGGCGAGGGCGGTCCAACTGCTCGGCGCTGGGTCGCCCGCGACGACGGCGATGCTGACCGCATAGTGCGGGATGCCGTAGAGGTAGTTGACGGTTCCGTCGATGGGGTCGACCACCCACGTGAGCCCACTCGATCCGGCGGTCGCCTCGGATTCCTCGCCATAGAAGCCGTCGTGCGGCCGAGCGTCGGCGAGGCGGGCGCGTATGAGCGTCTCCACCTCGCGGTCGGCGTCGGTGACCACGTCTTCAGGGGATGACTTCGAGGCCGCGATGTTCACTCCCTCGGCGCGGCGGCGAAAGGCGAGCGCGCCGGCTTCGAGCGCAATCGTGCGGGCCAGGGAGAGCAGGTCGGTCGAAACGGCGCGAGTCATGCTTCCACGCTACGTGATGCACCACCCCACCAGCCGAACGACCGGTGAACGAAAAAAACGGGCCCGGATTTCTCCGGGCCCGTTCACTGCGTGTGGCGAGTGCGAGGTTCGAACTCACGAAGGCTACGCCGTCTGATTTACAGTCAGATCCCTTTGGCCGCTTGGGTAACTCGCCAGCTGCTGTCCGACTTGATGACTCACCGAATCGGACGTGCGAATTTAGAATACAAGACGAAGTGCCCCAGCGTGAAATCAGCCCCTGCACCCGGCTGGAAAATCCCCTCGATAAGATCAATCACCCGCACTTTTCTCGACTCGACAGGATGCCCATGGCCGGAATTGAGGACGTCGCCCGCCTCGCCGGAGTGTCCACGGCAACGGTGTCGCGCACGCTGAGCGGCAAGGGGCCCGTCTCCGCCGCCACGCGCCTCAAGGTCGAGGCCGCAGCCGAGCAACTCGGGTACGTGGTGTCGGCGAGCGCGTCGAGTCTCGCATCCGGTCGTACGAAGAACATCGGCGTCGTCATTCCCTTCCTCGGTGGCTGGTTTTTTCCGAGCGTCGTCGAGGGCGCCCAGCGTGCCCTCCTGCGTAACGGCTACGACCTCACCCTCTACAACCTCGCCGGTGGCGGGGACGAGCGCGCGAGTGTGTTCGACAATTTCCTGCTGCGCCAGCGACTGGATGCCGTGATCGCCGTGTCCCTCGAGCTCACCGAACACGAGGTCGACCGCCTCTACGCCGTGGGCAAGCCCTTGGTGGGCGTGGGCGGCCCCATCGGCGGCGTGCGCACTCTCACGATCGACGACCGAGCCGTCGCCCGGCTCGCGACGGAACACCTGCTCTCCCTCGGCCACACGCGCATCGGACATGTGGGCGGTAGCAAGGAATTTGACCTTGACTTTCACCTGCCCACTAACCGTCGCATCGGCTACGAAGCCGCACTGGAGACCGCCGGCATCGGCGTCTGGGCGGAGCTCTTCGAACCGGCCGATTTCACCATGCGCGGCGGCTACCAGGCCGCACGTCGCCTGCTCGAACGTGACCACGACCGTCCGACCGCCATTTTCGCGGCATCGGACGAGATGGCCATCGGATGCATCCTCGCGGCCCGCGACCTTGGGCTGACCGTTCCGGGCGACATATCGGTGATCGGAGTCGATGACCACGAGCTGGCCGACTTCTTCGGCCTCACCACCATCGCGCAATTTCCGCAGGGCCAGGGCGAGAAGGCCGTGGACGTTCTCATGGAACAGCTCCGGGACCGCCCAGTCGAGCCGGTGGGCCTGAACATCAGCATGCCCTTCGAGCTGAAGCAGCGCTCCAGCACGGCCGCCCCTCCCCGCTGACGGCGGGGGCCGCGCGACGACCGGATATCATTGCAGGCATGGCAGACTCAACGTTCGACATCGTCAGCAAGGTCGACCCGATGGAGGTCGACAACGCCCTCAACCAGGCTCACAAGGAAGTCGCACAGCGCTACGACTTCAAGAATGTGGGCGCCTCGATCGCGATGAGCGGCGAGAAGGTACTCATGAAGGCGAACACCGAGGAGCGTGTCAAGGCCATCCTCGAGGTGTTCGAGGCCAAGCTCATCAAGCGCGGCATCTCGCTGCGCAGTCTCGACGCCGGCGAGCCGTTCGCGTCGGGCAAGGAATACCGCATCGAGACCAGCATGAAGGCTGGCATCGATCAGGAGAACGCGAAGAAGATCGGCAAGATTATCCGCGATGAGGGGCCCAAGGGCGTCAAGAGCCAGATTCAGGGCGACGAACTGCGCGTGAGCTCCAAAAGCCGCGACGACCTGCAGGCTGTGATGGCCCTGCTCAAGGGCAAGGACCTCGACGTGGCCCTGCAGTTTGTGAACTTCCGCTAGCCCAGCTGCCCTGGGCCGGGACCGCCGACCTCCGGGGTCCACCTTCTGAACCGGGGTCCAGTTTCTAGACTGGGCCCACGTTCCGGGCCCGGGCCCCGTGCAGAGGTCGGTCGCGCCCTCGGCGACCGTGGCCGCGCCGCATGACACGGGGCGTCACGTGCACGCGGGCATTCCTCTGGCCTACCGGGCCCACCCTCTGAACCGGGGCCCAGTTTCTAGACTGGGCCCACGTTCCGGGCCCGGGCCCCGTGCAGAGAGGGGCTACTCCGCGCGGGAGATGGTTACCATTTCTTCGCGGGGGACGACCTTGATTCGGGTACGACCTGACGCCTCACCCAGGGCGAGCTCGTGCTGGTCAAGGTTGTGCCAGCCGTCGAGCCCGGTGTATTTCACGCCGCGCTCGTCGAGCAGGGCCACAATGCTCTCCTCCGACGGGGACTCGGGCCGCCACCAGTTGCCGAGGTCGTTGATGAGGTGGCGGATCGTCTCCATCGCATCGCTCTTGGTGTGGCCGATCAGACCCACCGGCCCGCGCTTGATCCACCCGGTGGCGTAGACGCCGTACATCTGCTGGTTGAACAGCCCGGTGCCGGCCTCGGGGTCGCGCCGCAGCACCTGTCCCTCGCGGTTGGGAATCACACCACGCTTCTTGTCGAACGGCACGTCGGGCAGCTCGGAGCCGAAATAGCCGACCGCCCTGTAGACGGCCTGCACCGGAATCTCGCGGATCTCCCCGGTGCCCACGACACCGCCGGCGCCGTCGCGCTTCGTGCGTTCCCAGCGGAACGCGTCCACCCGGCCCGTGCCATCATCGACGACCTCGAGCGGCTTGGCAAAGAAGTGCAGGTGCAAGCGGCGGCTCGCGCTGCCAGTCTCGCGCTGGCGCCACTGGTTCAGCACCTTGTCGATCACGAACACCTGCTTGTTGCTTTTCACGGCGTCACGCGCGGCATCGTCGTAGTCGAAGTCCTCGTCGTGCAGGATCATGTCCACGTCGCGAAGTTCGCCGAGCTCGCGCAGCTCCAGCGGCGTGAATTTAACGGATGTCGGTCCGCGGCGCCCGAAGATGTGCACGTCGGTCACCGGGGAGGCACTGAGCCCGGCGTAGACGTTCTCGGGGATCTCGGTGGGCAGCAGGTCGTCGGCGTGCTTGACGAGCATCCGTGCCACGTCGAGGGCCACGTTGCCGTTGCCGATCACGGCGATCTCTTTCGCCTCGAGCGGCCAAGTGCGCGGCACGTCGGGGTGCCCGTCGAACCAGCTCACGAAATCGGCGGCGCCGTAGGAGCCCTCGAGGTCTGCACCCGGAATCTTCAGGTCGGCGTCTTTCACGGCTCCCGTCGAGAAGATCACCGCGTTGTAGTGCTTCTTGAGGTCGTCGAGGGTGATGTCGACGCCGAAGCGCACGTTGCCGAACACGCGGATGTCCCCGCTGTCGAGCACGCCGCGGAGGGCCGTGATGATGCCCTTGATGCGCGGGTGGTCGGGGGCCACCCCGTATCGCACGAGCCCGTACGGGGCGGGCAGCTGGTCGAACAGGTCGATCGACACCTCGAAATTGCGTTCCGCCTTCAGCAGGATATCCGCGGCGTAAATGCCTGCTGGTCCTGCGCCGACGATGGCCAATCGTAATTTGGTCACTGAGACCTTTCTAGCTGGATCGCTCGACGATGGTCTCGGCGAATCGGGTGAGCGCCTTCTTCACCGGCCCGGCGGGCAACGGCGAGAGGGCGGCAACGGCGTCACGGGCCCAGGAATGGGCCTCGGCCAAAGTTTCGGCGGTCACAGGGTGTTCGCGCAGGGCCGTGATGGCGGAATCGGCGGCCTCGGTGGCGATGCCGTTGCTCGTCATCACGTCACGTTCCAAGCGGGCGAGCAGCGCTGCATCCGCTTCACTGCTCGGGGCGCGCTCGCGCAGCCGAAGCAGTGGGAGGGTCACGACGCCGGCGCGCAGGTCGGTGCCGGGCACCTTGCCGGTCTGCTCGGGCTGCGGCGACAGGTCGAGAACGTCGTCGATCAACTGGAAGGCCACTCCGATTTTCTCGCCGAACGTCACCACCGGCTGCTCGTACTCTGCCGGGGCGTTGGAGAACACGATGCCGGCCTGCGCTGCCGCGGCAATGAGCGACCCTGTCTTGTCGGCGAGCACTCCGATGTAGTGCTGCACGGGATCCTGACCGGGTTGCGGTCCCACAGTCTCCCGAAACTGCCCGAGCACCAGACGCTCGAAGGTGGCCGCCTGCAAGCGGATGGCCCGCTCACCGAGACGTGCCATCAGCTGACTGGCTCTCGCGAACAGCAAATCCCCGGTGAGAATGGCAATCGAATTTCCCCACACGGCCTGCGCGCTGGGCACGCCCCGTCGCTTGTCCGAGTCGTCCATCACGTCGTCGTGGTACAGCGAGGCGAGATGGGTGAGCTCGATGGCGCTGGCCGCGGTGATCACGTCGGGAACCGCGCCGTCACCGAGGTGCGAGGTGAGCAGGGCGAGCATCGGGCGAACGCGCTTTCCGCCGGCATCGAAGAGATACCGCGTGGTCACGTTCGCGATTTCGTTCGCGTAGACGAGTTCGGTGATGAGCGAGGACTCGACGTCTTCGATGCCGGCGTCGATGTTGGCTGCAAGGCCACGGTCGGCCGCCGTCGCGAAAATACGCTCGCTCAAGCCGAGCTGACTCGTCACGGAGGGGCTCCGCCGCACCACGGGGGCTCTGGGTTTCACTGTGTCAGCCTAACGAAGAGTAAGAAAAGAGCTAGGAGGTCGCGTCGGTCGATGCCGCTGCGGGCTGCGCGTCGGGGGACTTGACCCCGCGGTGCAGGGCCACGATACCGAGGGTGAGGTTGCGGTAGGCAACTCCCTCGTAGCCCGCGCCCCGCAACCAACCGCTCAGCGTGGCCTGATCCGGCCAGGCCGCGATCGACTCGCCCAGGTAGTCGTAGGCCTCCGCGTTCGACGATGCCAGGCGCACGATGGCGGGCATCACGTGGTTGAGGTACGCGAAGTAGCCCACTCGCACCGGGGTGAGCGGTGGTGTGGAGAACTCGCAGATCACGACGCGCCCGCCGGGCTTGGTGACCCTGTAGAACTCGGCGAGCGCCTTTTGGGGCTCCACGACATTGCGCAGGCCGAAGGAAATGGTGACAGCGTCGAACTCGCCGTCCGCGAACGGCAGCGCTGTGGCATCCGCCTGCACAAACTCGATGTTCGGGTTGTCGGCGTGACGCTGGCGCCCGACCTCGATCATGCCCTCGGAGAAGTCCGCGGCCACGACCTGGGCGCCCGTGCGCGTGAGCGCGGCACTCGATGTGCCTGTGCCGGCGGCGATGTCGAGGATGCGCTCTCCCCGCTTCGGGCCGACGGCGCGCGTGGTGGCGACGCGCCACAGGGTGGCATTGCCCATGGACAGCACGGCGTTGGTGCGGTCGTAGTGCGCCGCAACCTCGTCGAACATGGCAGCCACCTGCGCGGGCCGTTTGTTGAGGTCTGCTCTATTCACCACACCAGTCTAGATCGCGCGGGCGTACGACAGATGGACACACGGGCGGGCGTAGTCTAATCAGGTGAATGCGCAGGCCCTAACGGTCGAAACCACCCCAATTCCCGACATCCGCCAACTGGTTCTGCTCCTCGATCAGCGTCAGCCGCTGCTCTGGATGCGTCGCAACCAGGGGCTCGCCGGTGTCGGTACCGCGTTGCGGCTGGAATTCTCCGGCCCCAACCGAATGACGGATGCCGCGAGCGCGTGGCAAGAGGTCGTGGCCGCGGCCACTGTGACCGACCCGCTTCAGCGCACGGGCACCGGACTGCTCGCGTTCGGGGCGTTCGCATTCGACGAGTCCTCGGCCGAGACCAGCGTGCTGATCGTTCCCGAAGTGATCGTGGGGCGCGAGAACGGGCAATGCTGGGTGACCCGCGTGTGGCACACCGGGTCAGCCGCGCCGGCGCATCCGCTCACCCTGCACCCGCTCGGCAACGAGTACCGCATCTCGCTGCTGCCGGGCGCCCTCAAGCCCGCCGCCTACCGGGAGGCCGTCGCAGAGGCCGTGGGGCGAATCGGGTCGCTGGAACTCAACAAGGTAGTGCTCGCCCGCGACCTCGTGGGGCGCCTGCCCGACGAATCAGACCTGCGGCGCACCATCACCAAGCTCGCGCTCGGGTACCCCGACTGCTGGACCTACGCGGTCGACGGGCTCGTGGGCTCCAGCCCGGAGACGCTGATTCGCGCCGACCACGGGGAGGTCAATGCGCGAGTGCTCGCTGGCACGATCTCGCGGGGAGCGGATGCCGTGGCCGACACCGAGGCCGCCCTGGCCCTCGCCACCTCGAGCAAAGACGGCGACGAACACGAGTTCGCGGTGCAGAGCGTGCTCAAGTCGCTGCGCCCGCACACGTCGGTGCTCGCCACGAGCGAGATCCCCTTCACGGTGAAGCTTCCCAACCTGTGGCACCTGGCAACGGATGTCGAGGGCACACTCAGCGACGGATCCACCTCCCTTGACTTGATCGCCGCCCTGCACCCGACGGCCGCCGTTGCGGGGACCCCGACCCAGAGCGCGCTCGCGCTCATTCGCGAGCTGGAGCCGTTCGACCGCGGGCGCTACGCCGGCCCGGTGGGCTGGGTCGGCGCCGACGGCGACGGCGAGTGGGCTATCGCGCTGCGCTGCGCCCAAGTGAGCCGCACCGGCGACGTGACGGCATATGCCGGTTGCGGCATAGTTCTCGATTCCAATCCGGAACACGAGCTCGCCGAGACGAAAATGAAGTTCCGTCCCGTCGTCGAGGCCTTCGGCTAACAGCGTCCTCGTCCGCCCCCCGGCATAACTCCTGCAGATTCTGGGCCGGTCCCAGTTCGGGCCCGGAATCACGCGGCCGCCAGGCTGGGCAGTCCCGATTTGCAGGAGTTATGCGCCGGATAGCTCAGCACAGCTAGATGTTCAGCACCAGGGCGGGTGTCGTGGCCCGGGAGACGCAGGGTACATGATGCGCAGCGACTCCTTGTCATCGTCGTCCATCACCGAGTCGAGGTGCTCCGGATCGCCGGCCAGCACGCGCACCTCGCAGGTTCCGCAGACGCCCTTGCGGCAGGATGCGAGCACGGGGAGGCCATTCTCCACGAGGGCCTCCAGAATGCTCTGCCCGGCCGGAACGTCACAGGCTTTGCGACTCTTGCGGCACTCCACATGCACGGGCGCTGCGGGTCGGCCGGCTCGTTCGAGGGCAACGAATCGCTCCAGATGCATACGTTCGGCGGGTACCCGGGCGGCGACGGCGCTCATGAGCGACTCCGGCCCGCAGCAGTACACCTCGTCGGCGCCGAGCCCGATCACGTCGTCGAGGTTGAGGCTCGGGGTGTTCTCGTCGCTCGCCTGAATGAGCACCCGACCCGGGTATTGCTTCTCAAGCTCGGCGGCAAAGGCCATCGTACGACGGCTCCGACCCACGTAGACAAGGCGCCAGTCGCGCTGTGCGGGCAGGGACTCGATCATGGCCTTCATCGGCGTGATACCGATCCCGCCCGCGATGAAGAGGTATTCCGGGGCAGGTTCGAGCTCGAAGTGATTGAGCGGCCCCGACACCTCGATGGTCATGCCGGGGACGAGGTGCTGATGGATCCACTCACTGCCGCCCTCCGAATCCACGGTGCGCAGAACGGCGATGTCGTAGTGATGCCGGTCGGCCGGGTCGCCGCAGAGCGAGTACTGCCGGTCAAGACCGTTGGGCAGGTGCAGGGTGAGGTGCGCACCGGGATGCCACAGCGGCAGGGGCGCCCAGTCGTGGCGTTCCAAGCGGATGCCCAGCACCCCCTCCGCAATCGGCGTCGCGCTGGCCACGACGAGACCTCGCTTCTCCGGCTGCGGCACCGGCGAGGCGCCGCCCGGGGCGGCTCTCTTCGCGTCGATCTTGCGCGCGGGGCGCGTGGCGGTGCCGGTGGAGATGCGGATGATGATCGCAACGGCCACCACGGCGATCAGGCTCACGGCGACTATTTTGTACCAGAGGGAGCCGACGTCCGTTCCGGTGAAACCGGCGTGGAACGAGATGAGGATGAGCGCGGCGAAGCTCGAGTAGTGCACACCCTTCCAGAACTTGCGCGGTAGCCGGTTCATCAGCAGCGATGATCCTTGGATGGCCAGGAGCAGGTAGAAGGCAAGGATTCCGAGTGCCACTGGCAGCGGTTTGAAGTCGGTCGCGAACGGCGCAAGCACCTCGCCGGGGGTGAAGGCGAGCCACTTATCCAACATCAGCGACACCATGTGCAGGCCCACCATGATGAGCATCGTGCCGCCGAGAAAACGGTGCAGGTCTTGCAGCCAGGCGGGGTTGTCGACGCGACGCATCACGCGCGTGGACAGCAAGATGCCCCACACAACGGATGCCGTCATGAGCGCCCACGCGATGATGGCGCTGGCCCGGGAGATATACCACCAGAGGTGCGGCTCGGTCATGAGTAATTCTTCCAATTCGCTGAAGAGGTCAGGGTGCCCGTGTCGTCGATCACGAGGCCGGCGGCGCCCACGGTGGGCAGCCAGGCGAGATACTCGGTGGTGTCGCGCAGGAAGCCGGGTTTGGTCAGGGATTCCGCTCGAGCTCCCGTCGCCGCGATCACGGAAACGGTCTGAATTCTGGTGAGTGCGCTCAAGTGGGTGCGGGGGCTGATGAGATGGTGGCGGTCACCCTGCGCCGTGCTCCAGCGCCGTTTGCGCTGGCTTGAGGTGACGAGGGCGCCGGAGGCCAGCCGCACGATGGCGGAGCGCTCGGGCGCGGTATCGATTGCGTTCTCGGCGAAGCGCAGTGGATTTTCGATGCCGAGCCGCCAGGCCACGTCGTCGGGCGCCTGCCCAGCCACCACGATGTCCCCGCCGATTTCGGCGAGCGCGCCCCACGCTCCCCCGGCGAGCGCGTCTTCGCACACGATGTCGGCGGCGAGCCCCTTGCCGATGCCGCCCGGGTCGATCGTCGTGCCCAGCGGCATCCGTATGGTGCTGCCGTCGATCACGATGCCGCGCAGGTTTCCCGGTGCACGCGCCGAGGCCGGCAGCGTCGTGATGCGGTCGGGGGTGAGAACGGATGCCGCGTAGCCGGCGGCCACGAGATCGGGCAGGAGCGTGGGGTCGTAGTCGCCGGAGGTGAGTGCGGCTGCCTCTGTCATGGCGATGATCAACCGCACAGTGAGCGGGTCGACCTCGATCGCGCGACCCTCCGCCCAGTTCAGCCGGGTCACGTCGCTGTCGGGCAGGAACCTGCTCCACAGCTGCTCGCAGCGGTCGGCGAGGGCGAAAACCCGCGCCAACGCGGCAGGTCCGCCGCCCACGAGCATGACGGAGGCCCGCCCGCCCATCAGCGTCTGGGAACGCGAGACGCACTCCGGTCTGGTCTTAGTTTCGGAAAAGACAGCACGGACTGCGTCTCGCGCGATCTGGGGGTCAGCCACGGGTCAGCCGCCGGACCCTGCCGAGGTGGCCTGCACTGGAGCGCCCACGCGGGCCAGGGCTGCCGCTGCGGTAGCCGCTTTCTGGGCGGCTGCGGCCTGGGCGGCCGCAGCGTCAGCACCCGCCTGTGCCGTGGCGGCATCCGCGGCAGCCTGAGCAGCGGCAGCGAGTGTCTGCGCGTCCTGCACGGCCTGCGCGGTGGCCGCGGTCTGGAAGCCTGAGACCATACCCACGAGGGCGAGAACCGAGACGACCCCCGTGGCGATGCGCGCCCGGCGAGCCGGGTGGACTGCCTTAGTCATCGTCCCCGGTCTCCTGCTCTTCGTGTTTTGATCCGTCGTCGCCGTTGTCGTCGCCGTTGTCGTCGCCGTTGTCGTCGCCGTTGTAGCCGTCGTCGTCGGAGTAGAAGGGGGTGGCGGTACTGGTTGCATCAACCGCGGCCGGTGCCGGCAGCTCGGGTTCCGCCGTGGCCGCCGGGATGGCGATCGCTGGTGCGGCCGTGGCTGGCACCCCGGTAGAGGGAACGTCGGTGGAGGCGGGAATGATCACCTCCGTGGCCCCGCCGATCGCTCCCGTGCCGAGGGAGGAGAGCGTGTCGGCGTTCACGGCCATCGCGGCCGACGCGAGGCCCAGCACACCGACGATGGACAAGATCGTGATCGTTTTCGATTTCATGTTTTGAGACTACGGAGGCGACTCTCCAGGCCGACCCGGTGAACATCCAAGACTTGTCCAAGAAAATCGATCGGTGTCGAGCAGGCGCTAACCGCCGGACCCTCCCGACGAGCCCTGCACGGGTGCGGGAGCCGGCGCGACCGGGGCCGGCGGGGGTGGCGGGGGCGCGGGGGCCGGCGCGACGGGGGCTGGCGGGGGCGGCGCCGGGGCCGGCGGAGCCGCAGGGGCCGGGGCCACAGGCCCAGGAGCCGCGACCCGCGCCACCGGGGCGGCCGGCACCGGTTGCGGCACCGCCGCGATCGGGACAGCCGGCGCTGGAGCGGCCGGGGCGGGCTCGGAAACGACGGGCACGGCATCCGCTACCGGAGCGGGCGCGGCCGTCGCGACGGCGGCTTTCTGCACGATCACGGCAACGGATGCCCGTTGGGCCGAGTCCTTCGCCGCCTGCGCCGCGTCGGCGCTCGCCGCCACCTGGAACCCCGAGACCATGCCCACGAATGCGAGGGTGCAGGCGGCCCCCGTCACGACGCGGGCACCGCGCGCCGGATGCCTGCGCCTAGTCGTCATGCTCGGGATCCTCGCTGTGGTCCGGTTGCTCGGGCTGCTCGAATTCAGCTGCGTCGTCGTCGGAGGCCTCGTCAATGGGCTGCGCCGGTGCCGCCACGATCGGGGCTGGCACTGGCGCCACGGGCACCGGTGCTGCGCGCGGCACCGCTGCAGCAGACGCGGTCCCGGCCGCGGCCGGTCCTGCGGGGGCAAGGGCGCGCACCGGCACGGCCACCGAGACTGCCGGCGCCGGGGCCGCAGCGGGCGGCGGCACGGGTGCGAGCGGACCCTCGGGCACGGTGAGAGCGGGCGCCGGGGCGTCTACCGCGGGCTCTGCTGACGCCGGGAGGGGATCAGCTGTGACCGCCTGAACAACCACGTCGGCGGCCCGCCCTAGTGAACTCGAATGCACCGCGGAGAATGTATCCGCGTTCACAACCATGGCCGCCGTGGCGATACCGAGGACTCCTGCAATTGACACCATCGTCAAGACTTTCGACTTCATGATTCGAGGCTACGAAAGCTTCGCCGAGATTAACCCGTCTGATATCCAAGACTTGTCCAAGAACCGCGGGCGCCCCCGCCGCACCGCACCGATACGCCCGCCACGGCGGCATGATTGACCTATGCGAGTTCTCCTGGTCGAAGACGACAGGTCAGTTGCGGACGGAATCATTGACGGCCTCACCTACGCCAACATCGAGTGCCGACGCGTGGCCACCGGTGCGGCGTGCCTCGACGCGATGCTCGAGTATTAGCCCGACCTCGTTCTGCTCGACCTGGGCCTGCCCGACATGGACGGCACCGATGTGTGCCGGGCCATCCGTCTGACCAGCCAAACACCCATCATCGTGGTGAGCGCTCGCGACGACGAGATCGATCGCGTGATCTCCCTCGAGATCGGCGCGGACGACTACGTGATCAAACCGTTCGGCATGCGCGAACTGGTGGCCCGGATCCGTGCCGTTTCACGGCGCTTCGCCCACGCCGGCGGCGACAGCGGTCCGGAAGCCGATGGCGCTGAACGCACCCGCGGCGCCCTCGTGATAGACACCCGCGCACAACGAGTCACCCTGTCCGGCACGGTTGTGTACCTCACGCCGAAGGAGTTCGACCTGCTCGTGTACCTCTCCGACGACCCGGGGGCTGTCTTCCGGCGCGGCGATATCCTGCACGATGTGTGGGACACAAACTGGTACGGCACCACGAAAACCCTTGATGCGCACATCGCCGCGATCCGGAAGAAACTCGGCAACCCAGCCTGGATCGAATCCGTTCGCGGTGTCGGTTTCCGGTTCGAGGTTCCCATAGTTCCGGCGGCGCCGGCATGAGGTGGCGGCTGATGGCGGCGTTCATCGGCGTCACACTGCTCATGCTCCTGGTGCAGGACATTCCGCTGAGTTCCTACCTCCGCACTGTCGAGAACGACCGAATCGTCACGGCCCTCGAGCGGGACGCCTTCGTGCTCGCCGGCCGCAGCGAGGAATTTCTCGAAAGCCCTACGCCTGCGGATGAATCGACGCTCGCAGCCGTCGCACGCACCTACCGTGACGCCGGAGGGGCCCGCGTGGTCATCGTCGACACGGCCGGCACTGCCGTTGTCACGAGCGATGATGATCAGTCCAGTTTCGGCTCCTCCTACGCCTCTCGGCCCGAAATCGCGGAGGCGCTCACCGGCCGCATCACCTCGGGAGAGCGTTACTCCGACACCGTGAAAACTGAGTTGCTCTACGTGACAGTGCCGGTCTTCAGCGGCGACCGCGTGCTCGGCGCCGTGCGCCTCACTTACCCGAGCCAGGTCGTGACGGATGCCGTCAGTCGCCAGATCCGCCTTCTCGGTCTCGTGGCGCTCACGACGGTTCTCGTGGCGGGGCTCGTGGGTTTGATCTTCTCCGGCAGGGTGACGCGCCAACTCAAGCTGCTGCAGGGTGCCACAGAACGACTCGCCGAGGGCGATCTCAGCGCACGAGCCGACGAGACGTCCGGCGCGCCGGAGCTGCGCTCACTGTCAACGTCGTTCAACCTCATGGCGGAGCGGCTCAACTCCCTCATTCAGCAACAACGCACCTTCGCAGCGGATGCTTCGCACCAATTGCGCACCCCCCTCACGGCCCTGCGCCTCCGCCTCGAGCGCACGCGGAATCTGCTCCACACCGACCCGGCCGGCGCTACCGAACGGCTCGCCGCTGCAGAGAGCGAGGTGGATCGCCTCAGCAACATCGTGGAGGGGCTCCTGCTGCTCAGCCGAACCGAGGCGAGCTCCGCACCGCTGGAGGTTCTCGACCTCGCCTCCGTCGCCCAGGAACGGATGGAGCAGTGGCAGGCCCTGGCCCAGGAGTCCGACGTGACGATCGTCTACGAGGGCGCAACGGCCGCATCCGTTCGCGCCACGGCACTCGCCCCGGAGCAGATCCTCGACAACTACCTCGACAATGCGCTTTCCGTGAGCCCGGCCGGCAGCACGATCGTGGTGCGCGTCGCCGTGGCCGGGGCTCACACCACCCTGCACGTGCTGGATGACGGGCCCGGAATGTCGCCGGAGGAGTGCACTCGGGCCTTCGACCGCTTCTGGCGTGCCACCTCGGATCACCCCGGCAGCGGACTCGGGCTCGCCATCGTCTCCCAGCTCGCGAGGGCCAGCCGGGCCACGGCTGCGCTGGCCCCGCGCCCCGGCTCCGGAATCGACGCCTCCGTCACCTTCGAGGCCGTGCCCTGACCCCAAAGCGGGCGAGCTCAGCGGGCGAGCGGCACCTCGAGGATGCTGGGCCCGACGGGAACACCGGTGAGGGCACGCTCGAGGTCCGTGCGCGTGCCGGCGAGGGTGTACTCCCAGCCGTAGGCGGCCGCGAGGGCAGCCAGGTCGACGTGGCGCGGCGTGAACAGAACCCGGTCGAGGGCCGCGGACGGCGCGGTCGACGCCACCTCGAGGCCGTCGAAGATGGTGCCGCCGCCGTCTGTTCCCACAATCACCTGCAACCGCGGCAGGGTCTCGCCCGGCGCGAGCAAGAGTGACCCCACGTCGTGCAGCAGGGTGAGGTCGCCGAGCAAGAGCCGCGTCACTCCCGCCGAGCGGGGTTCGGCGCCGGCCTGGCTCGCCAGGGCGATGCCCATCGCGGTCGCCACCGTGCCGTCGATGCCGGCGAGACCCCGATTGGAGTGAACCGAGATCTTCTTGCCCGGCACCCGACGATCGGCCTCACGAATCAGCCGTGACGCACCCAGCACGAGGCGGTCGTGCGGCCACGAGGCGCGCCACACCGCGTCCACGAGGAGAGAACGGGTAAGCGGGGCACGCAGCGCGGCAAGCTCTGCTCTCGAGATGCCGCGCTTGTCGAGTGGATACGATTCCCGCTCAGACTCCGCAGCAAGCAGCTGGCGGCTCGTCATCACCCAGCGTCCCAGCCATTCGCGCGCCGCGGCGGTGCCCACGGCGGCAACGGATGCCGCATCCGCTTCAACAGTGCGGGCCAGCGTCTGCGCGGCGTGCGCGGGGTTGTACCACTCGGTGCCGGTGGGGGCCACGACGATGGTCTCCACGCCACCGCGTGCGATGAGGGCAGGGACCTCCCGGCTGAGGGTGGGGTGCCCGAACACGATGACCCGTTCGATACGGCCGCCGAGGTCGTCGGCGTGCAGGAGCTCCCGGGAGCTGACGACGAGGTTGGGCCCGAAGCGAGCTCCGCTCGACACCTCGGCGAGCAGCGGCCAGCCGCCGGAGCGGGCGAGGTGCTCGGCCTCGGGACCGGCGCCGTGGCCGGCCACGACCACCGTGCGCGGTCCGGGCGCGATCTGCACGAGGGCGTGCACCTCGGGCGGCCCGGGCTCCCGTGCGGCTTCGGCCACGGCGTCATCCAAATCGGCGCTCTCGTCGGAGCCCCACGACCCACGGTCCTGGGCATTGTCGCGGGCGTCCTGCGCGGCGTCGCCGCCGAGGCTCATCCAGCCTGATTCGGCCGAGCCGTCAGCGGCCACACCCCCGCGTCGGGACTCCTCCTCGGCACGAGAGAACTCGGCGGGCCCACCCGCGCCAGCGAGCACATCGGCCGACCCGCGCCGCACGTCCGGCGCATCAGGAACGTCACCGTCGGCGTCGGGCAGGTCGGGCAGGTCGGGCAGGTCGGGCAGGTCGGGCAGCGTCACGGCCGCGGACAGTGGCTCCCGGAACGCGAGATTGAGCTGCACAGGGCCGGGGGCCAGCGTGTGGGTGCCGAGGGCGGCATCCGTTGCCCGCTGGGCGAGCCGCGCGGCTACCGCGGCCTCGTCGGGCTCGCCAGTGGGCGCGGGCACGTCGACGCACAGGTGCGCCGCCACCCCGAAGATGCCCGGCTGCACAGTGGTCTGGTTCGAGCGGATGCCGCGCAGCTCGCTCGGACGATCAGCCGTCAGCAGTATGAGCGGCACACCGGAGTGGTGCGCCTCAAGCACGGCAGGGTGCAGGTTTGCCACTGCCGTTCCCGATGTGGTGATCACGAGGGCGGGCAGCCCGGTTTCGACCGCGAGCCCAAGCGCGAGGAAGCCAGCCCCGCGTTCGTCGGTGCGCACGTGGAGGGAGATGCGGCCGAGCCGCTCGAGTTCCGCGCAGGCCAGCGCGAGGGCCTGGGAGCGCGCGCCTGGGCTCAGCACAACTTGGCGTACACCGAGGCGTACGAATTCGTTCAGCAGTGCGAAGCTGAAATCGGTGGCCGGGCTTCCGCTACGAAGCGGCGCGGGCATCCGTTTCAGACGTCCCGGCGGCCGGGCTGGTCGCCCTCGCCCGGGTCGGTGGTCTTCGGAACGTCCTGGTCTTTCTTCGCCTCGGGCTTGTCGAGGTCGGCAAGCTCCTCCTCAAGGCGACGCAGGCGCTCGCGCGTGTCCTTGTCGTTGTTGAGGGAGCGCAGAAATTCAGGGTCGTCGTCAGGTGCCACTGTTCGGAAGGACCGGCCCACCGGGGATGCCCCGCGGCCGCGGCCGACGAAGAGCCAGAGCAACGGGCCGATGAGGGGCACGAGCACGATGACGAAGATCCATACCCAACGTGGCAGGCCACGCACTCGCTTGCGCTCGAACAGGGCGCAGTCCACGACTGTGTAGACGGTCAGGATGAGGACGGCCAGTCCGATGAAAATCAGCAGCTTGGGCATAACTCAATTGTAAGCCGGTCCCCGACATGGCGCGACGCAAGAAGGTCCCTACCGACCTCTGTTCGGCTGCCTCACGGGAATCCGGTGTCGGTTGGCACCGGATTCGTCGTCGGTGAACCCACCGAAAACCCGTACGCACCGCAGCGTGCGCACAGTTGCGCATCCTATGCTGAGCACATGAAATCCGTCCCCTCCTGGGTGTCCTACTCAGTCTTTCGCGTGCTGCTCTTCGTCGCTCCCCTCGCAATCCTGCTGCTGCTCGGCATCAAGGAATGGATCGCCGCCGTGATCGCCGCGCTGGTGGGCATGAGCCTGTCGTTCATCTTCCTGCGCAAGACCCGGGAGAAGGTTGCGCGCGACCTGTATGCCGCGCGTCACCGCGAGAAGCCGCGCGTTCACGAAGACGCCGAGCTCGAGGATGCCGCGCTCGACCGCGAAGAACGCAAGGCCACCCCGGTCGAATCGACCGCCGGTGCCGAGCAGAGCACGGACTCTCGCCAGAACGGCTCACAGCCCTAACCGGCGCGTCTGCGCCGCTCCCGCGCCCCGCTACCGCTGTAGCGACCGCGGCGCGCGACACGGGCGCGAGTGCGGGCAGGGGCAAGCGGATGCCGCCGGTCGCGGCCGGGATCAGAGCGCGAAGGCCAGCCCCAGCAGCACCCCGTACGCGAGCGCCGCGATGCTCGTGAGCTTGAGGGCGAGAATGAGCTCGCCCGCCGATCGTCCCGTCACCGCGATGAGGCACGCCGGCAGGGCGATGAGCAGCACGAAGAACGTCAAGAACGCGAGCGGATAGAACAGCGAAAAGAAGCCGACGAAGACGAACGGCAGCAACAGGAAGACGCAGAAAACCACGCGCCCCCACTTCGGGCCCATCAGCACGGCGAGAGTGCGTTTGCCCGCTGCGGTGTCGGGCTCGATGTCGCGCAGGTTGTTCACCATCAGCACGGCACAGGCGATCAGCCCGATACCGACGGCGCTCAGCCAGCTCTCCACGTTGACGCGCCCAACCTGCACGTACGTGGTTCCCATGGTGGCAACCAGACCGAAGAACACGAACACGAACAGCTCGCCGAGGCCGAAGTATCCGTACGGCTTCTTGCCGCCGGTGTACAGCCAGGCCGCGGCGATCGCGATGACGCCCACAATCAGCAGCCACCAGTACTGGGTGAGGAGCACGAGCACGAGCCCGGCGACGGCGGCGAGGGCGAAGAAGGCCAGCGCCACCGTGAGCACCGTGCGGGGCTGTGCGGCGCCTGCCGCTGTCAGGCGGGCCGGCCCGACCCGAAAGTCATCCGTGCCGCGGATGCCGTCGGAATAGTCGTTTGCGTAATTCACGCCGATCTGCAGACACAGGGCCACGATCAGGGCGAGCAACGCGCGAACCGGGTGGTACACACCGGGTTCGCTCGCGACGATGGCGGCCCCCGTGCCGAGGGCAACCGGCGCGATGGCGAGGGGAAGCGTGCGCAACCGAGCGCCCGAGATCCAGTCGGCTGCCGACGCCGATTTGACCGTGTTGTGCCCGCGCAGGGCTGGATTATTGCGCTTGGCCGGGTTGCCCGATTTGCCGTGCGTCTTCGCCGCTGAGGTTTTCGCCGCTGACGTCTTGGCTGAGTTCTCGTCAGTCACCTTCGCAGGGTTCATGCGTTCTTGTCTGGGCCGCACGGGCCGCGCTCCATTTGCCACGCCCCGATTCTACCGGAGGGCTCGTGCCGATGTCCTCAATCAGAGCGCGGCGGTGATGGCCCGCCGATCCGGCTTACCCGACGTGAGCAGCGGAATCGACGGCACGATCACGAATCGCGCGGGCCGGGCAGCCCGACCGAGAACGGATGAGACGGCATCCGCGATGCGTGTCTCGACAGAGGTCTCGACAAGCTCGACGCGGGTCGCGGAGCTGCCCGCTGCGACGATCACGGGCACCTGGCCCCACTCGGGGTCGTTCGCAGCCACGACGACGGCATTCTCGAGGCCGGGAAACGCCCGCACGATGGCCTCCACCTCGTCGAGGGACACTTTCACGCCACCGGAAATAATCACATTGTCGGCCCGTCCCAGCACCCGCACCACGCCTGAAAGCGGGTCTACAGTGCCGAGATCTCCCGTGCGATACCAGCGCACGCCATGAACTTCACTGAATCTCTGCCTGGTGCGTTCCGGCTCCCCGAGGTACCCCTCGGCCAGCACCGCACCGGAGATTTCGAGCTGCCCGCCCACCGCACGCACGCGGGTGTTGCCGATCGGCACTCCGTTGTACACGCACCCGCCGGCCGTCTCCGACGAGCCGTAGGTGCGTACGACGCGCAGATCGAGCTCCTCGGCGCGAGTCTGCAGCTCCGAGGGCATGGCCTGGCCACCCACGAGAATGGCCGTGAACCGGCGCAGCACCGCTCGCGTCCGTAGGTCATCGGTGGCCGCGTCACACAATCTGGCGAGCTGCACGGGCACCAGCGAGGTGTAACGCAACGGCTCGGTCATGGTCTCTGCGAGGTTGCGGAAGGCGTGCGCGTCAAAGTGCCCGGGCGCCAGCACCACCGGCGTTGTCACGGCAGCGATCGACCGCACGAGCACCTGCAGGCCCGCGATGTAGTGCGTGGGCAGTGCGAGCAGCCATTGGCCGGGGCCGCCGAGCGCGTCACTCGAAGCGGCGGCACCGGCCAACAGGGCGTCGGTGCTGAGCATCACGCGCTTGGGCGCGTCCGTTGAGCCGGAAGTCTCGATCACGACGGCGACGGAGCGCGGCACGGTGAGACCGTCACGCGGTGCAGCAGACGCCGCGACCGGCATGAGGGCGTCGCCGCTCGACGTGAGCGCCCCGCGCAGGAGAGCCATCAGCTCAAGGGGGTCCGGCGCGCCACGACCGCTCACCTGCACCGCGCGTAGCGTCCGGGTCATGCCGGCCTCATGTATGACAGTTCTGCGGCAGCTCGGCGATCCACGGTGACGGTGTCGGCCGGGCCGGTGGCGGCGTTGAGCGGGCCGGCGTTGCGAGGGCCAGGATTCATGGGGCCAGCCTACTTCGCCACTGCACGTGAGTGACCGGGGCACAGCTTCAAGATAAAAAAATACGCTGCCCATTAGGGCAAGTCAACCCCTTGAAGCCCTGCTTTTTCACGGGTGTAATTGTGTTTTGGAAAAGATCGGGAGGCAGTGATGGCCCACGAAATCGACAGCGCACACACCAGCCCGACCGCCGGCGAGACGGCAACCAGAACGTCCGAAATTGACGCCCCGCACAACATTTCAGTGACAGCGCTGTCACCGAGCGAATGGCGCGTGAGCAACGCCGCTCTCTCCGAAGACGACCCGGCCGGGCTGCTGGGTTTCATCCAGCTAGTGAAGACCGCTTACGAGGTGACCAACCTCCGTCTGCTGCGCGAGCGCAGCTACTTCTCTTCCTTCGATCGGGCGGCCGCAAGCCTGGCCCCCCAATCCAGTTCGACGAGTTCCCTCGCCAACCGAAAGGTGCTGAAATGACCGTCACAGTCGACGAAAACCGCACGACGAAGCTCCGACCAGGCAGTCCCTCTGCCGAGATCCCCCCGCTGGTTGAAACGTTCACCGCTGAAGCGCGGCTAACCAGCGCCGCCAGCCGTGCCGCCGCCGCTGCCGCCCGAACCGAGCAGTACAGTGGGGCATCCACGGATGCCTTCGGCGACTACCTGCGGCGCATCGGCAAGGGCCGACTGCTCACCGCCGAGGAAGAAGTCGACCTCGCGCGCCGAATCGAGGTGGGTTTGTTCGCCGGCGCCAGACTCGTGCAGCAGCCCATCGACGCGGAGGTGAACGGGGAAGACCCGATTTTCGACGCCGAGGAGCGCCGGGAACTCACCTGGCTCGTGCACGACGGTCGCCGAGCCAAGAACCAGTTCATCGAAGCGAACCTGCGCCTCGTTGTCAGCATTGCGAAGCACTACTCGGGTCGCGGCGTTCCCATCATGGATCTCGTGCAGGACGGCAACATGGGCCTCGTGCGCGCGGTCGAGAAGTATGACTTCATGACTGGATACAAGTTCTCGACCTACGCCACCTGGTGGATTCGCCAGGCAATCCACCGCGGCATGGCCGACAAGTCCCGCATGATCCGCATCCCGGTGCACACAGCCGAGAAGCTCAACAAGATCAAGCGCATCCGTCGGGATCTCACGAGCACCCTGGACCGTGACCCGACGCCCCGTGAAATCGGCGAGATCGCCCAAATTCCGGTGCGCGACGTGCTGCGTCTCCTGCAGTACGATAACGAACCCATCTCCCTGCACACTCCGGTCGGCGACGGCGCCGGCGATATGGCGGAACTCATCATCGACGATGACCTTCCGCAGCCCGATGAATACGCGACCCTCGCACTCCGCGCCGCCGACATCCGCTTCTTTCTCGACACCCTGCCCACGCGCGAGCAGTCGATCTTGCGGGCCCGCTTCGGCCTCGACGGCGACGAGCCCCGCACTCTCGACCAGATCGCACACATCGAAGGTGTGACGCGGGAGCGGGTTCGCCAAATCGAGAAGCGCGCCCTGGCCCTCCTACACGTGCCACGTCTGGAGCACTATTTGAAGGACTAGTTCACGGTTTCGGCGTAAGGTCGCAGCAACTGATTCATTGGAATGGTGAAATGGGAAAGCTGACCTATGATTCGACCCTGACTGCGGACTTTGATGACAGAGTGCTCGCCCACATCCAGGTGGTGGTCGGTGCCAAGTTGCGCCGCGGAGAATCCTTCTACTTCAGCTGGCGCGATGACCCCAAATCGGGAGACGGCCGCAGCACGATTTGGATGCACCCTAGCATCCCAGTGTCGTACAAGTACTTCGGCAGCCGATCGCCCAGCCTGAATCGAGAGTGGATCGAGGTGCTGATGGCCACTGCAAATTCTTCGGGCGGCCTGCAGATCGTTCCCGAGCCCCACGCCCCGTCGATCGTGCCGGGAGTTGATAGCGACCTCGTAGCCAACCACTTCACCAAGCTCGACTAAGGAGCCCTCATGAGTCGGATTGACATCGTGTACGGCGGACGTCCGTACTCGCTTGGTGGTCGGGACGTGGAATCGATCCAAGTCGAGATCGACTCGGCCATTACGGCCGGCGTGCCCTACTGGCTGCCGGTCAACGCCGGCGAGGGCCGCTACGAAGACGCCTTCCTGCTCATCGCGCCGGGCATCCCGATCGCCCTCGTGCACGCACAGGTCAACGGGGTCAGCCACGAGAACGACACTGCGGAATCGTTCATCCCCGACGGCTTGTGATCGTTTCACAGCGGCGGACTGACACACTGGAAGCATGAAGCCCTCACTGCACGAGTTGCTCGATTCAGCACGCGTCGTCGCTTTGCCTGTCGTCGCCCGTTTTCGGGGCATCGACAGTCGGGAAGCGCTTCTGGTGGAAGGCCCGCAGGGCTGGACGGAGTTCTCCCCCTTCGTGGAGTACGACGACGCCGAGTCCCTCGACTGGCTCCGTGCCACGATCGACTTCGGCTGGAGTGAGGCTCCGCACGCGCTGCGCACGAGTATCCCGGTCAATGCCACGATTCCGGCCGTCGGCCCCGACGAGGTTGCCGCCGTGCTCGCTCGCTTCCCCGGCTGCCGCACGGCCAAGGTCAAGGTCGCCAGCCCAGACCAGACCCTCGCCGACGACATCGCTCGGGTGAGCAAGGTGCGCGAACTGCTCGGCGCCGAGGGTCGCATCCGCATCGATGCGAACGGCCTGTGGACGGTGGACGAGGCGGAGAAGGCCATCCATGCGTTGAACGTTTTTGACCTCGAATACGTGGAGCAGCCCTGCGCGAGCGTGGCTGAGCTCGCCGATATCCGCGAGCGCACCGCCTACCTCGGGGTGCCGATCGCCGCAGATGAAAGCGTGCGCAAAACCGGCGACCCCCTCGCGGTAGCCCGGGCGGGCGCCGCGGACATCCTCGTGATCAAGGCCCAGCCGCTGGGCGGCATCCGTGCGGCACTGTCCATCATCGGCCAGACCGGCCTGCCCGTCGTGGTCTCGAGCGCCCTCGACACATCGATCGGTATCTCGATGGGCGCGCACCTCGCCGCGGCCGTTCCCGGTCTCTACTTCGACTGCGGGCTCGCCACCGCCTCGCTGCTCCTCGGCGACGTCACGAGCGACCCGCTGCTGCCCGTCGACGGAGAGATCGCCGTGCGTCGCATCACTCCCGATCCGGCGTTGCTCGACAAGTATGCGGCCACGCCCGAGCGCCGCGACTGGTGGATCGCCCGTCTGGAACGCACCTACGCCCTGCTCGAGGACTGACCCGCCACCCCCACCGATCGGTCGGGGCCCAAGCCGAGACCCGCCCACCGAGGGCCCGACGACCCGTAAAACCGTGGAATCGCCTAACGCCGGGCGGCCTAACGCCGGGCGGCCCGACGCCGCAGGCGGCGTGTCACCATTGTGACCGGTTTTAGCGCGGGGTGAAGCGGATGCCGGGCTGCCTACAGTCCGGAGTAGGAGTGCAGGCCCTTGAAGAACACGTTCACGATGCCGAAGTTGAACAGCACTGCGGAGAAGCCGATGATCGCCAGCCACGCCGAGCGTGATCCGCGCCAGCCGCGGGTGGCCCGGGCGTGGATGTACCCCGCGTAGATCACCCAGATGATGAAGGTCCACACTTCCTTGGTGTCCCAGCCCCAATACCGACCCCACGCCTGTTCGGCCCAGACGGATCCGGCCATCAGTGTGAAGGTCCACAGGATGAATCCGATGATGTTCACGCGGTACGCGAGGTTTTCGAGGGTGAACGACGAGGGCAGCGTGGCGAGGAATCGCAGCCTGACGCTCTTCGCCTCGGCGGCGAGGCTTTCGCGCTGAAACTGGAAGAGCTGCACGGTGGACAGCGCGAAACCTATCGCGAAGAACCCGGTGGCGAGCGAGGCTACGAAAACGTGGATCACGAGCCAGGCCGACTGCAACGCCGGCGGCAGCGGAGCGATCTCCACGTAGAAGTTGAGCGCGGCGACACCGAGCAGCACGAGCACGAGGCCGGTGAGGAACGTGCCGAGAAAGCGCAGGTCAATGCGCGTGAGCACGATCAGGAACACCGTCACGATGAGAACGGTGCCGGTCATCGCGAACTCGTACATGTTCGCCCACGGCACACGGTCCGCGGCAACTCCGCGCAGCACCGTGGCCGCGAGGTGCAGCGCCCAGGCGAGCACCGTGAGCGAGACGCCGATGCGCAGGCTCGCCGAGCGGCCGTAGGGACTCGCCGCATCGTTGTCCATGCGGGCGCTCAGCCGGGTGAGTGTGGTGGTTCCGCCGCCGGCCGCGGCGGATGAGCCGCCCGCGGCATCCGCTACCGAGGCCTTGGCCTGGGCATCGACCGACGCGCTGCGCTTGGCGAGGTCGATCGCGAAGGCGATGAAGGCCACCGCGTAAATTGCCATCGCCGAATAGAGGCTGATGATGGAGAGCTCATTGAGATTCACGATGTAAGCCTAAGTCGGTTTGGGCGTCGGGTCGACGACCTGAATGGGGTTGAACTGGGCGGAATGCCTGTCGGCCAGGTCGGCCACCGCGGCTTCGAGGGCCGGGTCGTCACCGCGGGCGAGTCCGGCGTATTCGAGGCGCACGGTTCCGTCCGTCTGATCGACGGCCTTGACCCACACCCGGCGTCGGGGCACGAAAAGCCCGGTCAAAAGGCCAAACAGGGCCGCCATCGCGAACAGCAGCACCCAACCCTGCGTCGGATCACGGTGCACATCGAACGAGGCGAAGCGCGGAACCGAGGTGGAGAAATCGTTCGCGGCGGCGTTCGGGCTCGCGTTGTCGAAGGTGACGGTGCCGAGGCCGTTCGGCAGATCCACAGTTTCACCGGGCATCAGTTCGAGGGATTCCACCCCGGTGGCGCCCCCGGTGAGCGGGGTCATCTCGTCGGTGTTGAGCGAGTAAACGGATGTCGGCACGCCGGCGTCGAGACCCAGGTCCCCCGTGTAGACCCGCAGGGTGAGCACCGGGTACTCGAGGTCGGGGAATGACGAGAAGAAAGCGCCTGACTGAGTGTCGGCCTGTGTCGGGTAGAAGAACCCGATCATGCCCAGCTGCTCGGCGAGCCCGTCGGGTACCTTCACCACGCCGAGCGAGGTGAGGTTGGCGTCCTGAGGCAGGAAGGGAACCGAATCGGTGAAGACGGCCGTGCCGCTCGGATCTTTCACGGTGATGGTGGGCGCGTAGCCGTTTCCGAGCAGGAAGATGTCGGTGCCGCCGGTGCGCAGCGGTCCGTTGACCTTCACCTCGCCTTCGGTCTCTTTCGCCTCTTCGTCGGTGACCGTGACGCTCGCTGTGAAATCGACGGGCTGCCCGTAGGCCTTGAGGTTCATCTGCTCATATTCCACGGCGAAGTCGTCGAGTGTGAGCTTGTACGGGTCGAGGGAGTCGCTGTCGAAGAAACGGCCCGGGTTGAACGAGTCGTAGGCGAGCAGCGTGTTGACGAAGGTCTGCCCCTCCACGATCACGCGCTGACCGCTGAAGCCGTAGCCGCCGCCGAAGCCCACCGTGATGAGGATTCCCACGAGGGCGAAGTGGAACACGAGATTGCCGGTTTCGCGCAGGTAACCGCGCTCCGCCGAGACTGAGAACGTGGTGCCGGCTCGCGTGTCGTCGAACAGGACGGTGCGGTAGCCGCTGGATTTCAAGAGCGCACGTGCCGAGCCGATCGCCGCCGAGGCATCCGTTCCCGCGGGCGCCGTGCGCACGGTGAAACCGGCCAGCCTTGCCAGACGCGCAGGAGTCACCGGCGGCTTGGCGCGCAGGGCGAGAAAGTGGTGCTTGGTGCGCGGAATGACGCAGCCGATGAGGGAGACGAACAGCAGGATGTAGATCGCCGAGAACCACGCGGAGGAGTAGACGTCGAAGGCCTGGATCTTGTCGAGCATGGGCGCGAGATCGGGGTTGTCGGTGAAGTACTGCGTGACACCGTTTGGGTCCGAACTTCGCTGCGGCACGAGGGAACCCGGAATCGCGGCGATGGCGAGCATGAGCAGCAGGAAGAGGGCGGTGCGCATGCTCGTGAGCTGGCGCCAGAACCAGCGCAGCCAGCCCGTCAGGCCAAGCTTGGGCTGCACGATCTGGGCGTCGGCAGCCTGGGCCGGCGCGGAATCGTAGTGGTCAGATGGCCGGGACAAAGTTGCCAATCACCCCTTGCAGGTCGAGGAGCCACTGGCCCCAGATGCCGCTCACCATGAGCACGCCGATGACGATGAGGAAGACCCCACCGAACAGGTTGATAGCCCGGATATGCCGTTTCAAGAAGGCGACGCTTCCGGTGGCCCAGTTAAGGCCCAGCGCGATCAGGAGAAAAGGGATGCCGAGGCCGAGCGCATAGAACAGCGCGAGCAGCCCGCCCTGCCACGGGGATCCCGTGGTGAGGCTGAGCGAGTTGATGGCGGTGAGCGTGGGGCCGGTGCAGGGCGTCCACCCCACGGCGAAGACGGCGCCGAGCAGCGGCGCACCGGCGAGGCCCATCTTGGGTCGCCACTGTGTTTTCAGCGTGCGCTGCATCACCCCGAACTGACCCACGAACACGAGGCCGAGCAGGATCACGACCACGCCGGCGATGCGGCCTACGAGGTCGCGGTATTGATTGAGCCAGAAACCGGCCGCGCCGAACACCACTCCCGTGAGAACGAAGACGAGGGTGAACCCGAGGATGAACAGCGCCACTCCGGTGAGGAGCCGGCGGCGGCCGCGGCGGTCACCCTTGGCTGCGCTGGTGCTGCCGTCGGCGAACCCGCCGATGTAGGCCAGGTACCCGGGCACGAGCGGGAGGATGCACGGGGAAGCGAATGACACGAGTCCGGCGAGGATGGCGATCGGAATCGCGAAGAGCAACGGACCGCTGAAGACGATCTCACCGAACGGATTGCCCACGCCTAGGAGACCTCGGCAACGGTGTCACGGATCAGGGTTTCGAGGATGGAGGGCGACGTGACCTGGCCGAGGATGCGCGCGGCCACCCGCCCCTGCTTGTCGAGCACGAGGGTGGTGGGCACGGCGTTCGGCGGAATGCTTCCGCTGAACGCCAGCTGCATGCCACCGTCGTTGACGTCGAGCACGGAGGGGTAGGTGATGCCGTAGGTGTCGTTGAAGGCCATCGCGTTGGCGGCCTGGTCTCGCACGTTCACACCGAGAAAAGAGGCGCCGTTGTCTTCGAACTGGGCGTTGAGCTTCTGCAGGTCCGCAGCTTCGGCGCGGCACGGGGCGCAGCTCGCGTACCAGAAGTTCACCACGAGCACCTCGCCCGCGTAGTCGGCGCTCGCGAGAGTCTCGCCGTTCTCGCCGATGCCGGTAAAATCGATTGCTTCGCCTCGAGCGGATGCCGCAATCTCGGTGACGCTGCCGTCTCCCGCGATGAAACCCTTGCTGCTTCCCTCCCGGTACTGGTCGGCGAGCGGATCAGATGAGCAGCCGGTGAGAACCAGGGCGAGGGCGACGAGGCCGACCGTCATCGCAAGGCGAGGGGCGCGCATCAGACGGCACCGACATCCGTTGCCGAACCCTGCAGGTGGGCGGCCGGGCTGGAGTAGGCGGTTTCTTCGAAGTGGTCGCCGCGCCAGGAGACCGTCGTGATGCTCGAGAGGGCGCAGCGGCGCTTGCGCGGGTCGTGGGCGAGGCGCTCCTTCGCGAGCGCGCGGTGCACCATCCAGATGGGGAGTTGGTGGCTGACCAGCACGACGTCGCCGTCGTCGACGGAGTTCCAGGCGTCGTGGATGGCGGCAAGCATCCGATCGGCGACCGAGCGGAACGGCTCGCCCCAGCTCGGACGCATGGGGTTCACGAGGTAGGGCCAGTTACGCACGTCCCGCAGGGCGCCGCCCTCGCCGCGCATCCGCTTGCCCTCGAAGTGGTTGGTGGGCTCGATGATGCGCTCGTCGGTGTCAAGCTGCAGGGAGAATGCGCTCGCAATCGGCGCGGCGGACTCCTGCGCGCGCTGCAACGGCGATGCGATCACGCGCACCACGGGGCGCCCGCGGGTCACGAGGTCGGCGGCAGCGGCCGCTGCCATCTTCGCGCCCAACTCGGAGAGTCCATAGTTCGGCAGCCTGCCGTAGAGCACGCCCCGGGGGTTAAAAACCTCACCATGACGCACGAGATGAACTTGACTGGCTACCACCCACCCAGTCTATTGACAGGGCACCCGCGAATTTGCCGTGAGGCGGGCGGCTAAACTCAGACGTGTGACTTCGCGCGTAGTGATCAAGAACCTGTCCGCTCTCGACGACGGCCCCGTAACGGTGTCCGGCTGGGTCGATACCGTTCGAGACCAGAAGAAGGTTCAATTCGTCGTTCTGCGCGACGAATCGGGCGCCGTCCAGCTCGTCAACCCCCGCACAACGGATGCCGATGGCATTATCGTTGCCGACGAGCCGGCCACGAGCATCTCGGGCCTGGCCCAGGGCACCTTCGTGACCGTGACGGGACAGCTCAAGCACGACGAGCGTGTGAAGCTCGGCGGCATCGAAATCAAGCTCGCCACTCTCACCGTGGTGTCTGCCGCCATCCCCGAGACGCCGATTGCGGCCGACTCGAGCCTCGACAAGCGCATGGACTGGCGCTTCCTCGACCTGCGCAACCCGAAGCAGAACCTCATCTTCCGCATCCAGACCACGTTCGAGCACGCCCTGCGCACGTACTGGATCGAGCACGACTTCATCGAGCTGCACACCCCCAAGCTGATGGCGAGCGCGAGCGAGAGCCGCGCCGAGCTGTTCGAGGTGGGCTACTTCGACACGAAGGCCTATCTCGCGCAGAGCCCGCAGTTCTTCAAGCAGATGGCGCAGTCGGCTGGCTTCGGCAAGATCTTCGAGGTGGGCCCGGCGTTCCGCGCCGACCCCTCGTTCACCAGCCGCCACTCCACCGAGTTCACCAGCGTTGACTCGGAGATCAGCTGGATCGACAGTCACGAAGACGTCATGCAGTTGCACGAAGAGCTCATGGTGGCCGGCTTCAGCGCCGTCAGGGCGAAGCACGGCGACGAAGTCAAGGCCCTGTTCGACGTCGAGGTGACGGTTCCGAGCCAGCCGTTCCCACGTATCCCCCTCGCCGAGGCGAAGGAGATCGTGAAGAGCCGTGGCTACGAGGTTCCCCGCGACGACGACGACATGGACCCCGAGGGCGAGCGCCAGATCGCCGCGTACGTTGCGGAGAAGTTCGGGCATGAGTTTGTGTTCCTCACCGACTACGCCTCGAGCATCCGCCCGTTCTACCACATGCGTCACGAGGGCGACGAGAGCGTCACGAAGAGCTACGACCTCATCTTCAACGGCACCGAGATCTCGACGGGAGCGCAGCGCGAGCACCGCATCAACGTGCTTGAAGCGCAGGCGGTCGAGAAGGGCCTCGACCCGAAGGAGATCGAGGGCTACCTCGACTTCTTCCGGTACGGTGTGCCGAGCCACGGAGGATTCGGCATGGGCCTCGCCCGCGTGCTGATGCTCATGCTGCACCAGGCGAGCATCCGCGAGGTCACGTATCTGTTCCGCGGCCCCACCCGCTTGGAGCCGTAGCCCCAACGCGCTCCTCAACCGCTGGTCGACCAACGGGGTGGGGGCGCGAGGCCGGTCGCTAGACCGCCAGATCTACTGCGAGGCGGTCGGTGACGACGGTGCGAATAAAGGCACCGGCAGCCCTGTGATCCGGATGCGCCTGGTACCGCGCGAGGGCGTCAAGGTCGTCCACGTCCACGATCAAAGCCATGTCCCAGTTCTCGTCACCGGCGACGTCGGGGCCGACGGTCAGCGCGCGGATCTCGGGAACCACTCCCACGAGTGCCTCGAGGCGGCTCGCGACGCCGGCGGCATCAACGGCCTTCTTGCGGGGCGTGACAGCACTGAGCTTCCAGAAAACAATGTGACGAATGGTCATGAGACCTCCAAGAGGGCCGTGCGGAGACGCATCGGGTCGATGCGCCAGTAGTTGTGCACCTTGCCGTTGATGAGCAGCACGGGAATATCTTCGACGTAGAGATCGTGCAGCTCGGCATCGTCGAGAATGGACCGCTCCTCCACCGTGATGTCGGGGGACGGGCGTTCCGCCACGACCTTCTGCACGACCGTTGCCACGAGGCCACGTGCGTCGTCGCAGAGGTGGCAACCGGGCTTACCGATCAGTGTGAGGTGAATGTTCGCCATGGTCCAACCCTAGTTGAAGCCGAAAAGGGCAAGCAAAAAGCGCCAGACCCTTCGGGCCCAGCGCTCACGCTTGGTTACGGCCTAAAGACCGTCTTACTTCTTATTGCGACGCTGGTGGCGGGTCTTACGAAGCAGCTTGCGGTGCTTCTTCTTTGCCATGCGCTTGCGTCGCTTCTTGATTACAGAACCCACAGGACCTCACAAAGAGTTGATTCGCCGCGGGACTCGCGACAGACACGAAAATCCCATTCTACTGGAGAAATCCTCCGCGTTCTACGCAGAGTCGGCAATCGGGCTCTGAATGGCCAGCGCAACGGCCGATTCCGGCACCCGAAACGACCGTCCGAACCGAATTGCGGGCAAGTCACCCGAATGCACCATGCGATACACCGTCATCTTCGACACGCGCATCATGTCGGCGACCTCGGCCACGGTAAGAAACCGCACATCAGCCAAATCCGGTGTCACGATTCCCGCCTTCAGCGTCCACGAACGTGCACGAGAGATGTGCACTGAAGGTAACTCTAGATCGAGAGACCGTGGTCGTCTAGGCGTTCTTGCGCCACTTTTTCGCCGTGGCGTCTTTCACGACATGGGTCATCTGGTACGACGTGTCGGCGAATGCCTTGCCGATGGCCGAGGCGAACGCGCGCTGCTCTTCCTTCAGCCCGGCTTCCTCGGCGGCCTCTGCCTCTTCTGCGGCGTCGAAGTCGACGCTCAGGAAGGGGATGAGCCAGTCTTCGATGGCCTCCAGAGGCGCGTAGTCGAGGTGATAGTAGCGGTGTTGGCCTTCTTCGCGCACGCTCACGAGCCCGCTCTCGCGCAGCACCTTGAGGTGCTTCGAGACCGTCGGCTGGCTGAGCCCGAGGTTGCCGACAATGTCGGAGACGCTGAGCTCACCGCGAGCCTCGCCGCCCTGGTTGTGACGATCGAGGAGGATCCGAAGGATGTCCCGCCGGGTCGAATCCGCCACAACGTCGAAGATGTCTGCCATTCCCTCAGGTTAGTCACTCCTTACAGGGAGTACCATGACAAACTGTCGCGGGTCGCAGGTCTTGGGGGTTCCACGTGCAATCAAACGCCTCCGCCAAGCGGTTCGGGCACCACCAGTCCACCTGGTACGGCCGCATTCGCGACGGTGTCGATCACATCGTTCGAACGTCGCCGTCACGGTTTGCCATCCTGGTGTTCACGGCCCTGATACTGCTCTTCACAGTGCTGTTCTCGCTGCCGATCGCATCGGCCGACCGCACCATCACGCCCCTTTATGACGCACTTTTCACCGCGGTTTCCGTGATCTGCGTCACAGGTCTCGCCACGGTGGACATGGCCACCCACTGGTCACCCTTCGGGAACATCTTGGTCTTCGTGGGTGTGAACGTGGGTGGCATCGGCGTGCTCACCCTCGCCTCCATTATGGGCATGGTCATCTCCCGACGCCTCGGGCTGCGCGCCAAGCTCATGGCGGCGAGCGACTCGAACCCCTCACGCATCCACGCGGGACCGGTGAACGAGGGCCAGGCCATCCGGCTCGGCGACGTCGGCAGCCTGCTGCTCACCGTGGCGATCAGCGCCCTCGTGATCGAGGTCGGCGTTGCGGCGCTGCTCTTTCCCCGGATGCTCATCGACGGTGTTGGCGCAGGCGAGGCTCTCTGGCACAGTTTCTACTACGCCGCCATGGCGTTTACCAACACCGGATTCAGCCCGAACGCTATGGGACTTGGGCAGTTCGAGAACGACTACTGGTTTCTCGGCGCACTCATGCTCGGGGTGTTCCTCGGCAGCCTCGGATTCCCCGTGATCTATGCCTTCGCCCGCAGCTGGCGCAAGCCCCGGCTGTGGTCGCTGCACGTGAAGCTCACCCTTGTGACCACGATCGCGCTCATGTTCGCCGGAATGATCATCTACATCATTCTCGAATTCGACAATCCGAAGACCTTCGGGTCGCTGAACGCCGGCGACACAATATTCCAATCGCTCTTCATGTCGGTGATGACCCGGTCGGGCGGCTTCGCCACCATCGAAATCAGCGACCTGCACGGGTCGAGCCTGCTCGTGAGCAGCATGCTGATGTTCATCGGCGGCGGCTCCGCGTCGACCGCCGGCGGTATCAAGGTGACGACCCTCGCCATCCTCTTTCTGGCCGCCTTCGCGGAGGCCCGCGGCAAGGAACAGATGGAGGCTTTCGGGCGCCGCATCCCGAGCGACATTCTGCGCCTCTCGGTGAGCGTCGTGCTCTGGGGCGCCACAACCGTGGCGGTGTCCAGCATCCTCATTCTGCACATCACCCAGGCTCCGTTGGACCATGTGCTGTTCGACGTGATCAGTGCCTTCGCCACCTGTGGGCTGTCCACCGGTCTCACCGCCGACCTGCCGCCGGAGGGGGTCTACGTTCAGGCTGCCACCATGTTCATGGGGCGGGTTGGTACAGTGACACTCGCTGCCGCACTGGCGGCGAGCCAGAGCAGGCAACTGTTTAAGCGCCCGGAGGAAAGGCCCATCGTTGGTTGACCGCATCAAACACGACGCCCCCGTGCTCGTCATCGGGCTGGGTCGTTTCGGCGCCGCCACGGCAGGTCAGCTCGACCGACTGGGCCGCGAAGTGCTCGTCGTCGACATCAGCGAGGCCCTCGTGCAGAAGTGGGCGGAGCGCGTCACACACGCCGTGCAGGCCGATTCACGTTCCCTCGAAGCGTTGAAACAGATCGGCGCCCAGGATTTCTCCATCGCCGTGTGCGCGGTGGGCTCATCCGTTGAGGCGAGCGTGCTCATCACGGCGAACCTGGTCGATCTGAAGATTCCGCAAATCTGGGCGAAGGCCATTTCCAAGTCGCACGGCAAAATTCTTGAGCGCATCGGCGCCAACCACGTGATCTACCCCGAGGCGGAAGCCGGCGAACGCGCCGCCCACCTGGTGTCCGGCCGGATGCTCGACTTCATCGAGTTCGACGACGACTTCGCCCTCGTGAAGATGTACCCGCCCAAGCCGATTCGCGGCCTCAACCTGATCGACTCGGGCGTGCGGCGCAAGTACAACGTGACCGTTGTGGGCGTGAAGAGCCCCGGAAAACCATTCACCTATGCGACCGCCGACACTGTAGTGTCCAACCACGACCTCATTATTGTGTCCGGCACCGAGGCCGACATCGAGCGGTTCGCGGCCCTGGGCTCGTAGACCCTGTTTATGTGCGCAAGAGACCGTCAGTTCCAGGAAGGTTTAGCCTTTCATTGCGGGGGAACAAACCGTGAAGCTTAAAAGGTGGCCAAGATGACTCAAGACAATGCCGAATTCCCGCGAATCAACGCGTTGGTTCGAGCGGATGCCACCGGCGAGGTGATCATCGAGGGCGTCAGCCAGATCGTGGTCGCGGTCGACGACGCCGGCGTGCGCGAAGAGATCGTCGCCGTGGCCACAGGGGTCGCCCGCGACCTCGACGGTCCGGTGCGGCTCGAGGTCGAGGACGAGCAGGGTGTCTGGCCCCTCGTGATCCACCCCGACGGCCGGGTGGAATCCACCGGCGACGTGATCACGACCACCGGTCCGCTCGGAACGCACACGAGTGCCATCGGTGCCGCACCCGAGGCAGACGCACCCGAGGCAGACGTACCCGACGACGAGGCTGACGCGCCCGCGCCGGAATCGGACCTGTCGTTTGCGCAGCTAATGGCTCCAGGGTTCGCTACCGAAACAGACGTGCTTGCGCCGCGCGCGAGCAGCCGCTCGGTGGGGCTCGACGCCGCAACGTTTTCGTCGTTTGACGCCGGATCGACAAAATCCGCCGGCTTCCCGCCCTCGTTTACGCCGCCGTACACGCCTGACGATGCCGAAGACAGCGGTTCCGACGTGGCCTTCATCAATTCCCTCATGGAGACTCCGGCCGTTCCGGAGTCTTCGGCGCCGCCCCTGACGCGCGCGGAACGCTCCGAGCGCGCCGGCGCCCACGTGCCGCCGAACCTCGCCGACTTCTTGAGTTCGCGGCCACCCGCTCCGGCCGGGCCAGCCCTGCAGGGCTGGCAGGGCGCCATCCGTCGCCTCACCGGTGGACTCATCTCCGTGAGCCCGAGCGGGGCGGAGTTGGCCCAGCGCAATGCCATCTCGGCCGTGCAGCGCAGCCTGAGCGGACCGCGCACCATCGTGGTGCTCAACCCCAAGGGCGGCGCACACAAGACCACGGCGACCCTGCTCATTGCGGCGACGTTCGGCATCTACCGCGGCGGCTATACCCTCGCGTGGGACAACAACGAGACCATGGGCACACTGGGCGTACGGGCGCAGTCGGCCCGACACACCAACACTGCAGTTGATCTGCTGCGCGACCTCGACCGCTTCTCCGACGTGCGCTCGGCACGCGTGGGCGACCTCGACAACTACGTGCGCAATCAGGGCGACGCCCAGTTCGACGCGCTCGCCTCAGACCTCGACCCGGCCGGTGCCGCGAGCATCGATGCCGTCGCGTTCCGCAAGCTGCACGCCACGCTCAGTCGTTTTTACAGGGTTCTTGTGATCGACACCGGCAACAACATGCGCGCCAGCAACTGGGAGGCAGCGGTCGACACCGCCGACCAGCTCGTGGTGGTGTCAACGATCCGCGAGGACACCGGCTACGGCGCCGCGTCGCTGCTCGACGGACTGCGCCGCAAGGGCCACGCCGACAAGGTGGCCCAGGCTGTGACCATCCTCGCCTCGCCGTCGAAGACGGTGGACCAGCAGCTCTCCGCGCGCCTGCACGAGCACTTCGGCCAGCTCACGCGGCAGGTGCTCGACGTGCCGTACGACCCGTCGCTTGTGGGCGGCGGCCCGCTCAACGTCGATACCCTCGCGCCCCGCACCCGCTCAGCCTGGCTGCAGGCCACCGCGGCCATCGCCGAAGGGCTGTAGCAACCCCGCCGGTCGAGGCGCGAGGTACGAGCGATCGAGACCCCGCAAGTCAGTCTGCGCGGCGGCCTACGAAGTCTCGATCGCTCCTTCGTCGCGCCTCGACCAGCGAGGGCCGAGCCTAAGAGACGGCTCGCGAGGTCTCGATCGCTCCTTCGTCGCGCCTCGACCAGCGGCGGCGGAGGAGCTAGGAGGCGGCGAGCTCGCGGGAACGCGCGAGGGCGGCATCCGTTGCGATGTCGAAGAGTTCGCGCACGCCGCCCTTCTGCAGCTCGGCCACGGCACGCTCGGTCGTGCCGCCGGGGCTCGTCACCTGGCGGCGCAGCTCGGTGGGCGACTTGTCCGACACGGCGAGCAGCGCACTCGCCCCGAGGAAGGTGCCGTTCACCATCACGGCGGCCTGCTCGGGTGTGAAGCCCTTCGCGACGGCAGTCTCCGTAAGCTGCTCGATGAGGTAGAACACGTAGGCCGGTCCGGAACCGGAGATGGTGCCGAGGGCATCGAGCTGGGTCTCCGGAACCACGAGAACGTCGCCGACGGTGGCGAACAGGGCCTGCGCCTCGGCGAGGTCATCGTCGGTCGAACGCGTTCCGGCGCTCAGGCCGGTGACGGCCATACCCACGACGGCGGGAGTGTTGGGCATCGAGCGGATCACGTGCACGGTGTCGGGCAGCAGCGACTCAAACGTGGCCACGGTCACGCCGGCGCACACGCTGATCACGAGGGCGCCGGGCTCGAGGTGATCGGCGATTTCGGCGAGCAGGTCGGGCACCATGTAGGGCTTTACGGCCACGACGACGATCTTCGCGCCGGCGATCGCTTTGAGGTTCGCTTCCGGGTCGGCCGCGGTGGCGAAGGCGGTGACGCCCTCCGTTCCGGCGAGTTCGGCGGCCTTCTCCTCGGTGCGGTTGGTGGTGCGGATGCCGCCCTCCACGTGCACTCCCGGCTTCAACAGCCCAGCCAGAACGGCGCGGGCCATGGAGCCGGCGCCGAGGAAAGCAATCGTGGGCAGGGTTACGGTTTTGGTAGAAGTCATCAGATCAGTCTACTTTCGCGCCCTCCGAACCTGCCGAGGGTGCGTCCTAGGATGGGCGCATGAGTGCATCCGGCGGCAACAAGGCAATCGTGGCGGCTTTCGCGGCCAACCTCGGCATCGCGATCACGAAATTCATCGCGTGGGGGGTGTCCGGCTCGGCCTCCATGCTCGCCGAGGGCGTGCACTCCATAGCGGATGCCGGCAACCAGCTTCTGCTGCTGCTGGGAGGTCGCAAGGCGAAAAAGCGGGCCGACCTTGAGCATCCGTTCGGCTATGGCCGGGAACGCTATGTGTACGCCTTCGTGGTGTCGATCATCCTGTTCTCGATCGGTGGTGTCTTCTCGCTGTACGAGGGTGTGAACAAGCTGCAACACCCGCATCCGCTCGTGAACGCCTGGGTCCCCATTGTCGTGCTGCTGATCGCGATGGGACTCGAAGGCTTCTCGCTGCGCACCGCCATTAAGGAGTCGAACCACCTGCGGGGCACCCAGAGCTGGGTGCAGTTCGTTCGGCATGCCAAGGCCCCGGAGCTACCCGTCGTGCTGCTCGAAGACGTTGCGGCGCTTACCGGCCTGGTCTTCGCCTTCCTCGGCGTTGGCCTCACCGTGGTGACCGGTGATCCGGCGTGGGACGCCATCGGCACCATCGGCATCGGGCTGCTGCTCGTGCTCGTGGCCGTCATCCTCGGCATCGAGACCAAGAGCCTTCTCGTGGGCGAGGGCGCGAGCGAGCAGGACGTTGACGCGATAGAGGCCGCCATCCTCGACGGGCCAGAGACCGCGCGCATCATCCACCTCAAGACGCTCTATCTCGGTCCCGACGAGATGCTCGTGGGCGCCAAGATCGCCGTCGATTCCGACAAGCGCTTCTCCCTCGTGGCCGCCGACATCGACGCCGTCGAGAAGCGCATCCGCGCGGCCGTGCCGCTGGCGCGGGTGATCTACCTCGAACCCGATGTCTGGTTCAACCCCGATGCGGCGAACCCGCCGACCGACGCCTTCGTAATCAAGGGCCTCGAGTAGGGCGCCTCGCGGGATCGTCGAAGAAGCTGCGCAGCAGCGCGCCACACTCCACTTCTTCGACGCCGGGGAAGACCTCGACCCGGTGGTTGAGCCGGCGGTCGCGCAGCACGTCGTAGACCGAGCCTGCGGCGCCGGCCTTCTCGTCCCACGCGCCGAAGACCACCAAGGGAATGCGCGCGGCCAGAATGGCGCCGGCGCACATGACGCACGGCTCGAGGGTGACCACGAGCGTACAGCCGGTCAGGTGCCAGTCGCCCAGGGCGCGCGCGGCCGCACGAATGGCCACGATCTCGGCGTGCAGGGTCGGGTCTCGGTGGAGTTCGCGCTCGTTTCGACCGCGTGCAATCACGACACCCGCGGTATCCACGATGATCGCTCCCACCGGCACGTCGCCGGTGGCCAGGGCGAGGCGGGCTTCACCCTGAGCCAGGCGCATCCACTCGGTGTGTCGACCCATGTGTTTCCCTCCCGCGCAGCGCCGTGGCCCCGGACCGGGAGCGCCTAGAATTGAGCCTATGCGAGTCCACGTAGCCGACCACCCGCTCATCACGCACAAGCTCACCGTGCTTCGGGACCAAACCACTCCGTCTCCCCTCTTCCGTTCCCTCGTCGAAGAGTTGATGACTCTCCTCGCGTACGAGGGCACGCGCGGCGTTCGCGTGGAGGCCGTCACGGTGCAGACACCCGTTTCACCGGCACAGGGTGTGCGTATCAGCGACCCCAAGCCGCTCGTTGTGCCCATTCTGCGTGCGGGTCTCGGCATGCTCGAGGGCATGGTGAAGATGCTGCCCACCGCCGAGGTGGGGTTTCTTGGCATGGCTCGCAATGAAGAGACACTTGAGCCCACCACGTACGCCGAGCGCCTGCCCGACGACCTGTCCGACCGGCAGTGCTTCGTGCTCGACCCGATGCTCGCCACCGGTGGTTCTCTGATCGCGGCGATTAACTTCCTGTTCGCCCGCGGCGCTACCGACGTGACGGCCATCTGCATTCTCGCCGCCCCCGAGGGACTCGCCGCGGTGGAGAAGGCGCTCGCGGGACGCGAAGTGACCATCATCCTCGGCGCCGTCGACGAACGCCTCGATGAGCACGGGTATATCGTGCCCGGCCTCGGCGACGCCGGCGACCGTCTCTACGGCCTGGTCTGACCCGCACATATCCTCACTCGGCGCGTCCGGTGCGGCTCACGCGAGCCGCACCAGACGCGCCTCGCACGTCTGTCGCTCCGGCGGACCGCAGGTTCTGCGGCTCGAGACGCGCCGACGGGCGGAATATTCACTGAACTTTGACAAATCACCTTTCTGTAAAAGAATCCTTCTCATAAAGGGGCTTTCCCACGGATTCGCCCAGACGGGACCGACGTGATGGATGTGATGCGTGTCACACCGCGTCATCCGCTGTCACAGAATTGACACACCACGTCATATTCCGCTTTACTCACATTTATGACAACCACCGCACGCCCCCTGACCTCCCTCGAGGCCCCCGGGACTGCCGGCATGATGATGGCCGGGTCCTCCGCTGTCGCCTGTTGTCGAATGTGTCGCTAACCGACTAGCTGCTGTAGCTGACCGAGTTCCCCGCGAGAGTCGCGGCTGAACTCCCCGGATGCTTCGTGTTCCGAAGCCTTCGACACCCGGCATACGTGCCTCATTTTCGAACCTGCAGTCGCCCACGGCGCCGGGTTCACCGATCTTTCACGCAAGGATTCCTCCCATGTCTCTCGCCCACATTCACTCCACCCACCCCGCACTCAAGATCGTCGAGCAGCCCGCTCCCCGCATTCGCGCCGTGCCGCAGGGCACCGAGGCTCGCGGCTTCGTGCTCTACGTCGGCATCGATGAGGCCAAGGCGGCCGCGGCCGGAACGAGCCTGCACCGGATCGTCGAGGCGCTCAAGGCCCTGGCGAGCGACCTCGCGCCGAGCGCCGAGACCTACGCGGCGGTAGCCCTGGCCCCCGAGGGCGCCGGCGGCCGCGACGTGGACGTGGTGCGCCTCGCCCTGCAGGATCCCTCGGCGCTGGCCGAACACCGCACAGAGGTCGACGAGCTCGACCGCGCACACAGCGGCGTGGTCGTGGACATCTCCCGCAAGCGCGTGATCCTCGACAACGAGACGGCAGCGCTCACCTACAAGGAGTTCGAGCTACTTCAGTACCTCGTGTTGCGAGAGGGCCGCACGATCGACCGCGCGGAGATCATCTCGTCACTGTGGGACGCGAGCGACGACGAGGACACCCCGAACGAACGAACCATCGACGTGCACGTACGTCGCCTGCGCGCCAAGCTCGGCCGCTACGAGGACATCGTGCGCACGGTTCGCGGCGTGGGCTACCGGTTCGACCGTCACGCAGACGTGTCGATCCGCCAGGCCTCGACCCCGAGCCCCGACCGCTTCTAATCGCACGGCGGCGGCGCTTCACGGCCTGCGGCATCCGCATCACCCGTTCCTGCGGGGCAAAGCTGCTCGTGCGGTCGGTATCGCGGGCGCGCGTGCAGGTTTTGAGCGCCCGACCGGCCGGACACGTGATTGAGGGCCGGTCGTAGAGTCTACGGCCGGCCCTCGTCCCTTGCACCAAGAGTTGTCCTGCAATCACATTTCACGTCTTCCGCCACAGCAAACGGTTGACGCCTACTGAATATATAACGAATGAGTAACGGATGCCACCCATCCGGGACCTTTTCTCCTGACAGTTCCCTCCATGCCGCTTCCCGCCCGGCACGCAACACGTGTCGAGTGGATGCGACCCGATCGGCACGGAGTCCCTATCCTTGGTGGAGACCGCTACCCTGAGGCGCGGCGGACGAGAATGGGTGGGGATCCACGGTGGCTGACAGAAACGTGGCGGTAGGAGCGTGGGAATCGCTCTTCCGCGCCCAGGTCGCCATCATGCGCGGCCTCGCCGCCGATTTTCCATCGAAGGATATTTCCCTCAACGAGTACGACGTGATGTTCAACCTGTCTCGTCAGCCTGACCGCCGCATCCGTCTGCGGGAACTCAACGAGCACGTGCTGCTCACCCAGCCCAGCGTCAGCCGCCTCGTTGACCGTCTCGTGTCCCGTGGGTACGTGTGCAAGCTCGCGGACCCGCAGGATGGTCGAGGCGCCATCGTGGAGCTCACCCTCAGCGGGCTCGCGCTCTTTCGCCGCGTCGCGGTGCAGCACATGGACACGATCACCGATCGCATCGGCGATTCCCTCAGCAACGACGAGCTGTGCCAGCTCACAGTGCTGTGTGATCGGCTGCGCACGCGTTCCACGAATTAGTCGGTCCCCCGAAGGGTGGCGATGAGGCGAAGGCCCTACCCCTCGCCCCACCGAGGCAGTCCCTCGCAGGAATGCCTTCCTCGCTGGGAGCCCGAACAACGCCCGGCGAGAAATCTCGGTCGCACACGTGGGACGTGGCCCACGAAGCGAAAGGTAAGAATTACTCACTTATGCTGATGGTACCTGAGCTTGCCCCCAGTTTGCCCGTTCGGGCGATATTGCCCCGCTCTCGGGCAACAAAAAAGCGGCCCACCGAAGTGAACCGCTTTCTCAATGTGCGCCCGGAGGGATTTGAACCCCCGACCTATTGATCCGTAGTCAATTGCTCTATCCGCTGAGCTACGGGCGCCCAGTTACTTCCGATTGAAACGCTCGGAGGCAACTTGAAAACTATACCAGCTATCCGGAGCCCCGCTCGCCGATTGCACTTATTACGCAGACATTACGAGACGCCTGATATTGCTGCGAATGGCACTAAGGGGATAGACAGGGTGATTTGTGCATGTTTACCTAGGGCAACACGAGACCCACGAAAGGGGGGTGCCCGATGGATACAGTAATTTTTCGCGCGGCATCCCGCCCGCTCCGATTGGTGCTCGTCGGAGCGACCCTCGCTGTTGCCTGGTCGGCCGTGTGCGTGATCGTCGGCGCCGCCGCTCCGTGCGAGGCCGAGGCCGACTCGGACGGGCTCGCCCCGCTCAGCAGCCTCAGCAGCGTCGCGGATCCGATCGCGCCCATTGTCGCGCCGGTCGCTGACCTCGCTGCCCCGGTGACCGCCCCGGTCGCTCCGATTGTCGCGCCCGTCGCCCAGGCCCTTGACCCCGTCGTCGCGCCTGTGGCTGCCGCTGCCGCGCCGATTGCCGCCCCCGTTCTCGCGCCGGTTGTCGCATCCGCTGCCGCCATCGCCGCCCCCGTGGTCGCGCCCGTCACCGCCGTGGTCGCGCCCGTCACCGCCGTGATCGCCCCGGTCGTCGCGGCCGTCGCCACCCCTGTGAGCGCAGTCGTGGCTCCGGTCGTCACCCTGGCAACGGATGCCGTGGCCATCGTTCCGGTGGAGGCAACCCTGGCTCCCCTCGTGGATCTGGCTTCGGCAGCCGCTCCGGCCCCGACCGTTGCGCCCACCTCAGATCTGATCTCCTCAGGCACATCGACCTCCGCCGGTGTTGCCAGCACATCGTTCACCGTGCCGAACACCTCGGCCGCGGAAGCAGTTCTCTCGCAGGCACCGCCCGCTGGCGGACCGTTCGGGGCACCCCAGCGGTGGAGCGCCGAACAGGCGATCCTACCGACCCCGGCGGGCAGCAGCTCAGGTCAGACCGGATCAGCAGGAGGCCTGAACACGGCCTCCGACGCGCCCCTGGCCGCTCCTGTACCCGTGCGACTGGTGTCGTCCGGCTCCTCATTCGGCACTGAGGTTCTTCCCACAGCGCCCACGTTCGATCCGGGTTCTTCTCCCGACTGATGGGTCTGCCGACCTCGTCTCTGCTTCAGGGATGCAGGTCACACGCAGACCGAAGTCTCCCTTCTGGGGAGCACACCATCACTCATTCAGGAGCAGAACCATCATGAATTCATTCGTCAAAAAGGGCCTCTTGTGCGCCCTACTCGTCGGGGGCATCTCGCTCATCGGCGTCGGTGCGGCCAATGCAGCCGAAGCACCGATCACCTCGGGCACTGACGGCCTCGTATCGGGCAGCCAGGTTGTGACCGAGGTTGCCTTGCCGATCGCCCTCACCGGGAACGCCATCAGCATTCTCGGAGACTCCACCGCCGCGGCCGCCCCCATGACCGCACCGGCACCCGTTGCGGCACCCGCCGCACCGGCACCCGCTGCAGCACCCGCTACTTCCGGCGCGGACTCCGTGGCCGGCGGCACCCAGGTTGTTGCCCCTGTCGCGGCACCCGTCGCAGTGACAGGTAACGCGATCAGTGTTCTCGGCGACTCGAATTCCGCCGGAACCACGACACCTGCGGCTACTCCGGCAGCTGCACCGACCGCCGCGGCGCCGACCACCACGGGAACCGATTCCGTTGCTGGCGGCACCCAGATCGCCCCGACAGTCACCGCACCGGTCGCCGTCACCGGCAACGCCATCAGCGTCCTCGGCGACTCCAGCACCACCGGAACCACCACGACCGGCACGCCGACAACCGGAACCACCGGAAGGGGAACCGGAGCCAGCACCACCGGCACCGACTCCACACTCGGCGGCACCCAGGTCGTCGCCCCGATCACTGCACCGGTGACCGCAACCGGCAACGCCATCAGCGTCCTCGGCGACTCCAGCTCCACCGGAACCACCACGGGCACGCCGACAACCGGCACCACCGGAACGGGAATCGGACCCAGCACCACCGGCACCGACTCCACACTCGGCGGCACCCAGGTCGTCGCCCCGATCACTGCACCGGTGACCGCAACCGGCAACGCCATCAGCGTCCTCGGCGACTCCAGCTCCACCGGAACCACAGGAACAACAGGAACCGGCACACCCACAACCGGCACCACGGGAACCGGAGCCACCACCACAGGAACCGACGGCATCGCCAGCGGCACCCAGATCGCCCCGACAGCCACCGCCCCGGTCGCCGTCACCGGCAACGCCATCAGCGTCCTCGGCGACTCCAGCTCCACCGGAACCACAGGAACAACAGGAACCGGCACACCCACAACCGGCACCACGGGAACCGGAGCCACCACCACGGGAACCGATGGCATCGCCAGCGGCACCCAGGTTGCCCCGACAGTGACCGCCCCGGTCGCCGTCACCGGCAACGCCATCAGCGTCCTCGGCGACTCCAACTCCGCCGGAACCACCAACGGAACGACCACAACAGGCACCACCGGAACGGGAACCGGAGCCACCACCACCGACACCGACTCCGTCCTCGGCGGTACCCGGGTGGTCGCACCGATCACCGCCCCGGTGACCGCAACCGGAAACGCCATCAGCATCCTCGGCGACTCCAGCACCACCGGAACCACCACGACCGGCACGCCGACAACCGGCACCACGGGAACCGGAGCCACCACCACGGGAACCGGAAGCATCCTCGGCGGTACACAGATCGCGCCGACAGCGTTCGTGCCCGTCACGATCAGCGGCAACGCTGTGAGCGTCGTGGGCGACTCGACCACTACGCCCACGACCCCGGTTACACCGGTCACCCCCGTTGTTCCGGTCGTTCCGACGACCCCGACGACCCCGACGACCCCAGGAGCCCGCGCGCCGTCCGCCTCGGACGTGCTTACGGCATCCGCTTCGGGTAACAGCTCGATCGCCGCACTCCGGGTCACCCCGGTCGCGTCGCTCGCGTCAACCGGTACGCACCTCGCACCGATGCTCGCCGTGGGCGCTCTCGTGCTGATGCTCGGCCTCGGGCTCACCCTCGTGGCACACAAAAAGGGAACGCTCGTCTAGTCGAGTAACACCAGCCACACCTACCGGGCGGCACGGCCACAAGCCGCGACGCCCGGTTTGGTGCGTCTGGAAACCCCCTAGCCAGCCGCGTGCCTCGGTGCTTTACTGACGGGATGGTTGAGCACACGCGTGTTGACACGTCCTTCGACTACTCGTCTTTGCGGGCGCTTTTCATCAACTGCACCCTCAAACGCAGCCCGCAAACTAGCAACACGCAGGGCATCATCGATCTCAGCGCGCGCATCATGCGGGAGCAGGGCGTGCACGTCGACGAAATCCGAGCTATCGACCACGACATTGCCACGGGTGTGTACCCGGACATGACCGATCACGGCTGGGAAACGGATGAGTGGCCCGTTCTCTTTGAGACCGTGCGGGCCGCCGACATTCTCGTTCTCGCCGGACCGATCTGGCTCGGCGACAACGGCTCAATCACCAAGCGCGTGGTCGAACGGTTGTATGCGATGTCCGGACAGTTCAACGACAAGGGCCAATACATCTATTACGGCAAAGTCGGCGGGGCGATCATCACGGGTAACGAAGACGGGGTGAAGCACTGCGGCTCCAACTTGCTCTACAGCCTGCAACACATCGGGTACACGATTCCCCCGGCAGCGGATGCGGGCTGGCTCGGCGAGATCGGGCCGGGCCCGAGCTACCTCGACCCGGGTTCAGGTGGCCCGGAGAACGACTTCACGAACCGAAACACCACCTTCATGAGCTGGAACCTCATGCATCTGGCCTCGATTCTGCAGGCCAACGGCGGCATCCCCGCGTGGGGAAACCTTCGTGGCAGCTGGGACAGCGGCGAACGATTCGGCTTCGAACCCAACCCCGAGTACAGGTAAAGAGGAAACGACCGGAACCAGAACGACAACAGGCGTCAGAACGGAAAGGGCGCGGCACCATGGCTATTACGCAGGCAGCTCTTGATCATCCGTCAGCCGCTAGCCCCGGCCGGCCCGTGGTGCGGGTGAAAGGCGGGCTGCTTCGCGGCGCGCGCGAAGGCGGTGTTCTCGCGTGGCGCGGCATTCCCTATGCGGCCCCGCCGGTGGGGCCGCTGCGCTTTCGCGCGCCCCAGCCGGTGCAGGAGTGGGACGGCATCCGTGATTGCAGCCGGTTTGGGCCGGCCGCGTGCCAGCTCCCCCGACGCCGCGCCACCGCGTTCCGGCCCGCCTCCAGCGAGGACTGCCTCACCCTGAACGTTCTCGCGCCTGCGGTCGGCCGACGCACCAAGCTGAGCCTTCCGGTGATGGTCTTCATTCACGGCGGTGGATACAGTGTCGGTTCGTCGCAGGATTTTCCCGGGCAGGGCGAGGCATTCGTGCGCACGGGCCGGGTGATCTACGTGAACTTCAACTATCGGCTCGGCACCCTCGGCTACCTGGACTTCAGCCGCTATTCCACGCCGCAGCGAACGTTCGAACGCAATCTGGGCCTGCGCGACCAGGTGGCCGCACTCGAGTGGGTTCGTGACAACATCCGCTCCTTTGGAGGCAACCCGAACAATGTCACCGTGTTCGGCGAATCGGCTGGCGGCAACGCCGCCATCACGCTCATGGCCACGCCGTCGGCCGATGGCTTGTTCTCCCGAGTCATCGCGCAAAGCCCCCCGCCCGGTGCCGCGTATTCTCCCGAGCTGGCGGCCAGCTGGGCCGCGGAATTCTTGTTCGAATTGCGCCGACTCACGGCCGACACCGAGTCCGAGCCGGCCGACCTGCTCGCGCATGCCGACGTCGCTCATCTGCTGGCCGCAGCGCTAACGATTCAGACGCGAACGCCCGACGCCCGGCCGGGAACTTTTCCACTCGCCCCGGTGGTGGACGGGGATTTTCTGCCGGAGCGCCCGGTGGATGCCTTCCGACACGGTCGAGCACACCGAGTACCGCTGATCATCGGCACCAACGACCGGGAGGGTTCTGCCTTTCGCGGGCGGGTGGATATTCTGCCCACGTCGACGCCACGCATCCAGGCGCTCTTTGCGAGTGCGCCCGCCGACGTGCACAAGGCCATGCGGCAGGCCTACCCGGGGTTGCATACCAAGCGCACATCATCGGATTTCGGTGGCGACTTCGCGTTCTGGTTTCCGAGCGTCACGGTGGGTTCGCTGCACTCCAGGGTGGCTCCCGTGCACTTCTACCGATTCGATCTCGCCCCGCGGCTCATGCATGTGATCGGGCTCGACGCGACCCACGGTATCGAACTGTTCGCTCTGTTCAACCATGTCGATACCGCGTTCGCACGCACGGCGACTTCTCTCGGCGGTCGGCGAGTGTTCATCGGCGCGGGCGAGCGGATGCGCCGACACTGGCTGCACTTCGCCTGCACGGGTGTGGTCGACTCGTCCTGGCCGGCCTACACCGAAACCGATCGTCAAACCCTCATCATCGACGAGGTCGATCGGGTGGAGTCCGACCCGCGAGGCCGTCGCAGGGAGGCGTGGCAGCAGTTCTTGCCGGACCTGTAGCGGGGCATCCGTTCGCGCTCCCGCTCGAAGTCCCGCACGCACTCTCGCGAAAGCGGGCTGTGCGTCGGTCGCGAGCGCGACAGACGACGCACCACCCGCCCTCACGGAGCGCGGTTTCCGAGGCCCTCGCGAAGGGCGGCGGGTGACGCTATGGCTGTTGCGGGTTCGGACGCTCGGGAGGCTTGGGAGCTGGCGACTCGGGCGCATGCGGCCGTGGGTCGTGGGGCTTGGGGTGCGGTGTGTCAGACATCTGTCGTACCTCTCTCAAGAATTCTTCCGGTCGGTCGGGCGATCACACGCCCGGCGTACAGCCGACCGTACTCCCCTTCGCTGGTTTTGCCGTGCAGGCCACCTTACGAAGTGCTGACGAGGGCGATATTCACGCGGTGGCCTTCAGTCGCGGGGGCCTTCACCGGCCATGAGCATCCGTCGTCGTCGGCGCCTCGACAGCGCGGTCATCACGGTGTCGATGCTGAAGCCAACGAGCAGCACGGAACCAATGGAGACGACTATCGCGAGCAGCGGATGCGCGCTCAGCCATGACCCGGCCGCGTAGCCGACTGCCACGTGGTACACCGTGTAAAAGCTCGAGGCGGCGATCGACAACGGGATGTAGCGCGCCACCGGAAACCCGGTCGCGCCCGCCGTCATCGTAACGGCCACCCGCCCCACGGGCACGAACTTGGCCGTCAGAAAGAATGCTGCGGGGCGTTGTCGCAGGCCGCGCGCCGCCCAGGCGAAGGCGCGGGCGATCCGCGGGCGACGCATCCAGGCCCAGCGACTGAGTCCCATGCGTCTCCCGAGCACGAAGGCTATCGCGTCGCCGATGACCGTCGCCATGATCGCGACGCCCAGAACGTATGCGACGGAAGGACCGCTGCCGGTTGCGGCGAGCGCGCTGAGAGCACCGACGAAGGTCTCCCCCGGCACGAAGGGAAAGAACCCGTCGATCAGGAGCAGCGCAGCGAGGGCCACATAGGCCCACGGGCTGCCGGCCACGGCCAGAATGATCTCGGTCAAGGACACAATGCTCCGACACTAGACCGGAGCGCGTAACGGCGGGTGAACGCTACGTTGACGCCGCCGATGCTAGCCGCCGGCGGTGCCATCGGCAGCTCCCGGGCCCCGCTCCGGCGTGCGCCGGGCCAGCCGAATCAAGGCGATTCCCACGCTCACGAACCAGGCCCAGAGCAACAGCCCGTAGGCGCTCGACAACGCGGGCAGCGTGTAGGCCGACACCTCCGACACGACGCCCACGACACCGGCAACGACACCCAGCCACCCGACCAGACGTGGCAACGCGCTCCGAATCATGGCGGTGGATGCCAGCGCGATCCCCACCGCGCTGAGCACCCCGAGGAGCGACGGAGTGTTATTCTCCGCAATGATCACCTCGGCCGCAGTGCTGTAGACCTGCCGCTGGCTCGCGGAGCCGGCCTCGACGTAGCTGTCGCTGAGGTTCACCAGCACGAGCGATCCGCGGCCAGAGGTAGGGAGGACCCGGAGCAGCGCCCAACCGACTCCCGCCACCGTAACGCAGATCAGGGCCAGGGCCTTGTTGTCCGGTGCGAGAGCCACGAACAGGGCCAGAAACGTGAGAACTGGAAGAATATCGGGCAGAATCCACAGGATCTGCTCCGCGCTGTAGATCGCCCGGTTGCGGGAGATGAACTCGAGAGTCTCCACCCCGCCGTTCTCGGGGGGTGGCGCGAGGAAGTCCAGTACGAGGGCGCACAGGAAGAGCATCACGAAGAGGATGGCTGCGATCCCGCCGACGTAGAAGAGGGTGCGCCACGACTGAACGGTCGTATGCGCACGGTGTGCGTCAGCGTCCGATGCTGTTGTCATCATCCACCGGCTCTTCTCCGCCCGGGTGCCGCGGCACATCGCCCTCCCACAGGTCGACACCGTAGCGCGCCTCACGCTCGAGCGGACGGGGGCGGCGTCCACCGGCGTGTGCACGCGACCAGTGCACCCTCCGGAAGACGGCTTCCTCGCGGCGCCACCGGCCGGGGCCTGCACCACCACGTTCCCACCGGTGTCCCGCGGCAGCCGCTACAGGCTGACGACCTCGCCAGTCGCAGCGCTCAGCAGGGCAGCGTCGAGAACCTCGAGCGTGCGCACGCCCTCGGAGGCGGACACCGGCTCGGGCCCGTCGCCGCGCACCGCCCGCGCGAACTCCGTGTAAAAGTCGGCATAGTTGCCCTGCAACGACGGGATGGTTTCGCGTCCGACGGGCGTCGACAGTGCGCCCCAGTATTCCGGCGCGTCGATTCCCCAGGTCTCCGGCGAATCCATGGGCTTGTGGCCGGCAAAGATGGCCTGCGCCTGCACGTCGGTTCCCGAAGCCTGGTAGCTCCCCTCGCTGCCGTAGGCCCGAAACTCGCGGGTCGACGAGAAGTTGAGCTTGGTCGACGACACCGTCGACACCACCCCCGACGCGTGCGTGAGGGTAACGAAGAAGCCACAGTCGGTGGGTTCGCCGAATCGCGATGTGCGGTCGAGCGTAGCGTGAACCCGAACGACCGGGCCGAGCAGCCAGAGCATCTGGTCGATCAGGTGGCTGCCCACGTCGCGCAGCAGCCCCCCGAACATGCCGGCGTCAATCGTGCCGGGATCGTCGAGGTCCATGAGAGAGTGCACCCGCCACAGCTCGCCGAGTCGGCCTGAAGCGACAACGGATGCCAGGGTGGTCAGGTCCGCATCGCGCCGGCGGTTGTGAAAGACGTTGAGAGTCACCCCCGCCTGCTCCGCAGCGGCCTGCAGCAGGCGTCCACCGGCAGCATCCCGTGCAAACGGCTTGTCGGCGACTACGTCGACTCCCGCCGCGATCGCCTCGAGCACGAGGTCGTGCCGGGTGGCCGGCGGTGTCGTGATGGTCACCGCGTCGACACCGGCCGCGAGCATCTCCTCGAGGCTGGAATACACCGGCACCCCCGGCAGGTCGGCGCGCACCTCGGCCTGCTTGCCGGCCGACCGGGCCACAACTCCCACGAGCTCGATTCCCTCCGCTGCCTGAATGAACGGGGCATGGAAATTCTTGCCCCCGGTTCCGTAGCCGACAATTCCAATGCGCACTGTTCGTCCTATTTCTTTCCCGTACCACCGGTGACACTGAATCCTAGTCATGATAATGTCATAACAACTTGCCAAAGAGAAGACGATGTAAGGGGCTGGCATGAGCACCACGAATGAAGAGAACGTGCTGCCGATGAGCCTGTTCATGGACCTCCAACGGTCCGGGCCGATACCGCTGTATTTCCAGGTGTCGCAGCGCATCGAGAAGGCGATTCTGAGCGGCGAGCTCCCGGTGGGCGCTCGCCTCGAGAACGAGGTCGGCCTCGCCGAGCGCCTCGGACTGAGCCGCCCCACGGTGCGCCGCGCCATCCAGGACATCGTCGACAAAGGGCTTCTCGTTCGCCGTCGCGGCATCGGCACCCAGGTCGTACACGGCCAGGTCACGCGCAAGGTCGAGCTCACGAGCCTCTACGACGACCTCACCAACACGCAGAAGGTACCGTCTACTCGCCTGCTCACGTTCGAGAGCGTTCCCGCGGATGCCACAGTGGCCGAGAAGCTCGCCTGTGAGGTGGGCACGCCCACCCTGCACATCCGTCGGGTACGCCTGGCCGATGACGTTCCGGTTGCCGTGATGGAGAACTGGCTGCCCGAGGAGTTTCTTACGATGGAGCCCGAAGACCTCGTCACCTACGGGCTCTACCAGGTGCTGCGTTCCCGTGGCGTCACTATGCGGGTGGCGCGCCAGCATATCGGCGCCCGCAAGTCCACGAACGAGGAGTCCGAGCTGCTCGACGTGGAGAAGAACGCCGCGCTGCTCACCATGGACCGCACCGCGTTCGACAACTCGGGTCGCGCCGTTGAATTCGGCCACCACTGCTACCGCCCCGACCTCTACTCCTTCGAGGTCACGCTCGTCGAGAAGTAGCTAGTCGAAGGTCGGCCGCTTGATCTCCTCCGCAAGCGCGTCGAGCTCGGCTCCCCCGGCCATCTCGACAATAGACGCCGCCTACGGCGCCCCGTTCTCGCTGGTCGTCGAACGGGGAACGAGAGTCTCGAGGCCCGCGACCCAATCTCCGGACTGCGGGAGGGCGGAGACTTATCCCCCTTACGATTTCAGTGAGATGCCCATATCTAAGTGGCGCATGACCGTCTGCAATGGAGCAATCGCTATCTCACTGAAATCGTAAAGGGGAGACTTATTCGAATGAGTTATCCACAACCGTGAGGTTTTCTCGAATCTGTCTGTGGTTCGTGGGATAATTATCTTATGGAGAAAAACGATGAAGTTCCTCCTTTGGAGGAGGCCGCGGGGAATACCCCGCCCGAACCAGTCGATCAGGCCCTCGCCGTCTTGGCGGAGGAAAAGGCCGTCGCCGACGACACTCAAACCCTGCTCCTCGACGCGATCCTGAGCTTCGATCGGATGGTCTGTTTCGCCCAGGCCGCTCGAGCGGAAGTGATCGACAAGCTCCGGCAGTGGACCGACGCCACGGCCGAGGCTGGACTCCCCCTCACCGCGCGGGGACGACGAGACACCGAGTGGTCGCCGCAGAAAGCCGCCCACGAAGGCCTCGTCGCTGAGCTGGCCGCCCTGCTGAAACTGCCCAGCGGTGTCGCCCGCAATCTGATGTTCGAAAGCGACCTGCTGCAACACCGGCTCCCCGCCACCCGAGATGCCCTCCGACGCGGTGACATCAGCTACCGCCACGCCGAGGTAGTAATGGAGAACGCAGTCTCCCTGCCACCGGAGGCTTGGAAGGCCTTCGAAGACGAGGCCCTGACCAACAGTGAAACCCTCACCGTCCCGCAACTGCGGAGGAAGGCCGTGAAGGTGCGGGAGTTCACTCACCCGGAGTCCATCGCTATCCGGCACCAGAAGGCCCTTGCCGATCGGAACTTCTGGGTCAGTCCCGGTCGTGACGGTATGGGGTACCTGGAGATGACCCTCAGCAACGAAGATGCGGCCGCCATCGCGGACCGGGTCGAATCTTTGGCGAAGAACCTGAAGGTGCACGACGAAACCCGCACCCTCGCGCAGCTTCGCACCGACGCCGCCACGGACCTGCTCCTGAAAGGAGTGACAGAGACCGGGCTCGGTGCCGGCGTCCGCGCGAGCGTGTTCGTCACCGTCCCCGTTCTCACCCTGCTGGGTCAGAGCGAGGAACCCGGCACCCTGGAAGGGTTCGGGCCGATCGACGCGGAGACCGCCCGGCGCCTCGCCGGAACGGCCACCAGCTTCACTCGCATCCTCGTCCACCCGGAGACCGGCGCTGTCCTCTCCTTCGGACGCACGAAGTACAAGGTCCCGGACGACCTGAAGAACTGGCTGCGACTACGCGACGGCACGTGCCGCGCCGTCGGCTGCAACCGACGAGCCGCCGACTGCGACATCGACCACACCATCGCCTGGGAACACGGCGGAGAAACCGTCTTCTCGAATCTCTCCAGCCTCTGCCGCCCGAGCCACCGGGTCAAACACGAAACAGGTTGGTCAGTGGTCCAAGGCGAGGACGGAACCCTCAACTGGACCAGCCCGGCGGGCAGGCACTATGCCACTCACCCCGAAACCCGCATCCGACCGACCATCCCCCTGACGGAACCCACGCTGACCACGAAGCCACTCACCTACGCAGACCCCTGGAGTATCCCCGCCACCAACTCCAAGGACTGCCCGTTCTAGCCTGTCCGGATCGCGACCACGCTCGTCGAGAAGTAGCTAGTCGGAGGTCGGCCGCCTTAGCTCCTGCGCGAGCGCATCGAGCTCGGCGCCACCGGCCATCAGGCGCGTCATCTCCTCGAGGGAGATCTCGCTCTTGGCAAACGCGCCCAGGCTCGTTCCGCGGCGCAGCAGCAGGAACCGGTCTCCCACCGGGTAGGCGTGGTGCGGGTTGTGGGTGATGAACACCACGGCAAGGCCGAGGTCACGGGCCTGCGCGATGTACTTCAGCACCACGGCGGCCTGCTTCACACCGAGCGCCGCGGTCGGTTCGTCGAGGATGATCGCCTTCGCCCCGAAGTACACAGCGCGCGCGATCGCCACCGACTGGCGTTCACCGCCGGAGAGAGTGCCAATCGGCTGGTCCACGTCGCGCAGGTCGATGCCCATCCGGGCCAGCTCGGCGAGGGTGACCGCGCGCATCCGCTTCACATCGAGGCGGCGGAACGGCCCGCGCCCGCGCGTGGGCTCCGAACCGAGAAAGAAGTTGCGCCACACCGGCATAAGCGGAACCACCGCGAGGTCTTGGTAGACCGTGGCGATGCCGAGGTCGAGGGCGTCCCGCGGGCTCGCGAACCGGCGTGGTTCGCCGTTCCACAGCAGCTCGCCCTGCGAGGGCACGTGCGCCCCGGCGAGAATCTTGATGAGCGTCGACTTGCCCGCGCCATTGTCACCGAGCACGCACAGCACCTCACCCGCCCCGACGAAGGCCGAGACGTCTCGCAACGCCACGATCGATCCGTAGGTCTTGCCGACGCCGCGCACCTCAAGCAGGGGCGAGACTGCGGATGCCGCGCCGCTCACGACCGCTCCCCCGCCTGGCGCCGAACGTACAGATTCACGAGCACGGCGAGCAGAAGCATGCCGCCAAGGAAGGCCTTGAGCCAATTGTTGTCCCACTGGGCGAACACGATGCCCTGCAGGGTCATGCCGTAGATGAGAGCGCCGAGGGCGGCGCCGATCGCGGATCCGTAGCCACCGGTGAGTAGGCATCCGCCCACCACCGCGCAGATAATGTAGATGAACTCCTGGCCGATGCCGGTCGTGGCCTGCACCGTCGACACATCAAAGAGTTGCAGCATGCCCACGAGCCAGCCCGCTCCCGCGGTGGTCATGAACAGTCCGGTCTTCACCTTCACCACGGGCACACCGAGCTGCCGGGCGCTGGAGAGCTGCCCGCCCACCGCGAAGATCCAGTTGCCCCCGCGGGTGCGCAGCAACACCCAGGTGGCGAGCGCTGTCAGTGCGATCCACCACACGACCGCGATCTTAATGTCGGCCCCGAGGAACGGGAACGACGAGCCGAAGTACACCTTGACGACGTCGAAGCCGAGCACGGCTCCCATTCCCTGGATGGCTACCGAACCGGTGATGAGCTTGGTCACGGCCAGGTTTGCGCCCTGCAGAATGAAGAAGGTCGCGAGCGTCACGATGAAGCTCGGCAGACCGGTTCTCATCACCACGAAAGCGTTGCCTGCCCCGATGAGCAGTGCCGCGGCGAGCGCGATCAGCATCGAGAGCCAGATGTTGAGCCCCCACTGGGTGGTCATCACGCCCACGATCAGGCCGGTAGTGCCTGTCATCGCGCCGGCGGAAAGATCGAATTCCCCGCCGATCATCAGCAGGGCGACAGCCACCGCCATGATGCCGAACAGCGACGCGGAGTACAGCCAGGTCGAGACTCCGGCCGGGGTCAGGAACACCGGCGCCATCAACGAGAAAAACGTGAAGATGGCCAGCGCCGCGACCGCCGCGCCGATTTCGGGTCGACGCAACAGCTTCACCGCGCGATTGGCTACTCTGACCCGTTCATCGGACCGCGCCGGGGCGGCGAGGATCACCGGGTGCCGTTGGTCGCGAACTCGGCAACCTCGGCCACGTTGTCTTTCGTGACGTAGGCCGGGCCGGAGTACACAGGCTGGCCGCCGCCCACGACGTCGCCGTTGCGCTTCTGCAGCGTGAGGAACACCACAGGCAGGTACCCCTGTGAATAGGGCTGCTGGTCAACGGCGAAGAGAATCTTGCCGTCTTCGATGAGCGAGGTCACGTCGGCAGACACGTCGAAGGTCGCGAGGTTCGCCGTGCTCGCCGCCTCGGCAATCGACTGGGCGGCGGCCACACCGATGGCCGGGTTCAGTGTGAGCACGCCGTCGATCGACGGGTCGGCCAGAAGCTTGCTCTTGATGGTGTTCTGGGCATCGGCGACGTTGGCGATGTCGACCTGCACGTTGGACAGCGTGCCACCGAGCGTGTCGGCGGCGCCCTGGCAGCGTTCTTCGAGCCCGGAGTTGCCGGCCTCGTGGATGACGCAGATCACGTTCGTCACGCCGGCCTTGGCCAGCTGCTCGCCCGCACCCTGTCCGGCGATGAACTCGCTCTGGCCCACGTGAGTCTGGGCGCCGAAGGCCTTGGAGTCTTCGAGCCCTGAATTGATGGTGATCACCGGCACTCCGGCCGCGATAGCCCGCTCTACCGCGTCTTTCACGCCGTCGGGATTGGCCATCGACACAATCAGACCGTCGGGCTTCGACGCGATCGCGGCGTCGATCAGCTGGCTCTGCTTCACCGGGTCGCCGTCGCCCTGGTACGTGACCGTGGCACCGAGATCGGTGCCAGCCTGTTCCGCGCCGCTCTTCACCACGTCCCAGAAAGAGTCGCCCGCGGTGCCGTGCGTGACCACGGCGATCACGGCCTCGTCAGCGGATGCCGCGGTCGTCGTGTCGCTTGTGGTGGCCGTACATCCCGTCAGGGCCAGGGGAATGACAATGAGAGCGGCGAGCCAGCTTCTGTTCTTTTTCATTTTCTGCAACCTTCGTTGCCTCAATTGTGGCCTGTCCGGCGCGAATTCCCCTCACGCCGCCCCAAAAGAAGGCGGTCCGCATCACGGGCCGCCTTCTGCTCAGAGGTTAGAAGACCCCTTCTCGGAACCGTGCCAGTCCAACCGCACCCTCGACAACAGCAGCAGTGAGTTCCTCGACGCTGGTGTCTTCGCGGCGGGCATCCATGATTTTCTTGCCGTGGTTCATCACGATGTGCCGGTCGCACACCTGGAAAGCATGGTGCAGGTTGTGGGTCACGAGCACCGAACTCACTCCCTCACCCTTCAGCTGAGTAAGGTAGCTGAGCAGTGCCTCTGTGGCACGAACAGCCAGTGCCGACGTGGGCTCATCCAAGATGAGCAGGCTGCGCTTGAAGTGCACGGCCCGGGCAATGGCCACGGCCTGGGCCTGCCCGCCCGAGAGCGAGGAGACGAGTTGCTTGGGGCTTTTGATGCCCTCGATTGTCACAACGCTGTCGAGAACGTCAGCGGCGATGGAATCCATTTCCTTCATCTTCATGAAGCCGAGGGAGTTCGTCATCTCGCGGCCCATAAAAATGTTGCGGGTGATGGTCATCTGCGGCACCAGGGCGGAGTCCTGAAAAATCGTCTCCACACCGAGCTTCTCCGTGACATCGCGGTTCATCTTCTCGATCTGTTTGCCGTCCCAGAAGAAGTCACCTGTGGAAGAATCCACAACGCCGGACATGATCTTGACCAGGGTGGACTTACCGGCTCCGTTGTCGCCGAGCAGGCCGACGACCTCGCCCTTGCCGATTTCGAAAGACACGTCCTTGAGAACCGTGTTGGGGCCGTATTTCTTAGAAACGCCGTCGATTCGAAGCAATGCGTTACTCATCGCGCTTTCCCTTCCATGAGCTTGTTGAAGATCGCCGCGATAACGATGGTGACGCCGACGAAGAGGGTGATGTAGAAGCCGGGCGCCTTGGCGAGCAGGAGTCCGTTGCGAATGAGTTCGATCAGTGCAGCTCCCACGATGATGCCGATGACACTGCCGCGTCCGCCGGTGAGTGAGGTGCCGCCCACGACCGCCGCGGCGATCGCGAAGAGGGTGAAGTCCTCCGTCGCGGTACCGCCGGGCTGGATCGACGATGTGCGCACGGCGATCAGGATTGACGCGAAGCCCACGAGGCCACCGAAGATGGCGAAGGACATGAGCTTGACCTTCTTGGTGTTGATCGAGATGGCCTCGGCCGCCGCCGGGTTGCCGCCCACGGCGAAGATGTGATTCCCGAGTCGGTGACGGTGCACGAAGAACCAGGCAACGACCCCGATGATGATGAGCCAGACGAGCTGCGAGCGGAAGGAACCAAAATTGTGGGCGAACAGGTACTCCATCGTGCCCTCACGAGAGGTAGTGAGCGCGGCTGGAGAGGTGCCGTTGATGAAGATACCGGCGCCCATCCAGAAGAAGCTCATGCCCAGGGTGGCGATGAAGGAGGGGATTTTCGTGTAGACGACGATCAGTCCGTTGACCAGAGCCACGGCGACGCCGGTGGCGATACCGGCGGCGATACCCGCCCAGAGTCCGGCAGCTTCAGAGGTCTTGATGAAGACGATTGCGCTCAGGGTGATGTTGGCGCCGAGGGAGAGGTCGAATTCTCCGGCGATCATCAGGATTCCGGCGGCGAGGCCCAAGATGGCCAGCACGGGCACGCTCTGGGAGATAACGCCGGACAGGTTGTTGGGGTTCAGGAACGCGAAGCCGGTGGGTGAGATCAGGCTCGCGATCACATATCCGGTGAGGAGCACGATCAATACGATGCTGATCTCGAGTGCTCCGCGACCGCGGATGAACTGCAGGTTATACATCATCCGGCCGAAGAACGAGTCGGGTTCATCGGCCGGCTTGCGTCGAAGCGAGATGGCCTCTGTCGGCAGGGGCACTTCGAGAATGGGGCCCTTTAGGCCGGGGGATTTGTCTGACATGGCTTCTTTCCTTTGAGCACATGAGTTGAAGGTGCCGGAACGGGGGGGGGGGTGTGGAGTGGACGGGGCCGATCACCGCGTAGGTGATCGGCCCCGGTGGAGCTGGTGACGAGAAGGAGCTGGTGGCTAGAAGGTGCCGCAGGCTACCAGCGGACGCCCTGCAGGTCAGGAGCCTCGATGTTCTCGACGGTGTCCTTATCGATCAGGCCGAGACCACCGGAGTTGATGTTCGCCGGTGAGAATCCGAAGTCCATCGACAGAACGCCCTGCATGGTGGACTGAAAGCCCTGAACGTAGCCCTGCTGGTCTGCCGTAGCGAGAATGACGTCGTCCTTCAAGCCCTGAACGATCTGGGGCGCGGTGTCGAATCCGATGATCGTGACGTCGGAGAGACCGGCAGCCTCGAGCGCGGCGGGAAGGTTGCGGTGCGGGGTTCCGCCTACGGGGATGACGGCCTTGACGTCAGGGTTTGCCACGAGCCATGAGGTCAGTGCGTCGAGAGCACCGGCGTCATCACCACCGACACGGAGCCACTGTTCCTGAGGAAGAACGCCAATGCCGGCTTCTTCGAGGACATCAAAAGCCCCGCCGCCACGCTGCAGGGCATAGGGCTGGTCGGGCTCCTCCGCCGTGATCAGAACCTTGTCGCCTGTGCCGACCTTCCCGGAGTCGAGAAGTGCCTGACCGACGATGCCACCTACCTCGTAGAAGTCCTGCCCGACGAAACCGGAGACGCAGTCACCGGCCGATTCGGGGGCAGGTACGTTGTAGGAGACAACGGTGATTCCGGCGTCGTGCGCCTGGCAGGCAACGTCAACCCAGGCTTCACCCTCGTTGAACGGCATGAAGATCACGGCCGGCTTCGTGGCGATGGCGGTCTGCACCAGGGTCACCATGGTGGCCGGGTCGGCGTCTGCGGTCTGGTGGGTGAGGCTGAGGTTGCCGAGCTTCGCGGCATCCTCTGCCCCGGCCAATATCTGCGCCCAGAAGGCATCGGACGCCGGGTTGTAATAGGTGATGAAGTAGGCGTCGCGGTTCTCGGCGCGAGCTCCGAAGCCCGACTCAAGGCCGGCGGAAGAGGTGGAGGAGGCTGGAGTGGTTCCGGCCGAGGTGCAAGCAGACAGGCCGAGCACCGCGGTGCTCGCGATGGCCACGGCCGCCAGACCGCGCTTGGTTGAGAGGTTGAGTTTCACGTCGCTGTGTCCCTTTCAAAAGAACTGAATGTGTGTCGCGCCCCCGGCTAGGGCCGGGGGCGCAGTCCAAACAACTGACGGTAGCGGGGGAACCGGGTGACGACAGATCGTTTGTTAGGACATTATTACGTCATAAACTTTGTAAGCACAAGCTTTAAATTCGCTAATTTGGGCATCCGTTATCAAACAGTGACATTAAGCACAAACGTTACGATGAAAGGAGCGGCGAAAGGACCCACAGTGCCCGAGACGTCATCCGCGACACCACCCCCGACAGCGCCGCGACCGGCGACCATGGCGGATGTCGCCGTACGGGTCGGGGTGTCCCGCCAGCTCGTGGGACTGGTGTTTCGAAATGCCGCTGGTGTCGGCGCCGAAACCCGCGAGAAGATCCTTGAGGCCGCTCACGTTCTGGGCTACAGCCCGAACACGGCGGCCCGCGCCTTGCGCGCGGGTTCGACCAAGTACATCGGGGTCATCTTCGATCCCGCCCACTCAGCCCCCGTCGAAATCATTGAGTGGCTCTATGCCTTCGCCCACGAATCCGGCTACCGGCTCGTGGTCAGTGCGCTGACACCGATCAGGGACGAAGGCGAGGCGATCACCGAGATCGTCGGCCATCGTTGCGAGGCGCTCATCTTGGTCGCCCCACGTTCGTCACCGGAGTTGCTGCGTCGCGCCGCCGGGCAGATTCCCATTGTGGTCATCGGCCGGGGCATCCCCGACAGCGAATTCGATCTCGTTCGCTCCCAGGGCGACAGCGGAATCGAATCCGTCGTGGTGCACCTGGCCGGTCTAGGGCATACCTCGATCGTCTACGTGCACGGCGTCGACATGCTCGACGCTGAGCTGCGGCTCTCCGGCTATCGGGCCGGCGCGCAGCGGCTCGCCCTCACCGAGCAGATCCTCGAAGTTCGGGGGGACTACACCGAAGAATGCGGGGCGAGCGCTGCGCGCATCCTGCTCGCCCGGGAGGCGCTCCCGACGGCCATCGTCTGTAGCAACGACCAGGCCGCCCTCGGCCTCAGCCACACCCTCGCGGCAGCCGGGGTGCGAATTCCAGCGGATGTCTCGATCACCGGATTCGACGACAGCCGCGTCGCCCGCTTGTCGTTCATGAACCTCACGACGGTGCGTCAGGACCCCAAAGAGGTCGGTAAGGCCGCCATAGCCGCCGCCATCAGCCGAATCACCACCACCAGCACGACGGGCACCGAAGTCTTCACGAGTGCCCGGCTCGTCGTTCGTGGCAGCACGGCCGTGCCGCGCTAGCCCACGCGACTAAACCAGCACGAGAAGTTCGCGGGCCCATTCGACCGCGCCGTCGTTCGGAAGCGATCCGTCACAGGCGTCGTGACGGCCGTAGACCCCCACACGTTCGGCACCGAGCTCGGTGAATCGGCGGTCGATGATTTCGCTGCCCTGACTATACGTTTCATAGGTGCTGTTGCCGAGACCGAACACTGCATAGCGGATGCCCGACAGGTCCGGCTGCTCGCTATTCAGGGCTTCCAGGAGCGGCTTGGCGCCTCCCGGAAGTTCTCCGTCGCCATGGGTGGAGCAGACAACGAGATAGAAATCGTCGGTGTCGAAGTCGGCGACGTCGAAGTCAGACATGTCGTAGACCCTGACGTCCCGGTCTCCCCCCAAGTCGGCGGCCAGGTCTTCGGCGACCAGTTCGGAGTTGCCGGATTCGGTTCCGTACAGAATGACGGTTGTGCTCATGATCGTTCCTTTGTTCCGGGATGGGCGTGCGAGGGCGATGCGTGCAGTTAATGGTCGGAGGGCAGGAGGTTCAGCCCGGCAAACCCGGGCTTGCCCGGGAAAAACTCGCCAGCGTCGGCGGCGGCAGCGATGACGTCGGCCACCATCTTCGCATCGGTGCGGTTGGCGGGAATGGTGCCCTGCGGCCCGCGGCGGAGCCAGCCGACGCAGTAGAGTCCCGGTCCGAGGCGTCCGATTTCGAGGTCGCTGTCGGGCGATTCGTGTGATTGGCGACGCAACGGGGCATCCGCTGCCTCGAAGAAGCCAATGGCGGTCAGCACGGAGTCCACGGCGAGCTTGAGTGAAGAGTCACTGCCGACAGAACCGCGAAGGCTCAGGGTGTCAACGGAGCCAGCCCCCTCGAGCCGCTCCGGCACCCAGCCGAAATGAAATCGCACCGTACGATCGGAGCCGGGGTTGGCATCCGTTCTGTCAGCGTCATGAGATGCGGTCGCCAGCAGGCGCAGGAGCACATCCCGCTTGGCAAGGTCCCGAGGCTCGGCATCGGCGTCGTGGAGTTCACCGTGGTCGGCCAGAAAACGTACGTTTGGGATCTTTGCCAGTTCACTGATCATTGCCGGATCGAACTTCGCACGCGACAGGCTCGACCGTCCAACGATGTCGATGTGGCGCACGGGCCCGGCGGCAATGGCGTTGACGACCTCGTCAGCCACGCCATGGCCACGCAGCTCGTCTGGCGACATAAGGAGCAGACGGAGGAGATCGATAGCGACATTTCCCTGCCCGACGATCGCAACCCGCGACCCGAACACGACGCCCTCGGCGTTTTCATCGGGGTGGCCGTTGATCAGTCGGGTGAGTCGCCCTGAACCGTAGACTCCGGACAGCGCCGCGCCACTGAGGGCGGCGCCGTGCACCGTGGCGCCGGCAGGCTGGGTACCCGTCGAAGTGGTCACGACAGGCACGGGACGGCCGGTCGCACCGGGGATGCCCAGGGGGCGGTCGGCGGAGAGGCCGGTGGCCAGTACTACGACATCGAAGGCTTCGCGCAACTGGTCGACCGTGAGGTGCCGACCGATTTCGGTCCCGCCGACAAACCGCACTCCGCCCTGCTCAAACAATCGGTCGAACTGCCGGGCCACCGCCTTGGTTCCGGTGTGGTCGGGGGCCACGCCGTAGCGCACGAGCCCGTAGGGCAGACCCAGGCGATCGAAGATGACGATTTCGGCCGTCGGCCAGCGCTTGCGCAAGAAGTGGGCAACGTAGCAGCCGGCCGGCCCACTGCCGACAATGGCGATGGAATGCGCCGCAGGAGCGGGCATGGTCGCCGCCTCGGTGGCGGTGGACACTTCGCTCCTGTGCATGCGCGCTGCTCCCTTGCAGTTCTTGCGGGATGATTCCCCCTTTGTCAGGTCAACATAGCATTATTTACTAGCACGTGCTAGTCTCTGGTGAAATCGCCCGTGCAGAGCCGACCTGAATCGTGAAAGTGTGGCTTACCCCATGACGCTAGCCGCCGAATCCAACGCTCCGACAAACCAGGGCTGCCCCTTCCCCGGAGCCACTGCGCCAACAGTTCCCGCGGGCCGCCCGCCCCACGAGTCGGCCGCTTCCGGCTCCGATGTGACGCACCTGACAGTGCACTACGACCCGCTGTCGTACGCGGCCTATGACCACCCCTACGACCTCTACCGTCGCCTACGCGATGAAGCACCCGTGTACTACAACGCCGACCGCAACCTCTACGTGATTTCGCGCTACGACGACGTACAGGCCGGCCTGAAGAACTACGAGCAGATGATCAACGCCTTCGGCAATGACGTCGATGGAACCCACGACTCATACGGCAGCGGCAACCTTGTGGCCCAGGACCCGCCCCGGCACACCGCGCTGCGGGCCTCCGTGCGCCGAGTGTTCGCCGCACGAGAGATCCTCGCCAAGGAAGACGGTATGCGTGAATTCTCGCAGAATCTACTCGCGCAGATGCATGAGAACGGCGGCGGGGATTTCACCGCGGAATTCGCGCTTCCCCTCGCGATTGCCGCCGCCACCAATCTGGTGGGTATGCCCGCCGAAGACAACGCCATGCTGCAGGACCACCTCTGGCGCGCCATGCAGCGAACCGTGGGCGAGTTCGGCGTGCCCGACGACGCCGCCGCATCCAACCAGGAGACCGAGCTTCACATTCATGAGGTCGTCGAGCAACGACGCCATGACATCGAAGCCGGTGCAGACACCGCCAGCTCGGACGCGATCACGCAGATCCTGCTGGGTGTCGCAAAGGGAAAGGTCGAGCAGGAAGAACAGGTCGGTCTGTCGCACCTGATTCTGTCCGCCGCGATCGATGCCCCCGCCGCGCTCATTACCAACTGCATCGCGGTGCTCGACAAGTTCCCGGCCTTGCAGCAGCACCTGCGTGACCACCCAGAACTGATCGGCGCGTTCGTCGAAGAGACTCTGCGCTACGACACTCCGGGCCAGAACCTGTCTCGGCAGACCACGTCTGAGGTCGTCATCGGCGGCGTTACCATCCCCGCTGATTCGCGCGTGATGCTGTTGTTGGGCTCCGCAAATCGCGATGAGCGCGTGTTCGAGAACCCTGACGCGTTCGACCTCAGCCGCGCGTTCACCCCTAAGAACCGAATCATGTCGTTCGGAGACGGTATCCACGCGTGCATGGGTTCCCCTCTGGCCCGGCTCGCGACCCGGGTGGCGATGGAAACCCTGCTCGCCGGACCGTCCGTTCGTATCGTGGGTACCCCCGAGCGCTGGGTGAAGCAGATGGTGCGTGGTTTTGCCGTGCTTCCCGTGAAGTTCAGCTGATGCAGTATCGTGATTTCGGCCGAACCGGGTGGAAGGTCAGCGAAATCTCCTTCGGCGGCTGGCAACTCGGTGGGCAATGGGGCACCGTCGACGATGAAGAGTCGGTGCGCACCCTGCTGCATGCCTACGCCCAGGGCATCAACTTCGTGGATACGGCCGAGCTCTACGGCGCCGGCCACAGCGAGGAAGTGATCGGCGAGTCCCTGCGGCGCTGGAGCGGCGACAGAATCCATGTCGCGACGAAGATTCAGCCCACGGTGTGGCCGAGCGCCGACGAGGGCCACCCGCTGATGAGTGGTCGCTACCCCGAGTGGCATCTCCGCAAGGGCGTGGAACTTGCCCTCACACGCCTGGGTGTGGAACGTCTCGATCTGCTGCAGCTTCACGGCTGGTTTTCCGACGGCGTGCAGAACCTCGACTGGCTGGAAACCCTGAACGCCCTTCGGGTGGAGGGCAAGATCGACAAGATCGGCGTCTCCATTCGCGACCACCGCCCGGATGAAGGCGTCGAGATTGCCAGGCTCGGGCTCGTGGACTCGATCCAGGTGATCTTCAACCTGTTCGAGCAGCGGCCGACCCACGAGCTGTTCCCGGCCGGCGCGGAGAGCGGTACCGCGTTCATCGACCGCGTGGCCTTCGATTCAGGGTCGCTCAGCGGTCGCTGGACCGAAGACACCTACGCCACCTGGGAGGAAGGCTCGGTGCAGCACCAGTTGTTTCGCGGTGACCGCTTCGCTGAAACCCTGGGACGCGTGGAGGCCCTCAAGAAGCTGTGCGCTCCCTACTTCCCCACGCTCGCCGAGGCTGCCATGCGGTACACGCTGAGTTCGCCGCACGTGTCGACCGTCATCGCAGGCATTCGTACCCGGGATCACGTGGACCGTAACGTCTCGTACTCCGACGGCGTGCCGTTCCCGCAGGAGCTGAGTGACCAGCTGGCCGAGCACAACTGGCCGCGAAACTACTACAAGTGACGAACGCCAAAACGCCCGACGTGCGGGCCGAATATCTGGCCCCCGCCGAACTGGAGGCCGCCGTGCGGGCCTGCCCCGTGGCCTATCTGCCGCTCGGCAGCCTCGAGTTTCACAGTGCACACCTGCCCATTGGGCTCGACGCCCTCAACGCGCACGGCGTATGTGTCGGAGCGGCCATGGCATGCGGGGGCGTCGTGCTACCGCCGGTCTATCAGGGCGTCGGAGGCGGGCACTCCGACTACCCCTGGACGATCATGATGACGTCAGCGGCGGGGGTCCGCGCACACCTGGAGCACACCCTCGCTCGGCTGGAACACTTCGGCTTTCGGCTCGCGGTGATCTTCACCGGTCATTTCGCCCCAGAGCAGCTGGCCATGATCGATGAGATCGCCTCGGCGTGGCGCCAGGCCGAACGCACCATGGACGTACTCGCCACCGGGGTGAACCGCTGCGAGACCGCGCCCCTGGCCCCGGATCACGCCGGGCTCTTCGAAACCACACTCCTGCACTCCTTCTGGCCGGACCTCGTGCACCTGGAGCGCTTGCCCTCTGCGGCGGATCATCCCGGCATCGACCCACATAGCAACCCGATGGGGGATTACCGGCACGACCCGCGGCATCCGCTCTGGGGAATTTTCGGCCCGGACCCGCGCGGGTTCGACCCGTCCACGAGCGCCGAACTCAGCGGCACCCTCGTTGCCTGGCTCGCCAATTCGGTCTCGGCCCGCCTCACAGATTTATAGGGCGGATTCTCTTGCGCCATTGCACTCCTATGTAGTATTGTCAGGACAAAGATATTCATTGTCGCGCGCGGCCCAAGAGAGATGATTATGCAATGAAGCTCGGTGTCTACAACGCAATTCTGCACGACCGCACCCTCCCGGAGGCCATCGAGGTCGTCGCCAACCTCGGTCTGACCGGTCTCGAACTCAACTCCGGCGGGTTCCTGCCCGCCGTACACATCCCCAGCTTCGAGGACATCCTGACGAGCGACGCCGCGCGCGACGACTTTCTCGGGCTGTTCGCGGGAACGGGCGTGTCCATCGCAGGCCTGAACTGCAACGGCAACCCGCTGCACCCGAACCCCACGATCCGAGACAAGCACGCGGAAGACGTGCGACGTTCGATCAGACTCGCCAACCGCCTCGGCCAGCACCGGGTCATCACCATGTCGGGCCTGCCCGGGGGCGAGCCCGGCGCAAGCCAGCCAAACTGGATCGTCAATGCCTGGAACTCGGCAGCCCTCGACGTGCTCGACTACCAGTGGGAGGTCGCCGCCAGGTTCTGGAAAGAGATCGACCGTCTGGCCCATGACCTCGATGTCAAAGTTGCCCTCGAACTGCACCCGCAGAACCTCGTGTTCAATCCGGCCGACATCCGCACCCTCGTCGAGCGCACCGCCGCGACGAACATCGGCGTGGAACTCGACGCGAGCCATCTGTTCTGGCAGCAGATGGACCCGGTGGCGGTCGTCAAGAATCTCGGTCCGCTGGTCTTCCAGGCCGCCGCCAAGGACGTACGAGTGAACGTCGAGAACGCAGCCATCTATGGCGTGCTCGACAACCGCTTCCGCCGCCTCTCCCCAACTGAGCCCCGCACCAATCTGGGCGGCGACGAATGGGCAAACGAATGGCCGAAAGACGCCGCCTGGGACTTTGTCGCACTCGGCAAAGGTCACGACACCGCGTACTGGACGGAGTTCCTGCGTGCCCTGCACGCCGTAGACCCCGACATGCTCGTCAACATCGAGCACGAAGACACCGAACTCGGCCGGCTGGAAGGGTTGGAAGTCGCCGCGAGCGTGCTGCTCGCAGCGGACGCCGCGCTACACGCCTCACTCCGGCAGTGATCGCCTGGGCGACCTACCCGTACGCGGGCACAGTCGTGCTCGTCACGGGCGCTGGCTCCGGGATCGGCCGGGCGATTGCGCGTGCCTTCCTGGAACAGGGTGCGAGCGTCGCTGTACTCGGCCGCACCCAGCAGACCCTCTTGGATGCTGTGAACGACTTTCCTGCCGAGCGCAGTCTCGCGCTCGTCACCGACGTCACTTCGCGGCCGGCGGTGGAGACCGCCGTCGACGCCATCATCGGCCGCTTCGGGCGACTCGACGTGGTGGTGAGCAATGCCGGCACAAGCGAACCGAGCGACATAGCTTCGTTCGAAGACGACGCCTGGGAGCGCATGCGTGGGGTCAACCTGGACTCGCTCATCACCCTCGTACGCGCGAGCGCGCCGGCGCTGAAGGCGACCAGAGGCAACCTCGTGGCGATCTCCTCGGTCTCGGGCATACGCGGGGACTGGAAACAGTTCGCCTACAACGCGACAAAAGGCGCGGTCAACGCCCTGGTGCAGAGCCTCGCGCTCGACCTCGGCGAGTTCGGTGTTCGCGCCAATGTGATCGCCCCCGCGTTCACGGCCTCCCGACTCACTCAGGCGCGGCTCGACGATCCAAACTTCTCCGCGCGGTTGTTGGACCGCGTCGCTCTCGGCCGGGCGGCGACACCAGCAGACATAGCCCGCGCCGTGCTCTTCATCGCAAGCCCGGACGCCGGTTATATCACCGGCGCCATCCTGCCGGTCGACGGCGGCACCACCGCATCGGCCGGCACACCCCGCCCTGTGTGACTTGCAGTACCACGCGAACGTTCACGCAGTCACAAGCGGCACGTAGACGACTTCGTCACGCTCGCCGGACACCGCGCAGATAGCGCCGGTCGTCACGTTCTCCTCGAGCTTCGAGGCTGCGTCCACGTGGATCCGCTGTTTGCGTTGCCACGAAGACCAGAGAGAGCACCCCCGTAGCGGCGCTCAGGAAGAATGTCCCCGTGATGCCTGCAGCCTCAACCAGGCTGAGGAACTAGAGCGAGAGAACGCGGTTCGTCACCCACAGGGCAATGATCGACACGCCGATGCCGAAGCCGCGCAAATGCAGCGGAAAGACTTCCGACAGATAGACCCCGATCGCAATGTTGAGGAACGTTTGTACGGCGCAGACGAACGCAACGACGAGAAACAAGATGGTGTAAGGACGAACCAGGTTTCCCACACCGCACCATGAGTATCGGCACGGGTCATCTCGACTGTTTTGTCTGGACCGCTGCGGTGGCCCAAGATCTTCACTTTATCGTTTCATATGACAGTATGTCCTGTCGGATCCGGTGAACCGTTCAGGTCCCGATCAGGCTCGCGACGGAGTCCCGCATCAGCTCGCGCTGGTAGATGGCGGTTTCGGCGGCCGTCTCGTCCTCGGCGAACACGCTCGACACCATCACGGTGTCGGGGCGCTCGAGGAACCCGATCTCCTTGAGCCCGCCGAAGAACTCGCCCCAGTTCACGTCGCCGTCGCCCATTTTCAGGTGCTGGTGCACCCGCACGGCGTTGCCGGGCGGGTTGGTGATGTAGCGCAGGCCGTGGGAGGCGTTGTGGTCCATGGTGTCCGACACGTGCACGAGGCCGAGTTTGTCGCCGGCCGCGCGCATGATTTCAAGCGGGCTGTTGCCGTAGTGGAAGGTGTGCGAGGCAACGTACACGAAGCCAAAGTTCTTCGAGTTGATGCCGCGGATCACGCGCAGCGCCGCGAGGCCGTCTTCAACGAAGTCGTCGGGGTGCGGGTCGATCAGCACCCGAATTCCCTCGCTTTCGATGATCGGAACGAGCTCCTCCATCGAGCGGTAGAAGGCCCGCTCCGACTGCTCGGGCAGTTCGGGGCGCCCGTTGAACTCGGTGTTCATCGTGTCGACCCCGAGCTCCACCGTGATCTGGATGGCGCGCTTCCAGTAGCGAACCGCCGCCTCGCGGGCGTCTTCGTCTGGGCCGGACCAGCGCAGAACCGGCAGGACGGATGCCACGCCCACCCCGGCATCCGTGCACGCCTTCTTGAACGCCTGCACGAGCTCATCGTCGGCCTTCGGGTGGTTAAAGAACGGGATGAAGTCGGCGTGCGGCGTGAGCTGCAGCCACTCGTAGCCGAGGTCCGCGGCGAGGCGCGGAAACTCGAGCAGCGAGTGCGAGTGGTGGAACGGGGTGGGATCGAGCGCGATCTTCACGGATGGCCTTTCGAACGCTGATAGGTGAAGGCTAGTTGTAGAAGGCCGGGCGCGGCACGTAGACGACCTCTTCACGCTCGCCGGTCTGCTGGGCCTTGACCCCGGCCTCGCAGGACGCGGCAACGAGGTAGCCGTCCCACGCGCTTGGGCCGTCGATCTCGCCGCGCTTGGTGGCGTTGACCCAGCGCTGTATCTGGGCGTCGTAGGCGTCGGCGAAGCGGGTCTTGAAGGTGGTGTGCTCCTCACCGAAGATACGGCCGTCCTGCCAGCGGGTGAGGCCGGCCGTGCGCCCGATCTCGGCGACGCCCTTCTCAAACACGGCCTCGGTCTTCACCTGGTAGCCGAACTGAATGTTCACGTTCATCTCGACGTCCACGAGGATGCCGGACTCGGTCTCGAGCAGCACCAGAATCGGGTCATTGAGCCAGCTCGGCGCGAGGGAGTTGCGCTTGGGGCGCTTCACCTCAACGGCCACGATCGGCGAGTCGGTGAGGTAGCGCACCACGTCGATCTCGTGCACGACCGAGTCGGTGATGAGCATGCTGTCGGTGTAGCCCTCGCCGGTGGTGGGGTTGCGGTGCGCGCAGTGCATCGCAAGGAGGGCTCCGGCGTTGCCGTTCTCGATCAGCTCGCGCAGCTGCATGTACTCACGGTCGAAACGGCGCATGAAGCCCACCTGGATGAGCTTCTTGCCGCCGGCCTGCTCGGCCTCGAGCACCCGCAGCGACGACACCGGGTCTTGTGTGAGCGGCTTTTCGCACAGGATGGGCAGGCCGGCCGCGAGGGCGGGTAGCAGCACGGTCTCGTGGAATTGGCCGGGCGTGGCCACGAGCACGGCGTCGATGTCGCCGCGCTCGAGGGCTTCGGCGAAGCTGCTCAGGGCGACCGCCCCGGGAGCGAGGGCCGCCGCGGCGGCGCCGCGGGCGGCATCCGGTTCGACGACAACACTCACGCTGGCGCCCACGATGCGTTCGGTGATGCGGTTGATGTGGTCCGCGCCCATCTGGCCGGCGCCGACAACGGCAATACGAAGGTCTGTCATGGTTTTACTCCTCTATGAGTGAAAGTTTCTGGGGGTTACGAGTGGTCAGCGGATGCGCGCGGCGCGGGTGCACCCGAAGATGTGCTCACGCGTGCGCGTAGCGATGGGCAGGCCGTTGTCGATGTCGCAGCCGTACATGTCCTGCTCGACGATGGCGAAGATCTCGGGGTTGATGCGGCTGACGGCCTCGACGATCGGGCCCAGCTCCGGCACGCCGAGGGGCGGTTCGCACATGACGCCGCGGGAGACGGCCTCAGCGAAGGGCAGGTCGTTCTTGAGCGCCTCGGCGAGGATGTGCGGCTCCACCTGCTTGAGGTGCAGGTAGCCGATGCGGTCGGGGTAGGCCTCGATGAGCTTGAGGTTGTCGCCGAGGTAGTAGGCGAAGTGGCCGGTGTCGAGGCACAGGTTGGTGTACTGCGCGTTGGTCTCGGCGAGGAAGCGCTCCACCTCGCGGTAGGTTCCCACGTGGCTGTCGGCGTGCGAGTGGAACTGCTGGCTGATGCCGAACTCCTCGAACAGGGCCTTGCCGAGCTTGTCGTGACCGGCGGCGAGCTTGTGCCACTGTTCGTTGTCGAGGGTGCGGGCCTCGAGTACCTCGGCGGTGGCGTCGCTGCGCCAGAGGTCGGGGATCACCACGAGGTGCTCGGCACCGAGCTTGGAGACGAGGCCGGCCACGTCGAGGGCCTGGTCCCAGGCCCTCTTCCACTGGTCGTCACCTTTGTGGAATCCGGTGAAGACGGTACCGGCCGAGAGCTTGAGGTCGCGTTTGGCGAGCTCGTCCTCGAGCTGGGCAGGGTCGGTGGGCAGGTAGCCGAAAGGGCCGAGTTCGAGCCAGTGGTAGCCGGCGGTCTGCACCTCGTCGAGGAAGCGCTCCCACGGGATCTGCCCCGGATCGTTCGGAAACCAGACGCCCCAGGAGTCTGGGGCCGTGCCGATGCGGAGCTGCTCGGTCGTGGCGAGGGAAGAGGTCATGGTCAGTTCCTTTCAACGGCGCCGGCACCGAGGTGCGGCTTCTGGTTGGTCTTGTGTGCGAGGTAGTCGACCCGTGCGGCCGTGGTGGTGTCGAGGGTGGAGGTTTCGGCCACCGGCACGTCCCACCAGCCTTCGCCATCGGGCGCGTAGAGCCGCGGGTCGTTGTTGATATGAATCATGGTGGCGCGGGTGGAGGCCTTGGCCGTTTTCATGGCGGCGGACAGGTCGACGATCGCGTTCTCGGTGGGCTCGATCGAGATCACGTCGAGGCCGTAGCTCGCGGCGTTCGCGGCGAGGTCGATCGGCAGGATCTCGCCCTGCTCGAAGTTGTTGCCCGCCTTGTCCTGGTAGCGATACAGCGTGCCGTAGCGCTGCGACCCCACGTCTTCGCTCAGATGGCCGATCGAGGCGTAGCCGTGGTTCTGAATGAGCACAATGATGAACTTGATGCCCTCGGCCACGGCCGACACGATCTCGGAGTGCATCATGAGGTACGAGCCGTCGCCGACCATCACGATGGAGTCGCGGGTAACGTCTGCCCTGGCCACTCCGATGCCGCCGGCGATCTCGTAGCCCATGCACGAGAAGGCGTATTCCACGTGGTAGCCGAGGTCGTCGCGCACGCGCCACAGCTTGTGCAGGTCGCCGGGGAGCGAGCCGGCGGCGCACACGATCACATCGCGCGGGTCGGAGGCCTGCTGCACGGCGCCGATGATTTCGGACTGGCTCGGCAGCGCCAGCCGGCGATCCACGAAGGACTCGTCGACGGCGGCGTCCCAGGTGGCCTTCTCCCGGGTGTAATCGGAGCGGAAGTCGGCGGAGACGTGGAAGCCTGCGAGAGCCTCGGTGAGCTCGAGAAGCGACTCACGGGCATCCGCTACGACCGGGATGGCGCTGCCGTGCTTGAACGCGTCGAATGAGGCCACGTTGATGTTGATGAAGCGCACGTCGGCGTTCTGGAACGCGGTGCGGCTCGCGGCGGTGAAGTCGCTGTAGCGGGTGCCGATGCCGATGATCAGGTCGGCCTGGGCTGCCGCGCGGTTTGCTGCGGTGGTGCCGGTGGCGCCGACCGAGCCGAGGTTCTGCGGGTGGTTCCAGGTGAGTGAGCCCATGCCGGCCTGCGAGAGACCCACCGGGATGCCGGTGGCCTCGACGAAGTCGCGGAGGGCCGCGGCGGCGTCGGAGTAGATCACGCCGCCACCGGCGACGATCATGGGGCGCTTGGCGCGGGAGATGGCGCGGGCGACCTCGGCGATGATGCCGCGGTCTGGGCGGGGCCGACGGATGTGCCACTCGCGGTCGGCGAGGAATTCTGCCGGCACCTCGAGGGTCTCGGCCTGAACGTCTTCCGGCAGGGAAATAGTGACGGCGCCGGTCTCGACAGGGTCGGTGAGCACGCGCAGGGCGCCGAGGGCTGCGGAGAACAGCTGCTCGGGGCGGTTCACTCGGTCGAAGAAGCGTGAGAGCGGCTTGAAGGCGTCGTTGACGCTCATGCTCGCGTCGTGCGGCAGTTCGAGCTGCTGCAGCACGGGGTCGGAGACTCGGGTGGCAAAGGTGTCGGCCGGCAGCAGCAACACGGGCAGCCGGTTGGTGGTGGCGACGGCCGCGCCGGTGAGCATGTTGGTGGCGCCGGGGCCCACGGATGCCGCGCAGGCGAAGGTGGACCGGCGACGGGTCATGCGGGAGTAGGCGATCGACTCGTGCACCATTCCCTGCTCGTTGCGCGCCTGGTGGTAAGGCATGAGGGCAGGGTCTTCGACGGAGAGCTGCTTGAGGGCCTGGCCGATTCCCGCGACGTTTCCGTGGCCGAAGATGCCGAAGGTTCCCACGATCGTGCGTTCGCGCACGTCGCCGTCCACTGTGTACTGGTGGCCGAGGAACTCGATGAGCGCCTGGCTGACTGTCATGCGACGGGTTGTCACGACTGTGTGTCCTTTCGGGTGCTGCGGGTGAGGTTAAGAAGTGTAGGGAAGTCGGGAGTCGAACTCCTGACCCAGCCAGGTGTCGCGAATCCAGCCGTGCGCCGGATCATCGCTGATGTTCCAGGTGCGGTCGGGATCCGGCCCGGCCATCACGTTGAGGTAGTAGAGGTCGTACCCGGGGGCCGCGACGCAGGGGCCGTGCCAGCCGAAGGGCACGAGTGCCACGTCGCCGGTATGCACCTCGGCGTTGATGTCGATCGCGCCAGCATCGGAGGAGTAGGTGCGCATGAGGCCGAACGGGCGCGCCGTCTCCGGTGCGGCCTGGCCGCGGGTGACGGCGGTCTCGAAGTAGTAGATCTCCTCGAGGCTCGACTCCACGCCAGGCGAGTACTCATCGTGCTTGTGCGGCGGGTAACTCGACCAGTTCTCGGCCGGGGTGATCACCTCGCACACGATCAACCGGTCGGCCGCGACGCTGGCCGGGGTGCCGAAGTTGTGTACCTGGCGACTGGAGCGACCGGCCCCACGAAGCTCGATGGGCACATCCGCTCTCGGAATATAGGCCACCGGCAGCGCCGTGTCGGTGGGCGCTTCCGCCACGGCCACCCTGCCCGCGCCGTCAATGGCGAGCGCGGTTCCGGTGGGCAGGTAGAGCGTGTCGGTGGGTCCGTGAAAGACGGATGCCCGACCTGCGAGCGCCTGGGAGCGCTCCTCGGTCTCGCCCGCAAGCGTGTACCGCACCATGAACGACCCTGCGAGGGGAACCACGATGCGCTCCACCGCCTCCGCGGGCAGCGCCCGGGAGTCCCCCGCAGCGAGCGCTGCCACGCGGATGCCTGTGTAGCGCCATCCGCTGATGGCCTGGTCGACGACGGTTTCCCAGCCGTCACGCTCCAGGGCGCCCTGAGCGTAGAACCAGTCGTGTGCGGATGGCGCTGTCATCGTCTTCCTGTCCTAGTTGTTCTCGGGGAAGCCGAGGTTGATGCCACCGTGGCTCGGGTCGAGCCAGCGGCTGGTGATGGCCTTGCCGCGGGTGAAGAAGTGCACGCCCTCAACGCCGTGGGCCTTGGTGTCGCCGAAGAGCGAGTTCTTCCAGCCGCCGAAGGAGAAGTACGATACGGGCACCGGGATGGGAACGTTGATGCCGATCATGCCCACCTCGATCTCGTTCTGGAAACGGCGGGCCGCGCCTCCGTCGTTGGTGAAGATGGCGGTTCCGTTGCCGAAGGCGCCGGAGTTGATGAGGTCGACGCCCTCTTCGTAGCTCGCCACGCGGACAACTGACAGTACAGGGCCGAAGATCTCTTCGGTGTACGCCTTCGAGGTCACTGGCAGCGCATCGATCAGGGTCGGGCCGAGCCAGAACCCGTTCGGGTCGCCGTCAACCTCGATGCCGCGGCCATCGACGACGATGTTCGCGCCGTCTTCGGCGGCGATGTCGATGTAGCTCGAGACTTTGTCGCGGTGCACCTCGGTGACGAGCGGGCCCATGTCGCAGGAGCGACGACCGTCACCGACAGTGAGGGTGTTCATGCGGGTGACGATCTTGTCGATCAGCGTGTCGGCGACGGGTTCGACCGCGACGACCGCACTGATGGCCATGCAACGCTCGCCCGCGCTGCCAAAGCCGGCGTTGATGGCGGAGTCGGCCACGAGGTCCAGGTCTGCGTCGGGCAGCACGAGCATGTGGTTCTTGGCTCCGCCGAGGGCCTGGATGCGCTTGCCGTGGCGGGTGCCGGTCTCGTACACGTACTGGGCGATCGGGGTCGAACCCACGAAGGAGATGGCCTTCACGTCGGGGTGCTCGAGCAGGCCGTCAACGGATTCCTTGTCGCCCTGCAGCACCGTGAACACGCCGTCGGGGAGGCCTGCCTCCTTGAGAAGCTTGGCCATCCAGATGGCGGCGCTCGGGTCTTTCTCGCTCGGCTTAAGGATGACGGTGTTGCCGGCTGCGAGGGCGAGCGGGAAGAACCACATCGGTACCATGGCCGGAAAGTTGAAGGGGCTGATCACGGCGACGACGCCGAGAGCCTGGCGGGTGGAGTACACGTCGACGCCGGTGGAAACGTTCTCGGAGTAGTCGCCCTTGAGCAGGTGCGGAATGCCGCAGGCGAATTCCACGACCTCCTGGCCGCGGGAGATCTCGCCGAGCGCGTCGGAGAGTACCTTGCCGTGCTCGCTCGTGATGATCTCGGCCATCTCGCCCTTGCGGGCGTTCAGCAACTCGCGAAAGCTGAAGAGGATCTGCTGGCGCTTGGCGATGGAGAGGTCTCGCCAGGCGGGGAAGGCCGCTTTGGCGCTTGCGATGGCGGCAGCGATCTCGGTCTGGTTGGCGAGCGATACGTTCTTGGTGATCGTTCCGAGGGCGGGATCGAAGACCGGCGCGGTACGGCCGGAGGTTCCCGCCTGTTCTTGTCCGTCGATCCAGTGCGAAACGAGGTGCAGGTCGGTTGCTGTTGCAGGCATAGTGATCTTCTTTCTGAACGAGAGTTGAGCGAGGGAAAGTTTCAGGCGCCGTGTACGAGGGTGGCGGCCAGGTCGATGGCCTTCTCGATGTTGCCGTCGAGCGGGTACAGCAGGCTGCGGCCTACGACGAGGCCGCGCACTCCGGGAAGCTGGAGAGCGTTGTGCCAGCTCTCGAAGGTCTCGTGCTGGTCGCCCACGGGGTCGCCGCCGAGCAGCAGGGTAGGCAGTGTGGTGGCTGCCATCACGCGGTCCATCTCGGGTACCACGGGGAGCTTCAACCAGGAGTAGGCGCTCGAGTCTCCGAGGCCCTCGGCGATGGCGATTGAGAGGATCACGGCATCCGTTGTGAGGTCATTGCGCACCGTGCCGTTTACCCACGAACTCATGAAGGGCTCGAGCATGATGGGCAGCCCGGCGGCGGCGGCCTCGCTCACCACCTGGGCGGTGGCTTCGAGGGTGGCGACCGAGCCGGGGTCGGCGAGGTTGATGCGCAGCAGGTTCTTGGCGAAGTCGAGGCGGTCGCGCTGGATACGGTCGACGGAGTAGGCCGTGTAGCGGTCGTCCATCTCGAACGAAGCGCCCTTGAGCCCGCCGCGGTTCATGGAGCCCACGACGATCTTGTCCTCGAGCAGCCCGAGCAGGGCCAGGTCGTCGATGATGTCGGGAGTGCCGAGCACGCCGTCGACGCCCGGGCGGGAGAGCGCGGTGGCGAGGCCTTCGAGCAGCTCGTAGCGGTTGGCCATGGCGTTCTGGTCGTTGCGTACGCCCAGGGCGCCGCGGGCGCGGTGGTCGGCGGCCACAATGAAGAGCTTGCCGTCGCCGCGAATGAGCTCCCGCCGGGTGCGGCTCGCGAGAATCTCGCTGATGCGGTGCGGATGCTGCGCGCGGGTCTGGCGGAGAGCGTCAAAATCGAGTCGGTTCATTGGTCGAGTCCCTTCAGGATTTCTTCGACCTCGGCGGTCGTGGGCATGGCTGTGGAGCATTCAAGCCGGCTGGCGACGAGCGCGCCGGCCACGTTGGCGAATTTCAGGATGCGTTTCAGCGGCCACTCCTGCAGCAGGCCGTAGCAGAGGGCGCCGCCGAAGCTGTCGCCGGCGCCGAGGCCGTTGACCACGTCGACGAAGTACGGCGGCACCTCGACAGTTTCGGTGCGGGTGCGGGCAAGCACGCCCTTCGGGCCCTGCTTGACTATCGCCAGTTCGATGCCGCGTTCGAGCAGCGCGTCGGCAGCGCGGAGGGGCTCGGTTTCGCCGACGGCGATCTCGCACTCCTCCTTGTTGCCCACGGCGATGGTGACCTGCTCGAGCGCCCTCGACACCTCGGCGCTGGCCTCCTCGGCGGAGTTCCAGAACATGGGGCGGTAGTCGAGGTCGAGGATGGTGAGCGGCGAGCGGCCCCGGGCGGCCCACGCGGCGTGGTGTGCCGCGCGGCTCGGCTCCTGCGACAGGCCGGTGACGGTCGACCAGTAGATGCGAGCGGAGCGGATGGCGTCGAGGTCGAGTCCAGCGGCATTGATGACCAGGTCGGGGGCCTTGGGCTCGCGGTAGAAGTAGATGGGAAAGTCATCCGGCGGGAAGATCTCACAGAACACGACGGGGGTGTTTAGGCCGTCGACGCTCGAGACGAACTCGTCGCGGACGCCGAGCCGGCGCAGCTCCTGGTGGATGTAGCGGCCGAAGGGGTCGTCGCCGGTGCGGGTGATCACGGCGGAGTCGAGCCCGTGACGGGCCGCGGCCACGGCGACGTTCGTGGCGCTGCCTCCGAGGTATTTGCCGAAGGTGCTCACGTGTTCGAGCCCGACGCCGGTTTGGAGGGGGTAGATGTCCACGCCGACGCGGCCGATCGTCAGTACATCGAGTGCAGGGGTGAGTGTCATGTCTGGCATACGTCGCTGTACAACTTTCTGGTTCGTGGACCGGATACGTTCACGATAGCAGCTTTAGTTCATATGTCATGACATATTTACACATGGCTCGATATTTCTTTCTAGCGGGCCGGCATTTGGCGGGGTATATTGAGAGCGAAATGCGATAGTCATCGCCTGCGACCTGGGGGCGGGAGTCCACCAGACGGGGCTTCGCCTGCGGAAACGCCGGCCACCTCCGCGTCCAGCACTCGCGGCCGACCGGTCGGTATTTTCGCGCCCATGAAAATACCCGCCAGAGGAGGCGTTTGCAATGCTGAAAGAAATACACCCGGTTCTGCCCGCAGCAGATCTCAGCCGGGCACGGTCGTTTTACCACGACGCGCTCGACTTAGAACCCGTCGAGGTGCTTGACGGCCTGCTTGTGTACTCGTCACCGGGGTCCGGTTTTGAGATCTACGAGACCGAGAACGCCGGGACGGCCAAGAACACCCAGATGAGTTTCATCACCGACGATCTGGATGGCGAGATGGTGCGGCTACGCGCACGCGGCGTCGTGTTCGAGGACTATGACATCCCCGGCATGAAGACCGTCGACGGCGTCGCAGCCACCGACGAGATGAAGTCAGCCTGGTTCCGGGACACCGAGGGCAACTTCATCTGCGTCACGGAGCTGCTGCGCTGACGCCCTGAGGTGAGAAGCGGAAACTGCGGGGCGGGTCAGTAATCGCTGTCTGCGGGGGCGCTCTTGGCGGCGTGGGCCGACGTGAGCAAGGCCATGTTCACGAGCAAGAACATGTCGAGCCGGTCGGCGCGTTTCTCGGCGTACTCGGGCTCGCTCGGGTCAATGGCCAGCGAGATCAGCCGCGCCGAAACGGCATCGCGAATCTCTTCGCTTGCTGCCCGCTGGGCACGTTCCACGAGGAGCGCCACCCGTTCGTCGTCGGCAGCCTCGGCGTCGAGGGCGAGAGTCAGGCGCTTGTGCACGCGATGGCGCAGGGTGAACTGATGCAGGTCTCCGCGCTGGTCCTCGGTGAGGTCGAAGCCCCAGCGTCCCTTGCCGAGCTCCTTCTTCAGCCGACTGACACGCCGGGCGTAGGCCTCGTTTTGGCGAGCCAGCAGGCTCAGTTCGTTGCGGGCGGTTTCGGCGTAGCGCGCCGGATCAAAGTCCGCATGCTCCCGCAAGGCACCGATGATGATGTCGTTCTTCACGGCCATGCGCACTGCGGAAAGCGCGATGAGAAATCCTTCGTCGACGATTCGCTCGATCGGAGCTGAATCCGCAGCCACGATTACATCCTCCACCTCGACGACGGCCTTTCGCCCCGAACGACCCCGACCCATTGCACCACCACTTCCTCGTGTTGGTCTGATTTTACCGCCCTGTCGGACGGCAGGTGAGACACGGGTTGAGGGGCGATCCGCGGCCGCAGGGGCGCATTCAGGAAATCGTTCGTGACCCGGCGCGGTTGCCGCACTGGTTCGCGCGTGGCAGCATCCGGTCGGCTCGGATTACCTGATTTCGCCACGCGCGTCGGCCGCCGGGAATCCAGAAAGCGGATGCCTGAAGCACGGCAGCAGCGTCGGCATCCGCTCTGCCGGCCTCAGCTCAGGAGAGGGAGCCGACCGCGACGGTGGTTGTGTACGTCTGGCCGGCGCGGATATAGGTGGCAGTGACCTCAGCCCCGGCGGCTAGGGCGCGCACTTGGGCCGTGAGGTCGTTCGCGTCGGTGATGGGGTAGCCGCCGAGGTTCGTGACGATGTCGCCCTTCTGCAGTCCGGCGTTTTCGGCGCCGCCGCCGGAGCTGACCTCGTTGATGAGGGCACCCACGCTTCCGGTGGTGGAGTCGGTGACGCTTGCGCCCAGCAGGCCGTGGGTGGCCGAGCCGGTGTCCATGATTTCATCGGAGACGCGTTTGGCGAGGTTCGACGGGACGGAGAAGCCCACGCCGATACTCCCGGATGCGGAGCCCGACGACGAACCCGCGCTGGCGATGGCCACGTTCACGCCGATCAGTTCACCCTGGGCGTTCAGCAGCGCGCCGCCGGAGTTGCCGGGGTTGATGGCAGCATCCGTTTGGATCACCGAGAGCGAGATGCTCGTGGTCGCTGCCCGCGTGGACTGCGACTGGGTTCCCGGCAGGTCGAAGTTGAAGTAGGGGCTCGCGCCGCTGCCCTGGTCGGGCGTGGTTTGGTCTGTCGAGTCTGGTGCGGCCGACGAGGCGATGGAAATGCTGCGGTTGAGCGCGCTGACGATGCCGGTGGTGACGGTGCCGGGGAGGTCGAGCGGGGCGCCGATGGCGATGGTCTGGTCGCCCACGTTGAGCTTGCTCGAGTCGGCCCATGTGATGGGGGCCAGCCCCGTTGCATCCGTGAGCTTGATGACGGCGAGGTCGGAGGTGGGGTCGGTGCCCACAAGCGTGGCAGCGTAGATCGTTCCATCGCTCGCGGTGACCTCGATCGTCGCGTCAGAAACCGCGCCCTCGAGAGTAACGACGTGGGTGTTCGTGAGCACGTAGCCGTCGGAAGAGAGGATCACGCCGGAGCCGGTGCCGCCCTGACTGCCGCTCGTGACGCTGATCGTGACAACGCTCGGCGCTGCCTTCGCCGCGGCGCTGCTCACGGCGCTCGCGGTAGACGTGTCGTTGACCACGACACTTCCGGTGACGCCGGAGGTCTGAGCCGCAACCACGGGCGTGCCGCTGTTGTTCGACGCGAGCAGGGCGGCGACACCTGCCCCGGACACCCCGCCCAGCATCGTGCCGATGGCGAGCGTCGCGATCAGGGCAGTGCGGCGACGACGGTTGCCGATCCTGGTCGCGGCGGGGCCGAAGGCGGAGTCGGTTGGCAGAGAGACGTCGCTCGCGCAAACCACTGGACCGTCCACGGCGGCGCTGTTGGAAGGCTGTGCAGGGGTGGCGCCGGGGGTTGTATCGGTCATCGTGTGCTCCTTTCCGAGCACGATCAGACTGGCGCGCGGATCTGGAGGCGTGATGTGGGAATGCTATGAGCAACCCATGACGAAAGTGTGAGAGTGCAGTGGGGCGACGGCGCCGACATCCGTTTGATATTCACAGCCCGCTGTTGGCCTTCTCAACGCTGGAGTCCAGCGTTGGGACCGAGGATACTACGCACTGGTTCCCCCGTCGGGAACGAAGGGAGAGCCAATTGATGAAGCACGTATCGAAGTCCACGTGGGAGCACCTCAAAGAAGAGTCGGCCGCCGACCTGCACGATGAGCTCTATCACGATAAGCACGCGCCCGGTGTGGCCCCGACCGCCGACCCGAAGCAGGCTCCAGCCGAAGTACACCAGCCCGAGGACTCCTGACCCAAGCCCCGATCGCTGCGATCGGGGGGAGAAGTGCGAGGAGCAGGCCGCCAATGCTGGCTGCTCCGACTGACGACATGAGAAGTTTCATGATGCGCGTGCCTCACAACTTTCTCGTTTTCACGGGTGCGGTGCATGCGTCGCAGGTTGAACGGGATCCTGCCGAACAGGTCCGTGTTGAGGCTAGCTCGGCGCGTGCGCGCCGCCCGGAACGTTGTACGAAGAGCCAACATTGCGACGCGCGGTTGCACACCTTCCATTCACGCATGACACGGGCGAGATGCCATTTCACGGCTTGGGGGCTGCAGCCGAGAGCCTCGCCGATCTGGCCGTTCGAATGCCCGTTGGCCACGAGCGCGAGCACTTCGAGTTCGGGGCCACGGACCGGGCCCGGAACCGGTATTAGGTCGAGCAGTTCCAGGTCGGCAGGGGTGCCGCCCGGGTCGGGGTGTCACGAAGGTCGGCCCAGGCCACGGCCCAGCAGGCTCTGAGTTCGCTGGCCACGAGGGCCGCGCGTCCCATCAGTACCACGAGTTCGCGCGCAGGGCCGGCAGCCAGATGGCGTGGGCCCCCGCCCCGCGGAAGCAATTGCTCGCGAGAATCGCAGCAGACAGCACTTCAGTCTGGTCGGCGAGCCCGAGGGTGAGAACGACACGGGGTGGAACTTGGTGTCTACCGTTTTCGGCCACGGGGCAACTCCGTCAGTAAACCTGCCGAAATAGTTTCCAAGACGACCTTCACCGCGCCAACAGGCCGTTGGCCTCGATTTCTGCTGACCTCCGGGTTCGGGGCCACCGAATCGTTCCAGGGCTACAATTTCGGCAGGCCAGCCGAAAGTCGCCGCAGCCATTTCGCACAGCGACAGTAGTGAATTCTTCCCCGCTGCCGATGGTGGCTATCCCTCGCAACAGTGGACTTCGCTCGGCGGTCGGGCCCAAGAGAAGTCGAGCCAGCGACAGCGGCGGCGGGAAGAACGGCAGCCAGGCACACCCATACGGAGTCAGACAGCGAGACCCGCGGATCTGCTACTTGCCTTGACTGTTGGCGAAGGCAGCAAGAAGCTCCCCGATGCGATGATCGCGATCCAGGGGATGCCGAAGTGGCATCGCGGTGTTAAGCCGGTAGGTGTTGCGGCGTCCTTCGCGTTCGCGGTCTAGGTAGCCCGCCTCTTCCAGCTCGGTGACGATGCGCTGTGCGGCTCGCTCAGTGATACCGACCTGGACGGCGACGTCGCGCAGCCGCACGTTCGCGTTGTCCGCCACGCACAACAACACGTGGGCGTGATTGGTCAGAAACGTCCAGGTCGCCATCTCTCAATTATCTCCCACCCGACGAACTTCTCTCTACACTCAATTCCAGACACTAAACACGTGCTATGCTTTTCCTGTTTTATAAGTCGTGCTTTGAGAGGTGGCGATGTCTGATTGGTTTGTTGTGGGTGGAGTGACACTCACGCCGTGGATCGCAGGGCTCTGCGCCGCGCTCCTCGGCTGGGTGGGGGCAGGCGGGGACAGGGCCGCCCGCTTGGCGGCGATCGTGGTCGGGATAGGGTTTGTCACGACTGTCTCGGTCGCTATCGCGTCCGCTGCCGCGCCGTACCAGCCCGAAGAGGTGGTGTTCGGGTCCACCTCTGTGAGCTTGGATGCCTTGGCGTTGATCTTGTCGATGCTGGTGCTGGGACTCAGCGCGCTGATTCAGGTCTTCGCGATTCGATACCTCCGGGGCGACCTTCGACAGGTCTGGTTTGTCGTTGCAGCCAACCTGCTCACCGGTTTCACCGTCGTGATGGTGTGCGCCGGGTCAGTGGCCCTGTTCACCGTCGCCTGGATTGGAGCGGGGGCGGCCCTCGTTATGCTCCTGGCAACCTATCTCCCGCTTGCGCAGGCCCGCGATGGGATCCGGCGCGCCGGATTCCGGTTCATGATCGCTGACACCGCTTTCCTGATTCCGGTCGCCATCCTGCTGTTTACCGCCCGAGGAGACATTCGTCTGGATCAGCTTGGTGCGGTCGCGGAGTCGTTGCCGCTTCCGGTTCAACTGACCAGTGCCGCGCTCCTCGTGGTCTCGGCGTTGGCTCGCTCCAGCCAGATCCCTTTCCATGGCTGGTTGCCGTTCACGTTGGCGGCGCCCACGCCGGTGTCTGCGCTGATGCACGCCGGCGTGGTCAACGCCGGTGCGATCCTGCTGATCCGATTCGCCCCGGCCATCGCGCCGCACCAGGCCGTGATGATCGGGGTCTTTGTGGCCGGTGCCGTGACGCTGGTCTACGCATCGGCGGTCCGCCTGGTCCGGCCGGATGTGAAGGGACGGCTGGTGTTCTCCACAATGGCGCAGATGGGGTTCATGATCATGGCCTGCGGTTTGGGCGTGTTTGCGGCCGCAATCTTCCATCTGGTAGCCCACTCCCTGTTCAAGTCGACTCTCTTTCTCGGGGCAGGCATGGGGGTGCGCCAGCACGCCATCGACCGGGACCTGCCACCCCGAAAGGTCCACTCTCCGTTTGCACTCGCTGCAGCCGTGACCATCTCGGCGCTGGTTCCGTTGGCGGCGCTGGCCGCAGCAAAATGGGTCTTCGCCCCCACCGTGTCACCGGCCGGAAGCGCTCTGCTCATGTTCGTAGCCGTGACCGCCGGCGTTGCCCTGGGCACAGCGCTGGGCACCACTTTCTCCCCCCGAACGTTCCTCACCGGCACGGCCTCCATAGTGGTGCTGGCGTTCGGATATGTGGCCCTTCTGCAGGTGTTCACAACGACATTGGAGCCCTCGACCACGATCAACGCCGCCCCCGCCTGGCTGCTGGCCGTGCCCGCCGTCGGCCTTATCGCGGTCCAACTGCTCTCCCGCAACCCGTACCGGACTGTGCACCTGCGCGACCTCGTTTACTCCAGAACCGTGACGACCGCCCTCCCCCGCCCGCCCGCTATCCCCCGCCCGCCAGTGACCACAGGAGTGCTGTCATGAATTTGATTCTTCGTGCCCAAGTGGCCAGAGCGGCCCAAGACATTGTCCCGTCCTGGCCGGTGGAGTCCTTCATTGCTGTGAACCCTCTCGCGGGCCACGAAACTCGTCCATTCGAGACGGCCGTCACCCCGGGCGTGGTCCTCGCCCGGTCCCGAGACGCCTACCTCGCCGACGCCGCCTGTGGCCGCATCGTCACCGCAGACCTCGAGGCAGCACTGATCGAGCGCGTCCCCGAACTCGCCGGCCAGCTCACCCTCGGCGGGAAAAGCGTGTCGGCGATGAGCGTGGCTATCCTGGACATGAAGAACGCGCAGTGGCATTCTCCCGCCGCTACTGCACCATCAGCGCCCTGGCTGGACGAGTACTTGGCCACCTGGGTGTCGTCCTACCTGAACCCGGACCCGCTCTGGGCGATGCCCCACAAGCAGCACGGCTTTTACCAAGCGTGGCGAACCCTGGCCCGGCGGGACCCGGCACTCCCCCGAGCGGCGCGCCGCACGCTGGCCGAATTGCCCGGCGAGCCCGACGCCGCACTGTCGTGGGCGCTGGGCAAACTCGGAGTCCCGCCGGAGGCGGTGACAGAGACGCTCCGAACCGAGCTCCAGCATCTGCCGGGCTGGGTCAGCCACATCAAGTGGCGGGCCGAAAAGATCGGGGACATCGATCTGCTCTCCTACCTGGGCGTGAGATTGACCCTCAACGCCGTGCTCGGCGCAACCCGCCTGCTATCACCCCACAGACCGGTCCTGGCCGACGAGACGCCACCGTCCCTCTGGAACAGGGCCGAGCAGGTTGCCCGGTCGATTGCCGGCAGTCGGGCAGACCGGGGCGACACCGTGGCCGTGAGCTGGGTCTTGGCCACCCATCCGCTGTCCGACCACGCTTTGACGTGGCAGAAGGCCTACGAACTGCATTACCGAGCCACCCTGATGGACGCCCTTAGGACCACCGGTCCCTCCACACCTCGTCCCCGACTTCAACTGGTGATGTGCATCGATCCTCGATCCGAAGGCATGCGACGTCACCTCGAAGTCCTGCCCGACGTGGAAACGTTCGGGTTCGCCGGATTCTTCGGCGTCCCCGTGCGCTTCTCCCGGTACAGAGCCCGCGGGGGCATTAATGCGTTGCCGGCCCTCCTGACCGCACGGCACCACCTCACCGAACACCCAACCCACTCGGCACAGGCTGAAGACCACGTCCTGCGCGGTCGCACCCGGGACGCGCTCCGGCGATCAACCCACCGTGCCGACTCCGGCGCAGTCACACCCTTCGCGTTCGCGGAGGTATCTGGCTGGCTGTTCGGCGCCGTCAGCGTGCTCCGCACTCTCACCCCCACGTTGCAGGCACGAATCCACCGATTCCTGACCCCAGCGACGACCCCTCTCCCGAGCAACGTGACAGTCGCCGACACGTTCACGTTGGAAGAGCGCACCGCGATGGCGGAAACCGCGGTACGGATGATGGGCATCACCCGTTTCGCCCCGCTGATCGTGCTGGCCGGCCACGCATCCGAGTCGACAAACAACCTGTACCAGTCCGCTTTGGATTGTGGTGCCTGCGGCGGCAACCCCGGAGCGGCTAATGCCCGCGCCTCCGCCGCCATCTTCAACGACCCCGAGGTCCGCGCCCTTCTGGCGGTCCGCGGAATCGACATCCCCTCCGACAGCTTCTTCATCGCAGCTGAGCACAACACCGTCACCGACGCCGTCGCGCTCCTTGACCGGCACCTCATCCCGCAGAGTCATGTCGATGCGGCGCACGCCTTCGACCGAGCCCAGCACACCGCCGCCGAAAGGCTGGTCAGGGAACGCGCCCAGGACCTGCCCGGAGCGTCCCCGCACTCCCCCGCCCGGGTACAGGGGCGCGCCCACGATTGGGCGGAAGTCTATCCAGAGCTCGGGCTCGCTGGAAACGCCGCGATGATAATCGGACCTCGTCAGATGACCCGCGGCGTCAACCTGAACCGGCGAGTGTTCCTTCACTCCTACCAAACAGAGTTAGACCTGGACGGTACCGCGTTGGAAACGATCATGACCGCACCCTTGGTGGTCGCCCAGTGGATCAACCACCAGTACTACTTCTCCGCCCTCAACCCCGCCACCCTCGGTGCCGGAACGAAGACAATTCACAATGCCGTCGGCACCATCGGAGTACTCGCCGGCCACGCCGGCGACCTTCGCCGCGGCCTGCCCTGGCAATCCGTTGGCTTGGGCGATCAGCTGCTCCACGAACCGCTGCGCCTGACCGTCATCATCCAAGCGCCCCTGGGCAGCATCGGACGCATCGTTTCGCGCAACCAGGTGTTGCGAAACCTGCTCGACAACGACTGGATCACCCTGACCGCACGCACCGACCCCGCAGCCTCGTGGTACCGATACACGACCTACGGCTGGACGGTCGCCTCCACCGCACTGAAAGGCATCTGACCATGAACAACCTGACTCAAATGACCCGGCTGGAGGTTGTCGTTCCCGCCCGCGACGCCCCCGCAATCCGCGAACTTATCACCTCCGCCGGAGCCACCGGCTACACGTCAGTGTCAGGGGTGTCCGGAATCGGACACCATGGCCAGCACTCCGGGGCTTTACTCTTCAACGAATATGACACCCTAACAATGCTCATAACCGTGCTCCCGCCGCCCAACGCCGGTGAGCTGATCGGCGCGGTCCAGGAACTTCTCAGCACCTCCAGTGGTGTCATGTTCGTCTCCGACACCTACGTCTCCCGGCCTGAATACTTCCAGTGACCCGCCCTCGCACGGCCTACACCGGACGCGCCATCACCTTCGCCACAATGCACGGCAAAGAATTGCTCGCCCACGACGCATTCCAGAACGCCCTGGGCGCGACCGTCACCGCGGCGACCGGTCTGGACACCGACCAGTTCGGCACGTTCGCTGGCGAAATCCCCCGCACCCTCAGCCCCCGCGAGGCGGCACGCACGAAAGCCCAACTCGGCATGCAATTGGCCGGAACCGCCCTCGGCCTGGCCTCCGAAGGCACCTTTACCTCCGAATTCGGACCCCTCATGAAGAACATTGAACTTCTCATCTTCATTGACGACACCCTGGGCCTGGAAATTGTCGAAGGGAGCATCACCATATCTCCAGTGCCCGGGGGACGCCACATCGCCAGCCCCCACGAAGCCCTCACCTTCGCGCTAGCTATTGGCTTCCCGGGCCAAGGAGTCATACTGCAGAGCACCCGAAACGACCGAACGACCGCCCATAAGAACATCACCCAACTCGAGGTCCTCGGCGACACCGCTGAAGCGCTTCTGAGACAGCGCCACTCTCTGGTAATCCTTCCGGACTACCGTGCCCACAAGGCACCGTCCCGCGCCGCAGCCATCCGCTCGCTCTGCGAAAAAATGGCCCAGCGGCTGGCCACAGAGTGTCCGCGCTGCCGAGCGCCCGGGTTTGGCCATACCAATGTCGAACTCGGCCTGCCCTGCTCTTTGTGCGGAACCGCAACCCGGGCCATCGCAGCCGATATCAATGGCTGCGGCCGGTGCGCTCACCACACCCGTACACCACGAAATCATACCCACGCCGATCCAGGAGGGTGCGACCATTGCAATCCATGAGTGCCGACCAAATACCGGAACACTTCACCTCAAGCCACTCGGCATGTTCCAACCTCGCCCAGGATCTGCGGCATCCGGAACTGCTGCCATCCCTCCGGTCAACAACACTACGAGCATTTTTTATGCTTCAGCTGTCTCACTCGTGGGCACAATGCGGGCAAACGCCGATTCGGACGCACAAAAAACCGTGAGCTCCGGTGTTGGCCGGGGCTCACGGCTGTCACGTCCCCCTGAGTGGTCTAATTCCCGGGGTTCGATCGTTGGAATAACAACGAAACGAACCACCGTGCGATGGTCAGTGAGAACCGTTCAAAGTTCCTCGCAGAAAGACACATCACACGATGGCTCTAGACCAGTCTACCCTGCTCGCGCTCCTCTCGGAACTCAAGCTCACCGACGTCACCGACCGAATCCGAACGGTGACCGAAACGCTCTACCAAGAACTCATCGACGCCGAGGCCACCGCGCACATCGGCGCCGGCCGTTTCGAACGCTCCGAGGACCGCACCAACCAGCGCAACGGCACCCGCCCGCGCGTCCTCACGACGACGGCCGGCGACCTGAATCTCAAGATCCCCAAGCTGCGGCAAGGGTCGTTCTTTCCCGCTCTCCTCGAGCGTCGCCGATGTGTTGACCAGGCCCTGTTCGCCGTCGTAAGGGAGGCTTACCTCCACGGCGTCTCGACGAGGAAAGTTGACGACCTGGTCAAAGCCCTTACCGCCGACACCGGCATCTCCAAGTCCGAAGTATCCCGGATTTGCGCCGATCTCGACAGGGAAGTGGCCACGTTCCGTGGACGTGATCTCGGCGTGACGGGCTACCCCTATGTGTTCCTCGACGCCACGTACTGCAAGGCCGGCGTCAACCACCGCGTCTTCTCCCAGGCCATGGTCGTCGCCACGGGCAGACTTCGATCTCGATGCCAGTGGGGCGAGCGACCACCAGCACGGCTCCATCGTGGGGGCAGTTCATGCGTGCTCCTTTCCGTAGCTGAGGAATACGGGTACCGACAAAGCGGTCGACTACCCCAGCATCACCAAGGGATCTGGGGTTTCGAAGAAAACAGAGGGGTGAGTGGGAACCACGCGACGCACAGTAGCCCCCATTCGCTGAACCTTCCAGCGGGAACCGGGAGCCGAAGTGTCGCGCGCGTGGCGCTAAAGGTTTCGACGTAGACCTGCGATGGCGTCAGCTCTACACCCGCAGTGCCTGCATCCCGAATTACCGCGACGAGCATCGCCCGACGTCGGCGATCACTGGATCCTAAAAGTACGACCGGATCGATGCTGAATCCGCCACGCTCCGGCTGCACATGCACCCCGACGTGCGCGGTCCGTTCGGCCAGCACTCGCACGCCGGCGAACAGTCCCGCCCAGCGGTCCTTGTCGCGGGGAAGGATGATGTGCACGCACAGGTCATCGTGGCGGGTGAGCTTGAGGAGGTCTGCAGGCCACAGAACCCCAGCTAGGGCCATGCTGCCGTCCGGCGCTTCGTGCGCGGGGCCGCGGAGCTGGCAGCCGCGGGGAGCGTGCGTCATCGTGATCCGCTCGGTTCCGGGCAGGCCCCGCCGTGCAGCCACAGCCAGGCGCCCCAGTCATCGAACGGATGCCACACCCCGGTCGCCTCAGTGGTGCGGTCGATTACCGTGAGGGCGTCCCAGAACGGGCCACCCTCGATGACGAGGCACTGCCCGTGATCCACCCTCACGCCGTTTCGCCAGTCACCCAGCAGCACCCGTTCCCCTCCCTCGACCAGAGTCTCCGTATCGTATTGATCGATGACAGCCCGGACCATCACCGGGATGTCTCCTGCATTGCGGAGACTGCTGCATCCCGGCACAGGGCCCCCGCAGGTGTCCTCGACACCTGCGGTCCACGCGACGACCAGAATGCCGACCAGGGCGAGCAGAGGCAACGCAAACACCGCCGCCGAAGAGACTCGACGGCCTCTCCGCACTGTCTGGGGATCAGAGACCGGTGCCACCGAAGGGTCGAGGTCACTCATCGGAGCGATCCTTCCCGCTACCGGCGGGCACTCGTCCGCGGCGGCGGAAGACCGGCTCGACCGCGGCAAGTTCCTCGACGGTGGCGATCCGGAACGCCCCTGCGGCCTCGGTTTGCACTTCGCGTCGGCCCTGACCGCGGGTGGCGCGGAGGCTGGTCGTGATGGATACCGTGATGATGGTCACGACTACTGCCAGGCTGATAGTGGTGGGGATGTAGAAGACGTCCAGGAGCAGCATCTTGATACCTACCCAGATCAGGACGAACGCGAGTCCGATCTTGAGGTAAATGAAGCGATGGATCAGGTCCGCGAGCAGGAAGTACATCGCCCGAAGCCCCAGGATGGCAAACGCGTTCGCGGTGAAGACCAGGAACGGTTCGCTCGTGACGGCGAATATGGCCGGGATCGAGTCGACGGCGAAGATGATGTCGGTGATTTCCACTAGTACCAGCACGGCCAGCAGCGGGGTCGCCAAGACGATTCCCGCCTTTCGGATCAGGAACTTCTGCCCGTGGTAGGCGTCGGTCATCGGCACGAACCGGCGAAATATCTTGAGGATGCGGGATTTCTCGGGGTGCACGTGGTCGTTGCGGGAGCGGAACATCCGCCACCCGGTGTAGATCAGGAACGCGGCGAATACGTACAGGATCCATGAGAAGTTCTCGATCAGCGCGGCGCCGGCGGCGATGAAAATCCCGCGGAATATCAGGGCGCCCAAGACGCCGAGGAACAGCACTCGGTGCTGGTACTCGCGCGGGACCGCGAACGCGGCGAAGATGATCGCCCAGATGAACACGTTGTCTACCGCGAGGGATTTCTCGATCAGGTAGCCAGCGAAGTACTGCTGCCCGAATTCCGCCCCCCACAACGTCCACACCAGCACGCCGAACACGACACCGAGAGTCACCCACACGATCGACCAGACGGCGGCTTCCCGTACGCCGATGACGTGAGCTGTGCGGTGGGCGACCAGATCAACGGCGAGCATCAGCAGGATCACACCCAGGACAGCGAACCACGCCCACAGGGGGACAGTCATGACAAAGACCTCCACGAAATGTTCGTGAAGGTCTCATCTGCCTTGCGGCCCTGCGCACCGGAACCCGCGGCGGGAACGTATTGACGATGCGAAGCGAGGATTACTCCCCTTCTGTGGTCATTAAACAGGAGAAGTGTGCTTTACGTCAAGGAAACGCAGCGAACGCGAGTAGGTCCGGTAGAGCGTCGACGAGCATCGCGGCGACCTTCGGGTGCGAGCTGGCGAGTGGCGCTTGATGGTAGCGGTAGTCCAGGCACCTGGTAGCGCAGTTCTGAAGAGCCGGTAGCGGCCCGGGTTTTGCGCCCGGGCCGCTTCGGTCACTCCCAGTAGGTCTCGTGGGCGCGGGCTTGGTCGTTGCGGTGCCGGCGCATGTCAATCTGGCCGAGGTTGATGATCCGGGCGTTGTTGGCGAGGCGGTTCACGATCGAGTCCGCGGCGACCCGGTCGGGCAGCTCGGCGACCCAGTGCTTTGGCCCGGTCTGCGAGGCGATCATCGTGGGTAGTCGGTGTTCCCTGTTCGCGAGGATCGCGAACAAGTCGCTGGCGGCGTCGCTGTCGATGCCGACTGTGAGGAAGTCGTCGATGATGAGCAGGTCGATGTTGGAGAGCTCGTTCAACAGCTTCTGATGGGCGATTCCGTCGCCGCGGGCGATGACAAGCCTTCGGGCGAGGTCGTCCATCCGGAAGTAGAGAACGGAGTGCTCACTCTGGCAGGCGCCGATGGCCAGCGCGCAGGCGAGGTAGGTCTTCCCGCCTCCGGTGGGCGAAATGATGAGGAGGTTCGTCGCATCGGAGCGCCAGTCATGGGCGGCATAGCGTCGCATTCTGACTGGGGTGATCCCGCGCCCGTCGCGGTAGTCGACCTCCGCGACCGTGGCCCCCGGGATCGGGAAAGCAGCTTGGCGGATGAGCTTGTCGACCTTGTTGATACGACGGGACTCCAACGCGTCGTCGACCGCGGTCAGGAACAGCTGCTCGGGGGTGAGGGTGTCGTTGCCTTCGTCTTGGATGAGTTCCTCCAGGCGCGTCGCGACGTGGGTCACGCGCAGGGCCCGGAACTTGTCGTAATCGATGCTGGTGAACATCACTTCCCCTCCTCGTCGCCTGCGTAGTGGGAGGCATCGCGGACGTAAACGTCCGAGATGGTGTCGCGGAACACGACCGTGTTGCTGCGTTTGCCTGTCGAGGCTGCCGGGGTCACCGGCCGGGGCTTCTTCGCGTCACTATCGATCGCCGCCATCAACCGTTTCAGCGTCGAATACGTCGGATGGGTGCCTCGGTTCACGAGTGCCTGGCAGGCCGCCTCCAGCCGTTCCCGGTTGTTCTTACCGAGCCCGTCGAGGATGTTCTGGCAGGCCAGGTAGCCCTGCGCCTCGATCACCTGGCTGTCGAGGATGTGCTCGATCACCGTGACGGTGGCCGGCCCAACGCTGCGCGCCCGGTCGATGAACCACCGCCTTGACCACAACCCGTCGATATCGCGGTGCTGCGGCGGGACGTGGTCCGGAAGAGTCGAGTACTGGCCTTTCCTCCCCGTCAGCCGAGGATGTTCGCAGATGCTCTCGTGCCCGTCGAAGACCGTCACCAGGGACGACGTCAGCCGAACCCGCAGCAGCTTGCCCGCCAACCCGAAGGGCACGGAATACCGTTGCGTGTCCGCGGTGACGTGGTAATTCCGGGCCGCCTTCAGCTCCTTCCACTGCACATCCTCGAACCCGGCATCGGGCAAAGGGCCGAGCAACTCGCGCTCCTCCATGTCGAAGCGTTCCCACCTGGTCGTGTCGTCGGCGCGGCGGATGTCATGGTTGATCTCACGCACGCGCTCTTCGATCGCCGTATTCAACTCGCTCAGCGTCGTGAAGACGTCGTCCTCGAGGTAGCCGATGACTCGTTTGTTGACCACGTTCACCGCGTTCTCCGCAGCCGCCTTATCGCGGGGTTTCTTCACTCGGGCCGGGACAATCGCGGTCTGGTAGTGATCCGCGAGCTGCTGATACCTCGCGTTGACGACCCGCTCCGCATCGCCCTTATGTGTCTGGTGAGTGGAGGTCGTCGGGTTGTCCGGCACGACGATCTGCGTCACGCCGCCGAAGAATGCGAACGCTCGAACGTGCGCATCGAGCCACGCCGGGGACTTCATATCCGCGTAAGCTCGGCAGAACAGAAGCCCTGAAAACGGCAACACCGCGACGAACAAGATCGCTCGGACCACCTCGCCGGTGATCGTGTCAACGATGTCCATCGTGTCGCCGGCCCAGTCGACCAGCATCGCCCGACCCGGCTCATGGCGCAGCACCGCGACGAGATCGTGGGTGCGGAGGTAGCCGGTGAACAGGGCGCAGAACTGCGAGTACCCGTACTTTTTCCCGGCGTCCTTGGCGTCGACGTACCGACGCCACGCCAGCAGCAACGTGAAGTGCCGGTTCGCCTTCATTGATGCCAGAACCCGAGACAAGTCGGGCTGGTCATACTCCGCCGACACTTTCCGGCGCCCGTCGGGGAACCATTCCGTCAGCTCGGCGTCGCTGACCGCGACCGCCGAGGTGACACCTCGTTCCTGGACCTCTTGCCGGACCCGGGCGACGTCGCGATGCGAGCACCCAGCGATCTCTACGACTTCGCGGTAGCTCCGCCCCTCGAGCAACAACCCCAATATTTTCCGATAATCCGCCATGACCCGCCCTTAACAATGGAACGACAACGCCTTGCGCGTTGTCCTTCCACAGCCCAGCAGTTCATTAGCGCCAGCGCTACCGTGTTCCCGGAATCCTGCTACCGAGTCGCTGGACTACCGCTACCTACAAGCGCTACTCGCCATGCGAGCGGCCGAGCATCGTGGTGACCTCGCGGAACTGCCTGTCGATGTGCTCGCTGTCGGGCTGGGTGAAGATGGTCCGGCTATCGAGGCCACCACAGTCTGCGATCCTTGCGGGATCACGGCGTGGACGTCGCGCATGAGGTGCACCCGGCAGTGTTGCCAGCCCGCTCCCGGGAACATTGTCCCGATGTCCTTCTTCAGGCCGGTGTGAGCGTCAGCCAGGACCAGCTTGACCCGGCGTGGCCGCGGGCCTTCAACGACCGCAGAAAGCTGGTCCAGAAGCACTCGTCGTCGCTGTCGTCCAGTGCTTTGGCTGGCGGCGGCCATGGAAAGCCTCAGAAAAGTAAAGGTTCCTGAGACACAGGCGCGGCTCGCATCTCGCAGCTGAAATGTCATTTTCCGTTCACGTCTGCACAAGATGCCGCGTGTTTCCGGGGTTGTGCAGGCGAGTGTTGAGCGATGGAATTTCCCTACTCCTCTGCACTAAAGTCATTTTTTTTACTTAGTACTCCTCTGCACAACACGGAGGCAGCGGGGTGGACGTGAGACGTGAGCGCATTGGAGCGTTTGGCACGGTGATACCCGCCGGGGAAGTCCCTGCCAAGGACAGGGCTCTCAAATACGCGCAGACCTACCCGCATAAAAGTCCCGTGTGGAAGAGCTTCTACGCCCCCGCGACACCGTCGAATCGCAGAACGCATTCATCAAGGACTCTGCGACTGAAGACATTGATTCCCCCATGAAGCGACGTGCCCGCGGCAATACCTTCGCGTCACTGGCCGTCACCCTTGCGCTCGTCTCAGCCAACATCCGAAAGATTCTGACGTTCATTCAGAGCGAGCTGGCCCGAGTACCCCTCACCACGAAGAACAAGTCCTTCGCGAGCACGTACTACTCCAGCGCGGAAATCACTGCGGCGACGCCGCCCACCGACACGGCGCCGTCACCACCACCGAGCTAAGCCGCCAGGTCGTCAACAATTCCGTTACGTGCAGTACAAGTTGAGTATTAGCGCTTCTGGGGGCCACCGATATTGACTTTGGGGGCCACCGGGTGGTGTCGCCAGTGGCGTGCTCGGGGGCCACTGAATATTTGCTGTTGGGGGCCATCGGCTTTGCTCCTTCCGGCCAGAGCTCGAAGCGGCCAGGCAGCTGGCCCGTGACCAACCCTCCGGGACCACGAAGTCCGTGAACGAGTACGCCACGTTTTCGCTGTTGTAGGCCGATGAGTAGCTCCTGAACTAGCCCGACCAAAGCCCCAGGATCATGCTGCTGGAACTCCTCGAGTGGCATTGCGACCGACCATCAACGGCGATTTGGGCCCAGGACGCGCAACGGGATTGGCGCCAGCGCCTCAGCTTCGGGGTTCACGCCGACGCGAACATGGACCGCACCGTGCACAACACCATCTGGGTCGAGACCGGCGGCCACAACATGCGCGAACACACCGCCGCCCAGGTCGCGGCACAGACATTCGCGCGGTGGGTGTGTTTTCTCAACTGGCCCCCGATCGCGCGACTGCGTGGCGCCCAGAGGCAATACCGGTGGCCCCCGAAGGCAATATTCACTGGCCCCCAAACCCGCAAATACTCACAAGTCGCTTCGCCCTGCCAAAAACAGGGCGATGCGGTGTTTAACCGCCGAACACGCCCGGATAGCGGCGTTTCTCCGGGGTAGCACTCTCGGAATCAGCGCTTTAATGCAAGAAACCGGCGATGCAATCGCCGGTTTTTTGTTGCCGCAAGAATTTCATGAACTAATCGCTGGAATTACGTGAATTCCTCTGTGCGGGTAGTTTACGTAATTCCCACAGGCCACTCATAGAGCTAAAGGGAGCTGCGACGAATAGTTTCGATTCCATCACATCGCCGAATTAATTCCACCTCAGTGCCCGACCGGTACACCTCGAGGAGGTTGGCGCAGCGAATAACTTGGCTTCTGTGGACCCCAACCGAAAATGAGGCCACTTCATCGAAACACGCTTTATCTCGGAGGCGACAAGAGCGAAGTACCTCGAGGACAACGACCTCGACGACCTGCCCCTCATGCTTTCCGACTTCCTCGCGTTCTCTGGGGTCGGAGGAATCAAATCCCGGACGACTTCTCACCGGAATCGAGTTGCCGTCCATTGGGCTGTTTGTCCTCACTGCATGTTCTGCCGGCATTGAGAATAACAAGCGACAGGCAATCCCGTTCACGCCTGCTGCAACATAGGCTGCCGCCCCCGCGGTCACGTCCGCGGAAGTCGTGGACATCGTCATTGCGAGAGCTGGCATTCTTAACGCGTCAGCCCAGGAAGCAGCGGATTGCAAGGCATACGCAGCCGCAGATTCCGCAGGCGTTGCCGGTAATGATCCTGCCTTACGGGCACAGGTAAAGCAGTTTCATTTCAGCTGGCTCGTCTGATCATCGTCGAAGGATGGAGCGTTTCGTCAGCCGCGAAGATGTTCCGGGTCTCGTAGCCGAACGCGAAACGGTGGGCCGACCGATTCGCCCAGCACTGCGTAGCCGGGATGCAGGATCGCTCCTCCCGACGGTGGCGGCCACCGCTACGTCGGACGCCAACAGGGCTGCGCGAACCGGGCGGCGACTTCCCGGCACGCCGGACTTCGGGCAGCTAACCGCGCGGCCCGGCCGGGCACCTCGTTCATGCATACTGTCAGCGATGACAACTCCAGCGTCGCCTCCGCGGAGATCTGCGCTGACGAGAAAGCCGACACCGCCATCGGGGTGTTGCGACGGGCGGCGGCTGGGCCTACGGAGGCTGCTACACCTCAGACACCGAACGCCGCGCAGCCGTGGAGCCCTGGCTGCACTACTACAATCACCACAGACTCCACTCAGCAACCGGAAGCGAACCATCCCACAGCCGCTTAACCAACCTCCCTGGACATTGCACCTCTGTCGTCCTCAAATTAGAGCAAAAGTCCAGCAGCGCGAGCTAGCTTGACCGTGGGAGTTGCACTCGGTGCGTCTCCGTCTTCCTGCCCGGAAAGGCCGTTCTCATGCCAGACAACACCGTCACTGGTCGCCGCATCTCTACCTCCGTCCTCGTCATCGGGACCGGGGGTTCCGGCCTGCGCGCCGCAATCGAACTCTCCGAACGCGGAGTCGACGTTCTCGCCGTCGGCAAACGCCCCAAGAACGACGCACACACCTCGTTGGCGGCTGGCGGAATCAATGCGGCTTTGGCCACGATGGATGCCGAAGACAGTTGGCAACAGCACGCAGCCGATACCATTCAGGAGAGCTACTTTCTCGCCAACCCACACACGGCCGAGATTGTGACGAAGAACGCTGGCCGAGGCATCCAGGATCTCGAGCGCTGGGGTATGCCGTTCGCGCGCGAGGCTGATGGTCGTATCAGCCAGCGATATTTTGGAGCCCATAAGTACCGTCGAACCGCGTTCGCCGGCGACTACACGGGACTCGAGATTCAGCGCACCCTGGTCGCCCGAGCCGCCCAGCTCGAGGTTCCCATCCTGGATTCGGTGTACATAACCCGCATCTTGGTGCGCGACAACGTGGTGTTCGGTGCGTACGGCTTCGATCTACGCGACGGCAGCCGGGTGACGATCATCGCAGACGCGGTCATCATCGCCGCTGGCGGACATAACCGCATCTGGCGTCGCACCTCCAGCCGGCGGGACGAGAACACGGGCGACTCCTTCAAGCTGGCGGTGGATGCCGGCGGTCGACTGCGCGACGCGGAGCTGGTCCAGTTCCACCCGAGTGGCATCCTCGAGCCGGAAAATGCCGCGGGCACCCTGATCAGCGAGGCCGCCAGGGGCGAGGGCGGGGTGCTGCGAAACGTACTCGGCGAGCGGTTCATGGCCAACTACGACCCTGAGCGAATGGAGCTGTCGACCCGCGACAGGGTTGCGCTGGCCGCATACACCGAGATCAAGGAGGGACGCGGCACTGCGAAGGGCGGCGTGCTGCTCGACATCTCCCACCTGCCCCGCGAGACGATCATGACGCGCCTGCCCCGCGTTTACCAGACCATGCTGGAACTGCAGGTGCTGGATGTCACCACCACTGCCATCGAAATCGCCCCGACCGCGCACTATTCCATGGGCGGCGTGTGGGTGCGACCAGACGACCACTCCACCGATGTCGTGGGGATGTACGCGATCGGCGAGGCCTCCAGCGGGCTGCACGGAGCAAATCGACTGGGCGGAAACTCGCTCATCGAGCTCCTCGTCTTCGGCCGGATCGTCGGTCAGGCTGCAGCGGAATACAGCGCAGGCATCACCTCCCAGAACCGCTCACAGGAAGCAATCGACGCCGCGGAACGCGAGGTGACCGACACTCTTGCCTCGGACGGAGAAGAGAATGTGCGAGCCCTGCAGCGAGACATCCGCAACACCATGACCGACTTCGGTGGGGTCGTACGCGACGAGGCGGGGCTGCTCGAGGGCCTACGCGAGCTGGACGAACTCGACGATCGCCAGAAACGAATCGGCGTGCATCCGGATGTCGCCGGCTTCTCCGGCCTCGCGCATGCCTTCGACCTGCGCGCCTCCCTCATGGCCGCCCGAGCAACCCTGGCCTGCGCTCTGGAGCGCCGGGAGAGCCGCGGTGCTCACAACAGAAGCGATTACCCGGACATGGACCCCGCCTTGCAGGTGAACCTGGTGTGGTCAGCCGATGGCTCGATCGCCCATGAGCAGATCCCGCCGGTTCCCGCCCAGATCGCGGCGCTGATGGAAAACGTCAGCCAGGCCGGCAAATTGCTCGAATAACGGCCGGGCCAGCGCAACTAGGTGTACTGCCCAGAGAGGTCGGCTGGGGTTGTGTGGTGACACGCCCTGAGCTTCGGGCGTGAAGAAGGCCTCCGGTTGTGAAGTGGAGATGTTCACGTGCTCGCTTCACAAGACCGGAGGCCTTCGCCTCGCTGGCCGCACAAAACCGGCGATGCAATCGCCGGTTTTGTGTTGCCGCAGGAATTTCATGAACTAATCGCCGGAATTACGTGAATTCCTCACTGCGGAGACGGTGGGATTTGAACCCACGGTACCCCGTAAAGGGTACTCCACCTTAGCAGGGTGGTGCACTAAGCCGAACTATGCGACGTCTCCTCGGTGTTTGCTAGGCAAACACACCTGTCCATCCTAGCCGTACGCGAGCCGGGTTCAGGACTACTGGTCTTGGAGGGTGCGCCCGGCCGAGCAGGTGTAGTCGGCCGCGGTCTGGCCGGTGACAGATTCGTCGAGGACCGTTCCCGGCGTGTCGGTCGGGACCGGCGTGGCGGCGGGGTCCACCGGCGCCGCCGGGTCAACCGGCACCGCGGGGTCCACGGGTTCGGCGGGCACTGGCGTCTCGGTGACGGGCGCATTCGGGTCGGCAACCGTGCCACCGCCGGTCGTGCCGCTCAGCTGGATGGACTCATCAGCTGCAATGGCCGTGAACATGTTCTTGAACGCCGGCTGGGACGGCACCACGCCGCCCTCCACGTTGCCGGTGGGCACCTGGGCGAAAACGACCTTATCGAGGTCGATGTCCTTCAGAGCAACCGCGATGGAGGCGATGACCGACACGTTGTTGAGGCTGTCAGAGAGCCGCATGTTGCCCGTGACGGCCTTGGCCAGGGAGTAGACCTTGCCCGGGTCGGAGAGCGTGTCTGCGCTCTTGACCGTACGCACCAGCGACGACATGAACAGCTGCTGGTTGTTGATGCGGGTCAGGTCGCTGCCGTCGCCGACGCCATGCCTGGTGCGCAGGAACTGGAGCGCCTCATACCCCTCCAAGGTGTACTCCCCTGCGGCGAGATCGAGGCCGGTGTACTCGTCCTCGATCGGCTCCGCCACGCAGACGGGCACGCCGCCGACAGCGGTCGACATGGCCATCACGCCGCTGAACTGAACCTCGGCCGCAAAGGGGATTTCTAGGCCTGTGAGCTTCTCCACAGTGGCGACGGTGCAGGCAAGTCCGCCGTAGGTGAGCGTGGTGTTGATCTTCTGGCGGCTCATCGCATTGTAGGAACCGCTGCCGTCCACCTTGTTGCACGAGGGGATCGGCACGAACATGTCGCGGGGAAAGCTGATGACGGATGCGTTCGTGTGGTCTTCGGAGATGTGCAGCAACATGGTGACATCGTTGAGGTCCCCGGTGGAATCTTCAGGGCCGAAGATCGCATCCTGGCCCTTGCGGCTGTCGCTGCCGACCACGAGCATGTTGACGCCGCCGTCGATGGCGCCGATCGACGGTACCGGCCCCTTGGTTTCGTTGTCGAGGTGCACGCTGGGCTGCGCACTCACCGCCACGTCGAACGTGGCGATCGCGGCCACAGACACACCACTGACCAAAACCACGGCCAAACCTGCCGCGACGAACCTGGCCACCGTCTTGAAGGCCGTCGATCGCTTCAACCGACCGTGACGTGCCACGGTGGCGAGGTTCTTCGAGCCGTTCGTGCGGGGGCGGAGTTGGTCGCTCACTCAGGTCCTTTCATCGGCGTGCCGGCCATGACACTGTCACACGTGGAGAAAAAACTCTGCGGAGGGCGTGGGATTCGAACCCACGAGACATTTCTGCCCACCAGTTTTCAAGACTGGCTCCATCGGCCGCTCGGACAGCCCTCCCGGTTCGTCCGAAGATGAACACCGCCCGATTCTACACGGACGGCAGGCTGCCCAGACTGACAGAATCACCTGAACAGGTGCTGAATGGCTGCTACAGCGTGGCGAGAACGAGCGCGAGACCGTCATCGACGACCGTGGCGGTGACCTCGTTGCCGGCGGCGAGAACATCGTCGGGCGACTCCCCCATCGCAACGCCACGCCCCTGCTCAGCCGCCCAGTTGAGCATGTCGATATCGTTGCGCCCGTCACCGACCGCCATGACACGTTCGCGCGATATGCCCAGCTCGACGCGCACCCGTTCCATGGCGGTGGCCTTGTTCACGCCGTCGGGTGCGATGTCGAGCCACGCCGTCCAGCCGATGGCGTAGCTCACTCTGCTGAGGCCCATGCGCTCGACGACCGCCAGGAAGTCCTCCATGTCGTGGTCGGGCGAGATCACGACGACGCGGGTGGCGCGGTGGCGTAACAGCTCGTCGAAGTCGACGTGCTCGCTGTCCATGCCGATAGTGGCATCGGGGATCGGCTCGGTGTAGCGATAGAAGCCGTGCTCGTCTTCCACGGCGAAGCGGGCATTGACGAGGTGTGGGCGAATCGAGTTGAGCACGTCGCTCGGGTCGAAGGTCTCCACCCACTCCCGTCGGTAGCCCATCGGCGCGCTGGCGTCGCGGTGCATCGTGATGGCGCCGTTGGAACACACCACGTACTGCGGCGTGATCGAGAGCCTGTCGAGCACCGGCAGCGCGGCCGCGGCCGAGCGCCCGGTCGCGAGCATGACCGCGTGGCCGGCCGCCTCGAGGCGTTGCACCTGCTCGATGATCGCGTCGCTGATGGTGCCGTCTTCGTGCATCGTGGTGCCGTCGATGTCGAGGGCCACGAGCCAGCGTTCCACGACCGCGCTCACTTCGAGCCGCCCTTCGGCTTGAGGGGTTCGAGCAGTTCGAGGCCACCGAGGTAGGGCTGGAGGGCCGCCGGCACCCGCACCGAGCCATCCGCTTGCTGATGCGTTTCGAGGATCGCCACGATCCAGCGCGTGGTGGCGAGAGTGCCGTTCAGGGTGGCGACGGGGCTGGTCTTGCCGGTCTCGGTGCGATAGCGGATGTCGAGACGGCGCGCCTGGTAGGTGGTGCAGTTACTGGTGCTCGTGAGCTCGCGGTAGGCGCCCTGGGTGGGAACCCAGGCCTCGATGTCGAACTTGCGGGCGGCGCTTCCGCCGAGATCGCCGGCGGCCACATCGATCACCCGGTAGCTGAGGCCGAGATCTTGCAGCATGCTCTCCTGCAGCGCCACGAGGCGGTCGTGCTCGACCTCGGCGTTTTCGGGCAGCACGTAGGTGAACATCTCGAGCTTGTTGAACTGGTGCACGCGGATGATGCCGCGGGTGTCTTTTCCGCCCGAACCAGCCTCCCGGCGGTAGCAGGTCGACCAGCCGGCGTAGCGCAGCGGCTCGTCGCTCAGGTCGAGGATCTCGTCTTTGTGATACCCAGCGAGCGCGACCTCGCTCGTGCCCGTGAGGTACAGGTCGTCGCCGGGCAGGTAGTAGACCTCGTCGTTGTGCTCGCCGAGGAAGCCGGTGCCGTCCATGATTTCGGGGCGCACGAGAGTGGGGGTGATCAGCGGCACAAAGCCGGCCGTGAGTGCCCTGTCGAGCGCCATGTTCATCAGCGCGATCTCGAGGCGCGCGCCGATGCCCTTGAGGAAGTAGAAGCGCGTGCCGGAGACCTTGGCGCCGCGGGGCATGTCAATGGCGCCGAGCAGCTCGCCGAGCTCGAGGTGGTCGCGCGGCTCAAAGTCGAAGACGGGGGTGTCGCCGTGCGTGCGCAGGGTGACGAAGTTGGCCTCGTCGCCGGCCGGGACGCCGTCGATGATGGGGTTGGCGATGGTCTTCACGATCTTCGTGAAGCGTTCCTCGGCCTCGGCGGCCACCGCGCCGGCCGCCTTCACCTCCGCGGCGAGGCCACGGGCCTCGGCCACGAGGGCCTTCTTCTGCTCGGGCGGGGCCTGGGCCACCGTCTTGCCGAACAGGTTCTGCGTGGCGCGCAGGTCTTCGAACGCCGTGATGGACGCCCGGCGCTCGGCATCGGCGACGAGCGCGGCATCCACCGCCTCGACGGAGTCCCCACGGGCCTCCTGCGAACGCTTGAAGAGGTCAGGATTTTCGCGTAACAGCACCGGATCAATCACACGCGCAAGTCTACAAGCGCCCGGCAACTCGACCGGCTACCCTAGGCAACGTGACAGCCCCCGACACCACACGCATCACCCGGCAGGCCGCCGTCGTGTACAACCCGATCAAGGTTGGCCTTGCGAAGCTGCGCCTGAGCGTGGCCGCGGCCGAGTCGACTGCGGGTTGGCCCGAGACCCACTGGTTCGAGACCAGCGAAGAGGATGCCGGCCAGCAGGCCACCGTAGACGCCCTCGCCGCCGGAGCCACCCTGGTGCTCGCTGCCGGCGGCGACGGCACCGTTCGGGCCGTGGCGGAGGCCCTGCGCGGCTCGGACGCGAGCCTCGGGATTGTGCCGTCCGGCACGGGCAACCTGCTCGCGCGCAACCTGCAGCTCCCGCTTGCCAGCATGGACGCGGCCACCGCGATCGCGTTCGGCGGGACCGACCTGGCCATGGACCTCGGCATCGCGTCGATCACCTCGGCCGAGCGCACGACCACCGAGCACGTGTTCCTCGTGATGGCGGGCCTGGGAATCGATGCCCAGATGATCGCGAACACGAACTCCACCCTGAAGAAGCAGGTGGGTTGGCTGGCCTACGTGGACGCCGGGGTGCGGGCACTTCCCAAACTGCGGCCCTTTCGCATCCGCTACAGCATCGAAGGCCGCACCGACCGGCCGGTGCACGTGAGCTCGATATTGGTGGCGAACTGCGGGCTGCTGCCCGGCAACATCCAGTTTCTGCCCGACGCGCGCCTCGACGACGGCATTCTCGACATTGCGGTGCTGCAGCCCAAGGGCGTGCTGGGCTGGCTGATGATCTGGCGCCGAGTCACCTGGGAGAACGGGGTGCTGCGGCGGTCGGCCGTGGGGCGCAAGATCATCGAGCGCACGGCCTGGTCGACCGAGCGGGTGATGACCACACTGCGCGGCGCGAACGTGCGCATCGCGCTCGAGCATCCGCAGGAATTCGAGCTTGACGGCGACGAGTTCGGCCTCGTGCGGGCCGTGACGCTGCGGGCCGACCGTGGCGCGATGCTCGTGCGCGTTCCCGCCTAGCCGACGCCCCATTCCTGTGCAAAATCGACGGAGATTTCACACGAAACCCTCCGTTTCGGGGCAAAACGCGGCCGAATGGGGCGTAATCTCCGTCGAATTCGCAGGAGGGGGAGCGGCTGGGCGGGTCAGCGGCGGGCGGCGCGCCAGTGCCAGGCATGCCAGAACAGCAGGCCGAGCATTGTTGTGATGCCGGCTGCCACCATTGCGGGAGTGAGTGACCAGAGGAATTGCTGAATCACCATGTCGAAAGGCATTTCCGCCGTGCCGGAGAAATTGCTGTTGTAGGACCGCGTGGCCGCCTGCACCTGCAGCCAGGAACCCCCCAAGAACAGCGCGGGGCCAAGAACCCAGAGCGCAAGGATGAACGGGTTGAACCTCGACGGCTTGCGCGGCGGCACGAGCGCGGCCTCCTGCAGGTGCGTGTCTGCCAGTTCGGCGAGGGGCGGGGCCTGCTCTTCGGCGACGTTCAGGTCGGCGAGGTTCTGCCGCAGGGTGTCCGCCTCCGTGCGGGCACTGGGGCCGCCGCTCGGGGCGCTGCCGGCCCGGTGACCGGGCACGGAAGCGGATGCCGCGGCGGGCGCCTCTCGAGCGGGCGCTGGCGCATCCGCTGCCGCCGTCGGGCGCGTGCCCGGCGTGCTGCCGGCCTCGTAGCCGCGCTGGAAGACGGCGTCGTGCCGGGGGTCGAAGACCGGCTCGTGGGCCATCAGGTTCTCGGCTCGCCCGTGATCAGTTCGGTCAGCCACTCCCGGGCCTCGATGAAGATCTCGTTGTCGTAGCGCGAGGTGAACTCGTTCGGCGCCTTGTCGGCCCGGGGATACGAGCCGAGGAACAGCACATTCGGGCTGAAGCGGCGCAGCCCGAGCAGCGCGTCGCTCATGCGCTCGTCGAGAATATGGCCGTCGGCGTCGATCACGAAGCGGTACCGGCCGAGGGCGTCGCCGATGGGACGCGACTGGATCAGGCTCAGGTTCACGCCGCGGGTGGCGAACTGCTCGAGCATGTCAAGCAGCGCGCCGGAGCGGTCTTCGGGCAGCTCGACGATGATGCTCGTCTTGTCGGCGCCGGTGGGCGGCGGGATCTCATTCGTGCGCGCCACCAGAACGAACCGGGTGACGGCGTTGGGGTTGTCGCCCACATCATGGGCGAGCTCGACGAGGTCGTAGTGCTTGTCGATTCCGGGTGGGGCGATCGCGGCATCGGCGAGGCCGTTCTCGAACAGGGAACTCGCCGCGGCGACATTGCTCGAAGCGGGAATGTGGCCGTGGTTGGGAAGCGTCGCCTCGAGCCAGACGCGGCACTGCGCGTAGGCGACCGGATGCGCGTTGATCACGCGCACCTGCTTGAGCGTGGTGCCCGGACGGGCGACGATCACGAACTTCACCGGCACGAGGTACTCGCCGATGATGCGCAGGCCGGGCACGCTCGCGAGGGCGTCCTGCGTGGCGGAGACACCGCCGTCGACTGAATTCTCGATGGCGATCATGGCGGCGACGCTGCGTCCGGACACGACGTCGGCGAGCGCTTCGCCCACGTTGTTGACCGCGCGCCACGGCTTGCCCTGCGCCTCCGGCACCTGGGCGAGGGCCGCTTCGGTGAAGGTTCCGGCGGGGCCCAGGAAGCTGTACGTCACATTGGGGGTCTCTGGCATGGCTCACAGCCTACTGTGGGTGCCAGTATGGGCACATGAGTGAACGCGCAGGAACACCCGCCCAGGAAACAGATTTGATCGATGTCGACGCATTGGTGAAGGCGTACTACGACCTGAAACCCAATGTGGATATCCCCGCCCAGCGGGTTGTCTTCGGCACGTCGGGGCACCGGGGTAGCTCGCTCAACACGGCGTTCAACGAAGAACACATCATCGCCACGACCCAGGCCATCGTGGAATACCGCGCGGGCCAGGGCATCACCGGGCCGCTGTTCATCGGCACGGACCCGCACGCTTTGAGCGGACCTGCCTACACGACGGCCCTCGAGGTGCTCGTGGCCAACGGCGTGCGCGCCCTCGTTGACGAGTTCAACGACTACGTGCCGACCCCCTCGCTGTCCCACGCGATCCTCGCCTACAACCGCGCGGAGCACGGCGACCTGGCCGACGGCATCGTCGTGACCCCGAGCCACAACCCGCCCATGGACGGCGGCTTCAAGTACAACCCGCCCCACGGCGGACCGGCCGACAGTGACGCCACCTCGTGGATCGCGAACCGCGCCAACGAACTCATCGCCGGCGGGCTGCAGGACGTGAAAATGAGCGAGCCGAGCGCTGTCGAGACCTACGACTTTCGCGGCAACTACGTGAACGACCTCGAGAACATCATCGATATGCAGGCCATCAAGACCAGCGGCATCCGCATCGGCGCCGACCCGCTCGGCGGCGCGAGCGTGGGCTACTGGGGTGCCATCCGCGACCGGTACGAGATCGACCTGACCGTGGTCAACCCGCACGTCGACTCCACCTGGCGCTTCATGTCCCTGGACTGGGACGAGAAGATCCGCATGGATCCCTCGAGTGCGTCGGTGATGGCATCCGTCGTGGCCCACAAAGACGAGTACGACCTACTCACCGGCAACGACGCCGACGCCGACCGGCACGGCATCGTGACGCCCGACGGCGGTCTGATGAACCCGAACCACTTCCTGGCCGTGGCCATCGACTATCTGTACAGCCACCGCGAGGGCTGGCGAGCGGATGCCGCCGTCGGTAAGACGCTCGTCTCGTCGACCATGATCGACCGGGTGACCGGCTTTCTCGGCCGCGACCTCTGGGAGGTGCCTGTGGGCTTCAAGTGGTTCGTTCCCGGGCTGATCGACGGCTCGGTGGCGTTCGGCGGCGAGGAGAGCGCTGGCGCCAGTTTCGTGCGCTTCGACGGCACAGTGTGGACCACCGACAAAGACGGCATTCTGCTCGCGCTGCTCGCCGCCGAGATTCTCGCGGTGACCGGCAAAACCCCGAGCCAGCGCTACGCCGAGCTCACGGAGCACTTCGGCTCGCCGTCGTACGCCCGAGTGGATGCCGCGGCGACGCCAGCGCAGAAAGCCGCGCTGGGCAAGCTCAACGGTGACGCCATCACGGCGACCGAGTTGGCTGGCGAGAAGATCACCGGAAAGTTCAGCGTTGCCCCGGGCAACGGCGCCGCGATCGGCGGCGTGAAGGTGACCACCCAGAACGCGTGGTTTGCGGCCCGGCCGAGCGGCACTGAAGACGTGTACAAGATCTACGCGGAGTCGTTCCTCGGCGACGAGCACCTGCGCGCCGTGCAGCTCGAGGCCAAGGCCATCGTGGACGCCGCGATCGCGTAGCGGGTCACGGGGTCTCGATCGCTCGTGCCTCGCGCCTCGACCAGCGGGATTCGCTGGTCGAGGCGCAACTAAGGAGCGATCGAGACCACGCGAGCCGAGCCTCCCACCCATTCGCTGGTCGAGGCGCGACGAAGGAGGGATCGAGACCACGCGAGCCGAGCCTCGCGCCTGGCTAAGGGATAGACCAGTAGTACGCGGTACCGCCGGGGTGGTCCACTGTGATCGCTGTGTCGACCGAGCGGAAGTCGGAATCCAGCGTGTGCCCGGCAAATGAGATCGAGATGGTGTCGCCGACGCGCTCAACCTTGGTGACAACTCCCGTATGGTCACGGTCACCGGAGTTGTCCCAGTCGAACTGCGCGATGTCGCCGACCTTCACCTGATCGCGCTGCTGGTCCGTCAACGCAGTGGCCCTCCCTGAGTCGGCCAAGTAGCGCATGAGCGCCGTCGAACTGCGCCACGCGGCTGATGCCGCATACGCGTCGCCGGTAAGCGGATTGTTCCAGGTCGCATCCATGGCCCAGCCGCGCTCAATGAGCGTCTGGCTGGCGAAGTTGACGCAGTCGTTCTCGCCGAGCACACCGTATTCGGCGGCGTTGTAGTTCTGCCAGTGCACGAGCGCGTAGTCCACTTGGGCCTGAACGGCGGGGTCAAGGGGCGGGGCGGTGGGAACGGGCACCGGGGCGGTGGTGACCTGCGGGGTGGCGCGCGGGGCGGCATCCGTTTCGGTGGGGACCGGTGTCGTAGCCGCCGTCGGCTCCGACGGGTCGGTCACCGCCTGCACGACCAGGGCCGTCGCGCCCACGACGACCACGGCGCCGACGACCGCGGCCGCTCCGACCCTCTGCCACCGGGAAAAAACCACAACTGCCTCAATTCGTAGGTGAGCCGGCGAGAACCCCCGACCGGACGACTCAAGACAACCACATGCGGCCCGTGCGGCGCATCGCGCCGGGCCCCCATGCAGCACTCTGTGTGGTTACTGCTGCATGTGACCGCTATTTCACGCTGAAGTACGACACCGTTCCGCCGGAGTTGGCGAGCGACTCGTCGACGGACTTGTCGATGGTATCGAACGTGTGGCCGGCGTACTGGATGGTGACGCCGGCATCCGTCTTGGTGACACTCGTGACGATGCCTGTGTGGTCCCGGTCGCCCGAGCGGTCCCAGTCGAACTGCACGACGTCGCCGACCTTCACCTGGTCGCGCTGCTCGTCGGTGAGGGGCGTCGCCCGCTCGGGGTGCGCCGTGAGGTACGCGGCGAAGGCCGTGGAGCTCGCCCACGCCGTGCTGTACATGGCGCCCTCGGTGCTGAAGTTCCACTCGGCGTCCATGGTCCAGCCGCGCTCGATGAGCGATTGGCTCGCGAAGTTCACGCAGTCGTTGCCGCGAATGCTTCCGTATTCCTCAGTGTTGTAGTCGTTCCAGTGCGCGTTCACGTAGTTGATCTGTGCGGTGATGCGGGGGTCGGGCACGTAGCTGAAGGTGAGTGCCTGCGACACAGCGGATGCCGCGGGCGCCGGCGTGGCCGTGGGGCTTGGGCTGGCGCTCGGCGAGGGGCTCTCCGTGACGACGATCGGAGTGCCGGCGGCGTTGAGGAGCTCGACGGGCACGACGCCAGGGTCGAAGTCGGTCGACGGCGGGGTCTGGATGGTGATCGTGGTTTCCGTGGCTTCAACGACGGTGCCGGCGTTCGTACCGAAGGTGACGGTGGCGACGGTGTCGAGGTCCGCGCCGGTGAGGGTGACGACGGTGCCGCCGGTTACCGGGCCGGTCGATGTGCCGTCGGCCGGAATCGGGGTGACGGAGTCGGAGGCGACCATGCTGCTCACGGTGGGCTCAGGCTTGGCGACGGGGGCGGCGGTGACACTTGCCGACGGTGTCGGCGTGGACGCGACGCTGGATGCGGAGCTGGAGGCGCCGGCCGGGGAATCCGAGTGAGCGAGTGCGATGCCGACGGCGATGGGGGCGCAGGCGAGGGCCATAACGCCGGTCAGAACGAGGTGGCGGGTCTTCTTGGGAGCTGCGGCAGCCTCGACGCGGTGCCGCGGCTGAGTGCGGGCCTCGCGGCGGGTGAGGGGCTGGGGAGCTTCGAAGGACTCGCGGCGCGGGGGGCTGCGAGGGGTGTGTGCCAGCTGGTTGCGGAGCTGGGCGCGGGTCTGGTTGTGAAGCTGGTCGCGGTGTTCTGGAGTGAAATTTGGGCGCACGGATTCGTTTCTTTGTCGCTTATGGGATGCCTCCACCTAAACACGGCGCCCTTGGCAATCCCCTGAGTACGACCCTCGGCGGCCTCAGGGATACCCGGGAGCGGGCGGCAGACCGAAGAATTCCTCGAGAGTCGTGATGCCTCGTTCGTGCATGTCGGCGGCGAGGTCGGTGCCGATATAGCGAAAGTGCCAGGGCTCGAATTCGTAGCCGGTCACCGGCACCTTGTCGGCCGGGTAGCGCAGCAGAAAACCGAAGCGCCCGGCGTTCTCCGCCAGCCAGCGACCCTCGGAGGTTTCCCCGAAGCAGGCGTTGAGGGAGCAGCGGCCCGACACTGCACCCACATCAATGGCCAGGCCGGTCTGGTGTTCGCTGCTGCCGGGGCGTGCGATGCCCGAGTCGGCAGACGCCGTTCCCCGTGCGGCCACGGCCGCGTCGTACACGCGGGTCTGCGCCGCGAACCCCCGATAGGCGCTGTTCGAGGCGAGCGTGAGCCCGGCCTCGTCGCGGGCCGCCGCGAACATGTTCACGACGGCACCGGATGCCTCTTGCCGCAGCTGCGGCTGCCAGGTGTGCGCCACCGGAACGGCCACGAGGTCGGTCGGAGAATAGTCAGCGGGCCGGAGGGGGCGCTGCTTGTTCACGACCACCCACAGGCTCGCCGGGTCTTCGAGCGAGAGCGCCGTGCCCCCGAGTACCGGCACCGGCGCTTGCAGAGCGGCGGGAGCCGGGCGCGGCGTGGCGGAGGCGAGCGGGGCATCCGCTGTCGGGGTTGTGCTTGATGCTGGCGCGCTGTGTGGTGTGCCGCTGCGTGTCGTGCCGCTCAGCGCGCCCCCGGCGACGGATGCCGCAGCGAGCATCACGAAGGCCAGGATCGCGATCAGGCGGTGGCGCGCCGGCCGCGATACCCCGCCGGGCCGAGCAATTTCTGGCACAATTTCGAGCTTAGCCGGGAGCTCGCACCGCCCGACGTCGCCATGCGTCGGGCGGTCGCCACGGAGATGCCCGTGCACGGTAACGTGACCCTATGTCAGAGCGCGAGTACACACAGGGCACGTGGCCGCACGGGTTTATCTGGGGATCGGCCACGGCCGCGGCACAGGTGGAGGGCGCCGCGCACGAGGGCGGCAAGGAAGACTCCATTTGGGACGTTTTCGCCCGCCTGCCCGGGGCCGTGTATGGCGGCCATGACCTCGAGGTCGCCGACGACCACTATCACCGCATGCCCGCCGACGTGCAGATCATGAAGCGGCTCGGCCTCGACAGCTACCGTTTCTCGGTGAGCTGGGCGCGCGTGCGCCCGGGCGACCGGGCAGTGAACCCCGAGGGGCTCGACTTCTATTCCCGGCTCGTGGACGAACTACTCGAAGCGGGTATTCTGCCGTGGCTCACGCTCTACCACTGGGATCTGCCGCAGGCCCTCGAAGAGACCGGCGGCTGGGCCGACCGCGACACCGCCTTCCGGTTTCGCGACTATGCAGCGGATGTCTACGCGGCGCTCGGCGACCGGGTCACCCACTGGACGACCTTCAACGAGCCGTTCTGTTCGTCGCTGCTTGGCTATGCCTCCGGCGTGCACGCGCCGGGCCGGCAGGAACCACGCGCGGCCGTCTCGGCCGTGCACCACCAGCACCTCGCCCACGGCCTCGCCGTCGGCGCCCTGCGCTCCGCCGGCGCCGAGCACCTCGGCATCACCCTCAACCTCACGAACGCGATACCGCGCGACGCGGCCGACCCGGTGGACGTCGACGCGGCCCGCCGCCTCGACTCCCTCGCGAATCGAATCTTCCTCGATCCGATCCTGCGCGGAGCCTACCCGGCGGACACCCTCGCCGACCTCGAGCCGTACGGCCTCGCCGATGTCATATTGCCGGGCGACCTCGAGATGATCGGCGCCCCGATCGACTTCCTCGGCGTGAACCATTACCACGACGACCTCGTGAGCGGCCGTCCCAACGCGTCCGACGCCGACAGCCACTCCGGCGGAGCCGACCGCGAGGCGGGCTCGCCCTGGGTGGGTTCGGAACACATCACGTTTCCCAGCCGCGGGCTGCCGCGCACGGCCATGGACTGGGAGATCAACCCCGACGGCCTGCGGTCGTTGCTTGTGCGCCTCGGTCAGGAATACGAGGCCCTGCCGCCGCTTTACATCACGGAAAACGGCGCGGCTTTCGACGACACTGTCGCAACGGATGGCGCGGTGCACGACCCCGACCGCAGTCGCTTCATTCGCGACCACGTCGCATCCGTCGCCGAGGCCATCGCCGAGGGCGCAGACGTTCGCGGCTACTTTGTCTGGTCGCTCCTGGACAACTTCGAGTGGTCGTACGGCTACGACAAGCGCTTCGGTATCGTGCGTGTGGACTATGACACCCTCGAACGCACGATCAAGGACAGCGGCCTCGCCTACGCGGCCCTCATCGCCGCCGCCCACGAGGCCTGACTCGCCTCCCGTCCCGTTCCTCTCGCATAACTCCTGCAGATTTTGGGCCGGTCGCCGTTTGGCCGCGGAATCATGCGGGCGTGCGGCTCGAGCGTGCCGATTTGCAGGAGTTATGCGCGAACGGCGGGCGGGGGCGCGCAGAAACGGGCCCGTCGCGTGTGCGACGGGCCCGTTTCTGTTGTGAGGTGAGGGCTGTTACTTCGTGGCGACCGTGATGGTGGCGATGCCGACGAGGAGCTGGTCGGCGACGGCGTCGGTTCCGAACGTGGTGTTCAGCAGGCCGGCGGCGTCGGCGGAGATGTGGACGGTGGTGCCGGTGAGGATGGCGTTGTCGCCGTCCATCTCGAGGGGCTTCAGGGTTCCGCCGTAGAGGTCGAAGACCTTGACCTGGGTGGCGGCGGACTCGCCGTTCACGGCCACGTCACCGAAGAGCTCCGAGGTGCCGGGGTCGATGGTGAAGTTGGTCAGTTCCACGACGGTGTCGCCGGCGGTGAGGGAGAAGCCGGAGCCTTCGTGCTCGAGGGTGCCCTGCACGTAGGGGCGCACGGTGCCGTTCGGGTCGTAGTAGTCAACGTTTCCGCCGGTGATGGGGAAGTGCAGGCTGCCCTCTTCGAGGGTGGCGCCTCCGATGACGCCCGGCGTCAGGCCGAGGGTTCCGAGAGCGGCGGCGAAGTCGGCGTCCAGGAGAACGGCCGTGTCGACTCCGGAGAGGCTGGGGATGGATGCGAGGGGAGCCTCGGGGGTAGCGGAGCTGGAGCTCGAGGAGCTCGTGGCGCTGGAGGAGGACGTGGTCGCGGCGTCGGTTGAGCAACCGGCGAGGACGGCCATCAGAATTCCGGCGGAAGCGAAACCGATGGTGGACTTGGCGAATGTACGCATGATGAGGGATTCCTTGTCTGTGTGCTGTGATGGTGTGGGGTGGTGATGAGGTCTGACTGGTGTTCGGTTCCACCCTCGAAAAGGTTTGGAAACCCACCAACCTGTTACCGTTCCGTTACCAACTTCAGCAAACACACAGGGAACTCCCCCGCCGATCAGCGCAGCTGCGGCACAACCTCTGAGGCAATGAAGTCCAGGTGGTCGAGGTCGGACATGTCCATGATCTGCAGGTACACGCACTCCACGCCGTCGTTTGCGAGGGCACCGAGCCGGTCCACGATCTCCGACGCGGTTCCCGCGAGGCCGTGCTCGCGCAGCTCGGCGGGCTCGCGACCCACCGCCGCCGCCCGCCGCGAGAACTCCGCCTCGTTAGCCCCGGCCACAGCGATGAGCGCCGCCGAGTATACGAGCTCGCGGGGGTCACGACCGATGGCTTCGCACGCCGCACGCACGCCGGCGAACTTGCCCGCAACATCCGCAAAGTCAGGAAAAGGCAGATTGAACTCGGTCGCGAAGCGCGCGGCCAGGGCCGGGGTGCGTTTGGCTCCACCGCCACCCACGATCACCGGAACGCGCGATTGGGTGGGCTTGGGCAGCGCAGGCGAGTCGACGAGCGCGTAGTGCTCGCCGGCGAAGCTGTACGTCTCGCCGACCGGCGTGCCCCAGAGGCCAGTCACGATCTCGAGCTGCTCTTCGAGCATGCCGAAGCGCTTGGACGGGAACGGGATGCCGTACGCGAGGTGTTCCTTCTCGAACCAGCCCGTGCCGAGACCGAGTTCGACCCGCCCGCCCGACATCTGGTCGACTTGGGCCACCTGGATGGCGAGAATGCCCGGCAGGCGGTAGGTGACTGACGACACGAGGGTGCCCAAACGGATGCTCTCGGTTTCGCGGGCGAGACCCGCCAGCGTGGTCCAGGCATCCGTGGGCCCGGGCAGTCCGATCTCATCGCCCATGAACATGTAGTGGTCGCTCCGGAAGAACGCGTCGAAGCCAAGTCGCTCGCTGGCCTGGGCCACCGCGAGGATGTCATCGTAGGTGGCGCCCTGTTGGGGCTCGGTGAATACGCGGAATTTCATGGATTCAGTTTCTGGTCTGTGGTTGGTGTTGGTGGCGCGATCGGGGCCGCCGAAGCAGGCTCGGTACCCTCGACCCCGACGGTGACGCCTGGGAAGAAGTCAACCTGCTCTCCGTATTCGGTGCCGGCGAGGAAGTCGGTGTCGACGCGCGGGCCCAAGCGGGCGCGCATGACGGTCATTGAGTCAGGGTTCTGGTCTACGAGCACGAACTTGCGCCCGAGCGAGGCTGCCACCGCGCCGGTGGTGCCGCTGCCGGCGAAGAAGTCGAGCACCCAGTCCCCCTCGCGGCTCGAGGCCTGGATGATGCGGCGCAGAATGCCGATCGGCTTCTGGGTGGGATAGCCCGTTTTCTCCTTGCCGGTGGGTGACACGATGGTGTGCCACCAGACATCCGTTGGCAGCTTGCCCTTGGCCACCTTTTCGGGCGTGACGAGGCCGGGCGCCATGTACGGCTCACGGTCGACCGTCGTGGAATCAAAGTAGTACGTGGCCGGGTTCTTCACGTACACCAGGATGGTGTCGTGCTTGGTAGGCCAGCGGTTCTTAGACTTCGCGCCGTAGTCGTAGGCCCAGATGAGCTCGTTGAGAAAGCAGTCCCGGCCGAACAGCGCGTCGAGCAGCACCTTGGCGTAGTGCGCCTCGCGGTAATCCAGGTGCAGGTAGAGCGTGCCGTCGTCGGCGAGCAGGCGCCAGGCCTCGATCAGCCGTGGCTCGAGCATGGCCCAATAGTCTTCGAACTGGTCGTCGTAGCCGAGCAGGTCGCCCTTGATGCGCTCGTAACGCAGGCCTTTGAAGCCCGTGATCGTGCCTTTGGCCTTGGTTCCGGCGCCCACGGCCGACCGAACCGAGGTGGTGGTCTGCCTGGTCTGCGGCCGGCCGGTGTTGAACGGCGGGTCGAGGTAGATGAGGGTGAATGCGCCGTCGGGAAAGTTCGGGAGCACGTCGAGGTTGTCGGCGTGAATTACCCGACTCGGACTTGTCGGAGACCACGCAATTGGCATCCTTCTATTCTGTCAGGTCAGATTATGATGTCGGGATGACTGACGACCTGATTCCCGAGGTGCGGCACGACGAAGCTCGTCGCCGCTATTCGCTCGTGATCGGCGATGACACCGTCGGCATCGCCGACTACGTCCTGACGCCGCGCGAGGTGCGCTTCACGCACACCGAGATCGATCCGCGACGAAGACGCCAAGGCCTCGCCGGAATTCTGATCGAGCACGCGCTCACCGACTTCTGCACGAATTCGCGTCTCACGGTGGTGCCGCAATGCCCGTATGTGGCCCGTTGGATCGACGATCACGCCGAATACCAGGACCTGTTGACCCGCGGGCGGTAGCTGCGCCGAGTTGCTGAGCTAACGGCGTACGCGGTCGTTCGCCACCGGGCGTTCCACGTCGATCACGATGCGGCCGTCGTAGATGCCGGAGTCGAAGGCACCCCGGTCGCCGGCCAGCGGAGCCGGGGCGGGCAGCACGGTCTGGCGGTCCATCTCGACCGCGGCTTCATGGCGGCTCGGGGCGAAGATCTCGTCTCCGATTCCGAGCACGCTCGCACCGCTGCCGCGTCGGGAGTTCTTGTTCGACAGATCGATCCAACCCAGGCGGCTCGCCACATAACCAAGCAGCACAATGCCCGCCATACCGAGGAGAATCCACCAGTTCATCTCACCAGCTTACATTTTCGGCGGCGTTTTCGAGCGGATGCGGCCGCTCACGCCCCTGGAACACCGGTGCGGCGCGCGGGCTAGGGCACTCGGGTGAGCCAGGCATCCGTGCTGAATTTGCTCTGCACGAGGGCCTCGGCCTTGGCGTATTCGTCGTCCGTGATATCTCCCACGGTGGCACCGTACAGCCCGGTGAAGGTGGCCTTCATTCGGTCGATGATGTCGCTGCGGCTGAGGCCGGTCTGGCTGCGAAGCGGGTCCACGCGCTTGGCGGCGCTCGTGATGCCCTTGTCGCTGAGCTTCTCACGGCCGATGCGCAGCACCTGCACCATCTTCTCGCCGTCCATGTCGTAGCTCATCGTGACATGGTGCAGCACGGCACCACTGCCGAGGCGTTTCTGCGCGGCGCCACCGATCTTGCCCTTGGGGCTCGTGATGTCGTTGAGGGGCTGGTAGTAGGCGTCGATGCCGAGGGATTTGAGGGCCGTGATCACCCACTCGTCGAGGAAGGCGTAAGAATCGGCGAAGGTCATGCCGTGCACGAGGTCGGTGGGCGCGTAGATCGAGTAGGTGATGGCGGAGCCGGCCTCCATGAACATGGCCCCACCCCCGCTGATGCGGCGAACCACCGTGAAGCCGAACTTGGCGGCGTTCTCGGGGTCGACCTCGTTGCGCAGCGACTGGAAGCTGCCGATCACCACGGCTGGCTCGTTCCACTCCCAAATGCGCAGCGTGGGCTGCCGGCGGCCTTCGCCCACCTCGATGGCGAGCACCTCGTCGAGGGCCATCTGCAGCACCGGGGCGACCGCCCTGGAGTGGATGATCTGCCAGTCATAGTCGCGCCAGGTGCTCGCCTGCACGAGGGAACGACGCACGGCCACGGCCACGGCTTCCGGGGAGAAGCCGAGCAGTACGGCGTTCTCGGGCAGGGCAGCGCGCACGGCGGCGGCGATGGTGGGTGCGTCGCTGTCGGCGGGCAGGCCGGTCACGGCAGCGTTGATGTGCTCGAGCGCGTCGTCGGGTTCGAGGAAGAAGTCACCTGCCAGCCGAAAGTCGACGATCGTACCGTCGATAACATCGAGATCAACCACGACAAGCTTGCCGCCAGGAACCTTATATTCACCGTGCATAACGCCAGCCTAACTGCCCTCCGCCCCGCGAAATCGACGGAGATTTGGCGCGGTATCGGGCCGATGCATGCGGAAACCGTCAGTTTGGGCGGGAATCTCCGTCGATTTCGCGAACGGGCGCCATGCGTTCGGTGAGCCAGGCCACCAGATCGGCGAAGACCTCTGCGCGGTTCGTCTCGTGGAACACCTCGTGGCGGGCCCCGTCGTACACGATGAGGTGCAGGTCACGCAGTCCCGAGCGCTCGGCGTAGGCCTTCATGAGTCGCAGTGCGCTGCGCTCCCCACCCACGGTGTCGTCGCTTCCGACGAGCATGAGAATGGGCAGGTCCGGCGGTAGATCCTTGGCGGGGCGGCCGAACAGGCGGGCGGCCTCACGTACCCCGAAGAGCTTCGCGAGCGGCGTGGTCGTGGTGAGCGGATCGGCGATGAACTCCTCGGCCACCGCCGGGTTGCGGCTTAGCCACTCGGCGCCCGTGTTGCCGAGCTTCTTGTGCCGGCGGTTGAGATCGCCTCCATCGAGGTAGCCCGGCCACCGGTAGGCGGTGCCGCTGAGCACGACGGCGTCGTACTCGGCGGCATGCTCGTTCACGATGATCTGCGCCATGAACGATCCCCAGCTGTGTCCGAGCAGAACGAGGGGCAGGTCGGGGTGCTTCTCACGAATGATCGTGCTCAGCTGGTAAACGCCTGCCACGGCCGCGCGCAGGCCGCCGGGGCCGAGGCTTCCGATCTTGGCGCGGTCGCCGTGGTGTTGGTCGAGACCGGTCTGGCCGTGGCCGAGGTGATCATCGGCGTACGCCGTGTAGCCGGCCGCGTTGAGCGTGGTGGCCAGCTCCGCGTGCCGCAGGGCATGCTCCCCCACGCCATGGGCGATCTGCACGATGGCACGCGGTTGGTCTACGGCCCAGACGTAGTAGGTGACGACGAGACCCGAGGCATCCGTGTATGTAGGCACGGGATAATTCTGACACTCTTATGTGGCAGAACGGGAATAGTTAGCATTGCTAATTGGCTAGGCTAATTAGACATGCTAACGGAAACCACACCTCACCCCTCTGCGGACTCCCCCGACCACCAAAGCACAGTGGCCGAGCTGAGTCACGACTTCCGGCTGGCCAACGGCCGTCTGGCTCGCCGCCTGCGACAGGAGAAAGTCGACAACGAGCTCAGCGCCGGCCAGTTCTCGGCCCTCGGCGCCCTCTTCGTGCAAGGCCCGCTCACTCTGCGCGCCTTGAGCGATCACGAGCGCGTCACCCCGCCGTCCATGAGCCGCACGGTGAACGCCCTCGTCGACGCCGGCCTTGTGCACAGGGCAGGATCGTCCGAGGACGGTCGCAAGGTGGAGCTGACCGCAACGGATGCCGGGCTCGCCCTGATGCGCGAAACACGCAAGCGCCGAGACGCCTGGCTCGCCCAACGAGTGGTCGCACTCAGCCACGAGCAGCAGCGAGTTCTTGCGCAGGCGACAGTGATCATGAGGGAGCTCGCCGACAGTTGAGTGCCATGTTCCGCTCCCTGAGCGTCGTCAATTACCGGATCTGGTTTGCCGGCGCCCTGGTGTCGAACATCGGCACCTGGATGCAGCGCACCGCCCAGGACTGGATCGTGCTCACCCAACTGACGGACTACAACGCCACGGCCGTGGGCATCACGATGGCCCTGCAGCTCGGACCACAGCTCGTGCTGATGCCGTGGTCCGGCCTGATCGCCGACCGCTTCAACCGCCGCAAGCTGCTGATTCTCACCCAGACCCTGATGGGCCTGCTCGCCCTCGGACTCGGTATCCTCACGGTGACCGGCCTCGCGGAACTCTGGCACGTGTACCTCTTCGCGCTTGGCCTCGGAGTCGTGGCCGCCATCGATGCCCCTGCCCGCCAGACCTTTGTCTCAGAGCTCGTCTCGGAAGACAATCTCTCGAACGCAGTCGCCCTGAACTCGGCGTCGTTCCACGGCGCGCGCCTGATCGGCCCCGCCGCGGCCGGCCTGCTCACCGTCGCCGTCGGCGCGGGCTGGGTTTTCATGATCAACGCCGTCACGTTCGCTGCGACGGTGTTCGCCATGACGCTGTTACGCACCGCGCAGCTGCGAAAAAGCCCCAAGGCCGGCCGGGAACGCGGTCAGCTGATGGCCGGTTTCCGCTACGTGCGAGGCCGCCCCGACATTGTGGTGGTGATGATCGCAGTATTTTTGATCGGCACCTTCGGCCTCAACTTCGCGATCTTCACCTCGACCATGGCCACGATCGAATTCGGAATGGGGGCGACCGAATTCGGTCTCTTGAGCTCGATCATGGCGATCGGCGCCGTCATCGGCGCGCTGCTCGCCGCGCGCCGCAGCCGGGCCCGGCTGCGGCTGATCGTGAGTGGTGCGGCGCTGTTCGGCTTGTCCTGCGCAGTTGCCGCCGTGATGCCCAGCTATTGGACCTTCGCCGTATCGCTGGCCTTCGTGGGGCTGTCCTCGCTCACCCTGATGACCACTGCAAACGCTTACGTGCAGACCTCGACCCGCCCGGAGATGCGCGGTCGGGTCATGGCTCTCTACATGGCGATCTTCGTGGGCGGCACGCCCCTCGGCGCCCCGCTCGTGGGCTGGGTCGCCGACCAATACGGGCCGCGCTGGGCACTCGGCCTCGCCGCGGCGTCCGGCCTGCTCGCGGCCGCCGCGATCCTGTTCTGGATGATCCGTTACCGAGAACTCCGCCTGCAACTGCGGCTGCGCACGTCACCACGGATGCTGCTGCATCACGCCGGCGACGGACGCCCCGCTCCCGTCGGCCTCGCGATCGATGACGAGATGGAACGCGACAGGGAAACGGCCACCCGCGAGATCGCCATCGTGGAAGCCACCGCACCGCGATAAGTGACTACCGGGCGTCGAGGATCTTTTGTATGTCAGCGTCGGACAACAGCAGCCAGGGCGAACTGTCGGAACCGTCCAACGACGCTTGCGGACTGTCCCCAAGGGTCCACCATTTGGCTTCGAAAGCGCGGTCGCCGAGGAGCACGCGCTCACCCTGCTGATAGACAACCGAGCTCGACCAGCCGTCGTAGGTTCCCGGGGGCACCACGAGAACGACGGCCGGGCGGTCGCCGGGCAATACAGGCCCGATCAGGTTCCACGGCGCCGATGCCGCGTTTACCAGCGGATTGTCCGGCTGGTCGCCCAGGGTGAACCACTTGGCGGAGTAGACGTGTCCGTGCCAGACGATGCGGTCGTTGGCGACGTAGGAATTGTCCGCCGCCCAGATGGGGTATGGGCTCGTGGCGGGGTTGTCGGCCACCAGCGTGGGCACGGGCGCCGGCGTGCTCGGGACCGGGGCGAGTCGGTTGGAGAACCCGAGGGACAGCACCTCGCCGAAGCGCAGGTCACCCTGCTCCACGCCGCTGCAGGAATCGGACACCCGAGTGAGGTCGGGATAATTGCCACCGCAGGTGCGGTCCCTGTTGAGCGACCATGCCGACATCCGCCCCACGCCGTTGTCCTGGGCGTAGGCGTTGAGCAGGGTCGCGTCTCGCAAACCGAACACCTCTCCGGGCTCGTCGTTCTGGCCGATCATCGGCGTCAGGCCAATTTTGCGCCAGACCGCGCGGGTTCCGAGATCCTGGCCCGCGGAAGCATAGGCGTCCCCGATCTGGGAATGGGTGGCCTCGGCCGCGGCGACGGCTGTCTCGTACATGGTTTGTGAGGCGTCACGACTGCTGCCGTAGTCCATGACCATCAGGTTCACACCCGCGAGGTCGACGTTCGCCGCGAGCATCTGGCGCACGGCTGTCGTTCCGGCTTCGGTGAGACCTGTCGGGGAGACCGGAAGGGTGAGCCAGACAGCCAGCGGCGCATTCTCGGCAGCGCGAGCCTGCTGTACCGCCGCGATCGCGGTGGCGCGTCGCGCCCCCGCCTCGCTGTCTCTCAGGTTGTCTCCCTCGATGTCGAGGTCGATCGTTGCCACGTCGTAGCGCGTGACAACGGCCGCGTAAGCCTTCTCCAACTCGCTCGGTGAGGTGCACACAGTGGCGAGTTCGTCATTGAGCAGACCGCCGAAGGAAATCGCCACCTCGCCACCGGATTCCGCGAACCGGGCGATGCGCCGGTCGAGGTCGCGTCCCTGACCAGACTCGCCGGGCGCGAAGAATGTGCCCCACGAGGGGCTGCACGTGTCTTGTTCGTCGGCCACAATGAACGACAGCATCGCACTCTGGCCGTCATCGGTCGTGGCGGATTCGAAGGAGAATTCCGGAATCGCCGTGACGTCGACGTACCCGGCGAAGAAGGAATCCCCGGTGGAGGCCGCCTTCGCGTCTTCAATCTGGTTCAGGCCGAACACACCCCCACCCACCACAATCGCGGCCACGCACACCACTGCGGCGACGCGCACGATAGACAGCCGTCGACCCGGAAAACGTTGGCTCACGATTCTTCTCCAATTTCACGCCCTCGACGAACCGAGGAACACGATGATTACCCCCAAGAAAAAACACACCGGCGAAAGACCAGCCTTTTCGGCATCCCCCACCTACAATGTGCATTTGCCCCGAACGCGGCGTCCGTACCCTATTATGGGGGTTACATTGGCAACAGACGCCCCTACTGCGTAATACGCCAGCCAGCACGCGCAGCCCAAGGGGGATCATGTCTGACACGACAGTGCCGACCATCGAGTCCGGACCAACCGGCGAGATCGGCCGATCGGTGTCCGTAGTTTCCGCACGTCGACGCCAGTGGGGAGCTGAAAAACGCCCCGAACCGCTCTCGATCGTGCATCCGATCCCATCGTCTCGCAAGATCGCCCTGGGCCGGCTCGGCATCGTGATCACGATCCTCGCCTGGATGAGCTACGTCGTCACCACGATCATCGCCGAGCTGATCAACAACCCGAACTCGGGCTCCCGGTTTCAGTTCGAGGCGGTTTCGTACCTCATCGTCGTCACCATGTTGACGTTTTCGGCGCTGATGTACCTCCTCGCGCGGCAGGGCGCGCTCTATCGCTTCCGCGACCACGAACGGGTGCCCCGCGGCGAACTCGACCGTCATTTCGAGAACTACGCCGAGGCGATCACGGTTCTGGTGCCGTCGTACGCCGAGGAACCCCGTGTCGTGCGCGGTACGCTCTGGTCGGCCGCGCTGCAGGAATTTCCCGACCTCTCCGTCGTACTGCTCGTGGACGACCCGCCGTACCCCACCGATCCCGCCATCATCGAGCGGCTCGACAGCACGCGCGCCCTCGCCGACGACATCGCCCGGGCGCTTGCTGCGCCCGCCGAGCGATTCGCGCTGGCCAGCGCCGCATTCCAACAGCGGATGCTGCCCGCCCACGCTTCCCTCGACGGCGAGCTCCCGCACCTGATCGCGGAATACGAAGCAGCCGCCGCGTGGCTCGAGGAGATGGCCCAGGCGGAACTCATCGAGGACCACGTGGATGACTTTTTCGTGGACTCGGTATTGATGGGGCTCGCGAGCGAACTGAGGCTCACCCTGCTGGGGCTGGAATCTGCCCTCGTGCAGGGCGGGTCCCCTGACCGTGACAACATCCTGCGCCTCTACGCCAGGCTTACCTCAATCTTTTCCGTGAAAATGGAGACCTTCGAGCGCAAGATGTACGCCAACCTCTCGCACGAAGCCAACAAGGCGATGAACCTCAACTCATACATCTCCCTGATGGGCGGGCGCTGGCACCGCGACGAGAACGCCGGATCTATCGTGCTGCGCGCATCCGCTTACGAGGCCGACGACGATCTCGTGGTGCCCGACACGATGTACGTGCTGACCCTCGACGCGGACTCGCTGCTGCTGCGGGACTACTGCCTGCGCCTGGTGTATTTTCTGGAGTCGGCCGGCAACGAACGCGTGGCCGTGACGCAGACGCCATACTCGTCTTTTCGCGGCGCACCGACCCGCATCGAGCGCGTTGCCGGGGCGACCACCGACATCCAGCACATTCTGCACCAGGGCATGACCTACTACGGCGCCACATTCTGGGTGGGGGCGAACGCCGTCATTCGCAAGCGCGCGCTCGAGGACATTGTGGAGGTCGAGAGCGTGGGCGGCTTCGAGATCCGCACGTACATTCAGGACCGCACGGTGATCGAAGACACCGAGTCGAGCGTCGACCTGGGCACGCACGGCTGGACCCTGGCCAACTACCCGGAACGCCTCAGCTACAGCGCCACCCCGCCCGACTTCGGAGCCCTGGTGGTGCAGCGACGCCGCTGGGCGAATGGCGGCCTGCTGATTCTGCCCAAGCTGTGGAACCAAGTGACACACCGGCGGTTCAACCGCGAACGTGTGCTCTTTCGGGAACTCCTGTTGCGGGTCAACTACATGGCCTCTATCGCGTGGTCGAGTTTCGGCCTCATCTTTCTGCTGGCCTACCCCTACGACAGCCGTCTGCTGAGTCCGCTGGTTTTCTTCGCCGCCCTGCCCTATTTTCTAGCGATGGGCAGCGACCTCCGGGAATGCGGGCACCGCTTCAGCGACATCTTCCGCATCTACGGGTTCAACCTCGTCTTGCTTCCGGTCAACCTCGCCGGCGTCTTGAAGTCGATGCAGCAGGCCATCACCGGCGAGAAGATCCCGTTCGTGCGCACGCCCAAGGTGAAAGACCGCACCGCGGCCCCCGCCCTCTACGTGGTCGTTCCGTACCTGATCGTGGCCTTCTCCGTGCTCACAGTCTGGCGCAACGTCGACGCCGGCAACTGGGGCAACGTGGCCTTCGCTGTGCTGAACGCCGTGCTCGCCGCCTACGCCATCAAGGCCTATATAGGCCTGCGCAACTCGATCGTGGACGTGTTCCTCGCCATGCTCAGCTGGCTATACGTCGCGCCTCGCAAACCGAAACAGGCCGCCCCGGAATTCCTGCCGAAGGAGCCAATGGACATCGACTGGGCCTCCGTGCTCTACTACGGCGACCGCCGACTTAACCGCAACCTGCGCGGCGGCTCCGACCGTCGTCGTCGCGCCACGGCCCGCTAGAGCCCGCCGGAAGTTTCTTGACGCACCAGCACGCAAACGCATAGGGTCGCTACCACATACATAACTGGGTGACGTTTGTACTGAAAAGCTTGCGGGGGTTCCACGATCGTGATTAGTCCGACCGAGTCATCACCGAAAATACATTCAGTTCGCGCCATCCACGCCTGGCTCACTTTCACAGTTGTGGTGGCTCTCGCCCTCGGCTTCTCACCTGCCCCCGCGGCGCAGGCAGCGGCAGTGGCCCCCGTGCCGGTCGCCGCTGGCGCACCGGACAAGACCGGAATTGAGCAATTCGATGCCCAGGTGTCCCTGGCCCTGCAGTACATGCGCACGGCACCGGATGGGTCAACGTACTTCGACGTGACAGCGGCACGCGTCGGCGGGGCGGATGCCGCCACCCTGGCAATCGGCGAGATGATCAACAAACTCGCCGCCGGCCAACGGGGTTCCGGCGACGGCACGATGACCACTATGGCCGGCGTTCCGATCTGGGGAAATTGGTGCGGCCCTGGCCACGGCGGCGGATCGGCGGTCGACGTATTGGATTCCATCTGCCAGACCCATGACCGCTGTTACGAAGATCGCGGCTACTTCGCGTGCTCCTGCGACCGTAAAATCGTCGCCGACATTCGCAACAGCATCCATCTGATGACGAGCGGGGAAAAGGCCATGGCCGTTGCCGTCAGCACGTATTTCACCTATTGCCTGTGTAACCCGTTCAGCTAGGACTGGAGCCTTTTCCCATGACGAGCTCAGAAGCAACCCGTGCAGGGGCGACTGCCGGTCGTCGGCCGATTGTCACCTGGTCGCTGATGAGTCTCGCCGTGGCAGTGGTGGCGCTCATGCCGGACTGGACCGGTTCCGGTGACGCGAGGCCGCTGTGGATATTCGCGGTCCCCGTCGTCTTGGGGTTCATTGGCGCGGCATTCGCCGTGCGTGCCAGCCACCCGTGGTGGGCGGTCGTGTCCGCGCTGTGGGGCTTTGCGTTGATCCAGGTTTTGGTTGTCATGGTCACGCTGATAAGCGGACCTTAGCCGATGTCGACCGGCATCGCGGGAGCTGTAGGACGAGGGCAACTTCGGTTCGATGACATCGAAGGACTGGCGAATGGCTGACCCCCTGACATACACGAAGAAGCCTCGCAGCTATTCCGGCACGGCCATAATTTGCTTCGCGAGTGCCGCCCTGTCGTTGACGCTCCTGATGCTGGTTCCAGTGCTGGCCTTTTTGGCGGCCGTGGCGGCTGTCGTCAGCGGGGTTGTCGCACGAGGAGAGCTCAAGGCCAATCCGAGCATGACAGGTTTTGGGCTGTCCCTCGCCGGGTTCCTCCTGGGCGCCGGCATTCTCGGTGTGAAGTTCATCCCCACGATCGCGGTCTGGCTCCTGGTGGCGGCGAATACCTAGCGGGAGTTTCCTAGCTAGCGTTGGTCAGAGTTGTGGATGTGCTGGTCAGCTTTGATTTTTGCTGCTGTGTTGTGTATGACCTAATTCTTCTTCGGGGCCCACTTGGCGAGGTTGAAGATCTCGGCAAGCTGGTCCTGGGTGGGGGTGGTTGTGGTGAGCATGCGGCGGGCTTTGGGGCGCCCGCCGGTCGAGGGGAAGATCATGACGGTTTCCTGGATTTTCTCGAGCTGGTCGAGGAGCTCGCGGACCGAAAGATGCAGACCTGCGTGCTCGGCTTGGCGGCGCATGAGGTGCGCGATTTGGAGGGCGAGGACGCAGGTGAAGGTGTGCACGCGGATGTTGTGCTCGGTCCGGTGATGCATGGGTGAGAACGACACCACGTGGGGGTCTTTGAGCTGTCGGAAGCTGAACTCCGCATCGGACTGGGACCGGTAAGCGGCCACGACGTCACTGACTGGCCAGTCGTCGTGGTCGGTGACGAGGATGCGTTTGCCAAACACCTCCGCCTCGAGCATCAGGCGGGCATCGTCGTCGACGGTGAACGTCAGGTGGTGCGTGGCCGGCGTGGTGCCGGTCAGGTCCCAGATCAGGACGCGGCGAACCCAGGCGTCGTGAGTGATCGACCGGATTTCCTCTGCGACCTGCTCGGTGCTGCGTCGAGTTTTCCCGCGCTCCAGCGTCGCCGCGAGTTCGGTCAGGAGACCCTCGGCTTTGTGGAGGGTTTGCGCGAATCCGACGGCTTGTTTCTCGTGCAGGGTCGGGGAGTGCGTGAGAATCACACGGCGTTCGGAGCCATAGACAACCCGTCGGGTCTCCACGGCGCTGAGTCCGCCGAACCTGTCCGTAGCGACGATGCGACGGTCGCTCGCGGGCAGCGCGAGGAGATCGGCGACGATGGATGGCGGGATGGAACCCACAAACGCGAGCCCTTTGGCGGTGACGTGGGCGAAGTTGCTGAGGGAGTTCTGGCCGGCGTCGAAGACGACAGTCATCTCCGCCGGCGTCGCCCGGCCAGCCTTCGCGGCCAGGGCCGCGTGCCGGGAGCTGAGCAGATCAATCATCAACGGGAACTGCGTGACGTCGGGCTTGTTCCCGGGATAGGCATGGGCAACCAGGGGAACGCCGCCATCCCGGGTGACGACCAATCCCAAACCGACCAGGCGCAGGTCGGTGCGTTTCTGTTTCGCTTTGCCGCGCTGAGCTATAGGGGCGAGGGTGTTGGCGGAATCGATGTAGGTCGCGAAGTTGGTCATATCCAACGCCAACGCCGAAATGTCCAGGTTGAAGGTGGTGATCATCGCGACCGCGAGGCGCTGCTCAATCTCGGCGAGCTGATCCTCGGTGACTTTATGCATCGCGTCCCAGAACCGGCGGTGATCCAATACACTCGCCGGCACCTTCGTGAACCGGTCCGCGGCGGTGCTTTTCCACCAGTCCGCGAAGCCGAGCTTCGACGTGGGGGCGACGACCCGGTTCAGCGCGGCCAATGCCAGATAGGTCCCCACCGACGCTCCCGCGTCGCTGCGGCGCGCACCGACGACGGAATCGATGATCCCGGCCACGTCGAGTCGGTTCACGATTTCCCAGACCGCGGCCGTGTCTCCGAAGCCGAGGTGCTGCGTCTTCGACGGCAACGATTCGGCCTCGCGGGCGTCATGCAACGCCTCGATATCGGCCGCCGAACCGAGATAGCGCTCCGAGACCATCTTGGGCTTGCCGTCGACGCGCGCCATCTCGCGCAGGTACCAGTACGGCTTCCCGTTGATCGTCTTCTTATACAAACTAGCCATACTTTAGGTCATACGCTCGCAAGGACCAAAAGTCACGCCACCACGCCGAAGAACGCCAGACCAGCACAGAAATTCGACTCGGCGCAGTCTGGCGTCCCTGAAATAGCTAGGAAACTCCCGCTAGGAATCGCGACCCAATTCTCGTGTCGCGCAGGGGCTGCAGCGGCCCGGTCGAGTGTCGGTGGTGCCTGTCACACTTCTCTCATGACAACCCCTATCGAAGTCGTTTTCGTTGATCTGGCCGGGGCGTTAGCCCGGTCAGATACGTCCGCGAAAGCGTTCGCGGAGCTGTCCGACGACGGGTCGGAGAGCACCCACCGGGCCATCGCCCGCCACCTACGTGAAGTCACCGCGGCCTACGCCCTCTCGGCGGCGAACATGGCCAACCGATCCGACTGGACACTCGGCAGAGAAGGACTGTCACGAAAGAAGGGCTACAACAGCCCCGAAGACTACGTACAAGCCCTCGGCGGCGGAGGCGGAGGCACCAAGGCAGACACCCGCCGCCTCATCGAGGCCGGCACCATGGCCACCGAAGCCGAAGCCGCCAGGGACAGGCAGGACGAGGCCGACCAACAGGCCCTCGAGCACCCGGAGGCCCCGCCGGTGGAGGTGCACCGGCCCTGGTTCGCTCCACTGGGCGACGCCGTCACCGACGGCACGCTCAGCGCCGAAGCCGCCACGGCCATTCGCCGGGGCCTCGGAGAACCGGCCATCGGTGTCACGGAGGAGATGCTGGCCGAAGCAGTTGCGCATCTCCTTACCGAGTGCCGCACTGTAAACGCCGACCAGGCCGCGAAGGCCGCGAGGCACTGCCGGGACTCGATCGACGCCGCCGGGATCGCCTCCCGCGCCGACGCCATGCGAGCCCGGCAATACCTGCGGGCCGGCACTGGATAGGTACAGTGACAAGCCCGACGGCATGCTCCACGGCAGCTTTGAGCTCGATCCGGAGAACGGGGCGTACTTCAAGGACTTCCTGCAGCAGGTCATCGGTCCGCGCACCGGCGGCCCCAGGTTCGTGGAGAAGGGCGAGAAGGAACGAGCGCAACGCATCATCGACGACCCCCGCTCAACCGACCAGATCGCCGCCGAATCACTCATCGAGGCCATCAAGGTCGCAGCCGGCGCCGACCCGGGCACAATCTTCGGCCGCATTCGGCCGTCTGTGAAGCTCGTGGTGATGGAGGCACCGGCGCCCGCAACACCTTCCTCGGCGCTGGAGTTCCTTGGAGACGGATTCATCGAAGGAACCTCGAATGCGGCGACCGCCGCCACGATCGACAGGGCCCTGTGCGACACCGGATTCACCCCGGTGCTGTTCGGCCGCGACGGATCGGTGCTCGACGTCGGACGGGAGCAACGGCTCTTTACGCAGCCGCAACGCGTGGCGTTGGCGCTTCGGGACGGCGGGTGCATGTGGAAGGACTGCCTGAAACCACCCAGCTTCTCCGAAGCACACCACCTACACCAGTGGAAGGCAGACGGAGGGCTCACCAACCTCGAGGAGGGCATCCTGCTCTGCAGCCCCCACCACCTCCGCCTCCATAATGACGGATGGAAGATCATCCGCCTCGGCACCGTCTTCTGGTTGATCCCGCCGCCCGCAACCGACCCCGCCCAAACCCCGATCCTCCTGGTGAGCAAATCACCGCTGAAGTTGGGGTCGCCGCTCCGGCTCCCGGCGTAACAGCACCGCAGCGGCAGCGGAGTGGGGCTGAGCGCGTTCGGTCTGGCTAGCGCACGCCGCCCATCAGGCGCAGAACGGGGCGTGCGATCAGGGCCAGGAGAACGCCGAGGATGATAGCGATGCCGCCGAGAACACCGAAATAGACCGTCTCGGGCACGGTTTCGTACCACTGGGCGAGAAGGCCCGACATCGCCGAGCCGAGCGCGACCGAGAGGAAGAACAGGGCGACCATCTGCGTCTTGAACACACCGGGGGCGAGCTTTGTGGCGACCGAAAGGCCAACTGGCGACAGCAGCAGCTCGGCGATCGTGAACACGAAGAGGATTCCCACAAGCGCGAGCAGAGGCGTGGAGTTGTCGCCGCCGCCGACGAACGGCAGGAATAGCAGGAACGCGGCACCCATAACTCCGGTTCCGATCGCGAACTTGATCGGCGTGGAGGGCTGCTTGGTGCCCCACCAGGTCCAGAGAGCGGCGAACGCTCCCGACAGCAGGATGATGAAGACAGGGTTGATCGACTGCACCCACGAGACGGGCATCTCCCAGCCGAACAGTCCACGGTCGAGTCTGTCGACGGCGTACAGGGTGACCACGGTGAACTGCTGCTGGTACAGCGACCAGAACGCAGCACTCGCGATGAACAGCGGAATGAAGGCGTACACGCGGTTGCGCTCGACGCCGGTGACCTGCTTGTTCGTGAGGATCACCGCGAAGTACACGACCGTCGCGACGATCGTGAGACCGATCACGATCGTGACGAGGTTGCTCGCCGTGATGACGCCGGTCATGGAGAGCACCACAATGACGGCAACGGCCGCGAGGGCCAGCGCTCCGTACGCAGCGAAACGCGCTCTCGGAAGCGGGTCGTGCACGATGCGCGCGGAATCGGGCAGGCGCTTGCGTCCGAGAGAATACTGCACAAGGCCGATGGCCATACCTACGGCTGCCAGACCGAAGCCGTAGTGGAACCCTACGGTGGTCTGCAGCAGCCCCGTGAGGATCGGGCCCATCAGGGCGCCGAGGTTGATGCCGAGGTAGAAGATGGAGAATCCGGCGTCGCGCCGAGTGTCGTCCGGGGCGTAGAGCGTGCCCACGACCGACGTCGCGTTCGCCTTGAGCCCCCCGCTACCGACAGCGATAAGAAGGAGGCCGGCCGTCAGCCCCGGGATTCCGGGGAGCAGGGCGAGCGCAATATGCCCGATCATGATGACGATAGCGCTGTAGAAAAGCACACGCTCGGAGCCGAGCAGGCGGTCGGCGATCCAGGCGCCGAGGATGGTGGACAGGTACACGCCGCCGCCGTACGCACCGACGATTCCGGCGGCCGTCGCCTGCGGAATCCCGAGTCCGCCCTCGTTGACGGAGTAGAACAGGTACAGCAACAGGATGCCCTGCATGCCGTAGAAGGAAAAACGCTCCCACATTTCGACGCCGAAGATGTTGGCGAGCGAGCGGGGCTGTCCGAAGAATCCGCGATCCTCGTGGGACGGTACGGGAGTTACTTCTGTTTCAGCATCGTTGGTGATGTTACTCATTGCTTGACTTTACCCCGCAGCCTCGCCGCGAAACTGATGGTCTCTCAGGTTGCCGAGCCGCCGCAGGAAGCGGATGCCGCGGCGCCGGTCCAGGAAGGCCGCGGCGGTTTCGGAGGACGGAACGGGACGGGCCGCGGCGGGTCTAGGGTCGAAAGACAGACCCTCCACCGAACAGAGGCAGCCATGACCGAATCACCGATACTTTTCCGCGGGCTCATCGCGTACCCGATCACGCCGCTGACCGGCAGTGAGAAGCTCGTCGATCACAACGTTCTGGCCCGGCTGGTGGCACGGAACGCGGCCGCGGGCGTGGACGGGGTGACGGTGCTCGCGTCGTCGGGTGCAGGCGCGTCGTTCGACCGGGAGGAACGCCGCGCCATCGTGCAGACCGCCGTGGCCGCCGCGGGCGACATGCCGGTGTACGTGGCGGTGAGCTCCCCCAGCACCCGGGACGTGCTCGCCTTCGCCCAGGACGCCGCCGGGCTCGGCGCGCAGGGACTCGTCGTGACCCCCTTCTCGTACCTGCCTCTCGACGACGACGAGGTCGTGGCGCTCCTGCAGGCCCTCAGCGACGAGACCCCACTGCCTATCTGCTTCTACAACAAGCCGGTGCAGACGCAGTACGACCTGCCGCCCGCCGTGCTGACACGGCTGATGGCGGAGACCAATCTGGTCGCTGTCAAGGAACCGGCCACCAGGGCGGGCCGTCCGGCGTCCCGCCTCGCCGAGCTGCGGGCCGCCGGTGGTCCCGGGCTCAGCCTCGGCGTGAGCGGCGACGTGCAGATACTCACCGACCTGCCGCCAACGGACGCGTGGCACACGGGCCTCGCCGCGCTTCGGCCCGACCAGTACGTAGCGGTGTGGCGTGCCGCACGCACCAACACAACGGATGCCGCCGAGCACGACGCCGAGGCGCGCACCGAGTTGCTCACACTCGCGCAGGCACTGGCCGGGAGCGCCCGCAGCATGGGCGCCCTGCATGCCCTCGCTACCCTGTGCGGTATTGACACCGAGCCGCCCCGCGCGCCCCAGCTGCGCGCCATGGACAGGGACCTCGCCGCCCTGCACACGGCCCTCGGCTAACGGCCCGCGTATGAAGGCCACGATCGCCCTCGTGCTCGCCACACTCATGTGGGCGGGCAACTACGTGGTGGGCAGCATCGCTGTGCAAACCATGTCCCCGGTCGAGCTCACCTGGCTGCGGTGGCTGCTCGCCTGCGTTCCGCTGCTCATCCTCGCGCAGGTCGTGGAGAAGCCGGACTGGCGCCTCGTGGTGCGGCACTGGCCTCGCCTGCTGCTGCTCGCGGCGCTCGGGGTGGGCGGCTACAACCTGCTGCTCTACACCGCCCTGCAGTACACGACCCCGCAGTCCGCCTCGCTGATCAACGCGGCGAACCCGGCCGTGATGGTGGTGCTCGCTGCCCTGTTGCTGCGCGAGCGCATCGGCTGGCGTGGCATCGCCGGGCTGCTGCTCGGGCTAATCGGAGTCGTGCTGATCATCACAGATGGCGCCCTCGCATCCGTTTTCACGCGCACACCGAACGCCGGCGACGTGCTCATGGTGGCGGCGATCGTGGTGTGGAGCCTGTACACGATTGTGGGGCGCGGGCTGCCCGTACCCCCGATCACGGCCACGGCCGCGCAGGGCACTATTGTGGCTGCGTTGCTCGCGCCCGTGGCGCTTGTCGGCGGAGCAAGCTGGCCAGCGGATGCCGCCATCGGCTGGGCGGTGATCTTCATCGCCCTCTTCCCGTCGATCGGTTCCTACGTGCTCTGGAACTCGGCCCTGAAAAGCATCCCGCCGGGACGCGCGGGACTGTTTCTCAACCTGATCACAGTGTTCACTGTGATCATCGCCGTGATCCTCGGCGCCCAACTCACCACGCCACAGCTCGTGGGCGGCGTGATCGTGTTCGCGGGCGTGGCGCTCAGCACCCTGCGCCCGGCACGTGCGCCGTTGCGCAGCGCAGAGCTGGCGGAGCGCGTGCGGCTGAGGTGACCGCGCCCGCGCCGTCTAGGCTTGACCGATGAGCCCCGAAACCCTGCGTGTGAGCCTGCCCGAACCCGACCTGCGCGCCGCCCTCGGCGAGCTGCCCGACGGCGTTGAGATCATCGACTGGGCGATGGAGGGCCCCGCACCGGTTCCCGAGATCGACCTGGTCGTGACGCCCTACATGGGCGCCGCCAATCGGGTCGCCCACCTCGCCGGGGTGCGGACCCGGCTCGTGCAGAGCCAGTCGATCGGGTACGACGGCATCGACAACCTGCTGCCGGCCGGCCACGTGTTCGCGAATGCCGCGACGGTGCACGAGACCTCGACGGCCGAGCTCACCCTCGCGCTCATCCTCGCTTCTCAGCGCGGGATCGACGACTTCGTTCGAGCGGCCGGGCGGGGAGAGTGGGCCCCCGCGCACCATGCGAGCCTCGCCGACCGCACCGTGCTGCTCGTGGGCTTCGGCGGAGTCGGCGCCGCGATCGAATCGCGGCTGCTCGCCTTTGAGGCCACCGTCATCCGCGTGGCCCGCACGGCGCGCAGCGATGAGCGCGGCGAGATCTACGCCATGGAGTCCTTAGCCGAGCTGCTGCCGCAGGCCGACATCGTCGTGATCGGCGTGCCGCTCACGACGGGCACCACCGGAATGGTCGACGACACTTTCCTGTCGAGCATGCGCGACGGCGCCCTGCTCGTGAACATCGCGCGCGGACCTGTCGCCGACACCGATGCGCTGCTCGCGCACGCATCGAGCGGGCGCCTGCGCCTCGCTCTCGACGTGACCGACCCGGAGCCGCTGCCGCACGGGCATCCGCTCTTCGCCCTACCCAACGTCATCATCTCGCCCCACGTGGGCGGCGCCTCGAGCGCGATGCGGCCACGCATGGCACGCCTCGTACGCGAGCAAATTGAGCGGATGCTGCGCGGCGACGCCGCGGTGAACGTCGTGCTGCGCAGCTAGGGTGCTGCGCAGCCGACCGGCTCCGCCCCTGACGCGCTACGGAGCGCCGGGAAGGGACTCGCAGACGATACCGTCGCCGTTGGAATCGAGACGGGCCACGTCCCCGTAGTACGGGTAGTAGGTGTCGTACCAGTCCTGGGCTTCAGCCCAGGTGGCGAAGTCGCCGCAGTTCTTGGTGTCTCCGGGGTTGGCCGGGGGCTGGCCGGCGCCGCCGGTGCCGCCGGTGCCGCCCTTAGCGGGCACTGTCACCGCGGTGGAGCCGCAGGTTCCGGCCAGCATTCCGGCGAGCGCGTCTCGCTCGGCGGTGTCGATGGAGAGGTCCCAGCGGTACTTCACGACCACCCAATCGCTCGCGTAACGGCATTCCACCCCGGCGAGCGGCGGCATCCACTCGGCAGGGTCACGGTCGCCTTTGGACTGGTTGACGTTGTCGGTGACGGCCACGAGCCCCACGTCGAGGTCAAGGTCGTTCGCAAACGCCCGACGCTGGTCAGAGTTCCAGGTGTCGGCGCCCGAGCGCCAGGCTTCGCCGAGGGGCACGAAGTGGTCGATATCCACGTCGGCGGGCAACGTCCAGCTGGCGCCGTCGTACCAGGAATCCCACTTGCCGCTCGTCACTGTGCAGCCGGAGCCCATCTGCACGGGAACTGTCGACTCCAGAATCAGGACCTCCTGCCGTGTATCACACCCGTCGCTGTCGGCGTCGATCCAGTGTTGAAAGAGACTGCGGTCATAGGTGGCGGTGCTGTCGGCGGAGGTGACGAGTTCGGAGAACAACTCGGAGACCGCCACCTGCCCGCCGGGTTCGGCGGCGATGGCCGGAGCCGCAAATGTGACGGCGGAGAGGGCGAATACGGGCACGAGCGCGAGGGCAAAGAGGGAGCGCATTGGATCCTGTCGGTGGTTCGGCGGCCCCGTGGGTGGGGCCATCGGCCGCGCGCTCGACCGGCAATCACCCCGCACAACCTGCGGCACATTGCACCACATGCACATCACTGGGCGGACCGACCGAAGCGAAGGGCCTGCTCGCACCCTACGTCACGACGGCCAACATCCGGGGTTTCCGGCGATGGGGTGGCCCGCAGCGACAGCCTGCGCACCACCCCGTCTCAGGCTGAGACCCTAGGCGCGGCGCTTGGCGACTGCCCCGTAGATCAGCAGAACGACGATCGCACCGCCGATGGCGAGGAGCCATGTCTGAATTGAGAAGAAGTCCTGTAACGAGGCGTTGAACAACAGCCCGCCCAGCAAACCACCGACGAACGCTCCGACAACGCCGAGGAGGAGGGTGATGAACCATCCGCCGCCTTGGCGGCCGGGGAGGATGAGTTTGGCGATGGCTCCGGCGAGCAGGCCGAGCAGGAGGAAACTGAAAAATCCCATGAGTAATGCCCTTCTAATGTGTGTGACAGTGAGGCGGAGGGGCCTCCCTGTCTATGACGAGCACGGCAGCACTTGTGTCACACTCTCGCATGATTATTCTAAAAAATGCAGACGACGCCCTACGACAGGTGCTCGCCGAAGAAGGCGTCGATGCGCTCCCAGGCATCGACTGAAGCCTCGGGGTTGGGGCCGGCCCCCAGCATCCGTTTGAACACGTAGCGCAGCACCGGCGGGCCGCTCTCGGCATCGTTGAGAAAGGCGTGGCCCGCTTCAGGGTATTCCTTCACGTCGTGCGGAATGTCAGCGCGCACCAGGGCAGCATCGAGTGTGGCCGCCGCACCCCGCAGCGAGCGGTCCCGCCCTCCGAAGCTGCCAACGATCGGGCAGGCTCCCTCCAGGACGGCATCGAGGTCTTTCGGCAGCTGTCCGTAGTTGACGGATGCCGCGGCAAACCCGCGCTGTGCGGCCGCGAGCGCGAACCCACCTCCCATGCAAAACCCGAGCACGCCCACGGCTCCGGTGCAGTCGTGGCGCCCGCCGAGCTGGGCACGCGCAGCCTCGATGTCGACGAAGGCCCGCCCCTCCCCTGCCGACAGCGCGCGAAAGGTCAACACGAGGCATTTTCGGGCCCCGCCCGCGGTGAACAAGTCGGGCATCAGCGCGAGGTACCCGGCCCGCGCCAGGCGCAGAGCCTGCCGCCGCATCACGTCATTCAGGCCGAAGGCCTCGTGCACGAGCACCACGCCCGGCCACGGGCCAGCACCTGCCGGGATGGCGAGCACGGCCTTCAGCCCTGGGCTCCCCCCGGGGCCCACCGGCAGGGTGAGCTCGATCAGGCGCGGTGACTCGCTCATGGCTCTCCCTGTGGTGTGCGCAAATCGGATGAACCGGTTGGAGTGAAACTCTAGCCCCCCGCATCTGCCGGGCGGCGCCAGCCCATTGACACAAGGCACCGGTGGGGCAATTGTGGTCCCCAGCCGCGTGCGCTAGCACCGCCAAGCCAAGAAGGGTCGCGCATCATGACCGCACGCCGTATCGAGCACTTGAGCGTTGCTGACCGCAAAGCACGCGGCAAGGATGCGAGGGATAACACCCCGCTCACCAGCCATCTAGGTTGGGCCTCTGCCGCGGATCGACCCGACCCGATCGCGCTGCTCGAGGCGCAGAATGCCACCCGGGAACAGGACCTCGTGCCGGTGCGTCACGGCCGCATGCTCGTGTCCCCGTTCACCTTTTACCGCGGGGCCGCGAAGATCATGGCCGCCGATCTCAAGGGCACCCCCCGCGCCGGGCTGATCAGCCAACTCTGCGGCGATGCGCACCTCTCCAACTTCGGCGTCTTCGCCTCCCCGGAGCGCCAGCTGCTCTTCGACCTGAACGATTTTGACGAGACCCTGCCGGGGCCTTTCGAGTACGACGTGAAGCGTCTGTGCGCGAGCTTCACGATAGCCGCGCGCAACAATGAATTCTCGCCAGCGGATGCCCGCGATGTCACGCTCTCCGCTGCGAGAGCCTATCGCGAGTCGATGCGGGACTTCGCGCAGATGCGGGTCATGGACATTTGGTATGCGCATCTGTCCGAAGAGGAGCTCATCAACAACTTCAACGTGGCGCGGGCAGGCGAGAAAGGCAAGGCCCAACGCAAGGCCGCGGATCAGATCGAAAAGAACACGCGCAAGGGTGTCGCGAAGGCCCGCACGCGGGACAGCCTGCAAGCACTGTCCAAGCTCGCCGAATATGTTGACGGCAACTACCGCATCGTGAGCCAACCGCCGATCGTCATCCCGCTCCGCGAACTGGCCACCACGTTTGGCATGAACGAGGAGGAAACCGAGGCGGCGCTCATCGAGCAACTTCGGTCGTACCGGGACACCCTGCAGGATGACCGTCGGCACCTGCTCGAACAGTTCCACGTCATCGACGTGGCCCGCAAGGTCGTGGGCGTTGGGAGCGTGGGCACCCGCGCCTTCATCGCCCTGCTCGAAGGACGCGACCAGCAGGATCCCCTGTTCCTGCAGGTGAAGGAGGCCACGACGTCCGTTCTGGAAGACCACCTGCCGAAGAGCCGCTACCGCCAGCCCGGCGAGCGGGTGGTGCAGGGGCAACGAATGATGCAGGCCGCGAGCGATATCTACCTCGGCTGGACCAAGGGCGTGCAGGAAGGACGCTTTCTGTATTGGCGGCAGCTGCGCGACATGAAGGGGTCTGCCGTCGTCGAAACAATGAAGCCCTTCGCCATGGCATTTTATGCTCGGGAATGCGGCTGGACCCTGGCGCGGGCACACGCCCGCTCGGGTGACCCCGTGGCGATCGGCGCCTACCTCGGCAAGACGGATGCCTTCGACCTCGGCATCATGGATTTCTCGGAGCGCTACGCCGACCAGAACGCGGAGGACTACGAGGCCTTCGCCGAGGCAGTGAAGTCAGGGCGGCTGGAGGCGACCGAGGGAGTCTGAGCCGGTCGCACGCTGGGTCTTTCGCCCCACAGCCACACGAGCCTCGACAGGCCGGTCGTTGTCCTGTAGCCTGTGGTCAGACCACATCGATCGTGACCGCGAAGGAGCAGACGCGTGCCAGAAAGCGCAGCCGCCACCGCGCCGCGCGCCTGGGAGGTGGTGCTGCAGAGCATCGAGCTCGACCTGCTCAGCGGCCGCCTCGGCCCGGGCGACCACCTGCCGCCCGAGCGGGCACTCGCGGCCACCCTCGGCGTGGGCCGTTCGAGCGTGCGCGAGGCCGTGCGCGTGCTCGAGGTTCTCGGCCTGATCCGCACGAACGTGGGATCGGGCCCCTCCGCAGGCGCCATAATTGTGGCGCTTCCCGGCGGGGGCATGTCGGCCCTCATGCGGCTACAGGTCGCCGCGCAGGGCTTCGAGGTCGCAGACGTCGTAAAGACCCGGCTCATCCTCGAGGGCTCGGTCGTCACCGAACTCGCCGCCGGGCCCGCGGACCTCGCCGGTTCGGCTCGGCTGCTCGACGCCATGGATTCCCCCCACCTCACCGAGGCGGAGTTCCTGGCCCTCGACGCGGAGTTCCACCTCTCGCTGGCCGAGGCCGGCGGAAACCAGGTGGTGACCGCCACGATGGCGGGGCTCCGCAGCGCAATCGAGGCATATGCCCGTGCGGGCGCGGCGAGCCTGCCGTCGTGGCCGGCCACATCCGCTCGCCTGAGGCTCGAGCACCGCGCCATCCTCGCCGCCATCGCGAGCGGTGAAGCGGATGCCGCCCGGCGTTTCATGCACTCCCACATCTCCGGCTACTACGCCGAAACGCACCTCAGCTCCCACTAGACAAGGACACCCATGGTTCAACGACGCATTCCCAAGATCAGAGACCTCGCCCCGCTCATGAAATTCAAGGCCCCGGAGCTCAACGCGAAGAAGCGTCGCCTCGACGGCGCGCTCACAATCGCCGACCTGCGAGCGATCGCGAAGAAGCGCACGCCGAAGGCCGCCTTCGACTACACCGAAGGCGCGGCCGAGGCCGAAATCTCGCTCGGACGAGCCCGCCAGGCCTTCGAAGACATCGAATTCCACCCCTCAATTCTGCGGGACGTGTCGAACGTGAAGACCGGCTGGGACGTGCTCGGCGCCCCGGTGGCACAGCCTTTCGGCATCGCCCCCACCGGCTTCACCCGCATGATGCAGACCGAGGGTGAGGTCGCCGGCGCGCACGCGGCGGCGCGGGCGGGCATCCCCTTCGCCCTCTCGACCATGGGCACGACCTCGATCGAAGACGTGAAGGCCGCCAACCCCGACGGCCGCAACTGGTTCCAGCTCTACATGTGGAAAGACCGCGACCGCTCGATGGCACTCGTGGACCGGGCCGCGAAGGCCGGCTACGACACCCTGCTCGTGACCGTCGATGTTCCGGTGGCCGGCGCGCGGCTGCGCGACAAGCGCAACGGCTTTTCCATTCCGCCGGCGCTGACCCTCGGCACCGTCGTGAACGCGCTGCCGCGACCGGAGTGGTGGATCAATTTCCTCACCACCGAGCCGCTCGCCTTCGCGAGCCTCGACCGCTGGAGCGGCACCGTCGCCGACCTGCTCGACACGATGTTCGACCCCACCGTCGACTTCGAGGACCTCGCCTGGATCAAGGCGCAGTGGCCGGGGAAGGTGGTCGTGAAGGGCGTGCAGAACCTGGAAGACGCCAAGCGTCTCGTGGACCTGGGCGTGGACGGCATCACGCTCTCCAACCACGGCGGACGCCAGCTCGACCGCGCACCCATCCCTTTCCACCTGCTGCCACAGGTGGCGCGAGAAGTGGGCGCACACACCGAGGTGCACCTCGACACCGGCATCATGTCAGGAGCCGACATCGTGGCCTCCGTCGCCCTGGGCGCCCGGTTCACGATGATCGGCCGCGCGTACCTCTACGGCCTGATGGCCGGCGGCGAGGCGGGTGTCGACCGCACGATTCAGATCCTGTCGGACCAGGTCGCTCGCACGATGCGCCTGCTCGGCGTGAACTCACTCGAGGAACTCAACCCCGGGCATGTCACGCAGCTCGCCCGGCTGATGCCGATCGCGGCGCCCGCCGTTGCTGCAGCCGCCACCGTGCCCGCGCGCCGCACCCCGGCCCGCAAGCCCGCGGTGAGCGCCTCGGCCGCCTCGAAGGCCACGGCGAAGCCCGCCGCGAAGTAACCGGCTCGGCCGGTTCGCGCCGCTGTCGCGGGCCGCTGCCGCTACGGCGGGCGCGGCCCGCGACAGCGGCGCACCCGCCAGAGCGTCAGGTGCGAGCCACCCGGTGCGCCGCGATGCGGCGCTCCGACTCGTCGAGGTCGATCGCGCCCTCGGCAACCCCGACGACGAGATTGAATCCTTCGTCAGTGGTGAAATTGTGGGCGAAGCCGTTGATCCACAGAAACAGCACCATGAGGGTCCACCCGGTGCGCTTGTTCCCGTCGATGAGCGGATGGTTGCGCACGAGCGATTCGAGCAAGGCAGCGACTTTCCGATCCAGCGTGGCGTAGGCATCCGTTCCAAACATGGATGCCGACGGACGCGCCAGGGCCGAGGCGAGCAGCCCGGAGTCGCGCACGTAGAATCCGTAGCGCTCGGTCACCTGGAGCGCGTCCTCCATCCCCAGGTAGCGGGTCATGCGTCTTCGAGGCGCTGCAGCAACTCGGCATCGTGGCTGAGCACGAATTGCAGCCCGGCGTCAATCTCCTCGCGGCGCGAGTACCTCTCCACCGCGAGGCTCGCGGCCTCCACGATGAGGGCGTGCTTGGACGTGTGCCGCTGCCGGGCGATCTCTTCCAGCGCCGAGTCGAGTTCGGGGGGAAGCCTTATTGTCATGGCCATACCCTCAAAGTACCACTGTGGTACCAACGCGGCTAGGTCAGGCGAGGGCCGAACCGAACGCCCGCAGCGCGAGCGCGTCGTCTTCCCAGGCCCCGCCCTCGTGACCGTTGTACGGCCACACCGTGATCTCCTTGGGTCCGGCGTAGTTGTTGAACGCGCCGAACACCGTCGACGGCGGGCAGATCGGGTCCATGAGCGCCGCCGTCACCGTGAGCGGGGCCCTGGCGCGCTTGGCGAAGTTCACGCCGTCGAAGTATGACAGTACGTCGTGCACCGCCGCGGTGCGCGGCCGGTTCGTGGCGAGGTACACGCCGAGCTCCCGGTACGGCATCGCGTCGGTGATCACGGATGCCCGGGCGAAGTCACAGAGGAACGGCACACGGGCCACGACAGCAGCAATGTCGGGCACGAGGCCAGCCACCGCGAGGGCGATGCCACCGCCCTGGCTGGTGCCCATCACGCCCACCCTGTCGGCGTCGACCAGGTCGAGGCTGCGGGCGGCCTCGACCGCCCGCACGGCATCCGTGTAGAGCCGCCGGTAATAGTAGTTCTCCTTCGACTCTATGCCGCGGGTGAGAAACCCAGGTGCCTGCGGCCCGCTGCCGCCCTCGTCGGGGGTGTCACCGGTGCTGCCGCCCCAGCCCTGGCCGCGCAGGTCCATATCGAAGTGCGCGTACCCGGCGGATGCCCACAGCAGGTTCTCGAAGGCCTGCCCGCGCCCGCGGCCGTACCCGTGAAACTGCACGATGGTCGGCAGCGGGCCGGTGGCCCCGGCCGGAACGCGCAGCCAGGCCTTGATCGGCTGGCCAACGTACCCCGCGAAGGTCACGTCAAACACGTCGAGCGTGCTGATCCCCGCGTCGACGCGTTGCACCGTGACGGCCAGCGGATGCCGCCGGGTCTCGGCCAGCGTGCCCGCCCAGAACTCGTCGAAGTCGGCCGGATCGGCTTGGGTGCTCAGATGGGAGCGCAGCTGGGCCTCGGGCAGGTCGGTGTACATGTCCCCAGCCTAGGTGTACCCAGCCATGACGTTGGTGACTTAAGGGGTTGAAAAAGGAAGGACCTCCGGTGCTTAGTGGAGATGTTCAACGTCTCACTTCACAACGGAGGTCCTCGTGTCACACATTAACGCCAAGTTGACCGTTCGCGGAAGGGCTCTTTTGGTCGAAAGGGTGCTCGGTGGTCGTCCGGCCGCGCACGTCGCCAAAGAGCTCGGCATCTCCCGCCAGTGCGCGTATCGGTGGGTGCGCCGGTACTGTTCGGAGGGTGAAGCCGGCCTCAGAGACCGGTCCTCACGGCCGCACTCGATGCCCACCCAGACGAGCCCCGAACGTGAGGCAGCGGTCCTCGAGGCCCGCGGCCGGCTGCGCACGGGCCCGGTCCGCATCGCCGCCGATACGGGCGTTCCCGCGCGGACCGTCTCGAGAGTCCTCGCTCGTCATAACGTCCCCGCGCTCTGGGAATGCGACCCGCTGACCGGCGAACGGATCCGCGCTACCCGCGCCACAGCCAACCGGTATGAACGCGCCCGCCCCGGCGAAATGCTCCATATCGACGTGAAGAAGCTCGGGCGTATCGCCGAAGGCGGCGGCTGGCGGGCCCAACCCGGACAGACCAGGGCCAACCACACAGCCGGTCACGTGCGCGTCGGCTACGACTACGTGCACGCCGTCATCGACGATCACACCCGCCTCGCCTACGCCGAAGTGCACCCCGACGAAAAGGGCACCACCGCGGCCGGCGTTCTCCTGCGCGCTGCGGCATTCTTCGCCAGCTGCGGCATCCCCAAAATCGAACGAGTCCTCTCCGACAACGCCTTCGCCTACCGAAACTCCCAAGCGTTCAAAGACGCCGTCGCGACCCTCGGTGCGCAGCAACGCTTCATCAAACCGCACTGCCCCTGGACCAACGGCAAGGTCGAACGCTTCAACCGCACCCTGCAAACCGAGTGGGCCTACCGCCAGGTGTTCACCAGCAGCGCCCAACGCACCCAAGCCCTTGACCCCTGGCTCAACTACTACAACACTGAACGCATCCACACCGGCATCGGAACCACCCCGATCAAACGAGTGTCACCAACCTGATGGCTCGGTACACCTAGGTGGCGGCGCGCAGCTCCCGCCATGCGCTGTTACTGGCCGAAACACGCATCCTGCCGGGAGATCAGCTGGCGGAGAGCTCCTCGAGCACGACGCGCAGCTGTTCGACCGCCCAGTCCACGTCTTCCGCGGAGACCACGATCGGCGGGGCGAGGCGAATCGTCGAGCCGTGGGTGTCTTTCGCGAGAACTCCGCGAGCCATCAGGGCCTCGCACACGACGCGACCGGGGGCCAGGTCGGGGTCAATATCGATGCCTGCCCAGAGTCCGGCACCGCGCACTTCAACGACGCCGTGGCCGACGAGTGCGGTCAGCCCGTCGTGCAGCCGGGCGCCGAGGTCGCGCGCCCGTTCCTGGTACTCGCCCGTGGCGAGCATTTTCACAACGGCGAGGCCCACAGCGGCGGCAAGCGGATTGCCGCCGAATGTCGAACCGTGTTCGCCGGGCTGCAGCACGCCGAGGATGTCGGCATTGCCGACCACAGCGGAGACCGGCACGATTCCACCGCCGAGCGCCTTGCCGAGCAGGTACAGGTCGGGCACGACGCCCACGAGGTCGCACGCGAAGGTCGCTCCGGTGCGTCCGAGCCCCGACTGGATCTCGTCGGCAATGAACAGCACGTTGTTTCTGGTCGTGATTTCACGCGCGCTCGGCAGGTAGTCGGCCGGCGGAACGACGATGCCCGCCTCGCCCTGGATCGGTTCAAGGAGCACGGCCACGGTGTTCTCGTCGATCGCGGCCTCAAGGGCCGCTGCATTTCCGAACGGCACAATGCGGAAGCCCGGCGTGAACGGCCCGAAGCCGCTGCGCGCCGACTCGTCGTCGGAGAAGCTGATGATGGTGGTCGTGCGGCCGTGGAAGTTCCCAGCCGCCACGATGATGTTGGCCTGATCCGCCGCAACGCCCTTCACCCGGTAGCCCCAGGCCCTCGCCACCTTAATGCCGGACTCGACCGCCTCTGCCCCCGTGTTCATGGGCAGCACCATGTCTTTGCCACACAGCTCTGCGAGCGCCGTCACGAACGGACCCAGCTGGTCGTTGTAGAACGCGCGACTCGTGAGGGTGATACGGCCGAGCTGCGCCCGGGCTGCGTTGATCAGCACCGGGTTCGAGTGCCCGAAGTTCACCGCGGAATACGCGGCAAGGCAATCGAGATAGCGCCGGCCGCCAACATCCGTCACCCAGGCCCCGTCACCCGAGGCGACAACCACCTCGAGCGGGTGATAGTTGTGCGCGGCATGCGCGGTCTCGAGGGCGATCGCGTCGACGGCGTTGCCAACGGATGCGACGGGAACGGATGCCGCATCCGTCACGTCGGGATGCGCGTGCCGTGGCGTCAGGGTCGTCATCGGGTCCTCACTCGTGTCTGGGTGGTGTCGGTGCGCCGACTCAGCGGCGCAGTTCGAGGGTGCAGCATTTCACGCCGCCGCCGCCGAGCAGCAGCTCGGAGAGGTCGACGCCGATCGGATTGTAGCCGCGGGCGCGCAGCTCGCGCTCGAAGTCTTTCGCGCGGGCCGCGATGACCACGTTGTAGCCGTCGGAGTACGAATTGAGGCCCAGGATCGCGGCGTCTTCTTCGGTCGCGATGATGGCATCCGGGTAGCGCTCGCGCAGGATGGCCAGGCTCGGCTCGTCGAAGGCGCTCGGCAGGTAGGCGATGTTCGTCTCGTCGAGCTTGGCGATGGCGGTGTCGAGGTGGTAGAAACTTGGGTTCACGAGGTTGAGCGTGACGACAGTGCGGCCGGCGATGGCCGACAGTTCGGCGTGGCTGTCGGAGGCGCTGCGGAAGCCGGTTCCGGCCAGGATCACGTCACCGACGAGCAGGAAATCGCCTTCGCCCTCGTTGGTCTCAACGGGCACGCGCACATCGAAGCCGTTGGCGCCGAACCAGTCCATGTAGGCGGGGCCTTCGGCCTGGCGCTGCACGTGGGTGAACTTGGCGCCGTAGGCCTGGTTGTCGACGACGAAGCCACCGTTGGCCGCGTAGACCATGTCGGGCAGGCCGTCGATCGGGTCGATGAGGTGCACGTCGAAGCCGAGCCCCACGTACGTGTCGTAGAGCGTCTGCCACTGGGCCACCGCGAGCGTCGTGTCGGTCGGGAGGGCCGGATCCATCCACGGGTTGATCCTGTAGACGACGGTGAAGAATTCGGGCTTGCACATCAAGACCGTGCGCTTCACTGGCGTGCGAACGGGAACGGCGGGCGATGCGGCCTCTGCGGCGGTGGGAGCGGCGGTGTTGATTGTCATTGCGTGACCTGACTTCTCTGTTCGGCTCCGCGCAGCGAACCGGCGGAGCGTGTCATGGATGGCGGACCAGGTCACTCACGAGAGCCCGGCGCGGTCAGAGACCACACACGGGACGCCATCACTAGTGTCACACAGCTCGAATCAACGTTGCACGCCGAATCGCGCACTTAATCAGCGTGAATTACCGCTCCCGCGCAATAAATTCGCCTACACTGACGCAATGGACAATCTCGACCGCAGCATTCTCGACCTGCTCCGCCAGAACGCCCGGGCTGGATACGGCGATATCGGCTCGGTCATCGGGCTGTCGGCGTCCGCTGTGAAACGTCGGGTTGACCGTCTCGTCTCGGATCGGGTGATTCGTGGCTTCACGATTCAGGTTGACCCCGCCGTCGACGGCATGAGCACCGAGGCCTACGTGGAGCTGTTCTGCCGCGGCACCGTGGCTCCGGAGGAACTGCTGCGAATTCTCTCCGGCGTGCCCGAGGTCGTCGACGCCGGCACCGTCACCGGCAGCGCGGACGCCATGGTGCACATTCGGGCGCGCGACATCTCAGCGCTCGAGATCGCGCTCGAGAAAGTGCGGCTGGCCCCGAACGTGGACCACACCCGCAGCGCGATCGTGCTCTCCCGCCTGATCCACCGCGCGAACGACTAGCCGTACTGAGCCGACAGCATCCGCTCCCCTGCCTGCCGGCATGCCTGCGTCAGGCGAGGGTGTCCACGGGTTTTTGCCGCACCGGCGAGAGCAGGTAGAGCAGCGTGACGGCCGCGATCGCCCCGGCGCAGAGGATGCCGGCGAGCACGACGATCTGGAAGCGCCCAGCCTCAAGCGGCGACGCCCCGCCGAAAATCGCCCCCACGAATGCGCCGGGGAGGGTGACGAGTCCGGTGGTCTTGGTCTGGTCGGTCGACGGGATCATGGCGAAGTACACCGCGCGGCGGGCGAGTTCGCGGGTAGACTGCCGCGGCGTGGCCCCGAGCGCCAGCCAGCCCTCCACCTCGTCCCAGTGGTCGATCACACCCTCGCGGAAGCGGCGGCCGGAGAGCGTGGCGATCGACATGGCGTTGCCGATCACGATTCCCCCGATCGCGAGCACATAGCGCGGTGAGAATTCAATCGCCCCGGCGGCGAAGATGATGCTCAGGGTCACCGCCACGCCGAGCCCCATCGCGGTGGCGACCCAGAGCAGATGCTGCCGGCTCCAGCCGATTCGCCGGGTGACCGTGGCGACCGCCGCCGCGAACATCACGAGCAGGCCCACGCCCACCCAGAGCGGATCGTTGATGATGCCGCTGAGGATGAGGCTGATCGCCGCGAGCTGGAGCGCGCCGCGCAGCAGGGCGAGCGGCGGCGCGAATGGATGCCGCGTGCGGTAGCCGCGCAGCACGAGCGCCGTGACGGCCATCAGCAGCGTCACACCGAGCAGCGTCGGCAGCAGGCCCACGAGGGTCTCGGCGAAGGTCATGCGTCGACCCTACGCGCTGAGTTCGGCGATGGCCTTGTCGATGCGGCGCTGCCTGGTCTCGGGCGCCTTGGCCGCTTCGATGCCAGTCGTCAGCCGCGACTTGTTACTGAACGAGAGGGCGGTGAAGGCCGCCTGAGCCGACGGATGCTCCGCGAGGGCCGCCGCGAAATCCTCCGGAACCGAAACCTCCCGGGGCTCCGTGTCGAGGTCGATGTCCACGTCGATCTCGTCGTCACCTTCCACCCCGGCCCCGGCCCGGTTCTCGGCGCTGAGCGCCACCATGAAGCGTCCGCCCATCACGGCCACGGTGCTGCGATACGTGAACCCGTTGATCATCATGGTCACGGCGGGCCGCTTTCCCGAGCCCAGCTCGGCGACAACGTCGTCGGGAACGTGAATTCCGGTCGCCGTTTTACCGGCGCGCTGCACGACAGTGTGAAATCTCATAGCCACGATTATGCAACACAGACCGTCCGGCGGCTTGCCACATCGGCCGCATCTTGCCACAATGACCAACACAGCACTACAAAGACTGCAGCGCAAGGAGATGTCGTGCCCAAGTCCATCGTCAGCATCGATTCCATGGCGGCCACGCCGCCCTTCGAACAGATCCGCACACAGATCATGGAATCTGTGCGCACCGGTGCTCTGGCCCCCGGCACCCGCCTTCCCACGGTTCGCGCGCTGGCCACCGAGCTGGGCATCGCCACGAACACCGTGGCCAGGGCCTACCGCGAACTCGAGCGCGACGACATGATCGAAACCCGCGGTCGGATGGGTTCCTTCATCGCCCCCAACGGCGACGCCGCGCACCGGCACGCCCAGGAGGCCGCCAGCGCCTTCGCCGCACGCATCGACAAGCTCGGCATCGACCCTGACGAGGCTCTGGGCCTCGTCACCCAGTCACTCGGAGCTCTTCCCCGAACCCAGTAGTCGAGCTATCGCGCCCGATAGAAAGCAGCCAGTCGGGCAAACCCCTCGTCAAGCGTGACGGCAGGCATCCACCGCAGCTCGGCTCGCGTGTCACGCTGGTCAAACCAGTGCGCGGTGGAGAGCTGTTCGGCCAGAAAGTGCGTCATCGGGGGTTCGTCCGCGCCGGGCCGCACACGCCACGCGGCCTCGATGAGCGTTCCCGCACCCCGGGCGATCGCCGCCGGAACCCGCCAGGCCGGGGCCGCAACTCCCGCGGCCGCGCAAATGCCGGCGAGGAGCTCCGCGACCGGCCGTGGTTCGCCGTTCGTGATCACGTAGGACCGGCCGTGCACCTCGTCAACGCTGTCGAGCGCCGAGCGGATGGCAGTGGCCGCGTTGTCAACGTACGTCGTGTCGATGAGTGCCGCGCCGTGCCCGAGGAGGGGAAGTCGACCGGACCGCGCCCGGTGCACGATGCGGCCGATCAGCTGGGTATCCCCGGGGCCCCAGACGAGGTGCGGGCGCACGGCCACCACGCGGAGTGGGTCGGAGTCGGCCGCGAGGGCAAGCAACTCGGCTCGCGCCTTGGTACGGGCGTAGTCGCCCCGCGCGCGGGCGGGATCGGCGGGCAGGGCTCCCGTGCCCATGATGGAATCGCCGGCGTGCGCCACCGAGGGTGACGACACGTAGACAAACCGGGAGACACCGGCATCCGTCGCCGCGGCGAGCAGGTCGCGCGTGCCGCCCACATTCACGGCCTCGAACTCGGCCGGGTCTCCGGCCAGGGACACCTTGGCCGCGAGGTGCACGATCGCGTCCATGCCATTGACGGCATATAAAAGATCGGCGCGGGACGTCAGGGAGCCGAGCGCATCCAGCGCTCCCCTCACACCCGAGGGGCGCCGCTGAAACGTGCGCACCTCGTGCCCGGCGGCCACGATTTCGGCGGCGACCGCCCGACCGAGAAAGCCGCTCGCTCCGGTGACGAGCACCTTCATTTCAGCGACTCGGTCACGGTCGGCTCGGTCACGGTCGCTTCGGTCACGGTCGCCTCATCGGTCCGCCGGAGAGAATGCCGGCCGCCCAGCGTGAGAGCAACGACCGGTCGATCTTGGAGTTGTGTCGAATGTCAGTGGGCAGGTGCGGCACCACGAGCACAGCCGCCACCGGCACGGCGACGGACGCCCGCACAGCGGCCGCAAGGGCCGCCGGCGCGAGGCCGACCCGTCGAGCCCCCGGAACCGTCTCAACGACCGCGACGATCTGCTCCGTGCCGCGCGGTCCGACGCCGACCACGGCCGCGCGGCCGACACCGGGCGCGGCTTCGATCAGCTGTTCCGGACCGACGGGCGTGACGACGCCGGTGGCCGTGGCGATCACGTGCGGCAGCCTGCCTTCCACCCACAGACGACCCGCGGCGTCGAGGTGCCCCACATCTCCGGTGCGGTGCCAGCGGTCGCCGTGCGGCACTCCCCGCCGACTGGCCCGGTCAGTGACCCAGAGCCTGTCGTAGTGGTCTTTGACGTGCGGCGCGGAGACGAGGATCTCCCCGGTTACGTCCGCCTGCTCGCTCGGCTGGCCGGTGGCGTCGCCGTGCCGGTCGAGCGAGGAGATGCGGATGCTCGTGGTCGCCGCCCCGACGCCCACGCAGACGCCGCCAGCGCCGGTGTCGGTCTGGGCAGCGGATCGTATGCCGTCGAGGGAAATGTCCGCCATTAGCAGCCCCTCGGTCATGCCGTACGGGGTATGCGCGGTCGCCTCGGGCATCAGCCGGGCGGCCGCCGCGAGCAGCGGCTCCGAGACGGGGGCCCCGGCAGAGAGGAAGGTGCGCACACCGCGGAGGGCTGCGTGGTCAGCCGGGGTGAGTCCGTCGGCCGTTGCGACCACGTTTGCGAGCGCGGCAGGCGAGAGGAACACGACGGTGGCGTCGATCGCGGCCACTGCGGCAGCGACCGCGACGGCCGTGAGTGTCTTGGGCGAGGTGACGTCCATGTCGGGGGTCACGGAGCGCGCGCCGAGCGCGGGGCCGAGCAGGGCGAACGGGGCAAAGCCGGCCACGAGCCCGGTTCCCACGCCCACCCCGTACTGCACGAAGAGGGCATGGGCCACCGCGGACAACTGCCCGTGGGTGTAGACGACGCCCTTAGCCGGTCCGGTCGAGCCTGAGGTGAAGAGCACTGCCGCCACGTCGTCCGGGCTCGGTTCAGCGGGGAGTCGCTCGTCGGATCCGAGCGCGATCAGCTCGGCGAGGGTGTGCTCCACACCGAGGGTGCGGGCCATCACGGCGGGAAAGCGCGCGGTGGCGATCTTGATCCCCGGCCAGCCGAGGGCGCGGGCGGCCGACAGGCCGGGAGCAGCGCCGATCACGAAATCGGGGCGCGCGCCGCGAACGGCGCGGGTCAGCCCGCGCAGGCCGAGGCCGGCATCCGCTACCACCACGGTCGCGCCGATGCGCACGCAGGCATAGAGCACCGCGGTGAGGTCGGCGCCGGGCGGCACCAGCAGGGAGACCCTGTGGCCGCGGCGCACGCCGATGCGGTCAAGGCCCGCAGCGAGGCGACGCACGCGTTGGGAGAGCAGACGCCAGCTCACCACGAGGGGTTCCCCCGAGCGGGGAGCCATGTCGACGAGGGCTGTTTCCTCGCTGGAGCGCAGTTCGTCGAGGTAATGCCACAGCGGGCGGGTACCGTCGGGCCAGGGAGCGACGGGGGAACCGCCGGTCGAGGCGCGAGGCACGAGCGATCGAGACCCCGCGAGACGCGTCGGGTCTGAGGATTGGCTTGCGAGGTCTCGATCGCTCCTTCGTCGCGCCTCGACCAGCGGGCGAGGCGGGACGGAGGTCTCGAGGCGGAGGTCTGCGAGCCAGGTCAGCGCGGCGCCGGCGTAGTCGGCGTCTTCGGCGAGCAGATGCCCGCAGCCTTCGAAGCGGTGCACGTCGGCCTGCGGCAGCCGGCCGAGCAGGTCATCGAGGTACAGGTCGCTGAAGATCGGGTCGCGCGGTCCCCAGAGCATGAGGGCCGGCACCTCGAGGGCCTCGAGCCCACCGGCGATGCGGTCGAGCTCCGGCGAACTCTCGTGTTCGGCGTCGATCGGGATGTCGGCGACGAACGCGCCGATGCCGCCGCGGCGGGCCGCACCGCGGTACGGTGCCCGGTAGCCGGTCTTCACGTCGGTGTCGAGCGCGGGGTGCGCGAGCGCGAGAGTGGTCTCGAGAAACGCCGGCGTCACGACTGTTGCCGCACCGAGGATTCCCTTGCCGAGCGCGAGACGGAGCGGTGCCGGCACGGGGTGTTCCGCGGGCTGGTGCACAGCCGTGTTGAGCAGCATCACGCCGGCGAGAAGCTCCGGGTGGTCGAGGGCCCAACCGAGGGAGATCGATCCGCCCCAGTCGTGCCCGAAAGTCACGACGGGGCCGTCGAGCCCCAGGTGGTCGGTGAGGTCCGCCAGGTCGCGCACCCGGCGAGCGAGGGGACGGACCACTCCCGTGCGCTCGGAGAACCCCATGTCGAGCTGGTCGACGGCGATAACGCGCCAGCCCTCCCTGCCGCGGGCCGCGGCATCCGTCGCCTGGCTGACGAGTCGGCGCCACAGGTAAGACCAGGTGGGGTTGCCGTGCACGCACAGGATGGTGCCCACTGGCTGCACGCCGAGTTCCTCGAGCGCTTGTCCGTTGTCGAGGACATGCCAGGTGCGCTCGAGCGTGGTGTCGCGCTCTGGCACCGTGACGAGGCGGGAGAATGCTGGGTCGAGGCCGGAGAGCGGATGCGGCGGAAGCGTCGCCGCGGCAGGTGTGCGCCCGGCGCGCGGAAGCCGGCGGGTCACCAGAGGATCTCCATCATGGCGGTGTTCAGACCCGAGCCGACCCCCATGAGTAGCACGCGATTGCCCGGCTTAAGCCCGGCCGACTCCTGGGCCAGCGTGATCGGGATCGACGCCGGGCCCACGTTGCCCAGGGTGGGATAGGTGAGAGGAACCTTCGTGCGATCGAGGCCGGTAGCCTTCACGAGGGCGTTCGTGTGCACGTCGGAGACCTGGTGCACGATGTAGCGGTCCATGTTCGACCAGTTCCAATCGCGCCGGGCCGCGGTCCAGGCCGAGACCACGAGTTCCATGCCACCCTTGAGCAGGGCCTTCGCATCGGTGAACATGCCGTCCACGCTGCCCACGCAGAGATCGTTGAACTGGGTCGCCGCCCGGGTGACGCCGCCGAGGATGCGGTGGCCGCCCGGGTGGGCGTCGAGCGGGCCGAGCACGGCGGCCGCGGCGCCGGAGCCGAGGGTGAGGCTAGCAAACTCGCTCATGAAGTCTTTGCGGTTGATTCCCTCGCGGCCGAGGCGCTCGATCGTGTTCACCTGGATCTCGTCGGCGTCTTCGCCGTCGATCACCACGGCGTATTTGATCTGCCCGCTGTCGATGAGCTGGGCGGCGAGCGTCATGCCGTTCACGAAGCCGAGGCAGGCGTTCGCGATGTCGAAATTGATCGCCGAAGAGGGCAGGCCGAGGCCGTGGTGGATGCGCACGGCGACAGAGGGCTCGAGGTGCTTGCGGGTCACCGAGGTGTTGATGAGAAGGCCGACCTGGCCGGGCTCGATGCCCGCCTCGAGGAGCGCGCGTTTGCCGGCCGAGACCGCGGCGTCGTCAAAGGCCTCGCCCTCGGCCCAGTTGCGACGTTCCTGCACTCCGGCCACGCGCTGCAGCAGCCCACTCGGAAGACGCAGGCGCCGGAGAACCGGCTGCAACTGGCGATCAATGTCTTTCGAAGTCGTTATCCGGGTGGCAAGGGTACTGACAACCGACAACAGTGCGACGTTGGTGTGCGTCGACGTTGCGTTTCCATCCAACTGTTGTTCCCCTGTCGAGAGTGAGGTGCTTCCGCGCGCGCCGAGTCACACAATCAGACCCGCGCCCGCTAACTTTACGCTCCCCTAGCTGACAGAGCGGCGGGTGCGGGCACCGGGAACCGCCAAACGGCCGAGATTCACCCCCGCTGGGACGATTCTCGGCCGGCTGGCGAAGCGCGTCAGATCACGTTGTCCGAGAGCGCGCTTGGGTTGCCGAAACGGTGCGCGGTGATCGAGATCGCCTGCTCGCGCAGGAAAGGCAGCACCTCCACGCGGCCGGCCTGGGTGACAGGGTGCGAGTAGACGGCCACGTCGGGACTGCCGCCGAGCGCCGTTGCCAAAGCGGATGCGGCATCCGCAGCCCCGTGAATCGGGTCGGAGCCCACCAGACGCACGCGTGTGGTGGTGATGCCACCGCGGGCGGCGCGCTCCAGCCACTCCTCGTCGCTCTCCACGGAGACCGGCACCTCGCGCTGCTCGAGCACGGCGCGCACGCCGGCCGGAACGGGCAGGGCACTCGACACCTCGAACTTCGACTTCGACAGCGTCGCGGCAGCGATCACGCGCAGCAGGTTGGACAGGGTGCCAGCCTCGGTGAGGCGAATGGTGACCGGAAGCGAGCGGTAGCGGAACAGGTTGCGCTCCACCTTGAGGTTGGACGCGTCACGGACCACGCCGAATTCCTCGCGCCAGGCGAGCGCATCGCTGAGCGCCGAGCGGCGGAGCACGTCGAAGTCGGAGTAGTCGAGGAACGCCTGCGACGCTTCGATGACCGCGGTGACGCGCGGCTCGAGACCACGCAGGTGCAGCGTGGAACTATTGCGGCCCGGGTCGGTCACCCAGCTGCCGAGGCCGTACAGGTAGTTCGGTCCGCCGGCCTTGGTACCGGGGCCCACGGCCGAACGCTTCCAGCCGCCGAACGGCTGGCGTTGCACGATCGCGCCGGTGATGCCGCGGTTGATGTAGAGGTTTCCGGCCTCGATGGTGTCAAGCCACTCGCGCAGTTCGTCGGCGTCGAGGGAGTGCAGGCCGCTCGTGAGGCCGTAGTCGACAGCGTTCTGGAAGCGGATGGCCTCCTCGAGGTTCTTCGCGTGCATCACGCCGAGCACCGGGCCGAAGAACTCGGTGAGGTGGAAGTAGGAGCCGGGCATGACGCCGGTGCGAATACCTGGCGTCCAGAGACGGCCTTCCTCGTCGAGCTGGTGCGGCTCCACGAGCCAGCTTTCCTCGGACCCGAGCGTCGTCAGGCCGTGCAGCAGCTTGCCCTCTGCCGGCTGGATGATCGGGCCCATCTGGTTGACCGGGTCGCTCGGCATGCCTACGCGCAGTGAGCGCGCGGCGTCGATGAGCTGGCGCTCGAAACGCTCGGACCGTGCCACTGAGCCGACGAGGATCACGAGGCTCGCGGCGGAACACTTCTGGCCGGCGTGGCCGAAGGCGCTCTTGATCACGTCGGCCGCGGCCAGGTCGAGGTCGGCGGACGGCGTGACGATGATGGCGTTCTTACCGCTCGTCTCGCCGAGCAGCGGCAGGTCGCTGCGCATGGAGCGGAACAGCTCCGCGGTCTCGTAACCACCCGTGAGGATGACCCTGTCGACGGCGGGGTGCCCGATCAGCGTGGTGCCGAGCGAGTGGTCCTTGAGGTCGACGAGCGCGAGCAGCTCGCGCGGCACGCCGGCCTCCCACAGCGCCTCGACCACGATGGCACCGGAGCGTTGGGCGAGCTTGGCGGGCTTGGCGATGACGCCGGCGCCGGAAGCCAGGGCGGCGAGGATGCCGCCGGCCGCGATGGCCACCGGGAAATTCCACGGCGGGGTGACCACGATGAGCTTGGACGGCACGAACACGGCACCCTGCACGTGGTCGAGGTCCTTCGCGCGCTCGGCGTAGTAGTGGGCGAAGTCGATCGCCTCGCTCACCTCGGGGTCGGCCTCTGCGATGGTCTTGCCGGTCTCGGCGGCCATGACCTCGATGAGTCGGTCGCGGTTCGCGGCGAGCGCCAGCCCGGCGCGGTGCAGCACGGAAGCGCGCTCGGCGCCGGTCTTCTGTCCCCAGGCCACACTCGCGGCGAGGGTCTGCTCGATCACGTGGTTGAGCGTGGGCACGTCGTCGATGCGCGCGCCGGCGATCGTGTCGAGGCCGAGCGTCGACGTTTCGACACGGTCGAGGATTCGGCGGCCCCAGGCGCGGTTCGCCGGAAGCGAGGGGTCGGTGTCAGCCTCGTTGTGGAAGCCGGTGAGGCCGGAGGCGGAACCGCGGGTGAGCCCGAGCAGCGCCGTGGTGAGGTTGGGGTCCGCCTCGTCAGCGGATGCGTCGGCATCCGCTTCGGCCTTCGGCAGCGCCTCGAGCTGGGTCACCTGAGAGCGGTCCTGGCTGCGGTTGGGCGTGGGGATCACGTCGTCCATGGCGTGCAGCGAGGCGAGGAAACGGTTCTTCTCGCGCTCGAACAGGGCCGGGGTGCTCGTGAGTTCGAACACTGCAGACATGAAGTTTTCCTGGCTCGCGTTCTCCTCGAGGCGGCGGATCAGGTAGCTGATGGCCACGTCGAACTCGGAGGGCTTCACGACGGGCGTGTAGAGCAGGAGGCGGCCGACATCCTTGCGCACGGCCGTGGCCTGGCCGGTGGCCATGCCGAGGAGCATCTCGAACTCGACCTTGTCGTCGACGCCGCGCTTCTTGCTCAGCAGGTGAGCCCAGGCCACGTCGAAGAGGTTGTGGCCGGCCACGCCGATCTTCACGGCATCGGTGTTCTGCGGGGTGAGGGCCCAGCTGAGCACGCGCTTGTAGTTGGTGTCGCTGTCCTGCTTGGTGGAGTACGTGGCGAGGGGCCAGTCGTGCACGGCCGAGTCCACGTGCTCCATGGCCAGGTTGGCGCCCTTGACGAGGCGCACCTTGATGGGCGCTCCGCCAGAGGCGCGGCGGGCCTGCGCCCAGTGAGTGAGTCCCTGCAGCGCGTTCAGGCAGTCGGGCAGGTAGGCCTGCAGCACGATACCAGCCTCGAGCTTGGCGAGCTGCGGCTGGTCCAGCAGGCGTTCGAACACCGCGATGGTGAGGTCGAGGTCGCGGTACTCCTCCATGTCGAGGTTGATGAACTTGGGTTGGCCGGCCGCCGAGCTCGCCGCGGCGAGCTCGTAGATCGGCGTGAGGCGCTCGACGATGCGCGTGACGCACTCGTCGAAGGCCCACATTGAGATCTGGCTGGCGATCGAGGAGACCTTGATCGAAACGTAGTCCACGTCGTCGCGGGCCAGCAGTTCCTGGGTGGCTTCGAGGCGGTGGGTGGCCTCCTCGTCGCCGAGCACGGCCTCACCGAGCAGGTTGATGTTGAGGCGGTTGCCGGATTCCTTGAGGTGGGCGATCGCGGGGCCGAGCTTGTCGGGGGTCGCGTCCACGACGAGGTGGCCCACCATCTGGCGCAGCACCTTGCGGGCGGCCGGGATGACGACCCAGGGCAGCACGGGGCCGAGGATTCCGCCCACGCCGATGGCGCCGCGCATGTACCAGGGCAGGAAGGCCGGGGCCTTCTTCGCCACGTGCTGCAGGCTGTAACCGGCGACCATTTTGTCCTCGGGACGCATGACGTTGTCGACGAAGCCCACGGTGAAGTCGAGCCCGTTCGGATCCTTCAGAACCCCGGCCAGACGTTCGGCCGCGGCATCCTCCGGGATCGTTGCACTCTCGGCGAGCCATTTCTGCACGAGAACGATCACCTCCGCGCTGAGGTCTTCGTGCACGCGAGGAATGAAGGGGTTGGTCATGGTCACGATTTTAGTCTCTCGGTCGCGGTGGGCAGCTCGGTATCTCCCCAGTGTGCCGCAGCCTCAGCGCCGCATTCGCATCAGGAAAGTGAGTCTTTCTGACTGGTATTCATTAGAATTAATGATCAATCACAACCGACCCCCTGAGGAGAGCGGATGCTCGACGTTCGGCGACTACGCTTATTGCGCGAATTAAAGATTCGCGGCACCCTCGCCGGCGTCGCCGAGGCCCTCGCCTACAGCCCCTCCGCGGTATCGCAGCAGCTCGCCCTGCTCGAGAAGGAGGCCGGCGTCGAGCTGCTCCAGCGAGTGGGCCGGCGAGTCAAACTCACCCCGCAGGCCGAGATTCTGGTGGCACACACCGAGCACCTGCTCGAACGTCTCGAGGCGGCGGAGGCCGACATCATGGCCTCTCGCACGACGGTCTCGGGAACCGTGCGCGTGGCCGTGTTCCAGTCCGCCGCCCACGCCGTCATCCCGCCGGCGCTCACCATCCTGGGCGAGGAACACCCGGCCCTACGTGTGGAGATCACCGAGCGCGAGCCGGAGGCCGGCCTGTTCGCGGTGTCGGCGCGCGACTTCGACCTCGTGCTCGCCGAGCAGTACCCCGGCTACACCCGCGCGCACCGGCCAGACCTGGACAGGGTCAACCTCGCAACGGATGCCCTCCGTCTCGCCGTCCCTAGGCCCCGCGACGGCCGCGTGGTCGTGGGCTCCCTCGAGGATGCCGCCATGCTGCCGTGGGTGATGGAACCGGTGGGTACCGCCTCGAGACAATGGGCAACGCAGGTGTGCCGCTCGGCTGGTTTCGAGCCGGATGTGCGGTTCGAAAGCGCCGACCTGATCGCTCACATCCACCTGATCGAGTCTGGCAACGCCGTGGGAATCCTCCCCGACCTGCTGTGGGCCGGGCAGTCGCCCGCGGTGCACCTTCTCGAGCTGTCCGGGCTGCCCAACCGCTCGATCTTCTCCTCCGCCCGTCGGTCGAGCGCCGGGCGCCCCGGCGTGCTCGCCGTGCGCGATGCCCTCACGCGCGCGGTCGCCCTCGTGGCAGCCCCCACGCCGGCCTAAACGCCGCGGGCTCGCGGACTCCCTCAAACCAGTGCCTCTGCGATCATGAAGCCACGGTCCTGCCCGTCTTCAGCAACAACCCAGTAACATTGATATCCCTGATCATTAGGACACACCCGAAAGGCGTTGACCGCAACTGTGGCTCACCAGCCATGGCCCCATGGGCCATCGAACGGCACAATACGACTTCACACCGACCGCGATCGTACCGATTGCCCGTGTGATGAGGTGACGTTCTCGTGATCGAAACCCTGCTCCTCCTGCTGCTCGGCATCATCATCACTCTGGTGATAATCGCGGCCAACGGTTATTTTGTCGCCCAGGAGTTCGCCTATATGTCCGTCGACCGTAACCGACTCGGGGCCAGTGCGGCTGCGGGGGACGCAGCTGCGGTGCGGGCTCTCGCTGTGACCAACCGGACATCATTCATGCTCTCCGGAGCACAACTGGGCATTACCGTCACGGGTCTGCTGGTCGGCTTCGTCGCCCAGCCGCTCATCGGTGAATCCATTGGCACCTTGCTGGGCGGGGTGGGTGTGTCGATGGCGGTCAGCGTCACTCTGGGGACCGTTGTCGCTCTGGTGCTCGCGACCGTCGTCCAGATGATCTTCGGCGAGCTCTACCCGAAGAATCTCGCCATCGCGAATCCCGAACCCCTCGCGCGCGGCCTGGCCCGCTCGACCACCATCTACCTCGCAGTCTTCGGATGGCTGATCGCCGTCTTCGATTTCGCCGCCAACTCCCTGCTACGCCTTCTGCGCATCGACCCCGTGCACGACGTCGATTCCAGCGCCACGGCACTGGACCTCGAGCGCATCGTGTCGGACTCCCGCGACAGCGGCGACCTGCCCGTCGAGTTGTCTCTCATGCTCGACCGCATCCTCGAATTCCCCGAACAGGACGTCGAGCATGCAATGATTCCCCGGTCGCTCGTAGCCACTGTGCGCCCCGACACCAGTATCGGTGAGGTGCGCGAGCTGATGGCGCGTGCCCACACCCGCTACCCGGTCGTCGACGACGAAAGCCAGCCCCTCGGCGTCGTGCAACTCGCGGACGTTCTCGGTTCAACGCTCTCCCAGGATGCCCCCGTTACGGAACTCATGCAGCCGGCGGTGGTGCTATCGGCGCTGATGAAGTTGCCCGATGCCCTCGCCGAGCTCACCCGCTCCCGCAACGAACTCGCCTGTGTGATCGACGAGTACGGCGGTTTCGCCGGAGTGCTCACCCTCGAAGACCTCGCGGAAGAAATCGTCGGTGAAATCACCGACGAACACGACGTGGAGGCTGCTCCCTCAGTCGATCCCGACGGCGACGCGGTCTGGATCATGAGTGGTGACGTGCACGTCGACGAGATGCACCGCGCCATCGGCTACGACCTGCCCGCTGGAGACTTCGAGACAGTCGCGGGGCTCATCATCGCCGAGCGCGGAGGCCTGCCCGTCGCCGGCGACACCATCCGCATCGTGCTGCCCGATGACCCTGCCGACCTCGTCCGAAACGACGAAGTTCACAGGTCACTCGAAATCGAGGTGCTCAGCATCGAACGCCACGTTCCGCACGAGGTGCGCGTGAGGCTCCTCGAAACGGTGGGGGACGACGAGGAAGCGCAGAAAGGATCCGAACCGGGATCCGACGACACGGCGGAGGCCAAACGATGAGTGATGGTCTTGTCGTGGCGATCGCCACCGTCATCCTGATCGCGCTCAGCGCGTTCTTCGTGGTCATCGAATTCGCGCTGCTGGGCGCGCGACGTCACCGCCTCGAGGTGACAGCGGCGACGGATCGCTCTGCCCGTGCTGCCCTCAGGGGCGTCAACGAACTCACCCTGATGCTCGCTGGCGCGCAACTGGGCATCACCGCCTGCACGTTCGCCCTCGGCGCCGTCACCAAGCCCGCGCTCGATTCCTGGCTCGGGCCCGTCTTCTCGGCGTGGGGGCTTCCGGAGTGGGCCGCGGGTGTGCTGGCCTTCACTCTGTCCCTTCTCATCGTCACGTTCCTGCACCTCGTCGTGGGCGAGATGGCGCCGAAATCATGGGCCATTGCTCACCCCGAAACAGCGGCCAAGGCAATCGGCATCCCGTCCCGCATCTTCATTTGGCCGTTCCGCCCCCTGCTCCTGTGGATCAACAGCATCGCCAACAAGCTGGTCAGGGCGTCAGGTGTAGTCCCCGTGGAGAGCGCCGCTGTCGGTGGCCAGAACGCCGAGACGATCCGCCACCTCGTGGAACTCTCGGCCCGCACAGGCATGCTCGACAGTTCCTTCCAGGACCAGCTCGAGGCCGCTATCGAACTCGAGACCCTGCGTCTCGACGCACTCGTTGACATCAGCGCGACGCCCACCGTCGTAGCCCATGATGCAACTGTCGGCGCCGTGCAGCGCGCGGCTGCGCAGTCCGGCCACATGCGCATCCTCGTCGGCGACCCGGGCCTCGGCATTCCCGGCGTCATCCACGTGAGGGATACGCTGCTCGCCCCGCTCGATGCCCCCGCCGCTCCGTTCGTGCGATCCGCCCTCACGCTCTCGGGGGAGACCCCGGTCTACGAGGCCCTCGCCCAGATGCGCGCGACGAGCCAGCAGCTCGTGGTGGTGGTCGACGACGGTCGGTTCCTAGGGGTGGTGACCCTATCCGACGTGCTCCCGCGACTTCTCCCGCACGCCGACGGCGCGGTGCCGTCACCAGTCGGTTGATCGGGTGTGTGCAGACGAACGCAAGAGCTGACACCGGCTTGAGCCGGCCGAGCGCGGACAAACGGATACCCCTGACGAGGTCTTCGCCAGGGGTATCCGTTTGCGCGTCGTTAGGAGCGGATGCCCCGGCGGCGGAACATGAACGCGAGCACGGCGCCCGCGAGCACCAGCAGGGTGGCAAGCAGTCCGGCCGGGGCCAGCTCTGATCCGGTCGCAGCCAGCATGTCGCCCGCACCCGTCTCGGCCAGAACTCCATCGGCGCCGGGCACGGCCGCAGCCGCGGAGGCAGCGATCGCGAAGAGCGTCGTGGTGCCGGAGACCTCATTACCCACCGCGAGCATCGGAACACCACTCGCGGAGTCACTCGCGGCAATGAAGGCCACGCCCTCGGGGCCGAGATCGCCCGCTGCGGGCAGGTCGGCGGCGCCGGTGCCGGCGTCGACTGAGGCCTCCATCGACACCGCGAAGTCGCGGTTGTTGATGTACGTCACGAATTCGGCCGAGGCAGGGTCTTCGATGTCGTAGACCATGATGCCGCCCACGCGCTCGAGTCCGATGAACGCGTAGGTCCGGCCGTTCACGTCGCCGATGGCGAGGTTTTCGGGCTCCGGTCCCTTGTCGTCGCTGCGGCCCTCGAGATTCGACTCGCTGTGGTTCGAGTTGAAGTAAGCGGGGTTGGCCGCAGCGGTGATGCGTTCGAAGTCGTCGCCGGAGTCGAAGACCTGAGTTCCATCTGTATTCCAGATCGAGAATGAACGCGAGCCGAAGGAATAGAGCTCCTCGTAGCAGGTTGCGCCAGCGTTGAGGCCGTTCTCGGTGGTGACGGTGAGGCGACCGAGATCGGCGTCGCCTGTGAGAGCGGCGAGCGCGCTGTCCGCACACACGGGCAGGAGGCCGCCGGCGCCAAGGTCTTTCACGCGCACTGCCTCTGCGTAGGCACCCCACTCACGGGCATCGCCCTCGTTCGCTGTCACCAGATATGTTGCCTCATTGGCCGTGTAGGAGTTCATGCCGTCCGGCATATACATTCCCTTCAGCCCTGGGTAGGTCTGAATGTTCACCGTCGGCGCGTCTTCAGGGTCACGGTCGGAGGCGTCGATTCCCTTGCCCTCGACCCCGTGGTCCTGAAACCCGAGCGGCCAGATCTGCGTGATCTCTGCCGTGGCCAGGTCCACCACGGCCACAGCGTTGGCTTCCTGCAGCGCCACGTAGGCCACGAGGCCGTTCGCGTCGATCGCCACGTACTCGGGCTCGAGGTTGGTGGAGACCCGGTTGCCGCCGAGGTGGGGGCCGAAGACGCGCACATCCTCGGGCAGGGTTTTACTGCCACCCGCCTCGAAATCGTGGAAGTCTGCCGTTCTGACGGCGGACTGCGCCGGCGCCGAGACGCCGTCGGGCAGCGTCACGACGCTGACCGATCCCTCAGGGTCGATGGTGAAATCGTCGTTCGGCTCGCCCTCATTGGCGGATACGGCGTAAGAACCGTCAGCCGAGATGCTCACCATGTCGGGCAACGCGCCCACCTCGACGGCACCGAGAACCGTCGCGACGGCGGCGTTGGCGTCAAAGAAGACGAGCCAGCCCGCATCCGTCTTGGTGGGAGATTCGATCGCCATCACGCCGAGGCCGTCGCCGCGCACGGCCACCGAGTTGGCGGTGGCGCCGGCCGGAACCGCACCACCCGCACTGAGAGGCGCGCCCTCGGCGGCGAGGGCATAGAGCTTGGCGGGGCTGGCGGGATCCTCAATCGTGAGCACATCTACGGCCCCCTGGGCTGCGTTCACCACGAAGAGCCGACCACCGAAGTACGTGACGATCTCGGCCGCCGAGGCGTCGAACGTTCCGGTTTCGTAGCTGCCGAGCGCCGACAGCGTGAGAGCCGCGGTGTCGCTGGAGTACGAGATGGGTGCGTCCACAATGGCAGCGGATGCCGCGGGCGCAGCCAACCCGCAGGCCAGCACGGCCCCAAGGCCCAGCGCGAGGGCCGTCCGTGGAAGCAAACGGTACGGAGTGAAAGCTTTCATGCGGGGTCCCCCTGGTGCGGTGCAAGCGGTTACTGTGACTCCTGTCTAAGGGGGTCACGTGGCGCGCGGGTGAACGGGACGTGTCCGGGCGATGGCCCCGGCCGTAGGCTCGGGTCATGACCGAAACTGAGTTTGACGTGGTGATTGTGGGCGGCGGACACAACGGGCTCACCGCGGCCGCCTACCTCGCCCTGGCCGGCAAGACAGTTTTGCTGCTCGAACGTGACGACCATCTGGGGGGTGCGGCGGTGTCAGCGGATGCCTTCCCCGGCCAGGACGTTCGGCTCTCGCGCTACTCCTACCTCGTAAGCCTGCTGCCGCAGCGCATCAGGGATGAGCTCGGGCTCGACCTTGAGCTCGCTCGGCGTCGATACTCGTCGTACACGCCCGATCCCACCGATCCGGTGCAGGGGCTGCTCGTCGACCACGGAGACCCCGCCGCCACCCAGGCCTCCTTCGGCCGGGTCGCCCCGGCCGATTTCGCAGCATGGAACGCCTTCTATGACGGCACCGGCGTGCTGGCCCGTGCACTGTTCCCCACCGTCTGCGAACCGCTGCTCACCCGCACGGAGGCGCGGCTGCTCGTGGCCGATGACGCCCTGTGGAACGCGTTCATCGAGCATCCGCTTGGCACCACGATTCGCGACACGTTCGAGAGCGACCTGGTGCGCGGCGTGGTGGCGACCGACGGCCTGATCGGCACATTCGCCTCGCTCGACGGCGACGACCTCCACGCGAACCGCTGCTTTCTGTACCACGTGATCGGCCAGGAGACCGGTGACTGGGACGTGCCGATCGGCGGCATGGGCGCCGTCTCCGGCGCGCTCGAGCAGGCGGCCCTGGCTTCCGGCGCTCGGCTCGAAACCGGCGCGACCGTCACGTCGATCACGCCAGACGGTGCCGTCGCCTACCTGCACGATGGACAGCGGCACACTGTGACGGCCGAGTACGTGCTCAGCAACGTGGCCCCCTGGGTGCTCGACGGCCTGCTCGGCCACGACCGCGCGGGCACGCCCAAGCCCGAGGGCGCCCAGGTGAAGGTGAACCTGCTGCTTTCCCGGCTGCCGCGGCTGCGTGACGGGTCAGTCCCGCCCGCGGCCGCGTTCGGGGGCACGTTCCACATCAACGAGACATATACCCAGCTCGAGGGAGCCTTCGCCGCCGCGCTGCAGGGCGAACTCGGCGAGCGCCTGCCGTGCGAGATCTACTGTCACTCGCTCACCGACCCGAGCATCCTCTCGCCCGAGCTCCGCGAGGCCGGGGTACACACCCTCACGGTCTTCGGCCTGCACACCCCCGACCGCTGGGTCGACCCGCACAACGGCTATGCCGGCAACGACGCCCTGCGCGAGACCCTGCAGGCCGCCGTGCTCGCGTCGCTCAACTCGGTGCTCGCCGAACCGATCGAAGACCTGCTGCTGACGGATGCCTCGGGTCGCCCGTGCATCGAAACCAAGACCACCCGAGACCTCGAACTCGCCCTGAACCTGCCCGGCGGCAACATCTTTCACGGGGCGCTGTCCTGGCCGTTCCTCGAAGACGACGCCCCGCGCACGACGGCGGCCGAGCGCTGGGGCGTGGCCACCACGCATCCGCGAATTCTGGTGTGCGGAGCCGGCGCGCGACGCGGCGGCGGCGTGAGCGGCATCGGCGGGCACAATGCGGCCATGGCGGTGCTGGAGGGCTGACGCCCCCACAAACGATGCTGGCAGTGAAGCGGAAAGGGGCCTAGCCTGTGGGAAAGATCGTGTGTCACTCAGCTGGGAGGAAATCATGACAGGCAAGGCCACCGGACGGCTCGTCCATCGCGACGACGGACTGTATCTCATGATGGATCGACTGTTCACGGCGATCCCGGACGACGTGTGGGCCACCATGACCCGGCCGGCCGAGCTCGAGAAGTGGATCGGCACGCTCACGGGCGCCCCCAACACCGGCGCCGCCAAGTTTCGCATGTCGGCCGAGCCCGAGGCGCAGGCCCAGTACGTGACGATTCTCGAATGCAGCGCACCGCACCGGTTCCTCGGCGACTTCGGCGAGGGCGAAGACGCCTGGCGCGCCCTGTTCCACCTGGTCGAGGGCAACGGAATGACCACCCTCACCTTCGGGCAACGACTCCGCAATCCGGCAGAGGCCGCCACCGTCGGCCCGGGTTGGGACTACTACCTCGACCGACTCGTCGCCTACCGGGCCGGACGCCCGCTGCCCACCTGGGACGGCTACTATCCCGCGCTCGCGCAGGCCTACAAGGACATGATCCTGCCCGCCCGCACGCGGTAGGCAGCTCGCGGGCTACTCCCAGATGCTCGGGGCCGGGGCGCGGGTGGCCGGCATGGCCACGTCGTCGCTCCACTCCAGCAGCCAGGCGGGAACGGTGACGTTCTCGGGCATTCCCACCGCCTCCAGCAGCTCTTCCATGGGAACCACGCCGCCGGTGCGCTTGAGAAAGCGACCACGGATGAACCCGTGTGCGTAAATCTCGGGCTCGCCCGCGGCATCCGGTCGAACAAAGCGCTGCTCCACATAGACGGCCTTCGCGTCGAAACCGAGGATGCGCGACTCCACGGTAAACCGCTGCCCCACGGTGAGGGACTTGCGAAAGCTCATCGTTTCGGCCACGACCACCGGGTACCAGCCTCGCTCGACGAAGATCTTCCAGACCCCCGTGCGGTGCAGCATGTCGAAGCGGGCCACATCCATAATCGACAGGTACACGCCGTTGTTCATATGGCGCAGAATATCGAGGTCGGTCGGAGACGTGATGAAGCGGGTGCGCGCCACGTCGTAGTGGCCGAGCCTCGGGCCGAAGCGGGACAGCAGGGAGTGCAAGAGAGTACGAAAGAACATATGCATGCTGCGATGCTATCGGCGACCCGCCGGTCGAGGCGCGAGGCACGAGCACCCCGCCGGTCGAGGCGCGAGGCACGAGCGATCGAGACCTGGCGAGACGTTCCTCAGACCCGAGTGCGGTCCGAGGTTCGGGTCGCGGGGTCTCGATCGCTCCTTCGTCGCGCCTCGACCAGCGGAAGACGAGCGGAACACCAGCGGGAAGCGGGAGGGGGAAGCTGAGCAGACCCCGTGAGACACTCCCTAGGCGGGCAGATCGCGCTGGGCGGCCCCGACGTAGACCGACAGCGGGCGGATGAGCGCATTCGCGGCGAGCTGCTCCGACACGTGGGCGGTCCAGCCGATGACGCGCGCGGCCACGAAGATGGGCGTGAACGTCTCGGTGTCGAAGCCCATCACGTGGTAGGCGGGGCCCGTGGGGTAGTCCACGTTCGGCAGAATGCCCGTGCGCGCCGCCATCGCCTCCTCAAGGTTCATGTACATCTCGAGCAGGTCCGGCCTGTCGAAGTGCTCGAGCATCGTCACCATCGCGGCCCGCATGGTGGGCACCCTGGAGTCGCCGTGCTTGTAGACGCGGTGCCCGAAACCCATCACCTTGCGTTTGCTCGCGAGCGTCTCGTCGAGCCAGGCAGCCACCCGGTCGGGCGTTCCGATCTCGTCAAAGGTGTACATCACGGCCTCGTTGGCACCGCCGTGCAGCGGTCCCTTGAGGGCGCCGATCGCGCCCGTGACAGCCGAGTGCATGTCGGAGAGCGTGGACGCGATCACCCGCGCGGCAAAGGTGGAGGCGTTGAAGGAGTGCTCGGCGTAGAGCACGAGCGACGTGCGGAAAGCCGCGACCACCTCGGGCTCCGGCACCGCTCCGAAGGTCATGTACAGAAAATTCTCGGTGTAGTCGAGGTCATTTCGCGGCTCCACGAGGGCCAGCCCGTGGCGACGGCGCTGGTCGTACGCCACGATCGCCGGCAGCTGCGCGAACAGGTGCCGTGCCTTGCGCAGGTTGTGTGCGGTGGAATTGCTGCCGGCGTCCATATCGTTGGCGCCGAGGATGCTCACGGCTGTGCGGCAGACGTCCATCGGATGCGTTGTCAGCGGCAGGTCATCCACTGCGCGCAGCACGTTGGGCGCGAGCGCACGGTTCGAACGTTCTTCCAGCTGGAACTCGGCCAGCCGCTCGGGCGTGGGCAGCTCGCCGTCCCAGAGCAGCAGCGCCACCTGCTCCACGCTGCAGCGCGTGGCGAGCTGCTGCACCGGGTACCCCCGATAGAGCAACGAATTCGTGTCGGAGTTGACCATCGAGATGGCCGTGACATCGACCGGGACCCCGGCCAGCCCCTTGAAAATGCGAGGCTCGGTGGTGGCTGAGTCGCTCATGATGCTCCCTTCGGCGGTGCGGCAAGGTGGGGCCGGATTGGGTCGTGTTAGAACAAGCCTTTGGGGTCCGTGGCGGGGTGCACGAGACCACGCCGGGCGGTGATGGTGAGGCCGCGAAGCTCCGGCCCACTGAGGTCGGGCAGGCGCTGGGCCGTCTCGAGGAATCTCTCGATCTCGTCGGGTTCGAGAACGTCATCGGCGAGCGCGCGGAACTTGGCCACGTACTGCGCGCGCGCGAACGGCCGGGCCCCGAGCGGATGCGCGTCCGCCACCGCGATCTCGTCCGTGATCGTGCGTCCGTCGGCGAGGGTGATCACCACCCGCCCCCCGAAGGCCTTCTCGTTCATGTCGGTGGAATGGTAGCGGCGGGTCCATTCAGGGTCTTCCACGGTCGTGACGCAGTTCCACAGCGCAACGGTGTCGGGGCGGTGGGCGCGCTCCGGGGCGTACGAATCGACCTGGTGCCAGCATCCGTCTTGCAGGGCCACCGCGAAAATATAGGGAATGGAATGGTCGAGGGTCTCCCGGCTCGCGTCGGGGTTGTACTTCTGCGGGTCGTGGGCGCCCGAGCCGATCACCACGTGGGTGTGATGCGAGGTATACAACACAACGGATGCCACCGTGTCGGTGTTCTCCGCGATTTCGGGGTAGTCGCGGTGCAGCCGACGGGCCAGGTCGATCCACGCCTGCGCCTGGTATTCGGCCGAATACTCCTTGGTATAGCTGTCGAGGATGGCGAGCTTCGCCTCGCCGGCGTCGGGCAGGCCCACAGCGTAGACGTGCTCGGGGCCGTCGAGGAGCCAGGCGATTACGCCGTCTTCCCCCTCGTAGATGGGCGTCGGGCTGGTCTGGCCGCGCATGGCCCGGTCGATAGCCTCGATCGCCAGCTTGCCGGCGAACGCGGGGGCGTAGGCCTTCCAACTTGAGATCTCACCCTTGCGGGACTGCCGGGTAGCTGTGGTGGTGTGCAACGCCTGGCCGACGGCCTGGTAGATGATCTGCTCGTCGAGGCCAAGGACGGTGCCGATGCCGGCGGCCATCGACGGTCCGAGGTGGGCGACATGGTCGATCTTGTGCTCGTGCAGGTTGATCGCCTTCACGAGGTCGATCTGGATCTCGTAGCCGGTGGCGATGCCGCGCAACAGGTCTCCGCCGCCGAGCCCGCGGGTGGCCGCGAGGTGCTGGGCCACGGCCAGGATCGGTGGGATGTTGTCCCCGGGGTGTGAGTACTCCGCGGCCAGGAAGGTGTCATGGAAGTCGAGCTCGCGCACGGCCACGCCGTTGGCCCACGCCGCCCATTCCGGCGACACGCGGATGGCGGCATCCGTTCCGAAGATGTTGGCGCCGTCGCCGCCGGTGGAGCGCGGGTGGCTGAGCGCCTGGGCCCTGGCTGCCACGACGGGGTCGCGCACGATCGAGGCCGTGGCCACCGCGGCGTTGTCGATGATGCGGTTGATCACCATCTCGGCGACCGCAGGGGTGACCGGTACCGGGTCGGTCGCGACCTGAGCGATCTTCCAGGCGAGCTGGCCCTCTCTGGCCAGATGCTCGTCACTTCGATGTACACGAACTTCGTGAAACTTCACACAGAGAATCTACTCGGTTGAAGCTGAGAATTGTTCATGGATTTTTCGTGCAACGCGCAGCCGCCGGGAGGCCTAACATTCAGTATGGTTTCCCTCCCTCATCTGCTGGCCTTCTCGCTCGCATCCGTGGCGCTGATCGCCCTGCCGGGGCCCACGGTTCTCTTCGTGATCGGGCGGTCGCTGGCCCTCGGGCGCCGGGGTGGCATTCTGAGTGTGGCCGGCAACGCCCTCGGATTAATCCCGGTCATCTTGGCCGTCGCCCTCGGTCTCGGCGCGATCGTGGCGCAGTCCGTGGTCGTGTTCACGATCATCAAGTTTGCCGGCGCCGCGTACATTGTGTACCTCGGCATCCAGGCCATCCGGCATCGCCGTTCGGCCATGGGTGCGTCGGGCGTGAGCCTGGCGCACAAGTCGCGCCGGCGGCTGCTCGCGGAGGGCTTCGTCGTGGGGGTGAGCAACCCCAAGTCGCTCGTGTTCTTCGTGGCCGTGCTACCGCAGTTCGTGGACTACGGCGCGGGCTCTGTCGTGCTGCAACTGCTGACCCTCGGCCTGGTGTTCGTGGTGCTCGCCTTCATCGGCGACAGTACCTGGGCTCTCGCGGCCGGCGCGGCCCGCCACTGGTTCGCGAAGTCCCCCAAGCGTGTCGAAGGTCTGTCGGCAACGGGCGGCGCCATGATGATCGGTCTCGGCGGCGTGCTCGCCGTCACCGGATCCCAGAGCTGATCGGCCCCGGTCGTAGCAATGCCGCGCCGGTATCGCGCCGCGCTGCCGCATTAGCGCCCGCGCGCGGCCCTCACGGTAGCGCACGACGACACCATGCGGTCAGCGAGCCCGGCGAGGGCTGCACCGACGAGGTAAGCCACGAGGTCCCAGGCCACGAAAGTCGTGCCGAGCACGAGTGCCGTTGGCGGCCAGGCCTCGGCCAGAAGGCTCGGCACACCGGTGAGCTGGAACAGTTCCACGACGACGCACAACCCCGCCGCCGTCGCGGCGACGCGCACAGGCGCCGAGCGCGGCGCGAGGAACGCCACGATCAGGTAGACCAACGCGGCATACAGGGCGTCGGCCGCGAGGCTCGCCGCGGTCCCGCCGGCCTGGAAGTGGACGGCCAGACCGACCGCGACCACGAGCGCACCGGCGGCGAACAGGGCAAGCCGGCGCCGCGCGATCCGCTGTCTCACCCATTCACGTTGCACACGTGAACCCTACCGGGGCTACAGGGCCCGGGGAACGAGCGTGTCCGCAACGAGCGCGGGGAGTGCGGGAAGCACGGCCGCGACGGCGGCCACCGCTGCCACCGGGCGCGGTGCGACCCTGCGCACGAAGTCGCCGAGGCGGCGGTAGACCTCCTGCGACTCGGGATGCTTGGAGTCCTGTTGCCAGGTGTGACGGGTATTCACCCGGTTGCGCGCGTAAATCAGGGTGTCGACGAGGATCGACTTGCTGCGCAGGGCGTCAATGAAGTTGAGGTTGGCGCGGTAGAAATAGTCGCGTTCCGAGGTCGTGATGAACACAGGAGGGAACCCGCCGTCGAGCCATTCGATCGGCGACATGAACCGGGCGGCGCTGCGCAGGTGCAGGCCGCGGCCGTTCTCGGGCAGCAGCATGCGCAGAAAGTTGAGGCTCAGCACGAAACCGCGCTCGAACATCACCGAGAAGTCGGCAATGCTGCAGTGCTGCACGAGCCCGAGCAGGTTCGTGCGGTCCACGTGCGGCTCGATGCCGTAGTACTTGGCGAGTTCGGGCTCGAAAGCCGAGGCTGTGAGCAGAGCCGCGATGTGGCCGCCCGCGGAATCGCCACCGAGCACGATGCGGGAGGGGTCGCCGCCGAATTCCGTGATGTTGCGTACGACCCAGTCGAGCACGTCGTTGCCGTCCTGCATCATGTGTGAAAGCTGCACCCGGGGCGCCATCCGGTAGTTCGCGTTCACGACCACCATGCCTTCCCTGGCCTGGCTCGCGCAGTATTTGGTGAGCGGGGCCTTGTCGCCGGAGGTCCAGCCGCCGCCGTGAAAGTAGATGTACACGGGAAGAGACTCGGTGCTATCGTGCGGCACCATCACGTCGAGGCGGTGATCGCGTTTTTCGTCGCCCACGTAGTCGATGTCGAGGTGATACTCCACAGTGTCGATCGACTTAGCCCGAACGCGCGTGGCGTCATTCTCGGGCAGGCGCAGCATGAGAGCCCGCCACACCCAGACCGGAACCCGGGAGAGGCCGGTTTCTTTGGTGGAATTGCGGGGCTTTCTCACGAACTGAGGTTAACTCCGCAGTGTGTGGGGGCGCTGGGAGGCACCCGCCCAAACACTGTGAATACCCCCATTTGGGGGACAAGCGGTGCCGGGTGGTCGCCAACAAGGGCCGAACTGTCGTCATCCGACTGTCGCGCCGCCCGCTACTCCGGTGGCCTCGAGAACGGCCCGGGCCAGGGTGTGGAAATGCAGGTTGAAGCCAAGCACGCCCGGCGTGGATCGCGGGTCGAGGTCGAGGAGCTCCATGTCGACGGCGTGCACCACGAACTGGTAGCGGTGCGTGCCGGTTCCGGGAGGCGGGCCGGCGCCCGCAAAAGCGCTCTGGCGCGTTTCATTGGGCAGCACAAGCGCCTCAGCGGGAAGCGAGGCACCGCCTGGGGCTCCGGCGCCGGCCTCGAGCGAGGTGACGGATGCCGGCAGGTTGCAGACGGCCCAGTGCCAGAATCCCGAGCCGGTGGGGGCGTCAGGGTCGTACATCGTGACCGCGAAGCTCTTCGTTTCGGCCGGGAATCCCGACCAGGACAGCTCGGGGGAGACGTCCGCCCCGCCGGCACCCGCGCCGTATTGCGGCGCCAAGAGAGGGTGTCCATCCGTCATGTCGGTGCTCGTGAGGGTGAATTGCGGCACTTCGCCGAAACGGGCGAGCGGGTCTTGCGTCATGGGGCTCCAATGGTTGACCAGAGCCTAGGCGTCCTGCACGTAAAATAACTGGGTGGCTATTCCGAAGATCCTGCTCTATTACGTCTTCACGCCGCTCGCCGACCCCGACGCGGTGCGGCTCTGGCAGCGCGACCTCTGCGAGGCTCTCGGCCTGCGCGGCCGCATTCTCATCTCCGCCGACGGCCTCAACGGCACTCTCGGCGGAGATCTGCCGGCCCTCAAGCGCTACATTCGCAAGACCCACGATTACCCGGCCTTCCGCAACATCGACTTCAAGTGGAGCGAGGGCACCGGGCTCGACGCGGCCGGTCTCAGCCTCGATTTCCCCAAACTCGCGGTGAAGGTGCGCGACGAAATCGTAAGCTTCGGTGCGCCAGGCGAGTTGACAGTGGATGCCGATGGCGTCGTCGGCGGGGGAACCCGGCTCGACCCCGCCGCACTGCACGAACTCGTGGAGCAACGTGGGGACGACGTGGTGTTTTTCGACGGCCGCAACGCCTTCGAGGCCGAAATCGGCCGGTTCCGCGGCGCCGTCGTGCCCGACGTGTCCAACACGCGGGAGTTCGTGGCCGAGCTCGACAGCGGCAGGTACGACCATCTCAAGGGCAAACCCGTGGTCACCTACTGCACGGGCGGCATCCGTTGTGAGGTGCTGAGCGGCCTGATGAAGTCGCGTGGTTTCGGCGAGGTCTATCAGCTCGAGGGCGGCATCGTGCGCTACGGCGAGGCCTACGGCGACGACGGGCTGTGGGACGGCTCGCTCTATGTGTTCGACCGACGCATGTCGCTCGATTTCAGCGACCACACGGCGGTGGTCGGGCACTGCAGGGTGTGCGACGAGCCGACCCGCCACATGCTCAACTGCCGCGAGGTGTCCTGCCGCGAGCAGCTCGTGGCATGCGAGCCATGCGTTGCCCTCGCAGCTCCGGCCTGCGACGCGCACGCCTGACCTGTCCGCCCGGCGCGCCAAGCCCACCGTCACTGTGATTGGATTCTGGGGTGACCTACAACGCACCGGCTGTCCGCTCCCACTTTCCCGCCCTCGCCACCGGCATCGCCCACTTCGACGGCCCGGGCGGCACCCAGACCCCGCGCCAGGTGGGTGCTGCCATCGCGCTCACCCTCACCCGGCCGCTGTCGAACCGCGGCACCCGCAGCCTCCCCGAGCGCAACGCGGATGACGCCGTCACGTGCTTTCGACAGGCGTGCGCCGACCTGTTGAACACTGATCCGCTCGGGATCGTCTACGGCCGAAGCGCCACCGCCCTCACCTACGACTTTTCCCGGCACCTGTCCCACGGCTGGGGCCCCGGCGACGAAATCGTGGTGACGCGACTGGACCACGACGCCAACATCCGCCCCTGGGTGCAGGCCGCCGAGCGCGCCGGGGCCACCGTGCGCTGGGTCGATTTCGATCCCGAGACCGGTGAGCTTTCCGCCGAGGCCGTCGCCGCGCAGGTGAACGACAACACCCAGCTCGTGGCCGTGACCGCGGCGAGCAACCTGATCGGAACCCGCCCGCCCATCGCCGAGATCGCCCGGATCACCCACGGCGTCGGCGCGCTGCTCTGGGTGGACGGCGTGCACTACGTGCCGCACGCGAGCGTCGACCTTGAAGCCCTCGGCGCGGACTTCTTCGTGTGCTCGCCTTACAAGTTTCTCGGCCCGCACTGCGGCGTGCTCGCTGCCTCCCCCGAGCTGCTCGACACCATCCACCCCGACAAGCTGCTGCCCTCAACGGATGCCGTACCCGAGCGTTTCGAGTTCGGCACCCTGCCCTACGAGACGCTCGCCGGCGTCACGGCTGCGGTGGACTTCCTCGCCGCGCTCGTGCCCGCCGACATGACAGACCCCGCTGCACCGGCGCCCACCCGCCGCGACGGTCTCGTGCGATCGTCACTCGCCCTCGAACGGCACGAGAAGCAGCTGCTTGAGCTGCTCGAATCCCGCCTCGCCGAGCTGCCCGGGGTCACAGTGTGGTCCCGGGCCGCCGAGAGAACGCCCACGCTCTTGCTCACCTTCGCAGGAAAGAGCGCGGCCGACGCCTCGCACGCGCTATTCGAGCGCAAGATCCTGGCCCCGGCGGGGTCGTTTTACGCAATCGAAGCTAGTCGTCACCTCGGCCTCGGCGACGAAGGCGGGCTGCGCATCGGTCTCGCTCCGTACAACACGGCGGCCGATGTGGAGCGTCTCCTGGTGTTCCTCGAGGAATTCCTCGCCGCATAAAAGGCTGATCGGCCCTCAAAAGGGCTACAAATTTCCATGGGTGGCAATAGGCTGGTGTCACCGACGGAGGGGACACCATGCCAACGGGCGCTGTCATAGAGTTCAGCAGCATCACCAAGAGATTCGGCGCCGCCACCGCGGTCAACGATCTGTCTTTCACCGTCGAGCCGGGCCGGGTCACCGGCTTCCTGGGGCCGAACGGCGCCGGCAAGACCACAAGCCTGCGCATGCTGCTCGGCCTCGTCACGCCCACGCGGGGCACTGCCACGTTCGGCGGCCTCGCCTATCGCGACCTCCCGCATCCGCTCCAGACGGTGGGCGCAGCCCTCGAAGCGGCGAGCTTCCACCCCGGACGCACCGCCCGCAGCCACCTCAACGTCTATGCGATCGCGGCAGGGCTCACCCGCACGCGCGTGATGGAGGTGCTCACCCTAGTGGGCCTCGGCGAGCACGCCGGCCAGCGCGTGGGCGGGTACTCGCTGGGCATGCGCCAGCGCCTCGGCCTCGCCTACGCCCTGCTCGGCGACCCTGGCGTGCTGGTTCTCGACGAGCCGATCAACGGTCTCGACCCTGAAGGCATCAAGTGGATTCGTGGCTTTCTGCGCCAGCTGGCCGCCGAGGGTCGCACCGTGCTCGTGAGTTCGCACCTGCTCTCCGAGGTGCAGCAGAGCGTCGACGACGTGGTGATCATCGCCCGCGGCGAGCTCGTGCACCTCGGCCCGCTCTCGAGCCTCGACACGGACACCGCCCCGCAGGTTGTCGTGGATTCCCCGAACCGAGAGGCGCTCTCCTCCGCCCTCGCGGCCGCCGGAATCTCGTTCGTGGCCGGCCGCACGGGCCTGCTCGCCGCGGCACCCGACCCCGGGCAGGTGGGACACGTGGCCTTCGCGGCCGGAGTGGAGCTGAGCGTGCTGCATCGCCAAAAGGTCGGCCTCGAAGAGTCGTTCCTCGCGCTCGTGGGCGGGGGGCGGTCGCTGTGACAATGCTGCTGCGCGGCGTCGCCGCCGAATTCACCAAGATTCTCACCACCCGCATGTGGTGGATCCTGCTCATTGTGCTGTTCGCATACATTGCGATGCTCGCGAGCGGCCTCGCGGCCCTCTTCGGCGGCATCGCCAGTGGCGCGATCCCCGCAGAGGTGGCGGGTACCGGGGGCGCAGGAACCCCCTCGGGCGCCGGCCTCCCGCCGCTCGTCTACAGCTTCGGGGCCACCCTCGGCTATGTGTTCCCTGTGTTGATCGGAGCTCTGGCCACGACCGGTGAGTTCCGGCACCAGACGCTCACGCCCACCTTTCTCGCCAATCCACGCCGGGCAAGCGTACTCGCCGCGAAGTCGATCGCGCTGTTCGTGGTGGGTGCGGTCTTCGGGCTCGTGGCGGTGCTGGCATCCGTGGGCACCGGCGCCCTCACCATGTCGACTTTCGGCGTCGACCCGCTGCTCGGCGACAGCGACACCTGGGCGCTCGTGGGCCGACTCGTGCTCGCGATGGCCCTCTGGGCGATCGTGGGCGTCGGGCTCGGTGTGCTCGTGCCCAGCCAGGTCGCGGCTATCGTGATCGTGCTCGCGTTCACCCAGTTCATCGAACCGCTGCTGCGTCTCGCGGCGATGTTCATCGACGTCACCGCGAACATCGGAAAGTTCCTGCCGGGCGCGGCCTCCGACGCCCTCGTGGGCGCGAGTTTCTACTCCATGATGAGCCCCGTCGGCGCCGGCGCCGCCTCGCTCGAGTGGTGGCAGGGCGGGCTCGTGCTGCTCGGCTACGCCGTGGTCTTCACGGTTGGCGGCTATTTCGTGAGCTGGAAGAAGGACGTCACATAGCGGCGGTCGAACCCCGCCCGACGAAATCGCACACGCACCCTGTCATTCGTGAAGAAATCAGCCACTTTCGTGGCCGTAACCACAGAAGCGGATGCGATTGGCCCGGCGCACTAACCCGGTCCCGCCCCGGCAACGAGACTCATAGTCACGAGTCGCAACCAGGGGGAAGACGTGAACGAGGAGATCACCGCACTGTCGGCATCCGATGTGTCACGGCTCATACGTGCGCGCGAGCTCTCGGCGCGAGAGGCGCTCGAGGCGCACATGGACCAGATCGACAGGGTCAATCCCCGCATCAACGCGATCGTCACCCTGGACAGGGCAGGCGCCGCCCGACAGGCGGAGGCGGCCGACGCCCTGACCCGGAGCGGCGCCGTACTGCCACCCCTGCACGGCGTTCCCATGACCCACAAAGACACCCACAGCACGGCCGGGCTGCGCACGACCTTCGGTTCCCCGCTGTTCGCCGACAACGTGCCAGACCACGATGACCTCATCGTGGCCCGCTTCAAGGCCGCGGGCGTGGTCACCACGGGCAAGAGCAACGTTCCGGAATTCGCGGCCGGATCGCACACCTTCAACGAGGTCTTCGGTACCACCACCAACCCCTACGATCCCCGGTTGAGCGCGGGCGGTAGCAGTGGAGGCGTGGCAGCGGCCCTGGCCGCGCGCATCCAGTCGATCGGCGACGGCAGCGATATGGGTGGGTCGTTGCGTATTCCGGCTTCCTTCTGCAACGTGGTGGGCTTCCGCCCATCCCTGGGCATGATCCCGCTAGCCCCCTCGCGCAATGCCTGGGGCTGGCTCGCTCGCACGGGCCCCATGGCCAGAGAGGTCACCGACGTGGCGCTGGCGATGAGCGTTCTGACCGGTACGGATGCGTCGACACCCTTCCACTGCCCGGTGCCGGCGTCCAGTTTTCGCGAACCGCTCGAGCGCGATCTCACCGGCCTGCGGATCGGCTGGTCGCCAGACTTCGGGCTCGGGATTCCGGTGCAGAAGGAAGTGTTGCGGGTGCTCGAGGGCCAGCTGCGCGTCTTTGAAGACCTGGGCGCGATAGTAGAGGAGGCCTCCCCCGATCTGCGGGACGCCGACGTCGTCTTCGACACGGTGCGTTCGCTCGACTTCGCGCTGGCGTACGGCGACCTCGTTGCCGACCACGCCGAGGACATCAAGGCAGAGGTGCGGTGGAACGTGGCGCGGGGCCTCGCACTTACGGGAGCGGATGTCGTGGAATCGGCGCTGGCGCGCACCAGACTCGCGGCGGCTACCCGGCACTTCTTCACCCGGTTCGACGTGTTCGCCAGCCCCGCCGCGCAACTGCTGCCCTTCGACGCCAGCTGGCGCTACCCGCGAACCGTCAAGGGGATCGAATTCGACACCTACCTCGAGTGGATGCGATCGGCGTGCGTCGTGTCCGCAATGGGGATTCCTGCCCTGTGCATGCCCGCGGGCTTCAGCGACAGCGGGCTCCCGGTGGGCATGCAGCTGGCCATGAACCACGGCCGCGACGTCAACCTGCTGCAGGTTGGGTTCGCGTACGAGCAGGCGACACACCATGCTCGCCGGGCACCCGAACTGCTGAGCGTCGGCCGCTGAGATGAGCCGGATGCCCTCACGCGTGTGCCGGGTTCAGCACCCGACCGCCTCGCTTGAATGCCCCCAGCAGCAAGCTGATGTCGATCGATTTAGTGTGGGCGACCCAGGGTGCCGATGTGACACAGGCGTACAGGGCTGCGGAGTCTTTCGCGGTGACGTTCGCCACGATCTGGTAATCGCCGGCGACCGCCGCCGCGTACCTCACCAGGGGCGACGCTGCGAGTTCCCGGCCCACGGCCTCGACCTTGTGGGGTTCGCTTCTGATCCACAGAAAAGCCTCGACCGGAAGACCCACGCTCGCCGGTTCGACCACGGCGCGAATGTAAACGTGGTTGTTCTGCAGCAGCCAGTCGGTGCGGCGGCGTGCGGTGGCGTTCGACACCCCGGCGAGCCGGGCCAGGCGTTCACACGACACCCGTCCATCCCGGCAGAGGGCGCCGACAATTTCGTTGTCCACCGTACTCAGCCGCAGGGGAGGCTGCAAAGTCCAGGTGTCGTTTGTCACGCCTGCACTCAGGGCGCTCGCCTCGACGTGCGTCAGCAGATCCGGTTGCCAGCCACGAATGGTGCGGAAGTACCGCAGCACGGGGTAACTCACCGCCCGCACCAGCCCCACGGTCCCTGGGACCTCGTCGGTGAGCAGGGCAGGCATCCGCTCGCGCCGGGTGAGGATCTCGGCCACGCAGTCGACCCCGCCGGTCATCGTATAGGCGAAGGTCGAATCACGGCGCTGGGCGAGGGCGTTCGCGGCGGCGCGAGTCGTGCCCGGCGCGCTCTGCACGCGCAGAATCACGGAGGTGGCTTGCGGACGCAGCGCGGCAACCTGCACGAGCTTGGCGTCGAGAAGTTCGGTGCCCCGGCGAGCGACCGTGCGTTCCGGCTCGTTCAACACCTCGGCGATCCTGCGCCACGGGCTTCGCCCGTCCAACTGCAGGGCTGCCACGATCCGCCGCTCCAGGGGGTCAAGTAGCCGCACAAACCACTCCGTTTCGTCCGTGAATTCCGCTGGGAAACGCGTCGTTCCTAGCGCCGAACCTACCAGCACGTCCGATCCCACCCGCATTCCAGCCCAGGAGGCACCATGCCGTCAGCTCTTCCCGGTGACCCCGATTCAACCGACATCCTGTCGATCGCCAACGCGCCGATTCTGTGGATTTTCGCGGTCGGCATCTTCGCGGCCATCATCCTGCAGACGGTCATCTATATGCGCGCCGCACGGATCGCCGCCCCGGCGGCCGGAATCACCCAGGCCGAACTCAGGACCTCCTTTCGGGCGGGCGCCGTCGCCGCGATCGGACCGTCCCTGGCCGTGGTGCTTGTCAGCGTTGCGCTGCTCAGCCTGTTCGGCGGCCCGGCAGTGCTGGTGCGGGTGGGCCTGGTGGGTTCGGCGGCAACCGAAACCGCCTCAGCCAGCATCGCGGCGTCCACCATGGGCGCGGCCCTCGGCGACGCGAGCTACACGCAGGCCGTCTTCGCGGTTGCCTTCATGGCGATGAGCCTCTCCGGGGCGATGTGGATGATCGCCACCCTCGTTCTCACTCCGCTTCTCAAGCGCGGTGACTCCCGCTTGCGCACCGTGAACCCCGCGCTCATGGCTATCATTCCCGCGGCGGCGCTACTGGGGGCCTTTGCCAGCCTCGGAATCGCCGAACTCGGCAAGACTCCCATCCACGTTCTCACCGTGCTCACCTCTGCAGTGGTCATGGGCGTGTGCCTGCTCGCGGCCCACCGATTCCAGCAGGGCTGGCTCCGCGAATGGGGCCTCGGATTCTCGATCGTGATCGGCCTGATTGTGGCGTACGCCGCCCACAGCAGCGGCCTCGCGCCGATCGCCTGATTCCCCTCCGACTCCGAGAAAGGCCAGCATGTCCTCCACAACAGTGACTTCCGCACAGTCCGCCGATTTGGCGGTGTTCGATCGCACGACGTCCCGGTGGGGACGCCTCACCATGATCGCGGCGCTGATCATGTCCCTCGCGGCACCGCTGTACCTCGTGCTCTTCGCCGACCTCGGCATCACCCAGGTGCAGGTGTGGACCGCGTTCTTCGCCGTCGCCGCGGTCTTCTCCGTCTTGTGGGTCGTCGAACCCATCACCTACTACCCGATCCTCGGGCCTGCCACGATGTACCAGGCCTTCATGATCGGCAATATCGCCAACAAGCTGCTGCCCTCCGCCCTCGTCGCGCAGGCGTCGATCGGCGCCAAGGCCGGAACAAAACGGGGTGAGTTTTCCGCGCTGATGGCCATCTGCGGCGCCGCAATGGTGCACGTGTTCTTCATGCTCGTCTTCGTGGGCGTGCTGGGGTCCTGGCTCGTGAGCATTGTGCCGGCAGACGTCACCGACGTGGCCCGCCTCTATATTTTCCCCAGCATCATCGGCGCGGTCGTCGTGCAGCTGGTGGTCTCCCTGAAACAGGCCCGCATCACGTTCATCGCGATCGCCACGGCGGCCGTCGTGTTCTTTGTGATCATTCCCGCCGTTCCAGCAGTGGCCAATCTCGCCACCGGCATTACCGTCGTCGCCACGGCCATCCTGGCCTGGTTCCTCCGAAAAAAGTCCCAACCCGAATCCACGAAAGAGACATCATGACACTGACCATCCCGCAGAATACTGATGTGACCGCCCGGAAGATGCACGAGCTGTACAGGTTTTTGCACGCCCACCCCGAGCTGTCCATGCAGGAATCGGCCACCGCCGACTTCATCGCCACGCGTCTCGACGCTCTGGGCCTGGAGACCTTCCGCTGCGGCGGCACCGGAGTGGTGGGCGTGCTGCGCAACGGGGCCGGACCGACCATCGGCTTCCGCGCCGACACCGATGGGCTGCCCATCGCCGAGGAGACCGGTCTCGCCTACGCCAGCGTGGCGCGGGGCACCCTCGCCGACGGAACCGACGTGCCGGCGATGCACGGCTGCGGCCACGACACTCATATGGCCGTGGCTCTCACCGCCGCCGAACACCTCGTCGACAACCGGGCCGACTGGGCAGGCACCCTGGTCTTCATCTTCCAGCCCGGCGAAGAAACCGGCGCAGGAGCACGCGCCATGGTCGAGGACGGCCTGTGGGACCGCGCACCGCACCCGGAGATCATCTACGGCCAGCACGTGTGGCCGGGACTCGCCGGGACCATCGATATCAGCAGCGGCGTAGCCATGGCGATGGCCGATTCCTGGAAGGTCACAGTGCACGGGCGCCAGGCCCACGGTTCTCAGCCCGACCAGTCGATTGACCCGATCGTGCTCGGGGCGCACATGGTCGTGCGCCTGCAAACCGTCGTCGCGCGCGAGGTTCACCCCATGAAATCAGCCGTTGTTACCGTCGGCACCTTCCACGGCGGGCTGAAGGAAAACATCATTCCCGCCACCGCCGAGTTCACGATCAACATGCGCACCTTCGACCTCGGGGTTCGCACCAGGGTTCTCGATTCAGTGCGGCGTATCATCGCGGCGGAAGCGCAGGCATCCGCTGCGCCCGAACCGACAATCGAGGTGCTGTCGACCTTCCCGCGCTGCTACAACGACCCAGCGGCCACCGAGAAGTTGATCGCCGCACTCAGCCACTCCCTCGGGGAAGATGCCATCTTTGAGGTGCCCCCGGTTATGGGCAGCGAAGACTTCGGCCTGCTCGCCGAGGCGATCGGCGTGCCGTCCGTGTACTGGATGTTCGGTGGATATTCCCAGCAGAGCATCGACTCTGTTGACAGTGTTGCCGGCAATCACTCGCCGCATTTCGCGCCAGACCCGGAGCCGGCCCTTGCGGCGGGCCTGACGGCCGCCCTCACGGCCATCCTGTCGAAGGTCGGCACGACGGGCGGTGCCGCTTGAGCGCGCGCCCCGGCCGGCTCGCCGTGAACGGCCCTCGACTCATCGCCGACCTGCAGGCCCTGGGCCGCATCGGGCGCGGCCCCGGCGGAGGCATCGATCGCACATCCTTCTCGGCAGCGGATGGCGAGGCCCGCGCGTGGTTGCTCGCCCGGTGCGCCGAGGCCGGGCTCACGGTGACGGCCGACGGGATCGGAAACCTGATCGTGTCGCCGGTGTTCGCAGAGAACATCGAGGCGCTGCCGGCTGTTTGGTCGGGATCGCACATCGACACCGTTCCCAACGGAGGCGCGTTCGACGGCACCCTGGGCGTGCTTGCCGCCCTCGAGTGCGTGCGGCGCATTCAGGAGGAAAACCTCGAACTCGCGCGGCCCGTGCGCCTGGTCGTCTACACAGACGAGGAAGGCAACTACGCACACCTGTTCGGGTCGAGTGCGCTCGCACGCGGGTTCTCGCGCGCCGAACTCGAGGCGCTCACCGGTCGTGACGGTGATCGCTTCGCCGAGACGTTTGCGGCGGCCGGCGGCGACCTCGACGCCGCCGCCGCGACCCGGCTTGACCCCTCGACGCTGCACTCCACCGTGGAACTGCACATCGAACAGGGGCCCCTACTGGAGGAACGCGAGCACCAGATCGGGGTCGTCACTGGAATCGTTGCCCTCGGCGGGGGCGTGGTGTCGTTTGTGGGGCGCGCCGACCACGCCGGGACAACTCCCATGACGCGGCGCCAGAATGCCCTGACCGGGGCCGGGGCGTTACTCGTGGCCCTGCCGGAACTCGCGGCTGCGGTCAGCGACCAGGCTGTCATCACCTCCGGGATCGTGGCCGTGGAGCCGGGGAGCGCGAATGTGGTGCCGGCGGTTGCCCGGGTGACGGTGGACTTTCGCGAAGCGCGGGCCGATCGAGTCGCCGCACTGGAAGCGGCCATAGTGCTCGAGTCCCGGGCGATCGCGGCGCGGTATGACCTCGAGGTCGTGATGGATTTCGAGATCACCATCCCTCCTACCGGGCTCGATACCGACATTCAATCGATCATTGCCGAGGCCGCCGCGGCCCGCGGCCTCACGTTCAGCTCACTTCCCTCCGGAGCCGGACACGATTCGCAGAACATGGCGCGACTGGCTCCCACCGGCATGATTTTCGTGCCGAGTATCGGGGGCAGAAGCCACTGTCCCGAGGAAAACACCGCCTGGCCGGATGTGGAGAACGGCGCGAACGTGCTGCTCGACACGCTCCTCCGACTCGGCCGCGCCGTGTAACGGTTTGTTGCACCTCGGGATGCGACGGCACCCGCCCGAGGCGCATCATGGGCACATGCCCAGACAGATTCGTTTTAATGCCTTCGACATGAACTGCGTCGCCCACCAGTCGGCCGGTTTGTGGCGCCACCCCGACGACCAGGGATGGCGCTACAAGGACCTCCGCTACTGGACCGACCTCGCCAAACTGCTCGAGGCCGGCACGTTCGACGGCATCTTCATCGCGGATGTGCTCGGCACCTACGACGTGTACGGCGGCAGCAACGAGGCGGCGATCCGGCACGGCGCGCAGGTTCCGGTCGGCGACCCCATCCTGCTGGTCTCCGCCATGGCGAGTGTCACGGAGAACCTCGGCTTCGGCATCACCGCCGGAACCTCCTACGAGCACCCGTATCCCTTCGCCCGACGGATGTCCACGCTCGACCACCTGACAAACGGTCGCGTCGGCTGGAACGTCGTCACCGGCTACCTGCCTTCTGCGGCACGCAACATGGGGCACGACGACCAGCTAGAGCACGACGACAGGTATGACGTGGCGGACGAGTACCTCGAGGTGCTCTACAAGCTCTGGGAGGGCTCTTGGGAAGACGATGCCGTGGTGCGCGACCGCGAGGCGGGCATCTTCACCGATCCGAGCAAGGTGCACGAGATCGGCCACCACGGCAAACACTTCACGGTGCCCGGCATCCACCTCGCCGAACCGTCTACGCAGCGCAGCCCGGTGATCTATCAGGCCGGAGCCTCGCCGCGCGGCATCACATTCGCGGCAGAGAACGCCGAGGCGATCTTCGTCGCCGCGTCGACCAAGCCGCAGCTCACGGCCACCGTGAAGAAGATCCGCGACGCGCTCGAGGCCGAAGGTCGGGACCGCTACGCCGCGAAGATCTATACGCTACTCACGATCATCACGGACGCGTCGTCCGAGAAGGCCCAGGCCAAGTATCAGGATTACCTCTCCTACGCGAGCGAGGAGGGCGCGCTCGTCTTCATGTCGGGTTGGATGGGTATCGACCTGTCCACCTACGACCTCGACGAGCCGATCGGCAACGTGAAGAGCAACGCCATCCAATCCGCGGTGTCCAACGTGCAGGGCGCCGGCGGAGAGGGCAAGGAGTGGACGGTGCGCGACATCGCACGCCAGGGTGCCATCGGCGGCCTCGGCCCCATCGTCGTCGGTTCGGGAGCGGAGGTGGCGGACCACCTGCAGGACTGGGTGGCCGACACCGACGTGGACGGCTTCAATCTCGCCTACGCGATCACCCCGGGCACGTTTGAGGACGTGATCGAGTTCGTCATTCCCGAGCTGCGCAAGCGCGGCGCGTACCCGGAGGCCTACGCCGAGGGGAGCTTGCGCAACAAGCTGCACGGGCGCGGCGACAGGCTGCCTACCGAGCACCGCGGCGCCGGCTACCGCGTAGAGACGAGCGTGGCTGCACGGTAGGCACGGCCCCGGGCGGCACGGCGGCGGGTGTGGGCCTCGGTAGGCTGAGCCCATGGCCTACATCGCTGCTTTCTTCGTCATGCTCGCCGCACTGCTGCACGGGCTTATCTTCTTCATGGAGAGCTTCTGGTGGTCGCGCCCACAGATCTGGAAGCGCTTCGGCGTGGCCAATCAGGCCACGGCCGACGCGATCAAGCCGATGGCCTACAACCAAGGCTTCTACAACCTGTTCCTCGGCGTTGGCGCGGTCTTCGGACTGGGCCTTCTCTTCGGCGGCCTCCAGGTACCCGGCGTCACGCTCATCCTCTTCTCGACGGCCTGCATGGTGCTCGCGGCCGTCGTGCTGCTCTCGCGCGGAACGCAGTACAGGCGCGCTGCGCTGATCCAGGGCTCGTTTCCCCTGATCGGGCTCGTACTGCTCGTGGTCGCCCTGGTCACCGCCTGACCTCTCCCACGTCCTCCGGCCTCCGCAACGCCCCCAATCCAGACGGGCTCGATCCAGGCGCTGGTCGAGATTGAGGTCAGACGGCGGGGAGCTTGAGCGACGCGATCAGGTCGGGCGCATGCTGGCTCGTGAGAATGAGGCGGGAGAATTCCTCGTCGACGAGGTCGATCACCACGGCCTGACGCTGCCGCTTGATCGATACGAAGTCCTTGCCCCCGTGAAACTTCCAGGTGCCGGCCGCTAGAACGAGCGGAATGAAGGTTCCCGGGGAGCGGATGCCGCGCAGCCAGATCCACGGATCCTCCGCAATGATCACCGAGCGGATGTTCTCGCGCTTCACCACGATGGAGTCCCGCCTGACCGCGAACGTTCTCTCGGTGCGGGTCAGATGGATCTCAAGCCGATCGGGGTGAACACTCAATGAAGCCATGTGTCTAGTGTGCCCCGTCGAGCGGGCATCCGCTGCCCGAGAATCGCTCAAGCCCCCGAATCGCGTGCGGAACGTTATGCCCGCGCCCCTCCCGCGGCGCGCTACCGCTCCAGCGGCCGCGTGCCGCGTCACAGACGCGCGGGTTAGGCGGTCGCCGCGGCGGCGGCCTTCGCAGCGGCGGGCAGCGCCTCGAAGATGCGCCCGAGGGCGTTCTCGTCGTGTGCGTTCGACACGAACCAGGCCTCAAACACCGAGGGCGGCAACGAGACGCCACCGTCGAGCATGGCGTGGAAGAACGGCCCGTACCGGAAGGTCTCCTGACGCTGCACCTCGGCGTAGGTGCGCGGTGGGGTGGCCTGCGCCTCTGCGCCGAACACGAAGCTGAAGAGATTGCCGGCGCGCTGCACACTGTGGGCCACGCCCTCGGCCGCCAATGAGGCCGAGACGGCCTCCGACAGGAGCAGGGCGGTGGCGTCGACGTGCTCGTACACGGCGGCGTCGAGGGCCTTCAGGGTCGCGATGCCTGCGGCGACGGCGACCGGGTTGCCCGAAAGCGTTCCGGCCTGGTAAACCGGCCCGAGGGGGGCGAGGTAGTCCATCACCTCGGCGCGTCCGCCGAGCGCAGCCACGGGTAGGCCTCCGCCGATGATCTTGCCGAAGGTGAGCAAATCGGGCTTGTAGCGCGCGTCGGTGGCATTCTCCAGGCCCCAGTATCCGGCCGGTCCCACGCGGAAGCCCGTGAGCACCTCGTCCATGACGAGGAGCGCGCCCTCCTCGTGTACGAGGGCGGCGAGGGCGGCGTTGAACCCGCGGTCGGGGGCAACGACGCCCATGTTCGCGGCGGCGGCCTCGGTGATCACCGCGGCGATGCGCCCGGGGTGCGCCACGAACGCCGCCCGCACGGCCTCAATGTCGTTGTACGGCAACACGAGTGTCTGCGCGGCCGTGGCTGCGGTGACACCCGCGGAGCCCGGCAGCGCGAGGGTGGCGAGCCCGGATCCGGCCTCGGCTAGCAGCCCGTCTGAGTGGCCGTGATAGTGCCCGGCGAACTTGATCAGCAGGTCCCGACCGGTGAACCCGCGGGCGAGGCGGATCGCCGTCATGGTGGCCTCGGTGCCGGTGGAGACCAGGCGCAGCTTCTCCACGGCGCCGACGCGCTCCTTCACGAGCTCGGCTAGCTCCGTCTCGGCCGGCGTGGAGGCGCCGAACGACAGTCCGAGGGCCGCCGCGTCCTGCACGGCCTTCACGACATCGGGGTGTGCGTGGCCGAGAATCGCGGGGCCCCAGGAGCTCACGAGGTCAACGTAGTCGCGGCCATCGGCATCCGTTACGTGGGCGCCCTGCGCCTTCACAAGAAACAACGGGGTGCCGCCCACCGAGCGGAACGCCCGCACGGGCGAGTTAACGCCGCCGGGGATGGCCTCCTGGGCGCGGGCGAACAGTTCGTCGTTGTGTGTCATGCGCGTTCCTCTTTCAGCCAGGTGGCGAGCTCGACGGCCCAGTAGGTGAGCACGGCGTCAGCGCCGGCCCGACGGATGCTCAGCACCGACTCTTCGACGGCACGGCGGCGGTCGATCCAACCCTGCGCGGCGGCGGCCTCGATCATGGAATACTCGCCGGACACCTGGTAGGCCCACACCGGGACCGGGCTCATGCCGGCGACCTCGGCGAGCACATCGAGGTAGCTGCCCGCGGGCTTGACCATCACGATGTCGGCGACCTCGTCGATGTCGATCTGCGCCTCGCGCACGCCCTCGCGGCGGTTGGCGGGGTCAAGCTGGTAGGTGCGGCGGTTGCCCGTGAGGGTCGACGCCACGGCCTCGCGGAACGGACCGTAGTAAGCGGATGCGTACTTCGCCGAATAGGCGAGCACGGCGGTGTCTTCGTAACCGGCTCCGTCGAGGGTCTCGCGCACGGCGGCGACCTGGCCGTCCATCATTCCACTAAGGCCGAGCAGCGCGGAGCCGGCGTTCGCCTGGGCTAGGGCCATGTCCCGGTAGCGCAGCAGGGTGGCGTCGTTGTCGACGCGACCGTCGGACGCCAGCACGCCGCAGTGGCCGTGGTCGGTGAACTCGTCGAGGCAGAGGTCTGTCTGCACCACGAGTGCGTCGCCGATTTCGTCGACGAGGGCTCGGGTGGCCAGGTTGAGGATGCCGTTGGGGTCGGTCGCTCCCGTTCCTGTCGCGTCGCGAACCTCGGGCACGCCGAAGAGCATGACACCGCCGATGCCGGCTTCCGCCGCCGCCACGACAGCGCGACGGGCGCTGTCGATGCTGTGCTGCACGACGCCCGGCATCGACTGGATGGGCATCGTTGCATCGCCTTCCCGCACGAACATGGGAAGAACGAGCTCGGCGGGGTGGACACGGATTTCGCTCGCCAGGCGACGAAGCGCGGGAGTAGTGCGCAGTCGTCGCGGGCGAATAACGGGGTTACTCACGCCCTAACCCTACGCCGCCACCCTGCACGCCCCCTGCGCCAACGCCTAACCTGTTGTGGAGCGCAAATTACTATGCTGGGCCGATGATGTCAGTCACGGAGTTCCAGGTCACCTTCGACTGCGAAGACCCCCGACGCGTCGCCGCGTTCTGGGGCCATGTGTTGGGGTATGTCGTCGAAGATTCCGGCGTCGTGTGCGTAGACCCCACAGGTACGGGGCCGCGCCTGTACTTCCAGCGCGTTCCCGAGCTCAAAACTGTCAAGAATAGGGTGCACTTGGACGTTCGCGCCGGCTCTGGGCTTGTCGGGGCGGAGCGCCTCGCCAAGTTGGAGAATGAATGTGCACGATTGGTGACACTTGGGGCGGTTCGTGTGCAACTCCTCCCGGCCGACGACGAGAACGAGTCGTGCCTCGTGATGCAGGACATCGAAGGCAACGAATTCTGCCTGGACTGACGCCCCGAGTCAAGGTCCGCTCCGCAACCAGCGGCCCGGCCGCCCCCCGCTGGTCGTGTCTCGATCAGAGAGATGGTGAGAGGCACCGCTTTTCCCTAGTAGGCCCCGTAAGCCGACGCGCCCGCTCGACCACCCCGCACGTGCCGCCGGTTACCGCGTGTAGTGCGGCCCGTCGTGTCCTTTCGGTGTCGGGACCGGTGGTCGGCCGCCTCTGCGCGGAGTTCTCCTCGGATCGACACTGGCCGGAGGGATGAAGTACACCACGTTATCCTTCACGACCACGTCCCAGCCTTCGCGGTGGATCCGATGATGGCACGCACTACACAGCATCACGCAGTTGGCTTGATTTGTCGGTCCGTCATGCGCTTTGTACCAACGAATGTGATGCCCCTCCGCATAGCTCGGCGGCCTGTTACAGCCCGCCGTGGCGCACCCGCCGTCCCTCTCGATGGCCGCGAGCTTCTGCGCCGTCGTAAAGAGCCGTTTTCGGAGGCCGAAGTCGAGAACCTCGCTCTTGCCACCGAGGACCATCGGGATCAAACACGCCTCCGCCGCCATCCTTCGGGCCGTTCCGGCGGAGATCGGCTGTTCGACCCCGTCGAGTTGGGCCTCGCCGAGCCCGGTCTGCAGGGATTCGAGACTCATCCTCACGATGATCGTCGTGTGATCGAGAGCCCCGATCCCCTCCTTGCAGGAGAGGGCGTGACGCACGATGTCGATGAAGGCATCGAAGTTCAGTTGCGGCATCGTGCGGCCATCGCCGATGATGTCGTGGTTGTCACCACACCCGTCAGGGTCTTCCATGGCTTCAAACCGGGGCTTGCGCAGCTCCGCGCTGGTCATCCCGTCGATCGCCGTGTCCAGGAACGCCGCCGACACCGGGTCGGCATCGAGAACGTAGCGTTTCATGCCGTTGGGCAGCACCATCCGCTTCAACCCCCGCCGCGACACGAGTACCTCTTCACGGGGTTCCACCCCATCCACGTCGAGGGCGTCCCGGTACCGAATCGACAGCTTCCGCACCGAATCGACCGGGTTGGTTACCGCGAACTCCACCAGCTCTTTCTCCGCCGCGTCGAGGTCTTCGGTCGTCGCCCGAGGGGCGGCCTGCTCGAGGTTCGCCGTGATGTACAGCGCCGAATCCACTGGCAGCGCCCCGGCATTGACGGCGTTCGCGACCTCCGGATACTCCGGTGGCAGGTGCTCACCGATCAGGCTCATCCGGGGCTTCGTCGCCTTCCCCACCCTCACCAACCGCCCGGCCTCCGCCATCGAGATGTGACCGATGTCCGTGAGGGCGGCGGCGGCATTTCGGTTGCCGGTCTGGGCGGCGATGCCGGTGTCGTGTTCGAACCTGTCATTGAGTTCGCCCGCGGCCTGAACCAAAAGTGCCTGCGCCTGTCGCACAACAGTGAAGTTCGCCGCCGCGACGGCCATGAGGCCCGCGTTCGTCATCCGCTGCATGTCCAACCCTGCGTCGGGTTCCTCCTCCGAACAGACTCCACCCCCCAGGGAGTGAGAGTACGTGTCGGCGAGTGCCGCCGTACTCTCGATGAGGAGGTCCGTTGAGGTGGTCATGGCCTAATTTTCCCAGCGACCACCGACATTCACGGGCCCTAAACGGCCCTGATCGGGGCATTCTGTGAAAAACTCCCAAAGATCTTTGCCTGTGGAGGAGACACCACTCTCCGCCGGTCGAGGCGCGACGAAGGAGCGCTCGAGACCCCGCGACCCGACCCTCGGACCGCACTAGGGTCTGAGGAGCGTCTCGCGTGGCCTCGATCGCTCGTACCTCGCGCCTCGACCAGCGGGAGGGTCGAGGCGCGAGGGTGGGCCACCGGGCCTGCCAAGCGGGGCGGTTTCGACCTGCTGACCCTCGGCTCGGCGCTCCCGACCTTGGCGCTGACCTTTATGCTCGTCAGCCAACGCTTTTCGACGAGCAACGGCATCCGCCGCCAATTCCCTAGGAGCGTGGGTCAGTAACACCAAAGTTTAAAACGCCGGTCGATTTCCCGGGCTTGGGGTGTTGGTCTGGGAAAATTGCGTATGAGCGATTCTGATGGCCTCTTCCCCGCGACGGAACTTGAGCACGTTGACGTGGTCGTGGATGACGGTGTTGAGGCGGGGGCCGGTGTGAACAAACGGTTCCGGGCATTTGAGCCGGCGGCGGTGATGTTGGTGCCGCCGTCGTTGGATGAGTGGTTGCCGCAGAATCACCTGTCTCGGTTCATCGCGGATATCGTTGAAACTCAGCTGGATCTGAAGAAGTTCTACGCCTCTTACGCGAAGTCGAAGGGGCAGCCGCCCTATGACCCACGGTTGATGGTCCGGGTGCTCCTTTACGGGTATTGTGTCGGAGTTCGCTCGTCACGGGAGTTGGAGCGGGTGTGCGTGGACGTGGTCGCGTTTCGCTGGTTGGCGGCGCAGCAGGCACCTGATTTTCGTTCCATCGCCCGGTTCCGAAAACGCCACCTCTCCAGTCTGGGGAACGTGTTCTTGCAGGCGTTGGAACTGTGCCGTGCGGCCGGAATGGTCTCGCTCGGGCAGGTCGCGTTGGACGGCACGAAAGTGCGCGCGAATGCCTCTCGGCGCAAGGCGATGAGTTACGCCCGCCTGACGGAGAAGCAGAAAGTCCTCGCCGACGAAGTCTCTGCGCTGCTGGCGGAGGCGGACGCGATCGATGACGCGGAGGACGCTCGTTTCGGAAAGGACAAACGCGGTGATGAGTTGCCGCCGGAGCTTGCCCGGCGGGAGTCACGCTTGGTGAAACTGGCCGAAGCGCGCGCTGGCTTGGAGGCAGCTGCAGCGGCGCGGGCGCGGAAAGACGCGGAGAAGAAGGCCAGGGACAAGGGCGACGATGACGATACTGTGGCGCAGAAGGGTGACGACGCGGCGAAGAACGCCGTTGTTGCTCCGAAGGCTCAACGCAACTTCACCGACCCGGATTCACGGATCATGAAGACCGCCGACGGATCGTTCCACTACGCCTACAACGCACAGGCCATCGTTGATGCCGACCATCAGATCATCGTCGCGACGACGCTGACGAATATTGGCGTGGATGTTGAACAGGTCGTGCCGCTGGTCGAGAAACTCCACGCCACGACCGGCGTCCTGCCCCGGCAGGTCCTGGCGGATGCCGGGTATTGTTCCGCAACAAATCTGGACTACGCGAAGACTGTTGAAGATGGCAGCGACGGCCGGACCGAGTTTTTCATCGCGACCGGCCGGGTCAAGCACGGCGAGCGTGTTCCTGAAGTTCCTCGGGGCCGGATCCCGGCCAATGCGACGCTGCGGGAACGCATGGCGCGGAAGCTCAAGACGAAGAAAGGCCGCGCCGTTTATGCGCGGCGCAAAGCGATCGTGGAGCCCGTGTTCGGTCAGATCCACACTCGGCAAGGCAAATTCGTGTTGCTGCGCGGGTTGGAGCAAGCCGCCCACGAATGGGACCTGATCGCGGCTTGCCACAACCTGATGAAGCTACACACCATGCAAACTAAAGCGCTGCTGGCCGCGCCAAGCGCCCTAACAGCCCGAACGGCCACCTAAACATCAAGGCGGGACTGCCCCGGCGGGCGGCAACGGCCCCGGCCTGCGCCGTCAACGCAGCACTGGCCCTATTTTCAGTCGGCACACGAACAACGCCAACCCGAACGACTCAACCACCGGACAAGAAACCCCCGACCGCACAGACGGTCCTGAACGGCAATTCCTCACACCAAGGTCGAATAGGCGTTACTGACACACGCTCCTAGGCACTAGGGCCGGTGGCACAGTCCCCTGTTCTCACAGCCAGGACCTCGCCATATAAGTCGAGCCTGAGGCATTCGAACATGGCACCATGGAGGGTGACCCTTTCGCGACGTGCAGTTGACAGTGAGGGTGTCACAATCAGCTACCTCGACTCCGGCGGCCCGGGGCCCACAGTAGTCATCCTGCACGGTCTGGCTGGCAGCGCCGTGGAGTTCATCCCGACCGCAGAATCGCTTTCCGATTTTCGGGCACTCTTGGTCGACCAACGCGGGCACGGCCACAGCACCCGCGTGCCGGGAGACACCTCCCGAGCCGCGTTTGTGGCCGATATCGTGCGCGTCATCGAGGCCGAGGCACACGGTCCTGTTTCGCTGGTCGGTCAGTCGATGGGTGCTCACACGGCCTTGATGGTGGCGGCCGCTCGCCCGGACCTCGTGGAACGACTCGTGCTCCTCGAAGGAGGAGCAGGGTCAGGCGACCGGGCCGAGAACGCCCGGCTGGGCGACTTCTTTCGGTCGTGGCCGATTCCGTTCATCGACGCAAGCGCCGCGCGAGCGCACCTGGGCGATGGGCCACTTGAGCGGGCCTGGGTTGCCGATTTGGAGAATCGGCACGACGGACTCCACCCGCGGTTTGATCCAGATGTCATGGTGCAGATCATTGACGCGGTTGCCGTGCCGAGATGGGGGGAATGGGAGAGCGTGTCGGTCGCCACCCTGGTCGTCTACGCCAACGGTGGCATCTTCTCCGAGGAAGACAAGGCAGAGTTCGTGCGCCGAGGCCAGCACGCACAGCGCATCGACGTTGACGAGGCCTCGCATGACGCCCATCTGGACGCCTTCGACCGGTGGGTTTCACTCCTGCAATCGTTCCTGCACGAGGGGCAGCCGCGCTAAAAGCCCACTATCGCTCGAAGGCATCGCTGTGTATCGTTGAGTATCGTTGTATATCGTTCGTACTCACACAGGAGGTCATGATGGCAAGTTCATTCCCCACCGGCGGGTTCGGCGCCGGCCCAAACATCGACGGGATTTGGCAGGCGATGGAGCAGTTCCGTTCGAGGTTCGAGAAGCAGACCGGCACCAGAGCCGGTCGCGGGGAGGTGCGCACGGCGGTGCTCGCGCTTCTCGCCGAGGAGCCGATGCACGGATACCAGATCATCCACGAGATCGAGGAACGCAGCGGCGGAAGCTGGAAGCCCAGCGCTGGCTCCGTCTATCCCACGCTGCAACTTCTGGCAGATGAGGGCCTGATCAGCGCCGAGGAATCCAACGGCCGCAAGATCTACTCACTCACCGAAGAGGGCCGCGAGGCCGTTGCCGACGCCGACACGACAGCGCCGTGGGAGTCCGCCGGCGGGGCTGCCGGCCACGGCCACGCCGCCTTGCCCAAGGCCGGCATCGAACTCGCTCAGGCGGCTGCCCAGGTGGGCCGCACCGGCACCCCGGAGCAAATCCAGCAGGCCGTCACGGTTCTCGACGACGCTCGTCGCCGCCTGTACTCGATCCTCGCCCAGGACTGACGGGGTGCCATCGGCTCGACGGGGTGGAAACGACTCGGACTCGGACTCGGACGCAGGCAACATGCGTGCCCGTTATCGCCGCATTCTGCGTTTCGCCGGCTGGAATCTCGCCGTAACGTGGTGGTACGAGCTGTTTCTGCCCCGCATCGGGCTCATCAAGATCGCGGAACGCACGCGATCAAAACGGATGCGACGCATTGCGCGGAGTTTCCACGTGCTGGCTGCGGACCTCGGCGGCCTCATGATCAAGGTCGGACAGTTCATGTCATCGCGCTTGGACGTATTGCCGCCCGAGATCACCGCCGAACTCGCGGGTTTGCAGGACGAGGTCGCCCCGGTGTCGTTCGCCGCGATCCGCAGGGCCGTCGAGGCCGAGCTGGGTGTCACTCTCGAGCAGGCTTTTGTGATGGTCGACGAGACTCCGGTTGCGGCAGCATCCCTCGGGCAGGCACACCGCGCCCGGCTTTCCTCTCGCGATGCCGCCGACACCGGTCTCGACAACGTGATCATCAAGGTGCAGCGACCGGGCATCGACGAGATCATCGACGTCGACCTGGCTGCTCTGCGCAAGGTGGGCGGCTGGCTCAGCCATGTGAGGCTGGTTTCAAACCGCGTCGATATGCCCGCCCTCGTCGAGGAGTTCGCCCAGACGAGCCTCGAGGAGATCGATTACCTTCACGAGGCCGTCAGCTCAGAACGCTTCGCCGCTGCCTTCGCCGATGACGCCCGGGTGGCCGTGCCCATCGTCGTCTGGGAACGAACCACCCGGCGTGTGCTCACCATGGAAGACGTCACGGCGATCAAGATCACCGACGTGGATGGGCTCCGCGCGGCGGGCATCGACCCGGCAGACGTGGCCCCCGTCTTCGCCGAGATCATGTTCGACCAAATGTTCACCATGGGCTTCTTTCACGCCGACCCGCATCCCGGGAACATCTTCGTGACCCCCGTCTTGGACGGTGACGGCGCACCCCCGTGGAAGCTGACCTTCATCGACTTCGGCATGATGGGCGAAGTTCCCACCAGCACCCGCACGGGGCTGCGCAAGATGCTGATCGCCGCCGCGTCCCGTGACGGGCGCGGACTCGTCAACGCCATGAACGACGTGGGCGTACTTCTGGCCTCAGCAGAGACGACGGAACTCGAACGCGCCATGACAACGCTGTTCGCCCGGTTCGGCGGCATGGGGTTCGCCGAGCTGCGAGAGGTCGACCCGAGGGAATTCCGCGACTTCGCGATTCAGTTCGGTGACGTGGTGCGCTCCTTGCCGTTCCAGCTTCCCGAGAACTTCTTGCTCATCATCCGGGCCATGTCGCTCACCTCCGGGGTATCCAGCGCTCTTGACCCCGCCTTCAACCTGTGGGACTCCGTGGAGCCCTACGCCGCGCAGCTACTCCGTGACGAGAGCGGCAACCTCGTGCAGGACGTTGCGAAGCAGGCGATGGCGACGGCCGGCATCGTCTTTCGCCTGCCCAAGCGGCTCGATGAGCTCATTACGCGGTTCGAAGACGGGACCGTCGCCGTGGCCAACCCCGGTCTGGAGAAACGGGTCGCCAGACTCGAGCGCACCGCGCGGCAGACGATCTCGGCGCTCGTGTTCGGTGCCCTGCTCATCGCGGGCGTGCTGCTGCGAGCGGATGACGCTTCGCTCGGTACCGTGCTGATGGTCGCGTCGGTCGTCCCGCTGCTGAACGCCCTGGTGCCGAGTCGCCGAGGACTCTGAGTTCGCGCCTCGCTGGTCGAGGCGCTACGAAGGAGCGATCAAGACCCCGCACGGCGATCCGCAGGTCAGGCCCATGCGGTCTCGACACGCGCCGTAGACGGCGCTGCTCGACCAACGGAGACGGGACGGCGGCTCGACCGGCGGGGTTAGCGGTTAGCGCTCTTCCGCGGCTCGCACGAGGGCCGCGATGAGCGCTTCGGAGCTGCGCTCGGCGGCGATCACGTCGACGCGCAGCCCCATGGCCCGAGCGTCCTTCGCTGTCTGCGGCCCGATGCACGCCACGAGGGTGTTCTCGGGAATGTCGCCGAACTGGTCTCGCACCTGGCGCGCGACGCTGCCACTCGTTACGAGCACCGCCTGCACAAGTCCGGCCGTGACGTCGGCGACCACCCGGTCGCTGACCGGAACACCGATCGTGCGATACGCCACGACCGATTCCACGTCGTGGCCGATGCGTCGCAGCCCCTCGGTGAGCAGCGGCTTGGCAATCTCACTGCGCAGAGTGAGCACCCGCAACGGGATGACGCCGGCGGTGGCCGTCTCCCATTCCTCGAGCAGTCCGCGCGCGGAGTTGTCCTCCGAGGGCACGATGTCCACGTGGTAGCCGGCGGCGATGAGCGCCGCCGCGGTAGTTTCGCCGACGGCCGCAATGCGCGTACCGGGGGCAACGACCGCGCGGTGCGACGATAAGACGTCGACGGTCGTCGCGCTCGTGATCGTCATCCAGTCGAAATCGCCCGCGGCGAGGCGGGTGAGCGCCTCGTTGAGGGCGGGAGCGTCGTCGGTCGCGGCGAAGTTGATCATGGGGGCCACGATCGGCAGAGCACCCTTCGCACGCAAGCTGGCGGCCACCTGGTCGCCCCACGGCCCGCCGCGCGGAACGAGAACACGCCAACCGGCGAGCGGCTTGGGCAGGGGATGTCGAGAGGTCACTTGTTCACTTTCAGCGGTGCGAATTCGGCCGCGCCGCCGGCCAGGAGGTCGGTGGCGACGCGTTCAGCGATGTCGTGTGCCGCGTCGAGGAGGTCGCGCACGGAGTGCGATTCCGGAGTCGCCGCGTGCGAGCTGGTGATCTTGCGGGTGCCGTCGGGGCTGTAAACGGTTGCGGTGAGAAAGAACAGCCCGGTGTCGATCACAGCGGTGGCGCCGATCGGGGCGGCACAGCCGGCCTCGAGCCGGGCGAGCACGAGCCGCTCGGCCGTGGTGACGGCCTCGGTCGTGGCGTGGTTGATTGCGGCGAGAGCGGATGCCAGCACTCGGTCGAGCTTTCCCTCTCGCACCTCGATGGCGAGGGCGCCCTGCCCGGGCGCGGTCGGCCAGTCGGAGATCTCGAGCAGTTCGGTGCAGGCTCCGTCGAGGCGGCCGAGACGGCCGAGACCCGCCGCGGCGAGTACAACCGCATCGAGGTCGCCCTCGACGAGGCGACCGAGGCGTGTGTCGATATTGCCGCGGATGTCGACGACTGTGAGGTCGGGACGGATCTCGCGCAGCTGCGCCATTCGGCGCGGCGAGCCGGTGCCGACCTTCGCGCCCTCCGGCAGGGTCTCGAGGGTCCAGGCATTGCGCGCACACAGGGCGTCACGAGCATCTGCTCGCTTGGGCGTGGCACCGATGACGAGACCGGGGTAGACGTCCGTGGGCAGGTCCTTGAGCGAGTGCACGACGAGGTCGCACTCGTCGTTCAGCAGGGCCTCCCGCAGGGCACTCGCGAACACCCCGGTGCCCCCGAGACTCGACAGGGAGTCGGTCGACGTGTCGCCGTGCGTGACGATGGGCACGATCTCGACCTCAGCGCCCGAGGACGCCGCGATACGGTTGGCGATCGTGGTGGTCTGCGCCAAGGCGAGCGCGCTGCTGCGCGTGCCCACACGGATGACGCTCACGGTGCCATCCCGGCAACCGCGGGCTTGAAGCCGAGTCGCACGTTCTCGCAGCACCCGGGGCGGCACACGTCGTACCAGGGGCCGAGCTCGGTCATCGCGGGGCGATCCTCAGCGGCGGTGTCGTTGAGGCGCTCCTCTACGAGGTCGATCAGGCCGGCGACGAAGTCGGGGGACACTCCGGGCGTGGGAACGCGCACGGCGAAAATTCCGTGCTTCTCGCTCGTCTCCATCGCCTCGTTGTCGAGGTCCCACATGACCTCCATGTGGTCACTCACGAAGCCGAGCGGCACGATGACCACCGCACGGATGCCGCGCTCGGGCAGCAGGGCGATGGCATCGTTGATGTCGGGCTCAAGCCACGGCATGCTGGGCGGGCCGCTGCGCGACTGGAAGACGAGCTGCCAGGGGGTCTTGTGGCCGTTCATGACCACCTGGGCCACGGCCATGTGCTGCGCCGCGTAAGCGCCACCCTCCCCGAAGCCTCGCTCGGACGGGCCGCTCTTGTTGGCGTCGGTCATGGGGATGGAGTGCGTGGAGAACAGAATCTCCACTTCGGTGTCGAGGTCGATGCCGGGAATAGCCGCCGCGACATCCGCCAGCCCCTGCGTGACGCCCGTCACGAAGGGCATGACGAAACCGGGGTGATCGAAGAACTGGCGGATCTTGTCGATGTGCACCACTCCCTCGAGGTTCGTGGTGGTGAGGGCCGCCGCGAAGTCCTCACGGTACTGGCGACAACCGGAGTATGAGCTGTAGGCGCTCGTGGCAATCGCTAGCAGGTTGTTCCGGCCGGCGTCGTGCGCCTCGCTGATGGTGTCACTGAGGTACGGCGCCCAGTTACGGTTGCCCCAGATCACGGGCAGGTCGATGCCACGCCGATCGAGCTCGGCCTGAAGGGCAGCCTTAAGCACGCGGTTCTGGTCGTTAATGGGGCTCACGCCGCCGAAATGACGATAGTGCGTGGCGACGGCCTCGAGGCGTTCCTCGGGGATTCCGCGGCCGCGCGTGACGTTGCGCAGGAACGGAATCACGTCGTCCTGGCCTTCTGGCCCACCGAAACCGGCGAGCAGGATTGCGTCGTATGCGGTCATTACTGCAGCACCTCGACCAGTTCGGCGGTGGAGATGCGGCGCCCGGTGAAGAACGGGATCTCCTCGCGCACGTGGCGTCGCGCTTCGGTGTCGCGAAGGCCGCGCATCAGGTCGACAAGCTCGGTGAGTTCGTCGCTCTCGATTGGCAGCAGCCACTCGTAGTCGCCGAGGGCGAAGGCGGAGACCGTGTTGGCGAGAGCTCCGCGGTAGGCGGCACCCTTACGGCCGTGGTCGGCGAGCATGCTGCTGCGTTCGGCGTCGGGAAGCAGGTACCATTCAAAACTGCGCACGAAGGGGTAGACCGTGAGCCAGGCGCGAGGCGCCTCGCCGCGCAGAAAGCCGGGCACGTGGCTTTTATTGAATTCGGCGTCGCGGTGCACGCCCATTGCGTTCCAGGTGGGCAGCAGGCTCTTGAGCAGCCGGCTGCGGCGCAGCTCGCGGTTGGCCCACTGCAGGGTCTCCGCGTTCTCCGCATGGGTCCAAATCATCACGTCGGCGTCGGCCTTGAGGCCGGATACGTCGTAGAAGCCGCGCACGGTCACGCCCTCGGCTTCAACGAGTGCGATGATGTCGTCGAGCTCGTTCACGGCCTTCGGAACATCACGACCGTCGAGGTCGTCGGGGTTGTGCGGGTCTCTTCGCGAAACGGTGAAAAGGGTGTATCCCTGTGGCGAGGCTTCGGGGACCTCGGCATTGGTGGAAGGTGCGGTCTTGGTAGGGTCTACTGCCTCTCCGGCAGCCGGGTGAGTCATAACCCTAGTCTGCTCTCAAAAGGGTCCCGCAGCAAAATGCACCGCGGTCGCCGCCTGCCCCAGACCGGGCGACGGATGCCTAGCGGCGCGTCGTCAGCACGGCCCGCGCGCCCAGCCAGACGACGGTACCCACCGACACTGCCGCAGTCAGGGCGATCCCGGCGAGAGCCGCCGGGTTGTCGTCGCCGAGACGGATCATGGCCAGGCGGATGCGCCGCTTGGTTATTCTCAGCTGTTTCGGAACATTGAGCTTGTACTCAATGGCATCAAGGGTGCTCGCGAGTTGGGCACGGGCGTGCATCGCCTCGGCCCGCAGCTCGGCCTTGCCGTGCGGCTCGTTGGCCGCGGATTCGTCGTGGGTCTTGTCAGTTTTCATAGCGGCCTACCCCTTTGAATGCGTCGACGTCGTTACGGAGACTCGCGTGCACGCCTTCCGGGTCGGGGGCGGTAGCCGCCTTGACCCGGTTGACCCCGATCAGCACGAGAATCGCGGCCATCGCCAGCAGCAGTACGAGCACGATGAGAGTGGCGAGCCACAGAGGCAGAAACAGCGCGAACACGATGATGAGCAACGCCACGAGAACGCCCAGGGCGAAGAAGCCGATCGCGGCCGCCAGGATGAAGAGCGCGGCGCCCACGCCGAAATTCTTCGCCTTGCTCGCGAATTCAGCCTTAAAGGCCTCCAGCTCGGCGCGCACCAGATCGCTGATCTGACCCGGAAGTTCCGAGAGCAGCGCGATCAGTGAGCGCTTGCTCTTCGGGTTGAATCCACTAGTAGTCACGAGTGACCCTTCCCAGCGCTATTGGACGCAGTCTTTGAACGGCGTTGTGGTGAATGCAGTGACACGGTTTCTGAGGTGACCCGGCTGACACAGATGTTACACACGCTCTCGTGGTTAGCCACGCTCCGGGCTGAAGCCCGTCAGTCCGAGCTGGTGGATTCAGACTTGGCGGCGGCAGCCTTGGTCGTGGCAGCCTTGGTCGTGGCAGCCTTGGTCGCCGCCGTGCGAGCTGCCGTGGGCTTGTCTCCGGTCTTCGCCGTACTGGACGTTTTGCCCTGCGTCGCCTTGCTCGAAACGGAGGAGAAAATCTTCTTGCCGGCATCGAGAAGCACGCCCGGAATGTCGCCCACGAGCTCGAGACCGAAGTCGCGTGCCTCGTTCACCCGCCGTTGCACGGGAGGAGCGTTCCAGAGGTCATTCGCAGCGGAGGCGATCTGGTCGTAACGTTTGCGGCCGGCACGCGCGCCGAGCACATAACCGACGAGTCCACCCGTGATGAACAGAAGCTTTCCGCGCATTGAGACTCCAATTCTTCGAGGTTCAGGTAACCCATAGAGTAACCCGGTTGCGGCTGTGAATGCACGGCGGATCAGGCCGAATCGTCGCACAACCGTGCTTGGCGGCCGGTCAGAGGCCGAGCGAAGCCTGCCGGATCCGGCCTGCAGCGGCGAGGGCGTCCGGAATGACGGAGGCCAGCCCTGTGCCCGCCAGCCAGGCCCCCGTCACATCGATCCCGGGAGTGTCGGCGAGCACCTCGCGCACCTTCGCGACGCGTTCGGGTGCGCCGAGTGTGGCCGGGGAAAGTGCGTCGCGCCACTCCGTTCGAGCGAACCCGCGCAGCATCCGCTCGTTCAGCTCGAGGCCCAGAATGGCGCTCGCGTCGCGGAGTGCCAGCGCCTGCAGTTCATCGTCGCCCAGCCGCTCGGTGGGGCTCGGTTCGCCCGCGCGACCGTAGGAGAGCCGCACGACGTGTCGGTCGGCACCCGCCGCAGCGGCCACCCACGACCACTTTGCGGTGACGTGGGTGAGGGCCTTTGCCGTCACGCCGGGGGTGTCGACGCCCACGAGCGCGCCGGTGCCACGCGGGTGCGCATTCAGGGCTGGCGCGTCGAGCACGAGGGTGACGAGGGTGACAGCGGTCGGGCCCGGCCACTCAAGCTCGCTCAACGCGTCGTGCGCCTCGCCAAGGGGTGCGAGCAGGCGCAGGGCCTGGGCACCCTGTGTCGCCACTATCACGAAGCGCGCCTCGCGTGACGTGTCACCGGCCGAAGCGGATGCCTCGGCGCCGTCCTCGGGCGTGTCCGCCGGTTCGGCGAGGGTGACGACCCAGCGCGGCTCTTCGGTGGCGCCCGTACGCAGGAGCGCGGTCGCCATGCGCCCGGTTTCGATCGTGGCGCCGAAGTGCGTCAGGTCGGCCACGAGCGCGGCGGGAAGCCTCGACATGCCGCCGCGCAGCCCACCGATGGCCGAGCCGGCCGGGGCGGCATCGCGCAGGGCGGAGACGGCGCCCGAGAGGGAGCCCGCCGTCGTAAGCGCGCGGTTGAGCCCGGGGGCGACCACGTCGATCTCGAGGTCGCGGGACGAGGTCGTATACACGCCGGAGGCCACCGGTTCCACGAGTCGTTCGAGCACGCGGCGACCCATCCGCTTGGCCACAAGGTCGCCCAGGCTGTGCTCCCGGCCGATCGTGAGCACAGGCATCAACCGGTCGACATAGGCGCGCAGGGAGCCACTCCAGCCCACGACGCGACGAACGTCGTCCGCGAGCGGCGAGCCGGGAATCCCGAGCACGCCGGCCTTCGGCAGCGGAACGCTCACCGAGCCGGGCTTGCCGCCGAGAGCGGGCAGGTGCAGCCAGGCACCGGCCGGGTTGGGGGCGACGATCTCGTCGGTGAGGCCGAGTTCCTCGATGAAGGCGGCCACGGTTCCGCCGCGTACGGCGAAGCTCTCCGTGCCGCTGTCGAGGTGCAGGCCGGCGAGGTCGTGGCCGGCGACCGGCCCGCCCACGGCATCCGTTGCCTCGATGATGCTCACGCTGAGGCCCAGCCGGGCGCAGGCGCGTGCGGCCACGAGGCCCGCCACGCCCCCGCCGATCACGATGACGTCGGTCATATGAGAATCCTTTCGATCACGGGGCGCACCCCGGCCTCAGCAGCGCCCTGCCCGTGGCCAATTCAGGAAATCCGCCGCGAAAGCCTGCGCCTCGGGCGGATATCGCCGATAATCCCGAACTTCTCCTGAATCGGCCACTGGAAGTCTCGGCAAATTCCCGGGAGGGGTTAGTTCTCGGCGCTCACGTCGTGCACGAGCGACACGAGGCGGGTGAGCACGTCGGGGTCGGTCTCCGGCGGCACGCCGTGGCCGAGGTTGAGCACGTGGGCCGGCGCCGTGCGGCCGCGTTCGAGAACATCGCGCACGTGGGCCTCGAGCACGGGCCAGGGTGCCGAGAGCAGCGCCGGGTCGACGTTGCCCTGCACCGGTACGCGCCCGCCGAGGCGCCGGTTGGCCTCGTCGAGGGGAACGCGGTAGTCCACGCCCACCACGTCGGCGCCGATGTTGTGCATTTCCTTGAGCAGTTCGCCGGTCCCCACCCCGAAGTGCACGATCGGCACATTACGTTCGGTGCCGTCGGCCTCGGTGTAGCCGAGGTCACGCACGTGGGCGATCGCCTTCGTGGACGCGGGGGCAACGGATGCCGCATAGTCGGCGAGCGAGAGCGCCCCGGCCCAGGAGTCGAACAGCTGGGCGGCGCTCGCGCCGGCCACGACCTGGGCGCGCAGGAAGCGCCCCGTCACGTCGGCGGTCCAGTTCATCAGCTGCTCCCACGCCTCGGGCGCGGAGTGCATGAGCGTGCGGGCGTGGATGTGGTCTTTCGACGGGCCACCCTCCACGAGGTACGCGGCGAGCGTGAACGGGGCGCCGGCGAAGCCGATCAGCGGCGTCGAGCCGAGCTGTGAGACGGCGAGTCCAACGGCCCGGCGGATGGGTTCGAGGGCCTCGTCGAGAACGGCAGGGTCGAGGGCCACGAGCTCGGCGACATCTGCTGGCGTGCGCACGGCTTTACCGAGCACCGGGCCCTTACCGGGAACAATCTCCACGTCGACGCCGACGAGCTTGAGCGGCACCACGATATCGCTGAAGAAGATGCCCGCGTCCACTCCGTGGCGACGCACCGGCTGCAGGGTGATCTCGCTCGCGAGTTCGGGGTCGAGGCACACGTCGAGCATGCGAGTTCCCACCCGCAGATCGCGGTACTCGGGTAGCGAACGGCCGGCCTGACGCATGAACCACACGGGCGTCACGTCGGGGCGGGTTCCCTGGTAGGCCCGAATCAGGCGGGAGCCGGCAGTCACGCCGGAGGACAGAGGGTGCTGCGCGTCGAGGATCATCGGGTACATTCTCTCAAATATCCCTGAAACCGGCGAGTCGAAGCTCCCAGCCACACGCTCTAGAATTCAATCGTGCTAATTTTGCTGTCCGCAAGCCACAAGAACTCCAGCTTCGACGTGCTGGAGATGCTTTCTGTGGGCGGCGGCGAAACGGCCAGTCACATGGTCGCCAAGCACGACGCGCTCACCGGCGCCGTGATCGTGGCCACCTGCAACCGCTTCGAGGCGTACCTCGACCTCGACGAGCCATACGGGGTCTCGCCGCTTCCCGCCGTGTACGCGGCGATCGAAGCCGTGAGCGCGAACACCGGCGTGTCGGAAGACATGCTGCGCGACACCCTCACCCTGCTGCACGGCAACGGCGTGGCCGAGCACCTCTTCGCCGTGACGAGCGGCCTCGAATCCGTTGTCGTGGGCGAGGGTGAGATCGCCGGCCAGGTGCGCCGCGCCCTCGAGCAGGCCCGCGCCGCCGGCACCACGAGCCCCGAGCTCGAGAGACTGTTCCAGCGCGCCTCCCAGACCTCCCGCGGTGTGAAGAACCGTACCGGCATCGGTTCGGCCGGCCGCTCACTGGTGCGCCTCGCCCTCGAACTCGCCGAAAGCCGCGTCAGCGACTGGGCAGAGGCCCGGGTGCTGCTCGTGGGCACCGGCCGTTACGCCGGCGCCTCCCTCGCCGCGCTCCGCGACCGCGGCGCCGAAAACGTGCGCGTCTACTCCCCGTCCGGCCGCGCCCTGAAGTTCGCGTCGTCGCACGGCATCGAGGCCGTCGGCGTCGACGACTTCGCTGGCGAGGTGGCCCGCGCGGATGTTGTGGTCACCTGCACCCTCGCCGAAGACCACGTGATCGACGCCGACCTCATCCTCCAGGGCCGCGTCGAGGTGGGCGTAAACGCCCGCAGCATCGCGACCGCCTCCGACACCGTGAGCCTCTGCCCCGCCGATGCCGCCCCCGAGGCGCCGCCGCAGCTCATCATCGACCTGGGCCTGCCGCGCAACGTGGCACCCAACGTCGTCGACGTTACCGGAGTCGAGCTGCTCGACCTCGAAACCATCAGCATCCACGCTCCCCTCGAAGAGCTCAACGCCACCGACGAGGCCCGCGAGCTCGTGGGCCGCGCCGCCCGCAAGTTCTCCGCAGTCGCCGAGGAGCAGAGCCTGGCCCCCGCCGTCGTGGCGCTGCGCACCTACATCTTCGAGCTGCGCGACGCCGAGATTGCCAGGGCGCGTAGCCGCGGCGACTCGAGTGAGCAGACCGAACAGGCGCTGCGCCATCTCACGGGTGTGCTCCTGCACACTCCCATGGTGCGCGCCCGCGAACTCGCCCGCGCCGGAGAGCAGGAGTCCTACCTCACCGGGCTCGACGCCCTCTTCGGCGTTCAGGTCGAGCTTCCCGCCGCCGCCTCGGCAACGGATGCCGCCCCCACGGCCGCTCCCGCCGCGTCCTGACCCCTCGTGACGACATCCGCTCGGGCTGGCCGCGCTGCTGCGGCCGCGCGCTGCCGCTATAGCGGGCGCAAACCGCGCGAGCGGCGCGGTGCACAGGAAACCCGCGCCGGTATGGCGGGCCGCTGCCGCTGTAGCGGGCGCAAGCCGCGACAGCGGAGCGACGCTCGGGTGACGTCGTGACTCTTCCGATCGTGGCACTCCCGATCCACACCGAGCGCCTGCTGCTGCGACCGCTCACCGAAGCGGATGCCGCGGACGTGTACGAATACCAGTCCCTCCCCGAGATCGTGCGGTATCTGCCGTGGCCGGTGCGCGACCGCGCCGAGTCCCGCGAGCACACCCTGAAACGGGCCGGCTTCACGCACATACAGAACGACGACGACCTGCTCATCCTCGCCGCGGAACTGCCCGGCGGTGGGGGCGTCGCCGGCCGGGTGATCGGCGACATGAGCGTGTTCCTCAAGAGCGTCGAGCACCGGCAGGTCGCCATCGGCTGGGTGTTCCACCCCGACTTTCACGGCAGGGGCTTCGCCACCGAGGCCGCGAGGGCCACTCTGGCCTTCGCCTTCGACGAGGTCGGCGCCCACCGGGTCTTCGCCGAGGTCGACCCGCGCAACGAGGCATCCGTTGCCCTGTGCCTGCGTCTGGGCATGCGCCTCGAAGCCACCTTCGTGGAGAGCGAATTCTTCAAGGGCGAGTGGAGCGGCCTGTGCGTCTACGCCATTCTGCGTAGCGAGTGGGCTCCCGAATAGCATGACCCTCATCACGCGGCTCGAGGTGCACAGGGTGCGCGTGCCGCTGCTGCGCCCGTTCACGACCGCCGTGCGCAGCGCCACGGAGCTCGAGACGGTTCTCGTGCAGCTCACGGATTCCGACGGGCGCCACGGCTGGGGTGAGGCTCCGATCAGCAGGGTGACGAAGTCGACGACGGATGACGTGACCGCCGCCATCGACGGCAGCCTGCGTGGCCTCGTGCTCGGCAGAAACCTCGACGACTGGTTCGCGCTGGCGGAGGAGCTCGGCCACAGCCCCGCCCCTGCGACCGCGCGCATGGCGGTGGATTGTGCCCTGCACGACCTCACGGCACAGCAGGCGGGGCTTCCGCTCTATCGCGTGCTCGGGGGCGACGTACCCGCGATCACGACCGACATGACCCTCTCAGTGGGCGACCCCGCCGCCCTCGCGGCCGCGGCCCGCACCCACATTGCCGAGGGGTTCCGGTGCATCAAGATCAAACTCGGCGCAGACGGCGACCAGGTCGCGCGCCTCCGGGCCGTGCGCGATGCGGTCGGCCCCCACGTGGTGCTGCGAGTCGACGCCAACCAGGCATTCTCGCCCGAACGGGCCGTCGACGTGATCCACGCCCTCGAAGACGCCGGGGTCGGCCTCGAGCTCGTGGAGCAGCCGGTGGGCGCCGCCGATTGGGCGGGGCTTGCGTTCGTCACCTCCCGGGTCGAGACGCCCGTAATGGCCGACGAATCGGTGTGGACGCTCGCCGACCTGCGCACGCTCATTCGGCTTGAGGCCGCTTCCATGGTGAACGTCAAGCTCGCCAAGACCGGCGGGCTGCACGAGGCGCGCAAGCTCGTGGCCGAGGCACAGGGCGCGGGGCTCGGCGTTCTGATCGGCTGCATGCTCGAAAGCACCGTGGGCATCGCGGCCGCCGCCAGCCTCGCCGCCGCCTCGAGTCTCGCCGATACCGCACCCGGCAGTAACGGCCTCGATCTCGACGGCGGCCTGTGGCTGCGTGGCACTCCCGTTCGCGGCGGCGCACACTACGACTCGAACTCGATCGTGCTCGCGGACTCCCCAGGCCTCGGTATCGAGGGGCTGGCCGCGCCCCTGTAGCGGCGCGCTGCGGCTACAGCGCGCGCGAGCCGCGGCAAGGGCGCGGGCGTCGCGTCGCTCCGCGAGGTCTCGGGTTCAACCCGCGTCGTAGACCGCGTTCGACACCGCGGCGCGCAGCCCGACCACGTCGGAGTGGGAGCGGCTCGGGTGCACCCGGTTCGTGAGCAGCACGATCGACAACCCACGCTCTCGATCCATCAGCAGCGAGGTGCCGGTGAAGCCGTTGTGCCCGCGGGCCTCGGGCCGGCCCATCCAGGGCTGCTGCCCGATTCTCAGGCCGAGCCCCTGGCCGTACCCGGCGCCTGTCACCCCTGGCGGGAGCAGGCGCGGCAGCTGGTCCGTCCACAGCTCCTGCTCGAGTTCGGCAGCCAGCACGCCCGGCAGGCCCGCGCGCATCCGCTCGCCGAAGGCCAGCAGCGCCTCAGCCGTGCCGAACAGCCCCGCGTTGCCCGCCACGCCGCCGAGGGACCAGGCGCTCTCGTCGTGCACGATGCCGCGCACCATGCCGCGCCCGAGCTCCGGCTGGTACTCGGTCGCCGCACAGTCCCCAACATCGGGGTGGAAACCCAGGCCGCTGCCGGCGCCGAGCACCCTGCCGACCACCAGATCGGCCCACGATTGACCGGTCACCGCCTCGGCGAGCGCCATCACTGTGTTGTAGCCCACGCAGGAATACCCGAAGGCCGTGCCGGGCGCCGACACGAGCCGCGTCCCGAGCAGGTCGGCCACGAGCCCCGGGCGACCTCCGGGCGGGGGTCGTTTCCAGCCGCCCCAGGTGGGCGGCAGCCCTGCCGTGTGGCTGAGCAGGTGCCGCAGGGTGACCGCGCGCTTGTCGTCCGATCGGTACGCGGGCAACCACTCCGCCACCGAAACGTCGAGGGCCAGCAGGCCGTCCCGCACGAGGGTGAGCGCCGTGACAGCGGTGACAACCTTGGTGACGGATGCGAGGTCGTAACGTGTGCCGGAGTGTGCGGGCGTGCGTTCGGCCGGCTCCAACTCCCGGCCGTTGGGCCCGAAACGCACGGCGTCACCGACGACAACGGCCGCGCCGCCCGCACCGTCGCGCCACACCGCGCACGAGGCTGACGGAGTGACACCCGCGGCAACGGCCGCGGTCAGCAGGCCTTCGAGCCGGGCCCGGAGTGTCACGGTCTGTGAAGTTCGAGTCGAGGAACCGGCCCGGCATGCAGCGTGGCCGGCACGCCGAGCGGCACGCTGAGCGCCGCGGAACCGTGACCGAAGCCGAGTTGCCACACGAGCGGAACACCGAGGGGCACGAGCACCTCCTCCACGAGCGCGCGTACCTCTCCGGGTTCGCCGCAGTCCGTCCAGGACCCGAGGGCGATGCCGGAGAGGCCCTCGAACCAGCCCGAACGCAGCAGGGAGTGCAGCAGGCCATCGATCTTGTAGACGGGCTCCCCCACGTCTTCGAGTAGGGCGATGCGCCCCGCATTCCGGCCCATGATGCCAGGCGTCGGCCGGCCGCGGGCGCCGAGCGTCATCGACAAAAGGCTCAGATTACCGCCGGTCAGGCTGCCGGTGGCTGTTCCGGGAACGAGGGTGACGGCCTCGAACGACCCCAACGAGCGACCGGGGAAGGGTTCGAAGAGCGCTTCCCGCACACCGGCGCGGGCCGTTTCGTCATCGAGGAACGCGCCCGTCGCGGCCATCGGCGTGAACCAGGTGGCAAGCCCGAGGTGCTCGGCCCAGTACTCGTGCACCGCCGTCACGTCCGACGACCCGACCAGCGGCTTGGGTCGCGCCGAACGCAACAGGTCGGGGTCCAGCAGGTCGAGCACGCGCACGGCGCCGTAGCCACCGCGCACCACGAAGACCGCCCGCAGGGTGTCGTCGCACCAGGCGTCCTGCAGGTCGCGCGCCCGGTCGGCATCCGCTCCGGCCAGGTACGAGGCCCGCGGGTGTCTGTCGCCGATGTGCCGACCGAGCACGGGCACGAGGCCCCACCCGCTCAAGACAGCCACGGCCTCGGCGAGGTTGTGCGGGCTGGGCGCTCCGGACGTGGCAACGAGGCCCACCCGGTCACCGGGCCGCAGCGGGCCGAGTTCGGGGTGCCCTGTCACGAGACCTGGTCCGCGTCGAGGGTGGGCACCACGCTGAGCAGCCGCCTGGTGTACTCGTGCTGCGGGTTGAGCAGCACATCTTCGACAGGTCCCTCCTCCACGATGCGGCCCTCGAACATCACCACCACCCGATCGGCGATGTTCCACGCCAGGCCAAGGTCGTGGGTGATCACGAGTGCGCCGAGGCCGAGCTCGCTGCGCAGACGCAGCAGCAGGGCGAGGATCTCGGCCCGCACCGACGCGTCGAGGCTTGCCACGGGTTCGTCGGCCACCAGAAACTCGGGGTCGAGGGCGAGGGCGCCGGCAATCACCACGCGCTGCCTCTCGCCCCCGGAGAGCTCCTGCGGAATCGCCGACAGGTAGCGTTCGGGCGGGTTCAGCCCGGCCTTCCGCAGCGCGGCGCACACCAGCTCGCGTTCGTCGCCTGGCAGCCGGTGGATGCGCGCCCCCTCCGCGACGGCCTCGTAGACCGTCTGCTTGGGATTGAGCGCGGCCGTCGGGTCCTGCAGCACGAATTGCACGCAGCGCCGGAACGCGGTGAGCGACGCGCGCTTCCGCTCGAGGCACGCGCCATCGAAGAGAACGTCGCCGCTCGACGCCTGCTGCAGCCCGAGCAGGGTGCGGGCAAGCGTCGTCTTGCCCGAGCCGGACTGCCCCACAAGCGCCACAATCTCGCCGCGCCGACAGCTCAGGCTCACCCGGTCGACCGAGGTGGTGCCGCTCGCGAAGTGCACCGACAGGTCGCGGGCCTCTAGCACCACGTCGCCGGGTGCGCGGCCGGCGGCATCCGTCGCGTCGTAGCCGGGAAGAATGCGGCGCGAGGCCCGGTCGCCCACGAGCGGGAAAGCGGATGCGAGGGCCTGGGTGTGCGGGTGCTGCGGGTTGCGCATCACCTCGGCTGAGGGGCCATCTTCGACGACGCTGCCCTTCTGCATCACGACGATGCGGTCGCACGTGGCGGCGAGCACCGAGAGGTCGTGGCTGATCAGCACGAGCGACAGCCCGCGCTCGCGCACGAGCCGGGTGAGGAGGCCGAGCACCTGGGCCTGCACGATCACATCCAGGGCGGTTGTGGGCTCGTCGGCAATGATCAGGGCGGGGTCGCAGGCCAACGCCATGGCGATCATCACGCGCTGTTTCTGTCCGCCGGAGAGCTCGTGCGGGAAGGCGCTACCCTTGGCCGCCGGCAGGTCCACCTGGGCGAGGAGCTCGGCGACCCGGGCCAGGCGCGTAGGCTCCTTCGTAAAGTCGGGCGTGAGGTCCTTGGCGTGCACGAACAGCGCCTCGGCGATCTGGTCCCGCACGCGGCGCACGGGGTTGAGGGAGTGCATCGCGCCCTGGAACACGATGGCAGCCTCGGTCCAGCGCACGGCGCGCAGGCGTCCCCACGTCATCTCGTTCACCGCCTCGCCGTCGAGCAGCACCTGCCCGCCGAGGGTGGCGTTGCCGGGCAACAGGCGTAGCACCGACATGGCCAGGGTGGACTTTCCGCAGCCAGACTCGCCGGCCATGCCCACGGTCGACCCGGGTTCGACCACGAGGTTGACGCCGTTGACGGCCACTGTCTCGCTCGGGCCGTTCTCGGTCTGCACCGCGTAGCTCACGCGGAAATCCTTGAATTCGAGCCGGGGCATCAGCGACCTCGCAGGGTGGGGTTGATCACGGATTCCATGGCGCGGCCCACCAGGGTGAAGGAGAGAACGACCACGACGATGGCGAGGCCGGGCGGCAGCACGTACCACCAGTACCCTCCCGTGGCCGCTCCGGTGTCGAGCGCGGTCTTGAGCATCGAACCCCAGCTGATGTTGCTCGGGTCACCGAGGCCGAGGAACGACAGAGTCGACTCCGCGATGATCGCCGATCCCACGGTGAGAGTGGTGTTCGCGAGCACGAGCGGCATCACGGCCGGCAGCACGTGCTTGCCGATCACATGGGCGTCCGACGCCCCGAGCGCCCATGCGCGCTCGATGTAGGGCCGTGCCTCGACGGTGAGCGTCTGGGATCGCACCAGCCGGGCGGTGCCGGCCCACGAGGTGATGCCGATCGCGAGAACGATCGTGACCACGCCGGGGCCGATCACGCTCGAGAGGACAATCGCGAGCACGAGGCTCGGCACCACGAGGAAGAAGTCGATCACCCGCATCAGCAGGGCCTGAACGACGCCGGTGAAATGCCCGGCGGCCATACCCATCACGGTGCCGATCACCATCGACACGAGCGTGGCTGAGAAACCCACCAGCAGCGAGACCCTGGCACCCCAGATGAGCAAGGCCAGCACGGAGCGACCGGCGGGGTCGGTTCCGAGCGGGTTGTCGAGGCTCGGCGGGTCGTTCTGCGGCGCGGTGATCTGCGTCACGTCGAGGGTCGACTGCGGCGCGAGCAGCGGCGCGAGCACCGCGAGCAGGATAACGGCGAGGAGCACCACGAGGCCCACGAGGCCGGCGCGGTTCTCGGCGAATTCCTTCCAGACTTCGCGGGCGCGCTGGCGCCGGCGGGCGGCGGCAACGTTCACGGTTCGAGGGATCGTGCGGGTCTGGTCGCTCATGCTGTGCGCAGCCTCGGGTCTAAGACGCGGTACATCACGTCGGCGAAGAAGTTCATGACCACGACGATTGCCGAGAACACCACGAAGGTGCCCTGCAGCAATGGGTAGTCGGGGGCGGAGAGCGCCTGGAAGGTGAGATACCCCAGGCCCGGCCACGAGAACACGGTCTCCACCGTGACGGCGCCGCCCACGAGTCCACCCAGGGTCAGGAAGATGAGTGTGACCGTGGGTAGCAGCGCGTTGGGAACGGCGTGCCCCCGCCGCACGTCGTCCTCGCGCAGGCCCTTGGCCCGCGCTGTCACCAGGTAGGCCGAGGTCATCTCTTCGAGCAGGGAGGCGCGCATCACCATGAGGTACTGCGCGTAGACGACCGCCACGAGGGTGAGCACCGGCAAAACCAAGTGCCGGGCCACGTCCCAGATCAGTGGCAGCCCCGTTTCGGTGGACCCCGCCGTCACCATGCCGCCCGTGGGGAACCAACGCAGGCCGCCGCCGAAGATCAGCAGGAGCAACAGCCCGAGCCAGAAGGTGGGCACAGACCAGAACACCAGCGCGATGCCGGTCTGCGCCTTGTCGAAGGCGCTGCCGCGACGCCAGGCCGCCCGCTGCCCGAGCCAGAGGCCGAGAACGACGGAGAGCAGGGCCGCGGTGCCGGTGAGCAGCAGGGTGGGGCCAATCCGGTCCAGGATCAGCTCCATCACCGGCCGGTTGTAGGTGTAGGACTCGCCGAGCTTGCCCTGGAAGAGATCGGTCAGGTAGCGCCAGAACTGCACGAGCATCGGCTGGTCGAGCCCGTATTGCCGGCGCAGAATATCCATCTGCTCTGCCGTGACCTGGCGGCCGTCGGCGAGTGAGCGCACGGGGTCACCCGGCAGAATGCGGAAGGCGAAGAAGCCGAGCATCACCACCATCACGAGGGAGACGGCGGCGCCGCCCGCCTTCAGCCCGATATAGCGCAGCCACGACGAGCCACGGCGGGGCGCCCGCACCGGTGCCGCCGCCTCGTCGACGAGCAGTTGCGTCATGTCAGGCGCGTTCGTCTGCGGTGGAGCGGCGACGACGGATGAACAGGAACGCCCCCGCCCCGATGATCACCGCGAGTGCGATCGGCACGCCGACCACGAAGGGGTTCCCGCCCGCGTCGCTCTCGGATCCGGTGGACGCGAGACCAACGGGTGTGGCGCTGTAGTAGCCCCACGGCCCGTTCTGGCCGGTGATCACGCCGCCCTGCGCCGGCTGGGTGGTGAACGGCTCGAAGCGGTCTGAGCGATAGGCCTCGAGAGCGTTCGCGTAGTACAGCACCTTGTTGACCGCGGCGTCGTAGATCATCTGCTGCGCATCGTTCACGAGCTCGCTGCGAGTGTCCTGATCGAGCTCGGAGTGCTGCTCGAGGAAGAGAGCATCGAAGTCGGCGGAGCAGAAGTTGTTCTCCGACGTGGCTCCCGTGCCGTCGGCATTCGGCCGCGAACTGCACTGGTTCATGGAGAGCTGGAAGTCAGGGTCTGGTCCCATGCCCCATCCGGTGAAGTAGAGGTCGTAGTTGCCGAGCACCGAGTCGTCGTTGACCTGGGCGGATGCCTTCATGACGGTGCTGACATCGATGCCGATCACCTTGAGCCAGGGCTTCACGTAGTCCGCCATCTGCTGGTGGATCGGGTCGGTGTTGCGGCCCATCAGGCGCAGTTCCAGAGGCGTGCCGTTCTTGTCGACCCGCAGCCCGTCGGCCCCCATCGGGTAGCCGGCCGTATCGAGCAGGGCGTTGGCCGCCTCGGGGTCGTAGGCGAGTGAGAGGTCCGTGTCGTCCATCTGGTACACCGGGTAGGCCGCTGGCACCTCGCCGGTGGCCTCCTCGCCGAGTCCCTGCATGACCTTTTCGAGCAGGGTGGCGCTATCGATCGCCATCGCGATGGCGCGGCGCAGCTCGACGTCGTGCAGGGCCGCGTTGCCGTCGCCCATCGCTGTTCCGTCGGCGGTCTCGGTGCCAGGGTTGATGGCGATCGCCTGGTAGCGGCGGCCGGTTCCGGCGTTCGTCGTGATTCCGGGTTCGTTCTCGAGGGCTTGGAACTGGGCCGGCGTGAGGCCGTTCACCACGTCGAGTTCGCCGGTCTTCAGCGCCTGCACAGCGGCGTCGCTGTTCTTGTAGGGCGCGAAGGTGATGCCGGAGATCTTCGCCTCACCCTGCCAGAAGTTGGGATTCGCCTTCATCGTGACGCCCGCGGTCTTGTCGTAGTTCACGACGGTGAACGGGCCGGAACCCACGGCATCCGTGTCATTCATGAACGCGGCGGGGTCGTCGACCTGGGACCACACGTGTTCGGGCATGATCGGCAGCTGGGTGCCGGGGTTCGGCGCCTGCGGCTCGGCGAGGGTCATCACGAGGGTCTCGTCGTCGGTGGCCTCGACCTTCTCAACGCTCGTGAGCAGCGCCCCGTTCGCCTGCTTGAGTTCATCGTTGTTCTGGATGGCCTGGAACGTCCACTCCGCGTCCTGCGCGGTGATCGGCTCGCCGTCGGACCATTCGCGATCGGCCGGCAGGTGGAAGGTCCAGACGGTTCCGTCGTCGCTGGTCTTCCAGGACTCGGCCATGCCCGGGACCTCCGCGTTGTTCTCCGAGCCGTACGCCACGAGGTTTTGGTACTGCAGGGCCAGGATGCTCGTGCTCGAGGCGAGGATCGCCTTGAAGGGGTTGAGGGAGTCGATGTCGGCCGTGAGCGCGAGTTTGAGCGTGGTGCCGGCCGGCGCTTCGGCAGGTGTCGTCGCGGCGATCGCCGGGGAGGCCAGGGCGCCGGGGGCGAGCACCACGATGCCGGCGAGGAGCCCGGCCGCGACCTTTCGCTGCGCAGTCAAACGTGGACGGGGAGCAGAGCGGCGCAGCGACATCGATTTCCATTCTTGCTTTGTGGTTCGAGTGGTCCAGCAAATTGTAAATAACCTACAGATCTATGACGTATTCCGCAAATAATCTACAGAATTGCGGTCGTTTGGGCTAGCGTCGGGGGAACGAGAAAGAGTGTGCCGAAAGATGATCGATGTCGCCGAACTGTGTGCCCAGTTGATTCGTTTCGACACGACAAACCACGGCGAGGGGCACAGCACAGGCGAGCGCCCGCTCGCCGAATTCATCAGCCGGCTCCTCACCGAAGCCGGTTATTCGCCCGTCATTCTTGGGCCAGAGCCGGAGCGGGCATCCGTTGTCGTGCGCGTCGAAGGCCACGACCGCTCCCTGCCGGGCTTCCTCGTGCACGCGCACCTCGACGTGGTGCCGGCCGAACCCGAGCAGTGGAGCTTCGATCCCTTCTCCGGCCTAGTGGCCGACGGCTACATCCACGGGCGCGGCGCCTGTGACATGAAAGACATGGTGGCCATGACACTCGCTACCCTGCTGGCCTGGGCGGAAGCCGGAATTCGGCCGCGCCGGGACATCGTGGTGGCGTTCGTCGCCGACGAGGAGGACACCGGCGAGCGCGGCGCCCTCTGGCTCGTGGCCGAACACCCCGAGCTGTTCGCGGGCGTCGAGGCCGCGATCGGGGAATCCGGTGGGAGCCCGATCCTGCTTGACAGTGTCGCCGGCGACACCGTGCGCGTCTACCCGATCGCCACCGCGGAGCGCGGCACCCTGCACATCCGCGTGCGCGCGGAGGGCACGTCCGGCCACGGCTCACGTCCGGTGCCCGAAAACGCGGTGATGAACCTCATCCCGGCGCTGCAGCGGGTGGGCGAGCACCGCTGGCCGCTCGTCCTGACGCCCACAGTGCGCGCCTACCTCGAGCAGACCACGGCGGCGCTCGGCCACTCCGTCGACCTCTGCACCGAGGCCGGGGTCGACGCCGCGATCGACGCGATGGGAGAGGCCGGCACTGTGGCGAGAGCCACCATCCGCTGCTCGGCCACTCCCACCGTGCTGCGCGCCGGGTACAAGGTGAACGTGATTCCCGGTGTCGCGGAGGCGGACATCGACATCCGCTGCCTGCCCGGCACCGAAGACGACACCATGGCCACGATCGACCGGCTGCTCGGCGAGAAGGTCGAGCGCACGTTTCTCTCGCACCAGTCGCCGGTCGAATCGCCCATGGACTCGACGTGGTTCGCGGCGATGGAGGCCGCCCTGGTGCGGCAGGACCCACAGGCCGTGGTCGTGCCGATGTGCATGGGCGGCGGAACGGATGCGAAGGCGTTCGCCCGGCTGGGCATACACTGTTACGGCTTCTCGCCAATGGGCCTCGACCCGGATGGCAGAATACATCAGGGCGTTCACGGTGTGGACGAGCGCGTTCCGGTGGAAAGCGTGCGTCGAGGCCAGCTCATCCTGCAGGATTTTCTGACAAGTCTCTAGCCCAGCCCACCGAACACGCCCAGGAGGCAGCGATTGAGCATCCAATCCACGATCCACTCGATGCTGCCGTCGATGTCGCCGTCGATCCGGCGGGTGGCCGACGCCATCCTCGCCGACCCCGCCGTTGTGCTTCGCCAGACCATCTCTGAGCTCGCCGTCACCTGCTCGACCTCCGAACCCTCAGTGGTGCGGTTCTGCCGCACGGTGGGTCTCACCGGCTACGTGCAGCTCCGCCTCGAGCTCGCCACCGAAATCGGCCGGGAGGCCGCCAACGCCCCCGGGGCGCGGCGCTTCGGGGAAGACTTCGGCCGAGGCGACTCCCTCGCCGACGCCGTCGCCAAGGTGCGGTTCACCGAGACGATGGGAATCGAGGAGACCCTCGACAGCCTCGATATGACGGTGCTCGATGAGGTGGCCCGAACACTCGATGAGGCCTCCCGCATCCTGATCTACGGGGTCGGTGCCGGGGCCATCGTCGCCGATGACCTGCGCTACAAGCTGTTCCGCATTAGGCGCATGGCGTACTCGTTCGACAGCGCGCACGAGGCCCTGATCGGCGCGTCGCTGATGGGCCAAGCGGATGTGGCCATCGCGTTTTCGCATAGCGGCCGCACCACCGAGACCCTTGAGTTTCTCAGCAAGGCGCGGGAGGCCGGCGGCACCACCATCGCCGTGACCAACGCCCGCTCGTCTCCCCTCACGGTTCAGGCCGACCACAGTCTGTTCACGGTTGTGCGCGAAACCGCGTTCCGCTCGGGAGCGATGGCCTCGCGCATCGCCCAGCTCGCCCTCGTGGACTGCATGTTCGTGGCAGTGGCGCAGCGCAGCTACGAGACCACGATCGAGGCACTCGAGACCACGCGCCAGGCCGTTCGCGGCAAGAAAACACCCCGCAAACAGCCGGATCAGGCAGACTGACTGTATGAAAGCGGTCTACTTCGAAGAGTTCGGCGAACGTCCCGTGGTGCGCGATGTGCCGGAACCCGTGCTCAGCGCCTCCGGCGTGATCGTGCGCGTGGAGGCCACCGGCCTGTGCCGCAGCGACTGGCACGGCTGGCTCGGCCACGACGCCGACATCGCCCTGCCGCACGTGCCCGGGCACGAGCTCGTGGGCGTCATCGACGCGATCGGCCCGCTCGTGCGCCGGTTCCGGGTGGGCCAGCGCGTCACGGTGCCGTTCGTGTGCGCCTGCGGCGAATGCCCTGAGTGTGACAGTGGCAACGGTCAGGTGTGCCGCAACCAGACCCAGCCCGGCTTCACTCACTGGGGTTCCTACGCCGAGCGCGTGGCGCTGCACCACGCCGATTTCAACCTCGTAGCGGTGCCAGACGACCTCGATTCCGGCGCGGCGGCCCTGCTCGGTTGCCGCTTCGCCACCTCGTATCGCGGCGTGGTGAAACAGGCTCGTCTGCAGGCCGATGAAACCCTCGTCGTGGTGGGCTGCGGCGGTGTCGGCCTGTCCGCCGTGATGATTGGGCGTGCCCTCGGCGCAACCGTCATCGCCGTCGACATCAGCGAGTCCGCCCTCGAGGCGGCTTCCCGGGTGGGCGCAACGCATACAGTCAACTCAGCCGGGCTCGATGACGCCGAGGTGATCGAGCGCATCCGCTCCCTCACCACCGATGGCTCGGGGGCGCAGGTCGCCGTCGAAGCCCTCGGCCGCGGCAACACTGTGGCCATCGCCATCCGCTCACTGGCCATTCGCGGTCGTCACGTGCAGATTGGTCTGCTCGACGAAGATCCGCGCCTGCCGCTCGGCCTCGTGATCGCGCAGGAACTCACCATTCTCGGCAGCCACGGCATGGCGGCGGCCGAATACCCTGACCTGCTCGAGCTCGTGGTCTCCGGCCGCTTGCGCCCGCAGGACCTGATCACGGCCCGCATCCCGCTCGCCGAGGCGCCAGCAGCCCTCGCCGCGATGTCGGCTCCCAATCAGCATGCCGGTGTCACCCTGATCGAGTTCACCTCCCCCGGGGCATAACTCCTGCAATTCGTGGCCGCTTCCGGCGTCCGCCGCGGAACCATGCGGATGCTCGGCCGGCTCAACCCAAATTGCAGGAGTTATGCACTCACAGGGAGCTACGCGCCGCGCAGGCGCACCGCGAGGTACGCGTCGAGCTCGGCGAGCGGCACGCGCTCCTGCAGCATCGTGTCTCGGTCGCGCACCGTGACGGCCTGGTCGTCGAGCGAGTCGAAGTCCACCGTGATGCAGTACGGGGTTCCGATCTCGTCCTGGCGACGGTAACGACGGCCGATCGCGCCGGCGTCGTCGAAGTCCACGTTCCACGACTCACGCAGGCGGGCCGCGAGCTCGCGGGCCATCGGCGAGAGCTTCTCGTTGCGCGACAGCGGCAGAATGGCGGCCTTCACCGGCGCGAGGCGCGGATCGAGCTTGAGCACCGTGCGCTTGTCCACGCCGCCCTTCGCGTTGGGCACTTCTTCCTCGTGGTACGCGTCAACCAGAAAGGCCATCAGGGAACGTGTCAGGCCGGCGGCCGGCTCGATCACGTAGGGCGTCCAGCGCTCGTTCTTGGTCTGGTCGAAGTATGACAGGTCCTTACCGGATGCCTTGGCATGCGTGGTGAGGTCGAAGTCGCCGCGGTTCGCCACGCCCTCGAGCTCGCCGAACTCGCTGCCCACGAAGCCGAAGCGGTACTCGATGTCGACGGTGCGCTTGGAGTAGTGGGACAGCTTCTCTGCGGGGTGTTCGAACAGGCGCAGGTTCTCGATGCGGATGCCGAGGCCGGTGTACCAGGCCATGCGGGTGTCGATCCAGTACTGGTGCCAGGTCTCGTCGGTGCCGGGCTCGACGAAGAATTCCATCTCCATCTGCTCGAACTCGCGGGTGCGGAAGATGAAGTTTCCGGGTGTGATCTCGTTGCGGAAGCTCTTGCCGATCTGGCCGATGCCGAACGGGGGCTTCGAGCGCGAGGCCTGCAGCACGTTGGCGAAGTTCACGAAGATGCCCTGCGCCGTCTCCGGGCGCAGGTAGTGCATGCCGGCCTCGTCATCGACCGGGCCGAGGTAGGTCTTCAGCAGGCCGGAGAAGGCGCGCGGCTCTGTCCAGATGTGGCGGTTGCCGCAGTTGGGGCAGGGGATGTCGTCGAGGCCGTTCTCGGGCGGGCGGCCCTTCTTCTCCTCGTACTGCTCTTCGAGGTGGTCGGCGCGAAAACGCTTGTGGCAGCTCGTGCACTCGATCAGCGGGTCGCTGAAGACCTCGACGTGACCGGATGCCTCCCAGACCTGGCGAGGCAGGATCACGCTGGAATCGAGGCCAACCACGTCGTCGCGGCTCGTGACCATCGAACGCCACCACTGCTTCTTGATGTTCTCTTTGAGCTCCACGCCGAGGGGTCCGTAGTCCCACGCCGAGCGGGATCCACCGTAGATTTCACCGGCTTGGAAGACGAACCCGCGGTGGCGGGCGAGGGCAATGACGGCGTCGAGATGAGTGGGGGCGGCCACGGTGGCTCCAATGGTCGAAGGTGGGGATGTGGGCATGCCGAAGGCAATCCCTCTATTTTAGGCGCTCGGAGGGGGACTGCCTGTTACCGTTACAGAAGGAACACGGCTGCGCTCGGTGGCTGCTCGAGGGAGAGATATGGGCGCCCTGCCCCGCACGTCAGAGGATTCAGCCGAAAAAGCCGACAAGCTGGAACTTGTGCCGGGGGACCTGCCGGTCGCTCTCGACACCGAGGTCCACGACGCGGAGGACCGAGGCTGGACCCCGCTCAAGATCGCCATCTGGGCCGCCATCTCGCTGCTCGGCGGGGTGAGCTGGACCATGCTCGCCATCGTGCGCGGCGAGACGGTGAACGCGATCTGGTTCGTCTTCGCGGCAATCTGCACCTATCTCATCGGCTACCGCTTCTACTCGAAGTTCATCGAGAAACACCTGCTCAAACCCGATGACCGCCGCGCCACCCCCGCCGAGTACAAGGCAGACGGCAAGGACTTCGCTGTCACCGACCGCCGCGTGCTCTTCGGCCACCACTTCGCCGCCATCGCCGGCGCCGGCCCGCTCGTGGGCCCCGTCCTCGCCGCCCAGATGGGGTACCTCCCCGGAACCATCTGGATCATCGTCGGCGTGATCGCCGCCGGTGCCGTGCAGGATTACCTCATCCTCTATTTCTCCATGCGCCGCGGCGGGCGCTCGCTCGGCCAGATGGCCCGCGACGAACTCGGCCTCATCGGCGGCACCGCCGCCCTGATCGCCACCCTCGTGATCATGGTCATCATCGTGGCTATCCTCGCCCTTGTGGTGACCAACGCCCTCGCCGAGAGCCCGTGGGGCGTCTTCTCGGTGGGCATGACCATCCCGATCGCCCTGTTCATGGGCTGTTACCTGCGGTTCTTCCGTCCCGGCAAGATCACCGAGATCTCCATCATCGGCTTCGTGCTGCTCATCGCCGCGATCGTCGGCGGCGGCGCGGTCGCCGGCACCGAGTGGGGTGCCGCGTTCTTCACCCTCGACAAGGTCACCATCGCCTGGGGCATCATCATCTACGGTTTCATCGCCGCGATCCTGCCCGTGTGGCTGCTGCTCGCCCCGCGCGACTACCTTTCCACGTTCATGAAGATCGGCACGATCGGCATGCTCGCCGTGGCGATCGTCATCATCCGCCCCGAGATTGCGGCACCAGCCGTGAGCGAGTTCGCCGCCAACGGCGGACCCGTCGTGAGCGGAAGCCTGTTCCCGTTCCTGTTCGTCACCATCGCCTGCGGCGCCCTGTCGGGTTTCCACGCGCTGATCGCCTCGGGTACCACGCCGAAGCTCATTGAGAAGGAGCGCCAGAGCCGCTTCATCGGCTACGGCGGCATGCTGATGGAGTCCTTTGTGGCCATCATGGCGCTCGTCGCCGCTCTGTCGATCGACCGCGGCATCTATTTCGCAATGAACTCCTCGGCCGCCCTCACGGGTGGAACCGTTCAGGGTGCCGTCACCTTCGTGAACAGCCTCGGCCTCACCGGCGTCAACCTCACGGCCGAGATGCTCACCCAGACCGCCAAGGACGTGGGAGAGGCAAGCATCGTCTCCCGCACCGGTGGCGCCCCCACCCTCGCTGTGGGTCTCGCCCACATCATGCAGCAGCTCATCGGCGGACCCGCCATGATGAGCTTCTGGTACCACTTCGCCATCATGTTCGAGGCGCTCTTCATCCTTACGGCAGTGGATGCCGGCACCCGCGTGGCCCGCTTCATGCTGCAGGACACGCTTGGCAACTTCTTCCCGAAGTTCAAGCACACCAGCTGGCGCCCGGGGGCCTGGGTGGCCACAGCCATCATGGTCGCGGCATGGGGGGCGGTGCTCTTGATGGGAGTCACCGATCCTCTGGGCGGAATCAACACCCTGTTCCCGCTATTCGGCATCGCCAATCAGCTGCTCGCCGCGATCGCCTTGGCGGTGTGTATGGCCATCGTGGCCAAGCGCGGTCTGTTCAGATACCTGTGGGTTGTCGCCGTTCCGCTCGGTTTCGCCGCCGTGGTCACCATCTACGCCTCGTTCCTGAAGATCTTCTCGACCGTCCCGGCTGTGGGGTACTTCGCGAATCACAAGGCGTTCGCGGATGCGCTGGCTGCCGGGGAGACGAGCTTCGGCACCGCTCCATCCGTTCTGGCCATGGAGGCCGTGGTGCGCAACACGATGATTCAGGGTTGCCTGTCGATCCTATTCGTGGTGCTTGCCATCATCGTGATCTTCACCGCCATCCAGGCCACGGTGAAGGCATACCGCACAGGGTCGAACGCGAGCAGCGAAGACCCGCCCGTGCAGTCCCTGATCTACGGCCCGGCCGGCTTCGTTCCGACCAAGGCCGAGAAGGAGCTGGACGCACGCTGGAACGCTCTGCCGGCCGATAAGAAGCCCGCGAAGACGGGCCACTGATGACCGTGCTCGAGGGCGTGCGCAAGGGGGTGCGAGCCGCGGCCTGGTACCTCCGGGCGCTGCTCGGGGAAGACGCCTACGACAAGTACGCCGCGCATCACGCGTCGATTCACGCCCTGCCGGGCGCCGAGCCGGTCATGACCGAGCGCGAGTTCTGGCGCGACCAGACCGATCGCCAGGACAAGAACCCGCAGGGCCGCTGCTGCTGACCGCGCACCGCTGATAACGGATGCCGACCGCCCGCTGGGTTGTCGGCATCCGTTGTTTCGGCTCGTGAAAGAGTTGAACCCTATGTGGATAACGATTTTGGTGCTCGTGGCGGTGTTCGTGGGCTCCAGCATGCAGCGGATCACGGGCATGGGCTTCGCCCTCGTGGCCGCGCCTTTCCTGGTGCTGCTACTCGGACCCGTTGACGGGATCATCCTCGTGAACGCCTGCGGCGTGCTGACCGCCGGGCTGATCCTGCCGCGCGTCTTTCGGCACGTGGACTGGCGACGCTGCGCCGTGCTCTCGGGCTTCGCGCTGCTCGGCATCGTGCCCGGCGCCGTGGTCGTGCAGCACGTGCCAGGCGCATGGCTGCAGGTCTCCATCGGCCTGCTGCTCATTGCGGCGCTCACGGTGTCGGTGAGCCTGCGCCGGGCCACGCTTCGCGACAGCCCGGGCGTGCGGGCGGCGGCCGGCGCAGCGAGCGGGTTCATGAACGCGACGGCCGGCGTGGGCGGCCCGGCCGTGAGCATCTACGCGATGGCCACGCACTGGTCCCAGCGCGGATTCGCGGCCACCATGCAGCCCTACTTCCTCACCATCGGCGTGGCCTCACTCGTGGCGAAGCTCGTTTTCGGCGGCGCAGAGCCCCCACAGCTGGGCATCCTCACCTGGCTGCTGATCGCGGCCGCGTGCGTGGCCGGGCTACTACTCGGCGAGTTCCTCGCCCGGGTGATCGAGCCGCACGTCGCCAGGCGGATGCTCGTGGTCATCGCCTACGTCGGAGCTGCCGGAACCATCGTCCGCGGCTTCACCCAGCTTTGACCCGGGCCCGGGCCCCGACCACATCCGGCACGTCGCGCGCCCAAAACCGGCTCGTGCCCCCGGTATACGGCCCGCCCGAGCCGTTTCCGGGCGCGCGAACGGCCAAGTCCCGTCACCGGCCAGCGCGCCCCCGAACGGGGGTGAGCGCGCGCGCCGCGATGGGGGAACGAAGGGGGTCGCCTACGGTGGTGGCATGGGCAAGAATGCGCTTGTCATCGGGGGATCCGGTCAGCTGGGGGTGGCGGCCGCGAACAGACTCGCGCGCGCGGGCTGGGATGTGACCGTGGCGCACCGCGGTCAGCCGCCGGCCGGCCCGACGAGCGCGACGACCGCGACGCGAAGTATCCGCTTGGATCACGCCGACACCGGGGCGCTGCTCGCGGCCGCCCGCGGGCAAGATCTCGTGCTCGACACGGCGGCCTTCGACGCCGACAATGCCACGCAGCTCGCGGGCCTCGCCGGCGACGTGGGATCCCTCGTGGTCATCAGCACCGGAATGCTCTACGAACTCGCGCCGGACGCGGCGCCGCTTGCCGAGGATGCCCCGGTGATCGCCGGGGCGGGCATGAGCTACCCGGCTGCCAAGGCGCGCCTGGAGCGGGCGCTGTTTCGGGTGCACGACCTGCCCGTGAGCATCCTGCGCCCTGGCGCGATCCACGGCCCGCACACGACGGAGTTACGCGAATGGTTCTTCATCAAGCGCGTGTTCGACGGGCGCAGCACCGCCCTGCTCGCCGAGGACGGCGGCCGCCCCCTCAGCACCTCGGCAGCGGCCAACGTGGCGCAGCTGATCCTGCTGTGCGCTGAACAGCCCGGGCGACGGGTGCTCAACGCGGTCGACGACGGCGCTCACTCCCCCGCCGAGATCGGGCGGGCCATTTTCGAGCTGATGCGCCACGACGCCGAGGTGCGCACGTTCGCGGGCCCACCCGTGAACGGCGTGGGCGCGACCCCCTGGGATCACTGGCAGTCCGGGGTGCTGAGCATGAGCGCCGCCAGGGAACAGCTCGGCTACCGGCCTGCCGTGAGCTACCTCGACAGCCTGACCGCAGACATCCGCTGGGCAACGGATGCTGTGACCGCGGCCCAGGAGCGCGGCGAGACCTGGCGGCAGGTCTTCACGCACACGGCGGCGCGGCGCGGCGAGCGCGACTGGTTTCGCTACGCCGCGGAAGACGCCTGCGCGGCCTGACGCGCAGGTCGGGGACACGGGCGCAGGCGGGGAACGTTGCGCCGGCTGCGGAGGCCAGCGCAGAGCGCTCCCTGCGCCAACCGCCACAGGCTGCGCTGAAGGGGGACGGGCCGGTCACACACCATAGAGCGCCAGGCGCTGCGCCGCGTAGTTCGACCGCACCGCCTGTGCCCACGAGCGGTCCGCGGCCGGCTCGAATTCCCGTGCGGTGATGCCGCGCGGCCAGTCAGGAAAGTCAGTGCCGCCGTCGAGCGCCCACGCCGCCTGGCGGGCCGCACCGAGGGCCACGTATTCGCCGGGCGCCGGCAGCACGACAGGTACGCCGAAGACATCCGCCGCGATCTTCTGAATGGCGGGCGACTGCGAGGCGCCGCCGATCAGGATCACCTGGCGAACCGCGACCCCCTGGCCACGCAAGGAATCGAGGGCGTCAGCGAGGCTGCACACCACACCGAGAACGGATGCCTGCGCCAGGTGCGCCGGCGTCATATTGGCTCGGCGCATGCCTGTCAACGATCCCGTGGCATCGGGCAGGTTGGGGGTGCGCTCCCCGTCGAGGTAGGGCAGCATGAGCAGCCCGTCGGCGTCGATCGGGGATTGCCCGGCGAGCGCACCGAAACGCTCGATGTCGACGCCGAGCATCTGCGCGGTAGCCACGAGCGTGCGCGCGCCGTTGATCGTGGCAAGCAGGGGTAACTGGCCGCCGGCGGCATCCGCGAAACCGGCCACGGAACCAGAGGCATCCGCGATGCGCGCCTGCGTACTCGCAAAGACGGTGCCGCTGGTGCCTATCGACACCACCACGTCGCCCTCCCCGATGCCGAGGCCCAGCGCAGCCGAGGCGTTGTCGCCCGCGCCGGCCGACACTATCACTCCGCTCGTGGTGACGCCCGCGCGCTCGGCCGGGCCGAGCACCCGCGGCAGCCGTGCCGAGCGGCCGAGCGCGGCCTCGAGCAGGTCTGGCCGGTACTCGTTGGAGTGCACGGAGAAGTAGCCGGTTCCCGAGGCGTCACTGCGGTCGGTCGTGGCCTCGGCGGGGCGGCCCAGCAGGTTCCAGGTCAGCCAGTCATGCGGCAGCAGCACCTGCTCCACCCGCGCGGCGAGCTCCGGCCGGTTCTGCGCCAGCCAGGCGAGCTTGGTGATGGTGAACGACGCCACCGGCACCACGCCGACCTCCTCGGCCCACGTGGCGGCGCCGTACTGGTCGGTGAGCGCCGCCGCCTGCGGGGCGCTGCGCACATCATTCCAGAGCAGGGCCTCATGCACCGGCTGGCCGGCCTCGTCGAGGGCCACCATGCCGTGCTGCTGGGCGCTCACGCCGAGCGCTGCAACGCCGTCGAGTTCGTCGCCGCCGGCCGCAACAAACGCGTCCCACCACCGCTCCGGGTCGATGCTCGTGCCATCCGGATGCGGCGCGCTGCGCAGGTGCAGCAGCTCGCCGCTGTTGGCGTCCACGGTGACAATCTTGCAGCTTTGGGTCGACGAGTCGACTCCGGCCACTACTCGGCGTGCGCGCATGCTGGTATCTCCCTCGACCCTGTCGCCCCAGCCTAGCGGCGGGCCTGGGCGAGGTCGGGCTCCGAGGCTCCTTCGAGGCCGAGCAGCACGCCGAGCGTGCGCCGCGCTCCCACCTCGTGCAGCAGGGTGAGCGCGCGGTCGTAGGCGGCGGTGAAGCCGTCGTCGTCGATCAGGTCACCGAACAGGTCGCGGTCACGCAGGAAAGAATGCGGGTCGGCGGCGTACCCGGCGGCGCTGGCCATGACGCGTTCCGTGATGCGGTCGACCACGTCGATGGGCTCCCCCTGCTCGTCGATGCCCTCGGCGTAGCGCGCCCAGCTCGCCACGATGGCCGCCGACAGCTCGATCGCGCCCCCGCGGGTCGATTGCTCACGAATCACGGGCAGCAGCCACTTGGGGATACGGTCTGAGGATTCCGCGCAGAGCCGCGCGACAGTGTCCCGCACTCCGGGGTTGGAGAAGCGCTCGATCAGCTGGGTCTTATAGTGCTCGAGGTCGATGCCAGGAACCGGCTTGAGGGTGGGGGTTCCCTCCAGGTCCATGTAGGAGCGCAGGAACGTGGCGATCAGCGGATCCGCAGCGGCGTCGTGCACAAGCCGGTAGCCCATCAGGTGAGCGAAATAGCACAGGCCCTGGTGGCTCGCGTTGAGCAGACGCAGCTTCATGAGCTCGTACGGCTCCACGTCGGCCACGAGTTGCGCCTGGGTCTTCTCGTACGGCGGGCGCCCGTCGGTGAAGGAGTCCTCGAGCACCCACTGCAGGAAGGGCTCGCACACGACGGGCCAGCGGTCATCGACGCCGAAGGCTGCCGTGATCTGCGCACGGTCGTCGTCGGTCGTCACGGGCGTGATGCGGTCGACCATCGAGTTCGGGAACCTGACGGACGCGTCGATCCAGGCGCCGAGCTCGGCGTCCTCCGCTGTCGCGAAGGCTACGAAGGCGCGGCGGGCCACGCGTCCGTTGTTCTGCAGGTTGTCGCATGACATCACGGTGAAGGGCGTGATGCCGCGATCTCGGCGGCGACGCAGCGCCTCAACCACGAGGCCGAAGACCGTCGCGGGCAGGGCATCCGCCGCGAGGTCAGTGGCAACGAGGTCGTTCGAGAGATCGAATTCGCCACTGACCGGGTGAATGTTGTAACCGCCCTCGGTCACGGTGAGTGAGACAATGCGCACCTCCGGGCTGGCGAGGCGCTCGAGCACCGCCTCCACGTCGTCGGGGGCATACATGAAGTCGATAATCGACCCGATCACCCGAGGGTCGAGTCTCCCATCGGGGTGCTTGACCACGAGGGTGTACAGCCCGTCCTGGGCCAGCAAAGCGTCGCGCATCTTCGTGTCGAACGGCATCACGCCCACGCCGCAGATGGCCCAGTCCCGCGCGAGCCCCTGGCTGAGCAGGTCGTCGATCATGAGCGCGTGGTGCGCGCGGTGAAAGCCGCCCACCCCAAAGTGCATGATGCCCGCTGTGAGACCGGTTCGGTCATAGCGGGGAACCTGTACGGTGCCGCCCTCGGCAACAGCGTCGAGGGTGTCGTTACGCAATGCGGTCATGACGGTCTTCTCCAGTTTCGGTGTGTTCAAGAAGGGCTGAGGGCGCGCGCAACTGGCGCGCACCGCGCAGGTCGAGCTGGGTGCCGTCGAAGCGGATACCGCTCAGGTCAGCCACGACGACGTGTGCCGAGGTGTGCAACCCGCGGTCACCGACGCCGACAGCGAGGCCCACGCCGGCGGAGCGCGCGGACCTCACTCCGGCGTCGGCATCTTCGAAGACCACTGTGCGGGCGGCGGGAACTCCGAGTCGGCGTGCACCCAGTCGGTAGGGATCCGGCGCGGGTTTGCCGTGGCGCACGTCGTCTGCGGTCACGAGAGCGTGCGGACACGGCAGGCCGGCCGCGCGCAGCCGAGCCTGGGCCACGAGCAGCACACCGGAAGTGACCACCGTCCACCCCGTGGCCGGCAGGCTTGTCAGGAGTTCGAGTGCGCCGGGGAGGGCGCGCACCATCGCGGCGGTCTCCACCTCGCGCAGCATGAGGGCGTGCACAGCGCGGGAGCGGTCGACGGACGGCACGAGTTCGGCGATCGTGTCCCTGGCGGGCCGACCATGCACGATGTCCCGCTCAAAGTCGAAGCCGGGCGCGTACTCGCGGGCCCAGGCATTCCACGCCTCTGCGGCGGCCTCATCGGAGTCCACCAGCACACCATCACAATCGAAGAGCAGCCCCTGCGCCCCGTAGACGCCGGGGACCGGTGTCACGTTGCGGCCTCGGCCACGAGAACCGGCACGCCGGCATCCGCTGCCAGCGAGAGAACGACGTCGCTCGTGCGGGCGTCGACGACGAGGTGATCGAGTTCGCTCAGCTGGGCGAATTTCACCATGCCGTTTCGTTCGAGCTGGCCGTGCTCTGCGATCAGCACCACGCGCTCCGAAGCTGCCACCACTGCGCTCTTGATGCGCGCCGCCTTGGGGTCGGCAGCGAGCAGGTAGCCATCACTCGAGATGCCCGACACCGACAGGAATGCAGTGTCGATACGGATGTGTTCGAGCGCCTCGCGCGTCCACTGGCCGGATTGCGAGTCGTCGCGAGGATTGACGGCACCGCCCAGGTTGTAGACCACGAGGTCGGGGTGCCGACTCGCCACGAGCGCCACCGGAATCGACGTCGTCACGACCTGGAGCTCTGCGGTGTTGGGCACGAGGGCTGCCAGGGCTTCCGCCACGGCGCCGGAATCGATGAACACGATGCCGGCCGCCGGCAACAGCTCGGCGGCCCGGCTCGCCACGGGATGCTCGGCCAGGTCGGGGGCGATGAACTGCGGCAGGTCCACTGTGAGAGCGGATGCCAGGATCGCCCCGCCGTGCGCGCGGCGCAGCTGACCCTCGTCTTCGAGGGCGCGCAGGTCTCGGCGCACGGTCTCGTCGGCCACGGCGAGTGATTCCGCGACCTCGCCCACGTCGACCCGGCCCGCCTCCCGGAGCATGACCATGATTCTGTTGCGTCGCTCCTGGGCGGCCCGTCCGGGAGCCGTGCCGTCATTCTCTGCTGCCTTGGCCATTGCCTGCCCTCCCTGCTGTGAAAAGTTCCATTGTGCCCGACCCGAAGCGGATGCTGCTATTTGATGGCACCCATCGCCAGGCCGGTCACGAGGCGCTTCTGCGCCAGCCAGCCGGCGAGAACCACTGGCAGCACCGCAAGGGTGGAGGCCGCCGAGAGCACCGCGAGGAACTGACCGCGGCCGTCCACGAAGCTGCCGAGGAAGGGCGGCGTGGTTCGGGCCATAGTGGACGTGAGGAGGCTGGCCAGAAAGTACTCGTTCCAGGCGAAGATGAAGCAAATCAACGCGGCGGCGGCGATGCCGGGAGCGACGATCGGCAAGACCACCCGCACCAGCTCGGTGAAGAAGTTGGCGCCGTCGATCTGAGCGGCCTCTACGATTTCGAGCGGCACCTCGCTGAAGAAGGATCGCATCATCCACACGGCGAGCGGCAGGTTCATACCCACGTACAGAATGCTCAGCGCCGAAATGTTGTCGAGCAGGCCGAAGTTCTGCAGCAACAGGTAAATGGGGATAATCGCAGCGGCGATGGGCATGAAGCGGGTGGAGATGAAGAAGAACAGCGCGTCGGTGCTCTTGATGATCGGCCGGATCGAGAGGCCGTAGGCGGCCGGGATGGCGAGCAGCAGCACGATCACGGTGCTCATCACGCTCGCGGTGAGCGAGTTGAGCAGGTACACGCCGAAGCCACGGTCGAGCACCTCGGCGAACCTGTCGAACGAGAGTGAGGTGAATATCGTGGGAGTGCTCGTGGCCGCTGCGGCCTCCGTCTTGAAGGCCGTGAAGACCATCCAGGCCACCGGAAAGAAGAAGCCGAGCGTAACGATCCAGGTGAACGCCGTGAGGGCGGCACTGCTGGCGCGGTGCCGCATCTGCCTCGTGCGGCGGCGGGCGGGCACGGCGCGGGGTGCGCTGACGACAGACGTACTCATGATTTGGCCCCTTCAGTGGAGAAGATCTTGAACAGCAGGCGCAGCGCGACACTGGCCACGATGATGGTCAGCAGGACTGTGATCACGCCGTAGGCGGCGGCCTCGCCGATCTCGAGGCCGACGAATGCTCGTTCGTACAGCAAGTACGACAGTGTTTTCGTGCCGCCCGTGCCGCGGGTCATGATGGCGATGGGGTCGAAGACCTGCAGCAACATGATGCCGCCGAGCAACACGGCCAATTCGATGTACTGGCGCAGGTGCGGCAGCGTCATGTATAAGAAGCTGCGGATGGGGCCGGCGCCGTCAACGGATGCCGCTTCGAGGGTTTCCTTGCTCTGGCTCTGCAGCCCGGCGAGCAATATCAACATCATGAAGGGCGTGTACTGCCACGTGAGCACCATGATCACGGTGAGGGCCGGGAAGTCGGTGTTCCACTGCACGGGATCGACTCCCAGCACCGAGAGGCCCCAGTTGACCATGCCCACGTTGGCGTCGAGCATGGACCATTTCCAGATCAGGGCCGCCGCGGCCGGCATCATCAGAAACGGCGTGATCACGAGCGTGCGGGCCAAACCCTGTCCGACGAACGTGCGGTTGAGCAGCAGGGCAATGCCGAGGCCGAAGAGCACGGACAGCACGATCGAGGATCCGGTGATCACGACGGTCGCTGACAGCGACTGCAGGAACGCCCCGCCGGTGAACACGGTGATGTAGTTGTCGAAGCCGGCGAAGCCGCGGCTGCCGGGCCGCATCAGGTTCCAGTTCTGGAAGGAGTAGTAGATCGTGACCAGGAACGGGATCTGCGTCACCAGGATCGCCACGACGATCGCGGGCCAGACCAGAGTGCGGGCCAGCCGCAGGGCCTGCTTCTGCCCGGCACTCAGTTCCGGCTTATGCCGGCGGCCGAACTCGGATCGAGGCTCTCTCGGGGGCAGGCCGGGGGCGCCCTGCCGGGTCGCCTCCGCAGTTGCCGTCACGTCAGTCGCGGTCATGTTTTAGGTCTCTTTCTCGACACTGATGGAAGAGGTACGGGTCTATACCGGGGCGGGGGCGGTTCCAGCGATAACTCTGGAACCGCCCGCGTGGTGCCTCTGGTGCGGGTACTCCTATTTCTGGGCGTCGCCGACCGTGGTGGCCAGCTCCTGGCCCTTGTCGAGCACGTTCTCCACGGTGTCGCGGCCGGCGAAGACGTCGGCGATGTTCTGCGAGACCTGGTTGCCCAGGTCCTGGAACTCCGGCACTGTGACGTACTGGATGCCGACCCACGGCTGCGGGTTCACACCGGGCTGCGTCGGGTTGACCGCGAGCATGATGTCCTTCGTGATCGGCGCGAAGGCGGCGGCGGCCTCCAGGTAGTCGGGGTTCTCGTAGGTCGAGGTGCGCGATCCCGGGGGCACGCGCTCCCAGCCGAGGGTGGTTCCGACCAGGTCGATGTACTCGGTGCTGGTGGCCCAGCTCACGAACTCCCACGCCGCGTCCTGCTTGGTACTGGTGTTCGGGATGGCGAGGTTCCAGGCCCAGAGCCAGCCCGCTTCATCCGTTTCCTTGACCGGGGCGTGCACGTAGCCGACCTTGCCGGCGACGGCGGAGGTGTCGGCTTCGAGGGGGCCGGCGGCGCTCGTGGCGTCATACCACATGGCCGCGTTGCCCTGCGAGAACAGGTTGAGGCACTCGGTGAAACCGGTTGAGACGGGGTCGGCTTCGCCGGCGTCCTTGACCAGGTCGGTGTAGAAGGTGACGGCCTCGGTGAACTCGGGGCTGTTCACGGTGGCGTTCCAGTCCTCGTCGAACCAGCCGCCGCCGAAGGTCTGCACCACGGTGGTCAGCGGGGCGAAGAGTTCGCCCCAGCCGGGCTTGCCACGCAGGCAGATGCCGGCCACGTCGTCGGTCTTGAGGGTGCGGGCGAAGCCGGCGACCTCGTCCCAGGTGGGGTTGGTCGGCATGGAGAGGCCGGCGGCGGCGAACATTTCCTGGTTGTACATGAGGAAGGAGGACTCACCGTAGAAGGGCACGGCGTAGAGGCTGTCATCGACGGTGAGGGCTTCGCGCACGGGCGGCAGCAGGTCGTCAACGTTGTAGGCAGTGTCGGCCTCGGCGAGAGGACCGAGGTCGACGAGCCAATCGTTCTGACCCCAGATCGGTACCTCGTAGCTGCCGACGGTCACGATGTCGTACTGGCCACCCTGAGTCGCCACGTCTTTGGTGACGGCGTCGCGCAGGTCGTTCTCCTCCATCGAGACGAAGTTCACGGTAATGTCGGGATGGGCCTCTTCGAAGGCACCCTTGAGCTCTTCCATGTCTTTCATCTGCGGGTTGTTCACGGTGGCGAGGGTCAGGCTCACGGGGCCGTCTTCGGTGGCTGCGCCGCCTGCTCCGCTGCATCCGGCCAGGAGCACGCCGACGGACGAGAATGCCACTGCGCTCAGTAGCATCCGCTTCTTCACGGAGTAAGACTTCATCGGGGGATAAGACTTCATCATCGGGGCCTCTTCATCGTCGACACGTCCTTGTGGACTTCGTATGGACCACTATCGACCCGTACCTGTTGATTCTGCAATACTTTTTGTGGATTTGAGACGCTTTTGTGACTTTCTGTGCCCGAATATATGTTTTGGGAGTGAAATTTGCCACAGAATCGGGCGAAACGGATGTGCGACGGCTACAGTCGAGCCATGTACCCCGCAGAGCGACAGTCCGCGATCATCGCACTCGCCCAGGCTGGAGACGGTGAAATCACCGTTTCCGCCGCGAGCGACGCGCTGCAGGTGACCTCGGAAACGATTCGGCGCGACCTGGCCGTCCTCGAACGTCAGGGGCTGATCCGTCGCCAGCACGGCGGCGCGCGCCTCACCCAGAGCACGCCATTCGAACTCGCCCTGGCGCAACGCCAGCTCAAGGACGCCCCGGAGAAGCATCGGATCGCCCGGCGCGTTCTTCAGGAGCTGCCAACGGACGGGGTCGTGCTGCTCGACTCCGGCTCGCTCACCCTGGTGATCGCGTCGCTCTTTCCCGACGACCGCGAGCTGATCGTAGTCACCAACAATCTGCCCGCCGTGCGCCTGCTCTCGCAGAAGCCGCTGCTGACCGTGCTGGCACTCCCTGGCCGGGTGCGCAGCCTCACCCAGGGCGCCGTCGACGAGTGGACCCGGCAGCGCATCAGCGAGCTCAACGTCGACCTCGCCGTGGTCGGCGGAAACGGTCTCACTGCCGCGCAGGGACTCACCACCACGATTCCCGACGAGGCGGAGGTCAAACGAGCCATGATGCTCTCCGGCCGTCGCCGCGTGCTGGCCATCACCTCGAGCAAGATCGGGCACAACTCGTTCTGCCACGTCGCCGACGCCACCGAATTCGACATTCTCATCACCGACGACGGCGCCGATTCCCTGGAACTGCAGCGACTCGGAGCAGTCGGCCCCGAACTCGTCGTCGTCTGACGCCCCCCCCCCGGTACGCCCCCACATCTCCTACCCTGAAAGATCCAGGTGGTTTTCATGAACACTGTTGTTCTCATGAAGCGCGTCGTCGTTCGCGCCGACGAAATCGTGCTCGTCGACGCGCCGGTCCCCCGCCCGCTGCCCGGGGAAGCCCTCGTGGAGATGACCGTGAGCGGAGTGTGCGGGTCGGATACCCATGCCGCGCACGGTCGGCATCCGTTCGTTCCGCTTCCCTACTTTCCGGGTCACGAAGTGGTCGGAATCGTTCGCGAACTCGGCGCAGACACGTCCCTCGTGTCGGTGGGCGACCGGGTGACCGTTGAGCCCACCCTCCCGTGCTGGACCTGCAAGATGTGCCGCACCGAGCGCAGCAATCTCTGCGAGAACCTGCGGTTCTTCGGCTGCGGCTACGAGCAGGGCGGCATGGCTGACTTCTTCACAGTGCCGGCCAACCGGCTGCACGTCGTGCCCGCCGAACTCTCCGACCTGCAGGCGGCCTTGATCGAACCTCTCGCGACGCCGGTGCATGCAGTGCGACTCTCCGGAGGCGTGCGCGAGAAGGCCGTGGTGATCATCGGCGCCGGCACCATCGGCCTGCTGGTGCTGGCCGCCGCTCGGCACGCGGGAGCGCGCACCATCGTGATGACCGACATGCTCGCGAGCAAACGTGAACGCGCCGCTCGCCTCGGCGCCGACGCCGTCGTCGATGCCACCGGGCCAGACCCCGTCACGGAGATCCTCGCCGCGCTGGGGGAAAGCGCCGACGTCGTCTTCGACTGCGTCGCCATCCAGTCCACGCTCGACCAGGCCATCCAGCTCGCATCCAGGGCCGGTACCGTCATGATCGTCGGTGTTCCCGCCCGGGCGGTGCTCGTGCCGCTTCCTCAGGTGCAGGACCACCAGTTGCGCATTCAGGGCAGCGCTACCTACCTGCCGGAGGACTACGCCGAGGCGATCGAGATCATCCGCTCCGGCGAGATTCGGGTCGACGACTTCGTCACGAGCCGCTTCCCCCTCACCGAGGTCGCCGAAGCTTTCGCCGCGTCGTCGGGCGGCGAAGAGGTGAAGGTCGTCGTGACCCGCTAGAGCCTTTCGGCCGAGTTCGCGGGACTAGTGCGTGTCGAGTTCGCGCCGCCGCAGCCCGAGCACGGGAGCCAGGAACGGCATCACAGCAACGAGGACGATGGCGACAATGCCCGGCCAGATCAGGTTCCACCCCAGGCTCACCTGGAATGGATTGCCCTCGAGCGAGGCGATGTAGACCGTCGAGAGCACGCTCGTGACCACGACCAGCAGCGACAGCCGCGTCGCGCCCGGGCGGTCGTTCGGGTCGATCAGCGAGCGGTAGACCACAATCGAGACGATGCCGTTGAGGAGCACGGCCGCGGCCAGGGCGATCCAGGGCACCGCAGGACTGTTGAGTCCGGATCCGAACGCGACCACGGCAATATACACCGCGATCCCCTCAGTGGGCAGGTAGGCTGCGAGGTCGTTCAACACCCCGAGCACGGGCCGCGGCTTTCCGTCGATTTCGTTGCGTGGGGGTTGCGGCACCGCAGCGCGGCGGGCCGATGCGAATGCGCTCATGTCATGGCTCCATTCTCTGTGTGACACCTACATATCAGATCGGTCACAGAATGTAAATGGGCCCTTTGCGGGACGTTAGACCCTACCCCGGCCATACGGGATTCACGACACTCGAGCCATGGGAACAATCCACTCTTTCAGTGAAGGGCACCTCTCATGACCCCCTCAACGGCCCGGTCGACATTCGCCACGAGTTCCACACCCGACTATGCTTCGACGGATGCCTTCGGCGCGTATCTGCGCCGCCTGGGTGCTGGCTCCCTGCTCACTGCCGATCAGGAGGTCGAACTGGCCCGCCGCATCGAAGTGGGCCTCTTCGCGGAGGCGCGCCTCACCGGCTCAGAGTGCGACGCGACCCTCCGGCGCGAACTGACCTGGCTCGTCAATGACGGCCAGCGCGCCCGCAACCGCTTCATCGAGTGCAACCTTCGCCTGGTTGTGAGCATCGCCAAGCACTACTCGGGTCGGAGCACTCCGATCATGGACGTCGTGCAGGACGGAAACATCGGTCTGGTTCGCGCGGTCGAGAAGTACGACTTCACCACGGGCTACAAATTCTCCACCTACGCCACCTGGTGGATCCGCCAGGCCATTCACCGAGGCATCGCAGACAAGGCGCGCATGATCCGGATTCCCGCGCACACCGCGGAGAAACTCAACAGGGTCAAGCGCGCCGAGCGCGAACTCACCGGCTCCCTCGACCGCGTGCCGACCGTGCTCGAGCTCGCCGCGGCCACTCAGCTCGGAGCCACGGAGGTCACGAAGCTCCTGCGCTACGACATGGAGCCGCTGTCCTTGCACACCCCCGTCGGCGACGGCACGGGCATCATCTCCGAACTCATCGTCGACGACGATTTGCCGCAGCCGGAGGAATACGCGGCCCAGGCCATGCAGAGTCACGACATCACGCGCGCCCTCGCCACCCTCCCGCTGCGCGAGCGAGCGATCGTCGAGGCGCGTTTCGGGCTACAGGGGAATGATCCCCACACCCTCGACCAACTCGCCCTCATTCACGGGGTCACCCGGGAACGTGTGCGACAAATCGAGAAGCGCGCCCTGATCCTGCTTCGCGTACCGCGGCTCGAGAGCTACCTCGCCGACTAGCCAGCCCCCTGCCACGGCCCACGGCCCACGGCCCTCGGCCCAGAGCGAAACGCCGACGATAACGCACCGGTAACGCCCCGGTAACGACCGACGCGCTTCACTGTGTGCGAGAGCCAGCCCATCGGAGACTGGCCACCACGTTGGAGCGCTTTATGAGTCGGTTGTGTGTTCACACCGCCCCGACCATGGCGGCGACCGCGGATGCCGCCGTCTCTCGGCATCCGCTGCGGAGCCGTCCGAGTCACCGGCGCGCCACGTTTCATTCCACTATGTGAAAGGACAAGAAATGGCCGAGTCAGACAAGTTTGACGTTGCCGCCATCCGCTCCGCGCTGGACAAGGAAAACGGCCCCTGGGAAGCGAGCGAAAACGCCCTCACCCGGATGTCCCGTTCGCAGCGGGCCACCCTGCTCGGTGTTCCCCTGCCGAGCCCAGAAGAACAGGCCGAACTCACTGCACGAGGTGCGAAGATTCGCGCAGCGGTCGCCGGCGCCGAGGCACGCGACGCCACGGCTCTTCCCGCCCAGTTCAACCTGAACGACCGCGGTGGGGTGAGCTATGTCTCCGGCGTCCGCAACCAACTGAACTGTGGGTCGTGCGTGGCGTTCGGGTCTGTCGCGGTGCTCGAGGGCACGGCGCGGTACACCCGCGGCACACCGAGCCTCGACGTGGACCTCTCCGAGGCACACCTCTTCTACGGCTGGGGTTCCACGGTCGGCGTGAATTGCAACACGGGGTGGATGCCCCTGCCCGCGCTCACCTTCGCCACCAATCGGGGCGTGACGTATGAGTCGGAGTGGGCCTACTCCGCCGGCAATTCCAACGGCGGTTCGCTCCCGTCGACCTGGGAGCAGCACCGCGCGAAGGCCACCGCAACCGCCGACGTGACCAACAACGTGCTGGCTATCAAGAACCACCTCACCAGCTATGGGCCGGTCACCGGTTGCTTCGTGGTCTACACCGACTTCTTCAGCTACCACTCCGGCGTGTACCAGCACGTCACGGGAGTTCAGGAGGGCGGCCACTGCGTGGCCATCGTCGGTTACGACGACGCCCTCGGCGCCTGGATCGTGAAGAACAGCTGGGGCACCAGCTGGGGCATGGCCGGCTTCGGGTACATCAAGTACGGCGAGGTCTGGATCGACTCCTGGTCGAACGTGGGCGTCACCGGCGTCTACCTGCGCACCTGGACAGCGGGCAAGAAGGTGATCGGGGCCTACGCCACGGGCCACGACCGCAACGGCTGGGTCTACGTGCAAGATAACGGATGGCTGCGCGTCGGGGGTCTCACCGGCACGGCCCACATCGCCATGTTCTCCGACCTGCTCACGGCCAAGGAGAAGAGCGCGTACATCAACGCATTCTCCGACGACGGCGTCGTCACCCAGACGTACACGTACTGATCGACATCCACTGAAACTCCCCAGACACGAAAGAAGGAACACCACCATGACATTCACCAACGATCGACCCGGCGGAGCCAGGTCCCACGCAAGCGCGGCCCCGCAGCCCACGGACACCATGCCGCGGCTGTTGTCGGCGGAAGACCTCGCCGAGCTGTTCGCGCTTTCCGTGGCCGAGATCGAAGTCGCGGCAGCGCCCGCGAACGTTCCCGACATGGACCCGCCCGGCTCGCTGTACTCGAGGGAATCCGCCAGGGTCGCCATTAGCGGACAGTTGATCACGGCGTTGTGGGCCGAGCAGAGCAACCGCAACGCCTGGGTCTTCCTGCAGTCCTCCGGGTGGAAGCGACTCGACCCGCTGACCGACACGGGGTCGACGGCACTGACGCTGCTCGCCGCACACGCGCGCGCAACGGGTTCGGCACCCTATGCCGACGAGAATCTCGCTGGCACTCTGAACACCCTCTATGTGTGGTGATCGTGACCCATCGGGTTCTTGACAATCCGATCTCCGGCGCCGTCGTCGACCTTCCCGTCGGCGACACGCTGGAGATTCGGTTGAACCAGATCGGCGGGGCCGGCTACCTCTGGAAAGTTGCGGACGAACCCGTGAACGTGCACCTCGATGAGGATCGGCTCGACCACGTCGCCGGCGCGATGCCCGGCGCCGCGGCCGGGCGGATCCTCACCTTCCGGGCCGTTTCAGACGGCACGGGTCGACTGAGGCTCGCGCTCGTGCGCCCCTGGGAAGACGCCCCGATCGAGCAGGTCGAGGTGGAGGTCAACGTCACGGCCTAACGCGCAGGGACGGCGAGTTCTCCGGTGACGTACTGTGCGCGCCCGAAACCGAAGGACCAGTCGCCTGGACCGTTTTCCTGGTAGCCGATGAAGACATCCGCTCCGTCGACGCCCGCCGCCGCCAGCTCGCTCGCAATGCGGTCGAAAAGTGCGGTCTTCGCGTTCTGGTCGCGGCCGGCTTGGGTGAAGATCTGGATCATGACGACACGGGCGCTGCGTTCGAAGCCGAGGCCGGCGTCTTGTGCGCGCAGCTGGCCGGCCGGGTGCTCGGTGAGAATGTGGAACAGGTCGCGCTCGGGGATGCCGTAGATCGCGAGGATGGCCCGATGCACTCCATCGCTGATCCCGCGCAGCTGTTCGGCTGAGCGCCCGGAATTTACGTCGATTCGTACCAGTGGCATGAGCCCTCGCTTCACAGAATGTCTAATTTGTAGTTACATACTAACAAAGCCTGTTCAGTGCACGTACTCCAGCAGGTCGAGACCGATCGCCCTCAGGCCGTCGAGTACATTCAAGCGGGCAGGGAGCGTGGAGTCGGAGAAAGACATCGACACGGCGTAGGTGACACCGCTGCGCGGGCCCCGTAGAATTCCTACCTCGCTGCGCACACCGGCATCCGTTCCCGTCTTGTTCACGAGGAGCAGCCCGTGGTCGCCCGCGCGGTGCGCGAACGGGTCGAGCCCGAACGCGCCGGCCACCAGGGTGAGATCGGTGTTCAGCGAGAGCCAGCCGAGCACGCGGCCACTGGTCTCTGCGTCAATGATCTCGCCGCGGGCGAGCGCTGTGAAGAGCCAGGTGAACTCCTTGGCACTGCCGACCGAGAGCTGCGGCGCGTCGTCGGGGCCACGATGGTCTCGTACCCGGTCGAGCAGGGCTGAGCGGCTCAGGCCGAGGCTTTCGGTGCGGGCGTGCACGGCCTCCAGGCCGACGGCGCGGATGAGCACGTTCGTGGCGAGGTTGTCGTTGCTCGAGCCCACGAGGGCGGCGAGGTCGGCGATGGGCAACGACGGCGCCTGCAGGTGCTGCCAGATGCCGGAGCCGGACACCGAGTCGGCGGCCGTGCGGTCTAGCAGCGTATATGAGCCGAAATCGGCGTCGCGCAGCCGGGCCGCCACCTCGATGAGCAGCAACACTGTGCCCACGCTCGCAGTGGGCATGACCACGTGGTCGTCGACGGAGAACAACACCCGGCCGGTCGTCAGGTCCGTGGCACGTGCGGAAACCTGCACCCCGCTCACCGCGAGGGCGCCGAGCGCCTCGAAGCCGCGGGAAAAGTTCTCCGGCGCTTCAGAACCCAGGTGCTTCCCGCGGTGTTCGGCGAGGTGTTTGGAGCGCTTGTCGGAATCTCGGACTGCCATAACCACTCTCGACGGCCTCTCGTGCGTACGTTGATTCCCCGCGATTACCCTAGCCCAAGCGGATGCCGCGCCACCAGATTCACCAGATGGTGACGCGCTCTGCGGGGTCGAGCCACAGGGCGTCGCTCTCCGTCACGCCGAAGGTCGTGTAGAACTCGTCGATGTTGCGCACGATCTGGTTGCAGCGGAACTCGTTCGGGGAGTGCGGGTCGATCGAGAGCAGGCGCAGGGCCTCCGCGTCGCGCAGCTTCATCTGCCACGCCTGCGCCCAAGAGTAGAAGAACCGCTGGGCGCCGGTGAGACCGTCGATGACCGGCGGTTCCTCGCCGTTCAGCGACAGCAGGTAGGCCTTCCAGGCGATGGAGAGCCCGCCGAGGTCGCCGATATTCTCGCCGATGGTGAGAGCGCCGTTCACGTGGTGCTCGGGAACCTGTTTCGGGAAGAGCGCATCGTACTGCGCGATGAGCGAGCTCGTGCGCTGCTCGAAGGCAGCGCGGTCCGCTTCGGTCCACCAGTCTGTCAGGCGGCCGTCTCCGTCGTACTTCGATCCCTGGTCGTCGAAACCGTGGCCGATTTCGTGTCCGATCACGGCGCCGATGGCCCCGTAGTTCGCGGCTGCGTCGCGATCAGCCACAAAGAACGGAAACTGCAGGATGGCGGCCGGAAACACGATCTCGTTGAAACCGGGGTTGTAGTACGCGTTGATGGTCTGCGGTGTCATGAACCACTCGTCGCGGTCGAGCGGCTTGCCGATCTTGCCCAGCTCGCGCTGGAATTCGAACTCGTTCGCGGCGCGGATGTTGCTGATCAGGTCGCTCGCGTCGATGGAGAGCGACGAGTAGTCGCGCCATTTCGCGGGGTAGCCGATCTTGGGCGTGAACTTCTCGAGCTTCTCAAGGGCGCGGCCGCGGGTCTCCTCCGTCATCCAATCGAGGGTGCTGATGCTCTCGCGGTAGGCCTGCACGAGGTAGTCGACGAGCACATCCATGCTCTCCTTGGCGCTCGGCTGGAAGTGACGGTCCACGTAGATGCGCCCGACGGCCTCGCCGAGGGCACCCTCCACGAGGGAGACGCCGCGCTTCCAACGCTCGCGCAGCTGCGGGGTACCGCTCAGGGTGCGGCCGTAGAAGTCGAAGCTCGTTTGCACGAATTCACCCGACAGGTAGGACACGCTCGAGCGGATGATCTGCCACCGCAGCCAGTCTCGCCAGGACTCGATCCGGTCGTCGGTCATCGTGGCGGCGAGGCCCACAATATAGCTCGGCTCGCGGACGATGACCTCCTCGAGGGTGCCGACCGGGGCGTCGATCCCGTCGAGCCACAGGTCGATGTCGGCACCGGCGGCGAGCGCCGAGACCTGCCCCCATGTGCGCAGGTTGTAGGTCTTCTCGCTGTCGCGCGTCTCGACCTTGCTCCAGTGGTGCGAGGCCAGCTCGGTTTCGAGATCGAAGACGCGCCGGGCGCGTTCCTCGGTGTTGTCAAGACCGGCCAGACGGAACATCTTGGCCACGAACGGCACGTAGGCCGCGCGAATGTCCGCGAATTTGTCTTCGCGATAGTAGGACTCGTCGGGAAGCCCGAGGCCGCCCTGCTCGATGAAGACGCGGTACTGCTCGGGGTTTCCCGGGTCGTTGTCGACGAAGAGGTGGAAGGCACCGCTCACACCGGCGCGCTCAAGGCGTCCGAGGTCGGTGAGCAGCTCGGAGATCGTGGTCACGGCGTCGACGGTGGCGAGGTCGGCGGCCAGCGGCGTGGCACCGAGCGCCTCGATGCGCTCCTCGTCGAGAAAGCTCGTGTAGAGGTCGCCGAACTTGCGTTCGAGCGTGCCGGGATCGGCCGACTGCGCCTCGAGGATGATGTCGCGCACTGCCTTTTCCGACTCTTCGGCGAGCAGTGTGAAGGAGCCCCAGCGCGCCTTGTCCGCGGGAATCTCGCTGCGCGCCATCCATTTGCCGTTGACGTGGCGAAAGAGGTCGTCTTGGGGCCGGACCTCCGGGTCAAGCTCTGTAAGGTCGATTCCGGATGCGCTCACCTGATCAGTCATACCTCCAGCCTATTCCGGTGCGACGGGGCCACGGTGCAGCCGGGGAAGAGTCCCAGCCGACTACAGGGCGAGGTCGCGCCGGCGAAAGCCCGCAGCGGCGCAGGCCCCCGCAGCCTCAGCGCCCATCGGGCGGGGTCAGCGACCGGCGCGCACGGCGAGGCCCCGCACGAAGGCGGCCTGGCCGGCGTGCTGGGTATCGTCGTCGAGCACGCTCACGAGTCGCACGGCCACGGTCACCGGCGGTGACCACGAGCGATCAACGACGCGAGCAAAGTCGGCTTCGTTGAGTCCCTGAATGTAGGCCATGGTGCGCTCGTGCACGGCGTCGAAATAGTCTTGGAGGAGGCTGGCATCGGCCCGCACCGCAGCAACGTCTTCTGCCGTCTGGGCGTAACCTGTGGCCAAGCTGTCGAAGGGCAGGTCGAATCGTTCGGACCAGCCGTCGGAGGTCCACAGCTGTTCCACCCCGGCGAGGTGAGACACGTGGTCGTCCTGTACCCGGGTGAGGTGCCACACCAGCCAGGCGATCGTGTTGGTCTCCGGGTCCGCCCGGTACGTGAGCGTGAAGACCGTCGCGTTTCTCAGCACTGTGTGCACAGTCTGGCTCACTCGGGTGTAGGCGTCTGTGAGCAGGTCGGTCGCGAGCATCGTGGGTCCCTTCGTCGGTCGTGCCAGCCTAACCAGCACGAGTGCGAGATGAACGATCTAGAGTCGAAGTCATCACAATCTTTCAGCGCCAAGCCATCGACCGCGACATTCTGCGCCTCGCCGTGCCCGCCCTCGGGGCGCTCATTGCCGAGCCGCTCTTTCTGCTATCGGACTCGGCGATGGTCGGCCACCTCGGCACCACACCCCTCGCCGGCCTCGGGCTCGCGAGCGCCGTGCTGCAGACCATCATCGGACTCATGGTTTTTCTGGCATACAGCACCACGCCCGCGGTGGCCCGCTGGCTCGGTGCCGGGGACCCGCGCCGTGCCGTGAGCGTGGGCATCGACGGCCTCTGGCTGGCCCTCGGCCTCGGAGTCGTGCTCGCCGTGGCGGGCTGGTTCGCCACGCCCACGCTCGTGGCTGCGTTCGGCGCCGAGCCGGCCGTGACAGCGGATGCCGCCACCTACCTCGGCATCTCCATGTTCGGCCTCCCCGCCATGCTCCTGGTGTTCGCGGCCACCGGGCTGCTGCGCGGGCTGCAAGACACTCGCACGCCGCTCTTCGTGGCCGGGATCGGTTTCGGCGTGAACATCGCACTGAACTACGTCTTCATCTACCTGCTCGGCTGGGGCATCGCAGGCTCTGCGGTGGGCACTGTCGTGGCGCAGTGGGGCATGGTCGCTGTCTATCTCGTGGTGGTCGCGCGGCATGCCCGCCGGCAGAACGCTCCGCTGCGTCCGCACCGGGCCGGCATGCTACTCGGCGCGCGAAGCGGCGGCTGGCTGTTCCTGCGCACGCTCAGCCTGCGTGCGGCCATGCTGCTCGCCGTGTTCGTGGCCGCCCGGTTGGGGTCTCCGGAGCTCGCTGCGTTCCAGATCGCGATGACCCTGTTCGCGACCCTCGCCTTCGCGCTCGATGCCCTCGCCATCGCGGCCCAGGCGCTCGTGGGTCGGGGGCTCGGGGCAAGCGACGTGGTCGGGGTGCGTGCGGTGCTGCGGCGCTGCCTCGAGTGGGGCGTGCTCGGCGGCATCGCCCTCGGCCTGCTCGTGATCGGAACGAGCGGCCTGCTCGGGCACCTGTTCACCAACTCGGCCGCGGTCACGGACCTGCTCCCGGCGACCCTCGTGGTGCTCGGTCTCTCCGTGCCGCTCGGCGGCGTGGTGTTCGTGCTCGATGGCGTACTCATCGGCGCCGGCGACGCCCGCTACCTCGCGCTGACCGGACTCGTGAACCTCGCCGCCTTCGTGCCACTGGCCCTGGCCGTGCTGTGGTTGGCTCCGGCGGGCAACTCCGGCCTCGCCTGGTTGATGGCCGCTTTCGCCCTCGGCTATCTGGGTGCCCGCGCCGTCACGCTCTCACTGCGGGCCCGAAGTGCCGCATGGATGGTCGTGGGCGCGCGCTGAGGAATATGGTCTGCGCGGGCAGCACCGCGAAGGTACCCGTTCGGCCCGGCTCTGAGGAATGTCTCACGGGGTCTCGATCGCTCGTGCCCCGCACCTCGACCAGCGGTTACGCACGTCTCCGCCCCTCCCGCCTCGACCAGCGGTTTCGCTGGTCGAGGCGCGACGAAGGAGCGATCGAGACCGCGCATGCCGATCCTCAGACCGGGCTACTCGACGGGGTAGGCGAGGGCGGGGCGACGGATGCTGACGCGCACCCGGTCGCCGCGCTTGGGCAGGTCAGGGGCCGCGACACGCGCCCGAATGACCGCTCCGCCGAGAAGTTCGAGGCTCACGAGCGCGTCGTGGCCGCCGTAGGCGATGGACACCACTGTGGCGGTGATGCGCTCGGTACCGGACGGTTCCACCCCGAGACCCAGGCGGTGCGGCGCCACGGCACGCGAGCTTGCCGGGAGGGCTGCCGGCGACACGACGCGGGTGATGGCCGGCGACAGGTGGATCCATTCCGGTCGGAGCATGAGCCGCACGGCGGTTCCGTCTGCCGGAGTGCCGTCCACCCCCGGCACGCCGTCCACGGAAACGGCCTCGACCGGGCCGAGCGCGCAGTCCACGCGGCCGTCGCTCCAGCACCCGTCGAGCTCCACAGTGTCACCCACGAACGCGGCGGCCCAGAGGCTCACGGGGTGCTCGTACACCTCGGCCGGCGTGCCCCACTGCAACAGGCGGCCGCCGCGCATCACGGCCACGTAGTCAGCGAGGGAAAGCGCCTCCTCCTGGTCATGCGTCACGAGCAGACTCGTGCTCTTCTGGTCGTGAAGCAGCGCGGCGACCTCGCTGCGCAACGCGGAGCGCAGCAGGGGATCAAGGGCCGCGAACGGCTCGTCGAGCAGCATCAGGTCGGGACGCGGGGCCAGGGCCCTGGCGAGCGAGACGCGCTGCGCCTGCCCGCCGGAGAGCTGAGAGGGCGCCCGGTCCACGAACCCGGGCAGCCCCACGAGCTCGGCGAGCTCAGTAATGCGCGCGCTGCGCGCCACCCGCTCCGCCCTGGTACCGTGTGGCAGCCCGAAGCCGATGTTCTCGCCCACGGTGAGGTGCGGAAACAGCGAAGCGTCCTGCGGCACCCAGCCCATGCCGCGCTTCTCGGGGGCGAGTTGCACGCCCGGCGCGGAGACGACGCGGTCCCCCACCGTGATGGTGCCGGCGGACGCGGGTAGCAGACCGGCGACGGCCCGCAGCAGGGTAGTCTTGCCGCATCCGCTCGGGCCGAGCACGGCCACGAGGCTGCCGCGCGGTATGCCGAGGTTGACGTTTTCGAGCACGCCGGTCTCGCCGTACGAGACGCGCAGTCCCTCAACGGTGACCCATGTCACGATTTCTCCTTTGCAACTCCACGGATGCCCGACAAGAGCACCGTGGGAACGGCCGCGAGCACGACCAACGCCGCCGCATAGGGCGCGGCCCCGCCGAATTCGAACACCGACGTGCGGCTCCACAGCTCCGTGGACAGCGTGGAAATTCCGGTGGGACGCAGCAACAGTGTTGCCGGCAATTCTTTCATGACCGAGATGGCAACGAGCAGGGCGCCCACGCCGATGCCTGGCAGGGCGAGGCGCGCGGTGACTCGCCACCAGGTGACGAGGGGCGAATGTCCGAGCATACGCGACACGTCGGTGAGGCTGCCCGGCACGGCGGCGATGCCGCTGCGCATGCTGCCGATCGCCCGCGGCATGAACAGCACGACGTAGGCGAACACGAGCACGACGGAGGTTTGATAGAGCGCGGGAACTGCGGCGAGCGCGAAGAACACGAGGGAGAGTCCCACGACGATGCCCGGCAGCCCGTGGCCGAGAAACCCCACCGCCTCGATCGTCGCGACGAGTCGTCCGCGGTACCGGGCCGCGAGGGCAGCGATCGGAAGCGCGAGGACCGCGGCCACGAGAGCGGCGGCGAGGGCCAGCCCCAGGGTGGCCCCGACGGCCTCGAGCAGTCGGGGCACATCGACGGCGCGCAGTGTTGCCGCGTCGAGCAGGCGGCTGACCAAGCCGACGAGAGGCACGACGATGCCCGCGACGGGCGCGAGCAGGATGAGGGCGAGAAGCGGGGCGAGCCAGCGGCCGGCCCTGTGCACCGGCAGGGTGCTGCGGCCGCCGGCGCGTTCCACCTGGCCGCGGCTCTTGCGTTCCCCGGCCACCACGATGAGAGCGAGCACGACGAGCACGAGGGCGAGCAGCGCGGCCTGATTGCGGTCGAAGCTCGCCCCGTAGGCCGCGTTGATGCCCCAGGTCAGCGTCTGGAAACGCAGCATCGAGACAAGTCCGAAGTCCGACAGCGAGTAGAGGCAGACGAGCAGGGCGCCCGAGATGGCCGCTGGGCGGATCTGCGGCCAGGTGGCCGCTCGGAACGCGCCGAGCGGTCCGCGGCCGAGGGTGCGTGCAACCGCCTCCAAATCACCGGATGCCCCGCGCAGCGCCGCCGCGACGGGGAGCGTCACGTAGGGGGTGCAGACCGCTGTCATCACGAACCAGGCCGCCCAGAATCCGTTGAGAGCGGGCAACCAGACGAGCCAGCCGTAGGCTGCGAGGTAGCTCGGCACGGCGAGGGGCAGCGCCGCGACGATCAGGAGCGCACGGCCGGCGGGCAGGCGAACCCTGGTGAGCACCCAGGCGCTCGCGGTTCCCAGAATGAGGCACGACACTGTCACCGAGGCCGCGAGCAGTACGGAGTTGAGGGTGAGCTGCAGCACCCGGGGGCGCAGCAGGGTGTCGAGAAGCTCGGCGAGGCCGGCCTCGCTCGTGCGCACCACGAGGTACACGAGCGGGATCGCCGCGGCGGAGGCGCACAAGGCAGCGAGCACGAGCAGCCAGCCCGGCGCCCCGAAACGGTGAGTTCCGCGCGGGCGCGCTGTCGTCACGAAGGGCTCAAGCTCCGGAACGAGTACGCTCACGGTGCGCCGCCCGTCACGCGAACCTCGCGCCGCAGTCGCGCCGCGCTACCGCCCCAGCGGGCGCGCCCCGCGGCACCGGTAGCAGTCACTGCGGACCGCGGGCCCGACCCGTGAGCTCCGCGCCGCAGTCGCGCCGCGCTGCCGCCCCAGCGGGCGCGCCCCGCCACGGAGGTAGCGCGCGGGGAGCAAGCGGGTAGGGCGGGGCCGTTGGAGCGAGCCCGCGCACCCGTTTGCACCAGGGTTAGATGAGACCGTGCTTGGCGAGCAGCGCCTGAGTGTCGGCGAGGGACTCAAGGTCGGCCAGGTCGAGGTCGGGGTTCACGAGCGAGTCGAGCGCGGGCAGGCCGGCCGGGGCGTCGATGCCGGCGACGAGCGGGTACTCGAACGTCTCGTCCACGAAGTACTGCTGCGCCTCGGCGGACACGAGGAAGTCGACCAGGGCGAGCGCGTCGGCATCCGTTGCGGCGCCCGTGAGCACTCCAGCGCCGGTGACGTTCACGATCGACCCGGCATCGCCGGCCTCCGGGTAGGAGAGCTGCGCACGCATGTTCTCCGTGCCTGTTTCGGCGGCCTGAGCGTACCAGTAGTAGTGGTTGAGGAGTCCGGTGTCGACGACGCCGTCGTTGACCGCCGCGAGGATGGCGCGGTTGTTGTCGAAGATCACCGGGTTGTTGGCCGCGAGGTCGGCGACCCACTGGTCGGCCGCCTCTTCGCCGTTGAGCACGCGGTAGGCGGTGACGAAGGCCTGGAAACTCGCGTTGGTGGGCGCGATCGCGACGCGACCAGACCACTCGGGCTCTGTGAAGGCGTCAACGGATGTCGGCACGTCGGCCGCGCTCATCTTCTGCGAGTCGTAGGCGATAACGCGGGCTCGGCCGGTGACTCCCACCCAGGTGTCGTCGGTGGAGGTGAAGCCGGCGGGAACGGCATCCGTTGTCTCGGTCGGCAGGGTGGCGAACAGGCCGGCGTCGCTCAGGGCGCCGAGGGCACCGGCGTCCTGAGCGAGGAAGACCTGCGCGGGGCTGCGGTCGCCCTCTTCGAGCAGAGTGGCGCCCAGCTCGGCCGTGTTGCCGTAACGCACGTCGACGGTGATGCCACTCTGCTCCTCGAACATGTCGATGAGCGGCTGCACGAGCACCTCGTCGCGGCCGGAGTACAGCGTGATCGTGCCGTCGGCCTCTGAGCTGGTCGCTTCGGGCGTCGAGGCCGTCGTGGAACAGCCCACGAGGGCGAGGGCTGTGATGCCCGCGGTGAAAACGGCGAGCGGAAGCGAAAGGCGCATGTGGTCTCCTGGACGACGAAAAACGTTACTAAGGTAAGGCTAATCTAACTCGCTGATGGGCGCCAATCGGCGGGCGTCCGGGCTCGTCGGCGCACGACACGAACCAGTACCCTTTAAGCAGCGATCCGACCGGGTCGAACCCGCCCACGCCCCCACCAGGAATTCACTTGTCGCTTCCCGTCACAGCCCCCACCCGGCACTCCCTCCTCTTGTGGCGCAATGCCGTGTTTGCGGTGTTCTTCGTGAGCGGCTTCGGGCTCGCGTCGTGGATGAGCCGCATCCCCGCTGTGCGGGACAGTCTCGGCCTGGACAAGGCACAGGTGGGACTGCTGATCTTCGGGCTATCCGCGGGCTCGGTGATCGGCCTCGTTCTCGCCGCCTGGCTGCTCGCCCGGTTCGGCGCCCGCCGCGCCATGAGCCTGGCGATGTCGCTGTCGGCCGTGGGGCTCATCGGCATGGGAATAGGCGTCAGCCTGTTCCCGTCGTCCCCGTTCGTGTTCTGCGCCCTCGCTGTATTCGGTTTCGGCATGGGGTCCCTCGACGTAATGATGAACGTGGAGGGCGCGGCCGCCGAACGGGAAATCGGCCGCACGCTCATGCCGCTGATGCACGCGTGCTTCAGCCTCGGCACGGTGGCGGGGGCGCTCGGCGGCGCCGCGGCATCCGTTCTCGATGTCTCCGTCTTCTGGCACCTCGTGTTGATTGCAGTCCTCGTGCTCGGAACGGTGATCACGGCCGTGCGCTTCATGCCGTTGCGGCACGAGCTGGGCGACGATGAGCCCGCAGAGCGCAAGGCCACCTGGCGAGCGCGGCTCGGTGAGAGCCTGAGCGTGTTCCGCGACCGCAAGCTGCTGCTGATTGGCGTGATCGTGCTCGGCATGACTTTCGCGGAGGGGTCGGCGAACGATTGGCTCGCCCTCGCCGCGGTCGACGGCCACGGGTTCTCCAACGCCTCCGGGGCGATCGTGTTCGGCGTGTTCGTGGCGGCGATGACCGTGGGGCGTGTGCTCGGCGGACCGGTTCTGGACCGCTTCGGCCGGGTGGCCGTATTGCGCGCCTGCGCCGTGGTGGGGATAGTGGGCCTGCTGATGTTCATCCTCGCGCCGGTGACGTGGATGATCTACGTGGGCACCGTCCTGTGGGGCCTCGGCGCCTCACTTGGCTTCCCGGTAGGAATGTCGGCCGCGGCCGATGACGCGAAGAACGCCGCGGCGCGGGTGAGCGCCGTCGCCATGATCGGCTACTTCGCCTTCCTCGTGGGTCCGCCCGTTCTGGGCCTGCTCGGCGAGGCCTGGGGCATGCTGAATGCGCTGTATGTGATTTTGATCCTGATGGTACTGGCGGGGCTGGCGGCCCCGGCGGCGCGGCCGCCGGCATCCGTTCGTCGCTGACGAGCGCCCCTCTCCCGCAAATTCGACGGAGATTTAGCGACCTAGCGCGGGCATAGCGCCTGTACAGCCCCGGATCACATGAAATCTCCGTCGATTTCGCGGGGACGCGGTGGCAGACTGTGCGCATGGACATTGAGCAGTGGTGGCCGCGAGTGACCAAAGAGACGCGGGATTGGCTCATCGCGAACAACGGAGAAGGCGTGCCTCCGCACGTAACCGCCGAGATCACTGCGGCGGGCGGGGTGATTTCGGCTGATACATGGTGGATCGGCGAGGCGACTGCCGCGGGGTTCACGTTCTCCGACGAGGCCACCGACTGGATCGAGGCCGTCGCCAACGGCGAGAGGCCCGCACCCCGGTGAGAATGGCGCCCGACACGACGATCAGGGGCCGGCCCCTCGCTGAGGAACAGATCGGCGCGTGGGCGGTCGGCATCGGATCCTGCTGCACGTGACGACTGGCGTCATGGGGTGACATGCGCCAGTCTGGAGTCAAGAGAGCTGAGAGCTGAGAGCTGAGAGCTGAGAGCTGAGCAGGAAGCGGGGGCCTCCACGACTTCCCGCCCAGCCACACCACGGGGGTTGAACATGCGCGCACTGCTGTCTCGTACCATTCGAATCATGATCGTTGGGGTGGCCACGGGGCTGCTGGTGACGGCCTGCGCGGTTGAAGCCCCGCCCACTCCGACACCGAGCGCACCCATCACCACCAGCGAACCGACGCCGAGCGAGCCACTGCCCATCGTCGATTCCGGCGCGCTGGAGGGAGCGATGGGGACGGCGGAAACTGACGAGGAGGGCGTCATGAGGTACACCGTGGTGGAAGGTGACGTGGGCGGCATCGTGTGCGATCGTTTCGGCCGGGCCTGGTGGCAACTCGACAATGAGCGCAACAGCGGTGGCTTCGATTGCCACTCGATGATCAACATCGGCGACGTGGTGACCCTCACAAACGACAAGAAACCCTAGCGTCACGGGGATAAACTCGGGTGGTGCGCCTTGTGATTGCGAAATGCTCCGTTGACTACGCCGGAAGGCTCAGCGCGCACCTGCCGCTGGCCACCCGTCTCCTGATGATCAAGGCGGACGGGAGCCTGCTCGTGCACTCCGACGGCGGCTCGTACAAGCCGCTCAATTGGATGAGCCCACCCTGCACATTGGCACTCGCAGAGCCTGACGAGGATCAGGCTGCCGCCGGCATCACCGCCCTCTGGACGGTGACCCACGCGAAAACCGCCGACCAGCTGATCGTGAGCCTCTACGAGGTCGAGCACGACTCCGCGCACGAGCTCGGCATCGACCCCGGCCTCATCAAGGAGGGCGTCGAAGCCCACCTGCAGAAGCTGCTCGCCGAGCACATCCACCTGCTCGGCGACGGCCACACCCTCGTGCGCCGCGAGTACATGACCGCGATCGGCCCGGTCGACATTCTCGCCCAAGATTCCAACGGCCGCTCGGTCGCCGTGGAGTTGAAGCGACGCGGCGACATCGACGGCGTCGAGCAGCTCACGCGGTACCTCGAGCTCATGAACCGCGACCCGCACATCGCACCCGTGACCGGTGTTTTCGCCGCACAGGAAATCAAGCCTCAGGCGCGCAGACTGGCCGAAGACCGCGGCATCCGCTGCCTGCTGCTTGACTACGACGCCATGCGCGGCCTTGACGATACTCACTCCAAGCTGTTTTAGGGCAGCGGGCCACCGCGGGCCGCGAGGTACAACGCGAACCACTCGTTGCGCGTCATCGCGGAGGCCTGCGCCTCGGCGTCGGCGCACGCGCGAATGCGGCCGGGGTCGCTCGAACCGAGCACCGGGTCGATGCGTGCTGGGTGCCGCATCAGCCAGCCGAGCACAATCGCTTCGCGCGTGGTGTTCTTCTCGGCTGCCAGAGTTGCCACCAGAGCGGATGCCTCCCCCTCGGCGACCGTGCGCGTCGCCGCGCCAGAGTATGTGCCCCGGGCCAGCGCTCCCCAGGCCTGAAGTCGAACCCCGTTGCTCGCGCAGTACTCGAGAGTTCCGTGCGGAAACCCGTTCTGCTCCGCGTGGTTCACGAGGACCGTGCTATCTACCCAATCGCGCCGCAACAGGCTCATCTCAAGTTGGTTCACCGTGATCGGCAACTCCACCTCGCGCTGCAGAAAAGCCATCTGCGCCGCGGACATGTTCGACACCCCAAACCCGCGAATCTTGCCGGCCGCATGCAGCTCACCCAGAGCGAGCGCCACCTCGGCGGGCTCCAGCAGCGGGTCAGGCCGATGCAACAACAGGGTGTCTACGTAGTCGACTCCGAGCCGCGCGAGGCTCGCGTCGACTCGCTCCACGATCGACGCGCGGTCGAGGTCGTAGGGCGCTCGGTCCTTCTCCAAGCGGATGCCGCACTTCGTCTGAATCTCAATGCGCTCGCGCAGCCCCGGCGAACGCCTCAGCACCTCGCCGAACACCTGCTCCGCTTTGCCGTGCCGGTAGATATCCGCGTGATCGAAGACCGTCACCCCGATGGAGAGCGCGGCCTCAACCGCCTCCGCAGCCTGATCGATATCGGCCGACCCATACGGCTCGGGGGTCCAGTCGCCGCCGAGCCCCATGCATCCGTAAATCAGGCGTTGGCTGGAGAGCGTCATGTGAAGTCCTTATAACGGAGGGAGTAAGAAGGCTAACCCGTGCGGTGCGACAACCGGGCGGAATGGGGGTGGACTCTGGGTGTATGGGGGCTTTTGCAGCGGACGCGCCTAGAGTAGGTGAGTGAATCCCACTTTGACGCGCACCTGGAGCGCCATTCTCTTTGACCTCGACGGAACGATAACCGATTCCGCCCCGGCCATTACCAGCTCTTTGGCCCGCACTTTCGCCCTGCTTGGCCGCCCCGTTCCCTCGCACCACGATTTGCTCGCGTACGTCGGACCTCCCCTGCTCACCGCCTTCCAGGACTACGCCGGAATGACACCAGACGAGGCAGCAGAGGCCGTCACGGTCTACCGCTCCGAGTACCACGGCGCTGCAGCCCTCGACACGGCCGTCTACCCGGGCGTCGCCGGACTCCTCGAGCGCATCCATGAGGCAGGTATCCCGCTGGCCCTGGCCACGAGCAAGCCCGAGCTCACCGCGATCGACATCCTGACGCACTTCGGCCTGGCCCGGTACTTCACGGTCATGGTCGGCGCCTCCGCCGACGGCACACGCATCACGAAGACCGCCATCGTGGCCGAGGCGCTGCACCGCCTCACCCAGACCGGAGCGGATGTCAGTGCCCCCGTTCTCGTGGGCGACCGCAGCCACGACGTGGTCGGTGCCACGGCCAACCGCCTGCCGGCGATCGTCGTCGAGTGGGGCTACGGTTCCCCCGCCGAAGCGGCGGACGCCACCGCCACAGTGTTCTCCACCGATCAGCTCGCCAAGCTGCTGCTCGGCTAACCCTCCCTCGCGGGCCGCGAAACGACACGCCTTGAGCGCGTCGACACCTGCGCCCGAAAGCTGCTCGTGCGACCGCGATTACAGCGGCATGAGCAGCTTTCCGGCGCGCGGCCTCGGCGGCACGACCTTCCGGACACAGCTCTGGCGCCCCCCACAGTGTCGGGAGCGCCAGAGTGTTCTCTTGAGGAGACCTAGATGATCGCGGCGCGCAGCTCTGCGGCAGCGGCCGCGGGGTCGGTCGCACCATAGATGGCGCCACCGGCCACGGCAACGGATGCGCCGGCGCGCTGCACCGAGGCGATGGTCGAAACATTCACTCCGCCGGCGAGCGAGAACGGAACCTTCGCGGTTTCGCCCTGGTTCAGCAGGGTGGCGAGCGAGAATCCAGGTTCGGCCTGCTCGTCGAGACCGGCGTGCATCTCCACGAACTGGGCGCCAAGGGCGGTCACCTCGCGGGCACGGGTCACCTTGTCGGCGACGCCGATGAGGTCCACGACGATGCCCTTGCCGTGTTTGGTGGCGGCCGCAACAGCACCGATGATAGTGCTGTCCCCGGCCGTACCGAGCACCGTGACGAGGTCGGCGCCGGCCGTGAACGCGATGTCGGCTTCGAGCTCGCCGGCGTCCATGGTCTTGAGGTCGGCGAAGACGATCTTGTCGGGGTGGGCCGCCTTGATCGCGGTGACGGCACGCAGGCCCTCTGCCTTGATCAGCGGGGTGCCGAGTTCGATGATATCCACGTGCGGGGCAACCGCAGCGGCGAGCTTGAGTGCTGCCTCGGTGGTGAGTACGTCCATTGCTACCTGAAGCTTCATGGGGATCTTCTTTCTATCGTGTGAGTGGTTGTGAAAAGGTGAAACTGGGGGGCTACTCGAGGTTGGCGTGGCGGGGCCACAGCTCCTCGGCCGTGGCGCCGGAGGCTTTCCACAGCGTGTGGAAGAGTGCGTCGCCGACGAGGAGAACGCTCTGCTCGAACAAGCCGCCGGAATACTGCTCCGACAGCGGCCCGCCGTGGTCCTGCTTGGCCGCAGCCGGAATAACCACGGTAACCTCGGCGAGGCGGGCCAACGGCGAGCCGCCGTCCGTGGTGAGCGCCACGATGCCCACGCCCACCGTGGCCGCCATTTCGGCGGCCCGCACAATGGCGCCCGTCGTTCCCGAGCCGCTCGCCACGAGCAGCACATCGCCGCGCGTGATTGCGGGGGCGGTCACCTCGCCCACCACGTGCACGTCGAGGCCGAGATGCATCAGTCGCATCGCCGTCATCTTCAGAGCCAGGCCGGAGCGCCCGGCGCCGAGCACAAACACACGCTCGGCCCGCTGCAGGCGTTCGGCCGCGGCGTCGAGTGTGCCAGCGGATGTGTCGCGCAGCTGGTCGACCACGTGCACGTTTTCGGCGCCGATAGTGCCCAGGGCATCCGTGGCGGAGACCCGTACCGGGGTAGTTGTCGTTGCGTTCATGTCTTCCATCCTCTGCTCTTTCGGGCGGGAATGCCGCCCGCCGAACGGCTAGTCACACTACCCATTCGAATAGTCAATCCCTGAATCGGGTAGGGTGGGGGCATGTCTTCCCCTATCCCTTCCCAGGACTCGCGCGTCGCCGCGGCGGAGCGAACGAAGATCATCGCCGACCTCACTGACGCCCACGCCACGACGCTCGAATCGCTCCTCGCCGTGCTGAGGTCAGGCTCCACGAGCGACCAGGCGGCGCGCCACGTGGCCACGGACGTCGCGGCGGCAGCCATGGTGGCGCTGCGCGCGGTGAGCGACCTCGACCGCTCGCTCACCGAGGAGCCGGTGGCGCGAGCCTTCGAACGCCTCCGCGACGACCTGCGGCCGCTTGTGCGTTTCGGCGACCTTGACGTGCAGTTCATCGAGCCGCCGGTGAACGGACGCGCCCTGCCTGGCGAGGTGGCCCACGAGGCGCGCGCGATCGTGCGCGGTGCCGTGCTCGCGCTCGTGGAGCAGAGCGGGGTGGCGAAGGTGCGGGTGCAGTGGGACTGCGACGGAAGCAACCTTTTGATCCGCATCCGCGACGACGGGCCCGGCGACCTCACCCCAGAGGTGCCGAGTGTGCGCCAACTGTCGGCCCGGGTCGTCGCCCTGAACGGGGACCTTCAGGTGCAGGCGACGCCCGGATGGGGATCCGAGATGGCGGTGTCCTTGCCGCTCGACCCGCCCGCGGCATCCGTTGTCACCGAAGCGGCCTGGGGTCTCAGCCCCCGGGAGCGCGAGGTGCTCGCGCTCGTGGCCTCGGGCGCACGCAACAAGGCGATCGCCGCCGAACTGTTAATCAGTGAAAATACCGTGAAGTTCCACGTGGCCAACCTGCTGCGAAAGGTGGGCGCGTCAACCCGCGCCGAACTCGCCTCTCTGGCCCACTAAGCGCGGGCCCACCGGCATCAGGCCGACGTGCGGCTCAGTTCCGGCGCGGGCGTCGCGTCTGCCGGCAGGGCCCGGCGGGACCAGTAGCTTGCCAGAAGGGAGCCAGACACGTTGTGCCACACCGAGAAGATCGCCGCCGGCAGGGCGGCAACGGGGTTGAAGTGGGCCACGGCGAGCGCCGCCGCGAGGCCGGAATTCTGCATGCCCACCTCGATGCTGATGGCTCGACGGCTCGCGATCGGCAGGCCGAAGACTCTGCCGATCAGGTAGCCGAGGGTGAGCCCGAGGGAGTTGTGCAGCACGACCGCAACCACCACGAGGATGCCGATCGACAGCAGCGTGGACGAGCTTGCGGCAACCACCGCCATGACGACAACCGTTATACCCGCAACCGAAACGAGCGGCAGCACATCGAGGAGCTTCTCCACCAGCCGCGGCAGGAACAGCCGCAGGAGCAGCCCGGCGAGCACCGGAACGAGCACGATCTGCAGGATGGAAATGAAGAGGGCCCCGGGATCGACGGGCAGAATTTCCCGGGCCAGAAGCAGCACGAGCAGCGGCGTGAGAATGGGCGCGAGCAGGGTGGACACCGTGGTCATCGCAACGGACAGCGCGGTGTCGCCCTTCGACAGGTACACCATCACGTTCGAGGCGGTGCCGCCGGGCGAGGCGCCGACCAGGATCATACCGGCGGTCAGCAGAGGCGACAGGTCGAGCGCCACCGCAATGCCGAGCCCCAGCAGGGGCATCACCACGTACTGCGCGGCCACTCCGAGCAGCAACGGCCAGGGACGCTTGGCGACGATGGCGAAATCCACCGGCCGCAGGGTCATCCCCATCCCGAGCATGATCACGGAGAGCAGGCAGGGGATCGCGACGGTCATCCCGGAAAAGGCTCCGGGAACGGCGAGGGCCAGTCCGCCGGCCGCGAGCACGATCAGGGCGAACCAGCGCCCGACAAAAGCACTCACTGCTCGGATGCGGTGCATGTGACAACCCTTGGTCGGTGCGGAACGGCCGGTCGCGCCGAGCGCGCCCGGATTCAGGCTACCAAGTCGTCGCGCAGGCTTTCGTCGCGCGGCGCCGCTTTACGGGGCGCCGACGATAGCCAGGCCGGTTGAAGCGGATGCCTCCTCAAAGCCGCCCGCGTCGGCCAGCGTGGTGAACCCTAGTTCCGTCATGCGGGAGACGGCGGCGCCGGATCGATTTCCCGTGGAGCAATAGACGACGTAATCCCCGTCGGCCGGCAGCGCTGACACGAGGCTGTCGAAGGCATCGGACTGCGCGTCGATGTTGATCGCACCCTCAAGGTGACTTTCCGCGTACTCCGCGGACGTGCGTACGTCGATCACCACGGTCTCCGCCGTGATCGTGACTCTCTCCGGTGCGACATCTGATGCCGAGCATGCCGCGAGCCCCACTGCGGCCGACAGAGCGAGAACGAGAACGGCGAGCATTCTCTTCATGAGCGGCTATCTTCCAGGACGGGGACGGGTGGGGACACAGGGGCAACGCGACAGGAATTCTCCCTACTGAGCCGGGCATACAGCGCCCAGCCGAGGAGGCCAATCGATGCTGCAGCGAGGTACGGCTGCACCGGCTCAAAGAACTGCATAGCGCCTGTCGTGCCGAGTGCCAGCAACACGAGCTTGTTGCACACCGGGCAGCCTACGGCGAAGAATGTGACCACCCAGCCCGCCATGCCGAGCCGGCCGACGGCGCGGCTGGGGGCGGCGCCGTCGGGGTGGGCGAGGTAGGTCGCCGTCACGAGCCCGGCCAGGATCGCGCTCACGAGGAGCACCGGCCATGACCACGGTGTCGGCGCCACCTCACGGGCAAAGAACGGCGTGTTGATGAGGTCGGTGGGAACGGCGATGAAGACCACAGTGAACAGCGCAGTGCCCAAGGCGACCCACCAGCGGCGCGCGGGCCAACGACGCAGTTCCCGCGCGAGGCGAAGCCGTGTCTCCGTGACTGTCGTGGCGCTCGGCATCCGTGGGTTCCCATCGTGTCGGTGGCAGTGCTTATACCCTATGGGGTATAAGCACGACAGGCAAACTCGCGATGTCGGTGGCTCGTGACACCGTGTGCCCATGAAAAAATCGCGGATTCACATAGACGAAATTCTCAGGTCCTTCTTTGCGCTGCAGGGCGCGGGTCAGACACCGGCAGCTCGACGGCGAACGCTGCTCGTGGAACAGGCACTTCGGGACTGCCTCGAAATCGAGGGGCATCGCGTGCTCGTCACCCGTGACCTCGTCGTTCTGGCCGCCGAACGCGAGTTCGACCCCGTGGGAGCGGTCGCGCGCACCATGCACGCAGACGATCTGATCTACGTGCTACCGACGTTTCTCGAACCGCCGTGGTTGCAGGGCACAGACCTCATGCGGCGATCGCAACTCACGCTCGTCAGTCATCTCACCGCGCAGTTGCTGCGCGACGGCACCGTGAACTACGACGAGGTCACCTGCCCCGTGCACGAAATCCGCGCCCGAATCGATCGGGCTCTGGGCGCCCTGCGCAAACCACCCCGAGGAAGCGCCGCCCGGCCCGACAGGAGGGAATCTGCTTGACACGACGCCTCATCAGGGAGAGTGTGGCCATCCGCTGGGATGCTCCGGGCCTCACCCCGCCGGACCCGCCACGCAGGCCCGCCTCCGGGCCGTTGTGAAGGTCGCCATACCGGGCCACTATCGCTACGAGCTAAATTCGACTGACACAGCAGGAGAAGCCAATGGCCGGGGATTTACACACGACGGAACGCGCGGTACTCGACCTCGGTCACGACGGGAAGGACGGCTCGACTCCCGGCACCCCCCCCCCCCTACACCGCTACGGGCGCGTGCAGATCGTGACGGTGCCACCGGAAGAAGCCGACGCGCACCTGCCAGAACGGTTCTCTCCGGGCAGGGCGCCGGGTGGATTGACCGCGACTGAAGGTCTGGGCGTAGCGGCCCTGGCGCTGCGCGAATCAGCCCGATACCTGGAAAGCAAAGCGACGCGTCCGCGCGACGGCGAGCCGTGGAACATGCCGGGGTGCATCCAGGCACCGCCCGCGGGCCAGGCGCGATCCGTCGGTGCCGCCGGGCCCACGAGCGAGTTCCTCGAGGGGTCGGTCTCCACGGGAATCGTCATTGTTCAGGGCCCGACCGCCGACCTGCGATTCACCGATGCCGAGGTACTCGCGATCGTCGCCGAGGTACAGAACGGGCTGACATCCCTAGCCGCCTCGAATCCTCTCGCGGCCGTCACCTTCACCTACAACATCCAGAACGTGAACCTCACCGTTCCCGCCGATCCCAACGCACCGGATCTGGAGTCGCTGTGGCGCGATCCCGCCATGGCGTCCCTCAGTTTCGCCCCCGACTGGACCGGCGTGAACGACTACGTGGAAAGCCTGCGCACCCAATTCGAAACGCGCTCGAGCTACTGCGGTTTCTTCACGAAGTATCCGGTGAACCACTTCGCCTACGCGCTCATCGGAGGCCCGTGTCTCTGTAATGGTTATAGCTGGTCTGGTTATCAGCTGGCAGGCTGGTCTTGATTCGTGTGGGTTGCGTGACTCTTTTGGTCTCTGACCCTCTTCACGGAGGTGTCTTCGTCTCGACATGTCCGCTCCACGCATCGAATCGAGGCCGGCCTGTGACCCTCAGAGTGACTTGATTAGAAGCCTGTCCGTACCCCCGACAGGGTCGTGACTCATTACAGAGATGTTCTCCGAGGAACCCCAGACCGGCACGACATAACACCCATCGAAGGAGTTATCGTGACCATGGTCTCACAGCAGTTCAGTTATGTCATCGGGGTGGATACCCATGCCAAAACACACACGCTGGTCGCCCTCGACCATCTGGGCGGGAAACACGGCACCGCGCAAACATTCCCGACAACTCCGCCCGGACTCAAACGGGCTCAGGCGTGGATCGAACGCGAAACAACGGGGCCGGTTTTGGTGGCCATGGAGGGCACCGGGTCCTACGGAGCCCAGTTCTGCGACCTCCTGACGGCCGCCGGCGTGCGCGTCACCGAAACCAGGCCGCCCAAGCGCGGCGTTCGCCGGGCCGGCAAAACCGACCCCATCGACGCCGAGCACGCCGCCCGCTACGCCCTCGCCCTGCCAATGGAGCACCTCATCACGCCCCGCAACCACGCTGGGCACCACGCAGCCTTGACGGTGCTACTGACCGCGCGCGCCGCCCTCAAGAAGGCCCACAGCGCCTCCAACAACCGCCTCACAGCGCTGCTGCGCGGGTACGGTTTCGGCCTGGACGTTCGGCTGGCCCTCACCGCCGAGCAAGTCAAAGTCGTCGCAGCCTGGCGCGCCCATCGAAACGATGACGTCGGCATGGTCACCATCCGCGCCGAGGCTGCCCGCGAAGCGCGAGAGATCCTCAGCCGTCAAGCCGAGCTCACGGCGAACGAGAAGGGCCTCCTCAAGCACGTGAAAGCCCTCGCCCCCTACCTGCTGCTTGAGCACGGCGTCGGCGCGATCGTCGCCGCGCAGCTGATCGTGTCGTGGTCGCACCAGGGACGCATCCGCTCCGAGGCCGCGTTCGCCCGCTTCGCGGGCATCGCGCCCATCCCCGCGTCATCGGGCAACACCATCCGCTACCGTCTGCACCGCGGCGGCGACCGGGCGCTCAACACCGCCATCTGGGTCACCACGTTCTACCGCTACCACCACGACCCGGCGACCGCCGCCTACGTCGAGAAACGGACGAAGGAAGGCAAGACACCCAAAGAAATCCAACGCGTCCTGAAACGCTACATCGCCCGGCACCTGTTCCGCGTCCTCGATAACCACACCATCTTAGCCTGAATCCACCGGTCGACCTCTGATCGGATCCTGATTTTGTTTCGGCGAGCTTTCGGAGTTTCGGGCGTGGTTGTGGTCCGGGTCTCGCGGCCCGGGTGTTCCACTGGTGCTCCTGTTGATGTCGGTGTCGGCTGGTTGGTCAGGTGGGGGCGGGTTGTTGGGGCCGGAAGTTCTTTGTGAACAGGGCCGTCCAGGGTTTCTCCCAAGGCCAGTGTTCGGGCAGGTGCAATGTCACGCGCCGCGCCGAGGTTGAGATTCGTGCGGGGACGCTGACAAGTTTCCGGCGGATCGTTGCGGTGGTCGATCGGCTGAGACCGTTTCCCGCGATCGTCGCGGCGGCGCGGGTGAGGTTAAACGCCATGACGGCCATGACCAGCCAGGCGGCGTTGGCGGTGAATACACCGGAGGGTAGGTGCGCCAGGGCGCTGCTTTTGAGGTCGGAATTCACGAGCTCGATCGCCGCGTGGGCGCGGTGGGTTTTGTCGGCGGTGACGGTGTCGAGGGTGCTGGTGGTGAAAAAGGCGTGGAATCGGTGGGTGTCGAACAGGGTTGGCTGGTCGAGGTTTTTCTTGTTCAGTTCCGGGATCCGCCGCACGGCCAAGCGCCCGGTGATGTGCTCGCTCTTCTTGCGCGAGGTGAACGCGGTGAACGGGACCTCGGCGACTTCGGCGTTACTGATCCATGTTTTGCTGCCTTCGTCATAGATGGCGTTGGTGTATTCAATTGCGGTCCAGGCAGCGCCGGGGATCGTTCCGATCGCTCGTTTGATGGCGGGGTCCATCCGGGCAGTGACCGAAACGTCGGCGCCGGCTTTGAGGGCTGCGCTGATGGAGGCGTGCCCGTAGAACGCTGAGTCGGCACGAAAGAGCACGCGTGCTTTTCCCGCTCCGCGGAGCCGTTTGATCGTGGCGAGGGCGTCACGGATCAGACGGGCCGCGCCGCGCGGTGATCCGCAGGCACCGCGCCGGAGTCGCTGGCCGATGATGATCGGCGCCGATACGTCCGTCTTGACTGTCGCGAGGATCGCGTTGAGGCCGCGCACCCCGGAGTACCCGTAGCCGGAGCCTTCCTTCTGGTGGCCGTGAACTTCGATGATGGTGTCGTCGACGTCGAGGAACATGTAGCCGTCGGTGTCGTGCACGAGCAACGGAGTTTCCGCGGCCAGGCCCCGCACGAAGCGGGAAGCGACGGCGTCGAGCTGCCGGACGTGACCGAACGTGAACGCGCGCAGAAACGACCCCAACGTTGACGGCGCGTAGCAGTTGCTGAAGATTTTCCGCATGCCGCCGTGACGAAGAATGGCGAGGTCGTCGATGGAGTCCGCGCCGGCGACCATGCCGCCGACCAGAGACGTGACTTTCAGACCGGCGTTGGCGCCCTTGTCGGTGGGGACGCTCAGCCACTGATCGGCCAAGGTCGCCAACCCCGCACGGGCGGCTAATTTCATGATCGGGACCAAGCCCGCCGACGACACGAGATTCGGGTCGGTGAATGATGCAGAAACGGCGCGGTTGGTGTGGGAAACTTGCATCTACGAGATGCTCCTCTGGTTGGTAAATCTGAACTCTTGACAAGTCCTAATTTACCTGATCAGATGGGCATTCTCGGTTTAACGCGCCGTCAGATCTCGATCCCGATCGGTGGATTCAGGCTAAAACGTCACCACCGCCCAGCGGACAGGCCATCTTCGACGGCCCGCCCGCCACCCTCACGCGCCCAAAAACACGCCACACGACTCACGACTCACGACTCACGACTCACGAAACATCATCAAAAAAGACCTCAACAGCTTGACAACTCCCATAGAAGCGTCGTGATGGACCCCGCCAATGACGGCTGGGGGCCCTCGAACATCGATCGAGTGTTCGCCCACGAAAGCGGCCATATCTTCAACTGTCCCGACGAATACGCGGCGAGCGGATGCGACTGCGGGGGCAGGTGGGGTCGGTTCGGCGTGTCCAACGACAACTGCGAGAACTGCGCCGTGGCCGGAGGCGCACCGTGCCTCATGAGGATCAACGACTTCGTCCTCTGCCCCTTCACCGGGATGCATCTGGGCTGGGATCCGCACCTCACAGTGCGCAACTTCGGCTACTCATCCGTCGCCTGGCGCGTCGAGAAGCATCCCCGGTTCCTCGCCGACACCACGGGCGACGGTCGCGCAGACGTTGTGGGGTTCGGTGACCTGGGCGTGCTGCTGTCGCGCGCGGACGCCGACGGAGCGTACGCCGCTCCGGTGCAGGCCCACCCGGGTTTCGGCTACATCTCCGGCGGCTGGCGAGTGGCGAGTGGCGAGTGGCGAAGAACCCTCGTCTCCTGGCCGACACCACCGGGGACGGGCGGCTCGACATCGTGGGATTCCACGACGACGGCGTGTACATTGCCCGGTCCCTTGGCGGCGGCCTGTTCGAGGAGCCCCGACTGGTGCTCGACAATTTCGGATACAGCGCCGGCGGCTGGCGAGTCGACCGGCATCCGCGGTTCCTCGCCGACACCACAGGCCAGGGCCGGGCGGACATCGTGGGCTGCGGCTCCGGCGGCGTGTATGTGGCACGCTCTGCCGACTTACTGTCCGGCACCCTCCGTTCGAATCCCAGCGACGTGATGGTGCAAACCGAGCCCCTGGCCATTCTCCCCGAAGATTCCCGGCGGGACGACGTGTAGTCCCCAACGACAGGAGGTCATCGTGTCGGAATTCTTCGAGTTTCGCACCGTGTGGCGGGTACCGGGCACGATCGCGGAGGTGGCTGACATTCTCGGTGATGCCGCCACGCTCCCGCGCTGGTGGCCGTCGGTGTACCTGGCCGTTGAACAAGGGTCGGTGGGCGATTCCGACGGTGTCGGATCCACCTTCACCCTCTACACAAAGGGCTGGCTTCCCTACACGCTGAGGTGGACGCTTACCGTCACCGAGCCGCTGTCCGAGACCGGGTTCGCTCTCACGGCACGGGGTGACCTGACGGGCGGGGGCCAGTGGCAATTCGAACAGGACGGGCCAGAGACGGTGGTGACCTACGACTGGCGGGTGACGTTCGACAAGGCGTGGCTCCGGCGCTTCGTGCCCGTGTTCCGACCGGTCTTCGCCGCAAACCATCGCTGGGCGATGGCGCGCGGCGAGGAGAGTCTCAGGCTGGAGCTGCGTCGACGCCGCGTGACAAGCCCCGCGGCCCGGCAGCTCATACCGCGACCGCCCGGGCCCACCTTTCGACGCCGGCGTGGCCGTGCCACCTCGGGTCGCAGCGACGTGGAACTCTGACCCGCCGGACGCTACGCCGCGGGAAGCCCGTTGTTGCGGGCCACATCGCCGAGCCAGGCCAGGCTGGGCTTAGGGGTGCGCACGAAAGTTTCACGATCCACCGAGATGAGACCGAACGTGGGTCGGAACCCGCTCGCCCACTCGTAATTGTCGAGTGCGCTCCAGTGCTGGTAGCCCAGCACCGTGATGCCGTCTTCGATGGCCGCGTGAAGTCCGCGCAGCGCGCCATCCGTGTAGGCGACGCGGCGTCAGACGCTCGTCTCTGCTGCACTCATCCTGCTGGTCGTGTATCGAAGAGCTTGTCGAGTTTGTCGACCAGCGGCGGCGAGCTGGCGTGGCTCTTTCCTAGCAGACACGAGACCTCGCGAGCCGCTCTCCGGACGCTCGTAACCCACTGCCACTGCGGTGCCGTTATGCCTGGAGCCGGAGCGGCGACCCCAACTTCAGCGCTGATTTGCTTACTAGGGGGATCGGGGTTTGGGTCGTATCGACCGCGGGCGGTGGGATCAACCAGAAGTCCGTGCCGAGGCGGACGATCCTCCACCCGTCATTATGGAGGCGGAGATGGTGGGGGCTGCAGAGCAGGATGCCGTCATCGAGGTTGGTGAGTCCGCCTTCTGCCTTCCACCCATGCAGGTGGTGTGCTTCGGAGAAGCTGGGTGGTTTCAGGCAGTCCTTCCACATGCACCCACCGTCCCGAAGCGCCAACGCCACGCGTTGCGGCTGCGTAAAGAGCCGTTGCTCCCGTCCGACGTCGAGCACCGATCCGTCGCGGCCGAACAGCACCGGGGTGAATCCGGTGTCGCACACGGCCCTGTCGATCGTGGCGGCGGTCGCCGCATCCGAGGTTCCCTCGATGAACCCTGTGCGAGGGAGCACCAGACCCGTCGCTGCCGGCGCCGGCGCTTCCGTCACCACGAGCTTCACCGAGGGGCGGATGCGGCCGAAGATCGTGCCGGGGTCGGCACCCGCGGCGACCTTGATCACCTCGATCAGCGACTCTGCGGCGATCTGGTCGGTGGACCTCGGGTCGTCGATGATGCGCTGGGCACGTTCCTTCTCGCCCTTCTCCACGAACCGGGGGCCGCCGGTGCGCGGGCCGATGACCTGCTGCAGGAAGTCTTTGAAGTAGGCCCCGTTCTTCGGGTCCAGTTCAAAGCTGCCGTGGAGCCTGCCGTCGGGCTTGTCACTGTACCTATCCAGTGCCGGCCCGCAGGTATTGCCGGGCTCGCATGGCGTCGGCGCGGGAGGCGATCCCGGCGGCGTCAATCGAGTCCCGGCAGTGCCTCGCGGCCTTCGCGGCCTGGTCGGCGTTGAGGGTGCGGCACTCGGTGAGGAGATGCAGGAGCGCCTCGGCCAGCATCTCCTCCGTCACACCGACGGCCGGTTCTCCCAGGCCCCGCCGAATGGCCGTGGCAGCTTCGGCGCTGAGTGTTCCGTCGGTGACGGCGTCACCCAGTGGCGCGAACCACGGCCGGTGCACCTCTACAGGCGGCGCTTCCGGGTGTTCCCGTGCCAGCACGTCGGCCTGCTCTTGCCTGTCTCGGGCGGCTTCGGCTTCGGTGGCCATGGTGCCGGCCTCGATCAGGCGGCGGGTATCCGCCTTGGTGCCACCGCCTCCGCCGCCGAGGGCCTGTACGTAGTCTTCGGGACTGTTGTAGCCCTTCTTCCTCGACAGTCCTTCTCTGCCGAGTGTCCAGTCGGATCGGTTGGCCATGTTCGCCGCCGATAAGGCGTAGGCCGCGGTGACCTCGCGCAGGTGGTGGGCTATGGCCCGGTGGGTGCTCTCCGACCCGTCGTCGGACAGCTCCGCGAACGCTCTCGCGGACGTATCTGACCGGGCCAGCGACCCGGACAGATCGGCGAAAACAACTTCAAGAGGGGTTGTCATGAGAGAAGTGTGACAGGCACCACCGACACTCCACCCGGCCTGCATTGCCCTCGTCGTCGGCAGCCTGCAAGCGCTGCGGAGCTGCCAGGTGCTGGGCGCCACAGATGTGATCCCCCGACGGGCGCTCAAGCTGAGCGGCAGGAGGCGAGCGCGCCCGCTACTGCTTGATCGACGCGGCTGGGCGCCAGCAGTCAGCCCGAGGGAGAAGGGTCGCGTTAGGCTCACAAGCAGATGAGCGTGGTGATTCCGCGCAGTGCTCCACCATCAGAACGAGAGTTCTCACGGGCCGCCGTGATGCCGCACATCCGAATCAGGGGGGGGATTCCATGGCCGTGCAGTCGATCGGACAGCCCTCGCGCGAGGTCCCGACAGTCAACGCCACAGGCGGCCCGGTTTTAGCACTTTCCGCAGCGATCTGGCCGGCAGCCCTCGTCGGGCTGATCACGGCAACGGCCTATTCGCTATTTTCGTGGCGTCAATGGAGTTCTTACACTGTGCTCTCCTGGGACCTGGGCATCTTCACGCAACTCGCCAAGCAGTACGCCGCGGTGCAGTCACCCGTCGTCACCATCAAGGGCGACGGGTACAACCTCCTCGGTGATCATTTTCATCCGCTTCTGGTGCTTCTGGGTCCGATCTATGCCGCGTTCCCGAGCGCGTTCACCCTGCTGATCGTGCAGAACCTGCTCTTCGGAGTCGCTGCGGCCGTGATCACGCACGCAGCAGGTCGACTGCTGGGGCGCTGGGCGGGGCTGGTTTTCGGGTTGGCGTTTGCTTTCAGCTGGGGACTCCAAGGCGCCGTCGAGGCACAGTTTCACGAGGTCGCGTTCGCCGTTCCGCTCCTGGCGCTTTCCCTCTCGGCGCTGTTGAGTCAGCGTTGGACCGCGTGCATGCTCTGGGCCATGCCCCTCGTGTTTGTGAAGGAGGACCTGGGCCTGACCGTGGCTGTGATCGGGCTCGTGCTCGCCTACCGCAGTCGCCGAACGCTCGGAATCTGGCTCGCCGCCTGGGGAGTCGGCTGGTTCGGCATCGCAAGCCTCATAGTTTTGCCGCTCCTCAACCCCGACGATCGCTGGGCCTACACGCAGAGCATCGACCCGGCCACCCTCCTGAGCGACCCGGCTTCGTTGTTTCAATCGGAGAAGGGCATCACCCTCGCCCTGCTGGTCGTTGCCTCCGGTGCCATCGCACTGCGCTCACCTCTGGCACTCGTGCTTCTGCCCACTCTTGCCTGGCGATTCACATCCGACAATTCCGGCTATTGGGGTCATTCCTGGCAATACAGTGCCGTTCTCATGCCCGTGCTGTTCTGCGCGGCACTTGATGCCATCGGGGCCTGTCGAAGCAGCCCTCTGCGGTTGCTGCGGGGTTATGGGCGCGTTGCACCGGTGCTGATTGTCGTGGCTGCCGTGGCGCTTCTTCCCCAGCTGCCGCTGGCGAAACTTGCCAACACGGCCGGCGAGTTCTCGACACAGCGCAGCGAGGCGGCAAACGCAGCACTGGCGGTAGTTCCCCCGGGTTCGCTGGTCGAATCCGACGTCGGCCTGATCGGGTATCTGGTCGATCGAAACACCGTGTACTGGATAGGAAACGCGAACCCCACCCCCGACTATCTGGTCGTCGATCTGGAGTCGGGCGGGTTGCCAGAAGAGTGGCCGTCAGCCCGCGCCGCGGCGGCGCAGCTGCACCCGGGAGTCAGCTTTCATACCGTTTTCTCCCGAGGCGGGTACGAAGTGGCGAAGCGGATCGACGACTGACTGCCGGCGACCCGTTGCGGAGCAATACGCCACGCACACGCGCTCATGCAGCTTTCGGCATCGCCGAAGACGCGCACGGCCATTCGGGGGTGCGCCCGGCCACATAACGTCACACGGCGGAGCTGCCAACCGCTCGGTCAGTATGGTGAAAATGCGTCTCGGGGTCCCCCGATCCGCAGGACAACCCTCGGCAGGAGCGTGAATCGTGATCGACATCCAAGACGTCTCGGTGACATTCGCCGGTCCCGACGGGCCGCTGGCCGCGGTGGACTCCGTGTCACTGCACGTACCCGAAGGATCCATCCAGGGGATCATCGGCTTTTCCGGCGCGGGCAAGTCCACGCTGCTGCGCACGATCAACCTGCTCGAGCGCCCCACCCGGGGGCGAGTCGTCGTCGACGGCACCGACCTCCTCAGCCTCACCGACCAACAACTTCGCACCACCCGCCACAACATCGGCATGGTCTTCCAGCATTTCAACCTGCTGAACAACCTCACCGCCCAGCAGAACGTTGAGCTCTCGCTCAAATTCGCGGGCGTCGGCACTGTCGAACGCCGCAGGCGCGCGGCAGAGGCCCTCGACATCGTGGACCTCGCCGACAAGGCGAAGTCGTACCCAGCAAGCCTCTCCGGCGGGCAGAAACAGCGCGTGGGCATCGCGCGGGCCCTCGCCAGCAGGCCCCGAGTGCTGCTGTGCGACGAACCCACGAGCGCCGTCGATCCGCGCACCACGGCATCCGTTCTGCAGTACCTGAGCGACGTGAATGCCCAACTCGGCATCACCCTCGTGATCGTGACGCACGAGATGAACGTGATCAAGGCCATCGCCGACAACGTCGCCGTCATGGAAGCAGGCCGAGTGGTGGAGCGATTCGACCTTGCGGAGCTCGACCGGCCCGGCTTCGTGCCGACCACCGAGATCGGCCGGTACCTGATCGCCGACGATATCCGTCTCGACCGGGCCCCGGAGCGCAGCCGTGCTTGAGCGCGTGATCGAAGTGTGGCCGGAGCTCGTGCTGGCACTCGGGCAGACCGGGGTGATGCTCATCGTGGCCATTCCGCTCGCCATCCTGCTGGGCACGCCGCTGGGCATTCTCCTCTACTCCATCGGGCCGAACGGACTCAAGCCCAAGCCGAGGCTGCACCGCATACTCGACGGTCTCGTCAACGTGATCCGCTCGTTCCCCTTCCTCATCCTGCTGATCGCGATCATTCCCATCACGCGGTTCATCGTGGGCACGAGCATCGGCACGGCGGCCGTGATCGTGCCGCTCAGCATCAACGCCATCCCCTACTTCGCCCGCTTCGTCGAACAGAACCTCACCCAGCTCGGTGGCGGAGTCGTGGAGGCCGCTCGCTCCATGGGGGCGAGCCGCGCCCAGATCGTGCGTGATGTTCTGCTCGTGGAGGCGCGCCCGGCGCTGGTCTCCTCGATCACCATCATGACCGTGAGCTTCATCTCCTACTCCGCCATGGCCGGCCTTGTGGGCGGCGGTGGAATCGGTGATTTCGCCATCCGTTACGGCTACTACCGCTACGACACCCAACTCATGATCGTGGCGATCGTGCTCATGGTCGTGCTCGTGCAGGTCGTACAGATCAGCGGCAGCCGCCTCTCCCGCCACCTCGACAAACGCCACTAACGCCCACCAAGGGAGTCCCTCATGTCCGCATCGTCCCGCTTCGCCGGCCCCCGGCCCCGCTTGCTGCTCAGCGCCTTCGTCATGAACACCACGAGCCATATCCTCGGCGGCCAGTGGCGCCACCCGGATGCCCAGCAGCACCGGTTCAACGAGCTTCCCCTGTGGATCGACCTCGCGAAACAGCTCGAGGCCGCCAAGTTCGATGCCATCTTCCTCGCCGACGTGGTGGGCCTCTACGGCGACCACGACGGTGGTTGGGCCTCGCACGTGCAGCGCGGCCTGCAGGTTCCCTCGAACGACCCGCTCATCCTGCTCGCGGCCCTCGCCGCGGTGACCACCGACATCGGGCTCGCGGCCACGTCGTCCGTCGTGCAGTCCCACCCCTTCCAGTTCGCACGGCAGATCTCGACCCTCGACCACATCAGCAACGGCCGCGCCGCGTGGAACATCGTCACGAGCGCGCTCGAGAACTCGCACCGTAACTTCGGCTCCGACGGCCTCACCGCCCACGCCGCCCGCTACGACTGGGCAGACGAGTACTCCGACGCGGTTTACAAGCTGTGGGAAGGCTCGTGGGATGAGGGCTCGCTCGTGCAGAACAAGGAGTCCGGGGTTCACGCCGACCCCGACAGGGTGCACAAGATCTACCATCGCGGCGAGCGGTACTCGATCGACGGGCCGCACCTCGTGTCGCCGTCTCCGCAGCGCACCCCGCTCCTCTTCCAGGCCGGCAGCTCCGGGCGCGGGCAGCAGTTCGCCGCCGGCAACGCCGAGGCGACGTTCCTCTTCGCCCCGAACACCGCCTATGCGGCCAAGGTATCTGCCGGCATCCGCTCGGAGGCCGTTGCCGCCGGTCGCCGCGCCGACGACGTGAAGCTCTTCACCGGCCTGTCCTTCGTCGTGGGCAGCACCGAAGCCGAGGCCCACGCGAAGAAGGCCGAGCTCGAGCAGTACCTCGATCTCGACATGATCATCGCCCACATCGGCGGCGGTCTCGGCGTCGACCTCGGCGGACTCCCGCTCGACACCCCCCTCGGCGACATCGAGACCGAGGGCGGCCAGGGCCTGCTGCAGGCCATCATCGATTCCACGCCGGGCCGCAACCCCACTCTCACCGACGTGGCCAACTACCGTGCGCGCGCCCAGCAAATCGTGGGCACGCCCGAGCAGATCGTCGATCAGCTCGAACTCTGGCAGGACGCCGGCATCGACGGCATCAACATCATCAACCAGACCATCCCCGGCTCGTACACCGACTTCATCGACGGCGTGCTGCCCGAGCTCCGGGGGCGCGGGCTCGCGCAGACCGAGTACGCGCCCGGAACTCTGCGCGAGAAACTCTTCGGCGACGGGCCGCATCTGCCGAAGAGCCACCCGGCTGCCGCCTATCGGGGCGCCTTCGCCGAGTCCTCCGCCACCGCCGAGAGCCGCAGAACGGTGGCCACCCGATGACCGCGAGCATCCTGCGCCGTTTCGGCGTCGACAACACCGAACAGCAATCAATTTGGTACGCGCGAGCGGATGCCGCGGCCGAGATCCTCGGCGTAGACGCGCGCGAACGAGACGCGACGAACGCGCCGCCATTCGCCGAACTCGAGGTGCTGCGCGAGGCGGGGCTGCTGCCGCTCACCGTTCCCGCCCGGTTCGGCGGCGCCGGCCTCGACTGGCGCACGGCCTTCGAGATCGTGCAGCGCATCGCCCGCGTCGACAACTCCATCGGCCAGTTGCTCGGCTACCACTACATCTTTCAGGCATTTTCGTACATCGACCTGCCCGACGATCGCGCGCAGCTGCTCGCCGACGAGACCATCGCCAAGCGCTGGCTCTTCTCCTCCACCGGAACGCCCCAGGGACCGCAGGCACAGGCCCGCCGGGTCGAGGGTGGCTACGTTCTGAACGGTAAGAAGCCTTTCGCCACCGGCAGCCGGGTCGCCGACCAGATTTACGGCCGCGCCATCCTGCCCGACGGTTCCCGCCTCGCCGTGCTGATCAACACCGGCTGGGAGGGCGTCGTGCGTCACGACGACTGGGATGTTCTGGGTTCCCGGCTCACCGCCACCAACACGATCGAGTTCAACGACGTGTTCGTTCCCGACTCCGCAGTGATCGTGAACCTCGGCGCGAGCGATGCCGAACGCGAACCGCACCAGGTGCTGACCACCCCCGGCTTCCAATTGCTGTTCAGTCACTGCTACCTCGCGGCGGCCGAGGGCGCCGTGATCGCAGCACGGGACTACACGCGCGAACAGGCCCGGCCGTGGTTTCACGCCGATGTTGAGTCCGCCGCGGAAGATCCGTTCATCCTCAACCATTACGGCAGCTTCGTCTCCCGGTTGCAGGCGCTCTCCGCTGTCGTCGACCAGGCAACCACTGCACTGCAGTGGGCATGGAACCAGGGGCCGCTCCTCGACGCGTCCGAACGATCCGGCGTCGCCGAGCAGATCGTGGCCGCCAAGGTCACCGCGCACCACGTGGCCCTCGACGTCACTGCCGGCATCTACGACGTGATCGGCGCGCGCGCCGCCGGCACCAAGTACGGCTTCGACCGCTACTGGCGCGACGTGCGCACCCACACGCTGCACGACCCCGTGGCGTGGAAACTCAACGAACTCGGCCGGTACTACCTCAACGACACCGCGCCAGTTCCCTCCGCCTACCGCTAACGCCTACATTCCTGGAGAAGCATGCAACGCAGAAGTTTCTTGACCTACGCCCTCGCCGGGGTGGCCTGTGCCGGCGTTTCGGTGCTGAGCGGATGCGGCCTGGCCGGCGGCGCCGCGGCATCCGCTGGCAAGGGTGGCGCGTCCGACAAGACGATCAAGCTCATTGTCACCGAATCGGCACCGTACCAGGAGCCGACGAAGATCGCCCAGGCTCTGCTGGAGAAGGACGGCTGGGCGGTCACGGTGAAGTACGTCACCGACATCATCCAACCGAACCTTGCGGTTGCCCAACAGGAGTACGACGCCAATTTCTTTCAGCACGGCGCCTACCTGCAGCAGTTCAACACCGACAAGAACCTCGACCTCGTGGGCCTGTTCTACGAGTACGGCTCCCCGGGCGGCATCTACTCCCTGAAGTACACGTCGCTCGACGATCTGCCGAAGGGCGCGAAGATCGCCCTGCCGGTCGACCCGGCGAACAACGGCCGCGCCCTGTTCCTGCTGCGCGATGCCGGGCTGATCACCCTCACGAAGGGTGTGGACGTGATCCACACCTCACAGAGGAACATCACGTCGAATCCGCTCGAGTTCGAGTTCGTCGAGGTTGACCAGCAGTCGCTCAAACAAACCCTGCCCGATGTGGATGCCGCGTTCCTCTTCGTTCGCCTGGCCGCCGAGTCCAACCTCACCGCGAAGAACCAACTCGCCTTCGAGGAAGACGCCGATCAGATCCCGTTCCGCTGCGTCGTGGCCGGTCGGCCCGACTTCGCGGGAACCGAGAAGGCCCTCGCATTGCAGGCCGCCTACCAGTCACCCGAGGTCAGGGCCTGGTACGAAGGCTACATCGGCGGCATCCTCCCCCTCCCCTGGGAAGAAGACCCCACGGCAGAGCTCGAAAAGTGGCTCAGCGCCTAATACCCCGGGCCGTGCACTCGGCCGATCCGACCGTCAGGCCTTCTTCAATTCCTCGGCGAGCATCACGATGATGCCGCTGGGACCGCGGATATACGTGAGCTTGTAGATGTCCTCGTACGTTGCCACGCCTCGGAGCGGGAGGCAGCCGTGGCGTGCGGCGATCTCAAGGGCAGCGTCGAGGTCGTCGACGGAGAAGGCGACGCGGTGCATGCCGATCTCGTTGGGGCGAGTGGCATTCGACTCGATCGCCTCGGGGTGGATGTACTCGAAGAGCTCAAGGCGACCGTGACCGTCCGGTGTGTGGAGCATCGCAATCTTGGAATGGTTGCCGTCAAGGCCGACGGCAGTATCGGTCCACTCGCCGCTGACTGTGTCTCTGCCGACGACGATGAGACCGAGGTCCGTGAAAAAGGAGATCGCCGCTTCGAGGTCGCGTACGGCGATGCCGACGTTTTCAAGTTTGATGGCCATACGGAGCACGTTACCCGGCCGGGCGCGGTAGCTCTAGTGAGCAACCAGACTCGATCGAGGCGACGCCCCCACGCCGCCGCGGGCACCCCGCCCAACACTGCCCGCCGGGCCGCCCGCCAGCGTGCCGTGAAACTCGGTGTCAGATTCGTGATAATTTCACCTCACCATGCCTGACGCCTCACCTGCCACTGCCCCCACCCCCCTCAGCCGCGTCGACGTCGCCGACATCGCCGTGCGCCTCTTCCACGACCACGGCTATGAGGCCACCTCGGCGACCCAGATCGCCGAGGCCGCAGGAGTGTCCCGCAGCACCTTCTTCCGGCAATTCGGCTCCAAAGACGACGTGATCTTCGCAGACCATGACGAGTTGCTCGAGCAGATTTCCTCCTACTTCGCCACGCAGCACTCCGATCCCTGGATTGCCGTCTGCGACGCGGCCGCCCTCGTCTTCGAGCGGTTCCGTGAACGACTGGAAATCGTGCGGCTGCGGGACCTCGTCGTGCGCGAATCGCAGGTGCTCCGCGACCGCGAGACCATCATGGTGTCCCGCTACGAGAAGACGTTTGCCGCGTACCTCAGGCAGATGCTGCCTGCCGTCCCACCGCTCACCGCCATACGCTTCGCGAGCGCCGTCACGGCCACCCACAACTTTGAGCTGCGCCGCCTCATCCGGTCCGACGACCCGGTGGGGCCCGACGAGCTCGCCGAGGAACTCCTGTCGGTTCGCAGGCTGTTCTCCCCCGACTCCGAGCCCCGCGCCGGACGGGGGGCATCGCGCTCCGACCTCGTCGTGGCAGTCTTTCCCGCCTCCGCCTCCCCGCACGAAATGGCACTGGCCATCGAAAAACAGCTGCGCGCTCTCGAACACTGAGCCACCCGCGCCCTCGTATGACACCCCGATTGGGACTGAGTATCACTTGACATGAGACTCAGTCTCAGTTAGACAGTACTTGTATCTGTCGGTTCGGCGCGAAGGAGCACCGTGGTTAGTGAAACGAACACTCGAGTCAAGGTCAGCCAGCACGTCAGCGCCGGCCACAAGATTGCCGTTGTCACGTTCGTCCCGGCACCGGGCACCCTCGTCACCTGGACCTCGGACGCCCTCCGTGCCCTAGGCTCCGCCGTTCGCAAGATCGACGTGAGCCAGGTCGACGCCGTCGCCTTCATCGGTACCGGTTCTGCGTTCGGTGCTGGCGCCGACCTCACCGGATTCCAATCTGCCGCCTCGGCAGCCGACGGCGAGAGCATCGCGCGCGCCGGCTATTCGGCGTTCAATGCCATCACCAGCCTCGCCGTGCCCACCTTTGCCTTCCTCAACGGCGCAGCAGTTGGCGGCGCCCTCGAACTCGCCCTGCGGGCGGACTACCGCACGGTGGCCGCGACAGCACGCAACATCGGGCTCCCGGAGGTTCGCCTCGGACTCCTGCCCGGCTGGGGCGGGATCACCTCCCTCTGCGAGCTCGTGGGAGTCGGCGTGGCCGCCGACGTGGCCATCACGCGTTCCCTCAGCGGTCGTCACTTCTCAGCACTCGAGGCGCACCGGATCGGCCTCGCTGATGTCGTGCTGCCCAGCGAAAACTTCCTCGAAGCCTCACTCACCTGGGCTGCGGCCCGGCTGACGGGAGTCACCCCCACCACGGAGGCGCACACCGCCGACTGGAATCCAGAGACTGTGCGCAGCGGCGTCGCCAAGCGCATCCCCGGGGCCCTCCCGTCCGTTGACGGGGCCCTCACACTGCTCTCAGCGTGGGCCGCTCTCCCCACCGCAGTCCTCGACGCGGATCGAACCGCTGCCCGGCACGCGCGGTCGGGTGACGCGCTCGAGGCCGACACGATCACCGCCTTCGGCGAGTTGCTGCACAGCGACGAGTGCCGGGCCAGTATCTACGCCTTCTTCGCCGTTCAGGCCGCCCGCAAGCGCAGCCGACCGGCCAAAAAATCCGGAACCAACACCGCAGTGTCCCAGGTCGGCGTCGTGGGAGGCGGCCTGATGGCCACCCAACTCGCCTTTCTGTTCGCCGAACGCCTCAACGCACCCACCCACCTGATCGATCTCAGCCCCGAGCGAGTCGACCTCGCCCTCGAACGCGTCGCCGGGCAGCTCGACCGGTCCGTCAAGCGCGGCATGAGCGCTCCGGAACGCGGGCGCATCGAAGCTCTCGTCACCGCCGGAACCGAGGCGACCGCCCACGCGAGCTGCGACGTGGTGATCGAGGCCGTGTTCGAGGACCTCACGGTGAAGCGTCAGGTATGGGCATCCGTTGAAGACGTCGTCAGCGACACGGCGGTGTTGCTGACCAACACGTCATCGCTGTCCATCGAAGACCAGGGCGCTCACCTGCGACACCCGGAACGCCTGATCGGTTTTCACTTCTTCAACCCGGTCGCCGTGCTCCCCCTGGTGGAAATCGTGCGGTCCGTTCACACGAGCCCTGAGGCCGTCGCCGCGGCGTTTGCCCTGGCCGGCGCCCTCGGCAAGACCGCGGTTCTCGTGAAGGACTCCCCCGGCTTCGTCGTCAACCGCTTGCTCACCCGCCTGTTCAGCGACACCCTCGAGCTCATCGACGCCGGAACGGATGCCCGCACCGTCGACACCGCCCTCGTGAATGACGGCCTGCCGATGACGGCCCTCACCCTGCTGGGTTACATCGGCCCGGCTGTGCAGCTGCACATTCTCGAGACCATGAACGTCGACGCGGCCGAACGGTTCCGGGTGAGTCCGAGCCTCGCCCGCATCGTGGAGTTGAAGCTCAGCGGCTACCTCGGCGACGACGGCCACCTCAGTCCTGAGGCCATGGCGATCGTCGGGGACGTCGCAGTCACCTCGACCCGACCGCTTCCCACAGCACCGGAGGACATCCGTTCGTTCCTGCTCGCCGGTTTGGCCGACGAAGCCTGGCGCATGCTCGCCGAGGGCACCGTTGAGAGCGCCGACGACATCGACGCCTGCATGATCCTCGGCGCCAACTACCCCCAGCACACCGGTGGCCTCACTCCGCTGCTCGACCGTTCCGGCGCAAGCAAGGCGGCGAACGGGGTCACCTTCCACGAACCCGGCGTCGCCAGCGTGCCTGTGCCCGCCTGACGCGCCCTTCTCCCCCTCACCTGAAAGCGAGTAGCCCATGACTTCCACACCCGTACTGAACGCCGAACGCACCCGCACAATCACGAAGGCGCCAGACTACGACGTCTCCATCCCCCTCGACACCGACTACTACGCGGTCTTCGCCGGCATTCCCGCCGTCGACCGCGCCTTCTGGGCTCAGGCCCGCGGCTTCGCCAACGAAAGCCTCGACGAGCTCACGGAGGCCTGGGACAAGGGCGAATACCCCCTCCACCTCGCTCGTCGTCTCGGCGAGCTCGACCTGCTCACCGACGGATGCGAGGGACCGGGCCTCACGCCCATGTCACCTCTCGCGGCCGGTCTCGTCAACATGGAAATCTCCCGCGGCGACGGCTCGATGGGCACCGTCGTTGCTGTGCAGGGCGGACTGGCTCTGCGGAGTATCGCGCTCTTCGGCAGCGACGAGCAGAAGGCAGCCTGGCTGGTTCCGCTCGCCCGCGCCGAGAAGCTCGGCGCCTTCGCCCTCACCGAACCCGAGCACGGTTCCGACTCCGTGGGGCTCGAAACCACGGCGCACCGCGACGGTGACGAGTGGGTCATCAACGGCGAGAAGATGTGGATCGGAAACGGCTCCGTCGGCGACATCACCGTGGTGTGGGCGCGTGACGACGAGGGCAACGTTCGCGGATTCCTCGTCGACCAAGCCACGCCCGGTTACCTCGCCGAAACGATGACCGGCAAGGGCTCGCTGCGCGCCATCCACCAGGCGCGCATTGTTCTCGATAATGTGCGTGTCCCGCTCGACGCCGTACTGCCCGGCACCCACACCTTCAAGGACACGGCAACGGTGCTCTACGCCACCCGCCTCGGAGTCGCCTGGTCGGCCCTCGGGCACGCCACCGCCATCTTCGAGGCCGCCCTCAACTATTCCACCCAGCGCATCCAGTTCGGCAAGCCGCTCGCGGGCTTCCAGCTCGTGCAGGAGCGCCTCACGGTGATGCTCTCCCGGCTCACGTCCATGCAGCTGCACTGCATGCACCTCGCCACCCTCGACGCGGCCGGCACACTGCGTCCGATCCAGGCCTCCCTCGCCAAGTACCACAACACCCGCGCGGCACGCGAAATCGCGGCGCTCGGTCGCGACATGCTCGGTGGCAACGGAATTCTGCTCGAGAACCACGTAATCCGGCACATGGCCGACATCGAGGCCATCCACACCTATGAGGGCACCGAAAGCGTCCAGGCCCTCCTGATCGGGCGCGACCTCACCGGAGTCAGCGCCTTCAAGTGAGCGGCATTCCCGCCCCGCATTCGACACGCCTCATTCAACCTGTACACCCTGACAAAGGAGTCTTCGTGATTGACCCGCAGCTCGGTTCCCCCAACGATTCACCGCTCACCCCGATGCGTTTCCTGCAGCGTTCCGCGGAGGTCTTCCCGAACAAGAAGGCCATCGTCTACGGCAATCGCTCATACACCTACGCGGAGTATTCCGCCATTGCGCAGCGGATGGCGCGTGCCATCCGGGCGCGCATCAACCCGGGTGATCGCGTCATCTTCCTGGCTCCGAACATTCCCGAAATGCTCATCGCGCACTTCGCCGTTCCGCTCGCGGGTGGCGTTCTCGTCGCCCTGAACTCGCGGCTGGCCAAGCCAGAGATCGACTACGTGATTGCGCACTCCGAGGCCACCCTGCTCTTCCTCGATGCCGAACTCGTCGCCACCGTTGGGTCGGCCTACGACGCGAGCCCCGCGCTCAAGCACGTTGTTGAGATCGGCGACGCCGAATTCGGCCTTGCCGAGAGCGGACTCTCCTTCGGCCAGCAGAACCTCGAGTCATTCCTCGCTGAGGCGGACCGCATCGTGCCCGGCAGCTACGACGACCGCCCGCTGCGCTGGGAGGTGGAAGACGAGCGCGAGGTGATCGCGATCAACTACACGTCAGGCACGACCGGCCAACCCAAGGGTGTCATGTACACCCACCGCGGCGCGTACCTCAACTCCTTCGGCGAGATATTCCACAACCAGTTCACGAGCGACTCGGTCTACCTGTGGACGCTGCCCATGTTCCACTGCAACGGCTGGTGCACCCCCTGGGCCGTGACCGGTGCCGGAGCCACCCACGTGTGCCTGCGCGCAGTGCGCGCCGAGGCCGTCTGGGGCGCGATCGATTCGCTCGGGGTCACCAACCTCTGCGGCGCACCCACCGTGTGCGGCATCATCGCCAACGCACCGGAGGCGCACGTCGTGGAACGGCCGCTCAGCATCACGACGGCAGGAGCGCCGCCCTCGCCCACCGTCATCGAGGCGCTCGATGCCCTCGGCATCAACGTGGTTCACGTGTACGGCCTCACCGAGGTCTACGGGCCGTACACGATCTGCGAATACCAACACGAGTGGGACGACCTGCCCAAGAATGAGCGGGCGCAAAAGATCTCCCGCCAGGGAGTGGGTATGCTACAGGCCGAATCGGCCCGCATCGTCGACGCCAACATGGTCGACGTTCCCGCCGACGCCCAGACAATGGGCGAGATCGTGCTGCGCGGCAACAACGTGATGGCCGGGTACTACAAAGACCCGGCGGCAACTGCGGAGTCGTTCCGCGGCGGCTGGTTCCACACCGGCGACCTCGGAGTGATGCACCCCGACGGCTACATCGAGCTGCGCGACCGTGCCAAGGACATCATCATCTCGGGCGGTGAGAACATCTCTACGATCGAGGTGGAGAACGCCATCCTGTCCCACCCGACCGTGCTCGACGTGGCCGTCGTCGGCATCCCGCACGCGAAATGGGGCGAACGCCCCAAGGCCTACGTTGTGCTGCGACCCGACGCCATGGTCACCGAGGTGGATCTGCTCACGCACACCCGAGTGCTGATCGCGAGCTTCAAGGTTCCGGACTACGTCGACTTCGTCGAGGCTCTACCGCGCACGGCAACCGGAAAGATCATGAAGGTCGCGTTGCGCCGACTTCAGGAAGAGGCAGCCGCAGTAGAAGCGCCAGCCCTCACCACGAAGGTCTAGCCTTCCCGGCAGCGAGTCGGCCCCGGCACGGGTCCGACTCGCTATCGGAGTGTGCCGGGAAGCACGACCGGTGCCGTGTGGAGCACGCGCGTCTCCTGCTGCAGCGTGTCGAGGTCGACGCACGTCACACTCTCAGCCGGGAGCGGCTCCCACCCCACGATGTCGAGGCCGCTCGACGCGAATACCACGGTGCCGTCGGCGAACCGGCGCTGCCGCATGAGGTAGTACTCGGTGCGGTGGTCCTGCGGAAGGTCCTGTTCGGTCAACCCGCTCGCGTTGAACAGGTCGTGCGGGGTATCGGCATCCGCGCTCGCGTGGATGCCGATGAGCCTGGTGGGCGAGAGAATCATCGCGTTCATGCTCATGTCGGGAAAGATCGGTCGCAGCTCGAGCACTGTGAGGCACGCCGCCTCGAACAGGTCGTGCCCGGCGGCCAGCTTCGTGCGGATCACGGCGAGGTAGCGTTCGCTGTCGGTGTCGCCCTGCAGGGTACGTAACAGGTCGGGGGCGATGTGCTCGTCCATCGCCGAGGCCGGCGTGAGGGAGCCGTTGTGCGCAAACGCGAGGCCGTCCCGCACGAACGGATGCGTATTCTCGGGCTGACACGACATGCCATCGGTGGCCATGCGCAGGTGCACCAGCTGAGCCCGAGACATCCGCTCGCTGAGCGCGTCGGTCAGCCTGTCATCGCCGGCTCCGGTCAGTGGCGACCGTTCCTTCTTCACGACACGCGTCGCGGGAGTATCGCCCAGAATCCAGGCGCTGCCCCAGCCGTCTTTGTGCAGCTGGGTCATGTCTTGGAACACTGCGCTCTGGTTTCCACCGAGCACCGCCCTAGTGGTACGGGGGGAGGGTGAGGCGTAAGCCAGCAGCCTGCACATATGAGGCCTTTCATGATGGATCTACCGATACCGATAACAGACCCATAGGGAGGATTATTCCCAGACTACGACAGGCCGCCGGCAACGGCGGGAAGACGCGCAAACAAGCGGGAAATGGTCAGCAATCCCAAACTAGGCTTGGTCGGATGCAGCACACACCCGATCCCGCAGCGCCGTCCGTCCCCCCGACCGATGGTTTTGTGCGCGTGCGGGGCGCCCGGGAGAACAACCTGCGCAACGTCGACGTGGACGTGCCTCGCGACTCGATCGTGGCCTTCACCGGGGTGTCCGGCTCTGGTAAGTCATCCCTCGCCTTCGGGACCATCTTCGCTGAGGCGCAGCGGCGCTTTTTTGAGTCCGTCGCTCCGTACGCCCGTCGTCTAATCCAACAGGGCCACACGCCGCACGTCGACGAAATCACCGGCCTGCCGCCAGCCGTCGCGCTGCAGCAGCGCCGCGGCACACCGAGTTCGCGCTCGAGTGTGGGAACCGTCACGACCCTCTCCAACTCGGTGCGGATGCTGTATTCCCGAGCAGGCATGTATCCAAGCGGTGCGACGCGACTCGAATCGGACTCGTTCTCGCCCAACACCGCCATGGGCGCGTGCCCCGCGTGTCAGGGGCTCGGCACCGCCCACACGGTCACCGAGGCTTCGCTCGTGCTGGATCCGTCACTCAGCATCCGCGAGGGCGCCGTGGCGGCGTGGCCTGGGGCGTGGCAAGGAAAGAACCTGCGCGATATCCTTACTGCCCTCGGCCACGACGTAGACGTGGCCTGGAACGAATTGCCCCGCGCCGATCGGGATTGGATCCTGTTCACCGACGAACAGCCAGTGGTCGACATCATGCCGGAGCGCGAACGACCGCGCCCCTACAAGGGCAAGTTTTGGAGTGCTCAAAGCTACGTGATGCACACCCTCGCGGACTCGAAGAGCGCCTCGGTGCGGGGCCGGGTCTTGAAGTACGTGGAATCCGGGCCGTGCCTGCTGTGCGGCGGCAGTGGCCTGCGCGCCGAGGCCCTCGCGGTGACGTTCAACGGCCGCACGATCGCCAAGCTCAACTCCCTTCCACTCACCGCGCTCCGTCACGCACTTGACGGGCCGGGCGCCACTTCTCCCGCCGGCAGCACCATTACCGTCGACCTGCTTCGCCGGCTCGACGTGCTGCTCGATCTCGGCCTGGGCTACCTCAGCCTCGGCCGTGCCACGCCCACGCTCTCCCCCGGGGAAATGCAGCGGTTGCGCATCGCCACCCAACTGCGATCCGGCCTCTTCGGCGTCATCTATGTGCTCGACGAGCCCTCCGCCGGGCTGCACCCGGCCGATGCCGAACCCCTCCTCGCCGTGCTCGAAGAGCTCAAGGCCAGCGGCAACTCCGTGTTCGTCGTCGAACACAATATGGACGTCGTGCGCCGCGCCGACTGGGTCATCGACGTGGGGCCGCGCGCCGGCGAGGGCGGCGGCGAGGTGCTCTACAGCGGGCCGACCGCGGGACTCGCCACTGTGCCCGGTTCCATCACACGGGAGTTCCTGTTCGCGAACGAACGCCCGGTTCCCGCCGCGCGCGAGCTGCGGCAGCCCCTCGGGTGGCTCGGGCTGACAGGCGTCTCACGCCACAACCTGCGCGGGCTCGACGCCGAGTTCCCACTGGGCGTGCTCACCGCGGTCACCGGTGTCTCCGGCTCCGGCAAGTCCACCCTCGTCAGCCAGGTGCTCGCGGAGGCTGTTGGCCTGCAGCTGCACCCCGACCAGGACCCGGGAGCATCGACCGAATCGACGGGATCGGCCACCGGAGAGACATCCGAGGAGACCGAAACCGAGCCGAGCGAAATTACGACGGTCGACAGGATCACAGGAGCGGACGCCATCGACCGGCTCGTGCGCGTGGACCAGAAGCCGATCGGACGCACGCCCAGGTCGAATCTCGCCACCTATACCGGCCTGTTCGACGCCGTACGATCCACGTTCGCTACGACGACTGCGGCCCGCAATCGCAAATTCGGCGCGAGCCGATTCTCGTTCAACGTTGCCGGCGGCCGCTGCGAAACCTGCCTCGGCGAGGGATTCGTGGCGGTCGGGCTTCTCTTTCTACCCGGCAGCTACGCTCCGTGCGCCGACTGTGGCGGTTCACGGTACAACCCTGCGACACTCGAAGTCACATACCGAGACAAGAATATAGCCGAGGTGCTCGGCCTCACGGTCGATGCGGCGGCACTCTTCCTCGCCGACGTTCCCTCGGCGTTGCGCAGCCTCGAAACCCTCCGCGAGGTGGGGCTCGGCTACCTGCGCCTCGGTCAGCCCGCCACCGAACTCTCCGGTGGCGAAGCTCAGCGCATCAAGCTCGCGACCGAGCTGCAGCGGGCGCGCCGCGGCCACACTCTCTACGTCCTCGACGAGCCCACCACCGGGCTGCACCCCGCGGACGTCCTGCTGCTGCTCACCCAGCTGAACCGACTCGTCGACGCCGGCAACACAGTGATCGTGGTCGAACATGACATGGACGTGGTTGCCGCCGCCGACTGGGTGATCGACATCGGCCCGGCGGGCGGCGACAAGGGCGGCCGCATCGTGGCCGCCGGCACTCCGCCTACGGTTGCCGCGCACCCGACAAGCCGCACCGCTCCCTATCTGGCCCTGCGCATTCCCTGAGCGCGGCTGCGCACACGGCGGCCCGCCAGGTCGCCGACGCTCATCGTCACGACTCCCGCGATCACCACGACGCCACCCGCCAACTCGCTCACGAGAGGGAGCTCGCCGAGCCAGACGAACGCAATGCCCACGGCCACGGGCGGCACCAGGTAGAGCAACGAGGTTGCCGCGACCACCGGCATCCGGGACACGGCGAACCCCCAGAGCACGAAGCCCAGTGCAGAGGGGGCGAGTCCGAGGTAGACGGCGGCCCACCAGGCGGATGCGTCGGCGCCGGCCATCACATCCCACGCGAACGGCACCGTGGGCGCGAGCATCAGCGTGCCGGCGATCATGCCGTAGGTCGCCACCTCCAGCCCGGAGTACTTCTTCAACAGTGGTTTTGTGAGCGGGTGATACGCGCCCTGCACCACCATCGCCGCGATCAGTATCCAGACCGCGCCAGACAGGCTAAAGCCCGAACGGGCGAGTGACACCATCGCGACACCGGCGATGGCGACGGCACTGCCCGCGATCTTGAGTGCGGTGAGGCGTTCGCCGAACAGGCCGGCCGCGATGGCAACGCTCACGAGCGGAGCCGCCGACACGATGATGCTCGCGGTTCCGGCCGGCACGTACAGCTCGCCCCAGTTGAGTAACACCTGATAGGCCGCCATACCCAGGAACGCGCAGCCCAGAATGAGTGGCAGGTCACGGCGGGCAGGCATTCGAACCTTGAGCATGGGAGCAAGCGCGATCAGGGCGACAGCAGCGATCAAGAGCCGTATGAAGGAGAGTCCGGCGACGCCGAGCTCGGGAGCGGCCACCCGAATGGCCGGGAAGGCACTGGCCCAGAGCACCACAACACCCAAACCTGCCAGCAGCACACGAGGAGAAGTCATTTCTTCATCGTGGCCAACCCAGAACCTCACGTCTATTTACTTTTGCGGCAAGTATGAGTAAAGATTGCTGATGTGTTAGACATCCGTAAGCTTCGCATGCTGTCCGAGTTGAATCGACTCGGCACCGTTGCCGCCGTCGCCGCGTCAATGCACCTCACCGGCCCCGGTGTCTCCATGCAGCTCGCAGCCCTCGAGCGCGAGGTGGGGCTGCCGCTCACGGAACGTCACGGCCGCACCCTTCGCCTGACGCCAGCCGGTGTGCTCCTCGCCCAACACGGCGCCGACCTTGTGGATCGACTCGCCCTAGCCGAAATGGAGGTTGCCGCCCTGCGGGAAGGCTCGGCCGGTACCTACAGGGTGGCCGCGTTCCCGTCGATCGCCCGCTCCGTCGTCGCCGACACCTGGGCCACCCTCATCGCGCAGCCCGAGATCGGTCTGCGCATCGAACTTCTCGAACTTGAGCCTCACGACTCCTTGCCCGCGCTGGCCAACGGCGATGTCACTCTGGCCCTCACCCACTCGTACTCCAACATGGCGATCGGCGACCTCAATGGCTGCGTGGTGACCCCGATCGCCCGGGAGCAGGTTTGGCTCGCACTTCCGTCATCCGAAGGAGGCTCCCCTGGCAAGGAGATGACCCTGAGCGACTACGCAACCCACGACTGGATTCTTCCGCACGACAGGAACTGGGCCTGCCACGAAATGGTCCAGCGAGCCTGTGGGCTCGCCGGATTCGCACCGCGCGCGGTGGCCGAGGCCGTCGATTTCGGTGTCATCCTGTCGCTCATCTCGGCCGGGGCGGGCGTTGCTCTCGTGCCGGAGCTGACCGTCGCCCACCTGCCCGACAACGTCACCCTGCATCCGTTGTCGGTGCCCATCTACCGGCACGACTATGTGGTCACGCGCGAGGCAACGGATGCCGATCCCGGCGTCCGGCGTCTCCGCTCCCTTTTCGCGGCCTCGGCATCGCGCCTCGTGCCACAGACCCGTACGAAATTCACCCAGTGAGGAATAAAGCACACCGGGCATAACGCTGGGTTAGAAGCGTGCCAGTGCACGCCATTTTTGATTTGACAGGACTTCGTATGACCGAGCGCACCCTTCCCCCTCTCTCGCCGGAGGCGACCCAGGCTCCGCCCTTCGTCGACGGCCCGGTTCGGGACGACTCGGCGCGCAACCGCCTGGTCATCTCCCTGCTGCTGGTCTCGGCATTCGTGGTCATCCTGAACGAGACGATCATGGGCGTGGCGATGCCGCACCTCATGACCGACCTCAGCATCACCGCGTCCGCTGCCCAGTGGCTCACGACCGCATTCATGCTCACCATGGCGGTGGTCATCCCCATCACAGGTTTCCTGCTGCAGCGATTCAATACCCGCCCCGTGTTCATCGCCGCAATGACGCTTTTCAGCCTGGGAACGCTCATCGCGGCGCTCGCTCCGGGCTTCGAAGTTCTGCTCCTTGGCCGCGTCGTGCAGGCCAGTGGCACTGCCATCATGATGCCGCTGCTCATGACCACGGTCATGACCCTCGTTGCTCCCGCCTCGCGTGGCAAGACGATGGGTAACATCTCCATCGTCATCTCGGTGGCTCCCGCCATCGGCCCCACCATCTCGGGCATCATCCTGAGCGTGCTGGATTGGCGCTGGATGTTCATCCTGGTGCTGCCCATCGCTATCGGCGCTCTACTGCTCGGCGCCGCGCGCATCCAGAACGTCACCACGCCGCGCCAGGTGCCGATCGACACGTTCTCGATCGTCCTCTCCGCATTCGGGTTCGGTGGGCTCGTCTACGGCCTCAGCAACCTGGGTTCGACCGGCGAGTCCGGGGCCGCCGCCGGCATCGTTCCTCTCGTGATCGGCGTACTCGCCCTCGCCCTGTTCGTGCTCCGTCAGCTCACTCTGCAGCGCACCGACCGGGCGCTGCTCGACCTGCGCACGTTCCAGTCGCGCACCTTCACCGTGGCCATTATCATGCTCGGCCTGAGCATGATGGCCCTGTTCGGCACCATCATCCTGCTTCCGATCTATATGCAGAACGTGCTGGGCCTGGACGCCCTCGCCACCGGCCTGCTGCTTCTTCCCGGCGGCATCACCATGGGTGTTCTCGCGCCGTTCGTCGGTCGCATCTACGACAAGTTCGGCCCTACGGTGCTGCTCGCCCCCGGCTCGATCATCGTCAGCGGCGCGCTCTGGTCGATGACGCTGATGGGCGAGTCCACGGCGCCGTCCCTGTTAATGACGGCCCACATTTCGTTGAGCGTGGGGCTCGCGCTCATCTTCACGCCGCTCTTCACCGCCGGCCTCGCGTCCCTGCGCCCCAAGCTCTACTCGCACGGCAGCGCCGTGGTGGGAACAGTTCAGCAGCTCGCCGGTGCCGCGGGAACAGCCCTCTTCATCGCCGTGATGGCTTCACAGTCTGCCGGTCTGATCGCAGACGGCGTGAACGAGGTCACCGCGACGGCTGCCGGGGTTCAGTCTGCATTCGTGTACGGCGCGGTCATCTCCCTGTTCGCGATCCCGCTCGCCTTCTTCGTGCGTCGCAGCCCGGTGACGGCGAACGAACCGGCACCGATGGCACACTAGGGTCAGCGCGTCCGTTCGCCGATCACCGCAGGGTGGTCGGCCGGCAGGCCGTTGCGCTTACCGTTTCGCAGCAACTGCACGTTCTTCTTTCCCCAGTCATTCATGGCCGTTCGAACAGGATCGATCGCGAGCCCCTCTGCGCAGCTCCCGAGAGCCCGCCCACAGACACAGTGCCCGGGGTTCTCGGCGTCGTCATGATGGAGGGCACCAATGCGCCAGATCACAGCCATGGCCCAGTCGATTTGGCGTGAGGCCAGCTCGGTCTTCCGCTCGGCGCGCTTGATCAAGTCGTTTTCCAGTAACCCCCGCACACCGTCGGTCGGGGTCGCGTCGAAGTGCCCGGCCACGAGAGCTGCGAGCTGCCCGACGTGCGTCGTGAGCTCGACAATCGCTGCATCCCGCTCCGCGATGGTCGCCTTCGTCGCCGCGACGTAGGACCGATGCATTTCCTGCTCGTCGTTGAAGAGTTCCGTCCACAGCCGCAGGTGATCACTGTCGCGACGTTCGGCCTTCTCCGCACCGAGGTGGCGCACGCAGAAAGAGCAGACCGCCTGATCACTTGCGGAGGTGAAGTGGAATGGCTGCCTGGCCTGGCAGCAGAAACAGGGGGCGAGCAGGTCGACGTGCAGCGCGTAGGGGTGGGTCAATCCGGCTCCTTGCGTCGTTCCAGCCTTTCTGGCCTACTCTCAGGTTAGGGTCTCGCGGCGCACCCGCGGGCGACGGCACCAAGATATGCAGGACTGCCGATCCGCACACGGGTCCGTCCGGCCGCGATATTCTGAGCGGATGCACCCCTCGGCTCCCCCGTCACCCGGCCTCCTGCGAGAACTCGGCTCTGGGGTCGGGTTTCTCGGCCGGGGTTTCGGAATGTGGGTCACCTCACCCCGACTCATGCTGCTCGGCGCGTTGCCCGCTCTCATCGTGGGCCTGATCTATCTTGCGGGGATCGCCGTGCTCGCCGTCAACCTCGGAGGACTGGCCACCTGGATGACACCGTTCGCCGACGGCTGGGGCGAGCCCTGGCGCACGGGCTCACGCGTCGCGGCCGGCGCCGCCGTGGTGACAGTGGGTATCCTCGTGCTGGTCTACAGTTACACCGCTGTCACCTTGCTGGTGGGCGACCCGTTCTACGAACGCATCTGGCGCTCGGTCGAAACCCGTCTGGGCGCTCCGCCCACCGCCCCTGAGACCGGCGTTCTGGCTTCACTGTGGCGCGCCATCGGCGACGGCGCTCGCTTACTGGTGCCTGCCGTTCTTCTCGCACCGCTGTTCGTGATCAGCAGCCTCATTCCGGTCGTGGGCGGCATGCTTGCCTTCACGCTCGGCGCGGCCGTCGGGGGTTGGATCCTCACGCTCGAACTCACCGGCTTCGCCTTCGATGCCCGGGGGTTCTCGCTTCGCGACAGGCGACGGATGCTGGCCCGCCGTCGTGCGACCAGCCTCGGCTTCGGCGCCGCCACCTACCTGCTGTTCCTCATCCCGTTTGCGGCGGTCTTTGTGATGCCGGCGGCCGTGGCCGGTGCGGCGATGCTGAGCCGCGACGCGCTGGCACACCCTCCGGGGTCGGCTGTGCACTAGACGTTGTCAATCCCTTGAGCACATTCGGTTAGGAACGTACGGTATCCCTGTCGTTACTTCACCGATCTCGGAGGTTCAGCAATGAGAGGCAGACTTCTCTTTCTCGCCGGCTTGGCGACCGGCTACGTGCTCGGCTCACGGGCGGGGCGTCGCGCCTACGACCGGCTAGCCACGAAGGCGCGGGAGGTGTGGGGCGACCCTAACCTGCAGAAGGTGGTGGCTCAGACCGAACAGGCCGCCAGGGATGCCGCGGCCCTGGCCCAAGCCAAGGTGTCGGAGCTGATCGACCAGGCCAGCACGGCCGCCACCACCCAACGGCAGAAGGCCGAGACCGTCGTCTCGGATGCCGCCGACGCCGTGAAGGATGCGACCAGGGAATCAGACACCGACTAGCGCCACCTGGAACATCGCCACTGTCGCATCCGCTTGGCATGCGGCGTTGTCGGGGTTTGCGTGGCCCGGCGTTGTTAGCCTGAAGTGTGCGCACACACTTTGAACCCGGACACATGCCGCCGCGAGACTTTTACCGCCTTCTGACCTCGGTGGTGGTGCCGCGACCAATCGCCTGGGTGTCGAGCACGTCGCCGACTGGGGTGCACAACCTGGCTCCCCACTCGTTCTTCACCGTGGCCTCAGTCGACCCGCCGATCCTGCAATTCACGTCGGTGGGCGAGAAAGACACGCTGCGCAACATCGAAGCCACCGGAAACTTCGTCGTCAACTTCAGCCCGGTGAATCTGTTCGAGGAGATCAACGCGACGGGAACTGATTTCGCGCCCGAGGTGAGCGAGTTCGATCAGGCTGGACTCACCCGGGAGCCAAGCCTCACCGTGGAGACGCCGCGGGTCGCAGAATCCCCCGTCGCCCTCGAGTGCCGACTCCACCGAACGATCCGCATGGGCGATTGCACGCTTGTGTTCGGCGAGGTTACTCACGCGGCCGTGAGCTCGGAAGTTCTCGATGGCAGTCACCCCCGCATCGAACTGCTCAACCCGCTCTCACGCCTCGGCCTTGACGAGTGGGGAACGTTGGGGCCAATCAAGGAGATCAAACGCATCCGCGCCTCCGACTGGCCCCGGGATTTCCGCCCCCGCGCGTAGAAATCAGGTGCGGTCGGAGCGGGCGAAGGTCAGGACTTCGCCGCGGGCGCCTCCCATCCACACGTCCTGACAGGCAATGGCCATCTCCTCTAGTCCTTCGACGATTGTTCCAAAGACGTTTCCCGGCACCCAACCTTGATCGCCGTTGATCAAGAGGTTGTTGCGGCCGTAGAAGAGGGCCAGATCGATGATTTTGCTGAGTTTCTGAGGACCTTCGCCGGTGGTGTACCCGTGTGAAGGTGTCGCCAGATCGTTGGCGTCGAATTCGAAGTAGCAGAGGTCTCCGGGGATCGGCGTGATGGTGGTGTTTTCCTTGCCGGGCTCGACAGGCGCGAAAGCCGGGACGAGGTTGTAAATCTCGTTGCGGGCGTACTTACCGTGGAACACGGCCGAAGACAGGGGCAGGGCGTCCCAAACAGCGGCCGCCGTACGCGGGGCCTCGTCGTCAAGCAGTCGTGCCAGGCAGCTGACGCCTCGAGTTTCGAGCGTGACGGTGATGTAGCGAGCCATGTAATCTTCCCTTCGATTTTTTAAAATCCTAGGTTGTATTGTGTAGGATTGTCAACAATACTGAGCACAGGCCTCATGCACGACGGCCATCGCACCGGCATGGGGAGGCAGCATTGGCGAAAACGACGCACCACAACGAGATTCCCCTCGGGCCCCCGACACACATCGGCATCGGGGTCGTGGCACCCCATGACATGGCCCTCGATGCCGAACTCTGGCGGTGGGTACCTCCGCAAGCCTCCCTCTTCTTTGCTCGCACACCGTTCGACCCACTGCCGGTTACATTGGAGATGGTGGAGTCTCTCGGCGACGAAACCGGAATCCGCTCCACGGCACAGCAGCTGATGACCATTGCGCCCACGGTGTACGCCTACGCGTGCACATCGGGCAGCTTCGCCAACGGGCGCGCCGGCGAGCGGGCGGTGGCCGCGGCCCTGATGTCCGCCGGAGGCGCACCCGCCGTAACGGCATCGGGGGCCATCGTCTCGGCCCTCGGACATCTCGGCGTCAACCGGGTCGCCATTGCAACGCCCTACGACGCTGAAATCACCATCCGCCTGCAGGACTTCCTGATTGAGAGTTCGGTCGCCGTGACCGGCATCGCCCACCTGGGCATGGACGCCAACATGTGGACCGTGCCCTACCGTCGCACCGCGGAACTCATCCGCCTCGCCGACTCACCGGAGGCCCAGGCGATCGTGGTGTCGTGCACGAACCTTCCCACCTACGACCTCATCGCTCCCCTGGAGCGCGAATTGGGCAAGCCGATCATCTCCGCCAACCAGGCCACAATGTGGGCGGCGCTCGCCCTGTGCGACCTTCCGGCAGTCGGCCCGGGGCAACGCCTCCTGGCGCGGCCCCGGCCGACCACGCGGGACTAGTAGGACGTCACCGCCTTGAGGAAGCGCTGGGTTCGTTCTTCCTGCGGGTCCTTAAAAATCTGGTCGGGCGGGCCCTGCTCGACCACAACGCCCTTGTCGAACATCACCACGCGGTCGGAAATCTCCTGCGCGAACCTCATCTCGTGGGTGACCATGAGCATGGTCATGTCCGTCGTCGTGGCGAGCCGGCGGATCACGTTCAGCACCTCACCGATCAGCTCGGGATCGAGGGCCGACGTCGGCTCGTCGAAGAGCATCACGCGGGGGCGCATCGCCAGCGCACGCGCGATGGCCACCCGCTGCTGCTGGCCGCCGGACAGCTCGGGCGGGGTGTGCTTCATGTGTTCCTGCAGGCCGACGAGCTCCAACAGGTCAACGGCACGCTCGGTCGCCTCCTGCTTCGAGATTCCCAGCACGTGGATGGGCGCCTCGATCACGTTCTCGAGCACGGTCAGATGCGGGAAGAGATTAAATTGCTGGAAGACCATACCGACCTTGCGACGGGTCTTCTGCGTCTGCTTCGTCTCCTTGTTCTTCACGCCGGGCTTGGCGTCCCAGAGAACGTCACCACCCACTGTGACCAGCCCGACGTCGGGCGTCTCGAGCGTCATCAGGATGCGCAGGATGGTGGTCTTTCCCGAGCCCGACGGCCCGATGATGGACACCTTCTCCCCGGCCTTGACCTCCAGGTCGAGGCCGCGCAGAACGTGATTGTCTCCCCAGGCCTTGCTCACCTGGGCGAAGGAGATCTCGACGTCGCGCGGGGCGCCGGTGCTGTTGAGGGTCTTCAGCGTTTCAGTGTTGGGGGACAAAACGACGCTCCAGTTTCTTGATGAGAAGTGAACACGGGAAGCTGATGGCGAGATACATCAGGCCGATGATTGAGATGGGCTCGAGATAGCGGTAGTAGCTGCTCCCGATCGACAGGGCAGATCCCAGCAACTCGATGATGGTGATCGACGACAGGATCGCCGAGTCCTTGAACATCATGATCAGGTAGTTTCCGAGTACGGGGATGATGGGTCGAACGGCCTGCGGAATCACGATGCGCACCCAGGTGCGCCAGCGCGGAAGACTCAACGCCGTCGCGGCCTCCCACTGCCCCTTGTGGAGCTGTTCGATGCCGGCGCGATACACCTCCGCCGTGTAAGCGCTGTAGTTCAGCCCGATCACCACGATTCCGGTGGGCAGGGCGTCGAAGGTGACACCGAGCAACGGCAACACGTAGAAGGCAACGTAGGCCTGCACGAGCAGCGGTGCTCCTCGCACGAACGACACGTAGAAGGTGGCCAGCGGCGAGATGATCGGAATCTTCAGGTACCGGATGACGGCGACCACCAGGCCGACAACCAGGCTGATGACGAATCCCACGAGGGTGATCTGGATGGTCAGCCAGAGTCCCTTGAGCAGGATCGGCATGATCGAGATGGCGAATGCGGTGTCCCAGACACTCATGACGAGAACCTTCCTGCCAGCGCCTTGAGCGGTTTGGCTTTGGCGAGCGACTTGCGGTCGAGCGCGAATCGCTTTTCGAGGTAACGAATGAGCCAGCCGATCAGCAGGGAGAGCAGGTAGTAGAGCACGAGGATGGTGAGGAACAGTTCAACGGTCTGGCCGGTCACCGTGCGGGCTGTGAACGCCCGCCACGTGAGGTCCGACACGGTGACCAGGGACACGAGGGACGTGTTCTTCAACAGGTCGACCATGACGTTTCCAAAGGCGGGGAGCATGGCCGGAATCGACTGCGGAATGAGAATGCGCCGCATCCGCAAGGCCGGCGTCATGCCGAGGGCGATCGCCGCCTCGGTTTGTCCCTTTGCCCGGGACCGAATGGTTCCGCGCACAACCTCGGCTGCATACGCGCCCTCGTTCAATCCCAGCGCCAAAACACCGGCCACCAGCGGGGCGAGTTCGATGCCAAGGAACGGCAAGGCGTAGAAGAACCAGAACATCTGCACGAGAAGCCCGGTGCCGCGGAAGAATTCGACGAAGAATGTCGCCGGCCACCGCAGCCAGCGATGGGTCGAGAGGCTGCAGAGCCCCGCGATGAACGCGACAACGATGGTGAGGATCGCGCCGAGGACCGTGACGAGAATGGTAACGCCCAGGCCCTGAACAAGGAGTCCCGAGTAGTCAAATACGGCATCCAAACCGTGACCAGCCTTTCTGACGGTGAGAACGGATGCGCTCGGTGCGGACCCTCAAGCGGGTTCCGCACCGAGCGATACGGGCTGGTGACCTAGCCCTCGTTCTCGCAGAGCTCGGCGGCGGTGACGCCCTTGGCGGCCTCGGGGTCAAAGCCCCACTTGACCATGATGTCCGTGTAGGCCTGCGTCTCCTTGAAGATGGCCAGCTGCTTGTTGTACTCCGCGAGCAACTCGGTGTCGCCCTTGCGGAATGCCGCTCCGGAACCCGTGCGCGGCGCGTCCTCGATGGGGTCGGTCACCTCGATGCTCGGGTCCTGTTGAACGAGCGAGCGGAGCGAGAGGGTCGGCAGCAGGAAGGCGTCGGCACGGTTGGCGGTGACCGCCTCCATGCCGCTGCGGCTGTCCTTCACGAGCACGATCTGGTCCTGGGGAAGCTCGATGGTCTTGAGGATTCCCTCTTCGAAGCCTCCGGAGAGTACGGCGATCTTGAGATCGGTATTCTCCTGGATGTCGGCGAGGGTGGTGATGTTCTTCGGGTTGCCGACCGGAGTGCCGTACGACTCCGTGGAGACGATGATGGGCTCTGAATAGGCGACCGCCGCGCACCGGGACTGCTTCATGAAGAGGCCGGCGGCCACCACGTCCCAGCGGTTGGCGTTGAGGCCGGGGATCATGGCGTCGTACGGGGTGATGATGCCCTGGATCTCGCCGATCCCCATAGTCTTCAAGACCTCTCGCAGCACGTCGGGCTCGCCGCCGTGCACGGACCCGTCGGCGTTCACCTCGGTGTACGGCGGTTCGTTGGCGATCCCGACGCGCAGGTAGCCGAGGTCCTTTCCGTTCTGAAGGGTACTGACGTCGGTGCCGGCATCGCTCGCGGTCGTGGTCGAACAGGCACTGAGGCTTCCGGCCAGAAGCAGGCCTGCCGCGATGACGCCAACCCCACGCATTGCCGCGCTGCGCGAATACTGTCGAATCATGAGTGGTTCCGATCTCGTAGGGCCCAAGGTTGGACCTCGTGCGGTTACTCCTAGCGGCTCTCCGGTGAACCCCGTGGTGCTTGTCGAAAAACCTACCCACTCCCTGTAGGATTGTCAACAATCTTCCAAATATGATGCACGGTTCGTTACCGATCGAAGGGCAATCATGACAACCCAGGCCGCAGTACCCAGCGTTGGACTCCTCTATCCGGGCATGGGCGCCGACGACGACTTTCCTTTCCTCGAACAGGCCACATCCGGGGCCATTCGGCTGCCCCTCGTGCGCACGGCCGGCGGCGACGTCGCCCACCTGGTCGACGAGCTGCTGGCCGTCGGCGGATCAGAGAACCTGCTCGCCGGCGCGCGGGAGCTGGCCGGCGAGGCGCCCGATTCCATCATGTGGGCCTGCACCTCCGGAAGCTTCGTGTACGGCTGGCAGGGTGCGCACGACCAGGCCGCAGAGGTCAGCCGCGCCAGCGGTGTCCCCGCATCATCCACGTCCATCGCGTTCGCCCAGGCCTGCCGCGCGCTCTCCATCGACAAGGTTGCCGTCGCCGCGAGTTACCCCGACGACCTCGCCCAGCACTTCAAGCGATTCCTCGCTGACGCCGGCATCTCGGTCGTCTCGTTCCAGAGCAATGACATCGCCACTGCCGGGGAGGTCGGCCTGCTGGGCCTGCCCGAGATCCTCGCCATGGCTCGCGCGGCCGATCACCCGGACGCGCAGGCGATCCTGATCCCGGACACGGCCATGCACTCGCTCCAGTTCGTCAACGAACTGGAGGCTGCCCTCGGCAAGACCGTGCTGACTGCGAACCAGGTCACCGTCTGGGAAGGCCTCCGAATCGCCGACCGCACGCTGACGCTCAACTCGCTCGGCACCCTCTTCCGCTAACTATCCCCCGGGTACGAAGCCGAGCTCCTTGTCGACCACGTTGAGAAGCTCGGCTCCGGCGGTATAACGGCCGAAGTTGTCGGCGAAGAGTGCCGATAACCGTTCGAGCCAGCCGGCAGCGTCTCCGCTGAGGTGCGCCGAGATCAACACGTTCTCCAGCCGCCAGAGCGGGCTCGTGGCCGGAAGTGGCTCCGTGCTGAAAACGTCGAGCGCCGCACCGGCAATGACGCCCTGGCTCAGCGCATCCGCAAGGGCTCCCTCGTGCACGAGTTCGCCCCGCCCCACGTTGATGAGGCGTGCGCTCGGCTTCATGGCGGCCAGGACCGACGCGTCGACGAGCCCGCGGGTTGCGTCCGTCAAGGGAGCGATCAGCACGACATAGTCGTGCTCGCCCACCACGGACTCGATGTCGGCGGAGGCATGAACCGTTCCGAAGTCGGCGTCGTTGGTTCGTGCCGTTCGTCCCACGCCCTCGATCCGCATTCCGACGGCGCGCAGCAACCGCGCCGTCTCCCGACCGATGGATCCGGTGCCCACGATGAGCGCGTTCGCGTTGTCGATGCGATCCGTTTCCCGGTGCTCCCAGACGCCGTCCCGCTGGCGGCGCAGAGACCCGGGCAGGTCCTTGGCCATCGCCAGGATGCCGCCGAGCACGAATTCAGCGATGGGCCGGTCAAAGATGCCGCGGGAGTTCGTGACGACGACGCCCGACTGGCGCAGCCCGTCGAACAGGAGCTTGTCGACTCCGGCCGCGGCCACGTGGATCCATCTGAGCGAGTCCGCGTGCGCCCAGACGTCTTCGACGGCCGACGAGAAGAAGTCCCACAGCAGCAAGGCATCTGCGCCAGGGATCGCCGTGGCGAGTTCCGCGGCGCGCACATAGCGCACCTCGGCAGCGGCCTCGATCAGGGGCATGCAGTCGGGCAGGTCGTCCTTGTACAGCACGACGAGCACGGGACGGGCGGCGCTCACTGGCGACCCACCAGCCGCAGGGCGAGCAGCACATACGCGCGGGCGGCGATGGCGAGTTCGTTGATGCTCACCGACTCGTTGGGCTGGTGCGCCTGGTCGTTCAGGCCGCCGGGTCCGAGCACGATGCACGGTATGCCCAGGTCTCGAGCCACGAAGCCCCCGTCACAGGCCGCGCTCCACCCGCCAACGGATTGCCTGCCGCCTCCGGCATCGGCCATGGCCTCCACCGCACCGACGACGAGCGGATGCGCCGGGTCGGTGGTGAATCCGGGCATTTCCATGTCTATAACCAGGCTCACAACAATCCCGTCTCCATCAATTCCGGCGTCACGGACCTTTTCCATAAATTCGTTGACGATCAGTTGCGCGTTTTCCTCGGGCATCAGCCGTCGATCAAGGGTCACCGCGCAGTCGGCAGCGACGACGGAGGTTCCCGTGCCCCCGGTAATCGTACCTACGCTCCATGTTCCGGAGCCGAGCAGCGGATGCTGCACCGCGCTCAGGGCTTCATGGTCGGCACGCACGATTTCCAGCACGCGCGCTGCCGCGGCGATGGCATTGCGACCGTCGCCAGGTCTCCCGGAGTGAGCAGCCCGGCCGCCGACGGTGAGCGAGAGGTAGCTGTCGCCACGACACGCGATCACCGTCTGCAGATCGGTCGGCTCTGCCACGACGCACGCCGCGAAGACGCCCCGCTGAGCGGTCGGCACATAGGCGCGAAGTCCGAGGCCACGATCTTCCTCGTCAACGGTGCAGACGAGCTGCAGGGGCCCGCGGAGCTGCTCTCCCGAAGCCCGAATTGCCGCCATGGCGAGCACGATGGCGGCCAATCCACCCTTCATGTCGGTGGTTCCGCGGCCGTAGAGCCGGCCATCCCGGGCGTAGGGCTCGAACGGGTCGCTGGTCCAGCCCTCGCCGGCGGGCACGACGTCGGAGTGCCCGAGGAACATAAGTCCCTGGCCTGTTCCGCCCTCGAGCGTGGCGACCAGATTCTGTCGCCCGGGCGCGACCTCCGTCAGCTCCACATCGAAGCCATAACGTTCGCAGGCTTCGCGCAGCACCGCCACGGTGGCTTCCTCCGTCGACCCGGGGTTCTCCCCGCCCGCGGCAACGAGTGAGGCCGTGAGCAGCAGGAGTTCATCGTGGTCGAGTTGGCTGAGCACGCCGGCCTCCAGAGCGGAGACGCCGTCCGCGGTCGATGTCATCGCAGCATCCGGGCGAGGTCAAGGGCACGGGTGAGACGCTTGACGCCCTCCTCGATCCGGTCCGGCGATGTGGACGCGAAACAGAGCCGCAGGGAGTCGTCGTACCGGCTCGTCGAGGAGAAGGCCGGCCCAGGAATGAAGGCGACCCCCTCGGCCAGGGCCGTTTCGAAGAGGGCAGACGTCGACGTGAGGCGATCCTCTCCCTGCAGGGTCACCCAGAGGAAGAAGCCCCCGTCGGGATCGGTCATCGTGACCCGGTCACCGAGGTGCCGCTGCAGGCTGTCCGTCATGGCGATCTTGCGTTCCAGGTATTGGCTCCTGATCATCGTCAGGTGGTCGGACAGACCTCCGCGCCGAATGAATTCCGCGACCATGTGCTGGGCGGGAACGTTGGTGCAGGTGTCCATGGACTGCTTGGCGTTGATGACGAGCTGCCGAATCGACGGGTCGGTGTCGACCCAGCCCACGCGCAGGCCCGGCGACAGGATCTTGGAGAAGGTTCGTACCGAAAAGAGCAGGGGATCTGCGGGGCTGAGGCTCTGGAAGCTCGGCAGGTCTTCTCCGGCAAAGCGCAGCAGTCCGTAGGGATCGTCGTCAATGATGACCGCGTTCCACTGATGTGCCAGCTCGAGAAGATGCTCCCGTCGGCCCGCAGACAGGGTCGTGCCGGAAGGATTCTGAAAATTCGGGATGACGTAGATCGCCTTCGGCGTCTTGCCTGTGCCCCGCACCAGATCGGGCAGGGCCTCCACGATCAGGCCGTTCTCATCGACGGGGGCCTCGAGCAGGTCGGCACCGTAGCTCGCGGCTGTGGCGCTTCCGTTCGTGTACGTCGGACCTTCGATGATAACGAGGTCGTCCGGGTCGACGAAGATCTTGCAGGCCAGGTCCAGGCCCTGCATTCCCCCCGCTGTAATGGTTATCCGGTCGAGCGAGGTGGGTTCGGACAAGGTAGCGAGATAGCTCACGAGCTGCTCGAGCAGCGCGGGTTCCCCCTCCGTTGCGCCGTAGGTGAAGCTGCTGTGGTCGAGCTGGGATGCGGCGATATCGCGAAGCACCTCGAGGGGTACGGCCTCGTCCGACGGTGACCCCATGGCGAAGCGCACGATGTCGTGGGTCTGCGCGGCGAGGAGGGAGGTGCTCGAGTCGATGACGGAACCGGTCAGGCGCGCAGCCCGTGCCGCGTATGGAAGATTGATGACGCTCATGACAGGATTCCCGCGTTGATCAGCTGGCGCGGAAGGCTCGTGAAGGTCTCGACGCCGGTGGCGGTGACGCGCATCGGTTCGGACAGTTCATAGCCGTAGTTGTCCATCCACATGCCACCGATCAGGTGGAATGTCATATTCTCGCGCAGCACGGTTTCGTCTTCCTCGCGCAGGCTGACCGTTCGCTCGCCCCAGTCCGGCGGGTAGCCGATTCCGATGGAGTAGCCGATGCGCGACGGCTTGGCGAGCCCGTGCGTGGCCAGGACCCGCTCCCAGGTCGCCGCAAGATCTCGCGCCTGGGCTCCCGGCCGCACCATCTCCAACACGGCCTGGATCCCCTCACCGACCGCGGCGGCGACCCGCTGCAGCTCGGGGGACGGCCGTCCCAGCATCACCGTGCGAGCGAGCGGCACGTGGTACCGACGGTAGGCACCGGCCAGCTCGACGATGACGGCCTGGCCGTCTTCAAAAGGGGCATCGGTCCACGTGAGGTGAGGCGTGTCGGCTTCCGCGCCGGTGGGCATCATCGGCACGATGGCGGGATAATCGCCGCCGAATTCTGCGGTGCCCCGAATTTGCGCTCGGCTGATCTCCGCAGCCACGTCGCACTGCCGTGACCCCACGCGTACGTGCTCGAAGGCCGTCGACATAGCGACCGTGGCGATCTGGGCGGCCGAGCGCATGAAGTCAATTTCGGCGAGAGATTTCACGGATCGCACCCAGTTCACCAATTCGACAGAATCGACGAAGTTCCATTCCGGGAGGGCGGCTACCAGGGCGCGGTAGGCCTTGGGCGAGAAGAAGTGCGAGTCGAGTTCAAGCCCGACCTGTTCGCCCGCGGCGGAGGCGACGACACCGAGTTCCCGAAGCTTGCCCCCGACCCAGTCGAAGGGATGCACGCCCGCCCGGTGCACGAGTTCGTCGGGGTACCCGTACACGTTCTCCTGGGGCAACCAGGACGTACGGAATGCGCCATGGGCATCCATCGTGCGGGCGAAGAGCACCAGGTCGCCCACTGCCGGCACGAAGAGCACCTGGGCTGTGTAGAAGGACCAGGCGTTGTAGCCGGTCAGGTAGTAGAGATTGGAGGGGTCGGAGACCATCAAGGCCGAGAGCCCCTGTTGGGACATTCGCTCACGTACCCCACGAAGACGCTCGCCATACTCACTGAGGGAAATGTCCATGGGTCACGCATCCTTTATTGTCGATTGTTGACAATCAGACTACATACGCGACCCCCGTTGGCGCAACCCCCACCGTCGACTCAGCCGTGGTGGGACTTGTCGGCCAGCATCGACGCGCTCAGGTCGGTGATGGCCGACCTCATGTGCTGACGGATGGCGCGGTGCAGGTTCTCGTCGTCGCCGGCCACGAGCAGGTCCACCAGGTGCTGGTGTTCCTCGGTCAGCGCCGCCGGGCGAGGGTACGACACTTCAAGGTTGACCATGCAAATTCGGGACTCGGCGGCGAGCGTGGAGTAGATCCTCGACAGCCTCGAGTTTCCCGCGCTCTTCACGAAAGCCAGGTGAAAGTTGAGGTCGACCTCCGAGAGTCGGTGCCAGTCTCCGGCCGCCACCAACGGAACCATCTCCTCGATGATGCGAGAGAGGGTCTCGGCGATCGCCGCCAGCTCGCCGCGTCTCTCCGCCAGAATCTCGGTCGCGGCGCCAAGTTCGATCGCTTCTCTCGCGGCGTAGATCTCCCTGATGTCAGTGATCGTCAGGTCGAGAACGAACACCCCTCGGTTGCGGTGACTGACCAGCAGCCCCTCCTGGCTGAGCCGCTGCAGAGCCTCCCGCACCGGCCCCCGGGAGACCTGCAGCCGTTCCACGAGACTCGCTTCGCGGATCTGCTCGCCGGGGTGAAAAGACCCGTCGATGATTCGTTCGCGCAACTGATCGGCGATCAGCACGGACGTCGGTCGTCCTTCCAGTGCCGACAGGCCATCTTCACCAGGCATTGTGTCCTCTTCTTCTCAAGTGACGGATTCGCTGCACGGATCAGCGCGGAATCGCCAGGTATTTGTATTCCAGGTATTCATCGATGCCGAGGCGCCCGCCCTCGCGCCCCAGGCCCGACTGCTTGACGCCGCCGAAGGGCGCTGCCGGATTCGACACGAGTCCGGTGTTGACTCCCACCATGCCCACCTCGAGCTCCTCACCCATGCGGAGGGCACGGTCGATGTCCTGGGTAAAGACGTATCCCACCAGTCCCCATTCCGTGTCGTTGGCCAGCCGGATGGCCTCGTTCTCGTCGTCGAAGACAACGATGGGAGCAACCGGTCCAAAAATCTCCGCACTCATGAGCGCCGAATCCGGACTGACGTCGGCGAGAACGGTGGGCTGGTAGAAGTAGCCGGAACCTTCCGGCCGAAATCCGCCAACCACAATTCTCGCACCTCTCGTCACCGCATCATCCACGAAATCCTGAACCTTGTCGAGCCCGGCTTCATCCACCAGCGGACCGATGTCGGTACCGGCCACAGCGCCGTCCCCCACGGTGAGGGCCGACATGCGCGCGGCGAGCTTCTCGGTGAATTCCACGGCCACGGAACGGTGCACCAGAAAGCGGTTCGCCGCCGTGCAGGCTTCGCCCATGTTGCGCAGTTTGGCCATCATCGCGCCGTCGACGGCTCGGTCGATATTCGCATCAGCGCAGACTATGAAGGGCGCGTTGCCGCCGAGCTCCATCGAGGACCGCATCACGTTTTCGGCCGCCTGCGTCAGCAGGATCTTGCCGACCGCGGTGGACCCCGTGAAGCTGACCTTGCGCGCGACGCCGCTGCTCATCCAGTTGCCCACCACCTCGGATGCCCGCGTGGTCGTGACCACGTTCAGCACGCCCTTAGGCAGGCCTGCCTCGTGCAGAATGTCGACCAGTGCCAGCGAGGTCAGCGGTGTCTGGGCGGCCGGCTTGAACACGATGGTGCAGCCGGCCGCGATGGCCGGTCCGATCTTGCGCGTGCCCATCGCGAGGGGAAAGTTCCAGGGCGTGACGAGCACGCACGGACCCACGGGAACCCGAGTCACGACGATGCGGTTCTTGCCGTCGCCGGTGGTCGTGTAATCCCCGCTGATCCGCACGGCCTCCTCCGAGAACCAGCGAAAGAACTCGGCACCGTAGGCCACCTCGCCGCGGGCTTCGGCCAGCGGTTTACCCATCTCGGCTGTCATGAGCGCCGCGAGCTCCTCCGTCCGCTCGATGATGAGGTCGTACGCGCGGCGCAGGATCTCGCTGCGGACACGGGGTGATGTCTTCGCCCAGTCGGACTGCGCCGCACCGGCGGCGTTGATGGCCCGTTCCGCGTCGGCGACGGATCCATCGGCGACGTGCGCGAGAATCTCGCCGGTGGCCGGGTTCTCCACCGCGAACGTTTTGCCGCCCTCGGCATCAACCCACTCGTCGTTCAGGTAGAGGCGCGTCTTCAGTTCGGCGAGAACGGGTCGGGCCGCTTTAGTCATGTCGGTCAGGGTCATGATCGTCCTTTGCTGTTGTCGAATTCGTGGGGTGCGGAGCCGTCGAGCAGCTCGGCGAGGTGAAGGGTGGTTCGCTGGGCATCCAGCTGCATGATCTGCATCTGGCAGCTGAAGCCGTCGGCGAGAACCGGGGTGCGGGCGTCCGTTTGTCGAAGCGCCGGAATCAGCGCCTGCTCGGCCACCTGCATGCTGATGTCGAAGTGGCTGGGTTCGAAGCCGAAGTTGCCGGCGACACCGCAGCACCCCGTTGCCTCGCGCACGGATGCCACGCCGACGGCGCGCAGTGCGGCCGTCTGTGATGCGGCCCCGAACACCGAGTATTCGTGGCAGTGGGTCTGCACGGTGACCGAGGGGGGCACGGCGCCGTCGGGCCAGTTCGGCTGCCACCCCGCCTGGGCGAGCTCGGTCACCATTCCGGCGAAACTGCGGATGCGCCGCGACACCCGGCGGGCGGCATCCGTGTGAATGAGTTCGGGCAGATCCTTCTTGAAGGCCGCCGCGCAGCTCGGTTCGATCACGACGATCGGCGCATCGGAGCCGTCGTCGAGGGCAACCGCTGCCCGGGTGAGCAGCTTCCTGGCCTTGTCCAGCTGGCCCGTGGAGATCAGGGTCAGGCCGCAGCAGACATCGGCGTTGCACTCCACGGTCTTGCCGGCGGCGCCGAGAACGCGCTGGGCGGCCCCGGCCACCTCGGGGCGGAACCCCTTCGTGAAGCTGTCGACCACGAGAACGATGTCGGCCGGGCCGGCGGCACGGGGAGCAGTCATCGGGGGGAGTTCACGGCGGAGCTGAGCGGCACTGGCGAATTTCGGCAGGGCACGCTTGGTGGTCAGTCCACCGAGCACGGCGACGACCCGACGCAGCGGCGTCGACAGCACGAGGTTCAGCAGCGGCGCCACGTGAACGGTCAGCTTGAGCCAGGTCGGCAGCCAGCCGAGCGAGTAGTGCGACATCGGCCTCAACCGGCGCCGATAGAAGTTGGAGAAGAACTCCGACTTATAGGTGGCCATGTCCACGCCCACGGGGCAGTCCGTGGAACAGGCCTTGCAGGACAGGCACAAATCGAGGGCCTCGCGCACGTCTTCCGAGCGCCAGCCCTTCTCCACACTCGTGGCACCGCGAACCATGTCCTGCAGCACTCGCGAGCGGCCACGCGTGGAGTCCTTCTCGTCTCCGGTGGCGCGGAAGCTCGGGCACATCACTCCCCCGGCGTCCGATCGGCAGCGGCCGATGCCCACGCACGCCTGCACGGCATGCACGAACGGGTCGAGGCCGTGGCCGGCCGGAGCCGACGTGACCGGGGTGAGGTCGAAGCTCGTTCGCCATTCGCGCTCCGGGATGCCGCTGAGGGCCAGGTTGTCCATGAAGGAATCGGGCTGCACGAGCACGCCGGGGTTCAGGATTCCCCGTGAGTCCCAGACGCGCTTGAAGCGGTCGAAGGCCGCCAGCATGGCCGGGGAGTACATCAGCGGCAGCAGTTCGCTGCGAGCACGGCCGTCCCCGTGCTCGCCGGACAGTGAGCCTCCGTGCGTGACCACGAGGCGGGCGGCGGCACGCATGAAGGCGTCCATCACGGCTCGCCCGGCATCCGTTCGCAGGTCGAAGGTGATGCGCACATGCATGCAGCCGGCGCCGAAATGGCCGTAGAGAACTCCCTGCAGGTCGAACCGGGCCAGAAGATCACGGAAGTCGGCCAGGTAGGCGGCCAGGTTCTCGGGCGCGACGGCGGAGTCCTCCCAGCCCGGCCAGGATTCCCCGCCGGTGTGCAGGCGGGCGGAGAGACCGGCTCCGTCTTCCCGAACCCGCCACAGCGAGGCCCGCTCTTCGAGGTTCGGCACTACGCGGCCGTCCACGAGTCGGCCGTTCTCGCGGAGGCGTACGAGCAGGCGCTCTGCGGTGGCCGTGACCTCTGCCAAGTTGTCGCCGTCGAGGTCGACGTACAGCCAGGCCCTTCCGGTGGGCAGCCCGACCACGGAATCGGGTCCGCGGCGGTGCCGCATGGTGTCGACGATCGCCTCGTCGATGCCCTCGACCGCGGCCGGGGAGAACTCGAGGATCGTCATGATGTCTTTGGCCGCGTCGACGACGTCGTCATAGCCCAGGCTCAGGAGCAAGGCGGCACCCGGAGTCGGCACCAACTTCACGGTCGCGCTCACCACGATGACGCAGGTTCCCTCACTGCCCACCAGCGAACGGGCTACGTCGAATCCGTTCTCCGGCAGCAGGTGCGAGAGGTGGAAACCGGACACCTGACGCGGAATACGCCCGAGCTCGAGGCGAAAATCGCTCAGACTCGCGCTGACCAGACTGCGGAGCTCCGCGGTCAGCTCGACCGCTCGCGCCCGGGCCGGCTCGTCGCCGTCAACGGTTGCCTCGAGGCCCGAGCGCGTGGCCGTGAGGCGCAGCCCCTCCGCCGTCACCACATCGAGTGAGATGACGTGATCCGACGTGCGCCCGTCTCGCACGGAATGATTGCCGCAGGCATCGTTGGCGATCGACCCGCCGAGGGTGGCGCGCGATTTGCTGGAAGGATCTGGCGCAAAGGTCAACGCGCCATCCGAGGCGCGCTCCACCTCCCGCTGGAACGTGGTGAGCACGATGCCGGCCTCGGCCGTGGCCTCACGGGCGCCCGCGTCGATGTTCAGCACCGCGGCCATGTGGCGCGAGAAATCCAGCACGATCCCGGGGCCGACGGCACCCCCGGCCATCGACGTGCCGCCGCCGCGGGGAACCACCGGAACGGCACACGTGTGGCAGGTCTCCAGCACGCGGGCCACCTCTGCCGCGTCGCGGGGAAAGATCACGCCGAGGGGCTCGATCCGGTAGTTCGAGGCGTCATATGCGTACTCGGATCGTCGCCGAGAGGTGGTGTCGACCTCGATTCCGCGCGCGCGCAGCGCCACAAGGGCCCCCGCTGCCGTGTCCGTCATCGCCGCACCACCTCTCCTCCCCCTGATTTCCGATATGTCCCCTGTTTGTCTAGGCCCGCTGCGAAACGAGCTCACGCTGGGCGGCGCGAAGCGCGCCGGAGAAGCGTTCGAGACCGGTTTCGATCTCCTCGGCCGACACAATCAGGGCCGGAATCATGCGAATGACGTTGCCGGCGGAGCCGCAGGTAAGCAGCAGCAGGTTTTCCGCGACAGCGGCCTGCTGCACGGCCCCGGCCAGGGCGCCGTTCGGCTCGCCGGCATCCGTCACGAATTCGATGCCCTGCATGAGGCCGAGACCGCGCACATCTCCGATGAGCGCGTTGTCGAGTGCCAGGCGATCGAGCCCCACGCGCAGCTGATTGCCGCGCACCCGGGCATTCTCGACGAGGTTTTCGTCCTGAACGACGCCGATCGTCGCCACGGCGGCGGCGGCGGCGACGGCATTCCCGCCATAAGTTCCCCCCTGCGATCCGGCCCATCCCTTGCTCATCAGGGCGCTCGATGCTGCGATGGCCGAGATCGGGAACCCGCTGGCGAGTCCCTTGGCGGTGATCAGGATGTCAGGAGTGATGCTGCTGAACTGGTGTCCCCAGAACTTGCCCGTGCGACCGAATCCCGCCTGCACCTCATCAAGGATGAGCACGATGCCGTGGCGGTCGGCGCGCTCGCGTAGTCCCTCCAGGAAGCGCGGCGGGGTGGGCAAGTACCCGCCGTCCCCGAGAACGGGTTCGATGATGAACCCGGCCGTGTCGGCGGGCGACGAGATCGTCTGCAACAGGTAGTCCAGTTCCTTCAGGGCGAAGTCGACGGCCGTGTCCACGTCCCAGCCGTAGCGAAAGGCGTAGGGGAACGGCGCGATGTGCACGCCTCCCATGAGGGGGCTGAAGCCGGCGCGGAACTTGGTACCGGCTGTGGTGAGGGAGGCCGCGGCGACGGTCCGGCCGTGGAATCCGCCGTGAAAAGCGATGATATTGGGTCGGCCGGTGGCCATCCGGGCGAGTCGGATGGACGCCTCGACGGCCTCTGAACCGGACGTGGCGTAGAAGACGCTGTCCAGGGCCGCGGGGAGCACATCACCGAGCTTCTGCGTGAGTTCCAACAGCGGCTTGTGCATCACTGTCGTGTACTGAGCATGGATGATACGGCCGGTTTGCTCGCGGGCCGCCGCGACGACAGCTGGGTGGCAGTGACCGGTGCTGGTCACGCCGATTCCGCTGGTGAAGTCGAGATACGTCGATCCATCCGTGCCGTAGATCCAGCTGCCGAGCGCTCGGTCAACGACGACGGGAGTGGCTTGCTTCAACAGGGGGCTCAGCGTGGTCATCGGAACGTCCTCAGCTCGTATAGAAGTAGATTGTCAACAATAGACACCCTATAACTGCGGTGCGCCGGAGGCAAGGTCGATTGTTGACAATCTTCTTCTTTCACCCTCACACTAGGACAATGACCGACCTTGCCGACATGACCGCCATCGAACTCCTCTCCGCATTCCGCCGCAAAACGGTGTCCCCCGTTGAAGCCGCGCAAGCCGCCTTGGAGCGCATTGAACGCTTCGATGGCATAGTCAACGCGTTCTGCCTGGTGGACGAAACCGAGACCCTGCGGCAGGCACGAGAATCCGAAACCCGCTGGCAGGCAGGAACTCCCCAAGGGACCCTCGACGGCGTGCCCACCAGCATCAAGGATCTCCTTCTGACCCGCGGCTGGCCCACCATGCGCGGGTCGCGTCTGATCAGCGACGAACAGGACCCCACGGAGGATGCCCCCTCCGTCGCTCGGCTGCGTGAGGCCGGCGCCGTGCTCATCGGAAAGACCACCACGCCCGAATTCGGGTGGAAGGGTGTCACCGACAACCCACTGATCGGCAACACAGGCAACCCCTGGGATCCCACGAAGACCAGCGGCGGGTCCAGCGGTGGCTCTGCTGCCGCCGTCGCTCTCGGTATGGGTGCCCTGTCTGTGGGGACCGACGGCGGCGGCTCGGTGCGGATCCCGGCGGCGTTCTCGGGGATAGTCGGAGTGAAACCGACCTACGGTGCCGTGCCGCTCTATCCGACGAGCCCTTTCGGCACACTGGCGCATATCGGGCCCATGACGAGAACAGTCGACGACGCCGCCCTCATGATGGATGTGCTCACCGGGTTCGACTCGCGCGACTGGTCCGCCCTGGCCCAGCCGACGGCATCCTTCCAGACCGGACTCAAATCCGGCATCGCCGGTTTGCGTATCGGCTACAGCCGCGACCTCGGATTCGCCGATGTCGACCCCGACGTTGCGGCATCCGTGGACGCGGCGGTCAAGGTCCTGGCGGATCTCGGCGCCATCGTCGAGGAGGTCAACCCCGGTTTCAGTGACCCGATTGATGCATATCACACGCTCTGGTTCGCGGGTGCGGGCAAGGTCATCCAGGCTTTCGACCCCGAACGCTGGAACGAACTCGATCCCGGTCTTCTCGAGGTTGCCCGCGCGGGCCAGGGCTTCAGCGCCATGGACTTTCTGGCCGCCACCCAGGTTCGGGCTGACCTGGGACTACAGATGGGTGCGTTCCACGAGACTTACGACCTGCTGGTGACACCGACCCTCCCCATGGGAGCCTTCGATATCGGTCACGAGGTCCCGGCGGGATCAGGCCTCACGCGATGGGCGGAATGGACGCCGTTCACCTATCCGTTCAATCTCACCCAGCAACCGGCCGCAACCGTGCCGTGCGGCACGACATCCACCGGCCTGCCGATCGGGTTGCAGATCGTCGGCCCGCGTCATGCTGATCGCCTCGTACTGCGCGCTGCATCGGCGTACTCCGACGCCGTCCCCTTCGGACGTCCTCCCCTCCTGAACGCCTGAGACCGAACAAGACGAAGGACTGTCATGACGAAAATTGTGGTCGACACGGCCCGAGCTCCACGTCCGATCGGCCCGTACAGCCAGGCGGTGATCTCTCACGGTCTCTTCTTCAGCGCTGGATTCGCTCCCCACGAACCCGAAACCGGCGTCATGCCCGACAACGTTGGTGACCAGACTCGGCAGGTGTTGCGCAACCTTTCTGCCGTTCTCGCCGAGCAGGGCGCAACGCTCGATGACTGCGTCAAGGTGACCGTGCATTTACAGCATCTGAAGCGCGATTTCGCTGAGTACAACCGCGCCTACGCGGAATTCTTCACGGCACCGTTTCCCGTGCGAACCACAGTCGGGTCTCAACTCCTCGATATCCTGGTGGAGATCGACGTCGTGGCTGTGATTCCCCCGCGGGTGACTCCAGTCGACTGAGGCGCGCTAGAGCTGCTCCGCGAGCCAGGCCTCGATCTCGGCGAGAAGCGGCGCCCGCTCGGCATCCGCGAGAAAGGCAGCCTGAACGGCGTTGCGCGAGAGGGCGGCCATCGCGGGCGCATCGAGCCCGAACGTCTGCTGCAGGCCGCGAAAGTTGTCGTCGAGGTAGCTGCCGAAGTAGGCCGGGTCGTCGGAGTTGATCGTCACGAGCAGTCCACGCGCGAGCATCGCCGGCAGTGGGTGGTCTTCGAGGCGGTCGACGACCCGCAGTCGCACGTTGGAGAACGGGCAGACCGTGAGGGGGATCTCATTCTGCACGAGGTAGTCCACGAGCGCGTCGTCTTCGAGGCTGCGAATGCCGTGGTCGATGCGCGACACCTTCAGGAGGTCGAGCGCCTGCCACACGTACTCCGGCGGGCCCTCCTCGCCCGCGTGCGCCACGCACTCGAGCCCGTGTGCCCGTGCGAGCGCGAACACCTCGACGAAATCGATCGGTGGATGCCCCACCTCGGCCGAGTCCAGGCCAATGCCAATGATCGGCGCGTCGAGGGAGATCAGCTCGGTGAGCACCTCGAGTGCCTCCGCAGCCGGTCGGTCGCGCAGGAACGTCACAATGAGTGACGTCGATATTCCGAACTCCGTCACACTGTCGGCCAACGCCTGGGAGACCCCGTTCACGCAGGTCGCGAGGGCGATCCCGCGGGAGGTGTGCGCCTGCGGATCCATGAAGATCTCCGCGTGCCGCACCCCGGCCGCCTGAGCCCGTTTGAGGTACGCGCGCGTGAGGTCGCTGAAATCCTGCTCGGTCACCAGCACGTCGAGGTTGGCGTAGTAGAGGTTCAGAAATGACTGCAGGTCGGTGAACTCGTACTGTCGCCGCAGGTCGTCGAGATCGGCATAGGGCAAGCGGATGCCGTTGCGCTCGGCCAGTTGCATGATGAGCTCCGGCTCGAGCGTTCCCTCGATGTGCAGGTGCAGCTCGACCTTGGGCAGGGTGGTGATCATGGCGGGGCCTTTCGGTAGAACAGTGAGGCGGGAATGCTCCATCGACTCTATGCGGCCTCGCTGGGCGAAGCCCCCAGCGCCGCATCCAGGAAAATCCGGCGCCGGGCCACGAGGTCCACCGCCGCAAGGACCAGCCCCACCATGCAGAGAACCCCGAGCACGGGCACGGCGATACCGAGGGCCACTCCGAGGCCGAGGCCCGTGACGAGGGCCCCCGCCCCGATCGCCGTCACCGCCTGCATCAGGTAGCTGAAGAGGTACATCAGCGACAGGGTTCCGCCGCGGTGATGCTCGGGGGCCGTGCGGTTGAGCAGGGTCAGCCCGCCCGTGAACGCGAAGGAGTATCCGATGCCGCCCACCACGCACCACACCAGGAAAAGCACCACCGAACCGGATGCCGTCGTGGCCGCCATGAGGCCAAGTCCGGCGAGCGACACCACGGCACCGATCATGATCGAGAGGTGGGCGTGCACCCGGCTGAGGAGCAGAGCGGTCACGCCGATGGTCAGTGAGGAGACGGCGAGCAGCCCGCCGACGACCATCACGTTGCTCGTTCCAGTGAGGTCCCTGGCCATCTGGGCGCCCAGGGACAGAAACATGGCGCCAATGGAATATGCCACGGCGACGGATACCGTTGACAGCATGAACACCCGCATCATGCCGCGCGGAAAACGTGGGGCCTGCGGCCGCACGCGAACCAGCGTGTGGGGCGCATCACCGGGCGTGCACCACACCAGACCGAGCACGAACAGTCCCAGCACAAACAGAACCGCAAAGCTGAGCACGAGAGGTAGGGGCGCCAACTGCACCAGCACCCCGGAAGCGAAGAGCGCAAGGGTCAACCCCGTCGAGGTGGACACCGTGGCCATCGAGCTCGCGAACCGCGGGTTGCGCGAGGTGTTGTTCTCCACGAGGGCCGCGCTGGCCGCCCCGATCGCAAATCCCGTGCCTACGCCCTGCAGCACGCGCCCGGCAAAGAGAAAGCCCACGTTCGGCGCCACGGCGAAGATCGCCGCCGACAGCGTGATGAGTGCCACGCCCACCAGCATCGCGCGCCGACGGCCGATCGCGTCGGACAGCCCACCGAAGACCAACAGAACGACAAGGAGCGCCAGCGGGTAGGCGCCGAATACCGAGGTCGTGACAACCGACGACAGGTTCCACTCCGCCGCGTAGACCGGGTAGAGCACGCTCGGCGCACCGCTCGCCCACAGGCACAGGGCCAGAACGGCGGCGGCCGACCAAAATGTGCCACGACGCCCGAACCGCAGGATTCTTGGCATGCAGGCAAACCTACCGAGCGCACATCGACACCACTAACCCAGAGAGCGGATGCCGCTAGGCGTCGCCCGCCTGCCGTCCACGGAAGGCGATCATGTTCATGCGGCTGCCGCACCGAACGCTGCAGTAGCGCTTGGAGCCGTTCCGGGACAGATCCAGGATGAGGCCGGTGCAATCATCCGCTTCACAGAGCCGCAGGCGTCGTGTCTCGTTCATACGAATAACGTCAGTAAGCGCGAGTGATGCCTCCACCCGCATTCGCTCCCCCAGCGGAGCGTCGGGCGAGGTTGCGTGCAGGTGCCAGTCGGATCCGTCGTGCCGCGCCAGGTACGGCAGCGCCTTCGCGTCCCGCAGCATGCGATTCACGACTGCCACGGCGGCATCGCGGTCGAGAGTCCACACCTGCCGAATGAGCTCCCGGGCCTGTCGCACGTCTCGCAGTTCGACCTCATCGCCGTCGATCCGTCCAGAGAAGGGGTACCCCGCCACGAGGGCGAGCAACTGATCCACACTGGCGAGCTCATCTACGCCGCTTCGCGATGCCCCGGGGTGGGTGTTTCCGAGGGCGACCGCAAATTCCAGGGAGTCCTCTGTGTCAGGGGCAAAATGCATGTTGACTCCTCACACCTTCTCTCGTATTGTTACTGTCTAAAGGCAGTCTAGACCATAACTGTCGACCAAAACAGGGAGTCAGTGTGAGAGTCATGTCAACGTCGGCGGGCCTGATGGTAGCCGTGCTCGCGGCCGTCTCGTTCGGAACATCCGGCGCATTCATCAAGCCGCTCCTCGAGGCGGGCTGGTCGCCGACGGCCGCCGTCACCGCACGCGCCCTGATCGGAGCGCTCGTGCTACTTCCATTCGCCATTGTTTCCCTTCGCGGCAGGTGGAACGCCCTCTGGCGCGCGCGCCGCCGCGTTCTTGTGATGGCAGCGGTCGGAGTCGCCGCCACCCAATGAGTATTCGAGCCGTTGAGCCCCACCCGATCGTGCCGTTGAGCCCCACCAGTCGTGCGGAAGAGCACCAGGGGTGGTGTGGCTCAGCCCCACTGGTGCTCCCCGTCACCGATTACGCGGTCGCGAGGGCGGCTTGTTCTCTCATGTTGTAGGTGCCAGTGTCGACCCAGGTCGTGTTGTGGATGATGCGATCCATGATGGCGTCGGCGTGAACGCCGGCGCCGAGGCGTTGGTGCCAGTCCTTCTGCTGATACTGGGTGCAGAACACCGTCGACGTCTCGCCGTAACGGCGCTCCATCAGCTCCAGCAGCATCGTCCGCATCGATTCCGTCGGCTTATCCAGCAGCCACTCATCGATGACCAAGAGCGTGAAGGCGGCATACTTCCGCAGGAACTTTCCCGCCCCACCGGTTGTATCCTGGGCGGCGACCCAAGCTTCCTCGAGGTCGGGCATTCGGACGTAATGGGCGCGGATGCGATGCTCGCAAGCACGTTTGGCGAGAGCGCATCCTAGATACGACTTTCCCGACCCGGTGAAGCCTTGGAAGACGACGTTCTGTTGCCGGGTGACGAACGAGCAGGTCCCGAGCTGGGTCAGCACCTGCCGGTTGAGGCCGCGCTCGTCAAGGAGGTCGATGCGGCGCAGATCCGCGTTCGGATAACGAAGTCCCGCCCGCCGGATCAGCCCGTCAACCTTGGAATGCATGAACGTCGAGTAGGCGTCGTCAACAACGAGCCGGACCCGTTCCTCGAAGGTCAGGCTGATCGAGAGAATCTCGTCCTGCAGGTCGATGGCCTGCAGGAGCTCGCCGGCGTTCATCTCGCGGAGCTTGCGTTTGGTCTCACCGTCCAGAGCGCTCAACGGTTCCCTCCGGCGTAATAAGCGCTGCCACGAACGTAACCGCCATGGTCCGGTTCCGGTTCAGGGGCCTGTCCGGTTTTGTCTTGCCCGGTATCGAGGATCGGTCGCAAATGCGCATAACGCGGAGAGCGGACCGGGCCCCGCAGCGCGAGTGCGCAGGCGGCCTCGACCCGGGCCGACGGGAAACGGCGCGAGAGTTTCAGCACGGCCAGTGCGGCGTCGAAGCCGGCCTCGTCGATGAAGACGGTCTCGAAGATCTTGGCCGTCACGGTGAGTGTTGCCGGCCCGATCCGCGCGGCCCATTCCTCGATCCGAGGTCGGTCCCAGGCCTGGAAGCTGCGCCCCTCGGGCAAGTCCGCATCGTTGGTCCGATACTGGTTGCTGGTCGTTGCTGGCAGCAGCAAATGGCTGGCCAGACGCTCATCGCGCCGATAAACCTCTAACACCGTCTCGGTGAGGCGAAGGTCCACCAGGGCGCCGATGTGGCTGAAGGGAACGGAGTAGAAATTCTTGGCCCAGACCACGTGGGCGTTGGCGTTGACCTTGCGTTTATAGGACCACGTGCTGATTTCAAACGGTGCCGCCGGCAGCGCCTGCAACAACGGCTTCTCCTCGGTGGTGAACACGCTGAGGCGGGACCCGACACGTTTCTGGAAAGGCTCCCGGTTGTAGGCCTCCATCTGTTCCCGGATTCGCCGGCGCAACTGCGCCAGCGAGGTGAACGTCTCCTTCCTCAAACCGGCGATGACCCAGGTCGCGACATGGGCCACCGTGTTCTCAGTGCTACTTTTGTCGCGCGGGTGCCGAACCCTCCCGGGCAGCACCGCCGCCGAGTAGTGCGCCGCCATTTCCCGGTAGGCATCGTTGAGAACGACTTCGCCCTCCTTGGGGTGGGAGATGACTCCGGTCTTCAAGTTGTCCGGCACCAGGCGCGGGACGCTGCCGCCGAAGAAGGCGAACATCGCCGTGTGCGCACGCAACCACGCCTCCTGCCGCATATCCAGGGTCGCTTCAACAAACGCATAGCGGCTGAACGGCAGGCACGCGACGAATAAATACACCTTCGACATCTCGCCCGTCGTCGGGTCGAGCAGTTGCATCGTCGGCCCGGACCAGTCGACCTCGATGCTGCGGCCGGCTTTGTGGCCGACCCGGGATGTCGCCCCCGAGACTGCGGCGTGCTCGGCATAGAGCCGGCAGAACCGGTCGTAACTCATCGTCGCCTGCGCCATCGCTGCCTGGTCGACATACTCCTGGTGCAACAGCTTCAACGTCACTCCCACCCGCGCGAGTTCGGTATGCACCCGGCCCCAGTCCGGCTGCGCGAAGACAGACTCGTGGACGCCGCGGCCGGGGAACAACGTCGAATACACCGCGGCCTCCGACAACTCGGCGACGTCATCCCAGCCGAGCCCGAGCCGCTCTGCAGCATCGAGCACCGCTCGAATGCTGTGCCGGGACATGCCCTGGGCGGACTCGATCGCCCGTCGCGACAAGCCCTGATTACGAAGCTGCAGGATCTGCTTCGCTTTGATCTTCCGTACCATTACCGGTACTCCTTCCACCAGGTGGCGCTCACCTGGTGGAAGGAGCTTTTCAGGTGGGGCTCAACCACGCCGGTAGTGGGGCTGAACGATGCAAGTCACGCATCTGAACAGTGGGGCTCAACCGCACCATAGGTGGTGTCCATCGAAGCCAATATTCACCAACTCACCTACTTCGCGGCCATCCAGACCATTCCGGTCTCCACCGCCCTGCTCATCGAACTACTCGCGCCGCTCCTTCTCGTGGCTGTCGCCTGGGTCACGACTAAGCGGATGCCGCGGCCTCTGGTTCTCGTCGGCTCCGCCCTCGCCGTCTGCGGCCTCGTGCTCGTGATCGGTCCCGGCGCTGTGCAGGCCGTCAACCCGATCGGCCTCCTGTTTGCGACCCTCGCCATGGTCAGCTGCGCGGTATTCTTCGTGATGGCGGCCCGCCCGAGCGACGGGCTGCCCCCGGTGGCCTTCGCGGCATCGGGCCTGGTGATCGGCGGACTCTTGCTGGGAATTCTTGGCTCTACCGGGCTGCTGCCCTTTACCGCGACGTTCAGTGGCGTTCCCCTCTTCGGTACAGTCCTGCCCTGGTGGGTTCCCCTGCTCGTCGTCGCTGTTGTCGCCACCTCGCTCGCCTACGCAGCGGGCATCACGGCGGCCGCGGCTCTCGGATCACGGATGGCATCCTTCGTTGCCCTGCTCGAGGTCGTTTTCGCGTCACTGTTTGCGTGGCTGCTCCTCGGCGAGAATCTCACGCCAATTCAGCTCGTGGGTGGAGCCCTGATCCTCGGTGGAATCGCCGCCGTGCGCGCCGAAAGCTCCGATCAGGTCACCGCAGAGGCGCAAATCGTGCCGACAAGAAGGGATCAGCAGGAGTATTCTGCTGCCAACTGACGCGCAGGTTTCTCGTGGGAGGCGTTCTGAGTGAACGACAAGTTGGATTCCGTGAATCTCGTTCCGATCGTGGTCTTCGCACTCGTCGGACTGCTCTTTCTCTTCTTCACGTCATCGTGGTATGTCGGAGTGGGCCTCCTGCTCGTTTCCGCCGCCTACCTGATCTATTGGTTTCGCAAACGCAGCACCGCACGTCGCGACCATCACGTGTGAGCGCACGAAGAAGCCCCAGTCATATGACTGGGGCTTCTTCCGTTCTAGCTCAAGCTGCTGCGTTAGTGGCTAACCAACGTCGGCTCTTCGAACTGGTTCATCGTGTTGTTCGCGCCGCCGGCCTTCAGCGCGGCTTCGCCGGCGAAGTACTCCTTGTGGTTGTCACCCAGGTCGGAGCCGGACATGTTCTGGTGCTTGACCGTGGCGATTCCCTCGCGGATTTCGCGGCGCTGCACGCCCTTGACGTAGGCGAGCATGCCCTGGTCGGCGAAGTAGCCCTTGGCCAGGTCATCGGTCGAGAGTGCGGCCGTGTGGTACGTCGGCAGCGTGATGAGGTGGTGGAAGATGCCAGCCTCTTTCGAGCTGTCGCGCTGGAAGGTGCGGATCTTCTCGTCGGCGTCCTGGGCGAGCTGGGTGTCGTCGTAGACAACGCTCATGAGCTTGGCGCGGTCGTAAGCCGACACGTCCTTGCCCTCTTCGACCAGCGTGTCGTAGGCCTGCTGGCGGAAGTTGAGGGTCCAGTTGAACGACGGGCTGTTGTTGTAGACGAGTTTGGCGTTCGGAATAACCTCGCGCACCTGGTTCATCATCGCGGCGATCTGGCCGATGTGCGGCTTCTCGGTCTCGATCCAGAGCAGGTCTGCACCGTTCTGGAGTGAGGTGATGCTGTCGAGTACGCAGCGCGCCTCTCCGGTACCGGCACGGAACTGGAACAGGTTGCTGGCGAGGCGCTTCGGGCGGAGCAGCTTGCCTTCGCGCTTGATGACCAGGTCGCCGTTGCCGAGTTCGGCCTCGGTGATCTCTTCGCAGTCCAGGAAGGAGTTGTACTGGTCGCCGAGGTCGCCGGCCTGGTAGGTCACCGCGATCTTCTGCGTGAGGCCTGCACCGAGCGAGTCGGTACGCGAGACGATCACGCCGTTGTCGATTCCGACCTCGAGGAACGCGTAGCGCACGGCGTTGAGCTTGGCGATGAAGTCCTCGTGAGGAACCGTGACCTTACCGTCCTGGTGGCCACACTGCTTCTCGTCCGAGACCTGGTTCTCGATCTGGATGGCGCAGGCGCCAGCCTCGATCATCTTCTTGGCGAGCAGGTACGTGGCCTCGGGGTTACCGAAACCGGCGTCGATGTCGGCGATGATCGGCACGACGTGGGTCTCGTAGTTGTCGACCTGCGCCTGAAGTGCGGCGACCTTGGCCGTGTCCCCTGCGGAACGGGCACTGTCTAGTTCCGTAAAGATCAGGTCGAGCTCGCGGGCGTCGGCCTGGCGGAGGAACGTGTAGAGCTCGGCGATGAGCGCGGGAACCGACGTCTTCTCGTGCATGGACTGGTCGGGGAGCGGGCCGAACTCGCTGCGCAGCGCTGCGATCATCCAGCCGGACAGGTACAGGTAGCGCTTGTTCGTGGTCTTGAGGTGCTTCTTGATCGAGATCAGCTTCTGCTGTCCGATGAAGCCGTGCCAGACACCCAGTGACTGGGTGTAAACGGAGGAGTCGGCGTCGTACTCCGCCATGTCCTTGCGCATAATGTCGGCGGTGTACTGGGCAATATCCAGTCCCGTCTTGAAGCGGTTCTGAGCGCGCATACGAGCAACGGACTCGGGGTTGATTGCGTCCCAGCTGCTGCCGTAGACCTTCTTCAAGGCTTCGATGGCTTGGGTATCGTCTTCATAGACGGTCATGTGTATTCCTTCGACGTTTTGGATGAACTGACCTCTGGACTGCTGAAGCGGAGAACCGCTGTCGGCTTGTAACTAAAGAGTGGCGCAGATGCAACACGTGTTCCCAAGAATTCTTCACAGAAATTTCGCGTTTCTTCTGCTTCTGAGAAGAATTCCAGTGCGCATATGTGAGAACAAGCCCGAAATAACACGCATTACCCTCGTACGGGGCACAGGACATTGGTACCCTCCGGGCACGGTCGGGCTCGATCACCGACGCTGCCCGAGCGAGTAATTTTCCTTAAACGATGAAGGGCCCCCGATTTCTCGGGGGCCCTTCATCGTTCGCTTGGATTTTTAGAGAAATCCCACTGTGGGTTGATTGCAAAACTCCATGGGCCTCGACGACCCGCGCGGCGACTGGGCACTTTCTGCAGAAACCACCTCAGGATTGCACCGATCCTCCAGCGCATGTCCGAGAATCCTCTGGCTTTCCCCTCGAGTGGAGACATTCCTCCAGTTCAGCGATCCGTAACCTCTGCCCAGTAATTCCGGTGCCCATCGCGATGGCCACCGCACCGGCAACCGACAACAAAAGCGACTGCATTCAGGCAAGCAGGATTCCATCTACCCAGAGCCCCCGGGCTGAGACTTCGAGGTGGGCTCAAAAGTGCGATTCCTACCGATGTACCTCATTCGGCCGTCGACGAGGCAATGGTGAAGCAGAGGACTGCGAAGAGGCAGGAACTCACTCCGATGAATATGACTGATTTCAACTTTGGTATACGCGTCGGGTCGATTTCCGCCTGGCCTTGGACACGATAATTCGCGTTGACTCGGTCGTACCGTCTGCTCACCAAATCAACGACTCGCTTGCGAAGAAAAAGCACGACGATCCCGAAGACGCCCGAAACGGCGCCCAGAGTAAAGAGCAGTATTTCGAAGAAATGATCAACCCCACTATGGCGTAGCCGTCATTGACGTGTGAGTTCACTGGCAAGAATTACCGCGCCACTGAGCGTGAACAGGATTCCCACCATTCCGACGGTTCCCAGCGTCATGGCGCGTGCCGGTAGGTCACCGAGCGTCCCCCAAAAGGCCCGAATCGCATTCTGATAGAAGCGGGCAACCCGAACCCTCTTCCAAATCAATCCGATGCCCGCTGCAATGACCAGTGTCCCAGCTATTACTGCAGCCAACATGTTTCTCCCACCGGTTGATAAATCCTATTGTCTTGCGCTTGGCTGACGCTGGGCCACACGCTTAGCCTGAATCCACCGGTCGACCTCAGATTCTGACGGCGCGTTAAACCGAGAATACCCCTCTGATCAGCTAAAATAGTTGTTACTTAGACAAACTATTCAACGATCAAGGAGGCATCTCGTAGATGCAACTTTCTCACACTCACCGGTCCTTTTCTGCATCCTTCGACGACCCCAATCTCGTGTCGTCGGCCGGACTGGTGCCCACGATGGCTCTGGCCGAGAAAACAGGCCTCGGCGCGCTGGTCGATGAGTGGGTGAAACTGCCCGGTTACTTCGGCGCGAATGCCGGCCTGAAAGCGCTGGCACTGGTCGCAGGAATGCTCACCGGCGCCGACTCCATCGACGATATGGCCGTGCTCCGGCACGGCGCTCTCCGGAAATTGTTCACCGGAACCTATGCGCCCTCGACCCTGGGATCGTTCCTGCGCGCGTTCGCTTTTGGCCATGTCCGCCAGCTCGACGCCGCCGCGTCCCGGTGGCTGCAGAACCTCGGCGCCGTCACGCCGATCGTGACCGGTATCGACGACCTCGCCCTGGTCGATATTGACGACACCATCAGGGAAGTGCACGGATATAAGAAGCAAGGCGCCGGGTTTGGCTACTCCGGTGTTCGCGGCCTCAACGCCCTGCTCGCCATCGTCAGCACCGGATCGGCCGCTCCGATCATCGTCAGCTCCCGGCTACGCAAAGGCCCCACCAACTCCGCCCGCGGCGCAAAGAAATTCGTCTCCGACACCCTCGCGACCGTGAAACGACTGCGCAGCCCAACCGCAAAAGGAATGCTTCTCCTCCGAGCCGACAGCGCCTACTACGTCAGCGCCGTCATCCAAGCTGCCCTCCGTGCCGGGGCGATGGTTTCGATCACGGCACGCCTGAATTCATTGGTGAAAGCGGGTATCAGCACCATCCCCGATACCGCGTGGACCCCGATCAAATACACCAATGCGATCTTCGACGACGCCACCGGGCGGTGGATCTCCGACGCGGAAGTCGCCGAAATCCCCTTCACCGCGTTCGGCTCCAAGAAGAAGAGCGAACAAATCCCTGGACGCCTCGTCGTGCGCCGCATCCCGGAACTGAACAAGACCGTCGCCGCCGGGCAAGGCACCCTTTTCGACCTGTTCCGCTTTCACGCGTTCTTCACCACCAGCACCCTGAACACCGTTGACGCCGACAAAACCCACCGCCACCATGCGATCATCGAAAATTTGAACGCCGACATGAAAGCGTCGGCGATGGCGCACTTCCCGTCCGGCGTATTCACGGCCAACGCCGCCTGGCTGGTGCTGGCCTGCATCACGTTCAATCTCACCCGCGCCGCCGGCACCCTCGCCAATCCCGCCCTCGGAAAAGCCGTCACCGCGACCGTTCGCCGCAAACTCATCAACGTCGCCGCCAGAGTATCCACGTCGGCACGACGCGTCACATTGCACCTGCCCGAAAGCTGGCCCTGGGAAGAAGGCTGGTCGGCGCTGTTCACCAGCGTTTGCAACCCGCCCGGCCGCGCCGCCACCTAACCATCGAGCCCGACCGGGCGCAACCAGGAACCCCAGTGGAACACTCAGGCATCAAGGCCCACAGCTCGACCGAGCCCAAAACCCCGAAAAAGGATCGCGCCCAAATCAAGAATTCATCAGAGGCCAACCGGTGGATTCAGGCTAAGGCACAATAGAGGAGTGACCTCCACGACCACTTTCGCCCTCATCCGCCACGGCCAGACCGATTGGAACGCGGCGCTTCGCATCCAGGGCGCCACCGACATTCCGTTGAACGATGTGGGACGGGGCCAAGCAACGGATGCCGTGGCTCCGCTCTCCGCCTTCGAGTGGGACTTCGTGGTGTCGAGCCCGCTCTCCCGCGCCGCCGAAACCGCCGACCTCATCGCCGCCGACCTCGACCTCACGGTGAGGCACCGCATCCCCGGCTTGATCGAGCGCAACTACGGGCCGGCCGAGGGGCTGCAGGCCGGCGAGGAGCTCGAGGCGCTGCGCTTCCCTGGCGGGTTCCACGGCGCCGAAACCGAATCGGATGTCGCCGAGCGCGGCATCGATGCCCTCCAACAGCTCGCGCACGAGCACCCGGGTGCCCGCATCATCGTGGTGAGCCACGGCACGCTCATCCGCTTGAGCCTCGAGCGGGTGCTGGAACGGCAGGTCGGCAGCATCACCAACGCGTCGCTCAACCTCGTGCACCATCACCCGGCCGGCTGGAAGCTCGCCATGCTGAACGGCGAGACCCCGCCCGAGTAGGCCAGGCCACGCCGGCGCAGCGTGTCGGCACCTGCGAGCCGAATACAGCATCCGTTCATCTGCGCGACACCGGTGAGTCCTAGGCTCCAGGCACTGTCCGTCCGGGAATTCCCGGCCTGCGCCGAGGTGGTTACCGTGTCCCTGCTATTAGACCGGCTCGACAGCCGCATCGAGAGGGCCCTCACGGCCGATCGGCTGCTGCGTCTTCGCACCCCGCGAATGCTTGTGCTCGGCTTCACGGCAGTGCACGTCGCCTTTCTTGCGGCACTGCTCCCGGCCATGCTCACCGGCAAGGTGCTCGGCGACCTTCCCCTGTACCGAACGTGGGCCGAGCTCGGTTTCAGCACCGGAATCTGGCAGGGCATCGACGTGCAGTGGGTCTACCCGATCGGAGCCCTGTGGCCGATCGCGCTAGCCGGCATCGGCGGGCCCTACCTGTACCAGTTTCTGTGGTTCCTGATGACGGTGGCGTTGAATGCGGCCGCCGTCTGCGCCCTCACCGACTTCGGGCGCCGGATCAGCGGCTACCGCGCAGCCTGGTGGTGGCTCGGCCTGAGTTTCGTGCTCAGCCCCGTTGGGCTGCTGCGGCTCGAGGGCCTCACGGCCCCGACCGTGATCGTGGGACTCGTGTTGCTCGCGCGTCACCCGATCGCGGCGACCGTGCTGCTCACGGTGGCGACGTGGATCAAGGTGTGGCCGGCCGCCGTCATGCTGGCTGTCGTGGCCGCGTCGAGGCACCGCGCGACCGTCGTCGTCACGGGAGCAAGTGTCACGGCGGGCATCGTGGCATCCGTGTGGATGCTCGGCGGCCTGCGGTACCTGACCGGCTTCGTCACCATGCAGTCGGATCGGGCCTTGCAGCTCGAGGCTCCGGTGACAACTCCGTGGGTCTGGCTCGCCGCCCTCGGGCACCCGGGGTCGCACATCTATGAGAACTACGCGATCGCCACGCGTGAGGTGACCGGACCGGGAGCGGATGCCGCGGCGTCCGTCATGACGCCGCTCATGTTCGCGGCGATCGCGGCCATTTTTCTGCTCATGCTTCTGGCACATCACCGTCGCGCCGACCCCGCACAACTCCTGCTGATCGGCGCGCTCGCCCTCGTCAGCGCCTTCGTCGTCTTCAACAAGGTGGGATCGCCGCAGTACATGCTGTGGATCGCCCCGATCGTCGCCGTCGGCGTGGCCCGGGGCTGGCGGGCGTGGCGCACACCCGGCTACGTCGTGATGGGAATCGCCGTTCTGACGACCCTGATATTCCCGGTGCTGTACCTGCCGCTCATCGATGGCGACCCGTTCGCGCTCGTGCTGCTGACCCTGCGAAACACCCTTCTCGTCGCGCTGCTGGCCTGGTCGGTCACCACCCTCGTGCGGCTCGCCCGCCGCCCGATCCCCTCGCGAGAGTTGGCGAATCGTCGGCTGGGATCGCTACAACCGACGTAACACCCGCTTTCGCGGCCCGGCGCGCGCAAAAACGGGACGAATGGGCCGAAATAGCCGTAGTCTGTCCTCACGTTGTTCCGTCGCTCACTGCAGAGGATGAGATCTGTGTCGCCTTCACACGCCCGCACCACCGGCATGCATCCGCTTGATCCCCTGACCGCCGAGGAGTTCTCCGGCGCGAGCGCAATCCTCGCTCGGGAACACGGCGTGGCAGCCGGGTGGCGGTTCGCCTCGATCGAACTCGTGGAGCCGTCGCGACAGGCCATCTCCGATTTCGAGCAGCACGGCGCCGTGCCGGAGCGGCTCGCCCGATTGGTGGTGCTGCACCGGGCCGAGAACGCCACGTACACGTCGGTCGTGTCGCTGACGCACGATCGGGTGCTTGAGTTCACGCACGTGCCCGGTGTGCAGGCCAACTTCACCGTGGACGAGTGGGACGAAGCGGATGCCGCCCTGCGCGTGCATCCCGACGTGATCGCAGCCCTCGCCAAGCGCGGCATCACAGACCTCGACCTCGTCTTCATCGACACCTGGACCTACGGCGACGCCGTGATCCCCGACCAGTACCGCGGCCACCGCCTCGGCTGGTGCGACATCTGGGTGCGCGCCTCCGCCGAAGCCAACCCCTACGCCGGCCCGGTGAACGGCCTGCACCTCGTGCTCGACGTCAACACCATGGAGCTGCTCGAAATCGAGGACTCCTTCACCGTCGACACCCCCGAGATCATGGGCGAATACGTGCCCCACCTCGTGCCGGAGCGCATCAGGGCCCAGAGCGTGCGCCCGCCACGCACGCCGCTCGACATCGTGCAGCCCGAAGGGGCCGGTTTCACGATCGACGGCCACCTGATCCAGTGGCAGGGCTGGTCGATGCGGGTCGGGTTCAACTATCGCGAGGGTATGACCCTGCACCGCGTGGGGTACCGTGACGGTTCAGCGGTCGGCGGCGAGCGCGTACGCCCCATTGCCAACCGGCTCTCGTTCTCGGAGATGGTCGTGCCGTACCGCGATCCCAGCGTCGACCATTTTCGCCGCACCGCATTCGACATCGGCGAGTGGGGCCTCGGCTTCATGACCACGTCCCTCGAGCTCGGCTGCGACTGCCTCGGCGAGGTGCAGTACATCGATGCGGTGCTTCACAACAGCGCGGGCGAGCCCTATGACATCCCCAACGCCTTCTGCGTGCACGAGGAAGACAACGCGGTGCTCTGGAAGCACGTCGACCACAACGGCAACGTGGAGGTGAGACGGATGCGCCGTCTCGTCGTCTCGTTCCACGTCACCGTGGCAAACTACGAATACCTCGTGTACTGGCGGTTCTACGAAGACGGCAACATCGAGTGCGAGGTGCGCGCGACCGGCATCATGGTAGTGACCCACATCGACGAGGGCCAGCCGCATCCGAACGGTACCCTCGTGGACAAGCGCACGTACGCGCCCATCCACCAGCACTTCATCGTGGCCCGGATGGACCTCGACATCGACGGCACCGAGAACACCGTCTTCCGCTCCGAAACCCAGATCCAGCCCACCAGCACGGAGAATCCACACGGACTCGGCCTCACCCAGGTGAACACTCCGATCGAGCAGGAGGGGTTCGACGACTTCGACTGGAATACCCAGCGCGCCTGGAAAGTCGTCAACGAGAACTCGCTCAACGGTCTCGGCACCCCCGTGTCGTACAAGCTCGTGCCGAGCGGGGCCATCCCGTCTTTCTTCGACCCCTCCGCCCCGGCATTCCAGCGCGCGCAGGTGATCGGGCACACAGTGTGGGTGACACCGAATGATGAATCGGAGCGCTGGCCCTGCGGCGAATTCGTGAACCAAAGCAGTGTCGACCACGGCCTGCCCGAGTGGATTCAGGCCGAGCGCCCGGTGCGCAATACCGACCTCGTACTCTGGTACGTCTTCGGTATCCACCACATCACCAGGCCTGAGGACTGGCCGATCATGCCGAGCGACACCGTCGCCTTCTGGCTTAAACCGGTGGGCTTCTTCGACCGTAATCCCTCCCTCGACGTGGCTCCGAGTCCCTCCGCGCACTGCGCGCCGGGCCAGGACCACGCCCTGCACGACCACGACCACGACCACGACCACACCCAGCATGACCAGCACCACCAGGAGGTAGCGGAATGACCCGAGTCCCCAACTATGTCGTCGCCTACGAGGCGACCGCCCGCGGCAAGGAGGCCATCGAACTCGGCGTGGCGCTCGCGCGCCTCACCCGCGCGGAACTTCGGGTGTGTCTGGTGCTCGAGCGGTCCACAGCCGTACCCGCGAAGGTGCCCGCCTCGAGTGCCGACTTCGACGCCCTACTCGAAGAACAGGCGCGGGAGTGGCTCGCCGCAGCTGTGGCACAGATCCCGGATGACGTCGTCGCCACCACGCACGTGCTCTGGGCCGATTCCACCTCGGAGGGCCTCATCACAGCGGCCGCCCAGTTCGATTCGGACCGCATCGTGGTCGGAGCCGCACGAGGCGGCATCCTGAACCGGTTCACCATCGGCAGCGTGGCCAACGCCCTGCTGCACGCCTCGCCGGTGCCCGTTGCTCTCGCCCCCCGCGGCTACCGCGCCCCCGACTCCATCACGCGCATCACCTGCGCGATCGGAACTCGGGCCGGGTGGGAGGCGCTGCTCGATTCCATGGTTGCCGTCTCGCGAGATCTCCCCGTTGACCTCCGGTTCGTCACGCTCGTCGAAGCGGATGCCGCGCACGGCCGACCTGCCCACGAGCGCACGGCGCACAGCGCGCACGACAACAGCGCCAAGGACGACAGCGCCGCCCACCTTGACAGCGTGCTGGAGTACTTCGGCAAACGCTCGGGCGCGAGCGGAACCCTCACGACCGAGGTCGCCATGGGTGCGAGCGTTGAAGCCGCCGTGGAGGCGCTCGACTGGAGACCCGACGAAATCGCCTTCGTCGGTTCGAGCCGACTGGCCAGCCCGAGCCGAATCTTCCTCGGCATCACGGCCCACCGCATGCTGCACGGCTTGCCCGTTCCGCTCGTGGTCGTTCCCAACATCCCGCACGCTTTGCCCACGTTTAGCTGAATTCAAGGATCAGGATCATGGCACACACCCCCTCGCCGAGCGCTACGCCCGATGCTTCCGCGCTACCGTCCGCTGGCGGCCTCTCTGCCAAGGGTCTCAGCGCCGGCTCGATCGGTCTGCTCGGCGCCACCGTCATCGGTATCTCGTGCATCGCACCGGCGTACACACTCACAGCTTCCCTCGGCCCCACGGTCGCCGCGGTCGGCACGCAGATGCCCGGCATCTTCCTCGTGGGATTCATCCCCATGCTTCTCGTGGCCCTCGGCTACCGGGAGCTCAACGCGGCGATGCCCGACAGCGGCACCTCCTTCACCTGGGCAACCAGGGCCTTCGGACCCTGGATCGGCTGGATGGGCGGCTGGGGGCTGATCGTCGCCACTGTCGTGGTGCTCTCCAACCTGGCCGGGGTTGCCGTCGACTTCCTCTATCTGGCGCTCGCGCAGCTCTTCAACAACCCCGCCCTTGCCGACCTCACGAACAACGTGCTCATCAACATCGTCACCTGTCTGGTCTTCATGGTGCTGGCCTGTTACGTGTCCTACCGGGGCATGGAAACCACCAAGGCCGTGCAATACGTCCTCGTGGCGTTCCAGCTCATCGTGCTGGTCTGGTTCAGCGTCGCCGCCCTGATCGAGTACGGCAACGGCTCGGCTTTCGACGAGCTCGCGTTCAGCGCAAGTTGGTTCAACCCCTTCCTCGTGCCGAGCTTCTCGGCCTTCGCGGCAGGCGTCTCGCTCTCCATCTTCATTTTCTGGGGCTGGGATGTGACCCTCACCATGAACGAGGAGACGAAGAACCCCAAGACCACGCCCGGCCGGGCCGCAACGCTGACCGTGGCCATTATCTTTGCCCTATACATCCTGGTGGCCATCGCCGCCCTGATGTTCGCTGGCATCGGCACGGGCGAGCTCGGACTGGGCAACGAAGACATCCAGGGCAACGTGTTCGCGGCCCTCGCCGGCCCGGTGATGGGGCCGTTTGCTATCCTGCTCTCCCTTGCAGTGCTGTCCAGCTCGGCCGCCTCCCTACAGTCGACCTTCGTGGGACCGGCGCGCACCATGCTCGCCATGGGTCACTACAAGGCTTTCCCGAGCCGGTTCGCGAGCATCAGCCCGCGGTTCAAGTCCCCCGGCTTCGCCACCATCGCCGCGGCGGTTGTGGCGTGGGGCTTCTACGCCGTGTTGCGAGTGCTCAGCACCGACGTGCTCACCGACACCATCCTGACCCTCGGCATGATGATCTGCTTCTACTACGGGGTCACCGCGTTCGCGTGCGTGTGGTACTTCCGGGCTGAGGCGTTCTCGAACGCCAGGGCCTTCTTCCTGAAGTTCCTCGCACCGCTGGTCGGCGGCGTCATCCTGACCGTCATCTTCGCGACGACCCTGATCGACAGCATGAACCCCGAGTACGGCAGCGGCTCGAACATCGGCGGGCTCGGCCTGGTGTTCGTGCTCGCCATGGTGCTGTTCATCTCGGGCATCGTGCTGATGCTCGTTCAGCGCCGGATCAACCCGTCGTTCTTCCAGGGAAAGACCCTCACGAAGGGCACCTCGCTCGACTAGCCGATGACCCTTTGGGGCTGGCCGTGAGGCCAGCCCCAAAGGGTTAGCGGCGCGTCGACACCGTCACGGTGAACTTCGTGTTGCGGCCCACCTGGCGCGTCGGACCCACGATGCGCGTGAGCTCGGGACGGTAGCCGAGGTGCGTGTTCCACACGGCCCACAGTTCTCCACCGGGGCTCAACACGCGCGCGGCGTCCGCGAACAGCTTGAGTGCGATGCCGGCATGCACGGACGAGCCGATGTGGAACGGCGGGTTGATCAGAATCAGCTCGGCCGAATCTTCCGCACGGCTGCTGAGCGCGTCATCGCGCACCACCGTGACGCGCTCGGCGAGGGCATTCGCGTCCATGGTGGCGCGAGCGGATGCCACGGCCGCGGCAGACTGGTCGCTCGCGATCACGCGCAGTCGCGGCCGCTGGAGGGCCAGCGCAGCAGCGAGAACGCCGGTGCCGCAGCCGAGGTCGATCGCAGATTCGGCGTCGGGCTTCATCCGGTCGAGTACGTCGAGCAGTGCCCGGGTGCCGATGTCAACGCTCGTGCCAGCGAAGGCCGCGCCGTGGGCACGCACGATGAGGCCGAGGTCGTCGTGGGTCTCGGAGTGCGGCCAGGCGGATGCGCCGGTCTGAATCGGTGACGTGGCAATGAGCACGCGGGACTTCTGGCGCGCAGGCGTCACGTTGAGGGCGCCGAAGTGGCGGCGCAACACCTCGTTCATGCCCACGGACATGTGCTTGATGCGGCCGCCGGCGAAGACGAGCACATCTGGGGCTGCGTAACGGGCGATCGCGCCGGCGATTTCGTCGAGCTCTCCAAGGCTGCGCGGCAACTGCAGCAGCACGACACGGGCGCCGGTGAGCAGCTCCTCGCCGAGTGGCAGCGAACGGTAGCAATCGTCAAGCCCGAACTGGCTGGCGTTGCGCTCCAGGGCGTGCTCGCCAGAAAGGGCGTCCTGGTAGACGCGCAACTTGCGGGCACCATGCAGGGCTGCCGCGCCGAGAGTGAGGGCGCCATAGCGGTCCTCGAGGATCGCGACGTTGCCGGCTCCGGCACCGGCCAGCGCGCCGGCCGCCTCGTCGAGGATCAGCCGGTCGCTCGCGTCCACTGCGAACAGGTTGTCGGCTTCGACATCCGGCTTGCGGCTCAGTCGATCGAAATCGAAATCGGCCCGAGACGCGGAAAGTGTCGGTTTTTGTGTGCCCGATTCAAACATCGGTTCCCCCTGCTACTGCGGTTACGCGTGATGATGTGCAAACTACGTGTGAAGTCAGCTGTGGTCCAGCGGTCGCCAGATGACGACCTGATTGGAGCGCCGCGTGCGTGTGCCCGCCCGCATCGAGATGACGTCCCCGGCCGAGCCGGCCGCGAAAACGCGGCGGCCCGGACGGTTCAGAAGCTCGTCGGCGAGCGTTGACTCTAGCTCGCGCAAGCGAGTTTCGAGGCGACGCACGTGGTCCTCCAGTTCGAGGATACGACGGATGCCCTCCAAGCTCACGCCCTGAACGCCAAGTTCTGCGATCTCCCGCAGTTTGACGACGTCCCGCATCGAATAGCGGCGGGACTTTCCGGGCGTGCGTTCGGGGCTCACGAGGCCCAGGCGATCGTATTGGCGCAGAGTTTGCGGGTGCATCCCCGCAAGCTCCGCAGCCATCGAAATCACGAAGACCCGGGTGTTCTCGTCCATGTCTAGCCCTTGGCCCTGGCGATCAGTTCATCGCGCGGGTTTTCCCTGGGTAAGGCTTCGGCAAAAGCCTTCAGCTTTTCCTCGGCGTCTTTGGACAGGTGCGAGGGAACGGCCACCTGAACCTCGGCGAGCAGGTCGCCGGTGCCCTTGGGCGTCACGACTCCGCGGCCCTTCACGCGAAGAACCCGGCCGCTCGGGGTGCCGGGGGCCACGCGAAGCTTGACCGGCGGACCGCCGAGGGTGGGTACCTCGATGGTCGCGCCGAGGCTCGCCTCCACGAAGGTCACCGGAACGTGCACGCGCAGGTTGAGTCCTTCACGTTCAAAAACCGGGTGACGTCGCACGGTGATGGTGAGAACGATGTCGCCGGTCTCCCCGCCATCGGGGCTCGGCTGTCCTTTGCCGCGCAACCGGATCTTCTGGCCGTCGGCGACTCCGGCCGGGATCTTGACCTTGATGGGGCGACCGTCCTGCGTCTGCAACGTGATCTGATCGCCGTGCGTGGCCGTGATGAAGTCGATGGTCGTCGACGCGATCACGTCGTGCCCGCGCGTGGGCGCGCCAGTGCCGCGGTAACCGCCACTGGGGTTGCCGAACCCGCCGCCTCCACCGCCGCCTCTGCCGAACATGCCTCCGAGAATATCGTCGAAGCCGCCCTGTTCGAAGGTGTAGCTCTGCTGACGACCGGCTCCGCCGCCACCGAACATGCCACCGAAGGCATCCTCGAAGCCGCCGGCCTGGCCACGGCCACCGGGTGCGGCGAACCGCGCCCCGGTGCCCATGGCCCGTATGGCGTCATACTCTTTGCGCTGCGCAGCATCGGCAAGTACAGAGTGCGCCTCGCTCAGTTCCTTGAACTTCGCTTCAGCAGCGGGGTTCCCCGGGTTGGAATCCGGGTGGTACTTGCGGGCCAGCTTGCGATACGCCTTCTTCAACTCGGCCGGAGTGACATCTTTGGAGACACCCAGAACCCTATAGAAGTCCTTGTCGAACCAGTCCTGGCTAGCCATCGCTCGGTACCTGCACGACGACCTTGGCCGCGCGCAGGAGCGTGGAGCCGAGGTAGTAACCCGTCTCCGCCACGTCGCCGACGGTTTCCATTTCGACGTCCGCGGACGGCATCTGGAAAATCGCCTCGTGCATGGTGGGATCGAACGGGTCGCCCACCGCACCGAACGAGGTGAGGCCGAGGCGCTCGACACTCGAGCGCAGCTTGGCCGCGATGGTGGCGAAGGCAGAGTCGCCCTCAAGGTCGCCGTGCTTTTCGGCACGGTAGAGGTCGTCGAGGATCGGGATCAACAACTTCACGATGTCCCCGGTGACGCGCTCCTTCTCCACCACGCGATTGGCTTCGGTGCGTCGACGGTAGTTCGCGTACTCGGCCGTGACCCGCTTCAGGTCGGCGAGGTGCTCGCTGGTCGGCTCCGCAACCTCGCGCTCTGCCGCGTCCAGAATGTCCTGAACGGTCAGTTCGTCTTCCTCGATTCCGTCAGCGGATGCCGCGGCCTCGGCGTCAACCGGGGCCACGTCTGGTGCGGCATCGGGCTGGGCCGCTCCGGGCTGTGCGTCCTCGGGCCGGGCGTCCCCCGCCGCGGGGGCACCCTGCTCGGGTGCCCCCTTGGCGGATGGCTCGTCGTCCCGGCGCTTCTTGTCGGGGTTCTTCTTGTCTGCCATAACTCGTTCTAGTTCTTCTTGTCGTCTTCGTCGTCGTCAACAACCTCGGCGTCGACAACGTCTTCGTCCTTGTTGGCGTCGGCGGGCGCCTCATCGGGTGCGGCCTCGTCGGCGCCGGCAGCGGCATCCGCCTGGCTGGACTTGTAGATGGCTTCGCCGAGCTTGCCCTGGCTCTCGTTGAGCTTGTCGAAGGCGGGCTTGACGGCCGCCTCGTCGTCGCCGGCGAGAGCGGACTTGAGGGCGTCGACGTCGGCCTGAACCTCGGCCTTGACGTCTTCGGGCAGCTTGTCGTCGTTCTCCTTGATCAGCTTCTCGATCGAGTAGGCGAGCTGCTCGGCCGTGTTGCGGGTCTCGGCGACTTCGCGCAGGCGCTTGTCTTCTGCGGCGTGCTCTTCACCCTCGCGCACCATGCGCTCGATGTCTTCCTTCGCGAGCGCGGTGCCGCCCGTGATGGTCATGGACTGCTCCTTGCCGGTGCCCTTGTCCTTGGCCGACACGTGCACGATGCCGTTGGCGTCGAGGTCGAAGGTGACCTCTACCTGCGGGATACCGCGGGGCGCGGGGGCGATTCCGGTGAGCTCGAAGGTTCCGAGGTTCTTGTTGTCGCGGGTGAACTCACGCTCGCCCTGGAAGACCTGGATCGCTACGGACGGCTGGTTGTCGTCGGCCGTGGTGAAGGTCTCGCTGCGCTTGGTCGGGATGGCCGTGTTGCGCTCGATGAGGCGCGTCATGATGCCGCCCTTGGTCTCGATGCCGAGGCTCAGCGGGGTGACGTCGATGAGCAGAACGTCCTTGCGCTCGCCCTTCAGCACGCCGGCCTGCAGGGCGGCGCCTACGGCGACGACCTCGTCAGGGTTGACGCCCTTGTTCGGGTCCTTGCCGCCGGTCTCGGCCTTGACGAGCTCGTAGACGGCGGGCATACGGGTGGATCCACCCACGAGAACGACGTGCGCGATGTCGCCCACCTTGACGCCGGCCTCGCGGATGACGTCCTGGAAGGGCTTCTTTGTGCGGTCGAGCAGGTCTTCGGTCATCTTCTCGAACTGGGCGCGGGTGAGCGTCTCGTCGAGGTTGGCCGGGCCGTTTTCGGTCAGCGAGAGGTAGGGCAGCTGGATGCTGGTCGACATGCTCGACGACAGCTCCTTCTTGGCCTGCTCTGCGGCTTCCTTCAGGCGCTGCTTGGCGATCTTGTCCTTGGACACGTCGACGCCCGTGGTCTCCTTGAAGCGCTTGATCAGGTGATCAACGATGCGCTGATCCCAGTCGTCGCCGCCGAGGCGGTTGTCTCCGGCGGTCGAACGCACCTGGATTGTGGAGAAGTCTTCGTCCTTGCCCACCTCGAGCAGCGACACGTCGAACGTTCCGCCTCCGAGGTCGAAGACCAGGATGAGCTCGTCTTCCTTGCCCTTGTCGAGGCCGTATGCGAGAGCCGCGGCGGTGGGCTCGTTGATAATGCGCAGCACGTTGAGTCCGGCGATCTCGCCGGCCTCCTTCGTGGCCTGACGCTCGGCGTCGTTGAAGTAGGCGGGAACGGTGACGACAGCGTCGGTCACCTTTTCGCCGAGGTACTGCTCGGCGTCGCGCTTGAGCTTGGCAAGGATACGCGAGGAGATTTCCTGCGGCGTGTACTTCTTGTCGTCGATGGCCACGGTCCAGTCGGTGCCCATGTGGCGCTTCACGGAAGAGATGGTGCGGTCGACGTTGGTGACGTTCTGGCGCTTGGCGGTCTCGCCGACGAGAACTTCGCCGTCCTTGGTAAATGCGACCACCGAGGGGGTGGTGCGCAGACCCTCGGCGTTGGCGATAACGGTGGGTTCTCCACCCTCAAGTACGGACACCACAGAGTTAGTGGTTCCGAGGTCGATGCCTACTGCACGTGCCATGTGGGTTGTTCTCCTTCAGAGTTTATGATCAAGTTCAAAGACTTGAGTCTCATTGGCTCAAGTATTCACCCAGTCGAAACCGCTGTCAATTCCTGCGGCCCAAAGTTGAGTCACTTACGCTCAACTCTCAGCTTAGGCCGTCTTGGGCGGCCATCTGTTCGCCGCTCGTACATCCCCCGTTCACCGGCAGGAGATGTCACAAGGGATGATTGCGGAAGAAGCACCCGGTGATCTCCCTCCGAAAGGCCCCGCAGAATGACGCACGAGCCCGCACCTCCGGCCCGTGGCGCGACCCGGCCCGGAACGGCGTGGGAAGTCTTCAGGGTTTTCTTACGGCTCGGGTTGACGTCTTTCGGCGGCCCCATCGCGCACCTGGGCTATTTTCGCGACGAGCTGATCCAGCGCCGCAAGTGGTTGAACGATAACGAGTATGCCGATCTGGTGTCGCTCAGCCAGTTTCTTCCTGGCCCGGCGTCGAGCCAGGTCGGCTTCGGAATCGGCCTGTACCGCGCCGGAGCCGCTGGGGCGGTTGCCGCGTTTGTCGCGTTCACCCTGCCGTCTGCCGTTCTGCTCGTCGTCTTCGCCGTCGGCGCCTCGCTGTTCGGGGGCGTCGTCGGCGTAGGCATCCTAACCGGGCTGAAGATCGTGGCGGTCGCTATCGTCGCGCAGGCCGTGTGGGGTATGGCTCGCACGCTCACCCCCGACCGACCGCGCGCCGCGATCGCCGTTGTCGCTGCGCTGATCACCCTCGGCCTGGTCGGCTCCGTCGGCCAGATCGCGGCAATCGTAATCGGGGCTCTCGCCGGGCTGGCCTTCTGCCGAGCGGGTTCGAGTGCTCCAGGAACCATGATCCGATTTCCGGTCAGCCGCCCCGCCGGCTGGATCTGCCTCGGCTTGTTCGCGGGCTTACTCCTCGGGCTCTCCCTCCTCTCCACCCTCACCGGGTCTGGAGCCGTGCAGCTGTTCGCCGCCTTCTATCGTGCCGGCGCGCTCGTCTTCGGTGGCGGCCACGTCGTGCTCCCCCTACTGCAGGCCAGCGTGGTCGACTCCGGGTGGGTCACCCCCGACCAGTTTCTCGCCGGCTACGGTGCTGCCCAGGCCGTTCCCGGCCCGCTTTTCACGTTCGCTGCCTATCTGGGCGCCCTCTCAACCACCGGTCCCGGCGGCATCCTCGGGGCGGCGATCGCGCTTTCGGCTGTCTTCCTCCCCGGATTGTTGGTCCTGGTCGGAGTCCTGCCATTCTGGAATGCGTGCCGCGCGAGTCCGCGCGCACAAGCCCTCATGCGCGGCGCCAACGCCGCCGTGGTGGGCATTCTCGCGGCAGCCCTGTACGACCCGGTGTTCATCACCGCTATTGTCGGCCCGGCATCGTTCGGCCTCGCCGTGGTGTGCTTCGTGCTCCTGATCGCGTGGCGAGTGCCCGCCTGGGCCGTTGTTGTGGTGGGGGCTGCGGGCGGAATCGTGCTCGCTGCACTCCCCTGATCGCCTCCTCCAAATCGTTATCCCACCGGGCCGGTGTCCGGGGTTATGCTGGCCACACGCCGCAGTTCGCTGCGCAGAGCCGAGAGGAGGGGAAGACCATGACTGACTTCATCATGCATTCCGACACACCTTCCTTCATTGAGGCCACCTCCACCGTCTAAGACTCCGGTGGCCTCCAACCTCGGAGTAATCACCTTGTCTCTTGACGAATTCTTTGTCCCCATTTTTGCCGTCGGCGAACCCGCCGATGGGCAGCGTTGGAGCACGTGGCCGGCCGTCATCCCCAGCCAGCGCGGCCCTCGCCCCTGGCCCGACTGGGTCGTCACCTCCGCCGCGGCCTTCGATACCGAACTCGGCATCGTGAAGACCGGCAAGGAAGCGGACGTGTTCCTGATCGAGCGCGCCGTTCCGGGCGAGCCGTCCATGTCGAGCATCCTGGCCGCCAAGCGCTACCGCGGGCCCGAGCACAGCGACTTCCACCGCTCCGGCCAGTACACCGAGGGGCGGCGGATGCGAAACACCCGCGACACCAGAGCCGTGGCCCGTCGCAGCGCCTACGGCAAGGCGGTCTCTGCCGGGCGATGGGCGCACGCCGAGTTCGAGGCGCTGTGCACAATGCACGGGCTCGGCGTACCCGTTCCTTACCCCGTGCAGGTGAACGGCACCGAGATCCTGATGGAGTTCGTCGGCGACGACATCACCGCGGCGCCGCGCCTCGCGCACGTACGCGCGACGCGGGCAGAGCTGGCCGACCTGTTCGCGCAGGTCGTTGAGATCCTGCGGCTGCTCGCACGGGCCGGGGTGGCACACGGCGACTTTTCGGCGTTCAACCTGCTCGTACACCACGGCAGGGTGATCGTGATCGACCTGCCGCAGCTCATCGAGGTGGCCAGCAACCCCAACGGCATGGCACTCCTGCATCGGGACTGCCTCAACGTGTGCGACTGGTTCACTCGCCAGGGCCTCGAGCGCGACACCGAGGCGCTCTTCGCCGACCTCGTGGCCACCCTGTGCGGCTGACGCGCCGCTCCCGCGGGGCGCTATCGCTACAGCGGCAGCGCCCCGCGCCAACGGCGCGCCCGCCCCGAAAAGTCCCCAAAGCGACGGATGTTTACCGGCCGGGGCTAGCCTGATCGCATGACCGAGTTCGTTGTCAGTGCCGACCGAGACGTTCCCCTGAAGCCCGCCCGCGGGCACGTCGTGGCGTGGGCCTTTTGGGATTGGGGGTCCGCCGCCTTCAACGCCGTCGTGACGACCTTCGTCTTCACCGTCTACATCACGGGCTCCTCCTTCGGTGACAAGGATGTGATCTCGGCGCAGCTCGGCTGGGCGCTCGCGATCGCCGGCTTCCTCATCGCCGTGCTCGCGCCGATCACCGGGCAGCGCTCCGATACGTCCGGGCGGCGCAAGTTCTGGCTGGGCGTGAACACCCTCGTCGTGGTGGCCATCACCGCGACGATGTTCTTCGTTCAGGCAACCCCTGACTACCTGCTGCTCGGGCTGTTCCTCGTGGCGGCCGGCAACGTGTTCTTTGAGTTCGCCGGCGTCAACTACAACGCGATGCTCGCGCAGGTGTCGACGCCGAGTTCCATCGGCAAGGTGAGCGGCTTCGGCTGGGGCATGGGTTACCTCGGCGGCATCGTGCTGCTGCTCATCGTGTACTTCGGCTTCATCAGCCCGGAGGTCGGACTGTTCGGTGTGACCAGCGAGAACGGCCTCGCCGTTCGGGTCTCGATGCTCATTTCTGCAGCGTGGTTCGGGCTCTTCGCCCTCCCCGTGCTGCTGCGCGTGCCCGAATACCGGGCACCGAAGGCCGCGCGCCGGGAACGCGTGGGGTTCTTTCGCAGCTACGCGGTGCTCGGCCACGACATCGCCAGGCTCTGGAAGACCAGCCGACCCACGGTATATTTCCTCCTGGCGAGCGCCGTTTTTCGCGATGGGCTCGCCGGCGTCTTCACCTTCGGGGGCGTGCTGGCGGCATCCGTTTTCGGCTTCTCGGCCGGCGAGGTGATCATTTTCGCGATCGCGGCCAACGTCGTGGCTGGTGTGGCCACCATCAGCGTTGGCGCGCTCGACGACAGACTCGGCGCCAAGCCCGTGATCGTCACCGCTCTCGTGGGCCTGCTGGTGAGCGGGCTTGTGGTGTTTTTCCTGCACGACGGCGGGCAGATCGTGTTCTGGACCGCCGGCCTGGCCCTGTGCCTGTTCGTGGGGCCTGCGCAGTCAGCGAGTCGAACGTTCCTCGCCAGGCTCATTCCGCCGGGGCGGGAGGGCGAGGTGTTCGGTCTTTACGCCACCACCGGACGCGCTGTGAGCTTTCTCGCACCGCTCTCATTCGCGCTCATGGTGACGATTTTCGGCGAGACCTACTGGGGAATCCTCGGCATCATGCTCGTGCTGTTGGTCGGCCTGCTCTTGCTGCTACCGGTGAAGGCCCACCAGGAGCAAATCGCCTGACCGCGCTGTCCCGGGCCCAGGCCCGGGCCTCGCGCTGTCCAAATCTGCACGTGCGCCGGGTATCGCGGCCGCACGAGCAGTTTTCGGGCGCAGGACCAGCCAGAAGCCTTGCGGCTGAGCGTCCACCGAGCGTCGGGTGGGCATCCGCTGTGCAGGGGATGTGTTCGCCGCCCGGGCAGGTCAAGCTGGAGTCATGACTCTTTCACAGCTCCAGAAGGCCGAACGATTCAATGCCCTTCACGCTCCCGGTGAACCGCTCATCGTGACGAACGTGTGGGACGCCATCACGGCCAAGATTGTGTCGCAGGCACCTGGCGTGAAAGCCCTCGCCACCGCGAGCCATTCCATCTCCAACGCGCGCGGCCTGCAAGACGGCGAAGGACTCAGCGTCGACGAGGCCATCGACGCGGCGCGCATCATCGCGGGCGCCGTCGACCTGCCGGTGTCTGCCGACTTCGAGAAGGGCTACGCAGCGGATGCCGCCGGCGTGACCCGCAACGTGCGTCGCCTCATCGAGGAGTCCGGCATCGTGGGCATCAACATCGAGGACTCCGTGGGCGCCCCGAAGGCCCCCCAGTTCGACATCGCCACCGCCGCGTCCCGGGTGGCCGCCGCCCGCGCCGGCGCCGGCGCGAGCGGAATCCCGCTCGTGATCAACGCGCGGGTCGACACGCTGGCCGGGGGCGGCGACTGGGACGAGGCCGTGGCCCGCGCCAACGCCTACCTCGGCGCGGGCGCCGACGTGATCTTCTTCCTCGGCCTCACCGACGAAGACAAGGTGAGCCGCGCGCTCGAGCAGGTCAAGGGCCGCATCTCGGTGATCGGCGCCCCCGGTCTCGTACCGCTCACACGGCTCGCCGAACTCGGCATCTCCCGCGTGAGCTTCGGCCCGGGCACACTCGGCCTCACGCTCGCCGCCCTGCAGCGCACCGCAACCGATCTCACGGCCCTCGGCGAGTACCCCGCAGACCTCGGCTTTAAGTTCGCGCTCTGACCTGCATCTGCTGACCGACGGCCGCCTCGCGCGCGTCAATCCGGCTCGCGCGGCCGCGATACCGCCCGCCCGAGCCGGATTGCCGCGCATGAGACGCGCCCGGCGGCGGCGGTCAGCGGATGCGCGTGGCCTCGTTGTGCTCGATCAGCTGCCAGCTGGAGCCCTCGTCGTTGGACACCCAGCCCTCCCACTTGTAGGAGTTGGCGGTGATCGACGTGAAGTTCCAGCGGATCAGCTTGCCGTCGGTGCGCGTGCCGTCCTGGCGAATTCCGTAGCGGTACGGAGTGGCCACGAGGTGGCAATACTCCCCCGTGACGGGTGCGAAGTAGCTCACGCGCCAGACGCCGGCGAAGGCGTCGTAGACGCGGATGGCCGTTGCCACCGTCTCGAAGCCGGTCGGGTGCTCCTCGCGCGCCTCGATCTCAACGTCTTGCACAGCGCGCCCGTCGAGGATGAAGGCCATCTCCCACACGAACGTGCGCTCCGACCAGTCGCCGGTCTCCTCGCTGAGGCGGCTGCCCTTCACCGACCAGGAGCCCACGAGTCGACCGAAACGTTTCATGCGTTCGGGGTACTCAGAGGTCGGCTCGTGCGTCACGAGCGCCTCGTCGAATCGGGGCGTGGGAATGGCGGTCATGGTGCGATTTTACCGGCTGAATGTTGCGTGCGGATTAACCGTGCGACCGGGGGCGATCCGTGGATTCCCAGGGCGCTTCCCGCTCGCGGGCTCATAACCTGCGCGTGCCGGCGGTATCGCAGGCGCAGCATCCGCTTTCGGCAGCGCCACCCCACGAAGCGGATGCCGCGGCGGCGGAACCCGGCCGAGCTCTACTCGGCGGCGGCGGTCTCTGCCACGTCGGTGCGGTGGAAGTTCTGGAACGAACGTGACGCCGTCGGACCGCGCTGGCCCTGGTAGCGCGAGCCGTACTTGCTCGACCCGTAGGGCTGCTCGGAGGGCGAACTCAGCTGGAAGAAGCACAGCTGACCGATCTTCATGCCGGGCCACAGCTTGATGGGCAGGGTCGCCACGTTGCTGAGCTCGAGGGTGACATGGCCGGTGAAGCCCGGATCGATAAAACCTGCGGTGGAGTGCGTGAGCAGGCCGAGGCGTCCGAGCGAACTCTTGCCCTCGAGCCGAGCGGCGATGTCGTCGGGCAGCGTCACCTTTTCGTAGGTGGCGCCAAGCACGAACTCGCCTGGGTGCAGGATGAAGGGCTCACCCGGCTTGGTTTCGATCAGCCGAGTGAGTTCGGGCTGGTCTTCGGCCGGATCGATGTAGGCGTATTTGTGGTTGTCGAACAGCCGAAAGAAACCGTCGAGTCGAACGTCGATACTCGAGGGCTGAATCATGGCGGGGTCGAACGGGTCGAGCCCGATTCGTTCGGCGTCGAGTTGGGCCTTGATATCGCGATCCGAGAGCAGCACGGTGACAGCCTATCCGCGAGAGCTTGGTAAGCTGGCACCGTTCCGGTTGTTGACGACTCACGGTCGGGCGTGCGGATGTAGTTCAATGGTAGAACTTCAGCTTCCCAAGCTGATAGCGCGGGTTCGATTCCCGTCATCCGCTCCACATAAAAAACCCCGGTCACATGTGACGTGGAAAGCCAGTTGAGCCTTCTCGCAGAGCGCCTGAGCCTTTCGCAGCGAGACTGAGCCCCGGTTCAAGTTTCAGACGGCCGCTTCGGGCTTGGCAAGATTTCATGGGTAAAGGCGATCGCTTTTTGCAATCGCCGCATGCTTTCGCCCAGCCATCTATCCGGGAGACAGCGCTGCGTCTCATTGAGCTGCTCGACTGATTGGCTACCTCACGAGTTCGCTCTACGCTGCACTCCGGTAGGTGGCGCGGAAGACAGCATCCTCGAGCCACTTCTTGAAGTCCGCATTGTCCGCGTACTCCTTGAACAGCTGGGTCTCGTCCTTCACGAGGTCGAGCATCACCTTCCCGAGGGCATCAACCATCGCCACTTTCGCGTTGGCTTTGTCGTTGTTGCCCATCGCGGTCTTGTACGTCGGGTCTTCGGCGACCCTGGCCGGAACTTCCTCCGTCACACGCTGACGAATTCGCTCTTCGTCCTGCCACGAAATGTTCCCGAACAACGCATTGAATGACGCGAGAATCTCGCTGAGTCGCTCCAGATCAAGGTCAGGTCGTCCCCCGCTGCCCGTGTCGGGGACCGGATCGATCTCCGCGTTCCCGTCGGCCAATGCTATTTTCATAGCCGTCCGCTTTTCAACCCTGAACGAATCAAGGTCGATGCTTTCAAGGACGCCCGCAGAGAGGTCTTCACCCTGAGGCGAGGGCAGTTTCGGCACGAGGAACCCAAGGTAGATCGAGAGTTTCTCCCACCAGACGTTCGAGTACGGCAGGATCGCGGAGAGAAACCCATAGGTTCGCACAAAGGCCTTCGCCGACCCCTTGAATGCGACTTGCTCGTCCTCATCCATCGCCTCGACATACTCTGCCACCGCTGTGTCGAGCAGCGGATGCAACTCATTGATCGGTGCATCGGCCAGATAGCGCTCAACGAATAGGTCGATGTGCTCCTGCGCGAAGACGGCGGACTTCATGATGTCGGCAGCAAGGTCGTTGAGCTTGTTCGGGTCCGTCTCCGCGGCGAGAACGGTGGTCTCGTAGTAGTCCTGGAACGAGAGCTGGATGGTGTCGGTGTCGTTCGCGAAGTCGAGCACGGCACAGTCGTGTTTCTGCGGGTGGGAACGGTTCAACCGCGACAGAGTCTGCACCGCTTTGACGCCAGAGAGCGGCTTGTCGACGTACATTGTGTGCAGCAGCGGCTCGTCGTAGCCGGTCTGAAACTTGTCGGCACAAATCAGAATCCGGTAAGGATCTTCCTGGATGCGTGCGGCGATCGCCGAGCCGGGGAACCCGTTGTACTGCGCCTCGGTGATCTTGTTTCCGGAAACGTCCGTGAAGTCCGAAAACGCGACGATGGCCTTGTATGGCCGCTTCGTTTCGGCAAGGTAGGCGTTGACCGCCTCGAAATAGTCAATCGCCCTCTGGATCGTGCTGGTCACGATCATGGCTCTCGCCTGGCCGCCAATCTTGCGCGGCTGGTACACCTGAGCGTGGAAATGATCGACCATGACTTCGGCTTTCTGCCGAATCGCGTGCTTCTGCCCCTCAACATAGGAGCGCAGTTTCTTGGAAGCACGATTTGCATCGAACTCAGGATCGTCCTCGATGGTCTTGACCAGCTTGTAGTAGGTGTCGACGGGGATGAAATTGGCGAGAACGTCGAGGATGAATTTTTCCTCGATCGCTTGCCTCATCGTGTAGCTGTGGAACGGGCGATGTTTGACGATGCCATCCACCATGTAGGCATGACCGAATGTCTCAAGGGTCTTGTTCTTCGGTGTGGCGGTGAACGCGAAATACGACGCATTGGGCAGCATCTTCTTGGATTCCATGAGCCGATTCAGAGCGTCCTCGACGTCCTCAACCCCGTCGTCCAGCCCATCCTTCGACAGTGCCTGAGCCAATGCCGCAGAGACTTTCCCACCTTGGCTGGAATGGGCCTCGTCGATGATGATTGCGAAGTTCTTCTCCCGCTGGGCACCCGCCAGGTCCCGCACGATGTATGGGAACTTCTGGACGGTCGTGATGATGATCTTCTTGCCGGCCTCGATGGCGTCACGCAGATCCTTTGAGCTGTCCGCGTGCTGCACGGTCGAGCCCACCTGGGTGAATCCCTTGATCGTGTCTCGGATCTGATCGTCGAGAATCACCCGGTCGGTCACCACGATCACCGAGTCGAACGCGCGCACCCCATCGTGCTCCACCCCGGTCAACTGGTGCGCCAACCACGCGATCGAATTCGATTTGCCGGAGCCAGCAGAGTGCTGGATCAGGTAGCGGGTGCCCGCACCATGGGCTTCCACGTCCGCTAGGAGCTTTCGCACTACGTCGAGCTGGTGATAGCGGGGAAAGATCGCCGAGGCAGTTTTCGTGCCCGTCTTCGCGTCCTTAGTGCGCACGATGCTGGCGTAGTTCTCGATGATGTTGGCGAGACTGCGGGCTTCCAGCACGCGCTTCCAGAGGTAGTCCGTCATCACTCCTTGGGGGTTGACGGGGTTTCCCGCTCCACCGTTGTTCCCTTGGTCGAAGGGCAAGAACCACGATGCCGTCCCGGCGAGCTTCGGGCTGAAACGAACGTTGTGGTCGTCCACGGCGAAGTGCGCCATGCACCGGCCGAAGGCGAAGATCGGCTCGCGCGGGTCACGATCCGTCTTGTATTGCTTCACCGCATCTTCAACAGTCTGGTTGGTGATGTGGTTCTTCAGCTCGAAAGTGGCAACAGGCAGGCCGTTGACAAGAGCGATGAGGTCCAAGGACTTGCCGGCTTCACTCGAGCTGTAGTGCACCTGCCTGGTGATTTTGAGCCGGTTGGCGGCGAACAACTTCGCCGCTTTGGGGTTCTGCGCGGCAGGCGTCGGGAAATAGAGGTCGACCTGGTGCGGCCCGTGAGTGATGCCGTCGCGCAGGCAGGCGACAACTCCCTGCTTAGTAATCTCACCTTGGAGTCGGGCAAGGAACTTGTGGGTCGTAGGTGAGTCCCCGTCGAGGTCGAGGGCGTCGATCAGAGACGGCTGTGTCTCGTGGATAAATGCGCGAAGGTCCGGAAGGTCGAGACAGTAGGCAGAGCTGAAGGTCTTCGGGTCACCCTCGACCCAGCCCGGATTGCCCCCCAAGGCAACCATTTGGGCGACGATGAGCTCTTCCAGGCTCGCCTCATTAAGGCTGATCGGGGTCATGTGCCACTCCTTGCTCGCCTGCTGTAACTACGTATTCGAGCGTCGACTCATTCCAGCTGTCATCGAATAGCTGGTCCTCGGAGACGCCGAGGGACTGGCCGGCCAAATCCGGCAGGGTTTCAGCGATCGCGCGCACGTCGAACTTTCCGGTCACCACATCGGAAGTCAGACGCGTGCGAAACTCACGCAATAAGTCGATTTCGTACAGCACTCTGGACGCAACACGGGCATGGTCTTGCTCAACCTTTTCAGCAAACAGGATAATCTCTCGTTGCTCTGATTCAGGCGGTTGCGCACAATGCAGAGCATTGAAGTCAGCGTTGTACAACGGGCTCATTCCCGCAGTTACGCCGTAGACGATGGAGCTAAATATCGCTCGATACTGCGGAGTGTGAAAGAGCCGCTCATAGTAGGAACTTTTGACTCCTTTGGCGGGAGCAAAGACTGTGTAGTTCGGAGTTATAAGTCCCCTCAATGTGGCCGCCCAGAACACACCCAAATGGGCCTTGTATTTGTTCAGGACGAGATCCCCAACGTCACAAACCTGAAAAGAATCAAAGTTCGAGGCCTGCATTGACCGTTCGAGCATCTGGTCAGTGGGAACGAGACCTCTTGCCTGGGTGACGGACAGTTTCACTTCAGTACCGTCTCGGTTTCGTCTGTTCACAGGGCGAAATAGATATCGAGCTGGAATCATCTTCCAGCGAGCAGGAATGTCGCCGAGCCAGGGAAGGCCCGAATCCTTGAACGACACTGTCGGGTCAAGCCCGCGGGTGACGGCCTGATGAATTATGGCCTGCTTCTGCTCCTCGAGCAGCACGATGAGTTTGCGCTTGGCGTCGATGGCGCGGTCGATCCGGGCACGCGCGTGCCCGAGGTACTTCACGATGGCTGCCTGCTCGTCATACGGCGGCACCGGAAGCACCTGATTCGCGAAGGACTCGAATCTGAAGTCGGTGGACCTCTCCCGCACCCCTCGGGCAAGCGCCGCAATCCAACCCGTTCGAGCCATTTCGCGCACCACTGCAGCGTAGTAATGAACGTTGGAAGCACCCCGAGGAGTACACGCAGCGTAAACCGGCGACGATTTGCCGTCGCTGTCTGAAACACCAACAGCGCCAGCGAAAGCGTCCATGGCGTGGATCACTAGGTCGCCCTCCCGGATGCCTTGGTAGCCACTCTCCTGAATCGCCTCGGTGAAGCCGGTCAAGCGACGATTCGCCCTCAGGGTCACTAGACCATCTCGGAAGCACGTGACCACGCCGTCGCCGTCGAGTGGCTCGCGTTTCTCCCGTCGGAAAAGTGACTTCCCTCGGGCGGTGTCCCAGTGAGCGGGCAGATGGCCGAGCCATGCTACGGATTCATGCTCGCTCGGGATCTGGGCCGTTAGGTCTTTGAACATCACGCGACGATCTCACTCAAGAGGTCATCCGTTTCCGCTTCAAGGGCACGTATGTCTGCCCGAATCTCGTCGAGGGTGCGCACGGGAGCTGGCCTGTAGAAGTGGCGGGTGAAGCTCACCTCAAAGCCGATTTTGGTCCTTGCCTCGTCAATCCACGCGTCCGGCGAAAAGGGCAGCACTTCGCGGTGGACGTACGCCTCAATCCCGCTCGGATGCTCCCCCGCCGGTTCAGTCAGGGGAATCTGCTCTGAGTCACTCAGGTCGCCATCGCGCTCGTACTCCACGACCCTGGTCTTTCCGCCTATCTGAGTCGCGAAGAGACCGCGCATCGGGTCAGGCAGGGTGTCCGGCGTGTGAAGTTTCTTAATGATGGCCGGCGCATCGTCGGCGCGCTCCCTGCTCTCCTTGAGTGCCTTGATCTCTGCCGGCTTGTAGACGCGCTCCGGCTCAGCGCCAACCAAGCGAAGAGGTCGTTCGACCGCGACTTTGTAATAGCCGAAGTCTGCGTTATTGAAGATCTTCGATACTGCGTCATCCGCCTCATCAAACGAGTGGAAAGTCTTCATGATCGTCTCGGTGTTCTTGGTCGAGAGCTCGCAGCTCTTACTTCCCAAGTTCTTGCGCAACGGAGTGAACCACTTCGTCGCATCAATGAGTTGCACCTTGCCCTTGCGGCGATGCTGCTTGCGGTTACTCAGTACCCAGATGTAGGTCGCGATTCCGGTGTTGTAGAAGAGGTTCAGAGGCAGCGCGACGATCGCCTCGAGCATGTCGTTTTCTATCACGTAGCGACGGATGTTGGATTCGCCCTGCCCTGCATCCCCCGTGAACAGGGACGAACCGTTGTGAATCTCGGCGATGCGGCTGCCGGTGACGGTGCTGTGTTTCATCTTTGCGACGAGGTTCGCCAGAAACAGCATCTGGCCGTCGCTGGATCGAGTTACCAAGCTGAACTCGGAGTTTCCCGCGTGGTCGACAATGAAGCGCGGGTCGTTGATCTTCTTCGCTCCGCCCATGCGTTCCTGGTCGGTTTTCCACGACTTGCCGTAGGGGGGGTTGGAGAGCATGAAATCGAACTCCATATTGGCGAATGCGTCGTTCGACAGAGTCGAGTACTCGGGGCCGCCCTTGATATTGTCGGCGGCACGCCCGTCACCCTTGAGGATGAGGTCGGCTTTGGCAATGGCGAACGTTTCAGCGTTGATCTCCTGCCCGTAGAGGTGGGTGGAGATCTTCTTGCCTGCGGTCAGGCCAGCAAGAGTGTCCTCGGCGACCGTGAGCATTCCCCCCGTGCCCATGGCACCGTCATACAGGAGGTAGGTGCCGTCCGGGATGCTGTCAGCGATCGGTTCGAACATCAGGCGGGTCATGAGTTTTACGACGTCTCGGGGCGTCCAGTGCTCACCGGCCTCTTCGTTGTTCTCCTCGTTGAAGCGGCGAACAAGTTCCTCAAAGACGCTGCCCATGCCGTGGTTGTCGAGACTAGTTGGCGACAAATCGAGGGTGGGGTCGAGGAACTTTTCGATCAGCGTGCCGAGCGCATCCGCCTTGGTCAGGCGTGGGAGCTGGTTGCGAAACTCAAAGTTCTCCAGGATCTCCTGCACGTTCGGCGAGAACCCGTCAAGGTAAGCCTCGAAGTTCTGACGCAGCTGCGTCTGGGTGTTCGCGGCGCGGAGATCCTTCAGGAGGAACGCGCTTGTGTTGTAGAAGTCCTGTCCCGCAGCCTGCCTCAGGGCGGCATCCTGGTTAACGATCCCGGCATCATCCAGCGTCTTCTTGGTGCTCACGACCTCCTGCTTCGTCGTTGCGAGAACACTGTCCAGGCGCCGAAGCACTGTCATCGGCAGAATCACGTCGCGATACTTGCCACGCACGTATAGGTCCCGCAATACGTCATCGGCGATGTTCCAGATCAACTGTGCGAGGCGCTGGTTGGTGGTGCTGTTCAATTTGAAACTCTCCGTTCGGGGCACTGCAAGACAGCGGGACGCGCGATGACGGTCGAGGTCGCTCGGGTCACGACGCGTTCGTTCGATGGTAGGCGGATCATTTCGTGCGAATCCTTGTTCGGACCGTGTTGTGGCTGCCGTCAGACACAAGTGGTTTCTTTAGGTTATCGAGGTCCACAGACATGGTCACTCCGACTCTTCGATGAGGACAGGTGCCGGCACTGGCAGCCCCTCGTTGGTGACACCGAAGGGAACGTGGACGCTAGGTACGACTCGGGAAGCGGCCTTAAGATGGCCAGCCTGATCATCAAAGAAGAGATGCGGCTTCAAGATCTCCAAGACGTCCGCTTTCTCAATGCCGCCGAGGAAGAATGCATCGTTAACGGTGACGCCCCAGCCCTTCAGACTTCGGATCGCTCGCTCGTGGGAAGGGGCATTGCGTGCCGTGACGAGAGCAACATGCACTCGAAGCCTGTAACTGGGATCATCGCGTTTTACTTCTTCCTCCCGGCGTTGAATGCGGTTGATCCCCGCCAGCAGGTCACGCATAAGCCCCTTGGACATAGGGTCCTGGAGGTGCTCGACTTCATGGTCGTGGAACGCAGCTAGACCACTCGCCTGCATAACCTTCTCCGAGGAGTCGTCCGACAGCACACCGTCAAAGTCGAAAGCGATCCGGAGGTCGTCGCTGTCGTCGGTCGCGGAGGAAGTATCGAGAACTTGGCCAGCCGGATGGCCCAAGGCCACCGCACTTCGGACGTCGTTCTTGTCGGCCGAGAGAAAGAGCACCATCTTGAATGCCGGCATGAACATATGCGGCGATCTGCCTTGCATAAATACAGCTCGAGTTATGGCGAGGTCATGATGGGCCACGGACCGCATTACCCGAAGGCCGGTGTCTGGATCATTCTTCGAGAGGACGATCACCTCGACGAATGGCACCTCACCCTCAGCCGCCAGATCGTTCAACGACAGCAGGCGCTTGATGAAGGGGAAGGCGATGCCCGGAAGCAAGGGCTCAGCGATGCGCTCCTCTTGGTAGGCCCTATTGGCCTCTTCGCCTCGTGTCTGAAAGACAGCATCCGAATCGGTGAGATCGAAGAGTGCGCTCGAGGCAATTTCGATTACCAGTTGGTTACTCAGGTCATACGCCATACAGATTCCCCCCAGAAGTATTCCTTTGAGCGTAGGGGGCGTTAGCCGAAGGCAGAGACTCCGCCTTCATATTCGCCGGGGCTCCCGACTCGCAGGCGGTCTGGGGCTCGCCCATATGGGCACACGCACGGTTTCTGGTGGGGACAGGAGCCATCATGAAGTTCCTTGCCCAACGAGGATCGACCTCCTCCTCGCTATTCACCTTTGTCCTTGGACCTTGCCAGCGTCGCCGAATCGGATTCATTGGGCATCTTCGATTTTGACGGCCACACGTCCGCTTGATGCTGCTTGCGCGAGTTGTTCCCGCGCGGCCTCGAGCTCGTCTACTGCTTGCCGGAGCCACCTCAGTTTGTCGGTCACGAGGTCGTAGGCCTGGGCGTATGTGTCCTGGACCTCTATTGGAGGTTGCGTCACAAGAAACTCCTTGAGGGTGAAGTGTGTCCTAGATGCACCTGCGGCTAGGAATTTTTCGTTGACAGGCGCGGAGATGGCGGCCGCGAGGAATTCCGGGTTGAGTGAGCTGTCGAGGACGCGAATTGATTGCATGAATCGCCCGAGCACCCAGCCTGACTCTGTCCAGATGCGAGCCCGGACGCTCTGACCGTCCAGATACACGATGATCTCGCCTGGGGTTACGAGCTGCGCAGTTGAGCTGGGCGACGCGGCAACAAACTCCGTATCAAGGCCTGTGGGCATTGTGTCTGGTCGCACGTGGCGAACGGTCATCATCGGGTATCGTTCCGTCGCCTCTTCAAGTTCGCGTTCCATGTGTCGGCCACGCAGGACTGCAATTGATCCGGCTTTCTCGAGGCCACCGATCGAGGAAGGTGCTGGTGGTTCCTTCAGAGCAGTAACTTGCAGGTGAGGTAATCCATGACCGATGGTGGAGAGCGATTCGGATGCCGCCAAGTATGAGTGGACGAGCGCTGCGGTCCAGTCGTTTGCAGAGCGAGTCTCCGTCGGGTCGATTGTCCATCGGTTGGGCAGGAGCGTTGCCTCGGGAGCGAGGAGGTCCATGACGGGCACGTCAATGGCGAAGGATCTATCGAGATCCCCCGTGCGGCCGGCGCGCCAATTCTCGTAGGCGCTCAGGATTGGCCCGTCTTGACCCAACTCATCCGGGTTCAGGTTTGTGGCGTCGATGAGAAGTATGGTCGTTCGACGATCGATCTGGTCGGGTTCACCGAGTACCCAGACGGCTAGTGGGATAGCCGTGTTCGTCCGAAGTCGACGGGGAAGGGCGATCACCGCGCGCACCGCACCTCGTCGGATGAGTTCGTTGCGGATCGACGATGACTGCTTGTCCTGATGGGAAAGGAGTCCCAGTCCCGACACGACGATCGCAGTGCCGCCCGGCGCTAAATGGCTGATGGCCAGTTGGGGCCAGGCCCACTCCGGCTTGGTTGCTGGGGGGTTCCCAAATTCCCAATCTATCCAGTCAAGTTGCTGCCTATCTCTGCTGAACATCATGTTGAGGGGAGGGTCTACCAGTACAAGATCCGCTTTCTGCTCGTACAGAGGACTCTTGGTGAAGGAGTTGGCACTGTGCATCGAGATTCGTGAATCGGCCAGATAGGCCCGTATCCGCGCGACTTGTGCATACCCAGGGATGATATCAACGCCCTCGCCCCCGCTTGCTTTTCCTTTACTGAGAGCGGCCAGGAGCGTCCCTCCGGTACCGGCGGCGAGATCGAAAACGACACCATCGCTATCGGGGCTCAGGGCAACCATGAGATCAAGGAGGGGTTGTGGGGTTGAGTCAGTAGCGGCGGATGACCTTTGGAATTCTGCCAAAAACTCCTCGTAAACGTCGCGTGGCGGCCCTGCCGCAATGAGACGACCGAGCGCATCTACGACCGATGAATGAGGGAGCGTGGTCCAAAGGTCCGTCCCCGCAAGGTCGAACATTTCGGGAGACAGGTCGTCCCAGGAAGGCACGCGGTCGAGTACCAATTCTGGCGTCAGCTGTTCATCCGTCATCGCTGCAATGAGGGCAAGTGCACGGCCGATGAAATCAAACGCCTCGCTGGGAGACAGCACACCTCGAAAAGTATCTACAACAGCGTGGAGGCTGAGAGGCGGCGCTTCTATAGGCGCCCCTCCGAGTTGTGGATTCATCTGGAGCCACCGCTCGACGGCTTGGCGATCAAATCGCGGCCGGGTGCTTTCGCCGACAAGAATCCTCTCGGGGAACGTGCCCTGAAATCTCTTGCGCCAGTTGCTCACTGTCGAAAGGTCGACGTTCGCTAAGCGAGCGATGTCGCTTGTGGTCATTGTTCCATCTGTGCTGTCGCTCATAGTTACTTTCTTGATCTGGCCGGGGTCGTGGTCACGATGTGGGGGATGGCGTTTATGCCGCGATGGCGAAGGCCATTGCGGGGGAATCGATGTAGATCACATCTGTTGCGGCAAGGCGCATGCGTGCGGAGATGGCGGCTCTGCGGCTTACGACTGTCACGCGAGCGCCACGCCGGGCTATATCTGCAACAAAAGGAGCAAGACCGCCATCGCCGGAGGCGACAAAGACATGGTCGAACCGATCAGCCACGTTCTCGTCGAGCATGATGTTGGCGAGGCAGATGTCAGCGCCATCTTTGCCTGAACGAACCTGGTACCGGGCATCCGGCCACCCGTCTGCCATCGGGAGGAGGCTGCAATGTGCGCTGGCCAGAATGATGTGATCCTGAGGACCGACAGAGACAGCCGACGTGTAGAGGCCACGCATTTCTGCAACCATCGCCTCAGTGAGAAGGGATGATCCGCAGAGGTTCTCCGGGTCGAGCAAGTGGATAGCTCGGCCCCGCTTGAGGCGTGTAAGTGATGAGCTCATTTGGCCACTCCTTCCTAAAAGTTTTGGTGACGTAAAAGAGTAAACCACGTAAGTTTTCATGTGTCAATAGTTTTACATGAGCTGGGGTAAATTTTCTACTAATTCGTCTGAGTCGCAGCGCGCGCACGCCGCTCGTCGATCGCAAACTCACCCCAAGCCCATCCGAGCACGCGTCACACCCCCGGTATCTCCAGCTGAACGCGCGCGCACAATCGGGCACGTCCACCTACGGGTACTCGAGCGACTTTGGGCCGCCGCCTTGGGAGCGGCGCCTACTTATCAACAGGATTCAAACGCACTACGAGCCGCTCCTAACACAGCATCCGGCTCTTCGCGCAGGTGGTCAACCGGCCGATCTTCCGCTTCGAAAGACGTGGACGGTCCCATCAGCCAGAGCGCCAAATCCTCGGACCTCCACGAGTTCTCCGCTGCCAGATCGAGGAGGCCTGCGACGACCGGGAGGACCGCGCGCTTGTCCCGGTCGATCTGGAATCCTGGGTAGAGAACCCTCCCGCCGACCTCGACGCGGATGAGGCCGCGCAGCTCAAGTTTTGAGGAGGTCAAGTCCCGATCCGGTTCAGTCCCGAGAAGTTCATGAACCTCACCGGCGTCGAGCAGGCCGAATTCCTCGTCCATACGCCGCCAGGCCGCGGCCGTTTCGCGCCTGCTCCAGGCAAGCTCCGGCGAAACTGCGGCAGATTTCTCTGCCGCAGCCGCCGTATTCTCATCCGTTGGTTGCCGCTTGCCGTCCGGAATCGACGGATCATAATTGTCCCGCTCATTCACATGGCAATCCTGTACCCGCGCTCTGCTGAGAACGAGTCACTCATCCGAAATGCGTTCCGGCACGGGACCCTTACCGATGGTCTTTCCGGTTACCCCATGTCCAGATCGTGAGGTTATTCAGGCTGTCGATCCGGCTTGGGGCGAGCGTGCCAGCCCAGTACGCCATCCGCACTTTTGCGGCCCAACTCGCGAGCGTTTTCTCTGAGGCGTTGCGGCTCCGCGCTCTGGGTGCTCGACGGTTCACGTCAGTGAAGTGGGAGTACAGGATGAATTTCGCCTGCCACTGGTCCTCCTGAGGTTGGAAGGCGAAGCCGGGGATGCACAGCAACCGCCGCTCCTGATAGGACGACAAGCGCCCGTCGGCGAATGCTTTCCGCTGTGCACGAACTCGGTGGGTCAGCCCCTTCTCCTCTGATGAGATCGTTCCGGCGGGGAGCCGGCGGTTCTCCCGAGGCATCCGTCCCTCACGTGCGACGAAGGCCTCGAGGGCGAGCAAATTACGTACCCACACGATGACGTTGTTTGGGACGTGATCGTCGGTGGGATTGGCGCGGCTGAACGCGATCTCTGCCGTGTAGTAACGCAATGACTGAGCCTGGTCCCGCGTAGGGGTCGCGCGGTAGCGGGATTGGAGCTCTCGGTATTCGGTGTGCAGGTCGTCGACGGGGTTGGAGGTGGGCATTGTGGCCTTTCCGACCCGCACGGAAGTGCGGTGTCGGAAAGGTCATGCGCGGCACGCGCCTCGCGGCACGGCAAAATGAGCTCCGGAACAGGATCGCCGTTGCAGCTGAGTCGAGTCGCTCCTTCGGGCAAGACTAAGAAGCGGACGAGGTCGTGTCGATGAGGTGACGGATCACGGGCCTCGGGGCGACCGTCTACTTCCCAACCCGACTGGGCGTCGAGCCGCACACATGAGCGGAGCGACATCCCCTTCATTCCGCCGCTCAGGAACCCATGAACTCGATCAACAGTGTCTGCGCCGCATTCCGTGCTGTCGACATCGTCTGGCCCAAGTACGTCTGGTTCCACGCTGACATCCGTCAGCAGGTCAACCCTGAGCATGACGACGAGCAGGCAGACCGTGTGCCGCGGCTCGGGGCCGCCATGTTGCAAGGCCGGTTCGCCTCGACCAAGCTGATAGATCGTTCCTTTCGGGGCATACGCCACCGCGAATCGTGCCATCGTATGCATGCCCTGCGTTTCCTCATGGCACGCAGAATATGGTCCATCGTTGTCGGCCCAGCTTCGGCCACCGCCTTGGCTTCCATGATCTCGAGTGACAGTCCAGTTCAAGCTTTTGTCACTCACTTCGGATAATCCGCCTGACAAGATAGTTGAGAGCCAGGCTGTTGTCTTGCGCAGACGCGACGTGACGTGACGTGACGTGACGTGACGTGACGTGACTACGGTCGTCAGCCTGTCGCAGTTGACGCACCTTGGAGCGACTTTCTGACGGACAGGTCAAACCCAACAGGCCCTGCTGCGGCCGTCGGTGCAGACCAGCATTCAGCAGGCCGTTCCCACTGGATGTCCGCTCAACCCGAACCATTCTGAGCGCCTCGATGGAAAACACGCTGGGTGAGCGCCGACTTCAGCAGCATGGAAGGCATGATGAGGCGTGCCACGGCTCGGAGCCCTGCCCAGTGCGATCGTCCGCCCCGACAAGGACGCCTCCCATCGCTTGGGTACCCCATTGGGCAAGTACCTCGAGACGAAGGCCTAGACGTACCGAGCCATCAGGTTGGTGACACGCGCTGGAGCGGGGTGGTTCCGATGCCGGTGTGGCTGCGTTCAATGTTGTAGTAGTTGAGCCAGGGGTCAAGGGCTTGGGTGCGTTCGGCGCTGCTGGTGAAGACGTGGCGGTAGGCCCACTCGGTTTGAGGGTGCGGTTGAAGCCTTCGATTTTTCCGTTGGTCCACGGGCAGTGCGGTTTGATGAAGCGTTGCTGGGCTCCGAGGGTCGCGACAGCGTCTTTGAAGGCTTGGGATTTTCGGTAGGCGAAGGCGTTGTCGCACAGGACGCGTTCGATTGTGGCGATGCCACAGCTGGCGAAGAACGCCGCCGCGCGGAGGAGAACGCCGGCCGGTCGGACAGCAGGGGCTCTAGTACCGGCGGCGGTCGCGGGGGTGCATCGTGTTTCGGGTCTTCCGATACGATGCGCTGAGGGGTACGCCGATATGGGGAGTTTGAGATGGCAGAAATGACGAGCGTGGATCTGATCCCGATTGAAAGTCAGACGAGAACGATACAAACCTGCTTTCAGCAGTGCTTGTATGAAGTCCCGAACTTCCAGCGGCCCTATAGCTGGAACGCCGAGCAACTTGAAGACTTTTGGGATGACGTGGTACTCGCACGAGGAGACTTCTTCTTCGGATCCACGGTGACGTGGGTGAGCAACAAAAGAGATTTGTTCAACGACACTTACTCCATCATTGACGGCCAGCAGCGGCTGACGACGAGTGCAATTTTCCTCTCCGTCGTCCGCGACGCGTTTAACGAAGTTGCTGTGACCGCAAATACGGACGATGCCGAAACTGCGAAAGTGGCTGAGAGCCAGGCGGTTGCCACGCAGAGATACCTCATCGTCTCCGATGACGACGGCAACGCGTATCCGGTCTTAACACGACCAGAGAGAATGTTCTATGAACAGATCCAAAACCCAAACGCCATACCCTCTGGGGCAATGTGGAATGGCAGCGCTGAAAGAATTGGCGAGGCTCGACGCTTCTTTGAGTTTCGCGTCCTTCAATCCGTAGAAGGACTCACCGCAGGGGAGCAGATTGAGGAGTTGAAGACTATTCGGGCCAACGTCCTCAAGGCGCGAGTCATTCAAGTCGAACTCGCGTCGGAAGAGGATGGGTTTCTCATATTCGAGACTCTCAACACTCGTGGGGCCGACTTGCGGCTCGCTGACCTTGTCAAAAACCTCCTAGTCCGGGGAGTCGCCACCAACGTTCCTGATCGTCAAGCAATCTCAGATCGATGGGATCGCGTTGTCGACCGCGTTCAAGAAGGCAGGGTCGCCTCTGACGTTGTTGATCGATTTATTTGGCAGTCCTGGAATTCGCGACGCGATGCACTCAAGGAGCCCGAACTTTTTAAGGCCGTCCGTGCTCTCACCGCACCGAGCCCCGCTAATCACCTCGGATATCTCGAAGAACTTGAGGTGGATTCGCTTACGTATCAGTTTCTTGAGGACGAAGACGTACGAGTACAGGCCAAAGTTCTCGGCGAGCGGAATGCCATGGCAATCGCTCAGTTTGTTGATAGCGTGCGAGCACTCGCTATCTTCAACGTTTCAGTTGCGAATTCGACCGTCATGGCGATTGCGCGCAAGTACAACGGGACCACTATCTTCAAGGAAGCACAACTGATTGAGGTGATGCGCTTAGTGGAAAACTTCCACTTTCAATTCACGTCTCTCACCAATAGCGGCTCCACCGGAGGCACTCGAGGCCGATACAACCGCTTCGCCGTGCGTCTGGAAAAAGCAACAACGAAAGCTGAAGTGGCGGCCGCTATCTCGGACTTCAAGGTCCGACTCCGGAATAGCTTGCCATCACGAGCTGCCGCCGAGCAGGCATTCCGGGAGCTCTTCTATGCGCCAACTCTCCACCTAACTCAAGCGCAGAAAATTCGTGGGCGGAAAATATTCGTTTCCTACGTGCTCATGTCATTTGCGAAGTGGAAAAAACTTCTTCCTCCTGGTCAAAGCCTCACTTCTTGGTCGATTGAGCACATCAAGCCGCAATCTCTCGCTCCAGACGACTCTCGCAATGCCGTCTACTCCATCGGGAATCTAACACTGTTGACACAGGCACTGAACAGTTCTCTGGGTGATGCGGAGCTCCCGGTGAAGGCGGCTGCCCTGCGAAGTGGAAGTGCCTACTTCGACGCCGAATTAGAGTCCTGGGCGAGCAGCGGCTTATTGGTACCAACTGACAAACAGGTTGCAGCACGATCGAGAACTCTCGCGGTGGAGGCACTCGAACACGTTTGGAAGCTCTGAGTTCGATTGTGGCGGCGATCCGGTCCGCGACAGTCCGGGCAGACTTCATTGAAAGCCCGTCCGAGCGTTGGTGTTCGTGCTCAATGAGGCCGGGTATCGAAAGAAGACCTGCGGCGCGGCTAGTACAAGACCTGATCGCTCTTGCCACACACCGTGCCGCAGGCGTCGTCTGGCTGCGTCTTAACCGCGACTTGCGGGGGGCTTTCGGACTGACCTCGACTTGACCGAAGTGTAGAAGCTCCCTACTCGCGCTCTGGGGTCCGGAGACACGTCGGGGCCTATCGTCGGTATTTTGAGGCGCAGAGTGGTCAGGTCCCCCGCACAACTGGAAGAGTCAAACTCTGTCCCGAAACCCGACACGACTTGCGGAAAGAGCGGGGTTTCCAAGTAGGCAGGACCCAGCGGAGCAGGCAGGCGGAATAAGGGCAAGAATTTCAGGTTATAGGGCGTCGTTCGGAGCCACACCTTCGAAGTCGTATCCAGTAAACCATCTCGATGCCAGCCACGCGACGGCCGCCACCTTGTGTTCGTGCTGGGATCCGAAGCAGCCTTGTATGACCCTGAGGTGGTCGAAAGCTTGCTGGGCGTTGATTCCTGGGCGCGGGTAGAGCTGCACGGTGGGCGGCAACCCCTCAAAGAACCATCGGCCCTGAAACTGGGTCCATTTCACGGCTTCCGCATTGCCAGAGGACGCGGGCCTGCGGTAGTCATCTGGGATCAAGATGAGCGCCGGCAGCAAGTCCGGGTCGGCGCCGCGGGCCGGATAAACGAGATCAGCCGGCGTAATCGTTGTTGATGGCACCGCGAACCTTTCACCGTCAAGGTTGTCCGTCATGTTCTGATTCTGCACCGCGTGACCGCCCGGGCGGCGGATATTCCCGGAAGTGTATTCCGGCACGGGAGCTTGAGTCACCGGGCTGGGCTACTCTTCCGCGCGGGACGATGCGACCCGAAAGCGAATCAACTCGGCGGTTTTCTCGGCCTCCCTCATCGCTTGAAGAATGGCTGCATGGTTGTCCCAGTGTTGAGCCCACAATTGATCGCCAACAACGGCCGCAAAGTCGATACGGGTGGGTGTTTCCCACGCTTCAAAGGCAAGAAGGCGACTCACCCTTGCCTCTAGCCCGGTGATCCCACGGGTCTGAGGTGACAGTGGTGCCGAACTGAACATCCACTGCCGCCATGGCTTATTGCCCTTGCTCTGATTGCATTTGCCGCAAGCGGGCACAAGATTGTGAATCTCCGAGATGTAACCAGTTGGCTTCTGAAGTATGACGAGCGGCCGAAGGTGGTCCCATTCGGATGCGGGATCGCCGCAGTAGGAGCACACCACAGTGTCCTCCATGCCGAGGATCCCGAGGGCCTCCTCAATCTGCTCAAGCGTCGGCGGCAGGACCGGGATAATGCCACTTACAAAAGAATTTGTGATGCTCGAGGAACGACCAGTTATGCGCACCGGCTTGGGCATCGCGAATCGAAACACTGCACGGTCGACCATAGTTATGGGCTCCCCCCTCGCGCCGGTGCCGATCACGTGGCTGTCGCGAGAATCTCGTCAAGCGCCGCATTCCCGTGCCCAATTTCGTCTAGATCGGCTAATTCATCTTATCCACTGGTGTTTCTTTTCGGTGGCGGGACAAAGGACGGCCTCCATGGGGTCCTTCAGCGGGAACAATCGCCCCCAAACCGTCGGCCCTTTCGCCATGGCGCTACCGGGAGAATCAGAAATCGTCGTCGTTGGAGGTCAGCCTGGGCGTCGCCCTGAGAATGCGCCCAAGAAGACGTTCGGCCTGCGCGACGTCCTCAAACTTGATGAGCACGTCACCTCGAAGCATCTTTGACAAGCGGTCATAGCGCGACCCCGTCATTTCGGCGTACTGGGCCACGGTTTGCCCGCTCTCGCGAAGTCGTTTGTTGATGCGGCAGGCATACAGATGGTGCCACCGCGCGGCCCACAGCCGATCTTGCTCCGCAACGTTGGCAGGCGCAAGCCAGCTGATTTCCTCATATTTCCCGAACTCGACCGGGATTTGAGCGTACGCACGCGGTCGGTATCGGGGATTCGACATGCAACAAGGTTAGCCCTAAATAGGGTCTATTAGCTTAATATTGGGTCTGTGCGTCCATGAAGGCACGTTTGGCTTTTTACTGCGGGTCCACGACGCGCTAATGCGGCCGTTTGCCGGAATTCGTCCCATCACCGAGAGCGGGTGCGATCGTGGTCGCGGCGCATCCCGGGAGAGCTATTTCGTGACCATTGGGCCAACCGACAGGGAGCGACAACCAGATGCCCTATCAACCTCGCGGAACGATTGTCAGGCGTCTGACGAGCGCAATCGTGGCTTTCGGTGTGGGGTCGGTGATGACCGGCTGCGCCTTTCTCGGGTCGAGCGGCGGCGTCTCGGAACTCGTTGGGAATCCAAGGCCGGAGCGCGAACCTGTCTTCCAAGAGCCGACCGATGCGGAAATCCAGGACGCGTCAAGGATGTCGTGGGATTGCTACTTCGACCCGACGATGAACGACGACTGGCACGACGACGTAATCTGCCGCGACGGCGTCGAGTCGGTCCGGCCGATCCTGCTGCCCGAATCGGGCTTCGTCACAGAGGCCGAGATGATCGTGGCCGGCGAGGCTTTTCAAGTGGAACTGAACCGCTACCTTCGGCTAGGTACTCGGTCAGCATCGGCTGAGCAAACCATGTCCGTGTGTCCTGCGGTTTCGACACCGGCGACGAGTCGTGACCTCAGAGCGGCGATGCGAAATCGCTCCGTATACGAAGTCAACGACCGACTAGCAGCGGAGCCCGAAATGTACTTGGTTCCTGCGCACAAGTTCGGCGGTGGCCCAGACGACGCTGTAGCTGAATAGGAACTTGAGCCATTGCTCCGGGGAGGGACCCGTCCCTAGTTTGGATCAAGACCATAGACCACACGATCGCAACCGCCGCGGCTCTGGAGAAATGGGCGATGACCGTCGGCAACCAGTCACGCATCTCTATTCCTCTCGGTGGCCTTGAGAGCTGCCTCGCGGGACCGCCGCGCTAGGCTCGCGCTATGCATACTGGCTCCGCCGCACCCTCAGGAGAAGCATCGCTGTTCGTCCTGCCGGACATCCTCGAGCCCAACCTCCGAGTCGTTTTCTGCGGAACCGCGGTCAGCGATGAGTCGGCAGCGCGCGGTCACTACTACTCCAAGCCAAGCAACTCCTTCTGGCAGCTCCTCCACTTGGCAGGTTTCACGCCCCGCCAACTTCGACCAGACGAGGACCAGAGCCTGCCCGAGTTCGGCATTGGCATGACCGACCTCGTGAAAGAGGTCGCCCAAAGCCATGACAGAAATCTCAACTATTCAGGGGCACGATCGGTAACGACCCACATAGAAGCGGCCGCGCCGATTTGGGTGGCCTTCAACGGCAACAGAGCTGGCGGCGAGGCCGCGAAGGTCCTTGGACACCGGAAGCCCCGTGGCCTGGGTGTGGCCACGTTCATGATTGGGCGCAGCAACGTGTTCATCCTGCCGAGCAGCAGCAGCGCGAATCGGGGACTTGGCGGGCTGGATGGCCGTGCGACTCGTGTTGAGTGATGGGCGGAACTCGTGCAGCTGGCGGAATTCGCCTAACCTCTCAGCTGTCCGAGACCGGTTCGTTCGCAGGGTCGCGGAGCGCCGTCAGGAAAGCGTCGCGGAGAGCCGCTTCATTTATCGGTACTGGCTGCTGGTTAGAACCGGCAGACCTGAACTGTTTGACGTAAAACCTGCACGTCTCCCGCAATAACAGCCCGTACTGCGGAACATGCCCGCTTCCATCGCAGATCGGGCACTTGGGCCGCCGACCATGCTGTCTGTCGCCAGTATTGAAGCAGGTGCTGCACACCAGGAGCCCACCAAGGCACTCTTCGAGGAGGACCCGACCAAGATAGCGGCTGCTCACGGGGATGTTCATCTGCACGTCGGTCTCGTCGACGATGAGTGGCACTAGCCATCGGCTCCGATCCTCTTCCTCAACTATGAGCGCGATCTCGTCCCACTCGCGGTCTAAAGGGATAGCCCAATAGATCCGCTCCGTTGCCCCTCGCATCTGGTTTTCCTCAGCCGACCTTCGGAAAAGAGTTTCGTTAGGAGTCGTATGCCCGTAGATCGCCTGCCATATGCCCATAGTTCGAGCGTTCGTGATATTCGTATGGCGCTTTTCCAAAGGGAACTCGATGTACCTCGCCAGGCTCGCGTTGTCCTGCGGCAGGGCGGGGATGTTGGATACCAGGTCGACGGCAGCGTCTTCGTCTTCTTCCGTTGCGGCCAGCCATGACTCGGCTGCCTGACGCCACCCTTCGTAGGTCCTCGCACCAATGCCGTCACCATAGGGTCGGCAGTCGACGGCGCGCCGAAGCAGATCACGTGCGACCAGGAACTTCGCGACCGCGTCGAATGGCGGCGCGAACTCGTTCCGTTCGCGCTCGAAAAGTTTGCGTAGAGCCTCCCCCTGTTCGCCCGTTGCTGGCGCGACGACGTCATCGTAGAACGCCTTATCTCTCCGCCGTCGTGCGCCCGGCCGCAGGAAGTCCTCGTCCAAGGCACGGCTCCATCGAGACCGGAGGATTCCGAGGAGCATGTCTGGTCGATCTGAGTGAACGAAGGCTCCTCCCAAAATGTCGTGCCGCTTGTCGTAGCGCAGCATGGGGAATTCAATGGGCTCACGAAGCGCGGTCGTGAACTGTCCGTTCGGTTCAAGGTGCCTTCGCTCGACGCCCGGGTAGAAGGTCTGGGCTATCTCGTAGGAGACTCGATAGTGGTCCCAATGCACGGGGTCGAAGAGCTCGATCCCCGGATGAGCAAATCCCGAGGAGTCCTCACCCCACCGACGCCTGTATGACGCCTCCAGCGTGATCACGGTGTCGGCAAACCTGTTAACCAGCATCTCGAGCAGTGACGCGAAAGCTGACGATGCGGCTGCTTTGTGCCCTGATTTCTCACGGCGCACGAAGCCTCGTGAAAATCTGTATCGCAATTCTTGCCGGAGGTCATCGACCAGAAGGCGGTCGTCGGCGGCGGCCGCGTCAACCCAATCTAGGTAAAGCGTGAAGAGGTCACGTGCCTCATCGGAAGCCAACATGTGCTGGTCCTCTAGATGTTCCATCATTTGGAGGACCACCTCGCAAAGCTTCCCGATTCTGTAGTCGATCTCGGGATCAGAAGGGACGCGGGTGAGGGCGCCAAATAACTGACGAAGGGCTTTTATTTGCGCGTAGATGGAGACGTGCCTTCCGAGACGAATCTCTGTAAACGGCGTCGTGATTAGTTCACAGATAGCGTCAAACTGCGGCCGGCCATTGAGCGTCAGAGGCGACACTTCAAGTGTCTGGACTGCAAGGTCTGACGAGCGCTGCACCCATCCGTTTTCGGGCCCAGAGTTCATACAAAAGAAGCTTTTCGTTCTGCCTAGGGATTGATATTTTGCCCCTCGATAATCTTCCGAAACCCCGGCCGTGGCGAAGTCTGCGGCGGCACTTGTCAGGAGCGCTCGTGCCTGCGGCATGGTGGACCCTCCGAGCGCAAACATGCTGAGGCGGTTGAATGCCGCCGTCGCAGTTTGGGTCTGGCCAAAGAGCAGGCCTGAGTTGCCCGCCCTGAGCCACTTCATAAATTCAGTCACTCGCTCGACCTCGTGACCATCGATGTCCCCAAGGACTGCGATCACTAGATGGTTGGCCGGATCGCCTCTTTTCAGTGCGATCTCGAGGAGAGCCAGGAGACCCAACTGGACATCCTCCCGAAGGGAATCACTGGCAGCAGCGTCGCGGAGGGACGGGAGCGCTGTAGCGGCCTCATTCAGGCCGTTCAAACGCGACCTCACAGTCAGCGCGCGCGATGCCCTCCTGACGGTGGCCCGAATAATGCCGCGGGGTAAGCCAGCGGCGACGGTGCGACGCATCACAATCGGGACAGCGATGCCCAGCACAATCGAAAGCCCGATGCTAAGCCAGACATACGCCAAGCTCGGATAGACCGAGGCAATCAGCGGAAACACCACGTTCGCTGCAGCGTAGAAACCAATGAAGATCAAGTCGCCCAGACCAAGCCTTACCCGGCGCAGATCAAAACGGGAGCTCAACTGCATTGCCACTATTCGGATGCCGAGCACAAATGCCAAAATCGTTCCGTTGACCTGGACAAGGGTCAAGAGGACACCCGCCAACGACTCGTCGGCTGCGAACAGAGTCGACCAAGCATCAGGTGTCAGCATGCCATCACCCTAGTGAGCGGGACTCATTTACGTCGAGACAACGGAATAAATTATCAGCATTGCCGCCACATCCGCGCGCGATCGAACCAGCGCTGTGCGGAAGCCGAGGTCCTTCGTAAGATACCGGCCCCCAGCACCGCATATCCCAGACTCAGATTGTGACGACCAAACACGCACCATGCTTTACAAAACTGCGGATCGGCGTGATTCTTGAAAAATGGACGAGTCAAGAGTTTGTACGCTCGGGACACTCATCGCCATTGCCCGGACGCGCGTCGCCGCGGACCGAAAGATCGGCGCACAAACGCCGGAAGGGATATCGGCTCTAGCTCGCGTGACCAGTGATTGGCACGCCACCTCGCACGACCCCCACGACGCTCCCCTCGGCGATCGGCGGCGAGGAAGCCGGGAGCCTGAGCCCCATGGCACAAAACAAGCTCAGGCGCCGGAAAAAGCCTAAGGCTCTTCTTGAATGACGCGGCCCTCCCAGGTCTATCCCCGGAGCCCGCTCATGATCGGACCGCACGTCGCCGCGGCACTTCGGGTGGGCGGCCCAACTTGTAAATCGGCGGAACGCGTTACCCAACCGTCGCTCAACTCACCAGAAAGAACCAAGCGCAAAAGGTGCGCTTGGTTCTTTCTGGTGAGTTGAGCGATCATCGAGAAGCCTTGGGCCGTGCCCCGGCCTGCAGCTATGTCATCGGCCCTCGTACCAGTGCACTACTCGCCCGTTGAGCACCGCCGGTGTCTCGGTGGCTGAACAGGCTGCTTGAGAGGTCGCCCCGACGCCCACCCAGCTCCCGTAGCGAGTCCAGATGTAACCGCCCGAGTACCATCTTGTGCAACCGATTGCCGCGCGGACCTGGGTGCGGGGGCTGCTGCTTTGCGAGCAGGTGACCTGCGCAAACTTCTGCCACTGGGCCAGCGTGCAGTTTGTCAGTGCCATCGCAGGCGCCGCGGCGCCGATCGACATGCCGACGGCAAGAGCTCCAGCCAGTGCAACCGCAGTCAACTTCTTTCGAATTGTCAGCTTCATGCCCGGAACATACGGTGACGCGATACGCCTGTCAACCAGCAATATTCGTCTTGTGTGAGTCGGAGCCTGCATCGTGGGACTCGCTCAAAAGGGCACTGCGGTGAAAATGTGCGGTTGGCGCCTTCGACCTGCGGTTTGTTGGCTTCAGAATTCACGAGGAGCTGACCGAGTAGCGACGAATGCTAGCGCTGAGACAGGCCCGGAGGTCTTTGTTGCGGCGTGTCGGAAAGTGTATTCCGGCACGGATCCGACACTGGCGCAAACTCGGATATCTTCCCTCCATCAAGCTCTGAACAGGGGTTTGGCCTCCACAGGAAGAATCGACATGTTTGACCAAACGTCTCTGAGCCGGAGCATGCTCGGCTCCGACAATCCTTGCCCTCTGGGCTGCATCCTGCAGCCGAAGCTGCTAATCGATGGCTGGTGCCTGACGTCGGTTCGCTCCGCGCTCCTCCCTGGGTGCGAGCAGTTGAGTTATGTCGGTGACACCCACGAGGCAGGTCGATGATGGACAAGAACCTGCGTCCCGAGCGCGCGCCGAGCGCGCCAACACCATCCAACGCGACCGCTTCGCGCAGCTACCCCGCGCGCGCGCTTTCTACAGCGCACAAGATCGGGCTCCTGGGCGACCTGCACGGTGATATTGGGCATTCGCTGACCGCCTTCGAGACGCTCGCGAGACGGGAAGTGCGCGTGATTGTGCAGCTCGGGGATTGGGGAGTCATCTGGCCCGGACAGAACTGGCAGATCGATCTGCGAAAGTTCTCTCGAGCGCTGGCCCGCCACGAGCAGACACTGTACTTCGTCGACGGCAACCACGACTGGCACCCCAAGCTTCTGGAGTACCCCATTGATGAAGACGGCATCCGGTGGATCACCAGCAACGTCGGGCACCTGCCCCGGGGATACCGCACACGAATCGGCGGACAGTTCACGCTCGCCGCACTGGGCGGAGCGAACAGCACCGACCGCGCTCATCGCCTCGAAGGGAAGAGCTGGTGGCCAGAGGAACAGATCACCGAGACCGACTTGACCCGGCTGGGGTTCGAAAAGGCCGATGTTCTGGTTGGTCATGAGGCGCCGCTTCCCAAGGAAGTCGCCCTGACCTTCCGAGAGCACGAGACCAGTTGGACACCGGAGGAAGAAACCTATGCAGCCGCGAGCCGGCTGATGTTCCACCGAGCAGTCCGCCAGATCCAGCCTTCCCTGACACTGGGCGGGCACTATCACCGGTGGATCGACGAGACGGTGATCACGCCAGGACCCAACCAGTGTGAAACGCGAGTGGTGGTGCTGGATGAGAGCGGCAAGGACCGAGTCAATGTCGCCATCCTGGACACCAGCACATTGGAGATCGCGTTCATGTTCCGAAACGGTGCGCCGGCGCCCGTCACAAACGACGGGTCACCGTGATGGCTGTTACCTGTCAGTGCATCGACCGATGCAACCGAGAGGAGAATGATGAATACCCCTGATACTCCCCAGCATCACCGGACCGAGCTCCGAGGCACGGAGGGCGGACTCTGGCGAGTCTCGACGCGCTACAGCTTCCACTACTTCGACCTCGAGCGGGGAACAGTCACCCGTGTCCCCGGAAAGAACGCCGGGCCCTCGATCAACGACCGACCCCGCCCGCTTCGCACGATCGATACCGTCATTGTTGGAGAGCGCGGGCAATGGACGATGTCCACCGACGGGTGGTCAGACGACATTGACTACTTCTGGGCAAACACCTCGGAAGTAATATCGATCGACGCTGTTGAACCTCACGATTTCCCGGGAGCAGGCGGTGTCGTGCCGGCCTGAGGCGCCGTGTACCCGGTCGATTCGTCAGTCGACGGCGTGCGCGGCCAGCGACCCCACAGCCAACAAGGACCGGATCCACCCCGCGCCCGCCGCCGCGAAACACGCAGCCGCCAACTCTCCACTACAAACGAACACTGCGCACCAGCTCCGCCACGCACCCCCTGTCGCCCGTCGCGTTGTTTGACGATGGCGGCGTCATCGTGAGTGACGATAGCCGGGTGTGAAAAGGCCCCGCCGGTGGATTTCGGCGGGGCTTTCATCGTGATGGTGACGTGGTGGTCGTCAGGGGTGACGCGACCTCATTCGCTGTTCTCGGTGATCGCCGATTGTGCGGCGGCCAGGTCGACGATTGCTTTGTCGGCGGCGTAGGTCGCGATCAGCGCGGCGACGGCGAGGTTGTTGACCGCCCGTGGATATCCCCTCGAGGCGAGGTGGATCGCTTGGATGGCGTCGTCGGAGAACAGCGGGTCTGACCGGCCAGCGAATTTGAGGTGTTGCCGGATGTAATCGGTTGTGTCGGCGGCATTCATCCCGGTGATTGTGTAGCGCGTGGAAATGCGTTGATCCAATGCCGCGAGCACGGCAAGTTTCAGGCGGCGCCGCAGGGTGGGTTGGCCGATGAGGAGCATCGCGAAGTGCGACCCGGTATCCATTGCCACGTTCGTCAACATGCGTAACGATTCCAGGTCGGTGTTGGTGAGCAGGTGCGCTTCGTCGATGACGACGACGGGCAGGCGGGCTCGTTCGTCGAGTTCCCCGGCGAGTAGCGCCGCGGTTTGCGAGGACAGCACTCCGGAGAAAAACGCCGGGGTCCCGCCAAGCGCCGTGACGATCTGAGTGTGGATTCCACGCATCGTGATCGTCGGGTCGGGGATGTAGATGATCTGGTGCCGGGAGGGTTCCAACTGGGCCAGGGCCGCGCGGACGGCGACGGTTTTCCCGGCGCCGACTTCACCGCTGATCACGCCGAGCTGGCGTTGGCTGACGCACCAATCGATGCGGGCGATCGCTTCCCGGTGCGAGGGGTGCGGGTGCAAGGCCTGCGGCGGAATATCGCGGGCGAAGGGCATACGCGTGAAGCCGTAGTGCGATTGCAGGGTGTCGATACTCATCGGGCGGCCTCCGAAACTGTCGGCACGAAGACGACCTTCCTCGCCGCCGGGGTGGATGCTTTCACGAAACTAATCGGTTCCCCAGCCATCGTGCCCTTGTGCCGGGTCTCCACCAGGCGCAGGTAGTCAATGCCGGAGGCCGCATTCCGGGCACCGGTGTCGGCCTCGTCAGCCGCCGCGGTCGCGGCCTTCTTGTGAACGTGCCGGCGAATTTCACTCAGTACGGCGATGCCGGCCGGGACGCCGTTCCCGGCCGAGACGGTGATCAGCCCGGCGAGGTCGAAGGGGTCATAAACCAGCTCCACTCGTTTGCCGACGAGGAGCTGATCCACTTGATACGTGTTGGACTGCAACGACACCGTCGCGGACTTCGTCACCGTGCGGATCGCCGACCACTGGAACGCCTCCGCAATGACGGTTTTCTCCTTCCGCACCGGGCGTCGTCCCGCCCAGCCGGCATCCCAGCGCTGCACCGGTGTTTGCCCTGTCGTCGAATGCGTGGCCTGGTGATAGACCATCTCCACCCACGACGTGAACAGAGCATTCATCTCTTCCAGCGTGGTGACCATGCTGCCCACCCCGGCATCTACTACGCCGGTCGTGGTATCGACGGTGGTGATCTCGGTGAGGAACTGCGAGTTGACGGTGTTGAAGAACCGCTCGATCTTTCCGCGGCCCTGCGGCCGATACGGCTTCGAATGCGTCAACCGGATTCCGAGGCGCGCGCAGGTCCGCGAGAGCGACTCATCAACAAAAGCGCTTCCGTTATCGACGTAAATCGTCCCGGGAATTCCGCGCGCTTCCAACGCCGGGCGGAGGGCCGCGGTGAGGCGGACGGAGTCTTCGGCGTAAGCCCACCGGCCCGCCGTCACCATCCTGGAGTGGTCGTCGAGGAACGCGAACAGATACGTCTTCCGCCCATTGATCCGCGGCCCGTGCAACCCGTCACCGACCCATATTTCATTCGGGTAGTCCGCTTCAAACCGGCCGAAAACCTCCCGCACCCCGGTCGAAAGTTCCAGCGTGCGGAAGTGCCGCAGCAGCGTCGACTCCGACGGAGCATCACCGAGCGTGTCGATCATGATGCGCCGCACCTGCGCCGAGGTGCGGGCGGGCCGCTCCCTCTTCAACGTCGCCGCCAACGACAAGATCTGCGCCGGCGTCACCGCGCCCTGCGCCCGGCCTCGGGGTCTCAACGCGTCGAACCCTCCGCGCCGCCACTGCCTGATCCACCGATCAAGAGTGTCCTTGCTGACCGTCACCGTCCCGCCGAATGGACCCGGATGCACCAGCCCTGCCAGCGCTCGAACCATCGGGCCGCGCTGCCGCGTCGTCACACTGTCATCGGCGGCGTCCCGGATCAGGTGGTAACGAAACAGCGCGATCTTCTCCGTCCGTCCGCGGCGCACCGCCGAAGCAGACGGCGGTCCCGCCGGCGGCGGCGGGACGAGCAAAGCATCGGCTGGCTCCGCTGGGGAAGCCCGCGGCGAAACGGGGAGCAATGCCGGGGAAAGTGCGGGCATGAAGAGTCCTCTCAAACAGTGAACACACCCATCACAGGGATATGGCAGGCGCTCCTGCCACTGTTGCCGCCCACCACGGACGGCATAAGGGCCAGTTGGTGTTGGGGACCGCCGCCCACCAGCTCCGGCAAAAAAACAGCCCGTTGGTCTGAGCGATCGCCACCTGAACCCACGCCACCGTGACGGTCGCGACGAACCGGCGAGCCAGCCCCCGTGCATACGCCATCAACGCCGACAACGCCTCACCCGAAAAAGTCCCAGCAGGCCTTGGCCAGACGACCACCGCATCGGGAGCATCCCGCACCAACAACCCCGTGAACCGTTCACCCATCGCCGCGGCCGAAGCGGCGAAAGCACGCAACCAACCACGAACCGTCGAAACCGGTCTTCCGCAGTCCGCAGCGATCCTCCGATGACCCCAACCCAAAGCAGTCTTCGCCTCGATCGCCGCCGCAATCACCTCGGCGGTATCTGCTCGCCGCGCGGCCAACCGCACCTCCAGGAGCACATGCGTGCCCTGGCAGGCCGTGCACCGAGACCGACGCGGGCGAAGGCCCCGCGGCACCCAATCTGTGCCGAGGCCCTCACGGATCACACGCGCCCGAGCCCACCCCCACGGGCGCAAACGGCCACCACAATCGGGGCAGGCAACCCGCCCGACCCGAAGGTCCAACTCGACAACAACAGAATCATGACTTACCGTGAGCATCAGCGCGGCCTTACGCGTTAGAACGGCCCGGCGTGATCCTTCAAGATTGCACGCCGGGCCATTCGTCTATCCGGACATCGTCAGCCTGACGCCGCCGACAACCAGAAACCAAATCCAGGCGCACTAAACCCATCGTCACCGACCCCGACGCCTACGTCGTCACCCCACGAGACGCACAACACCCCCTCCCGACCTGATGGCAGTCGACCGGCGGAGACAGCCCGAAGCGAGTGCGGGTGAAGTCGACCAGGAGCCCTGGGGGCCGGTTCTAAGTGCGTTTCGGTGGAAACTTCTGAGGACGCCAGGGTGCCGGGCTGCCGGAGCGGATTTGTTCCGCTGCGTTCAGCAGGATCTCTTCTTCCGCAGTCGGTGTGCGAGGCGGCCCGGCACGAGCGAATTCACTCACCGGCCCGAGCAACTGGTCAGCCAGCGCGATGTCCTCCAACTTGAGAATCGCCTCACCTCGCAGCAGCTTGAACATGTGATCCGCCGTGCACCCGGCCTTCTCAGCGTAGACAACGACAGTCCAGCCCTTCTGGGCGATAGCGTCACGAATCCGCATCGCGTAAAGGTGCTGCATTTCCGAAGCCCAGCCGAGGGGACCGTCCACGGGAGGGAAGGTGGTTTTTCGCCCTCGGCCGAACATCCACTTCGAGTGGGCGTAGTGCGCCGGAACGTACTTCGAATAGGCCATTGCGCTCTCCCCCAAACACGACAACTGTCTCAACCGTCTCCGAGCCAGCCTAAGGCCTCTGAGTGCGAGATTCGCACTATGCACACAGTGCCGCGAATGATACCCGCATGAAGAAAAACAACTCCGGTCACACTGGCCCCGGCAAGCTCGCCACCCCCACCAAACGAGACCTGGTCGCCTGGGTCGACCACTCCCACATCCAACACGTCGAAAACGCCACCCGGTCGCTCCTCCATCGCGACATCGTCAGCGCCAGGCGCATTCGCACCGGGTACCAGTACAAAGCCCAGCGCAACTATCACGGACTCTACGCATTCGCGCAGACCGGCCAACACATTTGGTACGAGTCGCTGTTCGAAATGTCCGCCCTCATGACCCTCGACTTCACCGCGAACATCCAGTCCATCGCCTCACAGCCGATGATGCTGCAGTTCACCAGCGGCAAGGTCCACTACCCGGACCTTTTCGCCGTGCACACCGATGGCAGACAAGTGGTCTACGACGTCCGCCCCGAGAAGCTCATCACGCCAAAAACGGCGGGCGAATTCGCTGAGACCAAACGGGTCTGCGACAAAGTCGGGTGGGCGTACGAACTGTTCACGCGCATCGACCCGGTCGTCAAAGCAAACATGGAATGGCTCGCCGGCTATCGCCACCCCCGCTACCGGCCCGACCTCCCCACACAAACGCGCGTCCTGGCCGCCGCCGAATCACCAACCATGTTCCGCGACCTGGCCCACGTCGCCGACGAGGGCTCTCCTGCCCGCGGGGCGATGCACCTCTACAGCCTGCTGTGGAACCGACAACTCACCTTCGACATGACCACCCTACTTACCACCTACACGAACCTCAGAAAAGACAACTGACATGCCCTCCATCGACATCAACTCCGAACTCCACTTCCACGACGGCGCCTACCTCGTCGCCGGTTTCCACGGAAGCCTGCTGAAACTCCGTCACTGCGTGACCGGCGAATACTCGACCGTACACATCGCCGACATCTCCGCCCGGCTGATTGAACCGCCCCTCCGCAAGCACAGCGACCCCCGGAGCCTCGACTCGCGCACCAAGGCCGAGAGCAAAGCCCTCGACGTCTACGCTGCCCACATCACCGAGATGGTCACCGGAGAAAACCCCACAGCTCCCGACCAGGCGCCACGACCTGAATATGACCCGGACACCACCACCCTGAACCAGCGCATCGAGGCGAAAGTCGAAGAACTCAAACGAATGGGACTTCCCGCCTCACGCGCCACCCTCATCCGGAAAAGACGAGCCCTCGAGCAGGGCGGCACCGCGGGCCTCATTGACGGGCGCAGTCTTCGAGCGGAGTCACCACTGGACCGCGCGGACTCACGCATCATCGACACACTCACCCACGTCATCGGAGACGAGACCTACGATTCCACCGGAACGGGCCTGCGCCTCCAGGAGCGCATGAAAGCGGAACTGCTGTCCACATATCCAGGACAAGCCATCAAGGTACCGTCCGAATCCACTCTCTACCGGTATATCGGATACCTGACCAAGGGGAAGTACACGACCGGGTCAGCGCAAACTCGCCGAACCGCCGCGAACACACCCAAACGGCCTTTCGGAACGGCGCGCAGAATGCGTCCCGGCCAGGAAGTACAAATCGACAGTTCGCCCTGGGATATCCTCGTCCGCGATGCAAACGGTACCGCCACCCGGGCCGTACTGACAATCATGATGGACGTCGCCACCCGCAGCATCATCGCCTCGTCGGTGCGTTCCACCGCCGCCAAGGGGCTCGACCATGCCTTCCTCCTCGCGCAGTGCCTCGTCCCGCGTCCGCTTCGCCCCGGCAACGAAGACCTCTGGAAGCTGGCCCAACGCAGGATGCCTTGGGCTGACCTGACCAGCGAGGAGGAACGCAGCCGTCTGGACCTCACCCGCCCGTTCATTTGCCCGGACCGCATCATGATGGACAACGGCCGGGACTACCGAAGCACAGTTTTCGAAGCGGCCTGCCGCAAATTCGACGTCACCCTGACCTACTCCGCGCCGCACACGCCCACGGACAAGGCCATCGTCGAACGTACCTTTCATTCCATCAAAACCCTCTTCGCCCAGGACCTCCCGGGGTTCAAGGGAGGCTCCGTCGCCGAACGCGGCGACCGAATCGAGAACGGCGCCTTGCTCGACGTCGTCACCCTCGCAGAATACTTCGACGAATGGGTCACTCGCGTGTGGCAGAACCAACCCCACGACAACCTTCGCGACCCCCTCTACCCGACCGTGAAACTCACCCCCAACGAAATGTACAACGCCTCCTTCGACATCGCCGGCCAGCTGCCCCTCCCCCTCACCTCCGACGACTACATCGAGCTGATGCCCGTCGAATGGCGCACCATTCAGCCCGCAGGAGTCAAAATCAGCGGTCGTTTCTACGACAGCATCGACCTCCAGCCGTTCCGCAACAGCCCCTCCAACAACCCCCGCCACAACAACCTGTGGGAAGCGCGAACCAACCCGTATGACCCCCGGGCCATCTGGGTCCGCCACCCCGACGGGCATTGGATGGAATGCCTCTGGCGCGACGAATCCACCTACCGCCAGCCTTTCGCCGACGAAATCTTCCAGAACGCCGTCGACATCGCCAGCACGAGGACCGGCGCCGACACCGAACTGTTGAAGCAGGCCAAGACCGACATTCGCAAACGCGCCGCCGCGTCGGCCCTCACCTTCAAGAAAGCCGCCGCCCGCGACGCCAAGGCCCTCCAACTCGCCGAGCTCGAACACACCCCGTTCCCGACCGCCACGGCACCGGCACCGGCACCGGCACCGGCAGAGTCAGCCAGGCCCAGCACCCAACCCTTCGCCAGCGACGAGGACGACGAGGACTTCGATGACGGTACGGCAGAAATCGACTTTGAAACGCTCAGCGAGATGGGAAACAACTGATGGGCATGTTCGATGAAGACCGAGACGATGAGCTCCCGCTCTCCACCCTCCCCGGGCTCACCCACTATCTGAAGTCCGATATCTCTGCGCCCAAAAGACTCACCATCGCCCAGTACGAAGCGCTCGACGTCGGGCAGAGAAGTCAGTACAACCGGGGGCGGCTCGACCACCTTGCCGGCAACATCATCATCGTGACCCCTCAGGTCCGAGAAGCCCGAGAGGCCGTCGGGAAGTTCATCACAGACAACCGTCGCCTGCCGCACGACAAACGCCCGGGGCTCATCCTCACCGGTGACGGCACCGCAGGAAAAACCACGACCCTGCAATCAACCATGCTCAAGGTTTACGCCGAACACACCAAGACGTTCCCGCAGGCCGCGCAGCGCGGCCGCCATCCCATCGCCTACATCGAGGTGCCGTATGCGTGTACCGGGAAATCACTCCTCGAAGCATTCGCGCGGTTCTTTGGCTTGACCGTCGCCGCCCGGGACACACAGGTCACACTGATGATGCGTGTCTGCGAGGCCTTTCGCCAAGCCAAGACAGAACTAATCGTCATCGACGAACTGCAAAACCTCAGTGCCGGAAACCGCGGCAGCGGCGAATCAATCCAAGTCCTCCGCCAACTCCACAGCGAAGTCCTCGGAATATTCATCCTGTGCGGCGTCAACCTCCGAGAGAGCCAGCTGTTCGCGGGACCCACCGGTCGCCAACTGAGCGGCCGATTCACCTTCCAAGACCTCCAATCGTTCACCCTCGCCGACACGACGGCCCAAATCCATTGGCGCGGAATCATCCGAGGGTTCGAAAGGGAAATGCCGCTACTCGCCCACACGGTTGACAGCCTGACCAAGCACTCCAAGGCCCTGCACTGCCACACGGCCGGTTCCATTTCTACGTTGGCCAAAATCTTCATCTCCAGCGCCAACACGCTCATCCGTGCCGACGACCCCCAAGCAGAATCCATCACCCTCGAACTCCTGTTGGCACAACCACGCGACAAATCCGCCATGGAAGCAGGAGAGACGCACAGGCCCCTCAAGCCGGCCTCGAAGAAGGCAAACCCCTCATGACTCACTACAGCGAGACGCACCGTCCCTACTGGAACCCCCTCAAAGCGATGCACCGCGAAACCGTTGATAGTTATACCGACCGGGTGTTGCCGGCCAACCAAGACACACTCATGCACCAACAACATCTGATTCGGTTGGCGCTCAAAGAGACCGAAGGGACCGCAGAAGAGACCTGGACGCGAGTCATCAGCGAAAAATCTGGGCTGCAGTCCGGGCACTTCAGCCGGGCCGCCGCTACCGGGCTCCACCACGGCGAAGACTCTCACTGCTCACCCTGCACCGACGACTTCGGCCAACGGTGGCTCTGCACGAACTGCAGCCACGGAATCGCGGCGCACCAGTACCCCCACCTCGACAACATCATCTGCCGACACCACTCCAAATGGGTCGGACCCGGCAGCGGCCCCGAAGAGCAAATGCACGTCGGCGCTGACCATCAGGAGGCTGAGCGGCGGTTCCGCCAGTTGCGTCGGCGGGGACAGATGGATGCTCACTTCTACGTCACGCTTCGACGCGCCTTCCGCACGCACCAGACCTCCAAAGCCGAAACCACGGACAATATGACTCTCACGGACATCCTCATCTACCCGCTGATGATGGCCGTCGCCACAGCACTCACTCGAGTCGATTTCCTCCAGAACCTTTTCGACCCGACGCGCACCTACGCGGCAAGCTACGAAACCCTCGAACAGCAGGTGCGCTCCGCAGTCGGTCCTGGCTTCACTGACGTCACCCGAGAACTCTGGCTGTACCTGCGGCCCACATTCCTCAGCGTTCGCGAACACTCGCTCGGAAAGCGCGCCTACGTGCGGACCTGGGACCATGACTTCCCCGTACCCACGGCCATCATCAACACGCTCCAGCCACTGACCACCGCGCCTGAGCCATTTCGAAATTACCTCGACGTCACCGGCGCCTACATTCTCACCGAAAAGAACTGGGCCGCCGTCAGGGTGCACCACCTCAACGAGCGCAAGCACCCGGGAAGCAAACGCCGCGCAGACGACGACTTCGCCTCCATCTGCCGCAGCGGACACCGCATAACCCTCACGGTTTCACACTTCAACAAATTCCTCGGACCGACCAGCGACGGCTGCCGAATCTGCTCAAACCATCTCGTGGAACCCGGATTCAACGACCTCGAAACGCGATACCCCGCCCGCGCTCGGGAATTCCATCCCGAAGACAACGACGGCATCCTCCCCTCCCAGATACTCCCCAGCTCAACGACCCCATACAACTGGCGCTGCCCCCAAGCCGGACACCTCATCACCACAAGCCCCACCAATCGAGTAAACGGCGACCCCGGCTGCCGCGTCTGCCTCAACCGCGAATTCCGCCCCGGAGTAAACGACATCCGAACCCGCTGCCCGCAACTCGCTACAGAGTGGCACCCGAAGCTCAACGTCCGCCGGCCAGAAGAAGTCGCGGTCGGCAGCCCCGACAGCGCCTGGTGGCAGTGCCGCTTCAACCACGTCTGGGAAGCGCTTATCGAAAGCAGAGTGCACGGCCACGGCTGCCCGAAATGCAGTGCCAGGAAACTCCACGGAACCAATCTCCCGGCGGCCCGGCCCGACATCGCCCAGGAATGGGATTTAGACGCAAACATGCCCGTCAAGCCAGAAGACGTCGCCCCACATTCCTGCGACACCTATGCCTGGCGCTGTCCCAAAGACCACCCATACCGGCAACGCGTTGACCGCCGGACATCGGGCAGCGGATGCCCCTATTGCGCAAGACGCAAACCCCTGCCCGGCGAGACGGACGTAGCTTCCGAACACCCGCTCCTCATAATCGACTGGGACACCGAAAGGAACGGAGACATCCAACCGGACCAAATCCTTCCCGGCACCGCCAAACACTGGTGGAAATGCTTCCAGAACCATGAAGAGCTGCAGTCCGTGCCCCACCGCGTCAAATCAAACGGCTGCACCCACTGCCCAGCGGACCTTCGAGCTGGTGCCAGCCCAAATCTTCCAGCCCGCCACTAGGTTCGTTCTCATTCGAGAACATTCCACAACACAGATCATTCGAGAGGCTCGCCCGCCCATACGCGAAACGGCAAAAGCAGTACCTCGGCAGGCTTAACCGAGCGAGAGTTGAGGCCGGGCTATCGTCACTGGGCCACATGGGACTCACGGGCGTCGGCTTCATTCTCATCGGACTCGGACAGATCGCAATCGCCGCATTCGGCGGCGCATAACCCGGCCCCACACAAAACACCCAACAATCGGTCCGTCATTCGACGGGCCCATTTTTTTTGCCCAAAACCCACTCCTTGCAAGTTTCCTAATGCTAGGCATATGCTTCTGATCAAGGTAAATACTTTCAGACCCCAAGAATTCATCCGAAGGATCATCATTTCTGCGGACAGGTGCCATTGCCAAATGGGGAGTCGCCGCTCGTCCCATGGTGTCAAGTGTCAGGGTTGAGCTCATCTATCGGCGCGCGTCACATCACAACCGGATATCATGGTCCAAGTTCGGTTGCAGGGTCGTCCCTGCCCATGTCTCCGGTCGCCGGCACTGACCCCCTCCATCCGTAGCGCAGCAGAACCGTGCCGTTCTTCGAAGCGGGCTCGGCGGCGAGAAGCTCGAGGGACGCTGGCGGGCCGTCGGCGGTGAACAGACGTTTGCCGGAACCAAGCACGATCGGATACACCCACAGATTCAACTGGTCGAACAAGCCTTGGGCCACGAGAGTGCGGGCGAAACGGATGCTGCCGATCACGTGGATCTCCCGGTGCCGCTTCCGCAGCGCTGCCAGCTCTGCCACGAGATCGCCGCCGAGCAGGTGCGAGTGATGCCATTCCAGCACCGGCTCGCCTCGCGACGCGACGTATTTGGGGATCGCGTCGAACTTGCGCGCGATGTCGGCGTTAGGCCCGTCGAGGTGATGGGGCCAGTAAGAAGCGAAGATGTCATAGGTACGGCGCCCCAGAAGCAAGGCGTCCATGGCCTGTATCCCCTCGTCAACCTGGGCACCGTCGGTCTCGTCCATCAGGGGGGCCTGCCACCCGCCGAACGCGAATCCGCCGTCAGTGTCTTCGTCAGGGCCGCCGGGAGCCTGGGCGACCCCGTCGAGCGTGGTGAACAGGTCGATGTGAATGCGACCAGACATGAAGTTCTCCTTGCGTCAGCACATATGGGAGCATCGTTTGCGCCTCCACTGATGGCGTGGAAGCACCCTACCCCTGCAGGACTCATTGGCCGTCAGGCACTCGTGACGTGCTGCTGCCCGATTTGCACGAACGCGCGCAGGGGCGCCGGTGCAAAATCGTGCGCCTCAACGAAGCCGATGGATTCGTAGAACGCGCGCTGGCCAGGTTCATCGTCGGTGATGAGCACCTTCTGCCGCACGTGAACGTAGCGCTCCAGAACCCTGTGCACCATGGCACGGCCGATACCAGTCTGTTGCTGGCCGGGGCGAACCAGGATGTCCTGGAGATAGCAGATCGAGACGTCGTCGGAAATGGCTCGAGCCAGGCCCAGCAATTCCCCTGCCGAATCCCTCGCCGACACAACGTAGGACGACTGATCCACCGCACGCGCGAGCGAATGCGGATCATTCGTGTACGCGGCCCATCCGACGCTCCCATAGAGACCAACGAGGTCGGCGGGCGTGAAGACCTTCGACTCTGACAGCACGACGCTAAGCATGCCCACATGGTGTCACACGTCGGCCCGTCCCCCATCCCGCGCCGCGCTCCGCCCTTTCGGCTCCCACACCCCCCTCGCCGGTCGAGCAGCGGGCCCGCTTTTGGCCCGCGCCCGTCGAGACCCCGCGAGCCATTCCCCGGACTGCGGAAGCAAGAATCAACTTCGAATAATATATCCACAACCCTGAGTATTTCTCGAATCTGTCTGTGGTTCGTGGGATAATTATCTTATGGCGAACAACGATGAAGTTCCTCATTTGGAGGACGCCGCGGGGAATACCCTGCCCGAACCAGTCGACCAGACCCTCGCCGTCTTGGCGGAGGAGAAGGCCGTCGCCGACGACACTCAAACCCTGCTCCTCGACGCAATCCTCAGCTTCGATCGGATGGTCTGCTTCGCCCAAGCCGCTCGAGCCGAAGTGATCGACAAGCTCCGGCAGTGGACCGACGCCACGGCCGAGGCTGGACTCCCCCGCACCGCGCGGGGACGACGAGACACCGAGTGGTCGCCGCAGAAAGCCGCCCACGAAGGCCTCGTCGCTGAGCTGGCCGCCCTGCTGAAACTGCCCAGCGGTGTTGCCCGCAATCTGATGTTCGAAAGTGACCTGCTGCAACACCGGCCTCCCCGCCACCCGAGATGCCCTCCGACGCGGAGACATCAGCTACCGCCACGCCCAAACGACCATCGTGTCTCGACAAGCTCGACAACCGGGCCGTCAGCCTCCCGCCAGAGCCCTGGAAGGCCTTCGAAGAGGAGGCTCTCCGCAACAGTGAAACCCTCACCGTCCCGCAACTGCGGAGGAAGGCCGTGAAGGTGCGGGAGTTCACTCACCCGGAGTCCATCGCCGTGCGGCACCAGAAGGCCCTCGCCGACCGGAACTTCTGGGTCAGCCCAGGCCGTGACGGGACGGGGTCGGTTGTCGAGCTTGTCGAGACAGGAGATGACCTGCACCACCCACGAAGCCACACGCCTGCGCAGACCCGTGGAGCATTGCCGTCACCGAATCCACCGACGGCCCCTTCTAGATGAACCTAGTCGCCGGCCACGTCGTGCAGGTGATGCACGATGTCGTGCAGAAAGTACGCCCCAAACGTCTCCGCTGTGAACGACGCCCCGTCGCTTCGACGAGCGGTGCGCTGGCGGGCATCCTCGGGCACGGCCGCAAAGGCATCGGCAACGGATGCCGCCGCAGCCTTGAGCTCGCGTCCCACCTTTTCGGGCGCCTGAAGGTCGTATCGCTCGGCGATCGCCGTGGCGTCCTGGTCCCAGTTCGCGAGAAGAGGATCCTCCTCGTCGAGCAGGCGCTGCAGTCGCTCGGCGAACAGGAGACAGACATCGCGCACATGGGCCGTGTATTCCAGCGGTGACCTGGTGTGATCGTTCGGGCGCACCGCGGCATCCGCTCGGGAGAGCACCGGCACCCACGCAGCGGCATTCGCGCGAATCAGGCGCGGAAGATCGTCGAACTCCACATCCGCAGCCCGAAACCCACAATCGGGGCACGGGCGTTCGAGTACCCAGGTCCAGTCGGCTATGTCGGGGGTGATGGCCATGCTTCATGCTACTGGTCCCATGTCCGGGCTCGACAGCACGGCTGCGCACAGGAGGGCACCCCCGATTCAGAACCGGGGGTGCCTCGTCGAACGGCCGCCGACTAGAGGTTCTTGACCGCCGTCAGCACCTTGGTGAGCGAGTCCTTCGCGTCGCCGAAGAGCAGCGTCGTCTGGTCTTCGTAGAGCAGCTCGTTCTCAATGCCGGCGAAACCGGGACGCATGGAGCGCTTGAGGAAGACAACCTGACGTGCCGAGCCCACGTCGAGGATGGGCATGCCATAGATGGGCGATCCGGGGCTCGACTTCGCCGCGGGGTTGACCACGTCGTTCGCTCCCACCACGAGCGCCACATCGGCGGTTTTGAACTGCGGGTTCACCTCGTCCATTTCCTGCAGCACCTCGTAGGGCACGTTGGCCTCAGCGAGGAGCACGTTCATGTGACCGGGCATACGGCCGGCCACGGGATGGATTCCGAAGATGACCTCGATGCCCATCTTTTCGAGCGTCACGACGAGCTCGGCCATGGTGTGCTGCGCCTGTGCCACGGCCAGACCGTAACCCGGAACGATGATCACACGCTGGGCATAGCCGAGGAGGATCGCAACGTCTTCGGCAGACGACGAGCGCACGGGGCGCTCGGAGATCTCGGTTGACCCGGCAGTGGACCCGCCCTTGAACGCGCCGAAGATGATGCCGCTGACGCTGCGCCCCATAGCGGATGCCATGGCCCGGGTCAGGATCGTTCCGCTGGCACCCACGAGAGTGCCGGCCACGAGTAGCAGCACGTTGCCGAGCACGAGGCCCGATGCGGCGACGGCGAGTCCGGTGAACGCGTTGAGCAGCGAAATGACGATCGGCACATCCGCTCCGCCGACCGGGTTCACCAGCAGCACACCGGCGACGAGGCCGAGGATCAGCAGGATCGTGGCTCCGAGAATCCACGAATCCGCCACGATGACGGCGCCGAGCGCAACGGCCGCGACGAGCACGAGGCCCATCACCCAGCGCTGGCCGGGAAAGATCAGTGGCTTGGTGGGAATGAGGCCCTGTAGCTTCGCGAACGTGATGCAGGATCCCGAGAACGAGACACCACCCACGAGCACGGTGAAGACCACGGCGAGGGAGGCCCCGGCAGATTCGACGTGCGGCAGTTCGAGCAGCGCCACGATGGCCGCCGCTCCGCCGCCGACGCCGTTGAACAGGGCCACGAGCTGCGGCATGCCTGTCATCTGCACGCGACGCGACACCGGGGCCGCGATCGCCGCGCCGACCACGATGGTGGCGACGATCAGCAGGATGTTGTCCAGCTGGGTCGACAGGAACACCGTCACCAGGGCGATGAGAGCGCCCAGGGCGCCGATGGCGTTTCCGCGCCGGGCGGTCTTGGGCGAGCCCAGCCCTTTCAGCGCGAGGATGAAGAAGACGGCGGCCACGAGGTACAGGCCCGTGGTCCATTCCGAAGAGAGAATATTCATCGCTTGCCTCCCTGGGGAGCGCCGGTCTTGCGTCCGGCGAACATCTCGAGCATGCGGTCGGTCACGACGAACCCGCCCACGAGGTTGATGGTGGACAGCAGCACGGCGACGAGGGCGAAGATCAGGATGCCCATATTTTCGGCCTGACCGGCCACGACGATCGCGCCCACCAGAATGATGCCGTGAATTGCGTTGGCGCCCGACATGAGGGGCGTGTGCAGCGTGCTGGAAACCTTCGAGACGACCTCAAAACCGATGAAGACTGACAGAACGAAGATGGATAACAGACTCATGGGTTCCATTACGAAGCTCCCTGCGTGGCTAGAGCGGCCAGTGACTGCCGGGTGGGTTCGTGCAGAACAGTGCCGTCGCGCGTGAGGCAGGCGCCTCGCACCAGCTCGTCGTCGAAGTCGGGCGTGACCGTGCCGTCGACCGTCATCAGTTCGATGAGGTTGGACACGTTCTTGGAGAACAGGCGTGACGCATCGAACGGCATCGACGAGGCGACGTCCTTCATGCCCACGATCGTGATCCGGCCGCTCGCGACCGCGATCGTCACCTCGTGTCCGGCCACACTGCCCTCGACGTTTCCACCGCTCTCGGCGGCGAGGTCGACGATGACCGATCCCGAGCGCATACCGAGCAGCATCTCGCTCGTGAGCAGGCGCGGCGCCGGGCGTCCGGGGATTGCAGCGGTCGTGATCACGATGTCGGCGTCGGAGACGTACGGCGTCAGCAGTTCCTGCTGGCGCTTCGCCCGGTCTTCGGCCTGTTCCTTGGCGTAGCCGCCACCGCCGTCGGTGGTGTCGAGCCCGAGGTCCACGAACGTGCCGCCCATGGAGCGCACCTCGTCAGCGGATGCCGCGCGCACGTCGTATGCGGAGACCTTCGCGCCGAGACGCTTGGCCGTCGCGATGGCCTGCAGGCCGGCGACACCGGCGCCGAGCACGAGCACCTTGGCCGGCGGGATGGTTCCAGCGGCCGTCATGAAGAGCGGGAAGAACCGCGGCAGGCGCATGGCCGCTTCCAGCGCGCACCGGTAACCGGCCACGAGGGCCTGCGACGTGAGCGCGTCCATCGACTGTGCCCGCGAGATGCGGGGAACGAGCTCAAGCGCGAAGGCCGTGATGCCCGAGGTATGCAGCTGCGCGATGGCGTCGAGCTGGTTGGCCGGTGAGGCGAGCCCCACCGTGATGGTTCCCTCGCGCAGGGCCGAGATGACCTCGATCTTCAAGGGGCGCACGTGGGCGAGAACATCGACGTCCTCCAGGCTGATCCGCGGTTCGACCGAGGCACCTGCGTCGCTGTAGGCGGCGTCGGGAAATCCTGCCGCATCGCCTGCCCCGGCTTCGACGACAATGTCGAGTCCGGCCTTGACGAGCTGGCGCACCGATTCGGGTGTTGCGGCGACGCGCAGCTCTCCCGGATCTCGTTCTCGAAATACCGCTACCTTCATCGTCTTCTCCAGAGCTTGAGTTTCTTGCGTACGAGTTTTGAGTCCTGAACCTATCGGCAGTGCTGCGTTCATTTCTCCCCCAAGCGGTCCTCGATGTCGATAAGAACTCGTGTTCTTGAGGGAATCGGAAGAATTCGGGCGGGTTCCGGGTAGAGGACGGCGCAATTCAGGTGATTTCGCCTGTTCACGAAGGCCGACTGCCGACATCCGCTGTCCAGCTGGGGCCGCTAGCGTGGCAAGTAATTAGAGGAGTCAGATGACTGTAGTGATCGCAGGATGCGGCGACCTGGGTACAGAGGTGGGCCTGCGTTTCGCGGAGCTCGGACACCGCGTGGTGGGGCTTCGGCGCACTGTCGATGTGCTGCCCGCCGCCATCATCGGGCAGTCGCTCGATCTCAGCCGCGACAAACCGGTGATTCCGGCCGATACCGAGTTTGTGGTGATCGCAATCGCCGCCGGCAGTCCCACCCCCGAGGCCTATCGGGCTGCCTATGTCGACGGCCTCCGCAACCTGCTCGATGCCCTCGACGAAGCCGGCGCCGCGCCGCGCCGGGTGCTGCTCGTGTCGTCCACCGCGGTCTACGACGTGAACGACGCCAGCTGGGTCGACGAGCAGACCCCCGCGACCCCGAAGCCGGGCACCGACGCCATTCTGCTCGAGGCCGAGCGGATGCTGCATGCCCGCATTCCCGCCGCCACGGTTCTTCGCCTCAGCGGCATCTACGGACCCGGCCGCGAGCGCCTGATCACCCAGGTCCGCGACGGCCTCGCCCGGGTGTCGCACGGCTCACGTCACACGAACCGCATCCATCGGGACGACGCGGCCGCTGCGATTGTGCACCTCCTGCTGCGCGACGAGGCCCCGGCGCCCCTCTACCTCGGCGTGGACCACGCGCCCGTCACGATGAACGAGGTCGTCACGTTTCTCGCTGCCGAGCTGGGCCTGCCGACTCCGGCCACCGACGACACCGCCACCACGAGCCAGCGCGGCGGAGACAAGCGCCTGAGCAACAAGCTCTTGCTCGGCACGGGCTTCACGTTCACGTACCCGAGCTACCGGGAGGGTTACCGCGCGCTCCTCGCGGGCCGCGGTACCCGCCACCCGTAGCCCTACAGCCGGTGAAATCGGCGACACGCCGGTCGACCCGCCATGATATGCGGTATGTCGAGAGAAACACCGGTTTTGCGAGCCGGCCCGGCGGTCGCCACGCCGCACACCCGGGCAGTTTGCACAAGGAGTTGGATGAATCATCCACATGTGGCGAGAGCTAAACCAGTAGGTTCGGGGACAGCCACCTTCGAACGGAGACTCCATGCCGGAACACTCGAACGCCACCCACTCCCGTCCCCTCGAGGGCATCCTGGTGGTCGATTTCTCACGCGTGCTGGCCGGCCCCCTCGCGTCGATGACGCTCGCCGACCTCGGCGCGCGCGTGATCAAGATCGAGCGTCCCACGGTGGGCGACGACACGAGGAGTTGGGGCCCGCCGTTCTCCGGCACGGGCTCGACCTATTTCGAGAGTGTCAATCGCAACAAGGAGTCGATCTGCCTCGACCTCGCGGATGAGGCCGACCTCGCCGTGGCCCTCGAACTCGCCCTCAAGGCCGATGTGCTGCTCGAAAATTTCAAGCCCGGCGGCATGGACAAGCTCGGACTCGGCTACGACACGCTGCGAGAGAAGAACCCCGCCCTCGTCTACGCCTCCATCTCCGGTTTCGGCCTCGGCGGCGGCGCACACCTGATGGGCTACGACTTTATGGTGCAGGCCGTCGGCGGCCTGATGAGCATCACCGGGGAAGAAACCGGCCCGCCCATGAAGGCCGGCGTCGCCCTGGTCGACGTGCTCGCGGCCAAGGACACCACTATCGGCGTGCTCGCCGCCCTCACCGCCCGCCACTCCACCGGCCTGGGCGCACGGCTCGATGTCAACCTGCTCTCGAGCCTGCAGGGGGCTCTCGCCAACCAGGCTCAGGCCTACCTCGGCGCAGACAGCGCACCGGGCCGCCTCGGAAACACGCATCCGTCGATCGCACCATACGAGACTCTCGAATGCTCCGACGGACTCCTCGCAGTGGCCTGCGGCAACGACGGCCAGTTCGCGAAACTCGCCGGCGTGCTGGGCGCCGAGCACCTCGCATCCGATGAGCGCTTCGTCACCAACCGCGCCCGGGTGCAGAACCGGCCCGCTCTCGTGCGGGCGCTCGAAGAGCAACTGGCAACGGATGTCGCCGCAGCGTGGCAGGTCAGGCTCACCCGGGCAGGGGTCCCCGCCGGCCAGGTCGGCACGATCGGCGACGGCATCGCCCTCGCCGATTCGCTCGGCCTCTCCCCCACGATCGACGTGCACAATGCGGCGGGCGTCACCGTGGGCCGCCAGATTCGCCACCCGGTGAGCTGGACACCACCACTCGCGGCCCGCACGCAGGCGCCCCCAGAACTCGGCGAGCACAGCGCCGCCGTGCGCGAGTGGCTACTCGCGGGGCAGGTCAACGTCGAGCAGGCCAACGCGAAGTAGACCTAGGCTCGCAGCGCGAGCCAGAGGTGGGCGGAGACGTCAGGGTCATCGAGGTTCACGTCGATCAGCCGAGACGCGATGCCGATTCGATGTCGGAGCGAATTGCGGTGCAGGCCGAGTTCGCGTGCGGTGACCTCCCACTGACCCCGGTTGCGCAGGTAGGCGCGCACCGTTTCCACGAGATCCGCACGGGAATAGGAGCGCAGGGCCTCGACCCAGGCCTGTGCCCGGGAGTCCCTCGCTCCCTCGACCGTTACCAGCCGACCCCCCGCCGCCCTGGCGCATGCTGCGCCCACCTCTCGCACGCTCGCGTGCACCTGGGCGAGCATCAGCGGTCCGCTCAGAGCCGCCGAAAACACCTCGTCGCCCCGCGGAGTCGAAGTCGAAGTCGAAGTCGAAGTCGAAGTGGCTTCACGAAGCAGCGAATCACCCGACCACTCCCGCACGATTACGTAGCTCAGCCCGTCGACGACGCATCGAAGGTCGGACGCACGAATGCCGCGTCGCAGCTCTGCCACACCCTCACCTGTGGCCATCGCCGCCACGACCTCCGAGAGCTCGGCCGTCGACAGCTGGTCTGCCCGGTCGCCCCGCACGGCGAGCAACCGCACCTGCTCGGCAGGCTGTTCACAGCCCAGCTCTGCCGCCGCGATCCGCGCGGCATCCACGTGCCCGCCGAGCACGAGAGCCGCCACGGCGGCGCCGCGCGTCGCCCGCGACCGCATCCGCTCCCACTGTTGCTGGGCAGCCACAGAGAGCAGCATGCACCCCGTGAGCATCAGCTGCCGGTCCGCGGGGCGGAACGACCGCCCCGCCCGAACCGCCAGAAAGCCTGCAGTGCGCTTGTCGGCCACGATCGAGTACTCAATGACATCACGGCCGTCGAGCGGAAACGTCGCGCTCGCATGCATCCCCTGCAGATTCAACCGTTTCGTCTCCTCGCGCAGCTGCGGCAGCACGTGGGTCTCCTTTGCTGGCCAGATCGTCTCGGCTCCCCCGTCGGCGGGCAAATATGCGGCCCATCCGCCGAGCGCCTCCGCGAGCACCTTCACGACGGATGCCGCTGACTCGGGCCGCCCGACTGCCTGCGCGAGCGAGGTCTGCAGCCGCATTGCGGCCGAGAAGTCCGCCTGCCTGCCCTGATTCACCAGGTCCCAGTAGGCCCGCGAGACGGCCATGAACGGCGTGCCCTGTGGCACTATGAGCAATTGAACGCCGAGGGTGCGGCACGAAGCACGCAGGTCAGCGGGAACCTCGTCGGTTCCGGCGCCGAGGCCCAAACCCAGCATGTCCACACCGTGTTCCACCAGACGCTGCACATACTGGTTGATCCGTTCCGTACCGCCGGTCACCGGAATCCCGGTGGTCAGCAGCAGCTCACCGCCCTGAAGATACGGTGTCGGGTCGTCGAGCTCGGAAATGTGCACGCCCGTGACGCTGCGACTGGCCACTCCGGAGCCGTCCGCAGAACGCAGATCCTGGCCGAGCTTGTTGCACAACTGGGCGAGGCTGATCATGCGCCGTCCCCCTTCAGACGATTACGGGTCAGTCTAACCACATGTGCGGGCACTTCTGGATGATGTGTCCGATGTCAGGGAGTGCCAGCGTCATTACCTTTAGCCAATGAATACTACGCAGCCGAAGAGCCCGCAGCTTGAACAAACCCGTCTCCTTCGCACCGCGGTACCCGGGCCCACCTCCGTCGCCTTGCATGCCGAGCGGATGCAGCAGGTCACCACCGGTTTCGGAGTCGCCCTGCCGGTATTCATCGAGCGGGCCGAGGGCGGTATCCTGCAGGACGTCGACGGCAACCGCATCATCGATCTGGTCTCCGGAATCGCGGTCACGAGCGTGGGGGCGAGCAACCCGGCTGTGCAGGCCCGGGTCGCCGAACAGCTGTCCCGCTTCACGCACACCTGCTTCATGGTCACGGAGTACGTGGGCTTCACCGAGGTCTGCGCGTGGCTCAATGCCCACACCCCCGGCGACTTCGACAAGCGCACGGCCCTCTTTTCCACCGGCGCGGAGGCCGTGGAGAACGCCATCAAAATCGCCCGCTCAGCCACCGGGCGCTCCAAGGTGCTCGTGTTCGACGACGCCTACCACGGACGGTCACTGCTCACGATGGCGATGACGGCCAAGGAGAACCCCTATAAGAAGGGCTTCGGGCCGTTCCCCTCCGAGGTCTACCGGGCACCGATGGCCGCACCGTTCCGCTGGCCGTCCGGCGCGCAGAACGCCACCGCCGAAGCCCTCGCGGCTGTGGAGACCCTCCTCGCCGAACGCGGCGCCCACACCTTCGCCGCCATGGTCGTCGAGCCCATCCAAGGCGAGGGCGGCTTCATTGTTCCAGCCCCCGGCTTCCTGCAGGGCCTGCAGCAGCTCGCCGCCCGGCACGGCATCGTCTTCGTCGTCGATGAGATCCAGGCCGGTATGGGCCGCACGGGCCGGCTGTTCGCGAGCGAGCACGAGGGCATCGTCGGCGACATCACCGTGACGGCCAAGGCGATCGGCGGCGGACTTCCGCTCAGTGCCGTCACCGGCCGCACCGAACTGATGAACGCTGTGCACACCGGCGGGCTCGGCGGCACCTACGCCGGCAACCCCCTCGCCTGCGCCGCCGCGCTCGGTGTGTTCGAAGCCTTCGAAGACGGCACGCTGCTGGCCAACGCCCGCCTGATCGAAACAACGGCACGACGGATGCTGGAGCCGCTGCTCGAGCAAACCGCCACCGTGGCCGACGTACGCGGCCACGGTGCCATGATTGCGATCGAGTTCGCCGACCGCGGCACGCTGGCACCACGCGCCGACCTCGCGAAAGAGGTCGTGGCCCGGTGCCACGAACAGGGCGTCCTCGTGCTGGCCTGCGGAACACACGGCAACGTCATCCGCTTGCTGCCGCCGCTGGTGATCGGACTGGACCTGCTCGAGGACGGCCTCGGGGTGCTGTGCGCGGCCGTTGCGCAGGCCGAAGCGTTCGCACTCTCCGAGACAGTGCCGGCATGACGACGCTCGTGACAGAGGGGGCCGACACGAGCGTCGACCCGTCCACGGGAGAACACCGCGGGCAGGTGGCCCACACGGCTCCGCCCGCCGTCGCCGGGATTCTGCGCGCGGCGCAGGCTGCCGCCGTGCGGCTCGCTGCGACCACGCCCAAGACCCGCGCCACGTGGCTGAACACGATTGGCGTCTCCCTCACAATCAATCGCGAGGAGCTCGTGCAGATCGCCGGTGAGGAGACCGGCCTCGGCGCCGATCGATTGCGCGGCGAACTCACCAGGGCCGTCACGAGCCTGCGTTTCTACGGCGATGTGGCCGTGGAGGGCAGCTACCTCGACGCGAGCATCGAGACGGTGACCCCCGGCAACACCCTGTCACGCTGGAACGTGCCGCTCGGGCCGGTCGCCGTGTTCGGCGCGAGCAACTTTCCGTTCGGGTTCGGCATGATCGGCCATGACGTCGCGTCGGCGCTCAGCGCCGGCTGTCCCGTGGTTGCTAAGGCGCACCCGGCGCACCCGCGCCTGAGCCTTCGGCTCGGCGAGCTCGCGAGCGAAGCCCTCGCTGAGGCTGGCGCCCCGGCGGGCACCTACGGCTACGTGGCGGGCTTCGACGCGGGTCTACAACTGATCGACGCCCCCGAGATCATGGCCGTGGCCTTCACCGGCAGCCAGGCCGGCGGCATGGCCATCCAACGTCGAGCGGCGGCTCGGGGCATTCCAGTGTTCGCCGAGATGGGCACAGTTAACCCGGTGTTCGTCACGCCGGCCGCGGCCCGGGAGCGTGCAGCTGAGATCGCCGCAGGCTTCACCGCCTCGTTCACGCTCGGCGCCGGGCAGTTCTGTACGAAGCCCGGCCTGCTGTTCGCGCCGACCGGTTCCGGAATCCTCGCCGCCGTGCGCCGCGACGCGGCCCGGGTGGCCGCGTCGCCGTTGCTCACCGCAGGCATTGCCGAGGGCTATCGATCCGGCGTGAACGAGCTGACCGCGGCCGCCCACGCCGCGCCACACGCCATGATCGGAACAGGACACTCGGTCGAGCCGCGGATCTTCTCCGTTCTCCTCGACGACCTGCAGCCCGGGTCACGCCTGCTCGAGGAGTGCTTCGGCCCGGTGGCCCTGATCTGCGAATACGACGAGGTCGACCGTGCGCTCGACGCCGTAGCCCGCCTCCAGCCCGCCCTCGCCGCCTCCGTCTTCACCGCTGAGACAGCGGATGCCGACGCCAACGCCGCGGTGGTACGCCTGCTGCCTCAGGTGGGCCGAGTGGCCCTGAACGCGTGGCCCACCGGGGTGGCGACCAGCTGGTCGCAACAGCACGGCGGACCGTGGCCGGCAACCTCCCGGCCGGAGTCCACGAGCGTGGGCGCGGGCGCCCTCGGCCGCTTCGTTCGGCCGGTCGCGCTGCAGAACGCCCCCCGAGAGCTGCTGCCGCCCGCGCTCCAGGCCGGCAACCCGTGGCGGGTACCCCGCCGCCTCGAGGGAATCCTCACCCTGCCGATCCCCGCACCGTGACAGTCACCGCCACATCCGCCGCCAGGCGCCACCCCACCCGCACCCCCAGAAGAGAGTGATCCCATGACAGACGTACTCGACCTCAGCGTCACACCAGACCAAACAGACCTCGCCGACCTCATCGATATCGACTCGCTGCTCACGAGCGACGAGATCGCGCTGCGGGCATCCGTTCGTGCATTCGTTGACACGCAGATTAAGCCGAATATCGCGCAGTGGTACGAAGACGCCGTCTTTCCCCTCGAGATCGTGCCGCAGATGGCCAAGCTCGGACTGCTCGGCATGCACCTGAAGGGCTACGGCTGTCCCGGTCGCAGCTCCGTGGAGTACGGCCTCGCCGCCCTCGAGCTTGAGGCGGGCGATTCCGGGCTACGTACCTTCGTCAGCGTGCAGGGCTCGCTCGCCATGAGCGCAATCCACAGGCACGGCTCGGAGGAGCAGAAGAACGAGTGGCTCCCGAAGATGGCCGCCGGCCTGGCGATCGGTTGTTTCGGCCTCACCGAACCAGCCGCGGGCTCCGACCCGGGCAGCATGAGTACCTTCGCCCGCCGGGACGGCACCGATTGGGTGATCAGCGGCACCAAGCGTTGGATCGGCCTGGCCACCGTCGCGCAGGTCGCCGTGATCTGGGCCATGACCGAGGAGGGCGTGCGCGGCTTCGTCGTTCCCACCGACACTCCAGGGTTCACAGCCACCGCCATCAGCCACAAGCTGTCGATGCGTGCGTCGATCCAGTGCGAGATCGAGCTCGACAACGTTCGGCTGCCCGCCGACGCCATGCTGCCGAAAGCCGCCGGCCTACGTGGGCCGTTCGAATGCCTCAACGAGGCTCGCTACGGCATCATCTGGGGTGCAATGGGGGCCGCACGCGACAGCTACCTCACCGCCCTGGCCTACTCCCAGGAGCGGATGCCCTTCGACAAGCCCCTCGCGGGCTACCAGCTCACCCAACAGAAGCTCGTGGACATGGCCCTTGAAATCAACAAGGGAACCCTGCTCGCGCTGCAGCTGGGTCGGCTGAAAGACGCCGGGCGGCTGAAGCCGCACCAGATCTCCATCGGCAAGCTCAACAACTGCCGCGAGGCCATCGCGATCTGCCGCGAAGCCCGCACGATCCTCGGCGGCAACGGCATCACCCTCGACTACTCGCCGCTGCGGCACGCCAACAACCTCGAGAGCGTGCGCACGTACGAGGGCACCGACGAGGTGCACACCCTCATCATCGGCAACCACATCACGGGCCTTCCAGCCTTTCGCTAGTTCGCTGACCCACCACCCGACTCAGTCAAAGGAGTTCGCATGAGTTCGCTTGCCATCATGGACGAGGCCCCCACCTCGAAATTCCACCAAAAACTGCTGGTCGCCTGCTGCGGCGGCCCCTTTCTCGACGGCTACATCCTGAGCCTGATCGGCGTGGCCATGATCGGCTTCCTCGCCGAGTTCCCGGCGACACCGCTTCAGGTCGGCCTGATCGGCGCCGCTTCCCTCATCGGCATGTTCTTTGGTGCCATCATCTTCGGCTCACTCACCGACCGGATCGGCCGCGAGAAGATGTACGCGGTCGACCTGCTCGTGCTTGTCGGCGCGTGCCTGATGACGTCGTTCGTGCAGGGTCCGTGGCAGCTGATCGTGCTGCGGTTCGTCATCGGGCTGGCCATCGGCGCGGACTACCCGATCGCGACGTCGCTGCTGACTGAGTTCACCCCCGTGAAAAAGCGCGGCTACATGATCGGCCTGTCCGCGCTGGCCTGGGGGCTCGGCGCCATGTCCGCGTTCCTGGTGGGCTGGCTCATCGTCTCCCTCTCGGGAGGGTACGAACTGTGGCGCTGGATGCTCTTCAGCGGCGCGATCCTTGGATTCATCGTGGTGGTCATCCGTCGGGGAATTCCGGAGTCCCCGCGCTGGCTCATCCAGAAGGGCCGGATCGACGAGGCCCAGGACATCATCGAGCAGGTCTATGGTCGCCGCGTGGACCTGTCGGCGCACAACGAAACCAACGAGGACAAGACCCTCCCTACTGGAGAAGCGATCCGCCTGGTTCTCAGCCGCAAATACCTCAAACGCACTGTCATGTGCGGCGTGCTGTACTTCGCCCAGATCACCCCGCAGTACGCGATCTACATTTTCGGCCCGATGATCCTGCTCTCCATGGGGCTCGAGGGCGGCAGCCTCGACATCATCGGAACGGCCGTGATCAGCGCCCTCTTCGTGCTGGGCAATGCGGCCGCCCTCAAGCCGGTCGAAACGCTCGGGCGACGACAGATGACCGTGATCCCGTTCGCGCTGATGTCGCTCCCCCTGCTTGCACTCTGGTTGCTACCCAACGGCCCCATCTGGTTAGTGCTGCTGGCCTTCTGCTTCTATGCCTTCGTGTCCGGCGGCCCGAGCCTGATGGAATGGATTTACCCCAACGAGCTGTTCCCCACCGAGATTCGCGCCACCGCGGTCGGTATCGTTGTGGCGATCAGCCGGATCGGAGCGGCGACCGGCACCTTCCTGATGCCGATCGGCCTCGAACACTTCGGCGTGAGCGGCGTGATGCTCGCCGGGGCCATCCTTACCCTGATCGGCTTCGGGGTCACGTACTTCTGGGCGGTCGAGACCAAGGGTCGCTCACTCGAAGACACCTCGTCGATCGCGGTAGTCAGGGCTCCGGCCACGTCGAAAGCCTCCGCCAGGTAGCTCTGCCTCACACTAAAACCGGGGAATCTGAGACACGCCGTCGAAATCGGGCTGGTGTGTCGCGAAATTCCCCGGTTTTAGTTTTGGGTAGACCTGACTAGTCCTTGCTGATCTTCCAGATGCCGTCAGCGAGGGCCTTGTCGGGGTGCTGCAGGCTCACGAAGAGCTCTCTGGGGTTCTTCCCGAAGTAGATGCCGGTGGTCTCGGCGCCCTGGTCGGTCAGGGATGCGAAGAGGTCGACGCTCTGGGAGTTGCCGGCCTGATTCGTGCGAGCATCGGCGCGGAAGATGTCGCTGAAGCCGTTGTCCTCGACGATCCAGAGGGCTCCATCGGGTCCTTCGGCTAGGTTGTCCGGACTGTTGAGGCCCGTCACGCCAGCAGCCTGGTCCTCGACCGGCACGTTGACCCCGGCCTCGACGAAGGAGGTGAGCACGTTCTTTTTCAGGTCGATCGCGATCACGCGATCCTCAGAGGTGTTCGCCACGTACAGCGTGCTCCCAATGATTTCCACGTCTTCGGGACGACCGAACTCGGTCGCGGCGACAGCGTTCGACGCCACATCGGCATCCGTTACAACCTGATTCTGGTCGAGGGCAACCCACTCGAACGCGCCCACCTTGTTCGTGAACGTGGCCGGGTTCCAGAGCTGATCGGCAGCTGAGAGGCCCGTCAGCTTCAGTGCGTACAGCTGGCCGGCCGACAGGTCTCCCTTGTGGGTCGGCACGAACTTGTAGATCGAGCCGCCGTTGAGCTCGTCGATCACATACACGTTGCCGGCCTTGTCTACGTCGATGCCCTCGTGGCGCAGGCTGCCAAGTGCCGTGCGCTCCTCGATTCTGGTGACCTTCGTCAGGTCCTTCTTGTCGAGGAAGAGCTCGTACACTTTGCCGCCCGCCGTTTCCTCGGTGATGAGCAGGGTGCCCCACGTCGTCCAGCGAATGCCGTCCAACCGATTCCAGTCGGCGCGCTGTGCGATTACCGTGGCCTTGCCCGTCGTGAGGTCGGTGACGGCAACGGCACCGTTAGCGTTCACCTCGTACGTGTTGTACATGTAGCGACCGGCCTCACGGCCGGTCTCGTTCTGAGTGTTCATGTCATGCAGGTCTGAGACGCCCGGGTAGACGTCGAGAACCGTCTCGTCCTGCACCATCGTCTGCGAGAAGCCGGCAGGCACGAGGTAGGGAACGGTCCAGTCGCTGCTTGCCTGCCCATACGCCGAGCCATCCAAGGCCGTAAACGAGAACGACCCGTGCGCGGAGTCGTAGGAGGGGTCCTTCTTGTCGGAATGCTCCTTGTTCGAGTGTTCGCGGTCGTCGCGCTCCGGGCCTCCCTTCGGTGCGGCCGGATCCGCCTGGGCCGCGGTAGCGAGACTGAGCATGAGGGATACAAAAACTGCGCCGGTGGCGATCTTCTTGAGCATGGCTGTCTTCCTGTGTCGGTTACTGAGAACTTCTCGACAGTAGGGTCATCAGGTGAACTCCGGGCAACCAACGGTCATCGCCCCGATGACACCCGGAAGCTCCTCACATCACGGTGGCGCGGCCCCCGGCAAAGGTCCGGTGCGGTAGTTCCGCACCGCGCACCCACCACCTGCCGTCACCGCATGTACTCCTCCATCCCGTCGTTGTCTGCCGAGGCGGCGCGAACCCGCTCGGCTTCGATGAGTCTGGTCGCCGCGTCAATGAGCGCGAGGTGTGTGAACGCCTGAGGAAAATTACCGAGGTGCGCCGTCCGCGAAATACGGCGTGTCGCGAAAAACACCGGTTTTGCTCGGATCAGCAACCGGCCATCCGGATAAACTCATGCCGACTTACTCGACACTCGAATCGAAGGGCAGTCACATGAGCTTTCTCGGATTCCTCCTTCTCGGTCTCATCGCCGGCGCCATCGCCAAGGCGATCCTCCCGGGCCGACAGAGCGGCGGGTGGTTCATCACCCTGCTTCTTGGCGTGCTCGGCGCAACACTCGGCGGCTATCTCGGGGGGCTGATCTTCGGTGTCGAACTCGGAACGTTTTTCGACCTCCGCACCTGGGTGCTCGCAATCGGCGGATCACTGCTCCTCCTCATCGCCTACGCGGCGGTAGCAGGGCGCAAGACCAAGTCGTAGTCCGCTGCTCTACCGGAACTCACCCGGGCTCACCCGGCAGGCGCCTTGGCCGGGCATGGGGCTGAGGCGAGGCCAGCCCCTGCCTGCTCCGCCGACCACGGCAGCCCCACCGTCGGCGCAGGCCCGCCCTCGACCCGAGGAGCCTTGGAGGCAATTGCCGCGAGCTGTTGGGCAAGCCCGCGAATGAAGCCGACTCCGGCCGTGGAATTATTCAGCATCACCACAACGGTCAGTCCGGTCGCCGGGTCGGCGAACGCCGCCGACAGGAAGCCCGGAATGGTGCCCGCGCTCCCCCGCAACGCACCGAGGCGCCACACACCGACGCCGTATCCCTGCCAGGACGGCGCCGAGTCACCGGCCGGCACGGTCGTCCACTGGGCTTCGACCGATTCAGGGCTCAGCAACCCCGCGCCAACCAACGCCTGCACCCAGGTTTTGAGGTCGCCGAGGGTCGACACCACCCCGCCGGCCACGCCGGCCACCGAATTCGTGATCTCCGTTGTGTCGCGCACGTCGGCACAGGTGCCCAGGGCGGCGTATCCGTGCGGATGCGCACCGGGAATGGTCAGTTCCTCGGAATCGGGGTAGGACGTGTCCGAGAGGCCGAGTGGGTCGAAGATGTACTGGTGATAGAGCGAGTTCCAGCTCTGCCCCGAGGCCGCCTCCAGGGCCATGCCGAGAAGCACGATACCGGTATCAGATCCCGCCCAGACCGCTCCCGGAGCGGCCACGCGCGGATTGCCCAACGCATTCGCAACGAGCTCCCGCGCGGGCCATTGGCGAGTGGGCGTGTTCACGAATTGCCGCGTTAGCAGAGGGGTGAAGTCGGGCAGACCCGACGTGTTTCGGCACAGCTGAGCCAACGTGACACCCGAAAGCCCCACGATTGCGGGCAGATACGTCGACACCTCGTCGTCGAGTGCGACCCGACCGTCATCCACGAGCTTGAGGAGCACGGTGCAGGTCATGGCCGTGGTGTTCGTGCCGATCCGAAAACGCATGTCCGTCGTGAGCGGTGTGCTGCCACCCCGCGTGGTCGTGCCGGGCGATTCAACCCACCGGCCCGCCCACGGAACCCAGACGCCCACGATGGCACCGGATGCGTCCGCCTGCGCCATCGCGCCGTTCACCGCCGCTTCCAACTGGCTCGTGATCTGGCCCGGAAGCGCCTCGTCGCGCTCCCCATACGCCGTCGCATCCCCGGTGCAGCCCGACAGCAGGAGGCAGGCACTCACGAGCACGGCGACACGAATCACCGACACACGATTCATTCGCCGCCCTGCGGGAATCTTCATGGTGCGCCCACCTCGCTCTCGAATCCGGAGCGTACTCGCGGGTCGCGCACAGGTGAAACACCTATTGAAATCTTGACTAAAGCGATATAGTTCGCACTGACGGAGCCTCCGACTGAAAATTGCTCCCTGTGAAACCAATCCGAGTCGACTGGATCTCCGAATAGATAGACAAGACACGGGTTCGCCGTGGAATCTACAGGAGGCAATCGAAATGACTAAATCACCCAACCGCCTGATCGGCACCATTTTCGGTGCGGTGTATCTGCTCGTCGGACTGCTCGGCTTCGCGTATACGGGCGGAGTTTCGTTCGTCGCGACGTCCGGTGGCTTGATCCTCGGAATCTTCGAGGTCAACCCCTTGCACAACGTCGCTCACCTCTTGATCGGCGCGGCCTTGCTGATAGCCGGCCTGTCGAGCGTCTCGGCCGCGAAGGCCACGAACACGACCATCGGTGCGGTGTACCTGCTGCTCGGTATCGTCGGGTTCTTCCTCGTGGGCACGAGCCTCAACATCCTCGCCCTGAACACCGCCGACCACTTCCTGCACCTCGCCAGCGCAATCGTGCTGCTCGGAGTCGGCCTGGGAGCAGACAAGTCCGTTCAGAAGACCGCAACGGCCTAGTCTCGATCCTCCCTCAGGAAAGGAGCCCCTCGTGGCCCCGGCAATACGTCTTTGGCTTGCCTTCTCTGCCCTCGGTGCGGGACTCATCCACCTCGCTGTCGGGGCAGGGGCTCCTTTCCCCCTTTCGGTTCTGCTGGTCGGGTTCGGCATCGCCGAAATCGGCTGGGGCGTCGCCGCTCTCTCTACCGGCCGCCTCGTCGTCCAACGAGTCGCCCTCGGAGCCACCCTGGTTCCGGTCGCAGTGTGGGCCGCGACCGCCACCCTCGGAAGCGGACTGGGAGTCACCGCGGCATCCACCGGACTGCCACTGTTCCCCATGTTCGTGGCGTCCGCTTTCAACGTTTTCCTTGCCGTCTCCCTCGCTCTGATCGCACGCACGTCATCTGACGGTGCAGCGACGGTAACGCAGGCACCGGCATCCGGTTGGAAGTTCATGACGGCCCTCGTACTGGGCGGCCTGATCTTCTCCGGCCTCACCACCCCGGCCCTGGCCGCCACGAATGCCGGACTGTATGCCACTCCACACGGATCGCATTCGGTTCCCGGCGTCGAGGTTCCCGCGGGCGGAAGTCACGACGGCCACTAGCTTCAGGCACCGCACCGCCGGATAATGCGCACGCTCGATCAACAGAGCGCGCGCATTATCCCGTTAAGCCCCCGGCACCCCCGGCACCCCCGGCACGAGTCCCGGCGCCTCCATGGGCGGAATGTTCATGAAGCGCTGCACGTTTTCATCCACGATGATGTCGCTCGGGCGCAGGGGCCGGGTGAGGTAGAGCCCATCAAGGCTCGTGAGTCGACTGAGGGCCACGTAGGTCTGACCGGGGCTGAATACCCGCGCTCCCAGGTCCACCACGGCCCGCTCGTAAGTGGCGCCCTGCGACTTGTGAATGGTCACGGCCCACGCCAGTCGAAGCGGAAACTGGGTGAATTCGGCTACGACATCCTTTCTGAGCTTCTTCGTGGCGGCGTTGTAGGTGTACTTGTACTTCTCCCACACGGCTGGCTCCACCTCGTGGGTCTGGCCGTCGACCTCCACGAAAACTGTCGAGTCGACCTTCGTCACCGTTCCGATCGTGCCGTTCACCCAGCGCGGCCCGCCGTCGAGCGGTGAGTCGTTGCGCAGGAACATCACCTGCGCGCCCACCTTGAGTTCGAGCACCTCGTCGGCGGGGAACGTGCGCCCCCCGAAATCGCCCGTGACGTCGGCCTTCGCCGTGAGCGACTTGCCGGACAGTCGTTTAAGAGCGGATGCGTTGATCCGGTTCACCGAATCATTGCGCGTGGCGAGAGTGATCACTCCTTCCGTCGGCGGGGTCCTGCCGCCGGCCGCATTGAGAGCACCGCCGATTTCGGGGGTTACCTGCCCGTGCCGCACGGCGTTCAGCATCAGCTTGAAGTCAGAGTCGCTCTGCCGGTGGATCTCGGTGAGCTCAACGATGCGCAGCTCGGCGTCGCGCCAGATCTTGGCGTCGAAGAACCACATGGATCGATAATGATCGGCGAAGTAGGCCCGTTCCTCAGGGCCGCCGGGCACGGGCGCCAGCTGGTACGGGTCGCCGAAGAGCACGATCTGCACACCACCGAACGTGTCGTGGGGGCGCTGGCGTGCCTGGCGCAGGCTGCGGTCGATCGCGTCCATCAGATCGGCGTTCACCATGGAGACCTCGTCTATCACGAGGGTGTCGATGGTGTTGAGAAGTTTGCGTACCTGGTCGTTCTGGTCGATCGGGCTGTCGGCAATCACTCCGATGGGCAAGCGGAACAGGGAGTGGATGGTCTGTCCGCCCACGTTCAGCGCGGCGACTCCCGTGGGCGCGGCGATGACGATCTGTTTACTCGTGTTCCACGACAGGTGGTTGAGCAGAGTGGATTTTCCGGTTCCGGCCCGTCCGGTCACGAACACGTTCTGGCGGGTGCCCTCGATGGCCGCGAAGACTGCGGCCTGTTCACGGGACAGTGGGATCTCAGACACTCAGTACTTTCGGTAGAACACAGGACTTTCCCGAGAGCACAATCGTGCCTGCGGCTCGCTCATTCCACTGTAACGGGCCTACGGGCGCCGTCTCACTGCACGAGCAACTGGATCGAGAATTCATCGATCACGCTGCCGTCCTTGGCACTGTTATCGAAAGCCACCAGGTCGTAGTACCCACTCACGGCATCCGCCGGCACGGCCAGGTCGGCCGTGAAGTTGGATTCCTCCGTGCCGGATTCGGCGGTGACTTCCGTGTTGACAATCGTGGCACCCACGGAGTCTCGTAGCTCGACGGTGAACATGGCCTCGAAGACGAGTGCCCGTCCCGTTACCTTCAGAACCGATCCCGGAGCAACCTCCGAGCCGCACGTCGGCGACGTGATGTAGATGGCCGGATGGTCAGCAGAAACTGTGACCGGCCGCTGCACGAGGTTCTGCATCGAGCCGTCTTTCGCGCTGAAATCGTAGGCGCGCAGGGTGACCGGAGTGGCCGTCGATGGCGGCGCGAAGGCCAGCATCGTCCGCCATGTTCCCGGTGTCCCCGAGCCGGACGTGGCCAGAATGCTGCGCACGCACAATTGTTTGCCCGCGGCATCGAGGGCATCCACCGTTAATGCAGCCTCAAAGGTATCCGCCGTTTCGCTCAGCTCCACTGGCGTGGATACCGTGGAGTCGGCCGTGCTCTCCGTGGGTGACGGTGATGCTGTCGGAGCGGGGTCCTCACTCGCGCACCCGACGCCGATCACGAGCACGAGAGCGGCCACGGCAATCAGCGAGAGGCCACGGCGACTGGACATGATCGTCTTCTTCCTCGATTCTGCCGTGAGTGTAGCGCGGCCGGCTCGCCCGTAGGATATTGGGGTGAGCGTAGTTGACCGAAAGCACCGTACAGCGGTCTTACGAGCCACGGGTGCGGTGGCCATCGTGGCTGCCCTGCTGGTAGGGGCACTATTCGCCGCGATCGGATCCCTCAATAAAGAGGTCTACAGCGCCGGCGGTTTCGTGCGCCAGTATCTCGATGCCCTGGCCCGCACGGACACCGCGGGCGCCCTCGAACTCGACGGCGTCATGCCCACGAAGGCGGCTTTGGAGTCGGCCGGGATCACGACAGACCTGCCGAAAACCCTGCTGCGGGCATCCGTTCTGGGCAAAATCACCGACATCACGCTCGTGAGCGATGCGGAGTCGGCGCCGGGAGTACACGCGGTGGTCTACAATTTCGACCTCGACGGGGAGTCCTCGACAATGCACTTCTCCGTGCAGAGCACGGGTAAGTTTGCCGGCGTTTTCGACAGCTGGCGCTTTGCCGAGAGCCCGCTCGCCCAGCTCGCCGTCACCGTGCAGCACGAGTCGACCTTCTCCGTGAATGGCCTGACGCTCGATACTCGCGCGCACGCCGTAGCGGATGCGCCGGCCTCGTTCTCCAACGAGGCCACCTACCTCGCCTTCGCGCCCGCACGGTACACGTTCAGCCACGAGTCCACCCTGCTCGCGGCGGCACCCGCGCCGGTTCCCGTGACCACGCCGGGGCTCACCGAAGTGTCCGTGGACGCCATGCCGAATGAGGCATTCATTGCGCAGGTTCAGGGCGAACTGAACGGCTTCCTCGACACCTGCGCCACCCAAACCGTGCTGCAGCCCACGAGCTGCCCGTTCGGCATCACCATCGACAACCGTGTTCTGAAAGCTCCGACCTGGTCGATCGCGGACTACCCGGTCGTCTCCCTTGCCGCCGGTGACGACCGCTTCGAGATGCCCGGCACACTCGGGCAAGCCCACATCGAAGTGGAGGTGCAGTCCCTCTTCGACGGCAGCATCGAGACCCGCGACGAGAACGTACCGTTCACCATGGGCTTGAGCGTCAGCATCCAGCCCGGCGGCGCGCTGGCCATTCAGCTGCACTAGTCGGTGTTGTAGTTGTAATTTGTCGGGGTTTCAGCGTGAGCCGGCCCGGCCGCCGATGACGAGTACATCGACGCGGGCGACGGTCGCGGTGAACACCTACGGCAGGCCACGCAATCACACGCGAGAGTGAGTCAATGGGGCGCTGCCGCACAGGGCCACCACACGACAGCCCGTCCCGTCGCGCGCGCAAGACGCCGCGCACTTGCACCCGCAGCGGTCAGCTACCCCGGGTGGTCGCGTCAGGGTCCTCGTCGGTCGCGGAAATGCATGACCCATGAGGGGAATTTAGATTCGATTATTGATGCCTTTCTGTGAGTTTTCCTCGTTTTTGTATTCGATTGGTGGGAGAATGGATGCATGTTGAAGACGCGGAAATCAGATGCCGAGGTGATCGCCCAGTTGGAGAGGGCCGAGGCCTCGGTTGCTGCTGCGTTGGCGGAGGTGGACTACGCGGGGCTCCGTGAGGAGGGCTCACTGGCGGTGATGGGGGTGGTGGAGAAGATTGGTCGCCGGGTTGATGGGGCTCGGGTGGCGTCGGCGACAGATGTCGCCACCCGGGCCGATTCGGCGTTGGGTCATGAGTCGCTGGCGTATAAGAACGGATGTCGGGGTAAGTACGAGCTGATCACCGCCGTGACGAGGGTGTCGGGTTCTGAGGCGAAGCGGCGGATGCGGCTCGGCGGCTTGATCAGTGGGGCCGCGACCGCCGCCAGCGGGCTGCTGGGGCAGGAGATCCCGGTGCAGCACCCGGCCGTCGCCGAGGGGCTCGCGTCGGGTGAGTTGGGGGTGGATGCGGCGGAGGTGATTGTGACGGCCCTCGAGCCGCTGTCGCGGCGGGTCGCTCCGGAGGTTTTGGATCGGGCGGAGCGGGCGCTGATGGCGTCGGCGACGGGAGCGATCACGCCCGAGACCGAGGGGCTGCCGGGGGCGGGGATCGCGTTCTCCGCCGACCTGATCCGGGCGCAGGCCCACGAATGGGAAGCGCGACTCGACCCCGACGGCGCCGCACCCAGTGACGATGCGACGGCGGCGAAGAGCACCGTCGGGTTCGGCCGTTTCAAGGCCGGGCTGTATCCGCTGCGCGGCGCGGTAACGCCGGAACTCAAGGGCATCATGGACGGCATCTTCAACACGTTCCTCTCGGCCCACGCGGCCCCCGCGTTCCCCAGTGCGGAGCAGCAGGCACTGATCGAAGCCGGAGAACTGATCCCCGGGGCTGAAGAGTTCGACGACCCGCGCACCGGCGGTGAGAAACGAGCGGATATCCTCCGCGGGGTGTTCGACGCCGCGTCACGGGCGGCGGGAACGCCCATCATGGGCGGGGCTGCCCCGGTGGTGATGGTGCACGTGAACGCCGCCGATCTGAAGAGCGGCCAGGGTGTCGGGTGGGTCGACGGAGTGGAGGCACCCATCTCCCTCCGCACCGTGCGGCAGAAGATGTGCGCCGGCGGGTATCAGAACGTGATCCTCGGGGAGAACGGGGAAGTGCTCCGACTGGGTGAGAAGAAACGGTTCTTCACCCCCGCCCAGCGCCGGGCCATCGCAGCCCGCGACGGAGGCTGCGTCATACCGGGGTGCACGGTAGCGGCGGCGTGGTGCGAAGTTCACCACATCATCCCGTGGCAACACCACGGAAAGACCGACATAGACAACGGAACTTTGCTCTGCTGGTACCACCACGCCACCATCGATACGTCGGGGTGGGAGATACGAATGGTGCGAGGCCGTCCCGAGGTGCGGGGTCCGGTACTGTGGGACCCCACCCGCACCTGGCGGCCCGCCGCCACCCACCGCGCCAATATGGCCAGCTCCGCATCGGGCTAGAACTCTGTGCTGGCTAGAACTCTGTGCCGGCTAGAACTCCGTACCCGATGCCGCCACGTGGGAAGGCTAGCGGTCGCGGGCGGCGATTTTGGCGAGCTTCTCGTTGTAGGCAACCAGCTCCGCGTCATTCGTGCGGTCGGCGTTTCGGTCCAATCGCTTCGATTCCTTGACGTCGCTTCGACTCCACTGCACGGCCACGACGACGGCCACGATGATCGTCGGCAGCTCGCCCACGCCCCATGCCACACCGCCGCCCATCTGCTGGTCGGCGATCGCGCTGAGTCCCCACGTACGGCCCATGGCGCCATACCAGTCGGCGAGCAGCAGGCTCGTGCCCATCATCAGGGCCACACCGAAGAAGGCGTGGAAGACCATGGTTCCGATCAGGAGCAGCAGACGGAAGGGGTAGGGCAACCGGAACGGAACGGGGTCGATGCCGACCAGGGACTGCACGAACAGATAACCCGTGATCAGGAAATGCACGATCATCCACTGATGCCCGATGTGGTCGGTCGTTGCCCAGCTGAAGATCGGCGTGTAGTAGAACACCCAGAGTGAACCGGCGAAGAGACCGGCCGCCACCAGAGGGTTGGCCACGATGCCGGCGAACTTCGAGTGCACCGCGATCAGAATCCATTCCCGCGCCCCCCTGCTGCCATCCTGGCGCTTGCGGATGGCCCGAGCCGCGAGAGTCACCGGCGCACCGGGCACAAGCAGCACCGGCACGAGCATGGTGAGCATCATGTGCATGAGCATGTGGGCGGAGAACAGGTAGTCCTGATAGACGTTCAGCCCGCCGTTCGTCAGGTAGAACAGCACCACAAGACCGCTCACCCAGAGCACGGAACGGTACACGGGCCACTTGTCGCCACGGCGATGCAGGCGCCAGACGCCGGCGAGGTAGAAGAAGATGCCGAAGGCACAGAACAGCAGCCACGCCAGGTCCACGTTCCACTCGGTGAAGTACCGGGCGAAGGTGAGTTCGGGCGGCAGCGGCTCGCCGGTGAGGATCTGCGCCGGGGTCGACGTGGGCACCTGCGTGGCAACGACCTGCGCCACGGGCGTCGCCGTGCGGGCAAGGGCCGCCGCGACTCCCGAGGCGAGACCCATGAAGCCGAGCTCGGCCACGACGAGCCCCCAGAACCAGCGCCGACCCGAATCGGCAGCCTTGAGGCGTCCGATGAAGTAGCGGCGATACAGAATGCCGAAGCAGCCGAGTGCTATCAGCGCCGCCACCTTGACGATCACGAGGATCCCGTACGGGGTGAACAGGTTCTCCCAGGTGCCAACCCGCAATTCGGCGCTCACGTAACCGGAGGCTGCCACGACTACGAAGGAGACGAGGGCGAGGGCGGAGTATCGTCCGAGCACGTCGCCCAGCCTGTCCTTGCCGAGGTGATTGCGCAGCAGCACTATCGTGAGCAGGCCACCGAGCCAGATGGCAGCGAACACGAGGTGCAAGCCGAGGGCCGTGATGGCTGCGTTGTGCCCGGACGCTCCCGCAGAGTGACCCTGCTGGGCCATCGGCAATAGCGAGAGCAGGGAGATACCGAAAACAAACACGAGTGCGGTCTGGTTGCGCACGGCAAAGCACAGCACTGTCACCAGAGCGGCGATCAGGGTGGTGGCGAGCCAGGCCTGGCCGAGCTCGATCTGGCCGAAGAACTGGCCGACCGTGGCGCTGAATCGATCGTCGAGGCTCACCGGCACGTTCGTAACCTGCAGAAAGGTGAAGAAGCCGGTGAGGGCCGACGCAACAGCGAAGACGGCTGCGGACGCCGCGGCGAAGTCGAGCGCGAAGCCGAACTCGCGCTCCTTGGGGCTGAGCGCGAATAGGGCGAGCATGAGAGCGCCGATGGTGGCAGCGGCACTCACATTGACGAGCACCTTGAAGATCGGCAGTCCCCAGCGCACGACCGGTCCCGGGTCAGCGAGCAGTTGGGCCGCCGCTCCCCCGCCGAAATTGAGGGCGACAAGGGTGGACAGCAACGCGACCAACAGCAGGACTGACGGGCCGAGAACGCGGACAAGACGGGGCACGAGCCAATCTTAACCGAGCCACCCGTGACCTGGCCCCATGCCCGATGTCCCGGGCAGTCCCCGAGCTGGAAATGGGCACAAAAAAGGGCACCGACCCAAATGGACGACGCCCTTTTTCGCTAGTGAAAGGTGCTGAAAGCTACTTCGCGGCAGCCTTGAGCTTGCTTCCGGCGGTCAGCTTGACGCGGTGGCCGGCAGCGATGGCGATTTCTTCGCCGGTCTGCGGGTTACGGCCGGTGCGAGCGGCGGTTGCGGTGCGCTCGACACCCAACCATCCCGGGATGGTGACCTTGCCGTCAGCGGCAACGGTCTCGGCGAGGGTTGCAAAGAAAGCGTTCAGAACGCCGTCAACGGCAGCCTGGCTCTGTCCGGAGTCAGCGGCAACCTTGGCAACGAGCTCGGTCTTGTTCAGCGACTTGTCAGCCATTGAGTGTCCTCCTCGGACCTTCGTCTGTAAAAACAGCGATATTCGTTATACGGATGCTTCTCGAGAGAGAAGCCCCGCTGGTCGGATCGACCGAGTTGAAATCTAGCATTGAAACGCCAAGAACCCCGGATTTACGGCGTTTTTGGGCCATTTCAAGGCAGTTTCACCCTCTGAGGACCCCAATTTTCGCTCTCCGCGAAACGGAGGGCGGTCGAGCAGGCAGCGAAGCAGGCAGCGAAGCAGGCAGCGAAGCAGGCAGCGAAGCAGGCAGCGAAGCAGGCAGACGGCAGACACACAAAACGGGATGTCGGCCGAAGCCGACATCCCGTTTGGATGATTACTCACCGCCGGAGTCAGACTCCGAGCGGTTGCCAGCGGGTGTTACCAGCTGGACTTGGTGATGCCGGGCAGCTCGCCGCGGTGCGCCATGTCGCGGAAACGTACGCGCGAGATGCCGAACTTGGAGAGGTGTCCGCGGGGGCGACCGTCAACAGCGTCACGGTTGCGCAGGCGCACCGGGCTCGCGTTGCGCGGAAGCTTCTGCAGGCCCTTGCGAGCCTCTTCGCGAGACTCGTCGGTGCCGGCCGGGTCAACCAGGGCCTTCTTGAGCTCAAGGCGCTTCGCGGCGTAACGCTCCACGATGACCTTGCGCTGGTTGTTCTTGGCAATCATGCTCTTCTTCGCCATTTTTAGCGCTCCTCACGGAAGTCAACGTGCTTGCGGATGACCGGGTCGTACTTCTTGAGTACGAGACGGTCGGGGTTGTTGCGACGGTTCTTCTTGGTTACGTACGTGTAACCGGTTCCGGCCGTCGAACGCAGCTTGATGATCGGACGGACGTCATGTGCCTTAGCCATTAGATCTTCACCCCACGAGCGAGAACGTCCTTGACGACGGACTCGATACCACGAGCGTCAATTACCTTGATGCCCTTTGCGGACAGGGTCAGTGTGACCTTGCGACGAAGCGACGGCACGTAGTACGTCTTCTTCTGAACGTTCGGGTCGAAGCGACGCTTGGTGCGTCGGTGCGAGTGCGAAATGTTGTGTCCGAAGCCGGGAACAGCTCCGGTCACCTGGCATACAGATGCCATGGTTACCTCCATTACCGAAGGGCGAATGCCCTTCCCAAGATCCCTTGTCGGCGGGCCATCCGTAAACGGACAGCACGCAATGCGCGCGCAGAGGCGCAGCAGCCTTCAACATTACGGGTTCGCGGGCCTCGGCGCAAACTTTGCCGGGAATTCACTGCCCCGGGGGCGACGGCCAGGTCAGCACGTATCGTCCCGAGCACTCGCGCCCGCGGCTAGGGATTTCACGAGGCACGTGTCCAGTGTCGGTTTCGGGCGTCCGAAGAGGTAACCCTGAACGAGGGTGCAGCCACTTTTTCGCAAAACATCGAGTTGTTCGATGGTTTCCACCCCCTCGGCAATCACTTCCACGACCCGCGTCATCGCCAAGGCCAAGGCCATAATCCCGTGCACCAGGGAGGTGGCCGCCGGGTCGGGAATATCCATGACGAAGCTTCGATCGATCTTGATCTGGTCAACCGGAAGCATGCTGAGCCAGGTGAGTGTCGAGTACCCGGTACCAAAGTCATCGAGTGAGATTCGCACACCCAATCTGCGCAGGTCGACCAAACGCTCGACGATGCCGGGCAGGTCAACGAGGGCCCGGCTTTCCACCACTTCAAGGAACAGCCGCTCCGGCCGCAGGCGGTTTCGTGCGATTGCCGCTCGAACTGTCGACAGAAGTCTGTCGTCCAGTAATGTCGCGGCATCCAGGTTGACAGCCACCGTGAGGGGGACGTCCCCCGTCTGTGGCCAGGTCGCAGCCGCCGCGCAGGCCGCCGCAACGACCCACAGGTCCAGCTCGGCCATCATGCCCGTCTCCTGCGCCAGCGGCAGGAATGCCGCCGGCACCAACACGCCCAGCCGCGGATGTGCCCAACGGACGAGCACCTCGGCACCCACCACACGTGCTCCGTCGGGGTCTGAAATGTCGACGACCGGCTGGAAGAACAGCCTCATCTCGTCCGACTCCAACGCCGTGGACAGCTCGGCGCCCAGCGAGTCGTGCGAGTCTTCCTGAGCGAGGTCCCCGGCGACGGAAACCTGGTTGCGTCCCGTTCTCTTGGCCGCATACATGGCGCCGTCGGCCGCGTCGAGGAGCCGCTCGCCTTGGCCACCCCGGCCTGTGAACACTGACACGCCGACGCTGGCTGAGATGCGCACGTCACGGCCATCCACGCGGAAGGGCCGGTTCAGAGATTCAACGACTCGGTTGGCCATATCGACGGCGGTTTGTTCTCCCGCCACATCGTTGAGGACGACGACAAATTCGTCGCCACCCAGTCGACCGATCGTGTCCTTCACGCCGATTTCCCGACGCAGCCGGGCGGCAACCTGCCGCAAGAGCTCATCTCCCGCACGGTGGCCCGACCGATCGTTGACCCGCTTGAAGCCGTCGAGGTCGCAGAACACGATGGCGGTCACGGTGTGTGCTGTGCACGCGGCGAGGGCGGCGTCGAGTTCGAGGGCGAACAACACCCTATTGGGAAGTCCGGTCAGTGAGTCATGCTGTGACTGATGTCTCACCGTGGCCAGCAGCCTGGCGTTCTGCATAGCGGTGGCGCACTGGTGGCTCGCGCCTTCGAGCCGCACTACGGCCTCAGTCAAAGCTTCTGCCGCCACGTCGACGCTCCAGCTGACTGTGGCGACTCCCATGAATGCGTCACCCGCAACGAGCGGCACCGCCACAACAGTGTGGGCGCCAATTTCACGCAGCAAGTAGCACAGGGCAGGACTCGCGCCATCCGACGTCAACACCAGCGGCTCACGTCTCGTCAACAATCCGAGCAGCTCGGGAGTCTGGTCCACGGGGATGGTCGATTGCAGGTACAGCTCCCGTTCGGCCGCCCCGAGTCCGGCTGCCGCAATCGGGCGCAATTCCCCGCGCTCAGAATCCCAGAGCAGCACGGATGCCGCTTCACCGCCGACGATAGGGGGCAAGGCAGAGGCAACGATCCCGGCGACGGCCTCCACGCTGTCGCTGGTCGCGAGCTCGTGCGCGAGGCTGAGGAGCGCTGCCGTTCGCGCCCCTTCCCTTCGGGACTCCTCGAGCGCTGTGAACAGGTCGAGGGCGGCGGCCGCGTGCCCGGCATAGGCCTCGAGCAACAGTCGGTCGCCGTCCATGGGCGCATGCCCCTCCGCAAAAACGGCGGCCAGGTATCCGTGGAGCTTGCGGGTTGACACGATGTCGACAACGAGCGCATGAGCGCCCAGATCATCCAGGGCCAGCAGCTTGTCGGCCAGTTCGATGGCTCGGGCGTCACTGAGCCCTCGTTGACGTACCACCGGCGCGTGGCCATCGTCAGACGGCAGGATGAGCACGTACCCGGGCGCGAGCACGGCCGAGTCCGCTCGATCGACAATCCTCGCGAGCACCTCGTCGACATGGAGACTGCTCACCAGGTCGGCCGCAGCCATCTGCACTTCACGTACCTTGTCGCGAAGAACGGAGAGGGAGTCGTCCACAAACCGTTTCCTCCGGCGCCACGACCACCAGTGCGGCCGCAACGACCAGTTGAGCACGTACTCGCAGGCTGTATGGCCGTCCGATTGGCACTTCGAGTGGACGACCCGTGCCGGGGACAGGCCGAAAATGGCTGGAACGCCCGAGAAGAGCCCCTGCGCGTATTGGCAGTCCAGTCGGGAGGGGAGATGGCCGTCGTGCAGTCGGTATCGCACCGTCGCCGTGGTCCTGCCCACCGCAATGTCATCGATTGTGGAGGTCGTGGTGAATTTCGGAACCATTCGAGGCATCTGGCGATAGATCGCCCCCGGCGAGGCGAGCATGCTGAGCAGCTGCAGGAGCACCGGCTGGATGTTGCCTGTCACCGCGCTGGCACCGACCTTGAACATGGTGTTCGGGTCGTCGAGGACCAACGTCGCCGCCTCAAACAGACGAATTCTCGTCTCGTAGCTGACCCACGAGGACACATCTTGAAGCGCCCCCGCGTCCTGCTTCACACCGGCTCGCGCGAGGACCTCGCCGACGGCTGCTTCCCCGCCCTGGAGACGTACATGTCTCAGGAGCAGACTGATCGTCGTGCTCGCCGTCTCGCGCGGCTCGACATCCATTGCTCCCCCAGCACGCGGCAGGACGGTTGACCTTCCGGGTGATCTCAGTGTTCTTTTGTTACAGTCTGACCCACGATAGTGTCAGACCCTGATAACCCGCACTTCCCGCCGTGCTGGCGTGCGCACCGGCGGGCAGTTCTCTGCGCAAGGGATCAGGCAGTCGATGCTGCGGCGGCCGTGCAGCGCTCGCACAGCCCGAAGACGTCCACGACGTGAGCGGCCTGGCTGAAGCCGTGCTCGGTGGCGACATTGTGGGCCCATGTCTCCACGGCATCCGCTTCGATCTCCACAGTGAGGCCGCAGTTGCGGCAGATCAGGTGGTGATGGTGGTCGTTCGTGCTGCAGGCTCGATAGAGGCTCTCCCCGTCGGGTGATTGCAGGGAGTCGGCGCTGCCCTCCGTGGCGAGGTCGGCCAGGGCGCGGTAGACCGTGGCGAGCCCGATCGGGGAGCCTGTCGCGTGCAGGGTGGCGTGCAGCCCCTGCGCGCTGACGAATCCCTCGCTGGCATCGAGCGCGCCGCGCACGGCCTCGCGCTGCCAGGTATTCCTCTTCATGCCTTTAACCGTAGCCACATCTGCCCACTCCGGCGCACCCCCAAGGCGAGCACGAAGAATCCAGCAGCGGTGAGCGCGATCGCGGGACCGGCCGCCACATCGAAGGTGCGGGAGAGGAACACGCCGATCACACCGGAGGCCGCCCCGATCACGGGCGCGATGACGAAGATGTGCGTGGTGGTGTGCGACACGAGTCGGGCGGCCGCCGCGGGCGCCGCGATGAGCGCGATGGCCAGGATGGCCCCCACGGCCGGCATTGCGGTGACCACAGTGGCCGTGATGAGCACGAGGGTAAGTACCTCGATCGGCCCCTCTCGATACCCAGCCGCGCGGTAACCGCTCACGTCGAAGGTCGAGAACAGGATCTGCTTGCCGAACAGGCCGATCACAATTACGGCCACCACCAGAACGCCGGTCGCGAGCAGCAGGTCACCCGTCGTCACGGTGAGGATGGACCCCACGAGGTAGGAGTCGACCTGCACCGGCAGCGAGGGGTTGAGCGATTGCAGCAGCACGCCGAGCGCGAAACCGGCGGTGAGCAGAATTCCGGAGGCTACCTGGCTGCCCTGGCGGCGCACCCGACCGATCACCGTCATGAGCCCGACGATCACGATGCTCGCCACCGCAGCACCGAGCGGGATGCTCAGCCCGAGCAAGGTCGCGCCCACGGCTCCGGGGAAGGTGGCGTGGGTGAGCGCCTGGGCGAAGAATGTGCGTTTGCGCAACACCACGAGGGTGCCCACGAGCCCGCTCAAGGCACCGATCACTATGGCGGCGATCAGCGCCTGTTCGAAATACCCCATCAGTGGCGCACCGACGTTCCGTCGAGGCGTCGGGGCCTGAATCGATCGTGGGTGAGGCGCGCCACAAGCGCAACGGCGTAGCCGGCCACGAGCAGCAGCACCACCGTCGCGCCGCTCGGCAGGTCGATGCCGGCGTTGACGGATGCCTCATAGCCGATCGCGAGCCCGAACCAGGCCGCGAGGATGGCGAAACTCGCCGCGATCGGGAACAGCCACCAGAGGCGATTTGTCACCAGTCGGGCCACCGCGCCCGGCACGATCAACACGGCCAGCACGAGCAGATTTCCCACGGCGTTGCTCGCAGCGACCACCACGAGGGCGATCGCCACGTTGAGCACAATGTCGAGGGCCAGCGGGCGGTAGCCCGCAGCGGCGCTGCCGGCGTGGTCGAAGGCCCGGAAGACCTGCTGCTTGAGGGTGAGTCCCACGAGCAGGAGGGCGACGCCGCAAATCACGACGGCCTGCACGACCTCCGTCGCACTCACGGTGAGCAGCCGCCCGAACAGCAGTTGTTCGAGCTGGCCCACGTAGTTGGTCTGCCGCGACACCACGATCACGCCGATGCTGAACATCGCGGTGAACACGATCGCAATGGCGGCGTCCGAGCTGACGGCACGCCGCACGATGAGGGTGAGCACGACCGCCGCGATCAGCGCGGCGAGCATCGCGCCCAAGAACAGACCGTCGCGGCCGCCCCACACGAAGCCAACGGCGATGCCGGGAAAGACCGCGTGCGTGAGTCCGTCACTGATGAATTCGAGTCCGCGCAGGTTGACGAGCACTCCCACGAGGCCGGCCACGAGGCTCAGAACCACGAGCACGGTGAGCGCCCTGGACATGAACGGCAGGGCGAACGCGTCGAACAGCGGGCCGGTGATTTCCACCTCAGTGACCGCCGTGGCCGGGCAAGACGACGGTGTGTTCGTCCATTTCTATGCCCACCTCATGGAACGCGCGCTGCACGTTGGCGAGGGTGAGCACCTCGTCGCGAGGTCCGAATGCCACTTGGGTGCCATTGAGCAGCAGCACTGTCTCGCAGACCGCACGGGCCAGTTCGAGATCATGCGTGGACACGAGCACGGCGACGCCATCCGCCTTCAGGCGGCGCACGGTCTCGATCAGGGCGTCGCGGTTCTGCTGGTCAAGCCCGTTGAACGGCTCGTCGAGAAGCAGCAGGCGCGGGCCGGATGCGATGGCGCGCGCAAGCAGGCCGCGCTGCTGTTGGCCGCCCGAGAGCTCTCCGAAGCGGGTTTTGGCCCGATCTGCGAGACCGACGGCCTCGAGGGCATCCGCTACGGCCTGCCTGTCTGTCTTGCCGGGCAGACGGATCCAGCCGAGCGAGCGGTACCGCCCCATCATGACCACCTGCGCGAGGGTGATGGGGAATTGCGGGTCGAGCTGGTCGGTCTGGGGCACGTAGCCCACCGCGCCGGCCGGGGCAGGCGACTCCCCGAGCACGTCAACCGTGCCGCTGACACGCTGGATCAGGCCCAGGATTCCCTTGAGCAGGGTGGACTTACCCGAACCATTCGGCCCGATGAGCGCGACGGCCTCACCGGGCAGCACCTCGAAGTCGATGTCGGTCAGCGCGGGCGCCTGGCCGTACGCGAAAGACGCCCCCGCCACGCGGAGGGCGGCGGGGGTCGTCGACGATTCTTGAGAAGGGTTCTCGTTCACGTGTTAACTATTGCAGGTCGGCGGGCAACGCGGTGGGTGTCACACCCCACGACTCGAGGATCAGGGTCGAGTTGTGGATCTGTGCCTTCAGGTACGTGTCTCCAGCGCCGTCCGCCGGACCGAGGGAATCGACGTAGAGCGCCTCATCCCCGGAGTAGACCTTCACGTTCGCCTCACTCGCGATGGTGTCGGCGGTCTTGGGGTTCAGCGAGGCCTCGGAGAAGACGGCCTTCACCCCGGTGTCGGTGATCGCGGCCACGAGCGTGTCGATGGCCGCGGCACTCGGCTCGGCGTTGTCGTCGAAGCTGGGGATGACGGCGCCGACATAGGTGATGCCATACGCGGCCGTAAAGTAGCCGAGCGCGTCGTGGTTGCTCACGAGCAGCCGGTCAGCGGCGGGCACCGTATCGACGTTCGCGCGGATCCAGGTATCGAGGTCGGCAAGCTTCGCGGTGTAGGAGGCGGCATTGGCCTCGAAGGCGGCCGCATTGTCGGCGCTCGCGTCAACAAGGCCCTCTTCGATGGCGTGCACGATCTCTTCGGCGTTGTGCACGTCGGTCCAGATGTGAGGGTCGCCCTCGGCGTGAGCAGCATGCTCTTCGGCCGTCTCGCCGGCGTGCTCATCCTCATCAGCGTGATCGGTCTCGTCAGCGTGATCGGTCTCGACCTCGCTGCCGAACACCTCGACGTCATGGCTCGCATCGATGGTGACGCCGTCGAAGCCGGATGCGTCAATCGCGTCGGCGAGCCACTCTTCGAGGCCCACACCGTTGATCACGAGCACGTCAGCGGCGCCGAGAGCGGTGAGGTCGGCCGCGGAGGGGTCGTAGCTGTGCGCGCTCTGGTTGGGCTGAATGAGCTGGGTGAGGCTGACACCGGAGGTGTCTCCCACGACGTTGCGCGTGAAGTCGGCGATCTGGGTCGTGGTCGCGACAATCTTGAGGTCACTGCTTGCGGTGCCGGCTGCCGGTGTCGATGCGCAGCCTGACAGGGCTAGGGCAGCCGAAGCGACGAGCGCGGGAACGGCGAAGTATCGTTTGTGCATGTTCTGACGTTAGCTCTGTTGATAATGATTGTCAAAACCATTATCGATAACGAGGGCACTTGTTCCGGCACGTCACCGGCTATTGGTACGTCACCAGGTCGGGTGTCGGCAGAACCAGCGTCATAGTTTGCTCAGGGGTCAGCATCGGTTGGTCTTCGTCATAGAAGTTCTTCCAGCCCCACGCCACCCCCGCCGGGGCATCGGCGTGAAGCGTCGACCAGGTGGCCTGCTTGTCGGGCTGGCCGCCCAGGCCGTCGACATGCAGCAGGAGCGCCAGCTCGGGATGGGTCATGTCCAGGCCGGGCCGATTCTGGATCATGCTCGAGCGAAACTGGTGCAGCACGAGGAGCTTCTGCGGCAGGGCGTGATCGCTCGTGAGCGCGGCGAGCCAGCTCACGACCGAGTTGATTTCGGCGATGTCGGCCGATCCGATCTGCACGAGATGGCGCTGCTCGGGTGCGAGCCGCCACTCGGGATCGAGAGCAAGCCCCACGTAGGGCAACTCGAGCAGGCCGGCGTACTGCTGCGCCTGGGTGAGAAAGTCGGTACGCCCGGGCTGCAGGTCGAGCACCACGTAGAGTCCCGCGGCCCCGGCCGCCTCCACCCACGGCCGCAGCTGCTCGGCCGGAATTTCGCTCGAATAGTTGCCATCGGGTCCGGAGCCGGCCGACGCCACCGTGACGATGATCTCGTGCATGGGCACCACCGGGCGGTCGCTGAGCGGCTGGTAGGTGGCCGCCAGCTGCTGGGCACGCACGATGGCCTCCGTCACCGGCCGCTCCCCCAGAACTCCGAGCACCGGCGTGCCGGGGGTTCCGTAGAGTGCGACGAAGCGTCGACCGGGGAACAGGAGCTGCCCGCCGCCGGGGAGTTGCACGCCAGTGGCTGCCGCCCGCACCTTGTAGTCCAGACCCGGTTCGGCGGCGAAGGGCAGACCCAGTGCCAGGACGGCCCCCGGCGTCGCCGCGCCGAGCGCCGCCACCACCTCGGTGGACGCCTGCGGATTGGGTCGCAGGGCGGGCACGAGGGCCACGTCGACGGATGCCGCGCGTGCTGTGGCAACGCCGGCCAGCTGCGCCGGGTCATCGGCCGCGAGCATGAACTCTCCGACGAGCGGGCGGGCCCGCGTCACGCGCGGCAGCGACTGAGCCTTCCCTGAACTGGGCGTGGGGGTCGCGGTGGACGCGGAGGGAAGGGTCAGCAACGCCGCATGCAGCGGGTCTAGCCGGGCCAGGGCGGACAGTGCTTCCGGCGCGGAAGCCACCTCCACTACCCTGAGCGGTTCTGGCAAGAGTGCGTTCACGGCGACCGGCGTGGCTGGCACAGTGAGCAGAGTGCGGGCATCCGCTCGCTGCCCGGTTCTGCCCGTGGGTTCGGGAGAGCTCGTTGCGGTCAGCGAGCGGCCGCCACCGCCCACGCTCACCACATACGACGCATGCAGCCGGGTGAGTTCCGCACTCACGGCTGCCGTCGTGCTCGCCCCGAAGGAGGGAGTGAGAAGGAGGGGAACGCCGAGGTCCACGGCTGCAGAGGCGGCGAGCAGCTGCGCGCGATCATTGCCGACCGGCGCCGTAACCACGAGCTCTGCTCGTCGGTAGAGCGCTGCGCTCACCAGAAGGGCGTTCACGACGGGGTCCGCGTCGGCGGCGAGCGTGAGGAAGTCCGCCGACAATGCCGTTTCGGAGCGCAACACTGGCCTGGCGGCGGCCGGTTCGGCGGCCACACATCCGCTCAGAAGCAGGAGACCCAGGGTGAGGGCGAGTGCTCGTGACAGCAGTTTCATCACACACCCCACCTTCGACTGAGATATTCTCAGTTTATGGACGCCCGGGGCCCCCGGCAAGCACCCCTCCCGGCGCGGCGGCTACTCGAGGAGCAGCGCGGGCTCCTCAATGATGCTTGCCACGTCGGCGAGGAAGCGGCTGGCCACGTCTCCGTCGACGACCCGATGGTCGAAGCTCGCGCCGATCGTGGTGACGTAACGCGCGCGCACCTCGCCGTCGACGACCCACGGCTTCTGCTTGATGGTTCCGAGCGCCACGATGCCGGCCTCGCCGGAGTTGAGGATGGGTGTGCCGGTGTCCATGCCGAACACGCCGATGTTGGTGATCGTGATCGTGCCGTTCGCCATTTGCGCGGGCGAGGTTTTGCCGTCCCGAGCAGTGATGGTGAGTGACTCGAGAGCGGATGCGAGCTCGAGCAGGCTCATGTCCTGCGCTTCCTTGATGTTGGGCACGATGAGCCCGCGCGGTGTGGCCGCGGCGATGCCGAGGTTCACGTAGTGCCGCACGATGATTTCTTCATCGGTGAAGGTGGAGTTCACGGTGGGGTTGCGGCGCACCGCCCAGATCATGGCCTTGGCCATGATGAGCAGCGGCGAGACCCGCACCCCGGCGAAGTCGGTCGAGGCCTTGAGCCGCTTGACGAACTCCATCGTGCGGGTGGCATCCACGTCGACGAACAGGCTCACGTGCGGCGCGGTGAACGCGCTCTTCACCATGGCCTGCGCGATCGCCTTGCGCACGCCTTTCACCGGGATGTGCTCGTCGCGGTCAGTCGGCCATTCCGGTGTCTGGATATTGCGGAACACGCTCGCCTGCGTGGCACCGCGCAGCACGTCTTCGCGGGTGACGTCGCCGATCGGGCCCGTGCCCTCGAGCTGTGCCAGGTCCACGCCGAGGTCCTTGGCTAGCTTGCGGATGGGCGGCTTGGCGATCACCGGGCCGGCGGATGCCGCGGGCGAGGGCTGCGCAAGCGGCTCGGCGGTCGACGGGGAAGCGGCCGGCATCATCGAGGCGTGAGCCGCGGCGACGCCGCCATGCCGCTGTCGACGCGTGGGCATGGTCGCGGGGGCCGCACGGCCCACGAGCACCTTGTCGGCCTCGTCGGTGATGGTGGAACCGGCATCGGCCGCGGCATCGGCGAGCTCGCCGGACTGGGCAACGGGTTCAGCGGGCACGGCGGCATCCACTTCATCGGCGTGCGAGCGGATGGTGATGATCACCGTTCCCACGTCGACCGTGGTTCCGGCCGTCACGAGGATTTCGCCGACGACACCCACGTACGGCGACGGAAGCTCAACGAGAGACTTGGCGGTCTCGATCTCGACGAGCACCTGGTTGATCGCGATGGTGTCGCCGGGGGCAACCTTCCACTCCACGATTTCGGCCTCGGTGAGGCCCTCGCCGACGTCGGGAAGGGTGAATTTCGACACGCTCATGAGGTGCCTCTCTTGCTGGTGGTGAAGGGCATGACGGCTGTTTAGTAAGCGAGCGAGCGGTCGACGGCCTCGAGCACACGGTCGGGGCTCGGCAGAAAGTGAGTCTCGACCGAAGCCGGGGGAAACGGGGTGTCAAAGCCAGACACCCGCAGCACGGGCGCCTCGAGCGAGTAGAACGCCCGCTCGGCGACCGTCGCGGCGATCTCGCTGCCGACGCTCACGAAGCCGGGGGCCTCCTGCGTGACCACGAGACGGCCGGTCTTGTGCACCGACTTGAGGATGGGGCCGTAATCGATCGGTGACAGCGAGCGCAGGTCGACGACCTCCATGCTGATGCCCTCGGCGGCGGCGAGATCGGCGGCCTGCAGCAGCACGCTCACCATGGCGCCATGGCCCGTGACCGTCACGTCGGTGCCCACGCGCACGACCTTGCTCGCATGCAGCGGCGTGCCGCTCTCGCCCAGCTGCACCTCGCCCTTGGGCCAGTAGCGGCTCTTGGGCTCGAAGAAAATAACCGGGTCGTCGCTCGCGATCGCCTCCTGCATCATCCAGTAGGCGTCGTGCGGGTTTGAGGGGCTGACCACGCGCAGGCCGGGAGTGTGCGCGAAGTACGCCTCCGGGCTCTCCTGGTGGTGCTCGACGGAGCCGATGTGTCCGCCGTATGGGATGCGAATCACCACGGGCATGATGAGCCCGCCCTCGTGGCGGTTGCGCATGCGGGCCAGCTGGGTGGTGATCTGGTCGAAGCCGGGGAAGACGAAGCCGTCGAACTGAATCTCGCAGACGGGCCGGAAACCGCGCATCGCGAGGCCGATGGCCGTGCCGATGATGCCCGACTCGGCGAGCGGCGTGTCGAGCACGCGCTTGTCGCCGAATTCGGCGATGAGGCCCTCCGTCACCCTGAAGACGCCGCCGAGCGGGCCAATGTCCTCGCCCATCAGCAGAACTTTGGGGTTGTCGAGCATCGCCTGGCGCATGCCGGCGTTGAGGGCCTTCGTCATGGGGAGGGTGACGGATGTTGCGGCGGGCGAAGGCGGGCCGGCCGCGGCGGCATCCGCTACGGGGCGTGTGGTGGTGTCTGTCATCAGAGCGACCCTCCCTCGAAGGATGCTTCGTAGCGTTCGAGCCAGGCCTTCTGCTCGGCGACGAGTGCGTGCGGTTCGGCGTAGACGTTGTCGAAGATCACCGCGCGCTCCGGTCCGGTGATCGCCAGGGCCCGGGCACGGGTGTCTGCGGCGAAATCGGCGGCCTCTTCGTCGACCGCGTCGAGGAATTCCTGCTCCACGCCGCGACCCTGCAGGTAGGCGCGGAAGCGCACGATCGGGTCGCGGGCCACCCAGTAGGCGAGCTCCTCGGGGTCGCGGTACTTGGTGGGATCATCGGCGGTCGTGTGCGCGCCGATCCGATAGGTGAGGGCCTCGATGAGCGAGGGGCCCTTGCCCGCGCGGGCGTCTTCCATCGATTTGCGGGTCACGGCGTAGCTCGCGAGCACATCGTTGCCGTCGATCTGGGTGCCGGGCATGCCGAAGCCGCCGGCGCGCAGATAGAGCGGCGTGCGCGACTGGCGGGCCACGGGCACGGAGATGGCCCACTGGTTGTTCTGCAGAAAGAACACCTGGGGGGTCTGGTAGCTCGCCGCGAAGACGAGCGCTTCGTTGGCGTCACCCTGCGAGGAGGCGCCGTCGCCGTAGTACACGATCACGGCCTGGTCGGTCTCCGGTTGGCCGGTCGCTGTGGCGCCGTCGAGTTGCATGCCCATCGCGTAGCCGGTGGCGTGCAGGGTCTGCGACGCGAGCACGAGCGTGTACAGATGAAAGTTGCCGTGCTCTTCGGGCTTCCAGCCGCCGAGGGTGACTCCGCGCAGCATCCGCAGAATGTCGACGACGTCGAGGCCGCGGATCATGCCGACGACGTGCTCGCGGTAGGACGGGAACACGTGGTCCTGCGGCCGGGTGGCGTAGGCGGAGCCCACTTGCGCGGCCTCCTGGCCGTGGCTGGGAACCCAAAGCGCCAGCTGGCCCTGGCGCTGCAGGTTGGCGGCTTCCCTGTCGAACTTTCGCACCACGACCATGTCGCGATAGAAGCGTCGGTAGTCATCCTCGGTGAGGGCGTCGAGGTAGGGCAGGAATTCGGCGGCCGAATCGCTCGGCTGAAAGAGGCCCTCCGGAGAGAGCATCTGCACGCTCGGCGTCTGGGCTGTCTGGGCTGTCTGGGAGCGGATGGCTGTCACGGGGCTAATCCTTCCGCCGTGCGTCGTGTTCGGCCGGCAACGACTCGATTATGTCCGCAGACATGCGGATCAGGTTGGCCATGGCCTCGGCTTCACCGATCGACACGCGGATGCCCTCTGGCGCGAACGGCCGCCCGATCAGTCCCGCAGAGGTGAGAGTTTCGGCCACCTCGGCCGTCTCGGCACCCGTAGGGAGCCAGAGGAAGTTTGCCTGCGATGCCGGGATGTTCCACCCCTGCTCAAGGAGGGCGCGCCAGGTCGCATCCCGGCGGTCGACAAGAACCCGCACACGCGCGAGCAGTTCAGGCTCGGCGTCGAGAGACGCGATCGCAGCAACGCTGGCCTGGCCGGTCACCGAAAGTGGGATGGCCGTGGAACGGGCGGCGTTCAGAATGTCGACGGGTCCGAGGGCGTAGCCCACGCGCAGCCCCGCCAGCCCGTAGGCCTTGGAGAACGTGCGAAGCACAACGAGGTTCGGGTAGCGCGTGAGCAGCGGGTGACCACTGACGGCTTCGGAGTCGGTGACGAACTCGGCATAGGCCTCGTCGAGGATCACAAGCAGGTTGCGGGGAACCACGGCCATGAAGGCGTGGAATTCCTCGGCGGTGACGATCGTGCCGGTGGGGTTGTTCGGCGAGCAGATGATCACCATGCGCGTGGAGTCTGTGATCGCGGCGGCCATCTCGGGCAGGTCATGACCGAAATCGTCGCGATTGGGCACGCGCACGCTCGTGGCCCCTGCCACGGCGACGAGGCCGGGGTAGGCCTCGAAGGAACGCCAGGAATACAGCACCTCGTCACCCGGGCCGGCCGCGGCGAGGATGAGCTGCGCGAGCAGCGCCACCGAACCGCTTCCCACGTGTACCTGGTCGCTGCTGACGCCGTACTTGGCGGCGAGCCGTTCCCGCAGGGCAAGCGCCGAGGCATCCGGGTAGCGGTTGAAGGCAGTTTCGGCCTGCACCGCCTCAACGACCCCGGGCAGGGGCTCGAACGGATTCTCGTTGCTGGACAGTTTGAAGGCATCGGCCTGAGCCGGTTTTCCCTGCTTATATGCCGGCAGGGCAACGATCTCCGGGCGCAGTCGGACTGAGGGCTGGTCAGATTGGCTCACTCCGCGAGTCTACGCCGCCCCATATTCACGCCTCGGCATGCCTTTCTGCCCGGTCACGGCCCCCGGGCGAATGCAATCATTGATACATGGCACGTTTTCTGATCACGCTCCTCATCAACGCGGTTGCCCTCTGGGTGGCCGCCAGCATCGTGTCGGGCGTGCACGTGGTTCCCTATGCGGCCGACACCGGTGCCGTCGTGGTGACCTACCTGCTGGTATCCCTCATCTTCGGCCTCGTGAACACCGTTGTGGGCACCGTGGTGCGCGTCGTGGCATTCCCGCTCTACATACTCACCCTCGGCCTCTTTTCCCTGGTCGTCAACGGCGCGCTGCTGATACTCGCCGCCTGGGTCTCTGGCTTCCTCGGCTTCGGCCTCGTTGTCGACGGTTTCTGGGAGGGCGTGCTCGGTGCAATCGTGCTCGGCATCGTGGCCTGGTTGCTCGGGCTGCTCGTGCGGCCGGTCACTCCCCGGCGGTAGCCGTCACCCGCTCGCCGCGCCACGCGGTGACTCTCCCCGGCGCGCTCCCGAACATGTCGGCGAGCCGGGCCCGTCCAGCGACCAACCGAGAATCCGACGACAGGTCGATGTCCCGCGCCGTGGCCACATAAGACGTCATGGCGTGCGCCGGCAGGGACGAATCCGTGGGAACGACCCGATCGCGGAATGCCTCCGACCGCACGAGGACCCGGCCAACGGATGCCGCGGCCACGGCGGGCAGACCCCCCAGGGCAGGCACCAGGTCGTCTGTGTGCTCGACCGTCAGGTGGGTCACCCCCTCGGGAATCGGCACGGGAGATTCGGGAGCGCCGAAGGTGGCAACGACGCCAGCGTTAAACGCCCCGGATGCCGCAACCTGTTCCGCCACGAGCCCGCCCTGGGAGTGCCCAAAGAGCGCCACCGGCGCATCGGGTTCGATACCGGCCTGCCTCATGGCCTGCATCACCGCCGCATAGGAGCCGGCGTTCTCGTGGGCCATCGCGGCCACGTTGGAAGACAGGTCCCAGGGTTCGCCCTGGGGCGCAGGGCTCCAATCCACGGTTCCCGCGATGTACACAGCCCACGTCGGATGCTCGGGATCGCCATATTGCTCAATCCGAACCTGGGGTTGATGATCTCGTGCCGGAGGGATCCGGGAGGCCGCGTCTTCGACCCCGGAGGGCGGCGACACGGGTCGCCCAGCACCCACCTGCGTGACCGTCACCGAGGTGGTGCCCAGCACACCGAGGGGGTACCCGAACGCTCGCGCTCCGGATGCCAGGCCCGTCACTCCCAGCAGCCCCAGGCCGCCCTCACCCAAAAGATGAGAGACCGGCGGGGGCCCGCCGAGAAAGCCGACCCCCACATCGTCGAGTGACGACACGACCACGCGCAGGGCAGCGACGAATGCTGTACTCGTGAGCAGGCGGGGGTCGAGGCGCACGGCGTCGCTCAGGTCCGCCAGCACGCGGTGCGGGCTCTTTCCGGTCGCCCAACTCATGACTGCGACGATGCCGACGAGCGCGATCCCGGCCTGTGTGGCCAGCCGTGCAGCTGCGAGCAGTTCGATTGGCCCAAAAACGCGCAGGTTCCAGCCCACCAGCCACCCGCCCAACTCGCCGGCGGCGCGCTCGAAACCGACCGCGATCCGTTCGGCCTCCCCATAGGCATCCGCTGCCTGTGACAGCTTGTCGGCGAGGTCACCGCTGGCGATCTCGATGGCCTCGACCGACATGGCGGCGTGCAGAAGACTCATTCCGGTATCGGCGGGCATCCAGAACGAAGCTCGGGTGGTCTCCAGGGAGCGGATGCGACCCAGCCGCCCCTGCCACCCCGCCGCATCCGCCTGAACTCGCCGCATGACGTCGATCTGTGCCATCACCACGTCGGTCGCCACCATCGAGGTGCCGCCCCCGGAGACTATGAGGTCACCCGCGCCCTCCCCCGGCTCGGTCATGCCCCCGCCTGCACCCGTTCGATGGACCGGTTCACGGCCGACTCGGCATCCTCAAGTTGGGCCACGACACCCTGCAGCTCCCCGCGCAGGTACTCGACCCGATCCGAGTACGCCCGTTGGGTACTCGACCGCCACGATCCCTCCATGGCGCCGGGCGCCAGTTGCCGCCAGGCCTGCTGCACATCGTCTTTCAGCTCACCCAGCAGGGCTCGTTGGTCGCGCAGCGCCGCCAGCTGATTCAGCCACGATGTGCCAACGGTGCTCTCGGTCGCAGGGTGCATGGCACCTCCTTTCTGCCCTGAGTGTGCCACCACGTACCCCCCGTTCGGCCAGCAATTCGCGTATCTGTGCGGTCGATCGCCCGTGAAGACATGTGGAGGACAAGAATGTGCCCCACAATGTAAATATGAGTTTCCCGTCGCTCAGCCCCGATGAGTCGACGCCTTTTCGAATCATTTTCGTATGTACGGGAAACATCTGCCGCTCCCCGATGGCCGAGCTCGTGCTGCGCGATCTGATCACGCGGTCTGGTCTTGGGCGCCTCGTCACCACGAGCTCCGCCGGCACGGGCGACTGGCATGTGGGCGAGCAGGCCGACACACGCGCGGTCGCCGCGCTGGCCGCGCGCGGCTACGACGGCAGCCACCACAGGGCGCGCCAGTTCGATCCTGCCTGGTTCGCGGATCTTGACCTTGTCGTCGTGCTCGACCGCACCCAGGACCGCATCCTGCGCAACTGGGCCACCACCGACAAAGACCGCGACAAGGTGCGTCTGCTGCTCAGTTTCGACCCGGACCAGGCTCCTCTCAGCGACGTCCCAGACCCCTACTATTCCGACGATGCGCTCTTTGCCTCGGTATTAGGCATGATTGAGAGAGCAAACCAGGCGCTTTTCACGCAACTTGCGCCGGCAATACGACAGGGAGACCGATGAGTCCACTACCCCCGCAGGTCCTGAGTCCACTCGATGGCCGTTACCGCGCCGCCGTAACCGAGCTGGGTGAGTACCTGTCGGAAGCGGGGCTCAACCGCGCCCGCGTGCAGGTCGAGGTGGAGTGGCTGATCACGCTCACCGACCGCAGCCTCTTCGGCTCCGCTCCGCTCGACACCGCCCAGAAGGCGTCGCTCCGCGCGCTCGTGACGACCTTCGGCCAGGCCGAGATCGACGAACTCGCCGTACTCGAAGCCACCACGCGCCACGACGTCAAGGCCGTTGAGTACCTCGTGCGCCGCCGCCTCAACACGCTCGGCCTCGACCACATCGCCGAGCTCACGCACTTCGCTGCCACGAGCGAGGACATCAACAACCTCTCCTACGCTCTGACCGTGAGCCAGGCCGTGCGCGAGGTATGGCTGCCGAAGTACCGTCTCGTGATCGAGGCGCTGCGCTCGCGCGCCCTCGAATTCCGGACCGATGCCATGCTCGCGCGCACCCACGGTCAGCCGGCGACGCCCACCACCATGGGCAAGGAACTCGCCGTGTTCGTGTACCGCCTCGAGCGCATCCTGAAGCAGGTGGAGGCGAACGAATACCTCGGCAAGTTCAGCGGCGCGACGGGAACGTTCGCGGCGCACGTCGTGGCCGAGCCGTCTGTCGACTGGCCCGCCGTCTCGCGTGAGTTCGTGGAGGGCCTGGGCCTCGGCTGGAACCCGCTCACCACGCAGATCGAGTCGCACGACTGGCAGGCAGAGCTGTACTCCAAGATTTCTCACTCCAACCGCGTGCTGCACAACCTCGCAACGGATGTCTGGACCTACATCTCGATCGGCTACTTCCGGCAGATCCCGCAGGTGGGAGCGACCGGTTCCTCAACGATGCCGCACAAGATCAACCCGATCCGCTTCGAGAATGCCGAGGCCAACCTCGAGCTCTCGAGCGCGATCCTCGATTCCCTCGCGGCGACCCTCGTCACCTCACGCCTGCAGCGGGACCTCACGGACTCCACCACGCAGCGCAACATCGGCGTGGGATTCGGCCACTCCTTGCTCGCGCTCGACAACTTGCTGCGCGGCATGGACGAGATCGACATCGACCGCGCGCAGCTCGCGAGCGACCTCGACTCGAACTGGGAGATCCTCGGCGAGGCGATCCAGACCGTGATTCGCGCCGAGGTCTCTGCCGGGCGCTCGAGCATCGCCGACCCGTACGCCCTGCTCAAGGAACTCACCCGCGGAAAGCGCATCAACCGCGACGACCTCGTGGCCTTCGTATCCGCGCTCGAAATCGGCGACGCCGCAAAGGCTCGTCTGCTCGAACTCACGCCGAGCACCTACGTGGGCCTGGCCGATCCCCTCGTGGATTACCTGGCCTAGCTCCACGCTGCACGCGAAAGCGGGCTGCGCTCGTCCCTCGACACTCAAGGCGACGCACAGCCCGCTTTCGCGTAGGCCGGGAGGGGACAGAGCGGATGCCTAGTGGCCGTTCTGCTCTTCAATGTCGGTTTCTTCGGCGGCATTGGGCTTCATACCGAGCACGAGCATGGCGATCACGACAAGCGCCACGATGAACGTGATGCCGAGGCCGATCAGCGACAGCACCACCTCACGGGTGGTGATCAGGATCGTGACTCCCACGAACAGCGCCATCGCCCCGGAGATTCCAACTAGTTCGGCGGGCTTGAGTCGATCGGACCGGCTGGGCTGGTGCGGCGTGTTCTGGGTCACTGGGAGTCCGAATCGTTGGCGACGGGGGCGGCGGATGCCGGAGCATCCATTTTCGCCCATTTGAGAGAAAGCCCCGCGATCACGAGGTACATGGCGAAGACGGCGAGATAGGCGCCGAGTAGGCCTACCGCTACGACGGTGTTCGGCGGAAGCAGCAGGAATAGCAGGGCCAGAACGGCGGTCAGGGCGCCCACGAGCATCCAGTCCTTGGCAACCGGCAACCGGCCGCGCACGCGCGACCCGCTGTACAGCTCAAGGAACCCCGTCACGGCGCCCCACACGCTCACGAGGTAGAGGAAGAATCCCAGCCCGCCGGCATGGAAAGCCAGGGCGAGCGCCCCGGCCACGACTCCGACGACGCCCTGGATGAGGAAGAGGCGCCGCGCGCGCCCGTCCGCGAGGGTCAGTGAGCTCAGCACGGCCAGAAGCAGGCCGGAAGCAAGTGCGAAGGCACCGAATGTGAGGAGTCCGAAGGCCGCCGAGTGGTCGCGATTGAAGGTGATGACGGCCCCGGGGACCACGGCGATCGCCGCTCGGGCGATCGGTACCGTCCAGTACCGTTCGCCACTCGACCGTTCGCCGGTGAACCTCTTACCGCCGGCGGATGCTGACTGGGCGTTGGCCACGCCTGACCTCTTTCACTTCATTCACTACGCAGGATACGACGCCCCCAGTCTACGCGGCACGACGCTCCCGTTTCTGAGTCCGGCTGGCCGAGGAGCTCCGTCAGGTGCCGAGCAACTCGGCGGTGGGAGCGTGCCGTACGCGACCGTCGTGAGTAAGGCACGCGCCGGCAATCATCTCATCGTCGAAGTCGGGCCTGACCTCGCCGGCCGTTGTCATCAGGGCCAGAAAATTGGCGACGTTTTTCGCGTACAGTCGCGAGGCATCCGTGGGAAGAGCGGATGCCGCGTCCTTCATGCCCACGAGGGTCACGACGCCTTCCCCCGCCGTCGACGGCACGAGAACGTCGCTTCCGGCGACGACGCCCTCCACATTGCCGCCGGACTCCGCGGCCAGGTCGACCACCATCGAGCCGGGCCGCATACCTGACACCATCTCCGCAGTCACGAGGATCGGGGCCGGCCGGCCGGGGATGGCCGCGGTCGTGATCAGCACGTCGGCGGCCGCCACGTGCGGCGCGAGGAGTTCGCGCTGGCGTGCCGCCCGGTCCTGGCTCAGCTCCCGCGCGTAGCCTCCGGCACCCTCGATCGCTTCGAGGTCGAGTTTCACGAAGGTGGCGCCCATCGAGGCGACCTCCTCGGCCGATGCGGGGCGTACATCGTAGGCGGAGACCCGGGCTCCCAGCCGCTTCGCGGTCCCGATGGCCTGCAGCCCGGCTACCCCGGCCCCGAGCACAAGCACCCGGGCCGGCGGAATCGTACCGGCGGCAGTCATGAACAGCGGAAAGAACCGCGGAAACCGGATGAAGGCCTCAAGCACCGCTCGATACCCCGCCACGAGCGACTGGGAGCTCAGGGCATCCACAGACTGCGCACGGGACAAGCGCGGCACGAGTTCGAGTGCGAAAGAGGTGACGCCTGCAGTCGCAAGCGCCGCCACCGTGGGCAGTTCGGTGGACGGCGAGGCGAGGCCGATCGTGATGGCCCCGCGGGGCAACCGGGACGCGAGCCCCGGGGCGAGTGGCCGAACGTGCAGGAAGACGTCGAGATCCCCGATCGCGAGCTGGGAGACCACGGTGGCGCCGGCATCCGCGTACGCCGAGTCACCATGTGCCGCCGCAACGCCGGCTCCAGTTTCAATCAGAACCTCGAGCCCCAGGGCCACGAGTTGCGCCACCGTCTCGGGCGTCGCCGCAACGCGGCGCTCCCCCGCTCTGCGCTCCCGTGCGATGACAACTCTCACTCGTGGCTCCCTCCCGATGCGCTGCGGGTGGCGTCTTGGTCGCATCGATTATGCAGGTGCGGAAACGTCTCGGTTGCCGCCTTCACCCCACTAGCGTAGCCGGAACGAACGCCGGTGGCAGGATGTGACGACAGCACTCGCCGACTTACCCGCCCGCGACCATGTCGGCGAAGCGGGAGTAGTGCCCGTGGAAGGCTACGGTCACGGTGCGGGTGGGTCCGTTACGGTGCTTGGCCACGATCAGGTCGGCCTCGCCCGCGCGCGGATTGTCTTTCTCGTAGGCGCTCTCACGGTGCAAGAGGATGACCATGTCGGCGTCCTGCTCGAGCGAACCGGACTCTCGAAGGTCGCTGATGGCCGGCATCTTGTCCGCGCGCTGCTCCGGTCCACGGTTGAGCTGGGACAAAGCGATCACGGGCACCTGCAGCTCCTTTGCAAGCAGCTTGAGCGCACGCGAGAACTCACTCACCTCCTGCTGCCGGGACTCGACCTTCTTTCCGGACGTCATCAGCTGCAGGTAATCAATTACGACGAGCTTGAGGCCCACCCGCTGCTTGAGCCGGCGGCACTTGGCTCGAATCTCAACGAGCGTCATGTTGGGGCTGTCGTCGATATACAGCGGCGCGTCGTTGATGCGGCCGCGGGTGGCCGCGATCGTGGTCCAGTCACGCGGCTCGACCATGCCCTTGCGCATGCTCTGCAGGGGAACGGATGCCTCCGCCGCGAGCAGGCGCATCGCAATTTCGCTTCGCCCCATTTCGAGGGAGAAGAAGATGCTGGGCATATCGTGCTTAATCGACGCAGAGCGGGCGAAGTCGAGGGCGAGCGTGGACTTACCGAGCGCGGGTCGGGCGGCCACGATGATGAGCTGCCCACCGTGGAATCCGTTGGTGAGCTCGTCGAGGTCGGCAAACCCTGTGGGCACGCCGCTCATCTGACCGTCTTTGAGCTTGGCCGCCTCGATCTCCTCGATGGCCGCCGTCACGGCGTCGGTGAGGGGAACGTAGTCCTCGGTCTGGGTGCCGCCCGTAACGGCGTAGATCTCGGCCTGGGCGGTGTTCACGAGGTCGAGGACCTCGCCCTCACCCGAGTAGCCCATCTGCGCGATACGAGTGCCTGCCTCAACGAGGCGACGCAGCAGTGCCCGTTCAGCCACGATCGTGGAGTAGAACCCCGCGTTGGCGGCGGTGGGCACGAGGCTCGTGAGTGTGTGAAGGTAGTCAGCCCCGCCGGCGCGGGTGAGCTCGCCCAGCTTCGTGAGCTCGTCAGTGACCGTGATGACGTCTGTCGGCTCGCCCTGCGCATACAGCGACAGGATGGCGTCGAAGATGATCTCGTGCTTGGGAACGTAGAAGTCCCCGCCGCGAACCGTCTCGACGACGTCGGCCACGGCGTCCTTGCTCAACATCATTCCGCCGAGGGCGCTCTGCTCCGCGAGAAGGTCATGCGGCAGCATGCGTTCCGTCTGTCGCGGCTCCGCAGTGTTGGGTTTGGCCAGGCCAAGCTGAGCGATCGACACTCGGCACCTCTTTCTTCACGTGTTTCAGGTGTATCAGAACCCACCGACAGCGGCCCCCGACGCACCAGCAACGTCAAAGTTCGGCGCTCGCCCACACTAAAACCGCTCTCCACATCAGCCAAACGAGCCTGTGGATAACCTTGTGAGTAATCTGCGCGAAACGCCGCGTTGCGTGTGCACAACCTGTGCACTCGCCTGTGGATAAGACCGGAAGAATTTAAATTTAATCGCTTTTGATCAGGCTTTTAATCTATCCACAAGCCTGTGGGAAAAGTAGCTTCAACCATGGCTTGAATGTTAGTGATATGGGTGCTCACCTGTGCATAGAAAAGCCCATTGGGTATGCATCGCGGGCCTTAACCACCGGTAGCGGAGAACCCCCTGAGGGGCGCTCCGCTACCGGGTGAAGCGAATTACTTTGCTGCAACCACCAGAAGGGTGATCGTGGCACTCAGCTCGTCACGGAGGCGAACAGTCGCCTTGTGCTCGCCGGTCAGCTTGATCGCGGACAGCTCGATCTTGCGCTTGTCGACGGCACCGAGGCCGGCGGCTGCGACTGCGTTAGCAACATCCGTGGTCTTGACGGAACCGAAGAGACGCCCGCCCGCGCCAGCCTTGACGACCAGCGAGACCTTGGTGGCTTCAAGGGCAACCTTGAGAGCCTGAGCCTCTTCGAGGGTGGCGTGCTCGCGCGCTGCGCGGGCTGCCTTGATCTGCTCGATCTGCTTTTCGCCACCGCGGGTCCACGCAACAGCGAAGCCCTTGGGAACGAGGTAGTTACGAGCAAAACCGTTCTTGACGTCTACGACGTCGCCGGGTGCACCGAGGCCGGAGACCTCATGCGTCAGAATCAATTTCGACATGTGTGGGCTCCCTACCGGCCTGAGCCGGCGTAGGGCAGCAAAGCCATTTCGCGGGCGTTCTTGACGGCACGCGCGATGAGGCGCTGTTCCTGGACGGATACGCCGGTGATGCGACGCGCGCGAATCTTTCCACGCTCGGAGATGAACTTACGAAGGGTGGGGACATCCTTGTAATCGATGACACCAACCCGGATCGACTTCGCGGGAGCGGCGTTTTTGCCACCCTTAGCACCGCGGAGCGGCTTGCGGCGGTCGCCGCTAGACTTTCCAGCCATGATTTCCTTACTTTCTTACGAGTTATGTAGCCGAACTCACGGGCCGTGCGGGCCCCAGGTTCGACTTAGAAGGGTGTCTCGTCACTGAAGTTACCCGGGCTGCTCCAGACATCTCCACCGGATGCGGCAGGTGTGCCGGATGCAGCGGGAGCGGTCGGAGCCCAGGGCTCGTCCCGGCCCTGCGTAGCGGGAGCGCCGCTGCGAGGACCTGATGACTGCGCACGGGTGAGAGAGGCAGTGGCGTAGCGCAGCGAAGGACCAATTTCGTCGATCTCGAGCTCCATGCTCGTGCGCTTTTCACCTTCCTTGGTCTCATACGAACGCTGTTTGAGACGCCCGGAGGCGATGACACGCGAGCCCTTGGTCAATGAACCGGCCACGTGCTCGGCGAATTCACGCCAAACGCTCGCGCGCAGGAACAGCGCGTCGCCATCTTTCCACTCGTTAGCTGCGCGATCGAAATTGCGCGGAGTGGAGGCGATGGTGAAGTTGGCAACCGCCAGTCCGTTCTGCGTGTAACGCAGCTCCGGATCGCTGGTGAGGTTGCCCACCACGGTGATTACGGTCTCGCCGGCCATGGGCTACTTGTCGCTTGCCTTGTCGGACGCCTCGGCCGGAGCCTCGGTGACCTTGGCAGGCTTCGCAGCGGCAGCAATCTTGGCGGCGAGTGCGGCAACGTTAGCGGCAACGTTAGCTGCCGTCTTCGTGGCAGCGGCCTCGGCCTTGGCTGCAGCAGCGTCGGTCGCGGCAGGAGCCTCGACCTTGGCGGCCGGAGCCTTGGCGACGGGAGCCTCGACGACAACCGGCTTCGCAGCGGCTGCAACCTTGGCGGCGGCAGCTGCAACAGCGGCCTCAGCCTTGGCAGCGATGACCTTCGGGTTGGCTGCCTTGCGGGCGGCCTTCTCGGCGGCAAGCTTGCCGGCCACGACAACCTGGGCGATGCCCTCTTCGGCGCGGAGCACCTTGGTGCGCATGACTGCCTCGGACAGGCTCAGCTGGCGGTCGAGCTCGACCGTTGCAGAGGGGTTCGCGGTGAAGTCAACGACGGCGTAGATGCCTTCGGTCTTCTTGTTGATCTCGTAAGCGAGACGACGACGACCCCAAACATCAACCTTGTCAATGGTTCCACCATCGTTGCGAACAACGTTGAGGAACTTGTCAAGGCTGGGAGCTACGGTGCGCTCATCGATCTCGGGATCGAGGATTACCATAAGTTCGTACTGATGCATGACTAACCCACCTCCTTCGGACTAAACGGCTGCAGAATTTCTACAGCAGGAGGGTTGTGCATGTGTTAAACGTGGAGGCCGGGAATCCGGCGCACAGACAACCTGCCCAGACTACCGGATGCCGCCTCATTTCACCACATCGATGGCCTGCCCTCCGCGCCGGGACCATCACAGCGAGTGTTTCACCGTTCGCCGGCGCTCGCGCGGCCACGGGAGAAGCCGTGCGAAGCATCCGTCTGGTGCGGCCTGTGGAGGAAGAGTCGGCGAGCGGACGACTGACTACTGCGAGCGGGCCGCCCACCAGGCCTGCAGGCGGCGGGTGGCTTCAGGCGCGCCGATGGGTCCGTCGTCGAGGCGCTGTTCGAGCAGGTAACGATAAGCCTCGCCGACCTCCGGGCCCGGTTTCAGATCGAGGATGGCCATGATCTGGGCACCGTCGAGGTCGGGGCGCACGGCGTCCATCTCTTCACGCTCAGCGAGATCGGCGATGCGGGCCTCGAGGTCGTCGTAGGCGAAGCCCAGGCGGTCGGCCTTGCGGCGATTGCGTGTGGTGACGTCGGCGCGGGTGAGAATGTGCAGCCGCTCGAGCTGCTCACCGGCGTCGCGAACGTAGCGGCGCACCGCGGAGTCGGTCCAGGCGCCTTCGGTGTACCCGAAGAAGCGCAGGTGCAGTTCCACGAGGCGCGCCACGGCCGTGATGGTGTCGTTGTCGAAGCGCAGGGCCCGGAGCCGCTTTTTGGCCAGCTTGGAGCCGACCACGTCATGGTGGTAGAAACTGACGATTCCGCCGGGCTCGAGCTTGCGGGTGGCTGGCTTGCCGATGTCGTGCAGCAGGGCGGCGAGGCGAACGACGAGGTCGCCGGCGGGATCAAGGTGGCCCCGGCTTTTCTCGTACCCGATCGCCTGCTCGAGCACAGTGAGAGTGTGTTGGTAGACGTCCTTATGGTGATGGTGCTCGTCGACCTCGAGTTGCAAGCCCGGAACCTCGGGCAGCACGATGTGGGCGAGCCCCGACTGCATGAGCACCTCGATGCCGGCGCGCGGGTTGTCGGCGAGTAGGAGCTTGGAGATCTCGTCCCCGACACGCTCGGCTGAGATGATGCGGATGCTCTCGCACATCGCTTGCATGGCCGACTCTGTCTCGGAGTCGAGCACGAAGCCCAGTTGGGCAGTGAACCGCGCCGCCCGCAGCATGCGCAGCGGATCGTCCCCGAAAGACACCTCCGGGGCAGCGGGCGTGCGAAGAACACCGGCGAGCAGGTCGTCGATACCGCCGGAAGGATCCACCAGTGCAACCTCGGGCAGCCGCAGCGCCAACGAGTTCACGGTGAAGTCACGGCGCATGAGGTCGTCTTCGAGGTTTGTGCCGAAAACCACGTCGGGCTTGCGGGTGGTGCCGTCGTAGCTGTCAGCGCGGTAGGTGGTGATCTCCACGGTCTCGCCGTCCATCAAGGCGCCAATAGTGCCGAAGGCCCGACCGATGTCCCACTGGGCGTCGGAAATCGGCTTGACCAGCCTCATTATCTGGTCTGGCGTCGCATCGGTCGTAAAATCGAGATCATGGGTGGCACGGCCGAGGAACGCGTCACGCACCGGACCGCCAACCAAGGCGAGCTCATGTCCTGCGCCCGCAAATGCGTTCGCTAGACGGGAAATTGTGGGGGACGCAGCCAGATCGCCCAGGCGCTCGAGGGCTGCCGCGACACTCTGCATTGCTCCATATTATCGGGTGAGACCGTGCGAACGAACCGCCGGACTGCGTGGGCGCAGGCCACTCCCGGGGCGCACGCCGTAGAATCCGATACATGATGGCCGAGTTTGAACCTGCGCGCCGGCCCGCGCCCACGGCGAACCGGAGTAGTTTGCCGCGCCGGCCGGCCCGGCGTTGGCGACTCGCGGCCTTCGTTGCCGCGGCAGCCGTCGTCAGCCTTCTCGGCACGCCAGCCTTTGCCGCCACAGCGATGCCCGTCGCCACAGCCACGGCGACCGACGAGGTCACGGTCACGGTCACCCCCACGACATCAGCCTCCCTCCGCCCCGATGAAGACCTGGCCCTCACCGTCACAATCGAGAACGGCACAGACGAGACCGTGCCTGTCGGCACTATCGACATCGCCCTGGCCCAGCGCGCCCTCACCACGCGGCCCGCGCTCGATGAGTGGCTGCGGCCGGACAGAGACTCAAACAGCGGCGATGTTCTCTTCAGCACCCCGACACCCTCAGCAATCGATGCGGGTGACACCCTCACACTTCCCCTGACCGTGCCGGCCGACGACGTGGGACTCACCGCTCGCAATGCTTGGGGTGCCCGCGGTATCGCCGCGACTCTGGCAACCGACGGAGTGACGGCAGAGGGGCGCGGAACGTTCGTATGGGACCTCGATGAGGATCTGACGCCGGTCAACCTCGCCACCGTGCTGCCCATCACTGTGCCGGAGAAGTCGTCGGGCGTGATCTCCTCCGATGAACTGCAAGCGTTTACGGCCCCCTCAGGGTTGCTCTCGCTGCAACTGGACTCTGTGATCGACCGCCCGGCGACGATTGCGATAGATCCCATGATCATCGCCTCGATCCGGGTGCTCGGAAACACGGCTCCCCCGAGCGCCGTTGAGTGGCTCGACCGTCTCGCGGCGGCCGGCAACGATATATTCCCTCTCGGGTATGCAGATGCCGATTCCTCGTTGGAGTCGCAGGCCGGGGCCACGACCCTGCTTGCACCGATCTCGTTCGATCACCTCATCGATCCCGCGGCGTTCGCGACGCCCCCGAACGTCGAAACCGAAACGGATGCCCCGACGGCCACGGAAGCCCCAGCCACGGAACCCGAGGCATCCGCCACCCCTGCGCCCTTCGACGGCACAGTGCCGACCACGGCCGAGCTTCTTGCCTGGCCGTACACCTCCACGGACATTGGCTGGCCTCGGTCAGGGAACGTCGCTCGCGCCGACCTGTCGGTCTTCGCCGCGAGCGGCCTCACGACCACGATCCTCTCGGGCGACAACGTTCGACAGAGTGACACTGTCACCCCGAACAGCCTTCTGACGTACTCCGACGGACGCGCCCTCGTGATCGACGACGCGCTCGGGGACGCCATCAACCGGGCGGCAGTGGCCACCACGGATGCCGCGTGGCGCGCGAACGTTGCCGAGGCGCGGTCCCTGCTGGCGATCGTTTCGGCGGAGGACCCGCGTGAACCCCGTACCCTCCTGGCCGCCTTCGACCGCAGCACTCCGCAATCGGCCACCAGGGTCGCACAGACCCTGGATGCCTTGGCCGGCGTGCCTTGGGAGATTCCCGCGACCCTCACGCAGGCCCTCGCCGCACCGGTGGCGACCACTGTCGAGTTCCGGTCACGGGCCCAGCCCGACACCGACGTGACCCTGGTCCGCCAGCTCCTGCAGCGCGAGGCCGAACTCACAGCATTCTCGGCCTCGATCAGCGACCCCCTGTTTCTCACCGCTCCGCACCGGCTCGATGTTCTCGCCCTGCTGTCCACCTCGTGGAGCGAGCAGCCGGAACTGTGGGCCGAACAGGTCACCGCGAGCCTGGCGCTGTCCGGCACCGTGCTGAATGCGGTGACGGTGACCACACGGGGACCCATCAACGTTGCGGCCGACAAGGTCGACTTTCCGATCACGCTGCGCAACGAGCTGAGCCAACCGGTCACGGTTCGGGTACAGGTCGTGCCGTCCAACGGTCGCCTGCTCGTGGAAAGCGACATCGAGGCCACAATCGACGCCAACTCGGCCCAGACCATCACAGTTCCCGTCACCGCCGCCGTGGGAAATGGCGAGGTCGCCCTGCGGGTGACCATGTTCTCGCCGACCGGTGTCGTCGTGGGACAACCAGCTGTGATTGCCGTCAATGTGCACGCGGACTGGGAGGGAATCGGGGCGTGGGTCGTGGCATCCGTTGCTTTCCTGTTTTTCGGGTTCGGCATCTGGCGCAACATTATTCGCCGCCGCAAGGAGCGCACGGAGCGCCGAAACGGCAAGGAGCCGAGCGTGAGCCCACAACCCGACGCCCTCGCCATCGCGGCGCCCCTCCCCGCCGCCGGCGCGAATGACTGACACGACAACGACGGGCGGCATCGGGCGCGCCAGCGCGTTCCTCGCGTCCGGCACGATCGTCTCCCGAATCCTCGGGTTCGTGAAGCTCATCGTGCTCGCGGGAATCATCGGCCAGTTCGGCGCCACGGCCGACGCCTTCGCGATCGCCAACCAGCTGCCCAACACGATCTATGTGATCGTGGCCGGCGGCATCCTCACTGCGGTGCTTGTGCCCCAGATCGTGCGTGCCAGTCTGCACACCGATGGCGGTACGGCCTATATCAACAAGCTGCTCACGCTCGCGCTTATGGTACTGGCCGTCACGACCGTCGTCGCGACCCTGCTCGCCCCCGTCATCACCGGCTTCATCGGGCTGAACCTGCCCGACGACCAGAAGGCCCTCGCGGTGGCTTTCGCGTACTGGTGCCTGCCGCAGATGTTCTTCTACGGGCTCTATACTCTGCTAGGCGAGGTGCTCAACGCCCGCAAATCATTCGGGCCGTTTACCTGGGTTCCGGTTCTCAACAACGTCGTCGCCATCGCCGGTCTGCTCTTTTTCGCAGCATTTTTCGGTGCAGACCCCAATGGCGATCGCACGGCCGCAGAGATCTCCGGGGCGATGGTCGCCGTTCTCGCCGGCAGCGCGACGCTCGGCGTGGTTGCCCAGGCCCTCGTTCTGTTTTACTTCTGGCGCCGCATCGGCCTGAGCTACCGACCCGACTTTCACTTTCGCGGTGTCGGCCTCGGCGCGGCCGGCAAAATGGCCAGCTGGACCTTCGGCATGCTCATCCTCACCACGATCGCGGGCATCATCGAAACGCAGGTCGTCACGCGCGCGCACGGCGAGGCATCCGTTGCGGTGCTCACCACTGCGTGGCTGATCTTTATGCTGCCGCACTCGGTCATCACAGTCTCCGTCGCCACGGCCTATTTCACCCGCATGAGCGAGCACGCCGCGCTGAGTAAATGGGCGCTCGTCAAGGCGGATGCCTCCAGCGCCATCCGCGGCACTGCCCTATTGATCGTGCTGGCCAGCGCCGTGATCGCAATCTGCGCGTACCCTTTCGCGGCCGTGTTCGTGCGCCCGTTCGATCAGGTGCAGGGGGTCGGGAACGTCATCATCGCCTTCATCCTCGGACTGGTTCCCTTCTGTATCCTCTTCGTTCTCCAGCGCACGTTCTACTCACTCGGGGACACCCGAACGCCCTTCTTCTTCACGCTCTTCCAGGTGGTTATCCTGGTGATCGGCGTTCTGGGCTGCGCCTTCCTCCCCACCGACTGGATTGCGGTGGGAATCGCCGCTGTCATCACGGTGTCTGGCACGCTGCAGGCCGCTCTCGCCGCCATCCTGCTGCGCCGGCGCCTCGGTGGAATTGACGCCCGCCGCATTTTGCGCAGCCTCGTGAAGTATTTCGTGGCGGCAATCGTGCCTGTTCTGCTTGGTCTGGTCCTTGTTGTGTTGCTCGGCGGCACGACGGAAGACGGTTTTGCGCTCTCCAGCCGCGTGACCGCCATCCTCACAATGGCCCTCGTCGGCATCGTCATGGCTGCCGCGTACTTCGGCATGCTGCTTGTCATGCGTAGCGCGGAGCTCAGCGCGTTCCTCACGCCCCTGCAGCGCCGCTTCCGCCGGTTGGGCAGGTAGGGGAGGTACTGGGTGCGCTGCCGCCTGTGTGCGCGCTGTGCAGCCGGGCGGTAGCCCGGGCATCGGAATACGAGCCGATTAGGATGTGTTGTACCGGTCAGTGGTCGAAAAAGACCGCCTTTGCTCGAATTATTCCCCCGATTGCTAGGAGTGCGCGTGCGCCAGATCATCATCATCGGTTCAGGTCCGGCCGGTTACACGGCCGCCATCTACGCCGCCCGCGCCAACCTGAAGCCGCTGCTCATTGCGAGCTCGGTCGAGGCTGGCGGCGAGTTGATGAACACGACCGATGTCGAGAACTTCCCGGGCTTCCCCGAGGGCGTTCAGGGCCCCGACCTGATGACCAAGATGCAGGAACAGGCCGAAAGATTCGGCACAGAGGTCGTGTACGACGACGTCGAGACCCTCGACCTCACCGGCGCCATCAAGACCGTTACCCTGGGGAACGGCGAGACGCACGAAGCCCTCTCGGTGATCTTCGCCACCGGATCGGCTTACCGCAAGCTCGGACTGCCCGACGAGGAGCGCCTCTCCGGCCGCGGCGTGTCGTGGTGTGCAACCTGCGACGGTTTCTTTTTCAAGGGCAAGACGATCGCCGTGATCGGCGGCGGAGACTCCGCCATGGAAGAAGCCACCTTCCTCACGCGTTTCGCCGAGAAGGTATACGTGATCCACCGTAAGAGCGAGCTGCGGGCATCGAAGATCATGCAGGACCGCGCGTTCGCGAACGACAAGATCGAATTTGTCTGGAACTCCGAAGTCGTCGGTATTGCAGGTGCCGAGGCCGTTGATGGACTCCAGCTGCGGGACACCGTCACGGGCACCGAAACCGCGCTCCCCGTGGGGGGTGTCTTCATCGCCATCGGCAACGACCCGCGCACACACCTCGTGCACGGCCAGCTCGACCTCACCCCGGAGGGCACCATCGCGGTGGCCGGCCGGTCGTCCAAGACCAGCCAGACCGGTGTCTTCGCCGCTGGTGACGTCATCGACTCCAACTACCGCCAAGCCATCACGGCTGCCGGTTCCGGATGTGCCGCAGCGCTGGATGCTGAGCACTACCTCAGTACCCTCCCCGAAGACCTGCTGGCCTCGGCCAGCGAACCCGAACTCGCACCAGTTACCAAATAAGGAGCTAGACATGACTGCACGCGCCGTAACAGAAGCAAACTTCGACCAGGAAGTCATCAACAACGAGAAGACCGTCTTGGTGGACTTCTGGGCCGAGTGGTGTGGCCCTTGCCGCGCCGTCAGCCCGATCCTCGACCAGATCGCGGCCGAGAACTCCGACAAGATCGACATCGTCAAGCTCAACGTCGACGATCACCCGGCTCTTGCCGCGAAGTACCAGATCACCTCCATCCCCGCGATGAAGGTCTTCCAGAAGGGCGAGGTCGTCAAGACCGTCATCGGCGCAAAGCCGAAGCCTGCCCTCGAAGCCGACCTGGCCGCCTACCTCGCGTAGCCGCCGGTTCGATTGACAGAACCCGCCCGGCTCACGCCGGGCGGGTTTTTCATGATTATGGGGTGTTCCGGCGGCACTGCCCACACCCCATACGATGAAGACCTCACCAGATCGGACGTGACGTGACTAACAAGGGCTCCCTCCAGGCCGGTAACAACCTCGACCCGTGGTACCACCACTACGCCGAACGAGCCGCGGGGCTCAAGGCCTCCGAGGTGCGTGCGCTCTTCGCGGTGGCCAGTCGCCCCGAGGTCGTCTCGCTCGCCGGCGGAATGCCATTCGTGGCAGCGCTTCCGCACGATCTCGTCACCAATGCCATGTCCAAGGTCATGTCGGAACAGGGAGCTACCGCTCTCCAATACGGCTCTGGTCAGGGAATTCCTGCGCTGCGAGAACAGATTCTCGACGTGATGGCACTCGAAGGGATTCGTGCCAATGCCGACGACGTCGTCGTCACGACAGGGTCCCAACACGCCCTGGAGCTCGTCAGTAAGTTGTTTCTCAACCCGGGCGACGTCGTGCTCTCCGAGGGCCCGAGCTATGTCACCGCTATGGTGATTTTCCGCTCGTACCAGGCCGACGTCGATCACGTGCCGATGGACGAGGATGGCATGATCCCGGAGGCGCTACGAGAACACATAGCCCGCCTGAAGGCCGGCGGTAGAACGATTAAGTTCCTCTACACGATTCCAAGCTTTCATAATCCGGCTGGAGTCACCCTCTCGTGGGCCCGTCGACTCGAGATCCTGGAGATCTGCCGCTCCAACAACATTCTCGTGCTTGAGGATAATCCCTACGGGCTGTTGTACTTCGACCGACCGGCACCCGATGCGATGCGCTCGATCGAACGCGAGGGCGTGGTGTACCTCGGTACATTTTCCAAGACCCTGGCCCCGGGCTTCCGCGTCGGCTGGGCCCTCGCCCCGCACGCGATTCGTGAGAAACTCGTTCTTGCCAATGAGGCCGCCGTACTCTCCCCCAGTTCATTCAGCCAGCTCGTCATCTCCGAGTACTTGTCGACGGCCGACTGGAAGGGGCAGATCAACACCTTCCGCGACGTCTACCACGAGCGCAAGAACGCCATGCTCGCGGCCCTACAGGAGTATCTGCCCGAACTCACCTGGACGAACCCCAACGGTGGGTTCTACGTGTGGGTGACGCTCCCCGATCGGCTCGACTCCAAGGGCATGCTCCCCCGGGCCGTCAAGGAGCTCGTGGCGTATACGCCTGGCACGGCGTTCTTCGCGGACGGTGCCGGTCGACAGAATATGCGTCTCTCATTCTGCTATCCCACCCCTGAGAACATTCGGGTTGGCATCCGTCGCCTGGCAACGGTTATTCGCGGTGAACTTGACCTGCTCGATACCTTCGCTGGCACCGGTTCACTCGCACCAGCACCCGACAGTGAGCGCTTCGCTGCCGGGGCGCCAAATATCTCCTGAGCATGACTCCTGATGAAATGAAAATAGGAAAAGGCCTGATCATGAGTGAAACCGAAACAATGGATGCCGCCTCACCCGACGTGAAGTCCACCCTCGACATTGTCGTGCTTGCCGGAGGCATTTCTCACGAGCGAGATATTTCGATGCGGTCGGGGCGACGCGTGACGGATGCCCTGACCGGCGCTGGACATCGAGTCACCGTGCTCGATCCCGGGGCTGGACTGTTGGCCGAGCTCGCCACACGGCGGCCCGACGTGATCTGGCCCGCCCTGCATGGCGCTACCGGCGAAGATGGGGCGCTCCGGTCCCTGCTCGGCACCACCGGGATCCCCTACGTCGGCGCACGCGGCGAGGCGGCAGCCCTGGCTTGGTCAAAGCCGGTCGCCAAGGAGCTCGTTCGCCGGGCGGGATACGACACTCCCGCATCAATCGCGCTGTCAAAAGAGACCTTCCGGGATCTCGGTGCATCAAGCGTTCTCGAGCACCTGCTGGGTGCGTTGAGCCCTCCCGTGGTTGTGAAGCCGGCTCAGGGCGGATCGGCACAGGGAGTGACGATAGTTGCCACCGCAGGCGCCCTGCCGCGCGCAATGGTGGATGCGTACACCTACGCTGATGTTGCCCTCGTAGAGTCCCAGGTGGACGGCACAGAGCTTGCCGTGGCCGTTGTAGACACCGGTGATGGTCCCGCGGCGCTTCCGGCGGTCGAAATTGTGCCGGTGAGCGGTGTCTACAGTTTCGAGGCTCGCTACAACGCTGGTGAGACCGACTTCTACACCCCCGCGCGCATCGAAGCGGATGTTGCCGCTCGCGTCAGCGCGACCGCCGTCGCTATCCACAAGTTATTGGGCTTGCGTCACATCTCCCGCATCGACCTCATCGTCGACGGCGAGGGCACACCGTGGTTTCTGGAGGCAAACGTTCTGCCCGGGCTGACAGAGACGTCACTGGTGCCTCAGGCGATCGAGGCCTCGGGGCAGACGCTGGGTGACGTGTACTCGGCACTCGCTCGCGCAGCCATCGCGGATGCCGTGTAGCTACTCCCCCGCACCACCCCGGCCCCCGTCGAGACTCTCGGCGGGGGTTTCGTGTTCTCCGTCGGGTCTCAACCTGGTGAGGCGCTTGGGACCAACGTGCCCTGGGCAGTTCACTGCAGGTCCACCTCGTGCCTCGGCCGTCCCCACACGGTGTTTCACGTGAAACACTGCCCTGTGGAACGTCGCGCCCTCACCACGCTCCACCACCGCACCTCCCCCCAGTGCCGATCGAGCCTGTCGATCACCCCACCAGTGGTCTCGACAAGCTCAACCAACGCACCCACCGCGCCCAGCGCCGATCGAGCTTGTCGAGATCCCCCATTCGCATCACACACACTCCACACCCGGTCTCGACAAGCTGGACCAACGCACCCACCACCCATCAACCCGTCGATCACCCCAACCGGCGGTCTCGACAAACTCGACCAACGCACCCGGCGCGCCCAGCGCCGATCGAGCTTGTCGAGATCCCCCATTCGCATCACACACACTCCACACCCGGTCTCGACAAGCTGGACCAACGCACCCACCACCCATCAACCCGTCGATCACCCCAACCGGCGGTCTCGACAAACTCGACGAACGCACACACCGTCGATCGAGCTTGTCGAGATCATCAGTCCTTGGAAGCCTCACTCGACGCTCGGTTCATCTTCGGGGTCTGAGGGCCATCTACTCAACATGGGAAGATCTTGCGGGCGCCCATCAATGAGCGCCTGTCGCTTCGCGCGACTCCAATTCTGCACCTGTTTCTCACGCCCGTACGCCTCAGAGATTCGCTCGTACTTCTCGTGGTAGACAAGCCGCACGGGACGCCGCCGCCTCGTGTACTCCACTCCCCCGCCGTTGTTGTGCTCCCACACCCTGCGCTCGAGAACCCACGTGCTCCCCACGTAAAAGGACCCATCGGAACACTCGACGATATACATGTATGGCATGGCGGCCATGATGGCACTTAATGCGGCTGGACCGGCGTTGTCCACAGGTTCTGTCCACAGGGACAACCTCCGCGTGTCGCTCGCTCACGAGTAACGTTTCACGTGAAACAACCAGAGTGCAACTCGTTCAAGAAGCACTTTCGCCGCGGGCAACAACTAGTGGACGCGCTCAGTAGGTAGCCGTCCCCAAACCGGAGTTATGCGCATGCACTGCCCGTCCATGGCAGTCAAACACAGGGAAGTGCGCTCGTTCAGCAGATGCTGCAAGACGAATTGACTCAGGGCAGTTCACCTCGACTGGCTGCGTTCACGCCTGCGTACGAACGATTGCCGGCGCACATTCCGTTAAGCGGCAGGCGCCGGGAGATGGCCTGGCGTCCTGCCAATCCAGACGAGTTCTCCACAGGCGAGGTCAAGCCACGTGCGCTGCGTCGCATGGCACTCTAGAGGCGCCCGAAGGACCGGGAAACAAGGGTCTCGACAAGCTCGACCAGCGGAAGGTGGGGACTCCCGTTCAGGCCAGGCCCGACCGAAACACGAGTCTCCGCACCGTCGCCCAGCGGAGGACGGGAACGCTCGGCGACGGGGTCTCGACACGCTCGACCAGCGTGGATGATCGAAGTCGCCCAGATCACCAACAAAGGCGGCACGGGCGTCCCGATACGCTCGACCGTCGCTCTGCAACGACACATCGTGACAGAACACGGACCGAAACGGGGGTCTCGACACGCTCGACCAGCGGGAGGTGGCGACGCCCGCGACGGGGTCTCCACAAGCGCGGCCTGCGGACGGTGGGGACGCCCCGCGACCGGGTCTCGACACGCTCGATCGGCGGAGGGTGGAAACGCCCGGCGGCGGGGTCTCGACACGCGCGGCCGGTGAAGGGTCGGGACGCCCGCGACGGGGTCTCACACGCTCGAAGGGCGGAGGGTGGGAGACGCTAGCGGGAGTGTTTCACGTGAAACGGGGCGATTAGCCCTGGTTGGGACCGTACCCTGGCTCGCCGAGCGATCCAAGAATTCGATTCAGATCGCCGATGGTGGCAAAATCAACCGTAATCTGGCCTTTCCGTGCTCCCAGATTGATCCTAACGCGCGTGTCGAGGCGGTCGCCCAGGTGCTCAGCGATCTCATCGAGGTGTCCTTGGCGCCTGCCTGGCAGGGGTTTGGCCTTTTCAACCTTTGGCCCGGCCGCCGCGGCCGCTTCGGCCGCTCGCACGGACAGATCTTCGTTCACGATCTTGTCGGCCAGGCGAAGCATGCCGTCGTGCTCCCCCACCGACAGAATGGCGCGCGCGTGCCCCGCACTCAGCACACCGGCGGCCACCCGAAGTTGGACCGATTCGGGCAACTTCAGGAGACGAATTGTGTTCGTGATCTGCGGCCTCGACCGTCCGATACGGCTCGCTAGTTCCTCCTGCGTGATGCCGAAATCTGCCAGTAGTTGCTGGTATGCCGACGCCTCTTCAAGCGGATTCAGTTGAGCGCGGTGGAGGTTCTCCAGCAGTGCGTCCCGCAGCATGTCGACATCCGCTGTTTCACGAACCACAGCAGGAATGGTGTCCAGACCTGCTATTTTACTCGCCCGAAGGCGGCGCTCACCCATGACCAGCTCAAACTGACCCGCGGAATCCGACAGCGGTCGCACAACAATGGGCTGCAGAACGCCGACCTCGCGGATGCTGTGCACGAGTTCAGCGAGGTCGCCCTCGTCGAAAATACTGCGCGGCTGCTGAGCGTTCGGGACGATATCTGAGAGGTTCAGGTGCGCAAGCTGAGCACCGGGCACCGCTACAAGTTCGACCGACGACGCCTCAGCTGCATCCGGGACGGAACGCGGAAAGAACACATCCACGGGACGGTCGGCAGAGGGGTCGTCCTGTATCGGGATAAGGGCGCCGATTCCGCGACCCAAACCCGTGCGTTTTGCTGCCATTACTGCTGTTCTCCTGTTTTAGGTGCCCCACGACGGGCAATTTCGGCCGCTGCTTCGAGGTAGGAGAGCGATCCTGCTGAGTTGAGGTCGTAGCTAATCACACTCTGGCCGTAGCTCGGAGCTTCTGAGACTCGAACAGAACGTGGGATCAACGTTTCCAGTACCTGTTTGGGGAAATGATCACGCACGTCCTGCGCCACCTGATTGGCCAAATTGGTACGACCGTCATACATGGTGAGCAAGATTGTCGACACGGTCAACTCAGGATTCAAGTGCTTCTCGATCAGCTGAATATTCTTGAGCAGCTGGCTCAGACCCTCCAGGGCGTAATACTCGCACTGGATGGGAATCAGGACCTCTCGGGCCGCCACGAACGCATTAATCGTCAACAGTCCGAGAGACGGTGGGCAATCAATGAAGACATAGTCGAAGGGGTCGTCAAGACCCTTGAGGTAGAGATCCAGTGCGCGATGAAGGCGCTGCTCCCGCGCCACCAGCGACACCAGCTCGATCTCCGCACCGGCCAGGTGAATCGTGGCCGGAACGCAATAGAGTGCCCCGAATTCGGGGCTCTTCTGCACGACGTCTTCCATGGGAACGTCACTCACGATCACGTCGTACACGCTGGGCATCTCCGCGTGGTGCTCTACACCGAGCGCAGTCGAGGCATTCCCCTGCGGGTCAAGGTCGATGACAAGTACTCTCGCGCCCTGTCGAGCCAGGGCGGCCGCCAGGTTCACTGCCGTCGTGGTCTTGCCCACCCCTCCCTTTTGATTGGAGATGGTGAGAATGCGAGTCTTCTCAGGCTTAGGTAGGCGATCGGACGCAATCACCTGTCGGCGACGTGTTAGCTCGGCAATTTCGCGCGCCAATGGAGGTGCACCATCCATGTCCGATGCTGTGCTGCCGAGTTGCTGCTCTTCACCAGGATGTTTCACGTGAAACCTTTACGATTATGAAGCGTGAGAAAGACCACCGGGGACTACTTCACTGTAGCCCTGATTACTCGCGTGACGTCCGGAAGCACGCCCTCACCGAGAGTCAGTATTTCAATGTCGCGCACGCGATATTTCTGGATAGCCTTGGCGGCCCCATCAACCTCCGTCGATGCCCGCTCCCCTTTCATCAAGAGCAGCTCGCCGCCGGCACGCAGCAACGGTGCCGTCAGCGGAATAAGTGTGCGAAAAGCGCTCACTGCGCGGGCCGTGACCTGATCAAGCGGATGCTCAAGTCGCACGTCCTCGGCTCGGGCGCGAACGACGGTGACGTTCTGCAACCCCAGGACCGCGGTCTGGTCGTTCAGCCAGGCCACACGGCGTTCCATTGGCTCGATCAGGACGAACGTGACGTCCGGCCGCGCAATGGCCAGGACGAGTCCCGGCAGACCGGCGCCGGACCCCACATCCCCCACGAGCCCGACGCGCAGCAGCGGCGCCATCAACGCACAGTTCAAAATATGACGGCTCCACAAACGAGGGAGTTCGAGAGGGCCAATAAGCCCTAATTCTTCACCCTGATCAGCTAAATTAGTGGTAAAAGTACGGGCCACAGAGAGTTGATTCCCGAACAGGGACGCTGCAGCGACCGGTTCGACTTCGAGTGCGTCTGTCACGAGTAGGGCTAGACCGCTGTGATGACCGTGTGACGGTCACGACCCTCTCCGTGTGACGCCGACTGGTAACCACGGGCAGCGACGAGGTCGTGCACGAGCTTGCGCTCATACGACGACATGGCAGGCAAAGCGGCATCCGTTGCACCGGCCTCAATGCGCTCGACAGCTCGAGCCACCAGGGCCGCGAGCTCCGCCTCGCGAGCGTCGCGGGACCCCCCGATATCGAGGATGAGGCGGGAGAACGAGCCGGTCTTGTTTTGGACTGCCAACCGGGTGAGCTCCTGCAGTGCGTTCACGGTTTCAGGCTTGGAGAGCACGCGCAGATTGTCTTCGTCCGACGTGTTCACGGAGATGTACGCGCGTCCGTTGCGTGCATCGATGTCAATATCTCCATCGAGATCGCAGATATCAAGGAACTCCTCAATGTAGTCGGCGGCAATGTCGCCTTCCTGCTCGAGCTGGCTCTGAGTGGGAAGGTCCGCGTCGCCATCGACAACCGCACTCTCGTCGGCAGCCGTCACAGCAGCCATCGAGGGTGCCACATCTGCACCATCGGCAGACTCATCGGCCAGTGCATCACCTGTGATCACATCAAGCTTGTCAGTCACGACGTCTCGTCTCTTTACTGCTTGGGTCCGGATTGCTTCTTGGCACGGTTCTTGCTCACCGGCTGCTGTCGCTGGGCCGGCTTCTTGGGCTCTTCGACCACAATAATGTCACCATCCGTTGCCAGCAATTTACCCTTGCGCGCCAGACGTTCCTCGCGTGCCTTTGCGGCTTCACTGCCAGGTGTCGGCATGTTCCGAATCACGAGGAACTGCTGAATCATGGTCCAGAAGTTCGACGTGAGCCAGTAGAACATGACGCCGAGTGGGAAGGCCACACCGGAGAAGGCGAAGACGAGAGGGAGCAGGTAGAGCATGATGCGCTGCTGCTTGAACATCGGGCTCGCCTTGGTTTCGGGCGACATGTTTTTGGAGACGATCTGCAGCTGGGTGATGAACTGGGAGGCCGTCATCAAAACCACCATGACCGCGGCGATAATCATGACCGAACCGTTGAAAGGGTCCCCCGCCATCATCGGCGTCCACTGGGAGGCGAACGAGCTGTGCAGCGGGGCGTCTCCGAAGAGAGTGGCGTTACCGAAGCTGCGGGCCAATTCGCTGTTGAGAGGCCCGACGCCGGCTTCCGAACGCTGTGCGTTGTTGAGCACCGAGAACAGCGCGAAGAAGATGGGCATCTGCAGAAGCAACGGCAGGCAGGAACTCAGCGGATTGGTGCCCGTGCGCTTGTAGAGCGCCATCGTCTCGCGGGACATTGCCTCACGCGAGAACTGGTCCTTCTTGCCCTTGTACTTATCTTGAATCTTCTTTAGCTGCGGCGCGACCTCGAGCATTTTGCGCTGGCTCTTGATCTGCTTCACGAAGATGGGGATCAGCGCAGCGCGAACCACCAGCACGAGACCGACAATGGAGAGGACCCAGGTTATCCCGTCGTTGAAGCCCATGCCAACGGCCGAGAACAGGGAGTGGAACGCAACGAGCAGTAGCTCGACGGCCCATTTCAGTGGCCAGAGGATCGTATCTATGAAACCCATACTCCGGATCAGCCCTTTCCGTGGCTTGGTGAGAAAACAAAACCAAATGACGTCACGGAATAGCGACGTTTCTGTTTGAGGGGAACATCATCTATTCCACCCTCAGCCCACGGGTGGCATCGAGCGAGCCGACGCGCGGCCAGGGCCGAACCAATCGTGAGGCCATGTTCCTGAACGGCACCGAGTGCATATGCCGAACAGGATGGGTAATACCGACACACGTCCCCATACAGGGGAGAGATGACCGCGCGGTACACGCGCAGAAGAATGACACCCATGTTGCGGGGTATCAGCAGCACGGTGACCACGAATTTGTTCATCGCTTCGACGATACTTTGCGTACCTGTAAGGACTGCTCGAATGCGTGAGCCAGTTCAGTTCTCAACGTCGCCCAGGCGGCATCTTTCGCAGTCGGAAGGGCGCGAACCACAATATCCGTCCCCGGTTCCACCGTGGCGAGCAGCTCGTAGCTCCCCGCTTTCAGGCGCCGACGAAGGCTATTACGCCTCACCGCGTTGCCAACGTTTTTGGCCACGATGAAACCAAAACGTGCGGGAATTCCCTCAGCGCCTGTTGGCACAGCAGAGTTTTTCCGCACGTAAATGACCGTATGTGCTCCTACTCGACGCACTCCACGCCGAACGACACCTTGATAATCGCTCCCGCTCGTAATGCGATTCACATGTGCAAGCACGAGAACCTCACAAGCATGGCGCTGCCTACGCGGAGAGTTCGGTGCGACCCTTGCGACGGCGGGCACCGAGGATCGCGCGGCCGGCGCGGGTGCGCATGCGCAGACGGAATCCGTGCACCTTGGCGCGACGGCGGTTGTTCGGCTGGAACGTTCTCTTGCTCATTATTCAATCTCCACGTGATTGGATCTCCGCTGGCCGAAACAGCGGCTGCGAAAAAAGTCTGTAGCCCACGGGATGGGGTCAACTGATTAAAACTACGGCCTCGACCACCTTTGGTCAAACTCAATGCCCCAAACTCGAGGTTATCCACAATAATGTCCACAGGTTTTGCCCGGTAGTGCACAGGCATGGCTACGAGAATTCGCCTCACCGAACGGGATTGGCTAGCGTTGACAGAAGTTATCCACAGGTTTGTGCACTATTTCTGAAAATTCGATCGCTTTTGCACACAGGTGGTGGATAACTTTGTGAAAAGTCGACATTGAGAGATTGAAGGAACCATGGCGGACGGCGAACAGCCCATTGCCCAGACGTGGCAGTCGGTACTAACCACCCTCGAGTCCGACGCCAGCATTACCCCCATGCTCTACGGCTTCCTCAGCCTCGTCGAGCCCAAGGGGATTGCGGCGGGCACGTTCTACCTCGAGGTCCCCAATGAGTTCACGGCCAGCATGCTCAACCAGCGGATGCGGGTTCCCCTGCTGACGGCGATGGGCCAGCTCGATGAGGCCACGGCGGTCTCAACGTTTTACGTGGTGGTGAATCCTGAGCTCGAGCAGGAATCGCTGCGTCCCCTGCACCAGGCATCGACGCCGGCCGACGCGGCGGCCCCAGCAGCGGCGCAGTCTGTGTTTGAAGGAACAGCGCCCACTCCCCCGCACGAAACACGACTGAATCCCAAATACAGTTTCGATAACTTCGTGATCGGCCAATCCAACCGGTTCGCGCACGCCGCAGCCGTGGCAGTGGCCGAAGCGCCGGCCAAGGCCTACAACCCGCTCTTTGTCTACGGTTCGTCGGGCCTGGGCAAGACACACCTCCTGCACGCCATCGGCCACTACGCCATGAGCCTCTACCCCGGAATCCGGGTTCGTTACGTCAGTAGCGAGGAATTCACCAACGATTTCATCAACTCGATCGCCAATAACCGAGGGTCCGCCTTCCAAGCGCGCTATCGCAACATCGACATCCTGATGATCGATGACATCCAGTTTCTGCAGGGCAAGGCGGAAACTCAGGAGGCGTTCTTCCACACCTTCAACACCCTGCATGATCACAACAAGCAGGTCGTTATCACCAGCGACCTTCCCCCCAAGCACCTCACCGGGTTCGAAGACCGCATGCGTTCCCGTTTCGAGTGGGGCCTCATCACGGATGTGCAGGCACCCGACCTCGAGACACGCATCGCTATCCTGCGCAAGAAGGCACAAAGCGAAAAGCTCCAGGTGCCCCACGACATCCTCGAGTTCATGGCGTCCAAGGTGTCGTCGAACATCCGTGAACTTGAGGGAACGCTCATTCGAGTCACGGCATTCGCCAGCCTCAACCGCACGCCGGTCGATATGGACCTCGTTCAAACTGTGTTGAAGGACCTCATCACGCTGGACGATGACAACGTGATTGCTCCCGTGGACATCATCACCAACACCGCCAACTACTTCAAGCTCTCTGTGGACGACCTCTATGGGTCGTCGCGGAGCCAGGCCATCGCGACGGCGCGTCAGATCGCGATGTATCTCTGTCGCGAGCTCACCAACCTCTCCCTGCCCAAGATCGGTCAGCTGTTCGGCAACCGTGATCACACGACTGTGATGTATGCGAACAAGAAAATCAGTGAGCTAATGAAGGAGCGTCGATCGATTTACAACCAGGTCACGGAGCTCACCAATCGCATCAAACAGGATCACCGCTACAAATAATGACGAAATTTCGCAGTTTCACACCTGTGTATAACCCTGTGGAAATTAAGAGTTAAACGTGTGAAAGCCTGTTGAAACCGGGAGGGTGCCTGTGGAAACTCAACTTAAAATAACTCGGGTCATTCCAACGAAGTGTTAACTTCTCCACAACCCGTCAACAAGTTACATTCGTGTAGTTCCCAATGTTTAACAGAGAATTTCGAAGTTATCCACAGTTTCCACAGCGGTTAAGAACATTAACGTTTAACTTAAATTTCTCTCGATCCGACAACCTTGACGACTCGGGGCGTGTTCCACGCTCCCTCCCAGAACCGAGCTAGGGTTGAGGCCCACCCCTCGCCATTCCTCGGCCTTTTATCGAACAGGAGCCATTTCGTGAGATTTCAGGCCAATCGTGATGTTTTCAGTGAAGCTGTTTCCTTCGCTGTCAAACTTCTGCCCCAGCGAACGACGCTGCCAATCCTCAGCGGAGTTCTCATTGAGGCCACCGCAACAGGCCTGATCCTGTCGTCATTCGATTACGAGGTTTCGGCCCAAACCGAGATTGCCGCCGACGTGGAGGAGACCGGCAAGGTCTTGGTTTCCGGGCGCCTGCTTGCCGAGATCGCCAGCCGTATGCCGAATGCTCCAGTGCGTTTCAGCACGGAGAATTCTCGAATCAAGGTCAGCTGCGGGTCCGCGAACTTCACGTTGCTGTCTATGCCGGTGGAGGAATATCCCAGCATTCCCCAGGTCAGCGCCGAATCTGGGCTCGTTCCGGCCGAGGAATTTGCGGCAGCTGTGGCCCAGGTTGCCGTGGCCGCATCGCGCGACGATGTCACGCCCGTGATCACCGGGGTGCAGCTCGAGGTCACCGAGAACAGCCTCAGCCTCGTGGCGACCGACCGCTACCGGGTTGCCGTGCGGGACATCGACTGGGATCCGGGCAGCAACACCAACCAGGGAACGATCACGGCGCTCGTGCCGGCTCGCACCCTGCAGGAGGTTGGAAAGACCTTTGGTCACAGCGGCACGATCTCGGTCTCCATCACCAACAGCGACGACCGTGAACTGATCGCCTTCACGGCCAACAAGAAAACCGTCACGTCTTTGCTGATCAAGGGCAATTTTCCTCCGGTTCGCCGGTTGTTCCCCACCGCAGTAGACAACTATGCCGTGATGAACACTGCCGATCTGGTCGAAGCCACTCGTCGTGTGCAGCTTGTGTTGGAACGCGAGGCAGCACTGCGCTTCACGTTCACAGCTGACGGGCTTACGCTTGAAGCAGTCGGTTCCGAACAGGCCCAAGCCTCGGAATCCATCGACGCGATCCTCTCCGGAGGCGACACCGTAGTGTCGCTCAAGCCCCAGTTCCTCCTCGATGGTTTGGGAGCGGTGCATTCCGAATTCGTTCGGATCTCGTTCACTAAGACAGAAAACCCGAACAAGCCCGGGCCGGTGCTCATCACGAGCCAAACCTCGCGCGAACAGTCCGGTGCCGACAGCTACAAGTACCTGTTGCAGCCCAATTTGCTGCTGCGTTAGTAGTCACACTCAAGAAAAGAAAACCATGCACATCGGAATCATCGGCCTGGGAAAAATGGGCGCGAACATGCGCGATCGCCTGCGTAACCAGGGAATTACAGTTACCGGTTATGACCGCAACCCCGAGGTGACTGATGTCACCTCAACGGCGGAGCTGGTTGAGGCTCTCCCGGCACCCCGGTTGGTGTGGGTGATGGTGCCCTCCGGTTCCATCACAGATGCTGTTATTCAGGATCTGTCGGAGCGGCTTGAAACTGGCGACCTGGTGATCGACGGCGGAAACTCCCGCTTCACCGAGGACTTCAAGCACGCTGCCTTGCTCCAGGACAAGGGCATCAACTACATCGATGTGGGGGTCTCCGGCGGAGTGTGGGGAGTCCAGAACGGCTATGGCCTGATGGCCGGCGGAAATGTCGATCAGATCGAGCGCGCCATGCCGGTATTCGACGCGCTGCGCCCCGAGGGTCCCCGAGACGAGAGTTTCGTGCATGCCGGGGAAATCGGCGCCGGGCACTACGCCAAAATGGTGCACAACGGCATCGAATACGCTCTCATGCAGGCCTATGCCGAGGGCTACGAGATGCTCGCCAAGCGGGACGACCTGATCAAGGACGTCACCGGCACGTTCAAGAGCTGGCAGCGTGGCACCGTCGTTCGATCCTGGCTGCTTGAGCTGCTCGTGAAGGCCCTCGAGGAAGACCCTGAGCTGGCCAGCATCGAGGGTTTTGTCGAAGACTCCGGCGAGGGTCGCTGGACCATCGAGGAGGCACTCGCGAACGCGGTTCCGGTTCCGGCCATGAGTGCTGCCATCTTCGCCCGATTCGTGTCACGCGAGGAGGACTCCCCCGCCATGAAGGCTGTCGCCGCCCTCCGCAACCAGTTCGGTGGCCACGCCGTCAAGAAGGCCGACTGATTCGACGTGCGCGTCACCCACCTGTCGCTCACTGACTTCCGCAACTATGCGGCGGCCGAGGTTCCCCTGCTCGCGGGGACCAACCTCATCGTGGGGCGGAACGGGCAGGGCAAGACCAATCTCGTGGAAGCCTTGGGGTATTTGAGTACCCTGGGCTCCCACCGGGTGTCCGACGACAAGGCCATGATCAGGGCCGGCCAATCCGCGGCGGTCATTCGTGCGCGACTCGCGTACAACGGCCGGGACATTCTCACCGAGGTCCAGCTGAATCGGGCGGGGCTGAACCGCGCGCAGGTGAACCGGTCTGCGATCCGCACCAGGGACCTGCCGCGGTATTTCTCCAGTGTGGTTTTCGCCCCCGAAGACCTCGCGCTCGTGCGCGGGGATCCTTCAGGACGCCGCCGATTCCTGGACCAACTGCTTGTGCTGCGCTCCCCCAGGCTGTCCGGGGTGATCGCCGACTACGAGCGTGTGTTGAAGCAACGCAACACGCTGCTGAAGTCGGCGCGCGGATCGGGCATGAAAGAGAATCAGCTCAGCACGCTGGATATCTGGGACGAACGTCTGGTGGCGCTCGGCTCGGAGATCATTGACGAACGAGCGGAGCTGGTGCGCTTGCTCGGCGAGCCGTTGCGAGCGGCGTATCGGGCGGTTGTGGACGAGGATCACGGGCCGGAACTCCTGCCATTGCTCAGTATCCTGGGTGCCGATGAGTTCTCGGTGGGCGAGCCTGTCTCGGGAACCCGCCCCTCTCCGCTGGTCGAGCCTGTCGAGACTTCGACCCAAGCGACAAGCTCGACCCAAGCGACAAGCGGTGGGGGCTCGACGGCGGATGCCTTTCGGGCGGCGCTCCTGGGGCTGCGGCGTAAGGAACTCGAACGTGGCATCACCCTGGCCGGCCCTCACCGCGACGACGTGGTGTTCATGCTCAACGGCCTGCCCGCCAAGGGATACGCGAGCCACGGCGAATCATGGTCGTTCGCGCTGTCACTGAAACTCGCATCCGCTGAGCTGCTGCGCCGCGATTCCGCCAGCGGCGACCCTGTGCTGATCCTCGACGACGTCTTCGCCGAGCTCGACCAGTCGCGCCGTCGGCGGCTCGCCGAGGCCATCATCGACTACGAGCAGGTGCTCATCACCGCGGCCGTGCTCGAGGACGTGCCTGAGTCCCTCACCGCCCACACCATTCATATTCGGGGAGGTGCCATCGTCGATGGCTGAGCCCGAAGAACCGGCTGAGACCGCCGGCCGCCGCTACAGCGAGGCGGCGAACGTCTTCCTGCGTTTCAAAGACGTCTTTGGTGACCCGAATGCGCGCCGCAACCGCAGCCGGCGTCGCCCGCGGGACGAGCAGGGCTCGAGTGTGCCGTTCGGTGCCGGTCGTGACCCGCGCGGCATTGGGGACACGATCAACTCGCTCACCATGCAGCTGGGCTGGAACTCTCCCCTGGCCCAGTCCGAGCTACTCGCGTCCTGGGCCGAACTGGCCGGGGCCGAGACCGCCAATCACTCCAGCCCGGCCGGCATCGATGAGGGTGTGCTCACCGTGCACTGCGAGTCCACGGCGTGGGCCACGCAACTGCGGCTCATGCGCAACGAAATCATGAGCCACATCGCCATCAAGTACCCAGACGCCGGCATCCAGTCGATCCGTTTCCAGGGCCCCAACGCCCCATCCTGGAAAAAGGGTCCCAGATCAATTCCAGGGCGTGGTCCGCGCGATACCTACGGCTAGCCATGCAAATTAGGTCAACCGACTGAAATAAACGCGTCAAACGGCGATTATGGCCTGTCACGCGCCCCCCGTTTGGTAAACTGAATGGTCGCCCGTGCGATGGTCAGGAGCCAAATTTCAGATGACAGTTGAACCGACGACCGTGCCAGAGCACGAATACGGCGCAGACGATATCCAGGTTCTCGAAGGACTTGAAGCCGTTCGCAAGCGACCTGGAATGTACATCGGTTCCACTGGTCCCCGTGGCTTGCACCACCTCGTGTACGAAATTGTCGACAACTCCGTCGATGAGGCTCTCGCCGGGCACTGCGACCTGATCGATATTCGCATTTTGGCGGATGGCGCGGTGCGCGTTGAAGACAACGGTCGCGGTATCCCCGTCGACATCCACCGCACCGAGGGTCGCTCGACGGTTGAGGTCGTTCTCACCGTGCTGCACGCCGGCGGAAAGTTCGGCGGCGGTGGTTACTCAGTGTCCGGTGGGCTCCACGGCGTGGGCAGCTCCGTGGTGAATGCGCTGTCTTCGCGCCTCGAGGTTGAGGTGCGTCGGCAGGGACATGTTTGGCGCCAATCGTTCGCCGACGGTGTGCCGGACGCTCCCCTGGCCAAGGGTGAGGCATCAGACGCAACCGGCACGACGATCACGTTCTGGCCGAGCGCCGAGACGTTCGAGACCACGATCTTTGACTATGAAACCCTGCGCGCTCGGTTTCAGCAGATGGCGTTCCTCAACAAGGGCTTGCACATCAAGCTCACCGACGAGCGTGAAGAAGAGAAGAACGAGGACGGTACTTTCGTCACGAACTCGTTCATGTACGAGAAGGGCCTCGTCGACTACGTCGAGTATCTGAACCGTGCCAAGAAGGCCGATCTCGTCAATGACGAGATCATCTCATTCGAGTGGGAAGACCACGAGCGCAAGATGGCGCTCGAGGTGGCCATGCAGTGGACCACCGCGTACACCGAGAGCGTGCACACCTACGCGAACACCATCAACACCCACGAGGGCGGCACACACGAAGAAGGCTTCCGCGCCGCGCTCACGACGCTCGTCAACAAGTACGCGCGAGAAAAAGGCATCCTGAAAGAAAAGGATGACAACCTCACGGGCGACGACGTGCGCGAGGGCCTCACAGCCGTCGTGTCGATCAAGCTCGCGGAGCCACAGTTCGAGGGTCAGACGAAAACCAAGCTCGGCAACACCGAGGCGAAGACGTTCGTTCAGCGCGTGGCCGGCGAGCAACTCGCCCACTGGTTCAACATGAACCCGAACCCGGCGCGTGAGATCATCCGCAAGGCCCTGCAGGCGTCCAATGCCCGCATGGCGGCCCGCAAGGCGCGCGAAACGGCCCGTCGCAAGGGCCTGCTCGAGGGCGGCGGTATGCCAGGCAAGCTCAAGGACTGCCAGAGCAAAGACCCGTCGCTCTCCGAGATTTTCATCGTGGAGGGTGACTCGGCCGGCGGTTCCGCTGTTCAGGGACGTAACCCCGAGACGCAGGCGATCCTGCCGCTGCGCGGCAAGATCCTCAATGTGGAGAAGGCGCGCCTCGACCGTGCCCTCGGAAACAACGAGGTGCAGGCCATGATCACGGCCTTCGGCGCCGGAATCGGCGAAGAATTCAACCCGGACAAGGTGCGGTACCACAAGATCGTTTTGATGGCCGACGCCGACGTCGACGGCCAGCACATCACGACCCTGCTACTCACCCTGCTCTTTCGCTACATGCGCCCGCTGATCGATCTCGGTTACGTGTACCTCGCGCAGCCGCCGCTATACCGACTCAAGTGGAGCAACTCACCACATGAGTACGTGTACTCCGATGCCGAACGCGACGCCCTGCTCTCCGACGGTGCCGCAGCCGGCAAGCGCATCCCGAAAGACAACGGAATCCAGCGCTACAAGGGCCTCGGCGAGATGGACTACAAGGAGCTGTGGGAAACCACGATGGCCCCCGAGTCCCGCACTCTGCTGCAGGTCACGCTTGACGACGCTGCATCCGCTGATGAAATTTTCTCCACCCTGATGGGCGAGGACGTCGAGTCCCGCCGTAACTTCATTCAGAAGAATGCAAAGGACGTGCGTTTCCTTGACATCTAAGGACACCCCGGAAGACAACAACACCGTCGAGGCAGCGGATGCCGCGGCCGCGGCCGCGCACCTAACCCAGCACGGCAAGATCGACCAGGTCGACTTGCAGCTGGAAATGCAGCGCTCGTACCTCGACTACGCCATGAGCGTGATCGTGGGCCGTGCCCTGCCCGACGTTCGTGACGGCATGAAGCCCGTGCATCGCCGTGTGATCTACGCCATGTTCGACGGCGGCTACCGCCCGGACAAGGCATTCTCCAAATGCGCCCGTGTCGTTGGTGACGTGATGGGACAGTTCCACCCCCACGGTGACTCGTCGATCTACGACGCCCTCGTGCGTCTCGTGCAGCCGTGGAGCCTGCGGTACCCGTTGGCTCTCGGCCAGGGTAACTTCGGCTCCCCCGGCAACGACGGCGCCGCCGCCCCGCGGTACACCGAGACGAAGATGGCCCCGCTCGCCCTCGAAATGGTGCGCGACATTGAAGAAGACACCGTCAACTTCCAGGACAACTACGACGGCCGCACACTCGAGCCCACGGTTTTGCCCGCCCGCTTCCCCAACCTGCTCGTCAACGGTTCGGTGGGTATCGCCGTGGGTATGGCGACGAACATCCCCCCGCACAACCTGCGTGAGGTCGCCGCCGGCGCCCAGTGGTACCTCGACAACCCGGAGGCGAGCCGCGAAGAGCTGCTTGAGGCACTCATCCAGCGCATCAAGGGCCCGGATTTCCCCACCGGTGCCCAGATCCTCGGTGTCAAGGGCATCCAGGACGCCTACCGCACGGGCCGTGGGTCCATCACGATGCGCGCCGTGGTCAGCATCGAGGAGCTGCAGGGTCGCACCTGCCTCGTGATCACCGAACTCCCCTATCAGGTGAACCCGGACAACCTGGCGATCAAGATCGCCGATCTGGTGAAAGACGCCAAGATCACCGGCATCGCCGACATCCGCGACGAGACCAGCGGACGCACAGGCCAGCGCCTCGTCATCGTGCTCAAGCGCGACGCCGTGGCCAAGGTCGTGCTGAACAACCTCTACAAGCACACGCAGCTCCAGGAGAACTTCGGCGCGAACATGCTCGCTATCGTGGACGGGGTGCCTCGCACACTCGCCCTAGACGGCTTCATCTCGGCATGGGTAGCGCATCAGGTTGAGGTCATCGTGCGTCGCACGCAGTTCCGCCTCAACAAGGCCGAGGCCGAGGCGCACATCCTGCGCGGCTACCTGAAGGCCCTGGACGCCCTCGACGAGGTAATCGCGCTCATCCGTCGCTCGAACACCGTTGACGACGCACGCGAAGGCCTGATGGCCCTGCTCGACGTGGACAAGCTCCAGGCCGACGCGATCCTCACGATGCAGCTGCGTCGACTGGCAGCCCTCGAGCGCCAGAAGATCATCGACCAGGCCGCGGCCCTCGAGCTGCAGATCGCCGAATTCAAGTCGATTCTCGCGAGCCCGGAGCGCCAGCGCACCATCATCAAAGACGAGCTCGCCGAGATCACGAACAAGTTCGGCGACGACCGCCGTACCGAAATCATGTTCGGGTTCGACGGAGACATGTCGATCGAAGACCTCATCCCCGAAGAGGAGATGGTGGTCACAGTCACCCGCGGCGGCTATATCAAGCGCACTCGCAGTGACAACTACCGCAACCAGCACCGTGGTGGCAAGGGCGTCAAGGGTGCGCAGCTGCGTGCCGACGATGTGGTCGAACACTTCTTCGTCACGACGACGCACCACTGGCTGTTGTTCTTCACGAACACGGGCCGGGTTTATCGTGCCAAGGCCTACGAGGCGCAGGAATCCGGACGCGACGCCAAGGGCCAGCACGTGGCCAACCTGCTCGCGCTGCAGCCGGGTGAGGAAATCGCTCAGATTCTCGATATTCGCGACTACAACGTGGCCCAGTATCTGACCCTTGCCACCCGTGACGGCCTGATCAAGAAGACCGCCCTGAGCGAGTACGACACGAACCGCACAGGCGGCATCATCGCGATCAAGTTGCGCGAGGGCGACGAACTCGTTTCCGCGCTTCTGGTCGAGAATGATTCCGACCTGCTGCTCGTGTCGCACAAGGGCATGTCCATCCGTTTCACGGCAACGGATGAGGCGCTGCGTCCCATGGGTCGCAGCACGTCCGGCGTGATTGGAATGCACTTCCGCGGCGAGGACACGCTGCTGGACGCATCCGTCATCGACAACGACGGCTACGTGTTCGTTGTAACGGAGGGCGGCTACGCTAAGCGCACGTCCGCCGACCAGTATCGCCTGCAGAATCGCGGTGGGCTCGGCATCAAGGTGGCCAAGCTTAATGACGATCGCGGGGACCTCGTGGGCGCGTTGATCGTCAACGAGGAAGACGAAGTGCTTGTGGTTCTTGCCAGCGGCAAGGTGGTACGCTCTGACGTCGCCGAGGTTCCGGCCAAGGGTCGGGACACCATGGGCGTCGTGTTCGCGAAGTTTGCGACCGAAGACCGAATCATTTCCATCGCCAAGAACAGCGAGCGCAATCTCGTGGTGGAGGAAACCGAAGCCACAACTGACACTGCAGCACCGAACGATGATTCGGGGAAAGTAGAATCACCAGATGAGTAGCGTCGCGGAGAAATTGGCCAAGAAGTCGAATCGTCGACCGTCCACGAAGCAGGTGCGCCTGAAGCTGGTGTACATCGACTTCTGGTCGGCCGTCAAGCTGTCGTTCCTGGTGGCGTTGTGCCTGGCGGTCGTCACGATCGTGGCGTCGTTCCTGGTGTATACGGTGCTGGCACAGACCGAGATCCTCGACAAGGCCAACACGTTGTACACCGACATCTCCGGCAGCTCAGCTGACCTGCTGAGCATCCTGTCGGTCGGCAATGTGATGGGCTTCGCCGTGGTTGTCGCGGTGCTCAACACCGTCGTCATCACCGCGCTCGGTGCGATTTTTGCGGTACTGTATAACCTCAGCGTCAAAATCACCGGCGGGTTGCTCGTCGGTTTCACCAACAACTAGGCGGTACAAACTAGTTGTTGGCTTTCTGACACGCGCGGATGTTCCGCTCGATTTCAGGAAATGGGCAGATTCCGATAGTCTCAAATCTGCCCACAGGGGGATATAGCTCAGTTGGTTAGAGCGCTTCACTGATAATGAAGAGGTCCCAGGTTCAAATCCCGGTATCCCCACGCAACAACACGAGATCGCGTATGCGACTCGGGGCCATAGCTCAATTGGTAGAGCGCCTGCTTTGCAAGCAGGAGGTCCGGGGTTCGATTCCCCGTGGCTCCACACACAGTTCCACAACAATGAAAATGCCCGGCCGTTCATCGGCCGGGCATTTTTTGCATCCACCCACTGAGACGCCGTAGGACGGCGACTCAGGACTTAACGCACAAGGCCCGCATCCCAGAGCGGATGCGGGCCTTGTGCGTGTGAGAGTGGCGCTCAGTCCTCCTGAGAGGTGCTCGACTCGTTCTCGTCCTCTGAAACCCACAGTTCGTCGTCGGCGCGGAAGGTCTGCCAGACGGCATAGGCGACACCCACGGCGGCGGCTATGGCCAGCCCGACGGCCACGTAGGTGGCAGCTCCGGTGGTCTTCTTCTGCACGACGACGGGCTTCTGCAGGTGGATGCGGCTCAGGGCGGCACGCACGCGCGCGTCGCGTGCAACATCTCCAACGCTCATGACGGTACCGATCGCGTTGCCGATCCCCGGCAGAAAGTCGTTCACCACGGTGCGGCGAACATCTCCAGCGAGCTGCTGCGTCGCGTCCACACGAGGACGAACGTAGTGGTCATAGCCTTCCCTGACCCTCGGCACAACCTCTTCACGGGTGAGGACACCGGCCTGGTGGCCGGCCTCACGGGCGACGGCGTTGGCACGTTCGAGGACTTCTGCCTGTTGGCTCCATAGTTCGTCGGCGCTCTTGCGCAGCCGAATGAGTTCCTTGCGGCGCTTGCGTGACAGGCTCATCTGGACCCTCCATTGTTGTCGTGCGGCGAATACGTCCATCTTGCCACTGAATCGACTGGGAGCAATCTGGGTATCAGAATCCTAGTGGAGGCCTGTGCAAGAATTGTCAGCATGTCTAAGCACACGGCTGTCGCCACCCTAAACACCACCCTCGGACCGATCCAGGTCAATCTGTTCGGCAATCACGCGCCGAAGACCGTGAAGAACTTTGTGGGTCTCGCGACCGGCGATATCGAGTGGACGCACCCCTCCACCGGAGTCAAGTCCACGACGCCGCTCTACGACGGCACGATCTTCCACCGCATCATCAAGGATTTCATGATTCAGGCCGGCGACCCGCTGGGCCAAGGCACCGGCGGCCCCGGCTTCCAGTTCGATGACGAGATCAGCCCCGACCTCGACTTCACGCAGCCCTACGTGCTGGCCATGGCGAATGCCGGTATTCAGGGCGGCCACGGCACCAACGGGTCACAGTTCTTCATCACCGTTGTTCCCACCACCTGGCTGCAGGGCAAGCACACCATTTTCGGTGCCGTCGAAGACGAGGCCTCCCGTGCAATCGTCGCGAAGCTGGCGACTGTGGCAACCGACGGCCGCGACCGTCCCCGTGAAGACGTCGTGATTCAGAGCGTTACTGTCGAGTCCGTCTAACTACGGTCGTTCACCTCACAGATGAGTGATCTGCCTGCCTCGGCGGCGAATTTTTGTTACCGCCACCCGGGGCGGCAGAGCTTCATCTTGTGTCAACGTTGTGGGCGAACGATCTGCCCGGAATGCCAGACTCAGGCCGCCGTCGGCGTGGTCTGCCCCGAATGCATGAAAGAACAGCGCAAGAACGCGCCCCGCACCAAATCCGTCGTGATGACCCGACTCACGGGCAGTGGCGCCCCCACGGTCACCTATGCTCTGATCGGCCTGACCCTCGTAGTCTTCGTCCTACAGTGGGTCCCCGGCCTTGGCATCACGGACAAGTTGCTCTACGCCGGCGTGTATTCCTTTCCCGGCAACTTTGAGCCGTGGCGTATGCTCACGACAGCCTTCGTACACTCGCAGGGCTTCATCTTTCACGTGCTCCTCAACATGTATATGCTCTGGATCTTCGGGCAACAGCTTGAGGGCATGCTCGGTCGGGCACGTTTTCTCACGCTCTACCTCGTGAGCGGATTCGCCGGTTCTGTGGGCGTACTGGTGCTGTCAGCGCCGAACGTGGCCGTGGTGGGTGCATCCGGTGCCATCTTCGGCCTGATGGGCGCGTTCCTGGTGATTCAACGCGGCCTCGGCGGAAATGCCACGCAGTTGCTCGTGCTGCTCGGCATCAACTTCGTGATCGGGTTCATCCCCGGTCTCAACATCGCCTGGCAGGCGCATCTCGGTGGCCTGATCGGGGGAGCGCTAATGGGTCTCATCTTCATGAAGACCCGCAGGCTCAAGCAGACCTGGCTGCAGGTTGCCCTGATAGCCGGCCTCGTGATTGCGCTCGCTCTGCTGGGCACCCTCAAGGTGCTCAGCTACCTCTAGCGAGAGCTGCCGCCGACTCGACAGGCGGCTTAAGTTATCCACAGGTTATCCACAAACTGGGGATAATTACACGGTTGTCATTAGCGACAGGCGTGCGGGTGGAACGGGCGATCTAGCGCCAGCGCGTGGTCATGAGAAAGCCGACGAAGGCGATGCCGAAGCCCACCATGATGTTCCAGGAACCCAGCGCCGCGATCGGCAGCTGGCTTTGGCTCACGTAGAACACGATGATCCAGGCGAGGCCGAGCAGCATGAAGCCAAACATGACCGGTTTGAACCAGACAGAGTTGGGTGCTTCCTCGCCAGAGCGGGCAACCTCGTTGCGGGCGGGCTTGGTGCGGGGGTTCGTTCGAGCCATGAGACTGATCTTACCGTCACAGACTGGCAATTCTGCGGGTTCACCGTGCGTGACCTCTGCCGTGCGCATCTTCAATAGACTCTAAGCGTGACCAATTCGCCCGAAGCTGAAGCCGTCGCGCCCAGGCGTGGTCGCCGAGCGAGCACGCCGAACGCCCGCCCGCTGAAGCGTGTCGTGGGCGTCCTGGGCGTGATGGGTGAATTGCTGATGACCGCCGGCGTTCTTGTGATGCTCTTCATCGGGTGGCAGCTGTGGTGGAACGACATGCTCATGGCGAACGAGCAGTCCAATGCCGCCGCGGAGATCAGCCAGAACTGGATCGACGAGGCTCAGCAGCACAGCCAGGACGATGCCACGCCGCCGCCAGCAGACCAAACGGGGCCCGTCGACTATGGCGACCCGATCGTCAGTGCCGCTCCGGGAGACGCCCAGGCCTTCGCCGTTCTCTACGTGCCGCGCTACGGCGCCGACTACCACCGCACCGTCGCGCAGGGCACCGGCCACAACGTGCTCAACAGCACGACGCTCGGCATTGGCCACTACCCGGATACCCAGATGCCCGGCGAGGTGGGCAACTTCGCCGTGGCCGCGCACCGCAGCGCCTACGGGGGAGGGATGCACCTGATCAACGAGCTGCAGCTCGGTGACGCTATCTACGTGCAGACAGCAGACGGGTACTACACCTACAGGTTCCGCGACCTCGAGTACGTACCGCCGTCGGCCGTCGGCGTGCTCGCCCCTGTGCCGAACCAACCCGGAGTCGCCCCCGTGGATCGCATCATCACCCTGACGAGCTGCAACCCCCTGTTTTCCACAGCGGAGCGCATCATTGCCTACGGCGTCTACGAATCGTGGCAGCCGACATCCGCAGGAGCGCCGGCCGAACTCGCTCCCATCATCGCCGCCCAGGCGCAGGGCTAGGAGGCTCTCTTGTACGCAGCGCTCTGGCGTATCCTTCCCGGACCCGTGTGGGTTCGGCTCCTTCTCGTGCTGATCCTGCTCGCGGCAGTTCTGTTCGCGCTCTCCACGTGGGTCTTCCCCTGGATCGACCAATTCGTCAACAACCAGGAAGCGACGGTGGGTGGCTAATGGCCCGCATCCTTGTCATCGACAACTACGACAGTTTCGTCTACACCCTCAATGGGTACCTGATGGAGCTCGGGGCCGAGACCGTGGTCATGCGCAATGACGCCTTCGCGCCGAGCGAGGCCGCGGAGCAGCTCGCCGGCTACGATGGCGTCCTGCTCTCGCCAGGACCGGGCAAGCCGGCGGATGCCGGGGTGTCGGTCGCCATGGTGCGCGCCGCCCTCGAGTCTGGCGTACCGCTGTTCGGAGTGTGCCTGGGGCATCAGGCGATCGCCGAGGCCTTCGGTGCCACGGTCACCAACGCCGAGGAACTCATGCACGGCAAGACCAGCCGGATCACCCACGACGAGAGCGACTTTTACGAGGGGGTGCCGCAGCCGTTCACGGCGACGAGGTACCACTCTCTTGCCGTGGTCGATTCGACGGTACCCAAGGAGCTCGTGGTGACGTCGCGAACCGAAGGCGGCGTGATCATGGGGTTGCGGCACGAGTCGGCGCCCATCCTCGGCGTGCAGTTCCACCCGGAGTCCGTGCTCACCGAGGGGGGCTATCGCATGGTGGGCAACTGGCTGGCTCTCGCCGGTCTGCCTGCGGCGCGTGAGAAAGCGAAGGGCCTGCACCCGCTACTGCGCCTCACCTGACCCGGGCACCGCGAGCCGGGCGGGGGCGGCGGGTTAGCCAGCGCAGTAGGTGAGGCTGATCTCGGTGTTCTGGGGCACGTCTCCGGGCGCCAGTGACTGGTTCGTCACAGGAGAACCGGGCGCCTGCTCGCAGGTGTAGTCGGGGTCCGGCGTGGCCACGAGGCGCAGTGTCTCGCCGCCGACGAGGTCGGTCGCAGCGCTCAGCGACTGGCCCGTCATGTCGCTCAGGGTCACGAGTCCGCTCGAGACAATGTAGTTCACGGTGACGCCGGCCACCTCGGCGGCCTGGGCCTCCGGGTCCGTGCTCATCACCACATCGGCGGCCACGGTGGGTGAGTTCTCCCGGGTGACCGACCCTGAGACGAGTCCTGCGGCCTCTATGGCAGCCTGGGCATCCGCTATCGACAGGTTGACCACGTCGGGCACAGCGACCGGCACAGCGCCCGTGGAGACGTACACCTTGATGACTTCGGCCGGTTGCACAACTGTTCCCGCCGGGGGCACGGTGCGAATGACCTCGTCCGCCGGCACGGTGGCACTGGTCTCCTCGGCCTTGGTGGCCGCGAGGTCGAGGTCGAGGAGGGTGTTCTGTGCCTGGTCGTAGGTTTGGCCCGTGAGCACCGGAATGCGGCGTGAGTTGTCGGGAATCTCCGTGGACGGTGTGAGCGTGTAGACCCAGAACATCACCGACACCACAATGACGACCACGGCGACGATGCCGGCCCACACCCAGATCACGGGTGGGCGGCGCTGCGTTCGCACCATGGTTTGGTCTTCGCTGAGCTGCTTGATGGCGAGCACCGAGCCGGACTCGAGGGTGGGGGCCGAGCCGAAGAGCCCGCCGCCGGCCTCGTCAGAGGACCGGTCTGTGGGGATGTGACCTTCACCGGCCGTGTCTACGTCGTTACGGAACTCGACTGCACTCTGGTAGCGAGAGAAACGGTCCTTGGCGAGGGCGTGCGCCACGACGTAGTCGAGGGCAGGGGAGACCTTGGGATTGATCGACGACGGCTTGACCGGCGTCTCACTCACGTGCTGGTAGGCCACGGCTACGGGAGTGTCGCCCCGGAAAGGCGGACGCCCGGTGAGCATCTCGAAGAGAACAACGCCGGTGGAGTAGAGGTCGGTGCGGGCGTCGACAGACTCGCCCTTGGCCTGCTCGGGCGAGAAATAGGAGGCCGTGCCGAGGATCGCTGTGGTCTGCGCCACGGTTGTGGACGAATCCGAGATGGCGCGGGCGATACCGAAATCCATCACCTTGACCTGGCCGGACTTGGTGATCATGATGTTGCCGGGCTTGATGTCGCGGTGCACGACACCGGCTCGGTGCGAGTACTCGAGGGCCGTCAAAACACCCGTGATGATGCGCACGGACTCGACCGAGTCGATCGGCCCCTCACGGATGATGTCCTTGAGCAGACGGCCGTCAACGTGTTCCATCACGATGAACGGCACCTGCGACACGGTTCCGTTGTCGTCCGTGACGGTTTCTTCGCCGGCGTCGAACACCCGCACGATTGTCGGGTGGGCCATGCGGGCCGCGGCCTGCGCCTCCTGGCGAAAGCGGGTGCGGAAGGCCGGATCCGCCGCGAGCGAGGACTTCAGCAGCTTGATGGCCACAGTGCGCCCGAGGCGCGAATCGGTGCCGATGTGTACGTCGGACATACCGCCGCGGCCAATGAGAGCACCGACGCGATAGCGACCAGCTAGCAAACGACCGTCATCACTCAAAACAGAACTCCCCGGGGCTCGTGGACACAACGGTCATTATTTTACCGGGTCCGAAGCTGTGTGCTCGCTAGTTGGTGGCCCCGGTCACCAGAACCTTCGCGGACTGGGGGGAAGACGCGGACTGAACCTGACCACAGAAATAGCTGTAGGACACGTAGAAGTTCTCGGTTCCCGCAACGAACGTCGCAGTCGTTTCCTCCGACGGATTGGCGCTCGAGACAGTCGCCCCGTTGGTGGCTTCAACCTCATAGCCAGCGAGCGTCTGCCCGCTGGGGCAGGACTGAGCAGGCCAGCTGAACGTCACTGTGCCGGCCGGGGCCACGGCTGTCCCCGCCGCAGGTGTTCCCTGCGTCGGAGCGGTGGACGGCGTGGCTGGTGCTGCGGCGGCCGAGTAAACCTTCACGTCGATCGTCTCACCCTTGCGCACGGGTCCGGTGGGGTTGACCGAGTACACGGTTCCCACAACCTGCTCGGCCGACGTCGACGCGTTGCCGTCTTCCACGTTGGCGACGAAGCCCATGCCATCTAGTTTGGTCCTGGCCTCTTCGCTCGTGAGGCCGACAAAGTCGGCGAGGTTGACCTGCATGGTGTTGCTGGTCGGGGTGGGCGTCGGGGTGGGTTCCGGCGTGGGTGTTCGCGACGGTGTCGCCGACGGCGAGGGTGAACTTGATGTCTCCGTCGGTGCCGGTGTGTCGTTGTTCTGGGAGACCAAGGCGAAGATGGCGCCGGCGAGCACAAGCGCGAGCACGATGATGAGCGTGATCAGCGACCACGACCAGGGGCCCTTCTTCTTCGTTTTCGCATCGGCCGCGACGGCGTCAGATCGGGTGCCTGCGGCAGACGCGGGCATCATGGTCGTGGCCTGGTCGTTGCCGCCGGGCATCAGCATGGTCGCCGCGGTGAGCGACTCCCCGCCGAGAACACCGGGAACGGCCACGGCGGCGGCGGCGACATCTCCACGACGCAGAGCGGATGCGGCGCGCGCGAGGTGTGCAGCGGATGCCGGACGCTCGGCTGGGTTCTTCGCGAGGCACGCAAAGACCAGGTTGCGTACGGGCTCGGAGACCGTTGCCGGAAGTTCCGGCGCTGTCTCGTTGATCTGGGCCATCGCAATGGCCACCTGGGACTCGCCCGTGAACGGCCGGCGGCCGGCGAGCGACTCGTAGGCGACGATTCCGATGGAGTAGATGTCGGTCGTGGGGGAGGCGGGGTGACCGCTCGCCTGTTCGGGCGAAAGATACTGCACGGTGCCCATCACCTGCCCGGTTGCCGTAAGCGGCACCTGGTCGGCGATGCGGGCGATACCGAAGTCGGTGATCTTGACCCGGCCCTCTGGCGTGATCAGCAGGTTGCCCGGCTTGATATCACGGTGAACGAGACCGGCCGCGTGGGCAGCGTGCAGTGCCAGGGAGGTCTGGGCCACGATGTCGAGCACCTTGTCGGTGGGCAGCACATGCTCACGCTCGAGGATGGTGGACAGAGCCTCACCGGGAACAAGTTCCATCACGAGGAAGGCGCTGCCGTCTTCCTCGCCGTAGTCGAAGACGTTGGCGATTCCCTCATGATTCACGAGGGCGGCGTGCCGCGCCTCGGCGCGGAAACGCTCAAGGAAACCCGGGTCGCCGAGATACTCGTCTTTCAAGATCTTGATGGCGACGGTCCGGCCGATCACGAGGTCGGTCGACTTCCATACCTCGCCCATACCGCCGATGGCGATGCGCGACTGCAGCTCGTAACGACCGCCGAAGGTGAGCCCTGATGTGGGTCTCATTTGTTAAGCACCGCCTCTAGTACCTGTTGTGCGACCGGTGCGGCAAGAAGATTGCCGAACCCCGTTTGACCCATTCCGCCACCGTCTTCAACCAGCACGGTGATGGCGTATTGCGGGTCATCTGCCGGAGCGAATCCGGTAAACCACAGTGTGTACGGCTCCGTAGATCCGTTCTCCGCAGTACCGGTTTTCCCCGCCACTTTGACCCCGTCTATTCTTGCATTGCTTGCGGCACCGTCCTGGACGCCGTTCACCATCATGGTGCTGAGTGTGGCGGCTGTTTCGACGCTCATCACCCGTCGCAGGACCTCGGGTTCGAAGGTCTGGAGGGGGCTCAGGTCGGGGGCCAAGATCTCGTCCACCAGATTGGGTTTCATGGCGACTCCTTCGTTGGCGATTGCGGCCGAAACAACGGCCATCTGCAGGGGCGTCGCCCGAACATCCGTCTGGCCGAAGGCCGAGAGCGCGGTCTGGGCGTCATCGAGCACTGCCGGGTACTTGCTTTGGGTCACGTCGAGGGGAATGGAGGAGGATTCGTTGAAGCCGAACTTCTCTGCCTGGGCGCGAATGGCATCGTCGCCGAGTTGGAGGCCCAGTTCCGCCATCGGGATGTTGCAGGAAAGGCGCAGCGCGGTCGCGATCGTGACGGTGTCGCCGCCGCCGCACGTGCCGCCGCCGGAGTTGGTGACCAGGGAGCTGGAACCGGGCAGCTGAAAACTGGTCGGATTGGGAAATTCGCTGTCCGGTGTGAACTTGCCCGACTCGAGCGCGGCTGCCACGACCACGATTTTAAAGACGGAGCCGGGGGGATTCAGGCTGTTGACGGCGCGGTTGATCAGCGGGTCGCCCGCGTCGGCAAGCAGGGCCTGGTAGCTGTTGGTCACGTCGGTGTTGTTGTGCACGGTCAGTAGGTTGGGATCAAAACTGGGCTTGGAAACCATGGCGAGCACGCGACCAGTCTTGGGTTCGAGAACAACGACGGAGCCGGTCTTGTCGCCGAGGGCGTCCCATGCTGCCTGCTGGGCGACGGGGTCGATGGTGGTTTCCACGGCGGCGCCCTTGGGATCGACGCCGGTGACGATGGCGCTGATTTTGTCGAAGAACTGGGCATTCGAGGTGCCGGTGAGTTCACCGTTCAGGGCATGTTCGAGCCCCGTCGGCGCGCCGTTAATGGGAATGAACCCGGTGATCGGTGCGTACAAAGGACCATTGCTGTAGGTGCGGAGAAACTTGTAGTCGTCGTCGGCCGGCATTGACTGAGCGATCGGGTCGCCATTCACCAGGATTGCGCCACGCTCCACGGAGTAGCTGTCGAGGAGAGTACGGGTATTGCGGGCATCCGCTGACAAATTGTCGGACTGGAAGGCCTGCACGATCGACGTGGAAGAGAGGAGGGCGACGAACATGAGCATCACAACGACGCTCACTCGCTTGAGTTCGCGATTCATTAGATCACCAGCCTGGGTTGATTACGGACAGTGTCGGAGAGGCGCAGCAGGAGAGCCGCGATGATCCAGTTGGCCACGAGCGAGGAGCCGCCGGCGGCAAGGAACGGAGTGGTGAGGCCGGTCAGCGGGATGACTCGGGTGACACCGCCGATCACGATGAAGCACTGCAGGGCTACGACGAAGGACAGGCCGACGGCAAGCAGCTTGCCGAAGTCGTCCTGGCCCGCAAAGCCGATGCGGAAGCCGCGAGCCACGAACAGCAGGTAGAGGGCGAGGATGGCGAAGACACCGGCGAGGCCGAGCTCTTCGCCGAGGCTCGCGATTATGTAGTCACTCTGGGGAACCGGGGTGAGGTCAGGCCGACCCTGACCGAGGCCGGTTCCGAGCAGTCCGCCCTTGGCCAGCCCGAAGAGGCCCTGCACGAGCTGGAAGCTCCCGCCCTGCGCGTTATAGACATCCGGGTTCATGGCGTCGAGCCAGTTGGTGAAGCGACCATTCACGTAGGTGAGTGTCTGGCTCGCGAGGATGGCCCCGCCAAGGAAGAGGGCCATGCCGAGGACTACCCAGCTGAGGCGACCGGTGGCGAGATAGAGCATCACGAGGAACAGGCCGAAGTAGAGCAGAGCGGTGCCGAGGTCGCGCTGGAAGATGATGACCGACATGGAGAGGGCCCAGACCACCAGGATGGGGCCGAGGTCGCGCAACCGGGGAAAATGCATACCCATGAACCGCTTGCCGACCATGGAGAGGCTATCGCGATTACGCACGAGGTAGCCGGCGAAGAAGATGGCGAGAGCGATCTTGGCGATTTCACCAGGCTGGAATGTGGCGAACTCTCCGATGCCGATCCAGACTCTGGCTCCGCTGACTTCGCGGCCGAGACCAGGTGCGAGGGGGAGCAGAAGCAGGATAACGGCCACGAAACCGGCTATATACGTGTAGCGGAATAGAATTCGGTGATTGCGGATCACGAGGATGACGACGATTGCGCAGGCGATGGCCAGGGCGCTCCACGCGGTCTGCCGCACGGCCGCGCTGCTCCAGCCCGCGGCGCCGTCGGCGATGTCGATGCGGTAGATCATGGCGATGCCGAGCCCGTTGAGCAGGGTCGCGATGGGCAGGATGAACGGATCCGCGTCGCGGGCGACGAAGCGCATCACCACGTGCAGGGTGAGAACAAGGATGGAGAGGCTGGCACCGAGCAGCACGAGCGTGGTGTCGATCTGTCCGAGCGCGCCGAGCTGCACGAGAACGACGGCGCCCGCGTTGATGGAGCAGGCGATGAGAACCAGGAACAGCTCGAGGTTGCGCATCTTCTGGGGCAGGTGCAAGCGGCGCACCTTATCGGGCTTCGACCCTGGGCGCGCGGTTGGTGCCTGGACCCGGCTACTGGCTGGCATTGTGTAACCGTTCGATAATGAGTTGTGCCTCCGCGAGGGATGCGGCGCTGATGGTCTTTTCTACTTGCTGGCGATCGTAGACGCGCAGGCTGGACAGCTCCAGATTGGTATCCTCGTAAACACTCGACAGCTGGATCGGGCCGATGTCCTGCTGCACGCCTTGGTAGATCGCCACGGTACTGCCTTCGACGCCCACGAAATAGCGCGTCTGCGTCCACCGGTAGCCCAGGAATGTGGCACTCGCGATGGCGAGCACGAGCAGTATCACGGCCACGAGCCAGGTGATCTTGCGGCGCCGGGCGCGCCGGGCGTCTTCCTCAATGAGCTCCGACAGGTAATCCTGCGAGTCAGGTTCGAAGTGGGTTTCACGCACGGGGTGCAGCCGCAGCGCGGGGATGCGCAGTGGACGATTGCGCACGGGTTCTTCACCGAACGCGAGCGGAGCTGCCGCGGAACCGACCACGGTGGGGGTGTCGTCGCGCTCGGCGGCGTCACCGACGTCGACGATCACGACGGTGACGTTGTCGGGTGCTCCTCCGTCGAGGCTTTCCTTCACCAGCCGGTCCGCGACATCCTGGGCGGTCAGACCGCTCGACAGGGCGTTGGCCATGGCCGAGTGCGACACGACTCCGGTGAGGCCGTCGGAGCAGATCAGCCAGCGGTCTCCGGGCAGGGTCGCGAGGATCGACGTGTCGATCTCGGGGGAGGAGTCCACGTCACCCAGCACGCGCATGAGCACGGAGCGGCGCGGATGCACCATGGCTTCCTGCTCGGTAATGCGCCCGCTGTCGACGAGGCGCTGCACGAAGGTGTGGTCGATGGTGATCTGGGAGAGCTCGTCGTCACGAAGCAGGTAGATGCGTGAATCGCCGATGTGCGCGATCGCGACCTCGTTGTCGAGAACAACCAGCGCGCTGACGGTCGTGCCCATGCCGGTGAGTTCTGCGTGCTCAAAGACCGTCTCGGCAAGCTGAGCATTGGCGCCGATGAGGGCGGCCTGGAGGGCGAATTCCGCGTCGGCCGCGGAGGAATACTCGGTGTCCGCTTCGATGATGCGTTTGACCGCGATGGAGGAGGCCACATCTCCGCCGGCGTGGCCTCCCATACCGTCGGCGACAACAAACAGGTTGTGTCCGGAATACCCGGAGTCCTGGTTGTTGGTGCGAACCTTGCCCACATGGGACGCGGCTGCGCTGTGAATCACTGTGGCCATTGAAGCTACCGCCGAAGCTCGAAGCTGGTCGCGCCGATTTTCACGGTGGTGCCGAGCGGCACGGGGGTGGGCACAGCAACGCGCTTGCCGGCCAGGAACGTGCCGTTGGTCGAATCGAGGTCCTGGATCATCCACTCGTCGTTCCACAGCATGAGGCGCGCATGATGCGTGGATGTGTAGTCGTCGCGGATAACCAGGCTCGAGTCGCCGGAGCGGCCGATGGTGACCGGGTCGGTTCCGAGCGGAAACTCGGTGCCGGCCTTGGGGCCAGACGTGATGACTAGCCGACCGGTGTTGTGCGCGGTGGCTGTGCCGCCGGCCGCGGGGGCAGTCGGCGCCTTCGCCTTGGTGAACTGCTCCGTGGGCGCACTCGCGGCGGCTGCCGCCGGGGCGGACATGGCCGCAACCGGCACCTGGAACGCCGGCGGCGTGGTCGGGGCGGCCGCGGCATCCGCTGACAGCTTGCGCACACGCTGGCCGAACAGGTCGCTGCGCAGGGCGTAGACGATGCCGAAGATGAACATCCAGAGCAGGAGCAGAAAGCCGATGCGGAGAACGAGAAGGGTCAGTTCACTGACGCTCATTTCGAGGGCCCCCAGAATCCGCCCATGTCGTGGCGTTCGTGTGCGTCTCCGGTGGGTTGTCCCTGCGCCAGCACCCGGAAGACGATGCGGGTGCGGCCGATGGTGACGACCGATTCGGGTTCTAGGATCGCCTGGGAAACAGGCGAACCGTTCAGCTGTGAGCCGTTCGTCGAGCCGAGGTCTTTGACCTGGGCCCGGGCCCCGTCCCAGATGATCTCGACGTGGCGGCGGGAGGTTCCGGAGTCATCGACAGTGATGTCGGCGTCGCTGCCGCGGCCGATCACCGTTCGGGACTTGGTGAGGGGGTAGCGCTTGCCGCTGATGTCGAGCACAGGGGTCCACGAGACGTCGCCCTTGAAGGTGCTCGAGTCGATCTGGCTCATGCCCTCGCTGAGGCTGCGATCTTCGGAAAGGGTGATGGAGACGCCGCCGGTGAACTGGTACCGCTGTTCGGCGGCGTGCTTCTTGACCAGCTGGGTGAGCTCGTCGATGAGCGTTGCACCAAGGCCGGACATGCGCAGGTAGTCGGCGTGAGACATGCGCACGGTGAAGCGATTGGGCGCGAGAATACGATCACGGGCCACGACTGCCGCTTTCGTGTCCAGCTCGCGACGCAGTGCCGAGGTGATCTCGACGGGCTGCAGCCCCGATCTGAAGGTCTTGGCGAAGGCGCCGTTTACGGCACGCTCAAGACCTTTCTCAAAATTATCCAGAATGCCCACAGGTCTCCCGATCCGGTCTGATTGGCTATGAGCATGTTACTTGTCTCGGTTGTTAACCCGCCTGTAGGGCACAGGAGGCACGAAATGTCATCCTACCCGGGCTGATTGGGGGCCGGTTAATTGGGGGGCCGGGGCTCCCGAGCCGTGCGGATCGCGCGAGGGGGCCCTCGAATGGCGCCGGACCCCGTTTCAGTGTTAGCATCGGGGAGTTCGCGCGAGTGGCGGAATTGGTAGACGCGCTGGCTTCAGGTGCCAGTGCCCGTAAGGGTGTGGGGGTTCAAGTCCCCCCTCGCGCACAGTGGGTTTATTGCAGAACAGAACGTAGTTGTTTGCAAAACCTAAGCGAATGCGAAAGGCCCCCGAGAAATCGGGGGCCTTTCGTCTTTCAGACGGACCTTTCCGTCGGTAGAGCTGGGCGGGACTGTTTATGCGCCCGACCGGACCGCTTTCGGCAACGAGAAAGCGCTCCACCCTGCGAAGTATTGTCTTTCTGGCAGGGTGGAGCGCTCGTTGTGGCGGGGATGCTTCTTGTGTGCTGTGCCTGAGTCCTTGCGGCTTTGGCCATGGGTGTTTATCCGGGAGGTGCCGTGGGCTTTTTCGCGGAGCGCTTCCGATGCCGCGCGGGTTTTGGGTTGGCCGCGGCCTTGTCATCCGCCTTGTTCTTGGCGATGAAGCTGTCCCAAGGTGCGATCCGGTTCTTTTTGTTGTGGCGCTTGAGCCTGGTTGCGAGCTTGGTAGCTTTCCGCGTGTCAAGCTCTTCGGGCGTTCCTTGGGTCATGTCGTCACGGAATTTTTGGAGTTTGCGTAGGTTGCCCGTTACGACGAGCATGGCAATCAGTAGGAATTGGGCGGTGGAACCGCGGAGCCGTCGGCGACTCGGAATGTCGATTCCTTCGTGTGCTCCGTCCTTGAGGAAGCCGTTGGTGCCTTCGACAGTGTTGCGGTCGTGTGAGTAGATCGTCTCCCAGTCTGCGGAACCGTACTGGATGTCCTGAGCGAGTTTGGCTCCGGCCTCTATGGGCACCGTCACAGAGCGACTGTTGGTGCAGATTGAGTCTCTCCTGCCTTCGACGGGCGGGTTGAAAATGGTGACTTTGCTATCGTCGACGGCTCCGCAGCTGGTTTCCACGAGAGGGCAGGCGGCGGTAGCTCCAGGGCCGCGGGCCGGGCACATCATGGCAACGCTTCCGCGAGAGTCTGGCTGGGATTTCGGTCGCAACATGTACTTGCGGCGCTCGATGATTCGCAAACGCCACGTCTTCTTGTCTATGGTTCCGGCCCGCATGTCCGTTGTGGCGCTGACGAGCATGGCAGGCATAGATGGGCAGTACAGTGCTCCCTCTACTTGAATCGCCCCGGCGTACCCGTCCTTCTTTCCGAGCTGGTCGTCGCGATAGTCGGTGTATATCTTGTATCCCAGAGCGCGAAGTGGGAGTTGATAGTCATCTTCTTTCGCGCCCGCCGCGTATCCGCGGTCGCCGGTGGCACGGCCCACGGGGTGCCCGCGTTCGGCCACCGACTCAAAGATTCCTCGGGCCGCCTGAATTAGTTCCGTTCCGGGAATGCTAAATGAGATTCCGGCCACAAGAAGGGGGTAGGTGGGTAGTGATTCGGGCTTGTTGTTCGTTTGGACGGCGAGGGTCACGTCCCATCCGAAAACCGTGGTCTTTGCCTTCTTTGGGTCGTTTGGAACGTTGTGCCTACTGTCGCGTCGATACCAGCCAGCGTCGTATTCGACCGCTCCATGCTTGTTTCCCCAAGGAGCGCCTCGTTTGCCGAAGGCGGGCACGACGCTGGCGTCTACACAAAGATCGCCGGCCCACTGCGAGCGAAAGACCTCAGGTACAAGCCGGAGGGTGGCTTCGAGGAGTTGGTTGCAGACCCAGTCCAGGCGGGCCTGCTTAAGCTGCGCCCCGTCTTCCTCGCGCTGACGGATGGTTTCTAATATCTCTTCCGGTGTGGGGAATTTGCGTCGCTGTCCCGGCTTCGGGTCGATTGTTCGCAGCGCACGGTGCAGGGCGTGCCAGAGAGGCCAGAACCAATCCTGAGCTTTTCGAGACTTGCCCTGCTTTGTGAGCCCCCAGAGGCCGAGTTCGCGGAGCGAGGCGTTACTGAGCCGTTCACCCGCGATGATGGCCATCTCACCCACGAAGAGAGCACTGTGTTCAGAGCTGAGGAGCATGAGCAGGATGAGTGCAGTGCGGGTTTGCACGAGCCGGGGGCGTCCGCCGGATCCGGTCTTCTTGCGATCTTCGGTCTGCCAAGCATCAATTTGAACGGCGATTCCGGAACTGTCGATGAGGTTGGCGATGAAGCGAACCTGTTCGTTGCTGATCTGGCTATGATTCCCGACGAAACGGCCTCTGGGGACACTTTGCCACAGGTTCTCGAGCGTTTCAGGCTCCGCTGGGTGCGTGGTGTTCACGAGTGTGCCGCCCGTCTGAACATCGCTGTGTGGGCGGCTGGCGACGGAGCGGTGACGTACGGGATGAGGCGTTCGAAGGTTGAGAATGATTTCACGCCGACCATCTGCATAACGGCTACTGGTGCTGTGCCGGCCTCAAGGTGGCCGAGCATCCAAGTAGAACGCAGACGCTCAACAGTGAACTGCTCGCCGCCATGGGCGACAGTACGGAGGAAATTGGTGACATACATCGGAGGGATCTTGGGTCGCTCCGCTTTGACGAACAGATAGTCGGACACGAGTGGCGAGCTGAGGAGCTCTCGAATGTCAGCTTCCCATGCCTCCAAGCAGACAACTGTGCGCGCTCGATCCCCGCGGATTGCGACTCTTACGGAGTCCCGTGAAATGGAGACGTTTTCGACCTTGAGGCCGACGATCTCCGACGTCGTCAAAGCACATCCCGCAGCCAGCGAAAGGAGAACCGTCCAGTTGTGTCGACGCAGTGCGGTGGACCGGGTGCTTCCTTGGCTTCGGAATCTGACGATTTCCGCAGCGGTATACGGAGCAAATGAGTCTGTGTGTGGCTTCTTCCCGCTATCTCTGCGAAGGGGATCGAAATTGGCTAGTTCTGAGGCGACCCGGAGGAGGAGGGAACGGCGGCAGCGGTTTCCGTATTCCGTAAGCCCGATGCTGCCGTTCGAGATGAATGCCTCGATATGCCGGCCGTTGAAAACGATGTCGCGTTGGAGGGGCTGGCAGGCGACATCAATTGTCCAGATGGCGAGTCGCGCCAGGTGGCCCATGACTTTGCTGGCCTCGCGCCCGTTCAGGGGCGCGAAGTCCGTGACGGCAGATCGCGTGAAGTCCGCGACTGGGTTCCAGAGGCGTTTGGGAAGCATCGGAGCGTAGTTTTGAATAGTAAGGGTGGCAGCAATGCCATTTTGTGTATTACTATAACCAGCATGGTTCCCATTGCCAAGTGCCAGTGGGGTGTTTGTCATGAGAAAAGCACCCTGCGGTCGTCTACGCTCGAAACATGTCCCGGCCCACCCGACTCCACCCCCGCGAACTCGCGGCGGGCTGGCCCGATGTCGTGTCGGTAGATCCGATCGGCGAGGTGGCGCGTCAATTTGCGCTGAACGTGCGCGCCGCCATAGGCGATCGCAGTATTCGTGCGGCCGCTCAAGATGTCGGCGTTGACCACTCGACGATCGTTGCTGTGCTCCAGGGACGCACATGGCCGGACCTCGCGACCATCGCTAGGCTCGAGCTCGGTTTTGGTGTGGACCTGTGGCCAGGTCGAATAGGCAGCGTGAAATGATTTCTGGGTCATATGAGTAAGCCATGCGTCACATCCGATATGCCCAAGGCAACAAATATGCCATGGTTAATGTATTTGCTTTTGGCATACCGACCCCGTTGACTCAAGTAGGGTCGAACCGTGTCCAGTCCGCGTTTTCAGCCAAGCTCCTATCTGTCTGACCCCGCTGCCTTTGGCAGGGCGGTCGTGGTTGACTGGCGCTCTGTGCCTGAGGGGCCGTCCACTGGGTGGCTTGATCAATTTGGCGTGTCCCAGCGTCAGCACGCATTGGCTTACGTCATTCGGGGTGAGGCGATGCGCCGATACGGTTCGGTGAAGGCCTATGCTGACGCGTTCGGCCTGAGCTACCAGAGGCTAAGCGCCGTGCTTCGGGGCGACCAGATCATTCGCCTCGAAGACATCGTGAGTGCGGAGCGAAACTTGAATGCAGCCCCGGCGATCCTTCTCGCTCTTTCTGTTCACACCCAGCCCTCGAGATCCTCACCTGAGTAGGCGGCCTGCCCCTGCACTGTGTTTCTTGAGGCTTTCTTGTGGGTGCATGAGCCAGATGCGCGCCGACTCTGGTTCGACGTCGTTCATGAATTGAACATAGCGAGTCAGTGCTTCGAGTGATTCAAGGCCTGCGGCACGCATGAGTATGCCGACCGGCGTGCCGGCGTCCAGGTGGTGCACGATCCATGTCGCGCGGAGACGTTGGGTTTGCGGACGTACTCCGAGGACGGTGCTGCGGTCGACGAAATTGGAAATCAGGTTGGGGTAGAAGCACGTATGCCTCTCTCTGAATGCATAAGAGCATGGCTCGAGTGAGCGGGCAGTCATGGCCAAGGGTTCCACCCACGCTTCCAGTACGGGAACGTGCCGTGACCGATCACCGGTCACTGTGAGAACGACACCAACCTTGTCCACGATGATGTCACGAACTCGAAGTTCACCAATCTCCGACGCCGAGAGCCCTGCGCCGGCGCCCGCCGCGAGCAATACCTCAGCATTTCTCCGCCGTGCCTGGGTGGACTGCGTGGACGCCCAGCTCCGGAGAGACGTCAACTCTGTCGCCGAGTAGGGGATTGATGGATCTGAGGGCGGTAAGGGGCTCAGTCGTCGCTGCACCGATTTCGCCTCAAGGAGCGCTTCCGACATTCTCAAGAGCTGGGACCGTAGGTTTCCGCGGGTTGCGGGCTTTACATTGGGGCAACCCACGGTCACGAATCTCGCAATCACGTCCCGATTGAAGACGGCAGGGCGCTCAAGTGGCAATCCTGCGGTTTGCCAAGTCCAAGCGACCAAGTGCGATGCCGCGTTGTTCAGATCGGCTTCGTCATAGGGTGTTCGCCTGACCGAGTCAGCCACAGCCGCGTAGACAAATTCTCGAACTTCTGCCCAAATCGTCGAGTCGAGCACTGGCTCGTATTCACTCATTGTCGGGAGACCTCCCGGGAAATCAGGATGTGTATTAGTATAACCACAAAGCGAGGCTTCCGAGAGAATTGGCGCATAAAATGCACTCCTTGAACAGTGAGAACACCGGGCGATATCTCGTGACGACCGGCTCAGGATCCGTGTATCTCATCGACCTGGACCGATCAGTGATGAGCAGGGTGCCTGCGATGGATATGACTGCGGACAGGTCCCTGCGCCGCGACGGCCAGCCCGTCGACATAATCTCTCTCGTTCAGTGCTCGGTTGGGCGGCCCATGAACCTGATCATCGACCTGCACGTGCCTGGCGTGATGCGGACAACCCGACGCACCACAGAGGTGAGGGCAATTGAACCGTTTCCGGGCGCTGAGAGCCCGACTACTGAGGACGTGTGATGCCCAGCAAGGCCGACAAAGACCGCGCCGGGATGCAATCTGAATATTGGCTTCCGAGGGAGCCGGGGGTGGTGCCCGTGAAGGCCGCTGTACCAAACCATGAATCGTGTCGTTCAGAGCCACAGTTGGTGTTGTTGAGAGCCACCTGAAAAGCTCCTTCCATCACGTGAGGGCCACGTGATGGAAGGAGTACCGGTAATGGTACGGAAGATCAAGGCGAAACTCGTCTTGCAGTTACGAAACCAAGGCTTGTCGGGCAGAGCGATCGCGTCGGCGCAGGGCATCGCCCGCAATAGCGTCCAGACCGTGCTCGAGACGGCGGACAGGCTCGGCCTCGGCTGGGACGACGTCGAGGAGATGCCGGAGGCCGAGGTCTATACGGCGTTGTTTCCCGGCCGTGGAGTGCACGAGTCCGTGTTCGCGCAGCCGGATTGGGGTCGTGTGCACACCGAACTAGCCCGGGTCGGGGTGACGTTGAAGCTGCTGCACCAAGAGTACGTCGACACATCGGGTCAGGCGCAGGCGGTGATGAGCTATGACCGGTTCTGTCGGCTCTATGGCGACTTCGCTGCCGTCTCGGGCGCGACGTCGCGCGTGGGTCACAAGGCCGGCCGCAGCATCGAGGTTGACTGGTCTGGGCCCACGATGCAGCTGCTGGACCCGACGACGGGCGAGATCTCAAAGGTGTATTTGTTCGTCGCGTGCCTGCCGTTCAGCCGATACGCCTTCGTGGAGGCCACGTTGGATATGCGGCAGGAGTCGTGGCTGCGCGCCCACGTGGCGATGTTTTCCTTCTTCGGCGGCAGCGTCCCGCGCCTGGTCCCCGACAACCTGAAGACTGGGGTGATCTCTCACCCTCGAGAGGGAGAGGTCGTTCTCAACGACGCCTACCGTGAGATGGCTGCGCACTACTCTGCCGCGGTGCTGCCGGGCCGCGTCCGGGCACCTAAGGACAAGGCGAGCGTTGAGAACACAGTTTCGCATGTCGCGACCTGGGTCATCGCTAGCCTCAGGCAGGAGCAGTTCACATCCCTGCCCGAGCTGCGGGTCCGGATCTACGAGCAAATCGATGCTTACAACCGCCAGCCGTTCCAGAAACGGGACGGGTCCCGGTTGAGTGTCTTCACCGCCGAGGAGAAGCCGTTGATGCAACCGTTACCGGCGGCCCCGTTCGAGATCAGCACGTGGACCTACAAGCGCAAAGTGAACAAGAACGCTCACGTGGTCTGGGCGAGGAACTTCTACTCCGTTCCGTTCCGCCACATCGGCGCTCAGGTCGACCTTCGCGTCACGGACACGATGCTGGAGGTCTATCGCAACGACGAACGCTTGACCAGTCACCTGCTGCTGCCAGCAAGCACGACGAACCAGCATCAGACAAACGACGCGGACCTGCCCGAGGGCCGCAGCTTTCAGGCCTGGGATCGGACCCGGATCGACGAGTGGGCGGCCCGGATGGGACCTGCCACGGTCACAGTGATCGGGAAGATCTTTGAAGCTGCGTCGATCGAGGAGGCCGGTTACGACCCGGCGTTGGCAGTGTTGCGGCTGTCACGCCGGTTCTCGCCGACTCGGGTCGAGGCCGCCTGCGCACTGGCCTTGCGAGGTCCGATCCGCTCGCCGAGGTATGCGCACCTTCGGCCGATCCTCGACACCGGACAAGACAAAACTGGCCACGTCCCTGACAAGCCGGAACCCGATGACGGTGGCTACGTCCGCGGCAGCGCCTACTACGCCGGAGGCACCCGATGAGTCCGCTGGACACAGAGACCAAGCGCAAGCTGCGGGAGATGAATGCTGGCGAGTTGCTCGCGGCGATCGACACCCAAGACGAGACGCTGAGCATCAGTTTGTCGTTTGAAGAGCGGGTCCGGTTGGTCGTCGATGACGCCTACTCCGCCTTCACGCACTCGAAGGTCGCCGGGCTGATCCGGCGGGCGGGGTTGCGTTATCCCAACGCGGATCTCCGCCGCATCGACCTGCTCGACGAGCGGGGCTTGAACCGGCAGCTGCTGGCCCAGCTCGGGACGTGTTCGTTCGTTGCCCGGCAGCAGAACGTTGTGTTTCAGGGGTTCACCGGATCGGGGAAGTCGTATTTGGGCTGCGCGATCGCCAAACGCGCTTGCGAGCATCGCATCCGCGCTCATTACGTCCGCATGCCCGACCTCGAGGAAGCCTGGGTGGCCGCCCAAGACACCACCGGCGGCAGCGGGAAGTTCTTGCGCAAATATGCTTCCTTCACCCTGCTCGTCATTGATGAATGGTTGCTTGACCGCCCGACGGAATCGATGCGCGGCATGCTGCTTGAGCTGATGGAACGTCGCTATGGCGAGAGCTCGACGGTGTTCTGCACCCAGTATCAGCAGAAGGACTGGCACCAGCGACTCGGCTCCGGGGTTCACGCCGACGCGATCATGGACCGCATCATCCACAACACTGTCTGGGTCGAGACCGGCACCTACAACATGAGAGAGCAAGCGGCCCTCACCAGCGCCTAACGAACCGGCGAAGAGAGCCAGTGGCTCCCAGCCGGACCACCACTGGCTCTCTTCCGCACGAACGGTGGCTCTGAACCGCACGATCGGGTGGCTCTCAAGGCATCAAATACTCAGCAATCCAGGGGTGAGGCGAATAGGATTATAGTTCGCCGTCCACGCCTCGATAGAGATGGGCTTTTCCTCTTCGGTCGACGCTACGACGCCCACGCACTCACGCTGACTGCTGCCGAGCTAGACAGCCTCGCTCGCGGGCGGTGGATCGCCGTTGACATCGCCAACGAATACATTCTCTACGTGCGAATTGAAGGTATGGCTGGCGAGGAATTCTGAGGAGTGGAGCAAGATTCGTTTCTTCTCACGAGGCCGAGCGCTGCAGCGCCAGCTATCGGCCCTGGTCGCCTGAGTTGCAGGCCTGCGCTATAAATCAGAATAACGAGGGGGCATGCCTATGCCTAAGCACATAAGCATTGGTATGCTCGCCCATGACTTCCTTTAGGGAGAGGCCGTCTTGGCCGTCCGTGGGCTATGAAGAACGACAATGGGACGGGGCTCAAGATGAGGTCGGCACACGGCCACAGAGCCGACGGGATTTGGAGCCGTACTCAGCCTCAGTGCCTGCGTTCATCGCCGATCTCAATATCCCGCTCAACGATGACCTGAACGCGCTCACGGAAGAGGCTTCGAGCGAGTTGGCTCGTTTCGATGCCGAGGTCGGCCACATCGTGGGACCAATTACCTCCGTCCTCCTGTGCGTCGAGAGTGCCGCGAGCTCCGAGATCGAGCACCTCCGCAGCGCTGCGCGGGAGATCGCACTGGCGGAACTCGGTGGTCGGGCCTCCGAGGATGCCCAGCTCATCATGGGCAATACTCGCGCGATGCAGGCCGCGCTGGCGTTGTCCGAGGCTATCGACGGCCAAGCCATCCTTGAAGTGCATCGTGCTCTCCTTGAGCGCAGCAATCCTGGCGTCGTTGGTCGTTGGCGTGACGAGCAGGTGTGGATCGGCGGCAGGAGCCGCGGTCCGCACCTCGCGCGTTTTGTGCCCCCACATCAGGATCGGGTGCCCTCGCTGATGAGCGACCTTGTTGCCTTCGCAAATCGCGTGGATCTCCCGGTGTTCGCTCAGACCGCGATCGTGCACGCCCAATTCGAAACCATTCACCCGTTCCCCGACGGCAATGGTCGGGTCGGTCGCGCCCTCATGCAAGCGGGGTTGCGGGCCGGAAGGCTCACTCGAAACGTGGTCGTTCCGGTCTCTGCAGGGCTACTGAATGACACCACCCGATATTTCGATGCCCTGAGCGCCTACCGGACCGGAGATGTCACTCCGATAATTCGCTCCATCGCGCATGCATCATTCGTCGCGATGAACAATGGACACCTCCTCGTAAACGATCTGCAAGCGATTCAGATCGGATGGCGCGGGCGCATCACCGCAAGACGAGACTCTGCCGCCCACCGCCTCTTGGGTTTCCTCCTTCGCCAACCCGCGATCGGCGCCCGCTGCGTCGGCGCTCAGCTTGGCGTCTCGCCCGTCAATGCTCAGGTCGCCATAGACCACCTCGTGGACGCCGGAATCCTGATTCAGATCACGGACGGGCGAAGAAACCGAATCTGGCTCGCACAGGACGTCGTGAGAGTCCTCGAAGACTTCGCGGCAAGGGCCAGAAGGCGCCGATAGCTGAAGCTGGCTTAGCCTGAATCCACCGGTTGGCCTCTGATGAATTCTTGATTTGGGCGCGATCCTTTTTCGGGGTTTTGGGCTCGGTCGAGCTGTGGGCCTTGATGCCTGGGTGTTCCACTGGGGTTCCTGGTTGCGCCCGGTCGGGCTCGATGGTTAGGTGGCGGCGCGGCCGGGCGGGTTGCAAACGCTGGTGAACAGCGCCGACCAGCCTTCTTCCCAGGGCCAGCTTTCGGGCAGGTGCAATGTGACGCGTCGTGCCGACGTGGATACTCTGGCGGCGACGTTGATGAGTTTGCGGCGAACGGTCGCGGTGACGGCTTTTCCGAGGGCGGGATTGGCGAGGGTGCCGGCGGCGCGGGTGAGATTGAACGTGATGCAGGCCAGCACCAGCCAGGCGGCGTTGGCCGTGAATACGCCGGACGGGAAGTGCGCCATCGCCGACGCTTTCATGTCGGCGTTCAAATTTTCGATGATCGCATGGTGGCGGTGGGTTTTGTCGGCGTCAACGGTGTTCAGGGTGCTGGTGGTGAAGAACGCGTGAAAGCGGAACAGGTCGAAAAGGGTGCCTTGCCCGGCGGCGACGGTCTTGTTCAGTTCCGGGATGCGGCGCACGACGAGGCGTCCAGGGATTTGTTCGCTCTTCTTCTTGGAGCCGAACGCGGTGAAGGGGATTTCGGCGACTTCCGCGTCGGAGATCCACCGCCCGGTGGCGTCGTCGAAGATCGCATTGGTGTATTTGATCGGGGTCCACGCGGTATCGGGGATGGTGCTGATACCCGCTTTCACCAATGAATTCAGGCGTGCCGTGATCGAAACCATCGCCCCGGCACGGAGGGCAGCTTGGATGACGGCGCTGACGTAGTAGGCGCTGTCGGCTCGGAGGAGAAGCATTCCTTTTGCGGTTGGGCTGCGCAGTCGTTTCACGGTCGCGAGGGTGTCGGAGACGAATTTCTTTGCGCCGCGGGCGGAGTTGGTGGGGCCTTTGCGTAGCCGGGAGCTGACGATGATCGGAGCGGCCGATCCGGTGCTGACGATGGCGAGCAGGGCGTTGAGGCCGCGAACACCGGAGTAGCCAAACCCGGCGCCTTGCTTCTTATATCCGTGCACTTCCCTGATGGTGTCGTCAATATCGACCAGGGCGAGGTCGTCGATACCGGTCACGATCGGCGTGACGGCGCCGAGGTTCTGCAGCCACCGGGACGCGGCGGCGTCGAGCTGGCGGACATGGCCAAAAGCGAACGCGCGCAGGAACGATCCCAGGGTCGAGGGCGCATAGGTTCCGGTGAACAATTTCCGGAGAGCGCCGTGCCGGAGCACGGCCATATCGTCGATGGAGTCGGCGCCGGTGAGCATTCCTGCGACCAGTGCCAGCGCTTTCAGGCCGGCATTCGCGCCGAAGTAACCGGGCAGTTTCACCCACTCATCGACCAGCGCGCCGAGGCCTGTTTTCTCGGCCAGAGCCATCGTGGGCACCAGTCCGGCCGACGACACGAGATTGGGGTCGTCGAAGGATGCAGAAAAGGACCGGTGAGTGTGAGAAAGTTGCATCTACGAGATGCCTCCTTGATCGTTGAATAGTTTGTCTAAGTAACAACTATTTTAGCTGATCAGAGGGGTATTCTCGGTTTAACGCGCCGTCAGAATCTGAGGTCGACCGGTGGATTCAGGCTTAGGTACGGGAGCCGCCCCTCAGCCCGATGAACCAGCACGCTAGGCTCGGGGCATGAAGCTATCGGGGAAGTTTCGGGTTGGTGCAGCAATCGGCGTCGGGGTAGTGGCGGCCGTGGGGTTGACGGGGTGCGCGACCGACGGCCAGCTGGGGATCTTCTCCGAGGAGCAATCGGCGGAAGATATCGTTTCGGTGAGCGAGGGTCTGCCCAATACCGCAGACGCTGACACCACCCGATTCTTGTGGGCCGACGGCGACGTGAGGTACTTCGCGGCTCTGTCGCTCGACGGTGACCCGTGCATGATAGTTCTCGATGGCGACCCGGGAACAAGCTCGAACGCCTGCTCGACGGCGCTGCCGCTCATGATCAGTTCGGGACCCGGCGCGCGTGAAGTGATGCTTGCCGACGAACTGCCCAGTTCGTCGCCCGACTGGGAAAAAGTCGCCGAGCACCTTTGGGTGTCGAAGTAGCCCGCCCGCTCAGTCCTGGCTGGGCCATTCGCCGTCCGTGAAGATCACGGCGTCAGGCGAGAAGTTCCCGAATGTCCGACGCCGTCAGGGCTGTCGCGCGAGCGGCCCCATCCGTCATCACGCTCTCGAACAGACGCGCCTTGGTGGCTTTGAGCGCCATCACCTTCTCTTCGATGGTGTCCTTCGATACCAGGCGGTAGACCATCACGTTCTTGGTCTGGCCGATGCGGTGCACGCGGTCGACGGCCTGAGCCTCGGTCGCCGGGTTCCACCACGGGTCGAGCAGAATCACGTAGTCGGCCTCGGTGAGGTTGAGGCCGAACCCGCCGGCCTTAAGGCTGATCAAAAAGACCGACGTGTCGCCGTCTTTGAAATCGCTGATCGCCTTCGCCCGGTTGCGCGTCTTGCCGTCGAGGTACGAATAGCTGATGCCGGCGGCGTCGAGCCTGTCGCGCGCCTTGCCCAGGTATTGCGTGAACTGGCTGAAGATGAGCGTGCGGTGTCCCTCGGCCACCGTGTCTTCGAGCAGCTCGAGTAGGGCGTCGAGCTTGGTCGACGGCACGTTGTCGTACTTCTTATCGTAGAGGCTCGCGTCGAGGCTGAGCTGGCGCAGCATGGTGAGCGAGCGGAAGATCTCGAACCGGTTCGCGTTCATGTTGTCGATCAGGCCGAGCACCTTCTGGCGCTCGCGGGCGAGGTGCATGTCGTAGACCTTGCGGTGCTTGGGGTGCAGGTCGAGTTCGAGCACCTGCTCCTGCTTCTCGGGCAGGTCTCCCGCCACCTGATCTTTGGTGCGGCGCAGCATGAATGGGCGGATGCGGCGGCGCAGTTGCCCGAGCCGCTCGCTGTCGCCGTCGGACTCGATCGGTTTGCGGTAGTAGTCGGTGAACCGGGTGGGGCTTGGGAACAGGCCGGGAGCCGTGATCGACAGGAGCGACCACAGCTCCATCAGGTTGTTCTCCATCGGCGTGCCCGTGATGGCGAGCTTGAACGGGGTGTTGAGTCGGCGCGCGCACTGGTGCGCCTTGGCCTGGTGGTTCTTCACGAACTGCGCCTCGTCGAGCAGCAGGCCGGCCCAGTCAATGCCGTTGTACTCGTCGAAGTCGAGTCGAAACAGGGTGTAGCTCGTGATCACGACATCCGCTGACTTGCTCACGGATGCGAGACCGTCGCCCCGCTTGCCGGCCGTCTGCGTGACCGTGGCCACGTTCAGCCCCGGGGCGAAGCGAGCGCACTCGGTGGCCCAGTTGGAGACCACGCTTGTGGGCGCCACCACGAGGAAGGGCTTCGAAGCCTCGTCGGCGGGCTGGTTATCCCGGGCGTGGGCGATCAGCGCAATCGCCTGGAGGGTCTTTCCGAGGCCCATGTCGTCGGCGAGGATGCCGCCGAGTCGGTGGTCGTAGAGAAAGCTGAGCCAGTCGAAACCGGCCTGCTGGTAGCCGCGCAACGTGGCGTGCACGAGAGGGGAGAGCGGGCGCTCGTCGATCTGGGTGGCATCCGTCAGCCCGGCGATCGCCGAACGCCAGGTGGCGGCCTGCTGCGCCACCACGCCGAGTTGCTGCAGCTCTTCCCAGAGGTCGGCCTGAAAACGGCTCAGCCCGAGCGAGTCGGAGGAGGCGTCCTGCAGGCCGCGGGCCTCCTCGATCAGGGTGCGCAGCTGGTGCAGCTCCGGCCTGTCGAGACTGAAGTAGGTGCCCGTGGGCAGGATCATGAGTTCCTGCTCTGAGGCGAGGGCGCGGAAGAGTTCGTCGAAGGCGATCTCCTCGCCGTCGATACTCACCGTGACATCGAGGTTGAACCAGTCCCGGCTGCCCTCGCGCTCGCTCGTGGTGAGGCTGATCACCGGGGCCTCATCGGCCGGGCGGTAGCTCGGGGCGCCCTCGGCGATCGTGACGACCACGTTCGGCCGGGCTTCGAGCCGTGGCACGAGGGTGTCGAGGAACTCGATCATGGCGGAGCCTTCGAGGCTCGACCGGGTGTTAAGCCGGGGGCGCCCGCGGTACTCGGGGGCGATCGACGGGAACGGCACGAGCGCGGTCTCGAGCCCGCGCAGAATTTCTGTCTCAGCACCCTCGTCGCGAAAGTTGGTGTCGTGCGCAGCGGGCCAGAGGCCGATGCGGTAACGCTCGACGGGCTCATCGCCGTCGACGTAGCGCCACTGCCAGAGCAGCTCGACGGTGTGGCCCACCTGATGGGTCACGTCGAGGGCGAGCGTCGGCCGCGGGGTCTCCGGCAGGGTGAACGAAGCGTCCAGGCTGGTGAGAGCGACCTGCCGGCGCAGGAACGGGTAGTAGTCGGCGAGGAACGCGGGTTCGTCGGCGAGGGGAATGTGCAGAGGGTCCGCGGCCGTGGCGAGGGCGCGCATCTCCGGGCTTACCCGGTGCCCGAGCGGGGCGAGGGTGAGGCTCGTGAGGTTGTCGTCGTCGAGGTCTTCCGCGTTCGACCACGTGAAGATGCCGTGCGCGGGCTCACCGATGAAGCCGAACTGGCGATGCTCGAGGTGCGCGGAGTCCAGAGCCACGAGGGGGGTGAGAATGAGGGCGTCATTCGTGCGGCTGATGTCGATCTCGAGCGCGGCGTCAGTTTTACTCAGCACGATGGGGGACTGCGTGGCGTTCGTCGACACGAGCGGCAGGCCGCTGGCTTCGGCCTCGCCGAGCAGCTCCCAGAGCGCCTTGTTGGCGAAGCCGTCGAGGTGAATCCACTGATCGGTGTACGTGTAATACCGTGATCCGGCCGCGTACAGCGCGTAGATGGCGCTGAGGATCTTGCGGTGTGCAGGCAGGAAGGAGCCAGGGAGGTAGGAGATGTTGTCCCAGGTCACGTTGCCGCGAATCCACTTGCCCTTCTTGCCCATCTGCATGGGGCGGGCGCCGAGGCGCTGGGGTTGCGGGCCCCTGGCGGCGGCGGCACGGCCGGCGTAGGCGGCCTCGAGCAGATCGAATTGCAGGGCGAGAGCTGTGCCGGTGGAGTCCTCCGTACCCTGTCGGGTGATGGAGCCGAGGGCGGTCTGCCAGGCGGGGGCCGCCGGTGGCTGCGGCGTGGCCTCGAACCTGGGCAGCCGCCGGTCGCCCAGGGAGCGCGCCGACCCCGTGGAGCGCGGCTGGCTCGCCTCCGGGGCGCTCGCGCTGGCGATCAGCAGGGCGGCGACGTGCTTGCAATTGCTCTTCATGGGGCAGGTGCAGACACCGGATGCCCGCAGCACAGCGCCCGTGGAGCTCAGGGTAAATGACACAGTCACCGCGTAGGGCTGGGCATTCGTGCCTTGCACGTTGCCGAAGAGTTGGGTACCCGAGCCGAACCAGGATCGCGAGGTGACGTGGCCGTTGCGGGCGTAGCGCTCGCCGCGTGAGAACGCCTGGCTGCCGACGAGTCGTGCGATCTCGTGTGTGCTGAGGGTATGCGCCATGGGTAAGAAGGGCTCCAGTCTTTAGCCAACCTCTATTGTCGCACCTGTTGCCCGCGCGACAGCTCGGAGATGCCCGCGCCCCTGGTGGCGCCGGGCACCAGGGGAGGGATAAAGTTGAGCGAATTTGACTCACCTCGGGAGGAACGCGATGCAAGCCGGACAGCAGCCGTCACAGGAAAAGGCAAAGACCGCGCTCGAGCTCTACGGCGTGAACCTCACCGAGATAGCCAAGAGCGGCAAGCTCGACCCCGTGATCGGTCGTGACGCCGAGATCCGCCGCATCAGCCAGGTGCTCACTCGTCGCACCAAGAACAATCCGGTTCTGATCGGGGAGCCGGGCGTGGGCAAGACCGCCGTCGTGGAGGGGCTCGCCCAGCGCATCGTGGCCGGCGACGTGGCCGATTCCCTCAAGAACAAGACGCTCGTGGCCCTCGACCTCGCGGCCCTCGTGGCCGGAGCCAAGTACCGCGGCGAGTTTGAGGAGCGCCTCAAGGCCGTGCTCAAGGAGATCAACGACGCCGACGGCGAGATCATCACTTTCGTCGACGAGTTGCACACGCTCATGGGCGCGGGCGGCGGCGAGGGGTCTGTCGCGGCCTCCAACATGCTCAAGCCCATGCTCGCCCGCGGCGAGCTGCGCCTCATCGGCGCGACGACCCTCAACGAATACCGAGAGTTCATCGAGAAGGATGCCGCGCTGGAGCGCCGCTTCCAGCCCGTGCTTGTGGACGAACCGTCGGTCGAAGACACTATCGCGATTCTCCGCGGCCTCAAGGAACGGTACGAAGCCCACCACAAGGTGACGATCGCCGACGCGGCGTTGGTGGCCGCGGCATCCCTCTCGAACCGCTACATCACGGCCAGGCAACTGCCCGACAAGGCGATCGACCTCATCGACGAGGCCGCGAGCCGGCTGCGCATGGAGATCGACTCGTCCCCGGTGGAGATCGACGAGCTGCGCCGCGGCGTCGACAGGCTCAAGCTTGAGGAACTCGCGCTCAAAAAGGAGAAGGACGACGCCTCGAAGGCGCGGCTGGCGAAGCTGCGCTCCGACCTCGTGGAGCGTGAGGCCAGGTTGAAAGACCTGCAGGCACGCTGGGACAAGGAGCGCGCCACGCTCAACCGCGTCGGCGAACTGCGCGAGCGCCTCGACGGGGCCCGAATCGACGCCGACCGCGCCCAGCGCGAGGGCAACCTCGAGAAGGCCTCGCGCCTGCTCTACGGCGATATTCCCGTGATGGAGCGCGAGCTGCGCGACGCCGAACAGGCCGAATCTGACGGCCCGCGCATGGTCAACGATCAGGTCGCCGCCGAAGACATCGCCGCCGTCGTCGCCGCCTGGACCGGCATTCCAGTGGGGCGCCTGCTGCAGGGCGAGACCGAGAAGCTGCTCAGCCTCGAGAGCGAGCTCGCCCACCGGCTGATCGGCCAGAAGCCCGCTGTGCGCGCCGTCGCGGATGCCGTGCGCCGCTCGCGCGCCGGTATCTCAGACCCCGACCGGCCCACTGGCTCCTTCCTCTTCCTCGGGCCGACCGGAGTGGGCAAGACCGAACTCGCCAAGGCGCTCGCCGAGTTTCTCTTCGACGACGAAAAGGCCATGGTGCGCATCGACATGAGCGAGTACGGCGAGAAATTCTCGGTGTCGCGCCTCGTGGGAGCCCCTCCCGGCTACGTCGGCTACGAGCAGGGCGGCCAGCTCACAGAGGCCGTGCGGAGGCGACCGTACTCGGTGATCCTGTTCGACGAGGTGGAGAAGGCGCACCCCGAGGTCTTCGACGTGCTGCTGCAGGTGCTCGACGACGGTCGGCTCACCGACGGACAGGGTCGCACCGTGGACTTTCGTAACACGATTCTCGTGCTCACCTCCAACCTCGGCTCGCAGGTGCTCGTGGATCCCACGCTATCCACCGAACAGAAAGAAGAGGCCGTGCAGCTGATGGTGCGGCAGGCGTTCAAGCCAGAATTCGTCAACCGTCTCGACGACATCGTGATCTTCTCCACCCTCACGACCGACGAGCTCGGCGAGATCGTCGAACTCTACGTCGAGCGCCTGCAACGACGTCTCTCCGAGCGACGGCTGGAACTCGCGGTGACCCCGGATGCCCGCCGCTGGCTCGCCGACGAAGGCTACGACCCGATTTACGGGGCGCGTCCCCTCCGCCGTCTGATGCAGCGCGAGATCGACGACCGGCTGGCCCGGGCGCTGCTCGCGGGGGACATCCGCGACGGGGAAACCGTGCTCGTCGAACTCGCGGCCGACGGTGGGGAGCTCACCGTGGCATCCGCTCCCATCGTGGAGCTCCTGCCCGACGACCTCGACGACGACCTGCTCTGACCGGCGGCTGGCGCACAGGAAACCACTCAGGAACGCCACCTAGGCTTTAACCATGCTTGCAACTGTGATCCATGGCGAACGCGATATCCGCCTCGAAGAAGTCCCCAACCCCGTGCTGTCCACCGGAGGCGACGCCATCGTGCGCGTCGTTGCCGCGTGCGTCTGCGGTTCCGACTTATGGCCGTACCGGGGGATCGCGCCCACTGCAGAACCGAAGCGCATCGGTCACGAATTCGTGGGCGTCGTCGAAGAAATCGGAGCGGATGTCTCCACCATCAAGGTGGGTGACTTCGTCATTGCGCCGTTCTACGACTGTGACAACACTTGTGTGAATTGCCGCAACGGCGTGAGCACCTCCTGCCTCAACGGTGGCTGGTGGGGAGCCGACGACAAGATGGGCGGCTTCGCCGACGGCGCCCAGGGCGAGCGCGTACGCGTTCCCCACGCCGACGGATCCCTCGTGGCCACTCCGGAGCAGCCCGACGATTCGCTTGTGCCGAGCCTGCTCACCCTCGCCGACGTGATGGGAACCGGTCACCACGCCGCGATCTCCGCCGGTGTCACGGCGGGCAGCACTGTCGTCGTGGTGGGTGACGGAGCCGTGGGGCTGTGCGCCGTTCTCGCGAGCAAGCGTCTCGGTGCGACCCGCATCATCGCCATGTCGCGCCATGCTGATCGTCAGGCCGTGGCCCGGGAATTCGGTGCGACCGACATCGTGGAGCTGCGCGGCGACGAGGGCGTCGCCCGCGTGCAGGAGCTGCTCGACGGCATCGGCGCCGACTGCGTTCTCGAGTGCGTCGGCACCGCGGAATCCATGGACCAGGCCATCCGGTCGGCTCGTCCGGGTGGCATGGTCGGCTACGTCGGCGTGCCGAACGGCGGCGCCGAGTTGCCGATCCGCACACTTTTCGGAACTAACGTCGGCGTCAACGGCGGCGTCGCATCCGTTCGCGGCTATGTCGACGAGCTGCTGCCAGAGGTACTCTCCGGAGCGATCAACCCCGGTCGCGTCTTCGACCTGCAGCTTCCGCTCGCGGAGGTCGCCGAGGCGTACGCCGCCATGGACGAACGCCGCGCCATTAAGGTGCTGCTGCGCCCGTAGCGCTGGGCAAGATCGTGCGTGGCCGGCCGGCCGACCTGAAAGGAACGTCGTGAATCAACCGCTGCTCTGGGGTGGCCTGCTGGCTTTCGCCGTGGTCGCCGGCGTCGTTCGTCTCGTGGTGGGGCGCCCGCTGTTGAGGGGGCGTTCGCTGCGCGTGGGCTCAGTGTCGGCTGCCGTCGCGTTCGCGAGCGGGCTTGCGCTCGTCTTCCACTGCGCGGCGATGTTTTTCGGCCCGTGGATCGACGCGGTGGCGTTTCTGCGGGCGCCCGCAGACATGGTTCGGGCGATGGGTGTGGCCAGCGAAATTGCCTACTGGGTGCCCGCCGCTGCCCTACTGCTGGCCTGGTGGCGCGTGTGGTGGCCCGCGTTGGTGGCGCTTGCGGTCACCTTGGCCGGGGTCGGCGTGACCATGTACTGGCCCTACCCACTCGTGGTGCACCTCGCATGGCTCACGGCCGTGATCATCGTGGGATCGTTGATACCACTTCTGCTGCTGCGTGGGCCACGCGCCGTGCGCTAGGCACTCCTAGTCGTTGACGAGCAGCAGCTCCGAGAGGGGTTTGCGGGTGCGCGGCGCAACTTCGCGCTCGAGCAGGGCCGGGGAGAGGGCCGACGCGTCGCCCAGAACGCCGAGAGCCGTGATCGTGACGATCACCTGGTTGTCGGTGAGGCCGAACGCCGTCGCGAGGGCGGCCGCGTCGAACCCGCCGAGCTGGTGGGTGTGCAGGCCCTCGTGCTGGGCCTGGATGGTGAGGTGAGCCACTGCCTGGCCGAGGTCATAGCGAGCCCACGGGTTTTCCTTGAGCTCGTCGGCGGTCTTGTCGATGGCGAGCTCGGCCACGTTGGCGATGAGAACGGATGCCGAGTCGGCCCAGGTCTGGTTGAAGCCCATCAGGTTCGCGTGGATCGTGTTGAAGGCTTCGGAACCGCGGCGGGCCACGATGAAGCGCGCGGGCTGCATGTTGCTGGCAGACGGAGCCCAACGCGCGGCCTCGAGCACGGTCATGAGTGTGGCCTCGTCGATGACGGCGGCGGCGTCGTAGCCGCGGGGGCTCCAACGCTCAATCAGGATGGGGATGAGCGGCGCGTCGGTGTCGGCGCGGCGGCTGTGCGTATCGGTGATGAGGCTCATGGGTCAGATCCTTCGAAAGAGACGAATTGGCCGGGGCAACTCTGACCCACCTCTTTCAACAGCGGATGCCGCACGACCATTCCCGGCCCACGGCATCCGTCATGCTACTCGGTGAGCAGCCGGGTGCGCACCTCGCGGCGCAGGATCTTCCCGAGCAGAGAGCGCGGCATGTCATCGACCTGCACAATGCGCTTCGGAACCTTGTAGGCGGACAGCCGGGTGCGGCAATATTCGCGCACGGCGTCGACGTCGAGGTGCGCGCCGCCGATGAGCACGACCGCCGCCACGATGTCTTCGCCGCCGCTTTCGCTCGGAAGCCCGACGGCCGCCGCATCCACGATGTCGGGGTGAGACAGGAGGGCTTCCTCCACCTCGGACGGGGCCACATTGAATCCGCCCGTGATGATGAGCTCTTTCATGCGGTCGACGACGGTGATGAAGCCGTCGGCGGAGACGCGAACGATGTCGCCCGTGCGCAACCAGCCGTCGGGTAATAGAACCTGAGCGGACTCGCTCGGACGATCCCAGTAGCCGGAGAACACCTGCGGCCCGCGTACGAGAAGCTCGCCTTCCTCATCGAACTCGAGGTCGATCAGGGGATCGGCGGGGGCGACGACACGAATCTCCGTGCTCGGGAACGGCACGCCCACGGTGCCGGGCCGGCGGGTGAGGCCGATCGGGTTGCCGGCGATGATCGGCGAGGCTTCGGTCATGCCGTAGCCCTCCACGAGCAGGCCGCCGGTGGCCTCTTCCCAACGCTCCACGATCGACACCGGCAGGTTCATCGCACCTGAGATGGCGAAGCGGATGCCCGCGAGGCTCACCTTGCGCGCGGCAGCGGCCGTGACGAGGCGATCGTAGATGGGAGGAACGGCCGGCAGGAACGTGGGTGGTGCGTGCCGTGCGGCATCGAGCACAAGCTTCTCGTCAAACTTGGGGAACAGCACGAGCCTGGCCCCGATGCTCATCGCGAAGGTGAGGCAGAGCGTGAGGCCGTACGCGTGGAACATAGGCAGTACGGCGTAGACGGTCTCGTTGCCCGGCCGCATGCCACGAACCCACGACGAACCCTGGGCAGCGTTCGCACGCAGGTTGTAATGGCTCAGGATTACGCCCTTGGGCGTTCCGGTGGTACCGCTCGTGTACTGGAGCACGGCTGTGTCCTCGAGCTGTGGGCGGGGATGCGACTTGTGCAGTCGGCGGGAGTCCACGAGCGTGTCCCAAGTGGTGGCGCCTTTTCCGGGGCCGGATGTGAGGGCTGCCCGGGCCGTGCGCGCCTTCGCTATCGGCAGCTTGAGCGCGAGGCGCTTGCCAAGCGGCATGGCCTGGATGAGGTCGACCGTGACGATCTCGGTGACGCCCATGTCTTTCGGGAACGCCCGCACCGTGGAGTACACCTTGTCCCAGACTATTGCCACGCGGGCTCCGTGGTCTTCGAACTGGTGGCGTAGCTCCCGGTCGGTGTAGAGCGGGTTGTGCTCCACCACGATGGCACCGAGGCGCAGCACGGCGTAGAAGGCCACGACGTGTTGCGGGCAGTTGGGCAGAACGAGAGCCACCCGGTCGCCGGGCGTGACGCCGAGCTTGCGCAGCCCGTTCGCCGCACGGCTGATGTCTTCGCCGAGTTCCTCGTAGGTGGTCGTGGAGCCGAAGAAGTCCAGGGCAATGTTTCGGCCGAAACGCTTCGTCGACGCCTCCATCATGTCGATCAGAGTCTCGGTGGGCTCTTCAATCGTGCCCGGAACACCGGGCGCGTACGCGGCGAGCCAGGGACGGTCGGCGAAGACGCTCACGAGGCCACGAGCTCACGCTTGAGAGCGGCGACGAACGCGTCGACATCCGCTTCGGTCGTATCGAAACCGCACATCCAGCGCACCTCGCCAGTGTGGGCGTCCCAGTCGTAGAAACGGAAGCTCTCGCGCAGTCGGTCGGCCACCCCGAGCGGCAGTCGGGCGAAGATCGCGTTGGCCTGCGTGGCCTGGGTGAACGCGATATTCGGCACCGAGCCATCCGCTACCCCCTGCTCGAGGGCGTCGCGCAGCCGGTGCGCCATGGCGTTGGCGTGGCTCGCGTTGCGCAACCACAGGTCGTCGCTCAGCAGTGCAATGAACTGCGCCGAGATGAAGCGCATCTTGGAGGACAGCTGCATGTTGGTCTTGCGCAGGTATTTCAAGCCGGTGGATGCCGCGGGGTTGAGCACCACGATGCACTCGCCGAGCATCATGCCGTTCTTGGTGCCGCCGAAGCTGAGCACGTCGACGCCGGCGTCGCGGGTGAACGCGCGCAACGGAACGCCGAGGGTAGCGGCGGCGTTGGAGATGCGAGCGCCGTCCATGTGCAGCGTCATGCCGTTCTTGTGGGCATGGTCGGCAATGGCGCGAACCTCGTCCACCGTATAGGCGGTACCGAGTTCGGTGCTCTGAGTGATCGACACGACGAGCGGCTGCGCGCGGTGCTCGTCGCCCCAGCCCCACGCCTCCTGATCGATGAGGTCGGGGGTGAGCTTGCCGTCGAGTGTGGCGACAGGCAGCAGCTTGAAGCCGCCGACGTATTCCGGGGCGCCGCCCTCGTCGATGTGGATGTGCGCGTTGGCCGTGCAGATGACCGCGCCCCAGCGCGGAAGCATCGACTGGAGGCCGATCACGTTGGCGCCGGTTCCGTTGAACACCGGGAATGCCTCGACGCCCTCGCCGAACTGTTCGACGAACACCTCTTGCAGGCGAGCCGTATAAACGTCTTCGCCGTAGGCCACCTGATGCGCCCCGTTGGCATTCGTGATCGCCTCGAGTATCTCGGGGTGAATGCCGGAGTAGTTGTCAGAGGCGAAACCGCGCAGGTTCAAATCATGGAGTTGGGTCACCCCCCTATTGTCCCGCACCCTCACTTGCAGGTCGAGCAGGTCGAGCAGGTCGAGACCCTCCGCTTCCAGCGGACACTTCTCTTGTGGGTCGCGTGGGGGCGGGGTGTCCGCTCCTCAGCTCAAACAATAAGGTTTCTCAGGCAGGGGCCGGATGGGGCGCTCGGCCCCTGCCTGAGAAAGCTCATAACTCGACACCCCGCGAACACCCCGCCCCCGCGCTGGTTTCGACCCGCCAGCGTGACCCGATCTCGGCACGCCCGCTCGCACCCCTTCCCGTTGGTCGCGCAGCGGGCCCGCTTTTGGCCCGCGCCCGTCGAGACCCCGCGAGCCAATCTCTCGACGAAGCACCGGTCGAGACCTCGTGACCCGGTCTCGCCACGCCCGCGGCCGTTGGTTGCTGCCGTGGGGCGGGGCGACGCGCCCGGGATGTGGGGAAAAGGGGGGCTGATTTGCGTGGTGGGGGGATTGGCCGTAATGTCATCTAAGTCACCCCACAGGTGCGGAAAGCTGCTTAGCTTTTCGGCCTCATGCGGGACCAATCCCAAGTCTAAATCTTCTGCTTTGCAGGTGTGTTTGGCTTGATGAAGTTTCATTCCAGGCCTTTGGGTGTGGGTGGGGCTACACGAAACAAGTGAAGTGCTTCAGTGCAATGGTCTGTGTGGCCGGCGGCTGGGTGCGTCCGATCCTTGAGAACTCAACAGCGTGCACAATGTCAAATGCCAAAAAACCTCGTGGTTGTGGTCCCGTTTCTAGCGGGTAGCAGCCAATGAGATTCCTTTGGAATAACAATTGAAAGTCGTGGTTTCGATCACGCAAACAAACAAAGCAAGTCAGTAATGATTTGTTCTGTCAGTTTCAAACTTGCAGTTTCTTGGCCTATTCCGGCTGGTTATTGCACTAGATGGGCACCGTGTTTGTATTTATATGGATTCGGGAGCTATTCAAACATTTACGGAGAGTTTGATCCTGGCTCAGGACGAACGCTGGCGGCGTGCTTAACACATGCAAGTCGAACGGTGATGAGGAGCTTGCTTCTTTGATCAGTGGCGAACGGGTGAGTAACACGTGAGCAATCTGCCCTTGACTCTGGGATAACTGCGGGAAACTGTAGCTAATACCGGATACGACCTTTGGAGGCATCTCTGGGGGTGGAAAGAATTTTGGTCAAGGATGAGCTCGCGGCCTATCAGCTAGTTGGTGAGGTAATGGCTCACCAAGGCGACGACGGGTAGCCGGCCTGAGAGGGTGACCGGCCACACTGGGACTGAGACACGGCCCAGACTCCTACGGGAGGCAGCAGTGGGGAATATTGCACAATGGGCGCAAGCCTGATGCAGCAACGCCGCGTGAGGGACGAAGGCCTTCGGGTTGTAAACCTCTTTTAGTAGGGAAGAAGCGACTGGGTTTTCCTGGGAGTGACGGTACCTGCAGAAAAAGCACCGGCTAACTACGTGCCAGCAGCCGCGGTAATACGTAGGGTGCAAGCGTTGTCCGGAATTATTGGGCGTAAAGAGCTCGTAGGCGGTTTGTCGCGTCTGCTGTGAAAACCCGAGGCTCAACCTCGGGCCTGCAGTGGGTACGGGCAGACTAGAGTGCGGTAGGGGAGATTGGAATTCCTGGTGTAGCGGTGGAATGCGCAGATATCAGGAGGAACACCAATGGCGAAGGCAGATCTCTGGGCCGTAACTGACGCTGAGGAGCGAAAGCATGGGGAGCGAACAGGATTAGATACCCTGGTAGTCCATGCCGTAAACGTTGGGAACTAGATGTGGGGACCATTCCACGGTCTCCGTGTCGCAGCTAACGCATTAAGTTCCCCGCCTGGGGAGTACGGCCGCAAGGCTAAAACTCAAAGGAATTGACGGGGGCCCGCACAAGCGGCGGAGCATGCGGATTAATTCGATGCAACGCGAAGAACCTTACCAAGGCTTGACATATACCGGAAACGGCTGGAAACAGTCGCCCCGCAAGGTCGGTATACAGGTGGTGCATGGTTGTCGTCAGCTCGTGTCGTGAGATGTTGGGTTAAGTCCCGCAACGAGCGCAACCCTCGTCCTATGTTGCCAGCACGTAATGGTGGGAACTCATGGGATACTGCCGGGGTCAACTCGGAGGAAGGTGGGGATGACGTCAAATCATCATGCCCCTTATGTCTTGGGCTTCACGCATGCTACAATGGCCGGTACAAAGGGCTGCGATACCGCAAGGTGGAGCGAATCCCAAAAAGCCGGTCTCAGTTCGGATTGAGGTCTGCAACTCGACCTCATGAAGTCGGAGTCGCTAGTAATCGCAGATCAGCAACGCTGCGGTGAATACGTTCCCGGGCCTTGTACACACCGCCCGTCAAGTCATGAAAGTCGGTAACACCCGAAGCCGGTGGCCTAACCCCTTGGGGAAGGAGCTGTCGAAGGTGGGATCGGTGATTAGGACTAAGTCGTAACAAGGTAGCCGTACCGGAAGGTGCGGCTGGATCACCTCCTTTCTAAGGAGCACGTGCAGTCCCGTCTGTATACAGCGGAATACGATTGCCAGTCATACCAGGCCGAACGGTTTGGATGGCGCTCATGGGTGGAACATTGACATTGATGCGAAGACGACTGGTCTTCACTCGGTACGCTCCTTCGGGGGTTGGAAAAGTGGGGGTCAGGGAGAATCGCATATGCACGCTGTTGGGTCCTGAGGGACCGGAACATCACGCACTTTGGTGTGTGTTGGACTTTTCCTCTGGACCTTTTTTCGTTGGCATCACTTGCCGGCGTGGAGGGGTACCGCCCGTACTTTGAGAACTACACAGTGGACGCGAGCATCTTAAATTTGATCGTATTTATACGACAAATTACAAAGATCTAAGCAATTAGATCATTGGTCAATTTCGACTCTGAATTTATTCAGGGTACTTAATCGATTCAAACTCATGTGATTTCAAATTTTTAAGAGCAAACGGTGAATGCCTTGGCATGTAGAGCCGAAGAAGGACGTAGTAATCTGCGATAAGCCTCGGGGAGTTGATAAACGAACTGTGATCCGAGGATGTCCGAATGGGGAAACCCCGCCAGGCCCGTGAGGTGACCTGGTGACTCCCGCCTGAATATATAGGGCGGGTAGAGGGAACGTGGGGAAGTGAAACATCTCAGTACCCACAGGAAGAGAAAACAATAGTGATTCCGTTAGTAGTGGCGAGCGAACCCGGATGAGGCTAAACCGATCATGTGTGATAGCCGGTAGGCGTTGCATGGTCGGGGTTGCGGGACTTTTCTGCTGTCTCTACCGAGGCGGTGAGGGTTAGAACGTTGTATAGACGAACAGGATTGAAAGCCTGGTCATAGAGGGTGCGAACCCCGTAGTCGAAATGCAGCAATCACTCGAGAAGTATCCCAAGTAGCACGGGGCCCGAGAAATCCCGTGTGAATCTGTCAGGACCACCTGATAAGCCTAAATACTCCTACATGACCGATAGTGAACAAGTACCGTGAGGGAAAGGTGAAAAGTACCCCGGGAGGGGAGTGAAATAGTACCTGAAACCGTTTGCTTACAAACCGTTGGAGCAGCCTTGTTGCTGTGACAGCGTGCCTTTTGAAGAATGAGCCTGCGAGTTAGTGATATGTGGCGAGCTTAACCCGAGAGGGGAATGCGTAGCGAAAGCGAGTCTGAATAGGGCGATTCAGTCGCATGTCCTAGACCCGAAGCGAAGTGATCTATCCATGGCCAGGTTGAAGCGACGGTAAGACGTCGTGGAGGACCGAACCCACTTCAGTTGAAAATGGAGGGGATGAGCTGTGGATAGGGGTGAAAGGCCAATCAAACTTCGTGATAGCTGGTTCTCTCCGAAATGCATTTAGGTGCAGCGTTGCGTGTTTCTTGCCGGAGGTAGAGCTACTGGATGGCCGATGGGGCCCAAAAGCTTACTGACGTCAGCCAAACTCCGAATGCCGGTAAGTGAGAGCGCAGCAGTGAGACGGTGGGGGATAAGCTTCATCGTCGAGAGGGAAACAACCCAGACCACCAACTAAGGTCCCAAAGCGCGTGCTAAGTGGGAAAGGATGTGGAGTTGCACAGACAACCAGGAGGTTGGCTTAGAAGCAGCCACCCTTGAAAGAGTGCGTAATAGCTCACTGGTCAAGTGATTCCGCGCCGACAATGTAACGGGGCTCAAGCACGCCACCGAAGTTGTGGCATTGATATTTTTGGTAAGCCGCCACCTTGTGTGGTTGGTTCAGCCGTGTTGATGGGTAGGAGAGCGTCGTGTGGCCAGCGAAGCGGCGGTGTAAACCAGCCGTGGAGGCTACACGAGTGAGAATGCAGGCATGAGTAGCGAAAGACGGGTGAGAAACCCGTCCTCCGAAAGATCAAGGGTTCCAGGGCCAGGCTAATCCGCCCTGGGTAAGTCGGGACCTAAGGCGAGGCCGACAGGCGTAGTCGATGGACAACGGGTTGATATTCCCGTACTGACGAAAAACCGCCCAAGCTAATCCAGTAATGCTAAGCATCTGAATCCCCTAGATGGATCCCTTCGGGGTGAAGCGTGGGGCCTAGCGTGCGACCCTATGCTGGTGCGGTTAGCGTATTAACAGGTGTGACGCAGGAAGGTAGCTGAGCCGGGCGATGGTTGACCCGGTCTAAGGATGTAGGGCGAACGATAGGCAAATCCGTCGTTCATGATGCCTGAGACCCGATGGGTAGCCCGTAAGGGTGAAATCAGTGATCCTATGCTGCCAAGAAAAGCATCGACGCGAGGTTTTAGTCACCCGTACCCCAAACCGACTCAGGTGATCAGGTAGAGAATACTAAGGAGATCGAGAGAATCGTGGTTAAGGAACTCGGCAAAATGCCCCCGTAACTTCGGGAGAAGGGGGGCCTGAGGCGTGAACGGACTAGCTCCGGGAGCGTTCGAAGGCCGCAGAGACCAGTGGGAAGCGACTGTTTACTAAAAACACAGGTCCGTGCTAAGTCGCAAGACGATGTATACGGACTGACGCCTGCCCGGTGCTGGAAGGTTAAGAGGAACGGTTAGCCGCAAGGCGAAGCTGAGAATTTAAGCCCCAGTAAACGGCGGTGGTAACTATAACCATCCTAAGGTAGCGAAATTCCTTGTCGGGTAAGTTCCGACCTGCACGAATGGCGTAACGACTTCCCAGCTGTCTCAACCGCGAACTCGGCGAAATTGCATTACGAGTAAAGATGCTCGTTACGCGCAGCAGGACGGAAAGACCCCGTGACCTTTACTACAGCTTGGTATTGGTGTTCGGTGTGGCTTGTGTAGGATAGGTGGGAGACTGTGAAGCTTGGACGCTAGTTCAGGTGGAGTCATCGTTGAAATACCACTCTGGTCATATTGGATACCTAACTTCGAACCGTGATCCGGTTCAGGGACAGTGCCTGGTGGGTAGTTTAACTGGGGCGGTTGCCTCCTAAAAAGTAACGGAGGCGCCCAAAGGTTCCCTCAACCTGGTTGGTAATCAGGTGTCGAGTGTAAGTGCACAAGGGAGCTTGACTGTGAGACTGACAAGTCGAGCAGGGACGAAAGTCGGGACTAGTGATCCGGCAGTGGCTTGTGGAAGCGCTGTCGCTCAACGGATAAAAGGTACCTCGGGGATAACAGGCTGATCTTGCCCAAGAGTCCATATCGACGGCATGGTTTGGCACCTCGATGTCGGCTCGTCGCATCCTGGGGCTGGAGTAGGTCCCAAGGGTTGGGCTGTTCGCCCATTAAAGCGGTACGCGAGCTGGGTTTAGAACGTCGTGAGACAGTTCGGTCCCTATCCGCTGCGCGCGCAGGAAATTTGAGAAGATCTATCCCTAGTACGAGAGGACCGGGATGGACGAACCTCTGGTGTGTCAGTTGTTCCGCCAGGAGCACCGCTGATTAGCTACGTTCGGAACGGATAACCGCTGAAAGCATCTAAGCGGGAAGCCGGCTTCGAGATGAGATTTCCATCCCTTAGGGGGAGAGGCTCGCAGCTAGACTACTGCGTTGATAGGCCGGATGTGGAAGTGGGGACTAAAGACCCATGAAGCTGACCGGTACTAATAAGCCGATAATTTGATAACACTCAGTTTGAAGAAGCTGCTATGCGTCCACTATGTGGTTCTCGATGTACGGTCGAGAACAACAACACAGTTCATATGAACTGAATATACATTTGTATAAGTTTGTTCGAACCATCGAAAGATGTTTCGGCGGCTATAGCAAGAGGGAAACGCCCGGTCACATTCCGAACCCGGAAGCTAAGACTCTTTGCGCCGATGGTACTGCAGGGGGGACCCTGTGGGAGAGTAGGACACCGCCGGACTTAACTTAGAAACAAGCAGAAAGCCACCCCACGGGGTGGCTTTCCTGCGTTAACCCCCCTACCGCTGGTCTCCTGGAGCGCTGCGGTGTTGTATCCTAGAAACACGAAGCATGGACTGTTCGGAAGACTTGACGCACCGGCGTCGCACAGGTGTTTCGGCGGCTATAGCAAGAGGGAAACGCCCGGTCACATTCCGAACCCGGAAGCTAAGACTCTTTGCGCTGATGGTACTGCAGGGGGGACCCTGTGGGAGAGTAAGACACCGCCGGACTTCGCTTAGCAAGACAGGTAAGGCCACCCCACGGGGTGGCCTTACCTCGTTAAGGAGCGGAGCTACTTGCGGAGTGCCTCGCGGAGCGGCACGCGCGCCCCCATGCGCAGGAGCGCGTTCGCGTAGATACGCGAGCCCAGCGCTATGACCGCAGCCGTGGTGGCCAGCAGGACCATTAGGGACAGCAGCGGCTCCCACCAGGCGGCGGACCCGAGGAAGATGCGCATCGGCATGCCCACCGGTGCGGAGAACGGGATATACGACATGACGGCGAGCACCGTGGGGTTGTCGTTGAAGAAGATCACCAGGAAGTACGGGATCATGATGAGGATCATCACCGGGGAGGTGGCCGAGCCCACGTCTTCCTGCCGCGACACTAGGGACGCGGTGGCCGCGTAGAGTGCGGCCAGCAGCACGAACCCGAACGCGAAGAAGACCGCGAACCAGACGATGGCCGGCCCGACGCCCGCGAGGAGGCTGGTCTGCCCCGTGACAGCCATGCCCACGGACACCAAGAGGCCGATGGCAATGATCTGCGCGAAGGCCATGATGCTGTTGCCGAGCACCTTGCCGGCCAGGAGGGCGCGCACGGAGATGGTGGACATGAGGATCTCGACGATCCGGGTCTGCTTCTCTTCCACGACGCTCTGGGCGATTGTGGAGCCGAAGGTGATGGAGGACATCAGAAACACGAGCCCGAAGCCGAGGGCCACGAGATACGCGAGGCTGTTGTCGCGGGTGGGCGGTTCGAGCAGGCGGAGCTCAGGGCTCACGCTTAGCGCATTCATCACCGCGGCGGGCGGCTCACTGAGAGCGATCACGGCCACGCCGAGGGGCGAGGCGTCCGCGGGTGCGGGTACGACCGCGGCCACGACAGTGCCGTCGCGCACGAGTCCCTCCGCGTCCGTCATGTTGTCGGCCTGCACGAGGTCAAACGCCTTGATCTGCTCAACGTTTTGCCCTACGTAGCCCACGACGGCGACGCGCGGCACGCTCGTGTTCTGGGCGGCGATTCCGCCAACGACAACTGAGGCCACCGAGATCAGCAGCAGGATGGCGGTGGAGATGAGGAAGGACTTGCTGCGGAGCCGCGCCACAATCTCCCGGTTGGAGACAAGTCGCACGCTCTGACCGAAAGTTGGGGCTGTATGCAGGGGACGATTCGTGCTCACTGCACGACCTCCTTGAAGATCGTGGCGAGGCCGGGTCGCTGCTGGCTGAACGAACTGACCGCGCCACGGTCGAGGGCGTGGCGGAGAACCGACTGGCTGGCGGCATCCGTTTCGGCCTCGAAGACAGCGCGGCCCGATGCCGTGTCGATGAGGGTGATGCCGGGCAGGGTTCGGATCCACCCGATGTCTCCTGGCGCGAGGATCTCGAAGCGGGGGCTGCTGTACTGCTCACGTAGCTGTTCCCGCGGCCCGCTGGCTCGAATCTGGCCCTCCGCGATGATCACGAGGTCGTCACAGAGCCGCTCGACGATGTCGAGCTGGTGCGAGGAGAAGAGCACGGGAGCGCCTCCGGCGGCGTAGTCGGTGAGCACGCCCATCACGGTCTCGACCGCGATCGGGTCGAGGCCTGAGAATGGCTCGTCGAGCACCAGAAATTCGGGGTCGTGCACGAGCGCAGCCGCGATCTGCGCGCGTTGCTGATTGCCGAGAGAAAGCGCTTCCACGAGGTCGCCGGCCCGTTCGGAGAGGCCGAGGCGTTCGAGCAGATCGTCGGTGTTGCGGCGAGCGGATGTCCGATCGAGCCCGTGCAGGCGCGCCAGGTACACGAGCTGCTCGCCGATTTTCATCTTCGGGTACAGGCCGCGTTCCTCAGGCATATAGCCGAAGCGGCGCCGGTCGCTCGGGGCGACCGGCGTGCCGTCGATGAGTACCGTGCCGGAATCCGGAGTGAGCACACCGAGGATGATGCGCATGGTCGTGGTCTTGCCCGCGCCGTTCGCGCCCACGAAGCCGGTCATGCGTCCGGCTGCCACCGTGAAGCTCACGTCGGTGAGCACGGGCTTGCTGCCGTAGCGTTTGTTGACGCCCCTGATGTCGAGCATGCCCACCTTTTCGTTGACCGTGTTCTACAGGGTAGTCACCGGGCGACCGTTGGGGGTGCCCCGACGCCCGTGTCCCTACTTGTGGAGCGCCTCACGGAGCGGCACACGAACACCCATGCGGAGCAGCGCATTCGAGTAGATGCGGGAGCCGAGGAGGATCACGACGAACGTGGAGAGGATGAGCACAATGAGGGAGAGCACCGGCTCCCACCATTGGGCGTCCCCCAGGAAGATGCGCACCGGCATGCCGACCGGGGCGGAGAAGGGTACGTAGGACATGATGGCCAGCACGAGTGGGTTGTCATTGAAGAACACGACCAGGAAATACGGAATCATCACCAGGAACAGCACCGGCGAGGTTGCCGACGCCACGTCTTCCTGCCGGGATACCAGCGATGCGGTGGCGGCATAGAGTGCGGCCAGCAGCACGAAGCCGAAGGCGAAGAACACGGCGAACCAGCCGATGGCTGGGCCGACATCGGCCAACAGCACGCGTTGGCCGGTCACGGCCAGCCCGATGGACACCAGCAGTCCGATCGACACGATCTGGCCGAAGACCATGAGGCTGTTCCCGAGCACCTTGCCGGCGAGGAGCGCCCGCACCGAGATCGTGGACATGAGAATCTCGACGATGCGCGTCTGCTTCTCCTCGACGACGCTCTGCGCGATAGTGGCGCCGAAGGTCGTGGCGGACATGAGAAAGATCACGCCGAAGGCGATGGCGACAAGATAGGCCAGGAAGCCGTCCTGAGAAGCGGGTTCCAGGATATCCACGTCCGGGGTCACACTGAGAGAGCCCACGACATCGCTGGGCGCAGATTCCAAGGCGATGACCGAGATGTCGAGGAGGGAATCCGCGGTCGTGGACGGCACGACGGCCGCCTCTACGGTCCCGTCGCGCAGGAGAGCCTTGGCCTCGGCCGTGGTGTCGGCCTCGATAATGTCGAAGGCGGCCGTTTCATCGACGACGCTCATGGCGCTCCCGACGACGGCGACCGTGGTCAGGTTCTCGTTTTGGCTGACGATGCTGCCGACGACGACCGACGCGAGGGAGATGAGCAGGAGGATTCCCGTAGAGATCAGGAAGGACTTGGTGCGCAGTCGGGCGGTGATTTCACGATTCGAAACCAGCCAGACGCTCTGGGCGAAGGTGGGCGCGGTGTGCACCGGGCGGGTGATGCTGCTCACGAGATGACCTCCTTGAAGATCGTGGCAAGGGTGGGGCGTTGCTGGCTGAAGGTGTGCACCGTTCCGAGCCTGACCGCACGGTGCAGCACGTCCTGGCTGGCGGCATCCGCGTCTGATTCGAACAGCGCGTAGTCGCCATCGAAGTCGAGCACGGTGATGCCGGGAACGTCCCGGATCCAGCCCGTGTCGCCCGCCGTCCGGATCTCAAATCGGGCACTGCTGTGCTGCTCCCGCAGGCTATCCCGGGAGCCGGCGGCGCGAACCTCGCCGTCGGCGATGATCACGAGGTCGTCACAGAGACGTTCGACGATGTCCAGCTGGTGGGACGAGAAAAGCACGGGCGCGCCCTGGGCAGCGTACCCGGCGAGAACGCTCATCACGACTTCCACGGCCAGCGGGTCCAGCCCGGAGAACGGCTCGTCGAGCACGAGGAATTCGGGATCGTGCACCAGCGCGGCAGCGATCTGGGCCCGCTGTTGGTTGCCCAGCGAGAGCGATTCCACGGTGTCGGTCGCCCGGGCTTCCAGGCCGAGTTGCTCCAACAACGCGGCCGTGTTGTGACGAGCACAGGCAGGCGACAGGCCGTGCAATCGGGCGAGGTAGACGAGCTGCTCGGCGACCTTCATCTTCGGGTACAGACCGCGTTCTTCGGGCATGTAGCCGAACCGGCGGCGATCGCTCGCGGTGACCGGGGCCCCGTCGATCAACACCGTGCCGGAGTCCGGGCTCAACACGCCCAGGATGATGCGCATCGTAGTGGTCTTTCCCGCTCCGTTTGCGCCGACGAAACCGATCATGCGTCCGTCTCCGACAACGAAGCTCACGTCGGTGAGCACCTGCCTGGTGCCGTAGCTTTTTGTGACGCCTCTGATATCAAGCATGTGTGCCCCTTCGTCGTGCGTATCTTCACGCTAACGGGCAGCTGTTACCGGCACATCCATCGCTCGGGTGAGGCCACCCTCCGCCGAGAGGGGGAGCGCAATCAATCGTTGAGTGTCACGCCGGGAACGATGATGCCGTGCTCGTAGGCGAAAACAACGGCCTGCACTCGGTCGCGAAGCTGGAGCTTCATGAGCACTTTCGACACGTGGGATTTCACCGTCGCCTCGCCGAGAAAGAGCTGCCCGGCAATTTCAGAATTTGCAAGTCCCTGAGCGAGGAGGGCGAACACCTCGGACTCGCGTTCGGTCAGGTCAGGAAGCCCACTCACTTCGGACGTCCTCGTGACGGTGGGTGCGTCCCTGGGACTCACACACCGCTCGATGACGCGCCGTGTCACGTCCGGTGCAAGCAGGGCATCGCCGCGAGCGAGTACCTGCACCGCCCGGATCAGGGCCTCGGGGGTCGAATTCTTGAGCAGAAAACCACTCGCACCGTTCTGCAGCGCGGCAAAAAGGTAGTCCTCACGGTCGAAGGTCGTGAGGATCAGTACCGCCGAATGCACGGAGGGATCCTCGACGATCGACCTGGTGGCAGCGAGCCCGTCGACACCGGGCATCTGTACGTCCATGCAGATGACGTCGGGGTGCAGCGAGCGGGCCAGATCGAGGGCCCCGGCGCCATCGGCAGCCTCGCCCACCACGACGATCCCCGGCTCCGACTGCAGAATGATTCGAAAGCCGGCTCGAACCAGCGCCTGATCGTCGACAAGGAGCACGCGGATGTTCGATGATCTCGTCTGGTCGCTCATACGTTTTCCACCCGAACGAGCGGAAAACGGGCACGCACGAGGTAGCCGCCACGGGGCCTCGCGCCCAGATGCAGCACTCCGCCAACCGCCGCGACTCGTTCGAGCATGCCGCGCTGACCGAGACCAATCGCGCTCGCGCCTGCCCCAGACCCTGCCCCCGCCCCTCCCACCGGGCCTGTGCCGTTGGCGCCGGATCCGCCCGGTGCGACGGCAGCGAACTGCCGTCGGGGGCCGATACCGTCATCGGTGATCTCGAGCTCTACGGCATCCGCTTCGTAGCGGAGCCGAACCTCGCTGCTGGCGCCGGGACCGGCATGTTTGCGGGTGTTGGTCAGGGCTTCCTGAGCGATCCGATAAATACTCAGGCCAATCGTGGCAGGGACGGCCCGCGCTTCACCCACGATGGACAGCCGCACCGGAACGCCGACGGTTCGACTCTGTTCAGCGAGTTCGCCGAGCTGGTCGAGGCCGCGCGTGCTTCCCGACCGGCTGGTGATTTCAGTGATGGACGGGTCGTTTGTGCGCAGGGTTCTGAGCATGGTGTGCAATTCATCCACCGCGCTGCGCGCGCTCTGCTCAATACTCGCCAGCGCCTCGGCCGCCTGAGTCGGATCGAGGGTCAGGATGCGGCGGGCAGCGCCGGCCTGGACGCCCATCACCGACACGTGGTGGGCGACGACGTCATGTAGTTCGCGGGCAATGCGCACGCGTTCCAGGATGAGGGCCTGTCCGGAAGATCGCTCGCGTTCGGCGACCAGCTCCGCGTTGGCCCCGGCCAGCTCAGCGCCGGTGCGCGCGGAGTGCCACGCTGAATCACCGAAATACCAGGCGGCACCGAAGTAGATCATGTTGATGAAGACCTGAAGCACCCCAAATGCGGCGTAGGGCGAGAAGAATCCCTCGCGCGAGAGGTCCGGCATCATGGTCATCTGGTTGGCTTGGACGAAGAGTTGGGAAATGAGCCACACGAACATTCCCGCCACAATTCCGACACGCACCCAGAGTGCCCCGGTTCTGTGGCGGCTCCACGCGCCGACCGAGTAGATGGCCACATAGAGGCAGATATTGGAGAACAGGGCGTCCCCCGTTTCGAGCATCACGCCGCCGGCGAACACCAGGGATGCCGTGATGGCTACGATCTCCGGCCAGCGACGTCGCAGCGCCAGGGGAAGAGCGATCAGGGCGACCCAAAGCGATACCTGCAACACGTGCGAATCCGCGTACACCCCGGCGCTGCGCGTCAGCGACACGCTCAACGCGGTGGCGCCGGTGAGCACGAGCGCGACCCACAGATCTGTTCGGAACTCCGGTCTGCTCGGACGGGGTCGCCGCCACACGTCAAGGGCAGCGGAATCGGAGGTGCTCATGGCTACACGCTAGTCTCCGCAGAGCACCGCCCGGGGGCGGGCCGTCTGGCCGCGTGCCCGGACGGCACCCTACGTCAGTCGGTGCTGAGCGGGATGCGAGTGTTGTTGACGTCCGCCGCAGCACTGTCCCACAGGCCGATCACGCGAGCACCCAGCTCGGCTTCGAGGCCCTCGAGGGCTTTCACCACGAAGATGACCGCTGCGGCTTCGGACCCGGCCTTCGCGAAACCGTAGGCGACGGCGCGCGTCCATGTTTCGGCGGACGCCTTCACCGCGGCGTAGTTCGCGCCGCCGGGCGTTGGCCGGTCCACGGAGACCGACGACACGATCGCCAGGCGGCCGACCGGGGAGGCCAGCAGGTCGGCGTTGAATGCCCGCGTGGTGTTGCGCAGCGTCGTGACCACGTGTTCGTGAAGGAACGCGTAGTCTTCGTCGGTCTGGCCGGCGAGTCCGCCGCCACCGCGCCATCCGCCCACCAGGTGCACGAGACCATCGATCGCGCCGAGATCGGAGTGAACCGTCTCAGCGAGGTGCTGCACGGCGGCGAAGTCGGCGAGGTTGCACACGTAGTGAGCCTCGGCCGAGACGGACTGCAGTCTGTCGGCGTTGGAACCCACAGCGATGACGCGCGCGCCGGCTTCCGTGAGCGCGGTGGCCGTTGCCCGACCGGCCGCGCTGGACGCACCGGCGATCAGCACGGTGCGTCCAGCGACAGCCTCAATCATCGTCAGACCTAGTCATTGGCCGTGATGCCAGCCGTTGACGCGATGACAGTTTTCATTTTCTTGTCAAGCGCCTCGAAGAACATTGACAGCGGGAATTCGTCGTCGAGAACCTCGTCGGTGTAGCCCTTGGGCGGGCCCGCGAGCACCTCGCGCGACAGCCCCTGCGCCCAGACCGAGGCCGGGTTCGGGGTGAGGGTCTCGGCGATCATGGCGTACGCGGCGAGCCAGTGTGCCTTCTTCGGCCGGTCGATCGACGCCCAGTACAGGTCGTCGATCTGCTTGCCGAGGGCGATGACCACGTCGGGCACCGCATCCCAGTCAAACGTGAGGCGCGTGTCGGTCCAGTGCAGCACGTGGTGCTGGTGCATCCAGGCGAACAGCAGCTGGCCGCCGAGACCGTCGTAGTTGCGCACCCGGCTGCCGGTGATCGAGAACCTGAAGATACGGTCGAAGATCACGGCGTACTGCACGAGTTTCGCGTGCTTGCGTGCCTCGGGGCTCGCCTTGTCGTCGCGTTCGATCGTGACCGACTCCCGGAACGCGGTCAGGTCGCAACGCAGTTCCTCAAGCGAATATAGGAAGAACGGCATGCGCTGCTTGATCATGAACGGGTCGAACGGCAGGTCGCCGCGCATATGCGTGCGGTCGTGGATGAGGTCCCACATCACGAAGGTTTCCTCGGTGAGATGCTGGTCATCGAGCAGGCTCGCTGCCTCGGCCGGCAGCTCCAGACGGGTGATCTCTGACGCCGCCCGCACGACTCGCCGGAACCTCGCGGCCTCGCGGTCGGCGAAGATCGCTCCCCACGTGAACGTGGGAATCTCGCGCATCGCCACGGTCTCGGGAAACAGCACCGCAGAGTTGGTGTCGTACCCGGGCGTGAAGTCCAGAAAACGAATCGGCACGAACAGCTTGTTGGAGTACTCCTCCTCGAGCTCGGCGATGAAACGCGGCCAGATCACCTCGATCAGCACCGCCTCCACGAGCCGGTTCGTGCTGCCGTTCTGCGTGTACATCGGAAAGACCACGAGGTGCGCGAGGCCGTCGATGCGATTCTGCTGCGGCTGGAACTGCAAGAGCGCGTCGAAGAAATCCGGCACGCCGAAGCTTTCGCTCACCCAGCGGTCGAAGTCGGCGACGAGTGCCGTGAGGTACCCGGCGTCTGTGGGGAACTGCGGCGCGAGTTCCTCGACAGCGGTAGTGATCTGCGCAACGGATGCCGCGGCATCCGCGTGGAGTGCGGCGTCGGCTACCGAGCCGTCCTGGGCCTGCATGGCCTGCAGCGCGGTGGCTGCGGCCTTGAGGCGAAGCCAGGCGGGGTGCGTGGTGAGTGCGGCGGCGTCTTCGAGAACCTCGGGCTCACCGACTAGTGCTTCTACAACACTTGTTTCTTTCATTGACATCGACATGGGAACCTCCCGTCCTGTGAATCGCCGCGGTTGCGACTGGGCGCGCAGTAAATGCGCAAGTCCTAAGCGTATCGAGGGAAGACCGGCGTTTTCTTGCAATTTCTCGCAGCAATTGCGCGTCGCGACCCCGCCGCATCGCGCAGAATGTCCGTGCACGCCGAGAATCGGCGCCGGTATATGACAGAGTCAAAGAAAAACAACGGGGGACACCATCGCTGCCACGCACCACAAACCGGATACGTCACTGCTGAAGGTGCTCGGCAACCGAGACGCGCTCGCTCTCGGCTTCGGCGCCATGATCGGCTTCGGCTGGGTGGTGCTGACCGGCGGCTGGATCAACGATGCCGGCACCATGGGTGCCGTCTCGGCCATGATCGCCGGCGGGGTCATCATGGGTATCGTGGGCCTCACCTACGCGGAACTCACCGCGGCCATGCCGAAGGCGGGCGGAGAGCACAACTTTCTGCTACGGGCGATGGGGCCGCGCTGGTCGTTCGTGGGGTCCTGGGCGATCACCGGCGGCTACGTCACCATCGCGGCCTTCGAGGCCGTCGCCCTGCCGCGCACCGCCGGGTATCTCTTTCCTAACCTGAGCCAGATCCCGCTCTGGCAGATTGCCGGCGAGCAGGTCTACCTCACGTGGGCCCTCGTGGGTGCCCTCGCGGCCGTCGTCATCACCGGCATCAACATTCGCGGAGTGAAACTGGCCGGGGTCGTGCAGACCTTCGTCGTTCTCTTCCTGCTGATCATCGGCGCGATGCTCATGTTCGGCTCCTTCACCGGTGGTTCCACCGTGCACATGGAGCCGTTCTTCACGGGCGGCATGGGCGGCTTCTTCGCTGTGCTCGTTGTGGTGCCCTTCCTGTTCGTGGGCTTCGACGTGATTCCGCAGTCCGCGGAAGAGGTCAACGTGGCGCCGCGCCAGATCGGCAAGCTCGTGGTCATTGCCGTCATCCTCGCAACCATCTGGTACGTCATGATCGTGCTGACCACCTCGTCGTCGATGAGCGCCGCCGAGATCGGCCAGGCAGATATCGCCACCGCCGATGCCATGGGCGCCCTGTTCGGCAGCGACGTGATGGCCAAGGTGCTGATTGCCGGCGGCATCGCCGGAATCCTCACCTCGTGGAACTCGCTGCTGCTCGGCGCCTCCCGCCTGATGTTCTCGATGGCACGCTCAGGCATGCTGCCGGCCTGGTTCGGCGTGCTGCACCCGACGTTTCGCACGCCCACGAACGCTCTCATTTTCATCGGTTCACTGTCGTTCATCGCCCCGTTCTTCGGCACGCAAATGCTCGGCTGGCTCGTTGACTCCGGTGCGCCGAGCATCGTGATGGCCTACATTCTTGTGGCCGTCGCCTTCGTGGTGCTGCGCCGCCGCGAACCGAAGATGGACCGCCCGCTGCGTGTCGGCGGCAAGGGAAATGGCGGGATCGTGATCGGCGTTCTCGCGGCAGCCCTCTGCCTGGCCCTGCTGAGCCTGTACATGCCCGGCATGCCAGCCGCGTTGTCGTTCGAGCCATGGGTTCTGTTCGGTCTGTGGTGGGTCGGAGGGCTGTTCTTCTACCTCCGCATCCCAGCCGGAATCGCTCCGGGCGCCGACGCCGAGGAGCGTCTGCTCGCGAGCCTGGGGTCGCATTAGAGTGCATTCATGACGGATGCTGCGCTCAACTCACCGCTTACGGCATCCGCTGTGAAAGACACGCTCGCAACACTGGCCGACCCCGAACTCGCGCTGGGCGTTGCGCGATTCTTTCAGACCGGACCCGGCCAATATGGCGAGGGTGACGTGTTCATCGGGCTCAAGATGCCGGTGGTGCGCACGGTGGTCAAGACCTTTGCGGCGCTGCCCCAGCGCGAGATAGACCTGCTGCTCGACAGTGAGGTGCATGAACAGCGCCTCACCGGGCTGCTCATCCTGGTAGCCCAGTTCGAGCGCGCGAGCAAGCCCGCCGGCTTCGACGCTGCCGCCCGCACTCGACTGGCCACAGACTACCTCGCCGCCGTGCGTCGGGGCCGGGTGAACAACTGGGACCTCGTGGACTGCTCCGCCCCCACGCTCGTGGGAACCTACCTGTTCGACCGGCCACGCGACGTGATGCTCGAGCTCGCCGTTAGCCAAGTGCTCTGGCAGCGCCGTGTCGCCATGGTCGGCAGCCTCGGACTCATCATGCGTGGCGACGCGAGCACGTCGCTCGAGCTGGCCGCGCGGCTGCTCGACGACCGGGAACCACTCATGCACAAGGCCGTCGGCTGGATGTTGCGCGAGGTCGGCAAGCGCATCGACCGCGCCTTGCTGCTCGCGTTCCTCGACGAGCATGCGGCCGAGATGCCCCGCACGGCGCTCAGCTACGCCACGGAACACCTCAGCCCGGAGGTGCGCGCCGCTTACCGCGCCCGCCGCTAACCGATCTGGCGCGACGGCCACTCAACGCCGAATTTCGGCCGCTCGTTCCTGTGCCGCCTACGGGTAGTTGACGGGCTTTCCTGGACTCCGTCGGTCAGGCCGTGTGCTTCGACCTGAGATACCGTCGCGGGCCGGGCATGGCGAAGTCGACTATTCCGTACCCGGCCGTTTCCATGAGTCCGGCTGCCAGCAGCCGTGCCCGGTAATTGGCGACAAGGTTCGTCTTGGCGCCCAGCCGCCGCCCGATATCGCCGGTGGCCGACGGACCGTCGTCTGTGGCCATGGCCTGAAAGAAGTCCATATCTTCGGGGGAAGCTGTCGAGAGAGCAGCTTCGATCACTGTGCGTGCGTTGCGTCGGTGGGCGGCTTCAACGGCCCTGCCGACGGAATCCGCGTCGAGTGAGCTCCTGGCATGTTGTCCTCGTTCAACACTCGTTGCGAGAGGCAAGCCGACGATGAGTTTTCAGGCGGGAGTGGCTGCGATTTCGGACTCTGGTGACGTGCTCCGTACCCGTCGAACCATTCGAATCTCCCTGATTCCATATTCTTCCTTAAGAGTTCCGTCCGGAAGGAAACCATGCTTGCGGTAGAGAGCCTGGGCTCGAGGATTTGGGTCTGCTACCCATAGCGCGGCAGCGGTGTCGTTAGAAATCACAGCCTGAAGAAGGCTTCGTCCCGCTCCGATTCCGTGCGCGGAGGCAAGCACGTACAAAATGTTGAGCTGCTGGCTCCAGGTGGCATCGGCATCCGTGGGCTCGGCGCTCTGAGCAATCCCGATCAGTTTGCCGTCCATCTCGGCAACGGCAACTCGATGATGAGCGAATCTCTCATCCGACAGTCCGATCGTCCAGAACTGTTGTCTGGTCAATACGAACTCCGGGTCGTCCAACATTTCGTCAGTCATGAGACCCCGATACGTCTCTTGCCAGGTCGCGACGTGAATATAGGCCATGGCCGCGGCGTCTGCTGGTATCGCCGGGCGAACCGTGAACTTTGTATTCATACGCACCAATAGTACGAGCATGTTCGTGGCACGCTGCGTGCGTCCCGTAGAGGGTTCCCTATACGGGGACGGCGAACAGGCGGCAGGAGTGATGGCAGTTGAGCACCATTTCTTTGATGCTGTGCGAGGCTGAACTTATGATTGACGCGGCTTGGGACCAGAGGATCGACGACTTCTACGAGCATGATTTCGATGAGTCAGATCCGCAGAACGCGATTACAAGGATGCGATCCCTCGTTGCGGAACGCCCTGCAGGCGATGCTGCAGCCTTGTTCGAGCTGGGTGGCGTCTACGATTCTCTGGGGTTGGAGCCTGAAGCGATCCCGCTGTATCGAGCTGCGCTCGAGACGGGGCTCGAAGGGGAACGCGCGACGCGGGTTTTCATCCAATTGGCGAGCACGCTGCGAAATGTGGGGGAATCAGCCGAAGCGGTATCGATGCTTGAAGCTGCTCCGATGTCAGGTGTTGATGAACCTGCGCGGCAGGCGTTTCTCGCGCTGGCGCTGTCCGGCGAGGGTCGCTACGGAGACGCCCTTCGGACAGCGCTTCTCGCTCTCGTGCCAACGCTCGAGAGCTACAAGAGATCCTTGCGAGGGTATGCGGACGAACTCCCTAGCACGGTGACGGGCTCTTCCCCAAGGGTGTCGCCACTCGTCCCGTAAACGTTCCCCTCTGACACGGACTCAGGGCATTGGGCAGATACATAGATCAGCATAGATCTGTCGCAGTAGCTGTCCGGCTTGCGGGCAGCGATGCCACCATTCTGCGGCGAAAGTACACCGCCACTCTTCAGCCACATCTATATATGTGGCTTTTGGTTCCCTTTTGGGAGGCGTTCCGTGTTCGCTAAACGGCGCACCAGTGGGACGCGACCTTGGTCAGCACGATCCAAGCGGCCCTGTTAGGCGAAGGCGTCGGTGCCAGCCGCAATCTTCCTCAACGCCCGGATGTGGTCGTCGAAGACACCCCTGCCAACGTCCGTGAGTCGAAGCCATGTCAGTCGTCGCGCGTCGGCGCGTGCCTCCGAGGCGATCTTTTTCGAAGTCACGAAACCTGCCGTCGCAAGTACCTTGAGGTGCTTCGAGAGAGCGGCATCGCTGATGCCAAGGGTGTCTCTGAGTACGGCGAAGTCGAGTTCATCGACGGCGCGCAGCAGACCGCAGATGCGCAGTCGTATCGGTTCATGAACGAGTTCGTTGAAAGAGCCTTCAGACGACATCGCGTACACGCTCCCGCATAGCCGAGGCACCGAGTAGGGCAAGACCTGTCGCGGCCAGGAACCCGGCGATCGTGGAGGCAATGATCCACAAGGGGAGCCCGCTGGCGGCAAGTCCGAGCGAGACGCTGAAAAAGAACAGTGTGGTCAATATGGCGATTCCGAACAGCACACCTTCGAGTACCCGGAAGCGGAGGAGTTTGATGCCTGTCACCCGCTGATAGCCGAGAACCAGCAAGCCGCCAGTCATGACGATCGATGTCAGTACAAACCCGCGGTTGAACGTCTCTGGCAGCACCGGTGTCGAGATGAAGATCGCTGCCAACGCGCCGAATGCAGGGGCGAACCACTTCGGCTCCTTGAGGCGCTCGACAAGGCCCGCGCGGTCAGACTCAAGGTCACCCAAGAGAACCGCGGCGTCACTTTGCTGACTAGATTGGCCGGATGACAAGTTGTTTTCCATAGAGGCAAGTCTATTGGTTGCTTTCCTTGCGAGCAAGTGAGATTTTCCCGCTCAGGGTTTTCCTCATGGTGACGAGCGAACTGCCCGAATTCTATTCAACGGACCCCTCGGATCTGCCGCTAGATATGAGTTTCCGCGACTGCCCTAGGATCAGGGAATGATTCCAGTCGACAACGCCGCGCGTTCTGCGCGGCGGTGGACTGGGGTCGGCTCTCCTGCACTGAGGTTTCCACCACCCGGGGTTAAGATCACTACCGATTCACACCATCCAAGGCAATGAACACGGTAACGGTCTGTCGGGTGCGGTCACGGATACTGTGACCGCACCCGACCGCTTTCAGTCGCGAATGGCGATGGTTTCTTTTTCGATCACTGGCGCGCGCGTGGGCGCATGAAGCGTGATCGCAGCTAGCAGAGCGCCGGCGAGGGCAATCACGGCTGCGCCGATGAATACTGAAGAGAATCCAGCGGTCAGCGCCGGCGGGTTCCCACTTTCCGTCGCACCGTTGGCGGCTGCAAGTGCTGTCATCGCCGCAAGGCCGAGTGCGGATCCGACCTGGTAGCTGGTGTTGACGAGGCCGGAAGCGAGGCCGCCCTCCGCCGGCGGGGCGCTGGAGATGGCCGTGCCGAGGGTCGGGATGAACGCCAGAGACATTCCGAGTGCGGCCAGAAGCGAGGCAGGGAGGACATCCACCCAGAAGTTTCCATCCACGCGGACGAAGGACAACCACATCAGGGCGCTTGCGAGCGCGATAAGACCACTCACCGTCATCGCTTTCGACCCGAATCGCGCCGTCAGTCGCGGTGCAAGCACAATCATGGTGATCATGATGAATGCGGTCATCGGTAGCAACGCGGCACCGCTGGGGAACGCCGAGTAGCCCAGAACTTGTTGCAGGTAGAGATTCAAGAAGAACCACATAGGGATCCACGCGGCCGCAAGCAACAGCTGGGCGAGGTTGGCCGCGGCCAAATTTGGGATCCGGAGGATCGACAGCCGCATCAGCGGCTGCTTCCTCCGAGCCTGAACGAGCACAAACAATCCCAGCAGGGCGATCGCTCCGGCGAGAGTTGCCCACGTTTCAAGACTGGCCCATCCAGCCTCGGGTGCTCGGACGATCGCGAAGACACCGAGGGCAAGTCCAGCGGTAACTAATAGGGCACCGGCGATGTCGATGGAGCCGCGAATCCGCGGTCCGTCGGCCGAGAGCGCCCTGCCGACGAGGGCGAAGACCACGAGGGCCAGCGGGATATTGATGAAGAAGACCCATGGCCATGACAGGTACTCGGTGATGACCCCGCCGAGGAAGACGCCTGCCGTTCCCCCGGCCGGAGCGGCCGCACCGTAGAGGGCCAGCGCGCCGCCGAGCTCCTTCGGGCTCGACCCGAACGTCTTCATCAGCAGCGTGAGTGCCGCGGGTGCTATGAGTGCCGCACCGGCTCCCTGCACGCCGCGCCCGATCAACTCGAACGCGACGTTTCCGGCGAGCCCCGCTACTGCGGAGCCAGCGAGCAGTACGACCCAGCCAGTGGTGAACATCCGCCGGGCGCCGAAGACATCCGCAAGACGCCCACCGAGCAGTAGGAGCCCACCGAAGGTGATGACGTAGGCGTTGAAAACCCACGAGAGGTTCTCAGGGCTGAAACCGAGCTCCTCCTGCATTCGGGGCAACGCCACGCCCACGATTGAGGTGTCCATGATCACGACGAACTGCGCGAGCGCGATGAGAAAGAGCGCGAGCCTCTTGTTCCCCGATCCCGATATTGATTGAGACATTCCAGATTCCCTTCGATGGTGCCGATCACGGCGATTCTGATAGATACCCTACGGGGGTACCGTAACAGGAATACCCCCAGTGGGTATATGGTTGTCAGTATTGGTACCCCCTAGGGGTATAACTTCGAATCAGCAAAGGAGAGCTTTATGACCAAGCGCGAATATCAGGTGACCGGGATGACCTGCGGTCATTGCGAGACTTCGATCCGGGAAGAGGTCAGTCAGATAGCAGGCATCCAGTCGATTGACGTGAGTGCGAAGACCGGAATGCTTGTCTTAACAGGCCCTGGGGAGTTGGACGATACAGCCGTCCTCGCAGCGGTCGTGGAAGCCGGCTACCGGGCGGTGCGTGTTCCGTGAATGTCCCCGTAAAGCTCGGACTCTTTGGATTGGGACTGGCGGCCTTATATATCGCTTCATTTGCTACCGCAGGCGCAGTGGTCCCTTCCCAAGCCGCGGCGGTCTGGGCACAGCCAACGGAAGGACAGGTCATGGACAGAAACGACACACGGCCAGCGGCATCCGTGCAAGGCCTGTCGATAGAGCAGGACGGGTTCCTCCTGGGGGAGATCTCGTCCCCCAGGATGGCAGGTCAGGAGGGAACACTCTCGTTCACGATCTCCGACGCCACAGGAAAGCCGGTCACCGACTTCGAGCCTTCCCATGACAAGAAACTCCATCTGATCGTGGTGCGCACGGACGGGACCCAGTTCCGCCACGTACATCCAGCCCTAGACGCCCTTGGCGTATGGTCGCTGCCTTGGAAGTGGAACGCCGCTGGCAGCTATCGGGTCTACGCGGATATCGTCCCAGCAGCAACGGGACAGAACATCACGCTGACCAGAACGGTTCAGGCGGCCGGAGAATTCGCCCCCGCCACGCCGGCGCCAATTTCGGCCGTGGATACGGTCGATGGCTACAACGTGGACCTCACCGGCACGCTGAGCGCCAGCGAACAGGCCATGCTCACAGTCTCGGTTTCCCGTGAAGGCGAACCGGTCACGACGCTGCAGCCGTACCTGGGTTCCTACGGCCACCTTGTCGCCCTGCGCGAAGGAGACCTGGCTTACCTGCACGTCCACCCCGAGGGCGAAGAACCCCGGCCCGGGGCTGTTTCCGGCCCGGACGTGACATTCATGACCGAGGCCCCGACCCCGGGACGCTACCTGCTCTACCTGGACTTCCAGGTCGACGGACAGGTCCACACGGCCCAATTCGTCCTCACCGCCACCGGGCTCGCCACGTCCGCGGATCCGGGCGAGCCTGCTGAACATTCCGGGCACTGACCACCATAGACACCGCGCGCCTCGCCGATCCCGTGATCAGGAAGCGCACCACCGAGGAGGAACCATGTCCACGACATCGACCCAGCCGCAAACGCTGGACAACACCATCGAACTAGAAATCGGGGGGATGACCTGCGCCTCCTGTGCCATGCGGATCGAGAAGAAGCTGAACAAGCTCGAGGGCGTGATCGCGACCGTCAACTACGCCACCGAAAAGGCGAAGGTCACCGCCCCCGCCAGCCTGGACCCATTGGCGCTAATCGCCGAGGTCGAAAAGACCGGTTACACGGCGGCACTCCCCACGCCGAAAACAGCCCACCAGACGAGCGAAGATGCGGAGCCGCCCGACACAGAGCTGACATCGCTTCGGAACAGGCTGATCGCTTCGATCGTGCTGTCCGTGCCGGTCATCATGATGGCCATGATCCCCGCACTGCAGTTCAACTATTGGCAGTGGGCGTCCCTGACTCTGGCCGCGCCCGTGATCGTGTGGGCTGCCTGGCCCTTTCACAAGGCCGCATGGACCAACCTGCGCCACGGCGCGGCCACGATGGACACGCTGGTCTCGGTCGGCACGACTGCCGCGTTGCTGTGGTCACTCTTCGCGCTGTTCCTTGGCACAGCCGGACAGCCCGGAATGACCCACGGTTTCTCGTTCACGATCAACCCGTCAGACGGGGCCGGGAACATCTATCTGGAGGTCGCCGCCGGAGTGACCATGTTCATCCTTGCTGGGCGCTACTTCGAGAAGCGGTCCAAGCGTCAGGCGGGGGCCGCCCTGCGCGCCCTGCTCGGGATGGGGGCCAAGGAGGTCGCGGTCCTCCGGGATGGGGTGGAAACACGAATCCCCGTCGAGCAGTTGACGGTGGGTGACGAGTTCGTCATCCGCCCGGGTGAAAAGATCGCCACGGACGGAGTGGTAGTCGCGGGCACCTCGGCGGTGGACGCAAGTATGCTCACCGGCGAGTCAATCCCAGTCGAAGTCGGTGAGGGCGACGCTGTGACCGGCGCAACCGTCAATGCCGGCGGCCGTCTGGTCGTGCGCGCCACCCGGGTCGGGTCGGACACCCAGCTCGCACAGATGGCCCGGCTCGTCGAAGACGCCCAGTCCGGCAAAGCCGAGGTCCAGCGCCTTGCCGACAAGGTCTCCGGAATCGTCGTACCGATCGTCATCGCCATCGCCGTCGGAGTGCTCGGCGCCTGGATCGGTGCCGGCTACCCGCTCAGCGCCGCGTTCACGGCCGCCGTCGCGGTACTCATCATTGCTTGCCCCTGCGCCCTCGGACTCGCAACGCCGACCGCGTTGCTGGTCGGCACCGGACGGGGCGCCCAGCTAGGCATCCTGATCAAAGGCCCGGAAATACTAGAGTCCACCCGCAAGGTCGACACGATCGTGCTCGACAAGACTGGAACGGTTACTACGGGCAAGATGACGCTGCTTGACGTGTTCACCGCCGACGGAACCACCCGCGAGGATGTCCTGAGGCTGGCCGGCGCCCTGGAGGACGCCTCCGAACACCCGATCGCCCAAGCCATCGCCAAGGGCGCAACCCAGCAGATCGGATTACTTCCAATGCCGGAATCGTTTACGAATGTTGAAGGCAAAGGCGTGCAGGGCGCCGTGGAGGGCCATGCCGTGCTCGTTGGGCGCGAAAGCCTGCTCGCGGACTGGTCCGTACACCTTCCCAGGACACTCGCCCTCGCAAAGGCCACCGCGGAATCTCAAGGGAAGACCGCAGTCACTGTCGCTTGGGATGGTGAGGCCCGCGCGGTTCTGGTCGTCGCCGACGCGGTCAAAGCCACCAGCGCCGAGGCGATCGCCCAGCTCAAAGCGCTCGGGCTCACTCCGGTGCTCCTAACCGGAGACAACCGGGCGGTCGCCGAGCAAGTCGCGGCCGAGGTAGGAATCACCGAGGTCATTGCCGAAGTGATGCCCCAAGACAAGGTCGACGTCATCACCCGCTTGCAGTTCGAAGGGAAGGTCGTGGCCATGGTCGGCGACGGGGTCAACGACGCCGCGGCCCTCGCACAGGCCGACCTGGGCCTGGCAATGGGAACCGGAACAGACGTCGCGATCGAAGCCGCGGACATCACACTGGTGCGCGGAGACCTCCGCTCTGCCGCCGATGCCATCCGCCTGTCTCGCAAGACCCTGGGCACCATCAAGACAAACCTGTTCTGGGCCTTCGCCTACAACGTCGCAGCTATTCCGCTGGCCGCGTTCGGACTACTGAACCCGATGCTCGCCGGAGCCGCCATGGCATTCTCCAGCGTATTCGTGGTCAGCAACAGCCTTCGCCTACGGTCCTTCAAATCCAAGGCGAACACCACGGCGTCCACCTCAGCGCCGCACAGTCCCGTGCAGCAACTGCAGGGCGTTTAACCATCCCCGCCCATAGAGAGATCAATTGTGTGCCAAGACCACGCGCCCGCATCGCAGTTCACGCGTGACTGCCAGGTGGACCGCGCCGAGTGTCCGGTCATGGCGGGGCGCACAGCCGTCAGGCTTGACGCCGAGACGGCCGGCCCCACCCGAACAGTGCCGCATGGCACTCCCGCCAGCGGGTCTTTTCAGACCTGTTGAGTTTATACCCCATGGGGGTATGCTTGTAGCGACATCCACCTCAGTCCATTCGAACTTTCCCCGTCCCACCGAAAGGAAACCCATCTATGAGCAACAGCTGTTGCAGCACCGACGCCACCGACAAGGCCACCACCATGCCTCCGTCTGCCCAGACGCTCCTCGGCGCCAGTAGCGACGACCTCGCGGAGTGCCCTGTCATGACGGGAAGCCAGGTCGTGAAGGCAGACGCCGAATCCGCAGAACTCTTCCGCGATTACGAGGGCAACCGCTAAAGGACAACGACATGGGCACAATCACTCCCGCCGAGGCCACCACAGAGGCGTGCCACATCACGCACGGCTACATCGGTGACAAAAGCCAATACCTCGCCCGTCTCAAACGCATCGAAGGCCAGACCCGCGGCATCCAACGCATGGTCGACGAGGAAATATACTGCATCGACATCCTCACCCAGATCTCGGCCCTCACCAAGGCGCTGGAAGGCGTCGCACTCGGACTCCTCGATGACCACCTCAAACACTGCGTCGTCGACGCCGCCAAGCTCGGCGGCGAGCAGGCAGAAATCAAGATGAAGGAAGCCTCCGCCGCCATAGCCCGCCTCGTCCGCTCTTGACCGCTGCCAGCCAAATGCACGAAGTCGCGGGCAGACGGACGCAAGAGCTTGTACTGTAATAGAGCGCCAGAGTGATGGATCAGCCTTCGAGCACGGGGCTGCCCGCTTGGTGGCAGCACCGCGCTCCCCGCCCAAGGCTCGACGACGCTGGCGAATGACGATGACGCGTGTGGCCAATGCGATCAGGGCGTTAAAGACCTCAATGCGTCGTTCGGTGCAGATCGCGAGTATCCGTGTGACACCTCGGTTGTTCCAAGAGTTGGTGCGCTCAATGACCCAGCGTTTGCCGACCTGCACCGGCGCGGGGACGCCCTTGTAAGTGACCGCTGTATGGCCTCTGAGCTTCTCAAGCAGTTCTCGGGCCTTGGCGGGCTGACGGCAGCGGGGAAGACAAAGTGATGTCTTACAAAACTAAGGTATTCCGGGATGCTGCTTTTGTCCCGCAGGGGGTTCCCCTTCGGAACACCGAACGAGCCCAGCCTTGGCTCTGGGACTTGGTCAAGATCCGTGTCTTTCAAGGTCCGGCTGCCGCTCAGCGGTCACCAACTTGTTCCATCGAGGGTTCCCCCGACACTCATTGCTCCCAACGACATCTCGACCGCTCACTACCGACGGTACCTGACGCACCGGGCGTCCTGCCCGTGACCCCGTGGAGGTTCCTAAGTGACACGGCATCGGCGCCATCAGCCGCCGGGTGGTCTGGCCCTAGATCTGTCGCGTTGGCCGTCCGTCTTTCGGGCCGCTCGGGAGCCTCGCTCCCGGCCCTCCACTCGACGGCGGCATTGTCCTGAACGGCCGTCGGGTCGTAAGCTCGGGCTAAGTAGGACTCTCAGGTGTCCGTGAATCGAGGGTGGTCGATATGGACTTCGGTGCTTTTTCTTGGTGGAACTTCTGGGTGATCGTCCAAATTCTCGTCGTGGTGGGGATCCTGGTGGCTCTCGGGCTTTTCGTCCGCTGGGGACGGCGCAAGAGCGCGATCCTTGCGGCTGGCGAACCGGAGCAAGGTCACGGGCCCGCCCGCACGTAACGCGTGAGAGGCTCCCGCTGGGGGGGTTTCCCGCTGACATCCAGGCCCGCCGCCGCTAGCGGTCCGTGCGCGAGGGCCGCAGGAACCAGGCAACGGATGCCGCGGCGAGCACGCACAGAGCCGCATTGACGCCGATCGCCGAGGTGATACCGGTGAGGAGGGCTGAGCCGCCGCGCGTGGAGAGACTCGCCGCGACGATGGCGGACATCACGGGGATGCCCAGGGTGATGCCCACCTGCTGGCTCATAGTCACAAGGCCCGTGGCGAGCCCCTGCTCGTGGTCGGGCAGACCCGATGTTGCGGTCACCACGTAACCCACGATCGCCACGAGATTGGCCACACCGCCCACGAAGGTGGCGACCATTATCACGGCGATCCACGCAGGGTCGGTGCCGAGAAAGACCAAGGGAACGGTTGCCGCGGCCTGAACGAGAAGACCCACGACAATCGCCCGGGGGGATCCCAACCGGCCGATGACCTGCGGGCCAATGATGCCGCCGATGACGGTTCCCGCGCCGAGCACGGCGAAGGATAGCCCGGTGGCCAGGGCGGAGTAGTCGAGCACCTTTTGCAGGTAGAGCGTGAGTACGAACACGAGAGACGTCTCGGTGGCAAATGCGAGCAGGCCCGCCGCATTAGCCCAGGCGACGGTCGGCCGACGCAGTACCCGAAGCGGTACGAGTGGCCGAGACACACGATTTTCCACCATGCCGAAAATGCCCAGAAGCGCGAGACCACCCGCGATGGGGCCCCACGCGAACGGGGCCGCCCACCCCGACTCGCCCGCGGTCGTGAGGCCGAAGACGAGGGCGAGCAGCCCGAGCGTCACGGTGACCGCGCCAGCCAGATCGAGTGGCGTGCGTTCACGACGGGCAGAGTCCGTGATCACGAGCGGGGCCATGACGAGCACGAGGATCGCCACCACAACGTTGGCAAAGAAGGCCCAACGCCAGCTCACAAGGTCGGTGAGCAGGCCGCCCAGGATCGCTCCTGTCGTGAAGCCGGCGGCCATCAGTGCACCGTTGAGACCCAGCGCCTGCGCGCGCATCGGGCCTTCGGCGAATGACGTCGTGAGCAGCGAAAGTGCGGAGGGAACGACCATCGCGGTAGCCAGCCCCTGGGCAACGCGGGCCGTGAGGAGAAGAACCGGTTCGTGAGCGAGCCCGCCGGCGAGCGATGACGCACCGAGCAGGGCCATGCCCAACAAGAAGAGGCGTCGGCGACCGACGAGGTCGGCGAGGCGCCCGAAGAACAGCGTGAAGCCCGCAGCGCTCAGCGCGAAGGCGGTCGAGATCCATTGCAGGTGATCGAGCGAGAAACCCACGTCGCCGCCGATCGTAGGCAGCGCCACGTTGAGAATCGAAAAATCGATGGCGAGGGTGAAGCTAGCCGTGAGCAGGACGGCGAGAACGATTCGTTGTCGCCCGGTTACCTTCGGTGCGGGGCGGAGCTGACGGATGTCCGTGTCGGGCATATCGGACCCTTCTCTGATGCGTGCCCAAACGATTCGGGCACCTGCAGCCGACTCTCCGCGACTGCGGGATCGGGCACCACGCCCGGCTTTGCCCACGCCCGGACACCCTGGCACCCACAGGGATAGGCAGGACGTGCGCGGTTCCGCCAGACTAAAGTCGTGAACGCAACCGGAGCATCCGACGAACTGGGCGAGTTTCTGCGCGTCCGTCGGGCGGCGCTCACCCCCGAGGCTGCCGGGGTCACCTCGTATGGAGCTCGCAGGGTTCCCGGCCTGAGGCGCGAAGAGCTGGCTCAGCTCGCCGGTGTTTCGGCCACGTACTACACGCGGCTCGAGCAGGGGCAGGCGACGCACGCGTCGGCATCCGTTGTCGAGTCGCTGGCCCGCGCACTCAACCTCAACGCGGATGAACGCGAGCACCTGCACGACCTGGCCACGCCGGTTCGGGCAGGGCGCCGGTCCGTGCCGAAAGCGGAACACGCTCGACCGGGCACCCTGCAACTGCTTGAGGCGATGACGAACGTGCCCGGCGTGGTGCTCGGGCGCCGCAGCGAGGTGCTCGCCTGGAATAGCCTCGGCCACCTGCTATTGGCTGGTCACCTCGCATTCGAGGCCCCCACGCGACCGCTGGACCGACCGAACCTCACGCGCTTGCTCTTCCTTGACGCGCACACCCGCGACCTGTACCGCAGCTGGCCGGCCGAGGCTCGGCTCGCGGTGGCCTCGCTTCGGTTCGTGGCAGCTCAATTCGCCGATGACCCGCAACTCATGCGGCTCGTCGGCGAGCTCACGCTCAAGAGCCCGGAATTCGCGGGCTTGTGGGCTAAGCATCCGGTGCAACGCTGCGTGTGCGGCACCAAGCAGTTTCGTCACCCGGAGGTCGGCGACGTCGACCTGCACTTCGAGGTGATGCACCTCCCGGGTGATGACGGCCACCGAATGATGACCTATGCGCCCGTGCCCGGTTCAGCGGATGCCGCGGCTCTGCACCTGCTCGCGGTCGCCGGCACGAAGTTGTCCACAGGTGGCTCTGCACCGGGAGTTCTCCACAGATTGGGCTGAGGGAAGCGGGAACCCGCGTTCTCGGGGCACTCTCTCCACCGTTGGAGCTGAGGCATTCTCGGCCCAGTCTGGAGGTCACCGTGCGCACGCATCCGTTTCCGATCAAGGGTTCGGCGTTCGCCATACTGCTCGCCGTCGGCGGGTGTCTGTTAAACGGATGCGCCGGCGTGCCTGCGCTGGCGGCTGGTGACTTTGAGTCAGAGATCAGCCCCGCCTGGACGGTGACGGCAGACCTGGTCGGTGCGAGGACAATGCCGACTTCAGCTTTTCTCATCTTGACATGGATCTCATCGGGGTAGACAGGCAAACCGGAAGGATTGAATGGACCGTGCCGCTCGGGGACGACCCGACGACGGCCTTTGCGAGGGATTCATCGTTTTACAGTCGCTCAACGCAGCGACCGGTCGACGTCGGCGGAACGGTGGTTACACTCGAACTGCTGACCGGCGTCCAATCGCGCGTACCCAAGAGAGGGATCTACGTTTGCTCCACATACCGGGACGGGGTTTCGGCTGACCAGCCTGGAGACCGATCCGCAGACATGGTGAGGTTCACTGCGGGAAATGACGTCTACCCGTGCGACGGCAATCGGGGTGACCTGCACTCGGACGTGTTCTCGCCGGGCGGCATCGACATGGCCGGCATCGACGTGGGAGACGGCGACTACGTGGTGGGCGGACGCACCAGCCTCAGCGGCTACCACTTGGCAAAAAGTTGATGCAGTGGGCGCTTCAGTCCTCGAGGGCCTCGCCCTGCTTTTCGGGCAGGCCGAAGGCCCCGAGGGCGGCCACCACGAAGAAGGCGGCGAACACCGCGAACAGCAGGCCCGTGCCGCCCATATCGCGCAGCAGCGGCACCGCGAGCGGAGCCAGAATGGCGGCGATGCGCCCGATTCCCGCCGCCCAGCCGGCGCCAGTGGCACGGATGCCGGTGGGATAAATTTCGGGAGTCACCGCGTACAGCGCTCCCCACGCCCCGAGGTTGAAGAACGAGAGCAGCATGCCCGCACCGATCACCTGCGTGGTGTCGCCCGCGAGGCCGAACAGCACGGCGGAGACAGCCGACCCGGCCAGGAACACCGCGAGCGTGCGGCGGCGGCCCCAGCGTTCGATCAGGTAAGCGGATGCCGCGTAGCCCGGCAGCTGGGCCACGGTGATGATCAGCGTGTACGCGAACGACCGCACCAGGGAGAAGCCCGACGCCACGAGGATGGTCGGCAGCCAGATGAATGCGCCGTAGTAGGAGAAGTTGACGCAGAACCAGACAAGCCAGAGCGCGCCGGTGCGACGCCGGAGCCCCGGAGACCAGAGGGCGGAGACCCGCGGTTTCACTACGGCAACCGGAGCAGGAGCCTGGGCAGCAACCTCGGCGCCCGGCGCGGCCACCCCGGCCGACTTCTCGAAGCGTCGCACGGTCGCCTCCGCCTCCCGGTGGCGCCCCCTCGACTCGAGAAACCGCACCGATTCCGGCAGCCCCAGTCTCACGACAACGGCATAGACCGCGGGAGCGGCGCCGATGGCCAGAGCCCAACGCCAGCCATCCGCTGAGGCCGGCACCATCAGAAAACCGATCACGGCGGCGAGCGTCCAGCCGACGGCCCAGAACGACTCGAGAATCACGATGATGCGACCGCGGATGCGTGGCGGCGCGAATTCGCTCACAAGCGTTGAGGCCACCGGAAGTTCGGCGCCGAGGCCGAGGCCCACTACGAAGCGCCAGGCGATGAGCACCGCGATGGTTCCCGAAAGCGCGGATGCGCCGGTGGCGAGCCCATATATAAGGAGAGTGAGGGCGAAGACCTGACGGCGACCGATGCGGTCGGCGAGCAGACCGCCGAGGCCGGCGCCGATGGCCATGCCCAGGAAGCCCGATGAGGCGATGAAAGAGAGCTCCGTGCTCGTGGCCTGCCACTGCACGTTGAGCTGGGCGAGCACGAAGGAGATGAGCCCCACGTCCATGGCGTCGAGGGCCCAGCCCGTGCCGGAACCCACGAGCAGCTTGCGGTGCTCGCGCGTAAACGGAAGCGCGTCGAGGCGCGCGGAACGGCCCGAGGTGACACGCAGCTCTGCCGGAGCCATTGCTAGACCAACGCGCTCAGGCGCCAGAGCGATGTGACCTCGGCGGAGCGCGCGGCGTGCAGGGGATCGGTCTTGTCGAAGGCCCGCGCATGCTCGGGGCGGGTGTCCAGGCGAGCCACGACAACGAGCCCGGCGTCTTCGATCATGTCGAGAAGTTGACCGCGCGAGCGAAGGCCCAGTCGCTCGGCGATGTCCGAGATGATGAGCCAGCCCTCCCCGCCGGGTTCGAGGTGGTCGGCGAGGCCGGAGAGAAAGCCGCGCAGCATGCGGCTGTCCGGGTCGTACACGGCGAAGTCGGTCGAGGTGACGGCGGGCGCAGGAATCCATGGGGGGTTGCACACCACAAGCTGGGCTCGCCCGGCGGGGAACAGGTCGGCCTCCACGATGTCGACCCTGCCGCCGTAGCCGAGCCGGGTTACGTTCTCCCGGGCGCAGGCGAGCGCGCGGGAGTCCTGGTCGGTGCCGACCACGCGCTGAACACCGCGGCTGGCGAGAATGGCCGAGAGCACCCCGGTGCCGGTTCCGATGTCGAAGGCGAGTGCGGTGCCGGGCAGCGGAGCCGTGTTTACGAGGTCGAGATACTCGCCGCGAATGGGCGAGAACACTCCGTAGTGCGGGTGGATGCGCTCGCCAAGGGCCGCGATCTCCACGCCCTTCGTGCGCCATTCATGCGCGCCGATCACACCCATCAGCTCCCGCAGTGCCACAACCGAGTCGACGGATGCCGCGCCGTAGGTCTCCAGGCAGGCCTGCCGCACATCGGGCGCCCGTCGCAGCGGCACAGCGAAGTCGGCGTCGAGAGGGATCAGCAGCAGACCGAGCAGGTGAGCTCGTCGCACGGCCTCCGTGCGGTGTCGGCGGAAGGCCGCCGTCAGGTCACGGTCCCTGCCTCGCTGCCCTCTGTCGACGCGGCGGGCGAGCGCGCTCAGCAGCTGGCGGGCGTTGTGAAAGTCACCGCGCCACAACATACCGGTGCCGGATGCCGCGAGCCGGTAGGCCGCATCGGCCGTCAGACTGTCGTCGGCCAGCACCACGCGTTTCGGCGGTTCCCAGCCGCTCTCTGATCGCCACAGCGCCGAATGCTCGGCCCCGTCTTCCTGCCAGCGGATGAGGCGTGCCTCGGCGAACGTGGCGGGTTTCGTGCTCGACATTGCGGTGACTCCTGTTACTTGGCGCGTAAGTCGAGTATCTCACTCGGGTTGCGTCGAACGTCCTCAGGGCAGCAACGTCATGCCGGCGCCATCCGGACAGCGCGCATCGTGCAGTTTCAGACTTCGGTGCAGGCAACGGCCGGCGCAAACAACTGCAGCAGCGGACGGGAGCAGATGCGCGCCACCGAAGCCGATAACATTTAGTCACAGGAACTCACAGGGATATCGATTACGGATGGCGGGCGTGTTGGACGGAAACTCGATGGCCGGCATCATCAGCGAGATCCTGACGCTCGTGGGCCTTGCTGCTGGAGTGCCGCTGTTGATCACGGGGCTCATCGTGCGCGGGGTCAGTCATCGCTGGGTCAAAACGGATGGCGTGATCGCCGTGTCCAAGTCCGGAACGGTCATTCGCTGGTTCGATGGTGAGGGCGACGTGCACGCCGGACACCAGAACACCCATGAGTCGCAGGGCCTCGTGCCGGGCGACGACATCCCAGTCTGGTTTGTGCCGCGCTCGCCGGACCGCTGCCGCACGGACGATCCGAGCCACGATGGGCGGGCGTTGCGCCTGACCGGGCTCATCCTCGTGGGCGTGGGGGTCATAGCCGCTATCTTCGGCTTTGTCCTGATGTTCATATAGCGGCCGCCACGATCTCGGCGATCCGGCGCGGGGCGCTCTCCTCCTGCAGCGACGAGACATCCCCGAGCGGTCGACCGTCCACAATATCGCCGAGCAGCCGACGCATGATTTTGCCCGAGCGGGTCTTGGGCAGGTCCGGCACCAGGAATACGTCGCGGGGCTTCGCGATGGCGCCGATCTCGTGGGTGATGTGTGCGCGCAGGAGCGGCGCGAGCTCGGCCCGCAGGTCAAGCCAAGCCTGAACACTTTCGGCGTCCTGCGGGGACACGGCCGGGATGACGAAGGCGGCGATGCCCTCGCCAGTGGTCGGATCGCTCACGCCCACCACACCGGCCTCGCCGACAGCGGGGTGCGCCACGAGCGCCGATTCGATCTCGATGGTCGAGAGCCGGTGCCCTGACACGTTGATCACGTCGTCGACCCGGCCGAGCAGCCAGATGTCGCCGTCGTCGTCGTATTTCGCGCCGTCGCCCGAGAAGAAGTAGCCCTGCTCGGCGAAACGCGCCCAGTAGGAGTCGCGGTAGCGCTCCGGGTTGCCCCACACCGTGCGGGCGAGTCCCGGCCACATGCCGTCGATCACGAGGTACCCGCCGGAACCATACGGCACCTGCCGCCCGGCGTCGTCGACCACGAGCGTGCTGAGGCCGGGAATGGCCCGCAGGGCCGAACCGGGCTTGAGGGTGCTCACACCCGGCAGCGGCGACATGATGGTGGCCCCGGTCTCGGACTGCCACCAGGTGTCGACGATGGGCGCGCTGCCTGCACCGAAATTCTCCCGGAACCACACCCAGGCTTCCGGGTTGATCGCCTCACCCACGGTGCCGAGCAAGCGGATGCTGGACAGGTCGAATTCGCTCGGCCAGCCGTTCGGAAACCACGTCATGAACGTCCGGATCAGGGTCGGTGCCGTGTAATACGTGGTCACGCCGTACCGTTGGATGATCTCAAGATGCCGTCCGGGATGCGGCGTGTTGAGTGTGCCCTCGTAGATCACCGACGTTGTGCCGTTTGAGAGCGGGCCGTAGTGCACGTAGGTGTGCGCCGTGACCCACGCGAGGTCGGCGGTGCACCAGTGCACGTCGGTCTCCTTGGCGTCGAACACGGCCCAGTGGCTCCAACTGGCGTGAACGAGGTAGCCGCCGCTCGTATGCACCAGGCCCTTGGGCTTGCCGGTCGTGCCCGACGTGTAGATGATGAACAGCGGAGTTTCGGCGTCGAAGTATCCCGGAACGTGAATTTCGGACGCGGGGTCGACGACGTCGTGCCACCACACGTCGCGGCCCGCGGTCCAAGGGACGTCGGGAGTTTCGTCTCCGGTGCGGCGCACCACGAGCACGTGCTCGATCGAACTCACCCCGGCCACGGCCTCATCTGCGGCGGCCTTCACGGGCACAGCCTTGCCGCGACGGTATTGGCCGTCGGTGGTCACGAGAAGCTTCGCTCCGGTGTCTTCGACCCGGAAGCGCAGGGCTTCCGCGGAGAAGCCGCCGAATACAAGGGAGTGGATGGCGCCGATGCGGGCGATGGCGAGGGTGATGATGATGGTCTCGGGAATCACCGGCAGGTAGAGCACCACGCGGTCACCCTGCACGATGCCGAGGTCGGTCAGTGCGTTCGCGGCCCGGTTCACCTCGCGTTCGAGGTCGGCATACGAGATCGTGCGCCGGTCGCCGGGCTCGCCCTCGAAGTGGAACGCCACCTTGTCGCCCCTGCCCGCGGTCACATGGCGGTCGACGCAGTTCACGGCCACGTTGAGCTTTCCGCCGGCGAACCATTCCGCTTTCGGAATGGACAGCACGCCGTCGGCGTCGGGGAGAGCCGGTTGCCACGTGTGGGCGGTGTGCCAGGGCTCCTGCCACTCGAGACGGGCCGCCTGCTCTGTCCAGAACGCGATCGGGTCGGCGGCCGCGCGCTCCCACCAGCTCGCGTCGACGTTCGCCTGCGCGGCGAACCCCGCCGGGGCCGGATACGTGCGCGTCTCAGTAAGCAGGTTGCGGATGGTGTGCTGGGTGTCAGTCATAGTTCAGGCCCATTTCTTGTTGGCCCACGTCTCGAAGACGCCCACGAGGGCATCCGTCAGCTTGCCGAGAACGGCGAGCATGATGATGGCGAGGAAGATCCGGTCGATGCGTCCGTTGTTCTGCGATTCGATGAGCAGAAAGCCGAGCCCCATCGACGACGCGATGAGCTCAGCCGCCACCAGGAACAACCACGCCTGGGCGAGTGCGAGCCGCAGCCCGGAGATGACCGAGGGGATGACGGCGGGCAACTGAACCACGAGGAAGAGCTTCAGGCCGTTGAGCCCGAACGCGCGCCCCGCCTCGACGAGCTGCCGGTCGACGTGTCTGAGTGACGAAGCGACGGTGGTGTACACGGGGAAGAACGCGCCGATGGCAATCAGGGTGATCTTGGAATCTTCCTGGATGCCGAGCCAGAGCAGCAGCAGCGGAATCCAGGCGAGCGAGGGAACGGCGCGAATGGCGCCGAGGGTCGGGGCGAAGAAGGCGTCCGAGGCCTTGGACAGGCCGACCAGGGCACCGAACGCGAGGCCGAGCACCGAGCCGATGGCGAAGCCCACGAGCACGCGCTGGGTGGAAATTGCCGCATACTGCCCGAGCAACCCGCGCTGCGCCAGGTCGAGCCCGGCCGCCCCCACCATCTCGGGAGACGGCAATTGGGCGGTGCTGACCAATCCCAGTGCGGTGGAGAGCTGCCAGACGAGGAGCAGAATCAACGGCAGCACCGCCCCCGCTGTCACTCGGAACCAGCGACGCGCGGTGAGCGGATGCCGTCCGCTGCGGCTCTGCTCGCGCCGTTCGGATCGCTCGGTGCGAGCCGCCACCTCGGGCCTAGCCCTCACCGCGGCAGTCGGCGCGACGAGCTCGCCAGGCGCGCCGAGCAGCCCGACGCGCGCCGACTCGCTCGTGGTGATGGTGTCCCGGTTCGGCATCTGCCCTCTCCTGCGGCTTACTTGACGATGGTCGGGTCGGCCTGGGTGGCGAACTCGTCGTTGATGATGGTGTCCAGGGCGGCGTCGACCGTGGCCTGGTCGATCACGTCGCCGATGGCCACGAACGTGGGGCCGATCTTCTCGAGCACGCTCAGCTGAGCGTCACCGGGCACGTTGTCCACGTCGAGGTTGCTGCGCTCGGTGATGACAGTCGTGGCCACCGCCAAGTCGAGGCCGGCTACCGTGGAGAGGATCTGCGCGGTCTCCTCGGGGTTGGCGAGGGCCCAGGCGCGGGCGTGCTCGTAGACGCTGACCACGGTCTGCGCCACATCGGGCTTCTCGGCGATGAACGCCTCGGTGGCGTTCAGAAAGCCATAGCTGTTGAAGTCCACGTTGCGGTACACCAGCGTGGCTCCGGCCCCCTCGGCGCCGGCCATGATCGGGTCCAGCCCGGCCCAGGCGTCTACCGAGCCGGACTGCAGGGCCGACCAGCCGTCCGCGTGCTGCAGGTTTTGAACTGTCACGTCGTCCTGCGTGAGGCCCTCGGCCTCGAGCGCCTGCAACAGGAAGAAGTACGGGTCGGTTCCCTTGGTGGCGGCGATCTGCTTGCCCTTCAGATCGGCCACCGACGTGATTGAGGAGCCGGCAGGCACGGCCAGGGCTGCCCACTCCGGCTGGGAAAAGATGTCGATTACCTGGATGGGCGAACCATTCGACCGGGCCAGCAGCGCGGCGGAGCCCGCGGTGGAACCCACATCGATGGCGCCCGCCCGCAGTGCTTCGTTGGCCTTGTTGGAACCGGCGGACTGCACCCAGTTCACGGCCACGCCCTGCTCGGCGAGGGCGTCTTCGAGCCAGCCCTTCTCCTTGATCACGAGGGAGAGCGGGTTGTAGGTGGCGAAGTCGATGTTGAGGGTGCCGCCCTCGGTGACGGATCCGGCTGCAGCAGGCTCGGCGGCAGGCGTGTTCTCACCCGCGACGCACCCCGTCAGGAGCAGAGCGGCCGCGGTGGCGCCGGCGATGAGCGCCGTCGTGACGAATCGTCGTGTGGTCATGACTGTCTCCTGTGTGGTGCGTGCGGGCAGTTGGTGAACTAGAAAGGGAAGAGGGGGATGGTGCTCGTGGCGGCGATACCCCGTGCTGCGCCGTGTCGGTCGATGCCGAGTCCGGCGAGAAGGCGACCGCGCAGTTCGGCGAGTTCGGCAGAGCCGCGGTCGCGGGGTCGTGCGCCGGGCACCACGAGCTGCTGCACGATGGTGGCGCCGGTGCGACGGCCCGAACTGTCATCGATGTCGTCGTCGGCGCCGAGCAGGATGATGCGGTCGGCGAGTTGCAGGGCCTCATCCACGTCGTGGGTCACCAGCAGGATCGTGGTGGGGGCGGCCGCGTGCACGTCGAGCAGAAGATCCTGCATTTGCAGGCGGGTGAGGGCGTCGAGGGCGCCGAAGGGTTCGTCGAGCAGAAGCACACCGGGGTTTCGGGCGAGTGCCCTGGCCAGGGATGCGCGCTGGGCCATGCCCCCTGATACCGCGCGGGGTCGGTGCTCCGCGAAGGCGGTGAGTCCCACGAGTTCGAGAAGTTCGGCGACCCGGGCGCGGCCCGCTGCCGGCGGTGTGCCGGCGGGCAGGCCGAGGCTCACGTTGGCGGCCAGGGTGCGCCAGGGCAGAAGCCGGGGTTCTTGGAACCCCACGGCGCAACGGGCGTCGATGCCGGCAACCCGGGTGCCGTCGATCTGCACGGATCCGGAACTGGCGTGGTCAAGCCCGCCGGCGATTCGCAGCAGAGTCGACTTGCCGCATCCGCTCGTTCCGAGGATGGCGATGACCTCGCCGGGCCGTACGGTGAGGGACACGTCGCGCAGCACTGGATACGAGGTGAAGGAACGGCCGACACCCTCGAATTCAACGGTGAACGCGGTGTTGGCTGATGCGGCCGACGGTGCCTCGGTGGTTGACGCAGCCCGGGTGCGGGGGACTGGGGTGCGTGCCATGATTGTGACGCTACCGAAGGTGGGTGGGCCCCCGCCGAAAATTGCGAAACCAAACGTAACAGTATGCGGCGCAGAAGTTGGGAAGATGGGTACATGAGTCGAACCGTCGCTGGAGCACGTGTGTTGATTACCGGGGCCGCCAGGGGCATGGGGCGCCTGTACGCCGAACGGGCGGTGGCCGAGGGGGCGAAGGCCGTGATCCTGTGGGACAGGGACGCCGCAGCGCTCGCGTCGACGGCCGCCGCGTTGAACGAGCGCGCTGAACCCGGAACGCTCGTCGCGCCATTCGTGGTGGACATCGCCGACCTGGGCGCGATCGCGCAGACCGCCCAACGTGTGCGCACGGAGGTGGGCGACCCCGACATCGTGATCAACAATGCCGGAATCATTCGCGGCAAGTTCTTCTGGGACCATGACAACGGCGACGACATCCGTCCCACCATGAAGATCAATTCCCTCGCGCCCATGTACATCGCGCGGGAATTCCTGCCGCACATGATGACGAACGGCACGCGCGAGGCCCGCATCGTGAATATTGCCTCGGCCGCCGGCACCCTGTCCAATCCGCGGATGAGCGTCTACGCGGCGTCGAAGGCGGCCCTGATCGGCTGGAGCGACTCGCTTCGCCTCGAACTCGCCCAGCAGGGGTACGGTCAGGTCAAGGTGACCACGGTGTGCCCGAGCTATATCTCCACCGGTATGTTCGACGGTGCCCGCGGCCCCCTGTTCACCCCGCTCATGACGCCGGAATATGTCGTCGACCGGGTGTGGCGGGCGATGCTCGCCGGCCGACCTCTGCTCATGATGCCGTGGACCGTCGGGCTGGCCAAGGCGCTCCGTGGCGCCCTGCCCCTGCCGCTCTGGGATGGAGTGGCCGGGGCATTCGGCGTCTACCGTTCAATGGACGACTGGGTGGGACGCGAGACACTAGCCCCCCAGGAAATCCAGCTCGACTAGACCCCGAACTACAGCGCCGCCGTGCGCTGCTCCAGGGTGCCGTCAACGAGTTCCACGATCATCGAGCAGTCCTTGCCGCCCTGGCCGGCATCGACCATTCGCTGGAAGAACTGCTGCACGTGCTCGCCGATCTCAAGCGGAGTGTCGGTGGCCTGCGCGGCGGAGACGGCCAGCCCGATGTCCTTCTTGGCCAGCTCGGCCGTGAACGTGGGCGCGAAGTCGTTGTTGGCGGCCGAGGTCGGCACGACTCCGGGGATGGGGTACCAGGTGCGCAGGGCCCAGCTGTCACCCGAGGACACGGAGGCGATGTTCCAGAACACCTGCTTGTCAAGGCCGAGCCTGTCGGCCAGTACGGCGCCTTCCGAGACCCCGGCGAGGTTGATAAACAGCATGAGGTTGTTGCAGATTTTCGCGGCCTGGCCGGTGGTAGCGCCCCCGGTGGGAATGATGTTGGCCGACATCGGCCCGATGAACACACTGGCATCGGCCACAGCGCCGGCCTCGCCGCCGATCATGAACGTGAGGGTTCCGGCCTGCGCTCCGGTCATGCCCCCGGAGACCGGGGCATCCACGAATCGGAATCCGGCGGTTGCCGCCGCTGTGTGCAGCGCCTGGGCGGATTCAATGTCGATTGTCGAGGAATCGATCAGCAGAGTGCCGACCGCGACCGAGGCCAGAATCCCCTCGTCGCCGAGGTACACCGCACGGGCGTGTTCGCCCTTGGGCAGCATCGTGAAGACCACATCGGCGCCCGCCACGGCATCCGCAATGCTCGTGGCGACGGTGACGCCGGCCGCTGCGGCCGCTTCGAGGGCGGTGCTGCTGAGATCGAATCCGCGCACCTCATGTCCGGCCTTCACGAGGTTCGCCGTCATAGGTCCGCCCATGTTTCCCAGGCCGATCCATCCAATTACCGCCATGATTCAAGCTCCCTTGCTTCTGCGGGCAGAGCACGCCCCGCCGTCCCACACTCTCAGGTGCGGGCGCGACGGTCAACGCATCGCGGAGATCTTCAGCGCGATGGACGTGAAATTCCGGATGCGTTGTTCGTACCGCGCAGCGAGCACGATCAGCAGGATTCCCCCCGCGCCGAGCCAGAGCCACCACGGGACAGCCCCGTAGGCCAGTGAGATCCACGGCCACAGCTGGGCCAGACCGTGGATGAGGAGCACAACGGCACCGATCACGAACGGAGCTTGCAGGCGCTGCGCGACCCCGACCACGAGCACGATCACGGCCACCACACCCAGTGCGACGATGCGCCACAGGGCGCTGTCGCCCAGATCGAACAGGAGTGACGGCCCGAGCAGCAGGAGCAGGCCGGGTGCCAACCAGCGCCAACTGCGCGACGTCGCATTGCGCTCGAGATGCAACCAGCCAGACCCGAGCACGGCCAGCGCGAGGGGCACAGTTACGATCTCGACGGGGTCTGGCACCGCGTACAGCAGGCCCGCGAGGACGGCGAAGCCGCCGATGCCTACGGCGATCCAACCCAGCTGTCGTCCTTCGGTGCTGCGGTCCAGCCAGAACAGGGCCAGACGCAGCGCGGCGCAGAGCCAGACAACGAAAATCACCCGCGTGGCGGCGAGCGGCGTGAAGTCCAAGGTCGCCAGCTCGGTGATCGCGAGGCCGATCAGGGCTCCGGCGATCAGGGCGTAGCCGATTCGAATGCCGGTGGCGCCGCCGGGCCGGGCAGCGGATGTCGCCGCCTGCGCCCGTCGATGGGCGACAATCAGTCCCGCCCCGGCGGCGCTGATCAGCAGGACCGCTGGCAGCAACCAGGCTTCCAGTCGACCGGTGGGGCTGCCCGCGAGCAGGGGGGAAATTCGGGCGATTGCGGTGACCGCGACCGCGAGTACGCCGACGCCACAGAATGGCCAGGCGAAGTGGGCCCAGCGTTGGCGAGTGGTCAGGACCGCGCCCGCGATGGCGAGTGTTCCGCCCGTGAGCAGGAGCGCAAGCGGGCGCAGCACGCTGCCGTCGCCGGCGATGACGGCGCTCGGCAGCAGCGCGATCAGGAGTCCGACGGTCACAATGATGCGGTGTGTGTCGGCGGCCGACACCGTGCGACCCAGTTGGCCGAGCACGAGCGCCAGGCCGACGGGCACAGTGACGAGTTCGACCGGATCGACGGCGTCGACGTACAGGGCAGCGAACGCGGCCACTCCGGCGAGTCCGATGCTCGACCACGCGATCACGGCGCCGAGCGGTGCGCGGGGTCGTCGAAGAGCGAGAACGTGTACGCCGCTGAGCCCGATCACGAGCAGCGCGGCGCGCACGGCCAGAAGCGTCGCATCGGCGGCAGGCGGGGCGGCGACCAGGGTGGCCAGTTCCGCGGCGGCGACCAGCGCAAGCGCCCCGAGCACGAGCACCCGGCTGGCGGTCGCGCGCAGCGCCGCATCCGCAGCATGGCGCTGCCCGGCGAGCAGGAACGCCGCCACGATGGCAAAGGAACACGGGAGCAGCAGCCACAGCTCGAGCCGTCCGTCGGGTATTCCCGACTCGTCGAGCACACTCCTTACCCGGCCGGCGGCAGTCACGAACAGTCCGATGCCGCCGGCGCCACCGACGGCGGCGAGGTACGCGGAGCGGGGCGGGGTCCAGCGGATGGCGGTGGCGCTCAGAAGCAGAACAGCCGAGATCACGCCCACGGCGATGGGCCGCACGAGCGAGCCGGACTGGCCCACAACGGCCAGCGGCACGAGCGCGACCGCGAGGCCCACAAACGTGAGCAGGCCGGCCACCGAACTCGCAGCCTCGGCCCGAGGCACGCGGCCGAAGCGGCGAACGAGGGCTGCGGTCACCAGCAGTAATCCGGCGACGGGCAGCACGTACGGCTCAATGGCCTCCGTGCCGCTGCCGGACAGGCCCAGCCAGAGGCCAGCCGTGGCGAGAACTATCGCGAGCCAGCCGAAGTGCCGTCGCGCCGAGTAGGAGGAGAAAAGCCCGTCGGGAGCTACCGCCACGACGAGGGCCACGAGCCCGGCCATCAGAAGCGCGAGCCAGGCGAGCGGCCGGTCGGTGGCCACGCTCACGAACAGGCTCGGGATGAGGATGAGGGCCGCCCCGACCTCGAGGGCCGGCCGTGCACGGTCCGTTCCACGGGCCAGCGCGAGGCCGCAAATCGCGAGAGCAACGAGGGGTGCGACAAGACCCGCGAAGGCGGCCGGGGCATCCGTTGCCGTGGCGAGCCCCGCGACCAGCAGCAACAGCGTGGGGGCGAGGGCCACGGCCGCGATGAGTCGTGGCCAACGGAGGGCGCCGTCACCCGGAGCGCGAAATACCCAGATCGCTGCGGCTGCGGCGAGCAGGGCCGCGACCAGCACGGCGGCCGGCGGATCGCCCAGCAACAGCGTCGCGCGCTCCTCGCTCGTGAGACGGCCCGCGAACGTTGCTACGGGTACGAAGGCGAGAATCGCGGTGGGCAGCAGCAGCGTGTAGAACGCCCAGCATCGCTCGGTGTCGGAAAGCACCCGCGCTGAGCACAGGGCGAAGAGAAGCTGGAACATGCCCGCCGCCAGCGCAAGTCCCACCACCACGTTGATCGCGGTGGAGTTGTACGACGGGTTCTCGCCCAGGGTGAGTGCCCACGGTGCGATCCCGGCGGCGCTCACGGCGAACAGCAGGGCGCCCGACAGCACGATACCTCGCGCGACCTGCCCGCTGTGGGCGTCGAACAGGAGGCGAGCGATGCCGAGCACGGCCACCACGGTGAGAGTGCCCACCCACCAGGTAGCACTGCTCGCCCAACTGATCAGATAGGCGCACGTCGTGGCCGCGATGAGCAGAACGACAATCGTCATGCGAATCGGACCGAGTGCGTGCGAACCCGCGCGCGAACGCAGCAACGCGGCGAGGGCGAGGGCGCCGACCAGCACGTAGAGCCCCAGCACAAGCCACAGCGCCCCGGCGAACGGCACAGCCACCACGACGATCGCCAGGGCAAGCCACGAGATGAAGGGCCGCCGCGTGCGGAGCAGGCCGCCTCGCCACCAGAACAGCCCGGCGAGTGCTCCCGTGGCGGCAAGGGTGAGCAGCGCCCACCAGTTGTCCATTGACGGCTCGGCCACGGGGCTGCCGTTTCCGGTGAGGCCAGTCGCGAGAGCCGTGCCGAACGGCCAGAGTGCAAAGCCGACGACAGGGAACGCTGAAGAGGTGGCCAGCAGCGCGGCAGTCGCTGCGGACGCGAGCACCGCACGACGCTCGGGGGACGCGACCCGGAGGCGTCGGCCGACGAATTCGAGGGTGAGTGCCAGAGTGACGGCCAGCAGCACGGGTGCCGTCAGGAGCAGCGGCAGGCTTGCCGCGCGGGCTGCCACGACCGGCGCGATCGAGCAGGCGGCTGCGGTGGCGAGCACAGCGCAGCCGTAGGCGAAGAATCGGTAGATCGCTGCCGTGGAACCCGGTGGGGGCGTGGCCGTCAGTACGGCGACCACGTGCAGCACCGCCACACACGCGACCGCTCCGAGGCCCCACAGCGGGGCGAGGGTGCTCGCCGGCTGCATGAGTGACGCGGTTACGGTGGCCGACACGAGCGCGAGGGAGCCGAGGGCGACAAGTGCCATCCGCTCCGGCACGCGGTCGACTGACGGCCAGCGGCCGGCTGCTTCCGGCGGGCTCGACGGAAGCGTCACCCGGTGCAGGAGGGTGCCGGCCGCCGCCGCGAGGAAGGCGAGGAAGAGGCGTGTCGGGTCTGAGAGTGCGGACGCGAGCCCGGCGGCGAGTAAGCCGAGGCCGAGTGTGGCGAACAGGAAACCGGCCACGCTCCCCACGCGCAGACGGGAGAGCGCGTGCCAGACGAAGAACAGTGCGCTGCAGGCGCACAGGGCGATTCCCCAGTAGAGAAGAACGTCGGCCGAGGCGAGCCCGAAAAGATTGTTCTGGCGCACAGCCCAGGCGTCGAGCAGCACAAGCACCACGGCCAGCGCGCCGATGCCCTCGGCGGTCGCCACGAGCCGCTTTCTCCGCAGAACGGCCGCGAGCGTGAGAGCGGCGAGTGTGAGCACCACGCCGATCAGGGAACGCACGGCGAGGCCGGCGAAGAGCCACGCGAGAGTGAGGAAGAACACGGCGGCTACCGCCACGAGCAGCACGCCCACCAGCAGCATGAGAATTTGCACGCTCGACCGCTTGGGTCGATCCTGGCCGATCGAGCCGATCGAGCCGATCGAGCCGATCGAGCCGCTGGGGAGCGCCGCACTGGACGGGAGAAGCGGGCCGGTGCCAGGACGCGCCGCAGGTGGTTCGACCGTTGGCAGGAGCGGGATCAACGCCGGTCGCATGACGGGCGCTTCGGGCTTAACGTCACGGGGTGGGACCGGTGGGACTGGTAGGACCGGGGGGACCGTGGCGGTGTCCCGCTGGTCGGTTGAGGCGGGGCTCGCCGCAACAGCCTTCGCTGCCTGATCGAAGGCCTGGTCGCTGTCGTAGCGGATGCGGCCGATCAGGGCGACGCGTCGGTCGAGACTCGCCGCGGCATCCAGTGAAACGGTCAGCAGCTCGGTCGCGGCCGGATGCGCGAGATCCAGACCGCAGGTACCGCACACGGAGCCCGTGAGGATCCTTTGGCAGGCGGGACAGCGCGTCGTATCGGTGAGGTCAGCGGCCATCCGGGGCCAGGACACTCGCCCTGCCTGCTCGGTGAAGAATGCGTCGGAGTCAGTGCCTGTCATCGTCTACCCCCTGATTCGCCCTGTGACAACAGGTTACGTGCCTCATCGGGGCCACGGGCGCGCACAGAGGAAGTGGGGGAATGCCTGCACTCAGTACGGATTGTGGAGGACCTCGCGTCAGAGACCGTTTCTGGCCAACCAGCTGATGAGCACGCGTTGGAACTCGGCCGGGTGCTCGACGCTTGGTAGGTGAGCCGTGTCGCGGAACGTGCAGCCGCTCGCCTGTGGCATGACCTCGAGCAGGTATTCATACTCGGCCAGCGCGGGTGTGAGGTCGTATTCGCCCACGGTGATGAGCGCGGGCGCAGCGATCTCGATCACGCGGTCGACGGCCGGCGGGTCGAGGGGGAGGGGCACGGGACGCTCCGCGGCCCTTGCCACGTTGTCGAGGGTGAAGCCGGTGGCCGTGCGCACGAAGTCGGCGTCGAGATCGTTCTCGTCGCGCAGTGGTCCGACGGCCCAGAGGGCCACCTCGAGTCGGGCCAGACGCTCGGAGTCGTTGGTTGTGAAGGCCTCGTCGAGCGCATCGAAGAGGGCATCTTCGGCGTCGGAGAGCTGAATCTCGGGGAATCCACTGGGGCCGCCACCGATTGAAACGATTCCCATCACCCGATTCGGGCTCTCGAGGGCGATGTCGAGCGCGATGGTTCCGCCACGCCCGCAGCCAATCAAGGTGGCAGTTTCGACGCCGAGGTGGTCGAGCAGGTCCAGGGTGTCGGCCCGGTTGGAAAACTGCACGTTCTCGCTCTCGGTTTTTCCGAAACCGCGCGCGTCGAACCGGATCACGAAGTGGTGGGCAGCGAGGGCGGCTACCTGCGGGTCCCACATGCGCAAGTGCGCGATCGGCGAGTGCAGCAGCACCAGCGCCGGCGCAGACACGTGACCGGCCGTCTCGTAGTAAAGAGCTGCTCCGGGAACGTCGAGATGAGGCATGGTGCGAGCGTAGTCGTGCGCCGTGTGCCCGGTATAGCCCCCGCCTGGCCCGTACCGGAGGGTCAGGCCGGCGGCCACAGCCCCTTAGGCTCGGGTAAATGGGCGGTGTACTTGTAGGGTTCAGCATCATCGGATTCGTGATCCTGGTGGGGTACATCGTCGAGCGGTTCCGGATCGCGGGCTCCGGCGCGGGAATCGTGCTCAACCGGATGGCCTTCTTTGTGGCGACGCCTGCCCTGCTCTTCACTGTGTTGTCGCACGCCGACCCGGGGCTGCTCTTCTCCACGTTTCTGCTCACGGTCCTGAGCACCATCGTCGCGGGCGTCGTGCTCTATCTTGTCGTGGCCCGTATCTTTTTCCGCCTGCCGGTGGCGGAGACCGTGCTCGGTGCCGGCTCGGCGACGTATGTCAACGCCAACAACATCGGGCTTCCGGTGGCCATCTACGTGCTCGGAAGCGCAACGTATGTGGCACCGGTGCTGCTGCTTCAGCTGCTCGTGATCGCCCCGATCATCCTGGCCATCCTGGACGTGTCCACGAGCGGACGCATCTCATTCGGATCTATCCTGACGCAGCCACTGCGCAACCCGATGATCATCGCGTCCGTGGCGGGAATCGTGGTCGCCATCCTCGGTATCGAGGTGCCTGTTCCGGTGCTCGCCCCGCTCGAACTCATCGGGGGTGCAGCCATCCCCATGGTGCTCATGTCCTTCGGCATGTCCCTGCACGGCCAACGCCTGCTGAAGAAGGGCACCGGCCGCAAGCAAGTGGTGGTGGCGACCGTCATCAAGGTGGCCGTGATGCCGGTGATCGCGTACCTGCTCGGACGATTCGTCTTCGATCTCGGCAGCGCCGAACTGTTCGCTGTGGTGGCCGTTTCCGCGCTCCCCACCGCGCAGAACATTTTCAACTTCTCGGCCCGCTACAACCGGGCCATCATTGTCACCAGGGACACCGTGCTGCTCGCCACGGTGGCCTCGATCCCTGCACTGCTCGTGATCGCCGCGCTCCTCGCCTAGTGGCCCAGTAATTATCGCTGGGCGACCAGCTCATCGGCTATCGTGCGGCCGATCTCGAGGCTGGCGGTAGCGGCCGGCGACGGCGCATTCAGCACGTGGATCTGCCGCTTCGCGCGCTCGAAGTAGAAGTCGTCCACGAGGCTGCCGTCACGTCGCATGGCCTGGGCGCGAACACCGGAGTGCGTGGGGATCAGGCCGTCATCCGGAAGCTCGGGCACGAGCTCCCGGAGGCTTGCCAGGAACTTCGGGCGAGACAGGGAACGAGCGACCTCTTCGAGGCCGTTTCGCCAGAACTTGCGCCCGAGTTTCCAGAGGCCCGGCCAGCGGGCGCTCTCCCACACATCGCGGGGATTCACGTCGAGCCAGGTGTATCCCTCACGCGCCAGGGCGAAGACCGCGTTCGGTCCGGCGTGCACGCCACCCTCGATCATCCGGGTGAGGTGCACACCCAGAAAAGGAAAGGCCGGGTCGGGAACCGGGTAGATGAGTCCCCTCACGAGCGACGTCGCCTCCGGAGCGAGCTCGAAGTACTCGCCTCGGAACGGGATGATCCGCACGTCAGGGCGCAACCCGGCCAGACGCGCCACGCGGTCGCTGTGCAGCCCTGCACAGTTGACGAACTCATCCGCCCGGAATTCGCGGTGCGGTGTGGTGACCGTGACGGCATCGTCGTTCGTGGCCACTCCGACAATGCGCTGGTTGATGAGCACCTCCCCGTCGTGGGCCTCGATCAGCCCCTGCAAGGCGGCGCAGACCCCTGGATAGTCAACGATGCCGGTTGCCTCCACCCGGAGGGCCGCGACCGCGTTCACGTGGGGCTCGAACTCCCGGGCCACCTCGGATGACACCAAACGGCAGTTCACGCCGTTGGCTCGACCCCGCTCGTGGAGGCGCTCGAGAGCGGGAATTTGCTGTGGACTGGTGGCCACGACGAGCTTGCCGCAGATATCGACGTCCACTCCGTGGTCCCGCGCAAACCTTTCCATCGAGATCGCCCCGGCTTGGCCGAGAGTCGCCTTGAGACTTCCGGGCGTGTAGTACAGGCCGGAATGGATCACCCCGGAGTTGTTTCCCGTTTGGTGCACCGCGACGGCCGGTTCCTTCTCGAGAACTGTGACACGGTGTCCGCGGCGGCTGAGCTCGTACGCTGTAGATAAGCCGACGATCCCTGCCCCGGCAACGATGACGTGACTCGCCATAACCTGTTCTCCTTCTTCGCACCACGACAGCGGCCATCCGAGATGTGTCGTGTGAAACTTACCCTGCAGTGGAACGGCCAGACTGGGGCTGTACCAACGCCAAACCGTACCCGAAACGCCCACCGCTACCGAAAGGACGACATGCTTGCCGCTCCGCCCGTTCCGATCCCCGTGAGTCTTCCCATCGGGGGCTCCGACGAACGATTCTTCCTGCGACGTGTGTACTGCGTCGGGCGCAACTATGCCGATCACGCGCGGGAGATGGGTAATGACCCGGACAGAGAGCCACCGTTCTTCTTCGCCAAGCCGTATGATGCGGTGTTCGCCGTGGCGGAGGGCGTTCCGGCGCGTGGGGTCGCTCCCCACGAGGTGCCGTACCCGCCGGAGACCGCCAACCTGCACTTTGAGATGGAACTTGTCGTCGCGATCGGCCTCGAAGGTGCCGACATAGATGCAGCGGATGCCCTCGGTCATGTTTGGGGCTACGGCGCGGGGGTCGACCTCACACGCCGTGACGTGCAAGACCAGGCCAAGGCGATGAAGCGCCCGTGGGATCTGTCGAAGGGGTTCGATTTTTCGGGCCCCTGCTCGCCGCTGGTACCGGCCGAGGCCATCGGGCATCCGTCTCGCGGTGGAATCTGGTTGAGCGTCGATGGCGAATCGCGCCAGCTCGGCGACCTGGGTGACCAGATCTGGGCGGTGCAGGATGTGATTGCCGCTCTGTCCCGGTCGGTTACCCTGATGCCCGGTGACCTGATCTTCACCGGAACGCCGGCGGGAGTCGGGGCGATCGAGCGCGGCAACCGCGTTGCCGGGGGAGTCGCCGGAGTGGGTGAGCTCACCTTTACGATCGTGTGAGGCGATCGTGATCGTTACGAGGGCTGCTTCTGAAGCCAGGGGCGCAGCATCCGCGTGATCCACGGCAGAACGACGTAGGCCATCAGGGGTGTGAGCGCCAGGGTCGTGAGCAGCACCTTCGCCACGATCCACAGGTCGTTCCAGCCAGGCACCAGCGTGGTGACGAGAAAAGTGAACGCCAGGTTCAGGGGGAAGAACCCCAGCCAGATGCTCACGGCCTGCTTCCAACGCGGCGGCGGTACCAGGACGACGCCGGGCTCGGCCTCCTGCGGGGCGTCGAACCAACCCTCGATGCCGGTGCGCTTCTCTTCGCGGGCGTCGAGCACGAGGTCACGGCCGGCGTGCAGCCACTCGGAGCGGTCGATCGAGTTCTCCCAGGTGGCTAGGCGCTTGGCGTTGGAGAACTTGTAGAGCATGTGCCAGTGCCCTGAATCCTCGCTCGCCCGCACCCAACCCGAGCCGAGGAAGCCTGGATACTGGTGGGCGAGGTCCATGCCGGCCTGCACCCAGCCAGTCGCCTCTTCGATGCGGCTCGGGTCAACCCAGCGTGAGATCGAGACGGTGACGGAATCCGACGAGTGCGGAATCGACTCGGGTACTGACATGATCGGGCCTAAAAGATCATCGGGCGATCGTCGTCTTCACCCTCAACGTCGAGATCGACGACAACGGGAACGTGGTCGCTGGGAACCTCGCCCTTGCGTTCGTTGCGGTGGATGCTGGCATCCGTCACCTGGTCGGCGAAGGCCCGCGAGCCGAGAATGAAGTCGATGCGCAGGCCCTCGTTGCGGGGAAAACGCAGCTGCTTATAGTCCCAGTAGGTGAAGCCCTCCGGCACGAGGGGCCGCACCACGTCGCTGAGGCCTGCGGCCGCGAAGGCCTCGAAGGCCGCCCGTTCCGGCGGCGAAATGTGCGTGGATACGCCGGGCACGAGAGTGGGGTCTCCCACGTCCTCGTCGAAAGGCGCCACGTTCCAGTCGCCCATCAACGCGAGGGCGAGGTCGGGCTGGGCCGACAGCTCGGCTTGGACGTGCCGCTGCAGGGTGGCGAGCCAGTCGAGCTTGTAGGTGTAATGCGGGTCTTCGAGGGCGCGACCGTTGGGCACGTAGAGGCTCCACAGGCGCATGTCGTTCACGGTGACGCCGAGGGCGCGGGCCTCAAGGGGCTGGTCAGGGCCTTCCTGGCCTTTCAGAAAGCCGGGCATCCCTGGGAAGGCTGTCGCCACATCCTTCATCTCATGGCGACTCGCGAACGCGACGCCATTCCACTGGTTGAGGCCGTGGATGGCCAGTTCGTAGCCGGCGTCTTCGAATTGCTGCACCGGAAATTGCTCGGGCTTGCACTTGATCTCCTGCATGGCGAGCACATCGATGTCTTCGCGCACCATCCAGTCCACGGTGCGATCGACTCTGGCACGGATGGAGTTGACGTTCCAGGTGGCAATGCGCATGCCTCCAGCCTAGGCGGGCCGGGTATCGAATAAGGGCGCGACGGTGTTGCGCTTTAATGGTGAGGATCACCCGACACTCAGGAAGGTCACAATGACGGAGTTGCAGATTGGCTACGCGGCCATGTTGGAGCAGTTCGCCCCCTCGGAGGCTGTTGCCCTGTCGGCGTATGCCGAAGAGCACGGTTTCAGCGGAGTGATGGCGGCTGACCACTTTCAACCCTGGGTACCGCAGCAGGGACAAAGCTCCTTCGTGTGGAGCGTGCTGGCTGCGATCGCCGAGCGCACGACGGGTGACCTCGGACCGGGCGTGACCGCGCCCACCTTCCGTTGGCATCCCGCGATGGTGGCGCAGGCCTCCGCAACTCTTGCCGCCATGTATCCGGGGCGGCATTGGCTGGGCCTCGGTTCCGGGGAAGCCCTCAACGAACACATCGTGGGGGTCTACTGGCCGGAAGCGCCCGAGCGCATCAACCGCATGTTCGAGGCCATTGAGATCATCTCGAAGCTCTTCACCGCCTCGATCGCCGGCAAAGACGTGAAGCACTCGGGCCAGTTCTACAAGCTCGAATCGACGCGGCTCTGGACCATGCCGGAGGTCGCCCCCGAGATTCTGGTCGCGACCGCCGGGCCGGTGACGGCCAAGCGTGCCGGCCGTCACGCCGACGGGCTCATCACCGTGGGTGCTCCACTCGAGAAGATCTCCATGCTGTTCGGCAAGTTCGACGACGGCGCGCGCGATGCCGGCAAAGACCCGTCGACCATGCCCAAGGTGCTGCAGCTGCATATGAGCTGGGCAGAGACCGACGAAGAAGCGATGAAGAACGCGCTGCTCGAGTGGCCGAACGGCGGCATGAAGTTTCCGAAGGGCGACATCCGCTCGCCGTTTGAGTTCGAGCAGATCGCCAAGCTCGTGCGCCCCGAAGACTTCGAGGGACGCATGATCATTTCGGCGGACCCCGACGAGCACCGCAAGTACATCCAGAAGTTCGTCGACCTCGGCTTCGACCGCATCTACCTGCACAACGTGGGCCGCAACCAGCGCCAGTGGATCGACGTGTTCGGCGCGCAGGTGCTGCCGAAGCTCGTTCGCTAGACGTGCTGACGGTCTTTGCCCTGGCGGGCTTCGGTGAGATTTCGCAGGGAGACGACCTCGCGGCGCTCATCGAGCGCGCGGCAGGGGCGCAGCTGCAGAACGGCGATATCCTCGCCGTCACGAGCAAGATCGTGTCCAAAGCCGAGGGCCGCCAGGTGGCCGCCGAGGATCGCGAGCAGGCGATCACCGACGAGACCGTGCGCGTGGTCGCGACGCGGGCGCACCCCGGCGGCGTGACCCGCATCGTGGAAAACCGGCAGGGGCTCGTGCTCGCGGCTGCTGGAGTGGACACGAGCAATGCCCCCGACGGCATCGTTCTGCTGCTGCCTGTCGACCCGGACGCCTCCGCGCGTGCCCTGTGCAGCGAGCTGCGCAAACGCACGGGCCTCGAGCTCGGTGTCGTCATCACCGACACAGCCGGGCGGGCCTGGCGGGAAGGGCAGACCGACATCGCGATCGGCGCCGCCGGACTCGCCGTGCTCCACGACCTCCGCGGCACGACGGATGTCTCGGGTCGCCGCCTCGACGTAACGGTCGCCGCTGTTGCCGACGAGATCGCGGGCGCGGCGGACCTCGTGAAGGGCAAGACGAGCGGCAACCCTGTGGCTGTCGTGCGAGGGCTCGCGCACGTGGTGGGCGAGCTTTCGCTCGCCGGGGCATCCGCTTTGCAGCGGCCGAGCGAGAACGACATGTTCCGCCTCGGGTCGACTGAAGCGCGCGCGGAAGGTTATGAAGACGGCTATGCCACGGGCTATGAAGAAGGGTATGACGAGGGCTACGCCGAGGGCGCTGCGCGAAGTTAGGCTCTAGCGGTGCTGCGAACTGCGTTTTCCTGAGGGGCCGTAGACCACGATCGCGGTGATTGGGATGAGCAGAAACCAGAGCCAGGCGTACGCCCAACCGCCGGCGAAGCCGGTGAGGGCGCCGGTGACGAAGAACATGATCAGGGCGATGAATGGCGAGAGCGCCACGAGGGTTCCGCCGAACCGGCTGCCTTCGCGCTCGGCCTGCACGACGACGCCGGTCGGCGTGGGCAGGTCCGCGAAAGCTGGTGCCAGGTCGCCCCGGTTGCTGGCCGCTCGAACAGTGTTCGAGCGCTCCTCGAACTCGCCGTTCGTAAGCCTGCCCTCCGCGAGGTGTGCACGCAGGGTCTCAATCGCATCATCGCGTTCGCCGTTGCTGAGGCGGAGTGGGGCGGTGGCGGGGTTCGAGTAGTCGAGCATGCGTCCAGTGTGGCGCGACATCGCCGTTGGGGACAGTGCCACAGGGCGGCAACTTGTGGCCGAGGTTGCTCGGCCCGATCTTCCCGTTGCGGGGTCGGCGGATCGCTGGGGAGCACCAGCAAAAGCACCGGGCGACCCGCAGCCACCCACCGCGCCAATACGGCCAGCTCCGCAGCGGGCTAGAACTGTGTCCCGAGTCCGAGCTGTGCGTCGTTATCGTCTGCCCGGACTGCCTCGCCCACGGAACCTCGGGTGAACGTGCAGCAGCACCGCCGGCTCACGTGTTGATAACGAAACGCCGGCCACGATTGACCCTGTCAGAGGGCATGCGGGAGGCTGGAGATGACGGAGATGACGGAGATGACGTATGGGGCGTATGGGGGGGGGGGCATGCTCGAGACGCTGATTGACGGGTCCGTGGTGTTTTTCGCGGGCGGCGGCCTTGTCTCCTGCGTGGTGGCAGTTGGGACAAAATTGAGCGGCGAGTATGAACGGTCCCGGGTATCCCGGCGATCCTTACTTCTTGGACTGGCTTTCTTTGCCCTCGCCGGGTTGGCCTGGGTTGTAGCTGTCGCGATCCGGTCCTCACACGCAATGCCCGCCTAGATCGACAGTAAGGACCTTATGTCAGACGACTGGCGCCGTGTCATTGCCTCCCTCCTCAATGACGACACCCGCACGGCCTACGCGGAAGTGGTCATTGCCTCAGCGGGCGATTCGGGGATGGTGCCGAAGCGCCGCGATCGCTCTCTGGCACGGCTTGAGCACGCTGGACTGATTCGCCGAGCCGCATCCGGTGAGTTCGTTGCCGAAACGTCCGGGCTCAGGGCCCTCCTCGAGACGGCCCCGGTTCGCCCGGAGCGCACGGGCATTGAAAGATTTCTCGGCGCCGACGGTCGGGTCGACCAGTACCCGGCCAATCAGGAGCAGCGTGCCGCGCTCTTGCGCTGGATCGCGGCACGAGCATTTGTTGCCGGCGGCCATCTGACAGAAGTTGAGGTGAATGCCACCTTGGAGGCCTATGCGCATGACGTGGCGACCCTGCGCCGCTACCTCGTGGATGCTGGTGTGCTCGGGCGCGATCCGGAGGGGAGACGTTACTCGCTCCGGGTGTAGGTGTCTCACGGGTGAGACAATCGAGGATGGCCGCCGCAGATGTTCGTGATCCTCCAAACTCGGGAGGGTACGTGCTGCTACATCCGGAGGCCAACGGATGAGCTGGGTCGCCGTCGTTCCGGTCAAGGGCAATCCCGGGGCGAAGAGCCGACTGGCGGACCTGCCGGAGCGAGCGGCACTCGCCGACGCGTTCGCGCTCGACACCGTGGCGGCCCTGGTGGCGGCATCCACAGTGGAGAGGGTATTCGTCGTGACCGGCGATGAGCGGCTGGCGCCACTGCTCGCTCACCTGGGGGCGGTGATCGTGCGCGAGAAGCGAACGCCGGTCGATTCACTCAATTCGGCGATTGAGCAGGGGGTGGCCGCGGCGAGGCAGGCATGCCCGGCCGCGAACGTGGCTGTGTTAACGGGTGACCTGCCCGCACTCTTGGGGAGTGAGGTCGAGTCTGCGCTCGCCCTGGGCGCCGTCCACCCGCGATCGATGGTTCCGGATGCCGGGGGCGCCGGTACCACAACGTTGCTCGCCCTCGCCGGGGTACCGTTCGTGCCCCGATTCGGCCCTGGATCGAGACGCGCGCACGAGGCCGCCGGGCACGTTCCGTTGAACATTCCCCCCTCGGCATCTATCCGCCGCGACGTGGACACCCCCGCGGACCTCGATGCCGCCCGCGCACGTGGCCTCGGCCGTTTCACGCGGGCTCTCGTTGAGGGCGCGGACGCCTGACCCGCGCGCCGATGTGGCCGTGCGCGCCCGCTGCGGCGGTAGCGCCGCGCGGGAGCGGCGCGGACGCGGCATGACCGCGCGGTCAGGCGCGGGCGAGGGCGATCGCGGCGACCGCCATTGCGGCCGTGGATGGAACGTCGCGCATCCAGAGCGGCACGGCAGCAGAGCGGATACCGGCGGCCGTGAGAGCGGGTAGCGCCGCCGCATCCGTCTCATCCACGAGCCAGGCATCGAGCAGCCCGCCCGATGTGCGCGAGCCATAGTGCAGCCCCACCGCGGCGGCCGAGGTCTCTACCCCTATGGTCTGCAGGCACGCGTCTGCCATGCCGCGCACGGCCGCCCCGCCGATGATGGGAGAGACCCCCACGACCTGGCCACTGCTGGCCTGGAGGGCGGAGCGGATGCCGGGAACGGCCATGATCGTGCCCACCGAGACCACGGGATTTGACGGAGGAAGGATCACGACGTCGGCGTTCTCGATGGCCCGGACCACCCTGGGCGCAGCCGCCGCATCAGCCAGTCCCACCTGCACGAACTCGGTGACCGGAATGCCGGCGCGGTAGCGCACCCACCATTCCTCAAAGTGCATAAGTTCGCCGGCGCGATGCTCGTCCACATCTGCGGCCAGCCGCACGTGCGTCTCCACCGGCTGGTCGCTCATCGGCAGCAGCACGGCCCCCGGCTGCCAGCGTCTGCAGAGGAACTCTGTCGCCTCGCTCAGCGTCGATCCGCCGCGCAGCAGGTCTGTACGCACGATGTGCGTGGCCAGGTCGAGGTCGCCGAGCGTGAACCACGACCAGCCGCGACCGTACGCGGCGATTTCGCCCGACGCTCGCCGGCTCTCCTCCGGTCGGCCCCAGCCCTGCTCCTCGTTGATGCCGCCGCCGAGCGTGTACATCACGGTGTCGAGGTCGGGGCAGATGCGCAGGCCGTCGAGCCACATGTCGTCGCCCGTGTTCACAACCACGGTGACCTCCGTCGACGGTTCGACCTCGGCGAGGTGCGCGAGGAGCCCGCGGGTGAAGCGTGCGCCGCCCACGCCGCCAGCCAGCACGGTGATTTTCTTCATGGGGTTCCCCCTGTTGTGGATGAGGCCATTGGGGAGAAGACGATAACCGGATGCCCGCCGCGTGGATGATCGATGATGTCGCATTCCACCCCGTACACGGCCTTGATCGTCTCGGGCTGCAGCACCTCGCGCGGTGTGCCGGCGGCCACGAGCCGGCCGGCGTGCAGGAGCAGGATACTGTCGCAGTACGCGGCAGCCAGATTCAGATCGTGCAAGGCCATCACGGCGGTCAGCCCGAGATCGCGCACCTGGCCGAGTAGTGAGAGCTGCGCGCTCACGTCGAGGTGGTTGGTTGGCTCGTCGAGCAGGAGCAGGCTCGGACGCTGCGCGAGAGCGCGGGCAATCTGAACTCGCTGCTGCTGCCCGCCACTGAGCGTGTGCCACAGGCGATCCGAGAGGTCCGCGGCGCCAACGGCGGCGAGGGCATCCGCTGCCACCTGCTTGTCGTCGTCTCCGCCGAAGCTGCCGAGCAGACGCGTGCGGTGGGGGATTCGCCCCAGCAGCACAACCTCCGCGACCGACAGGTCGACACTCGGTGACGTGTTCTGTTCGAGCAGGGCAATGCGACGGGCCACCTCACGTCGGGGTAGGGAGCCGATCGCCACGCCGTCGAGGGCGACAGCGCCGGCCTCCGCCTTTTCGATGCCGGCGATCAGGCGCAAAAGCGTGGATTTGCCGGCCCCGTTCGGGCCGAGCAGGCCCGTGATGGTGCCGGTGGACACGGCGGCCGACACCTCGCTCAGGATGCGGGTGCCGTCGATCGAGAACGACAGGTCGGTGATCGTCACGCCGGTGGTTACGCCCATACGGCCGACTTCTTTCGTTTGATCAGCAGGATGAAGACCGGCACGCCGATGAAGGCCGTGATGATGCCCACGGGGAGCTCCCTCGGATCAAAGACCGTGCGGGCGAGCGTGTCCGCGATCACGAGGAACAGTGCGCCGCACACTAAGACGAGTGGGAGAAGTCGGCGGTGGCCGGGACCACTGAGACCGCGCACCAGGTGCGGGAGGATCAGCCCGACGAAGCCGATCGAGCCGCTCACTGCCACCATCGCACCGGTGAGGAGTGCCACCGAACCGAGGAGGGCCCAGCGCGTGGCGTTCACGTTGATGCCGAGGCTCGCGGCAGAGGTGTCTCCGAACGCAAAGGCGTCTAGGCGTGTGGCTGAGAGCACGATCGCCGTACCCACGACCACCAGGGCACTCATCGAGATGGCGACGCTCTGCCACGTCGCTCCAGAGACCGAGCCGAGCAGCCAGTTGAGAATCTCCCGGTAGGAGTCCCCCTTGGCCGCCCAGAAAATGATGAATGACGTGCCTGCTGCGGCGAGTTGGGCGATCGCGAGCCCGGAGAGCACGGCCCGCGCGGGTGTGATCGTGCCCCCCACTCTGGCGATGCTGAGCGTGGCGAAGAGGGCAATCAGCGCGCCGAGGAACGCCGCAGCCGGCAAGGCGAAACCCACGCCCAGAATGACGACGCAGACCGCGCCGAGCGAGGCTCCCGACGACAGGCCGAGCAGGTACGGGTCGGCGAGCGGATTGCGGGTGACGCTCTGCATCACGGCGCCGCTCAGTGCGAGGCCGGCCCCTACTGCCGCGGCCGTGAGCACCCGGGGCAGACGCAACTGCCACACGATCGAGTCGATGAGGGGCGGCACGGGCTCGCCGAACGGCACGCCGAGGCGCTCGGCGAAACTGCCGACCACCTGGGTGAGGGTCACGTTCGCCGGGCCGATGGTGACAGCGATGGCGCAGGCCAGCACCAGCGCCACCGTGGCAGCCGCCAGCCAGCCGACATAACGCCCGCGCGTCACCGCGTCACCACTTCTGTTGCCCTCGCTGGCTACTTGTTCAGTGCGGCGAGCTGGTCGATTGCCGAGGCTGAGGCCTCGACATTGCGAATGCCGGCCTCGGTAGAGGCGAAAGGCAGCACGATGTAGCGCTTATTGACCACGGCATCGAGGCCCTGGGTGGCCGCACTCGACTCAAGGTTGGCGATCTTGTCTGCCGCGGTATTCCAGGTGGCGTCGACGAGCACGATCACACTCGGGTTCGCCTCGATGATGGACTCCCAACCCACAGAGGTCCACGTGTCATGCACCTCATGGAATATATTCCTGAGTCCGGCTGCATCCATGATCATCTCGGGCGAACCTATGCCCGCGCCAACATATGGAGTGTCGGTTCCACTGGAATACCAGAGGGCGGTGGGCTTCGCTGTATCGCTCGTAGCGGCGGGCGTCAGATCGGCAAGATCGGCCTGGAGGGAAGCGACAAGGCTGGCGGCGGCATCCGTCGCACCGAAGATCTGGCCGGCCTCGCTGATCTCGGCGAAAACGGAGTCGAAGGTCAGTGGGTCGGGCATCTCATCGCCTTTGCAGGCGGCTGGCGACACGTAGCTGCCCACGCCGAGCTTCTCGAGCGCGTCGCGTTCGCCCACTCCGTCGGCCGAGAAGTTCGACTCCCAACCGCCGTAGATGAAGTCGGGGGTGAGGCCGAGGACGGCCTCCTGTCCGGGCAGGAAATCGCTGATCACGTTCAGGGCCGAGCCGGCTGCTTCGAGATCGGCCGGCAGCGGCCCGTCGAGGAAAGCGGAACCCACGATGCGGTCCCCCAGACCGAGGGCGAGCATGAGCTCGGTGGCTGACGACTTGATGGTGACAACGCGCCGGGGCTCGGCTGCAACAGTGACGGCGGTGCCGCAGTTCGTGAGCGAGACCGGGTAGCCGGGTGCTGAGGATGCGCTTTCGGGCGCCAGAGGGGCAGGGCTCGCGGCGCAGCCGCCGAGCAGCACGGCAGAGGCGGCGAGTACCGCCGCGGCGACGATGCGACGATTCATGGTTTCTCGCAGAGGCTTGAGCGCTTCCGCGCAGAGGGTGCGCAGGCGGACGCGGGGAGGAACGAGCAGGATTGGGGGGACCTGCGGCTCAAATCAAAGCCTGCGCTACCGGTTACAGCCAACCAGCGGTCTGGAATAAGCCTAGGCCAAGGCGCTGGCCAGGACCGCGCAGGTCAGGCCCATCGTGGGTCCGCGGCCTGCGCGGCCGAGGCCGGAGGTACCGCGGCCTGAACCAGCGCCGTCGCGACGAAGCCCACATCCGCCGTCAGTGCGGCGGCCGTCACACGAATGAACTCCCCGGAGTGCTCGTTCGCCAGAAATGGCGAGCCGCCGGCCACCCGGATGCCGGCTGCCGCCAGTCGCACGAGTGCCTCGCGTTCGTTGTGCACCGGCAGCCACATGTTGATGCCGTCCGCCGGCGGCAGCTCCAGCCCGCATTCGCCGAGGGTCACCCGCAAGGCGCGTTGTCTGGCGAAGTAGATGCGCCTCGCCTCGCTGACCTGGGCCATGCTGTCGCCCTCGGTGAGCAGGTCGTGCAGGATGCTCTGCAACATGCGACTTGTCCAGCCGGGGCCAAGCATGCGTCGCGCGACGATGGCGTCGATCAGTTCGGTCGGCCCGCCGAGCGCGGCGATGCGCAGGTCGGGACCATGGGTTTTGGAGTAACTGCGCACGTGCAACACCCGACTCGGCAGCCAGCTTCCGAGGCTCACGTCTGGTGCGATGCTGATCTCGCCCGAATGGTCGTCTTCGATCACGATGGTGTCGGCGGCCTGCGGAACGGTGAGCAGCAGCCGGGCGAGCTCGGCGGCGCGTTCTCCTGGCATGGATGCACCGGTTGGGTTCTGTGCTCGTGGCTGCAGGATCACGGCTGCCGGAGCGTGCCGGAGCGCGGCGTGGAACGCGGCCGGAACGATGCCGTGGCAATCGATCGTCACGGGCAGCCGTTGAAGCCCGAGCTGGTCGAGCAGATCGAAGAATGGCGGGAATCCGGGGCTCTCCACGATCACGCGGTCGCCGAACCTGGTGACCTGTTCGAGGCTTCTCGACACAGCGTCGAGCGCGCCGTCGACCACGGTGAGCGCTTCGGCGCGGTAAGGCCAGGTGCGCTCCAGTACGGCTAGGAGTTCGGGAATCACCGGGAGTGCCTGATAGCTGGGAGTGACGGCGTGTTCCTGCAGGCGCGACAGCGCGGGCGCGAGAGTGGGGAGCAGGAGGGGATCCGGGGTGCCCCTGGACAGATCGAAGCGCACCTCGCTTGGCTGACCGGCCATGGATCGGCTGCGCGCTGGAAGCCAGCGCGGCGCGGTGCCGAGCACGAAGGTTCCGCTGCGGCCTCGGGAGACGATGAGCCCCGCCGCGGCGAGGGCCTGCCAGGCGTGGCTGATGGTGGCCGGGCTCACCGCGAGTGCTCCCGCGAGCTGACGAACGGTGGGCAGACGCTCGCCCTGGGCCAGGCGGCCGCAGGAGATCAGACGAGCCACATGCGCCGCGATCGCGACCGGTGTGCGGTCTTCGATGCCGTCGATGAAGATCTGCATAATGCTTGCCTCGGGCTCCGTGGGCCGACAGGATGATTAACGCGTGCGTCACACAGAGAAACACATTTGAAATGTTTACGTCAAATAATAACAAAACCGGACAACGCAGTCTGAGAAGTTTTTGACGTTCTGAACCAGTGGAGGCAACAGCATGAGCGACGGCAACAACATAGTTCGAGCGGCGATAACCCAGGCCACCTGGACCGGGGACGAAGAATCGATGATCGTGAAACACGAGGGCTTCGTGCGCACGGCGGCCGAACAGGGCGCGCAGATCATCTGCTTCCAGGAGCTGTTTCACGGGCCGTACTTCGGAATCGTGCAGGATTCGAAGTACTACGAGTTTGCGCACCGGGTTCCCGGACCGCTCGTCGAGCGTTTCCAGAAGCTCGCCGCTGAGTGCAACATGGTGATAGTCCTGCCGGTGTACGAAGAGGAACAGCCCGGCGTGCTCTACAACACCGCCGTGGTGATCGACGCGGACGGTACGGTCCTGGGCAAATACCGCAAGCATCACATCCCCCACCTGCCGCAGTTCTGGGAGAAGTTCTACTTTCGCCCCGGCAACCTGGGCTACCCGGTCTTCGACACCAAGGTGGGCAAGGTCGGCATCTACATTTGCTACGACCGACACTTCCCGGAGGGCTGGCGCGAGCTCGGTCTGAACGGTGCCGAGATCGTGTTCAACCCCTCGGCCACCAAGCCGGGGCTGTCGAACCGGCTGTGGGAGCTCGAACAGCCCGCGGCGGCCGTGGCCAACCAGTACTACATCGGTGCGAACAACCGCATCGGCAATGAAGCGGATGAATTCGGCGACGAGGCCGTGACCTTCTACGGCAGTTCGTACTTCGTCGACCCGCAGGGCAACTACGTGGGCGACCGAGCCTCCACGGGCACCGAGGAGATCCTGATTCGCGACCTCGATCTCGGCCTGATCCGCGAGGTGCGAAACTCCTGGCAGTTCTACCGGGACCGCCGCCCGGACTCCTACGAGTCCATCACGGCGCCATGAAAACACTCATCAAGAACGGCACCGTCGTCAATTCCACGGGCACTGCCCTCGCCGACGTGCTCATCGACGGCGAAACCATCGCAGCGGTGCTCTCGCCCGGCTCCCGGCTTCTCGGCTTCGACGTGGAGAGCAACGTCGACACTGTGATCGACGCCCGGGGCAAGTACGTGATTCCGGGCGGAATCGACGCCCACACCCACATGGAGATGCCGTTCGGCGGCACCCAGGCGAGCGACACCTTCGAGACCGGAACCCGGGCCGCGGCCTGGGGAGGCACCACGAGCATCGTGGACTTCGTCGTGCAGTACGCCGGGGAGAACGTGATCGACCAGTACCAGAAGTGGCACGAAAAGGCCGCTGGCCAGTGTGCCATCGACTATGGCTTTCACCAGATCCTCTCGGACGTGCAGGACTCCTCGCTCACCGCGATGGACGAGCTCGTGGCCGAGGGTGTCTCGAGCTTCAAGCTCTTCATGGCCTACAAGGGCGTGTTCCTCAGCGATGACGGCCAGATCGTCAAGGCCATGCAGCGGGCCGCGACGAACGGCAGCATCATCATGATGCACGCCGAAAACGGCAGCGTCATCGATCTGCTCGTGCAGCAGGCCGTCGCTGCCGGTAACACGAGTCCCCTTTATCACGGCCTCACGAGACCCTGGCAGGCCGAGGAAGAGGCCACGCACCGGGCGATCATGCTCGCCAACCTCACCGGCGCGCCCCTCTACATCGTGCACGTCTCGGCGAAGCAGGCGGTCGACCAGATCGCCCAAGCCAGGGACACCGGACAAAACGTGTTCGGTGAGACATGCCCGCAGTACCTCTACCTCTCTCTCGAAGACAACCTCGGAGCGCCCGGGTTCGAGGGCGCCAAGTGGGTCTGTTCCACGCCGCTGCGCGCCAAGGCCGAGGGCCACCAGCACCACATGTGGCAGAGCCTGCGCACGAACGACATCCAGATGGTGTCGACCGACCACTGCCCCTTCTGTATGAAGGGCCAGAAAGACATGGGCCTGGCGGACTTTTCGAAGATTCCCAACGGCATCGGCTCGGTGGAGCACCGCATGGACCTGCTCTACCAGGGTGTCGTCGACGGCAAGATTTCCCTCGAACGCTGGGTGGAGGTGTGCTCCACCACCCCCGCCCGCATGTTCGGAATGTACGGCCGCAAGGGAGTGATCCAGCCCGGCGCCGACGGCGACGTCGTGGTCTACGATCCGAACGGCCACACATCCATTGGGATGCCTGAAACGGGAAGGGCCAAGACCCATCACATGAACATGGACTACTCAGCCTGGGAGGGCTACGAGATCGATGGTCACGTGGACACAGTGCTGTCCCGCGGCAAGGTTGTCATCGACCAGAACGCGTACCTCGGCGCGAAGGGCGATGGTCGCTTCATCAAGCGCGGCCTGAGCCAGTACTTGATCTAGGGAACAGGGGAAGCAGATGGACTTCGGAGCAGTACTCCAAACCAACCCACCCTCGGCGCGCACCGTACAGTTGGCGAAACTCGCCGAGGCCCACGGATTCAGCCACGTGTGGACCTTCGATTCGCACCTGCTCTGGCAGGAGCCCTATGTGATCTTCAGCCGCATCCTCGCTGAAACGAACCGCATCACGGTTGGCCCCATGGTGACCAATCCCGCCACCCGGGACTGGACCGTCACGGCCTCCACCTATGCGACGCTCAACGAGATGTACGGCAACCGCACCATCTGTGGCATCGGTCGCGGAGATTCGGCAGTGCGCACCACAAACGGGGCGCCGACCACTCTCAAGACACTGCGCGAGGCCGTTCACGTGATCCGGGAACTCGCAAACTCCCGCTCGGTGGAGTACAACGGGGCGACGGTGCGGTTTCCCTGGAGTACCGGGTCGACCCTCGACGTGTGGGTGGCAGCCTACGGTCCGCTCGCCCTCAAGCTTGCCGGCGAGGTGGGCGACGGGTTCATTCTGCAGATGGCGGACCTCGACGTGGCCGAGTGGATGATCAGCTCCGTTCGGGAAGCCGCCGCGAACGTGGGACGCGACCCTCAGGCGATCAAGTTCTGCGTGGCCGCGCCCATGTATATCGGCGACGACTGGGCGCACATGCGCGACCAGTGCCGCTGGTTCGGCGGCATGGTGGGAAACCATGTGGCCGACATTGTGGCGAAGTACGGCACCGATTCGAAGGTGCCTAAGGCGCTCACCGAGTACATCGCCGGCCGTGAGGGATACGACTACAACGAACACGGCAAGGCCGGGAACAGCCATGCCGCCTTCGTGCCCGATGAGATCGTGGACCGTTTCTGCCTCCTCGGCACCCCAGCTGACCACATCGAGAAGCTGCATGCCCTGCAGAAGATCGGCGTCGACCAGTTCGCCGGCTACCTCCAGCACGATAACAAGGAGGAAACCCTGTGCGTCTACGGCGAGACCGTGATTCCGGCGATGGCCCAGCACGTGGTTGCCACATCGTGACCCAGCGTTCGCTATGACTCTCGCGCGTCGATCGGGTCTGCCGGTGCGCCGACTGCTCCTCGGCGCACTGGGGCTCGTTCTGCTTGCCCTGCTCTGGGAGGCCTACAAGTTTCTCGGCCCGACCGATGGAGTGGTTGTCGGCGGTGTCACGGTCTTTCCGCGCACCAGCGACCTTGCCATGCCGCACCTCTGGGTGATGGCGGAGCGCATTGTGCAGCCGGTGACCGGTGCGGTATCCGCTGTGCCGCTCTGGCAGGCTGTGCTGTCGGCGGCCCTGTTCACCCTCGGTATCGCCGCGGTGGGCTGGCTCGTGGGGGTGAGCGTCGGCCTCGCCCTCGCCCTGCTCATGCAGCGGTTCCGGCTCGCCCAGTCGGCGATCCTGCCGTGGATCATTCTGAGCCAGACGGTGCCACTGATCGCGATTGCACCGCTCGTGCGCCGCTGGGGCGCGCAGATTGAGTTCGGCAGCTTCAGCTGGGAAAGCTGGATGTCGGTGGCGCTGATCGCCTCTTACCTCGCGTTCTTCCCGGTGTCGGTTGGTGCGCTGCGCGGCCTCGGCTCGCCGGAGGCGCACCACGTGGACCTCATGCAGTGCTACGCCGCCGGTTGGTGGACCACGCTGTGGCGCTTGCGGCTGCCGGCGAGTGTGGGGTACCTGCTGCCCGCCTTGCGGCTCGCCGCAGCCAGCGCCGTGATCGGCAGCGTCGTGGCCGAGGTCTCAATCGGGCTCCGCGGCGGCATCGGGCGCCTCATCGTGGAATACGCCGGGGCCGCGAGCAGCGACCCCGGCAAGCCCTGGGCACCCATTTTCGGATCCGTGCTCGTGGGCCTCGTGGCTGCGGGCTTCGTGGCCCTGCTCGGGCTGGTGCTTCGTCGATTTCGCAGGGGAGAGGTTTCAGCGTGAACCAGGATGTGAACGACGCGGTCGTGGTGCGGGACGTGAGTCGAGTCTTCGAGGTGCGGAAGGGGGCATCCGTGACTGCGCTCGACGACGTGAGCCTCACGGTGGCCCCCGGCGAGTTCGTGTCGCTGATCGGGCGGAGCGGCTGCGGAAAGAGCACGCTGCTGCGGCTCATCGCCGACCTCGACACCCCCACGAGCGGCAGCATCGAGGTATTCGGCAAGCCGGCCCGCCAGGCTCGCATCGACCAGGACTACGGCATCGCCTTTCAGCAGGCCGGATTGTTGCCCTGGCGCACGGTCACGGGCAACATCGAGCTACCGCTCGAACTGCACGGCGTGGGCACAGCGGCACGTCGAGCTCGTGCGGCGGAACTTATCGAGCTGGTGGGCCTCACCGAATTCGCCCGCAGCTATCCGGACCAACTTTCGGGCGGCATGCAGCAGCGGGTGGCGATCGCGCGCGCACTCGCCGAACGCCCGAGCCTTCTCCTCATGGACGAACCTTTCGGTGCCCTCGACGAGATGACCCGCGAGCGCATGCAGGACGAACTCGTGCGTATCTGCGCCGAAACGAACGCCGCCGTCGTGTTCGTGACGCACTCCATTCCCGAGGCAGTCTTCTTGTCCGATCGCGTGGTGGTCTTGGAGCCGCGGCCCGGACGCATCCGCTCTGTGCTGAGTGTCAACCTCGGCCGCGCGGCCGCCCGCGGCGAGGACCTGCGCGAAGACGAGGGGTTCTTCCAATCGGTGAGCCAGGTGCGCGAACTGCTGCATGGGGCACCCGCTGCCGGGGCTCGCGGGGTCGAGACGCGATGACAAGCCGCGCAGAACGGATGCCCTCGCCGGCCTTGGCCCTACTGGCTCCGGTGCTCTTCGGGGTCGCCGTCGTGCTGCTCTGGCAGGGCGCCGTGACAGGGCTGGGGATCAAACCCTTCATCCTGCCCGGACCGTTCGCGATCGGAGAGCAGTTCGGTGCCAACCTACAGAACGTCCTGAACGGAATGGCGGTCACCGGCCGCAACGCCCTGATCGGGCTCGTGATCGGGGCGCTGCTCGGCATTCTGCTCGCCGTGCTGTCGGCACTCGTGGGTGTATTCGACGAGATGGCGGCCCCGATCGTGGCCTCGATCGCTGTGGTGCCGATTGTGGCCCTGGCCCCGGTGCTCTACACGATGTTCGGCGCCGGAGCAGAGACCGCCCGTCAGCTGGTGGCCGCGTTCGCCGTGTTCGTGCCGGTGTATTTCAACACGCTCAAGGGGCTGCGGCAGGTACCGCGGGTGCACCGTGACCTCATGCGGGCGACCGCGGCGTCGCGCTGGCAGGCGACGCGAACCGTGACCCTGCCCACTGCGCGGCCGTTTGTGTTCACCGGTCTGCGGATCGCGAGCTCGCTGGCCGTGATCAGCGCCCTGATCGCCGAGTACTTCGGCGGCCCGGTCGGCGGTCTAGGCAAGTCGATCACCTCGGCGGCTTCGAGCAGCAACTACCCCCTGGCGTGGGCATTCGTGCTCGGATCGATCCTGCTCGGCCTCCTGTTCTATTGCGGCGCGCTCATCGTGGAGAAGATGCTGACCCGCCGTCACGGCGGGTAGGTCAACCCATCACGGTACATCCCGCCACAGCACGGCACCTATCAGGCACTGGAGGAAACATGAAACACAGCACACGATGGCTCGGCACGTTCGGAACCCTCACCGCGGTCAGCGCGCTCGTACTCACCGGCTGCAGCGCGGGCAGCGACTCGGGCGGCGCAGCGAGTGACGCGGCGGACGGTCTCACCCCGGTGACCCTGCAACTGCAGTGGTCGGCGCAGGCGCAGTTCGCCGGCTACTACGCCGCGGTCGACCAGGGCCTGTATGAGGCGGAGGGGCTCGACGTGACGATCGTGGAGGGCGGTCCCGATATCGTTCCGCAGGACGTGCTCGCGGCCGGCGACGTGGACTACGCCATCTCCTGGGTGCCCAAGGTGCTCGGCTCGATCGAACAGGGCGCCAACATCACCGATGTCGCCCAGATCTTCGAGCGCAGTGCCACGACCCAGATCTCGTTCAAGGACAAGGACATCACCACGGCCACCGACCTCGCCGGGAAGAACGTGGGCAGCTGGGGCTACGGCAACGAGTGGGAGCTCTTCGCCGGCATGCAGAAGGCCGGGGTCGCGATCGACGACATCAGCCTCGTGCAGCAGGCCTTCGACATGAACGCCTTCCTCTCCGGCGACATCGACGCTGCGCAGGCCATGACCTACAACGAGTACGCCCAGGTTCTGGAGACCGTGAACCCGGAAACCGGCGACCTGTACCAGCCCGATGACCTCAACGTGATCGACTGGAACACCGAGGGCACAGCTATGCTCCAGGACGGCATCTGGGCCAACACCGACAAGCTCGAGAGCGATGAGGGCTACGCCGCCACTACGGTGAAGTTCATCAAAGCCTCGATCGAGGGCTGGATCTACGCCGCGAACAACCCTGAGGAAGCCGCCGCAATCGTGACCGCCGCCGGTTCGGCGCTGCCTTCTGGCCACCAGCTGTGGATGACCAACGAGGTCAGCAAGCTGATCTGGCCGTCCACAAACGGCGTGGGCCTGATCGACGAGGTCGCCTGGGCCAACACCGTCGACATCGCCCTGAACACCCAGAACGAGACCGGCAGCACCATTATCACCGCCGAGCCGCCCACGACCGCGTACTCCAACGAGTACGTACAACAGGCCCTCGATGAGCTCGAGGCGGACGGCGTCGACGTGATGGGCGCCGACTGGACCCCGATCGACGTGACGCTCACGGAGGGCGGCGAGTAAGCATTCGTATATCGGTCGGGCGGCCGCTGCCAGACAGGGGCCGCCCGACCACCAACACAGAAAGAAGCATCCGCGTGAACGACACCACCACCCCCCTGCTCGGCCTGAACGAGCGCACGAGCGAGCTCGACCGCGCGCACGTATTCCACTCCTGGTCGGCGCAGGGCGCGCTCAAGCCCCTCGTGATCGCCGGCGGCCTCGGCTGCCGGGTCTGGGACCACGAGGGGCACCAGTACCTCGACTTCTCGAGCCAGTTGGTCAACGTGAATATCGGCCACCAGCATCCGTCGGTCGTGAAAGCCATCGTGGAGCAGGCGAACCTGCTCGCGACCATCGCGCCGTCCACCGCCAACCTCGCCCGCGGCGAGGCCGCCCTGCGAATCGTAAACCGGGCTCCGGACGGCTTCAACAAGGTCTTCTTCACGAACGGGGGAGCGGATGCCAATGAGAACGCCATTCGCATGGCCCGCCTGCACACCGGTCGCGACAAAGTGCTCTCCACCTACCGGTCGTACCACGGCAATACCGGCGCGGCCATCGTGGCCACCGGGGACTGGCGCCGTGTGCCCAACGAATACGCGCGGGGACACGTGCACTTCTTTGGCCCGTACCTGTACCGCAGCGAGTTCTGGGCGACGACGCCCGAGCAGGAATCGGAACGCGCCCTGCAGCACCTCGAGCGCGTCATTCAGAGTGAGGGATCGACGTCGATCGCCGCGGTGCTGCTTGAATCGGTGCCGGGAACGGCCGGCGTGATGCTGCCGCCGCCCGGCTACCTCGCCGGGGTGCGCGGGCTCTGCGACCGCTACGGCATCTTGCTCATCCTCGACGAGGTGATGTGCGGCTTCGGGCGCACCGGGCGCTGGTTTGCCTTCGAGGGCTACGACGTGACGCCCGACCTGATCACCTTCGCCAAGGGAGTCAACTCGGGGTACGTGCCCACGGGCGGGGTCATCATCTCGGATGCGATCGCGGCCGGCTTCGACACCGCCGTATTCCCGGGGGGACTGACGTACAGCGGGCATCCGCTGGCCATGGCCTCGATCGTGGCCGCGCTCGACGCGATGGAGGAGGAAGGCATCGTGGAGAACGCGGCCCGCATCGGCCGCTCGGTGCTCGCGCCCGGGCTCGCGGCGCTCGCCGCCAACCACCCGATCATCGGAGAGGTGCGAGGCGAGGGCGTGTTCTGGGTCCTGGAACTCGTGACCGACCCACTCACCCGTGAACCGGTGAGCGCGGCAGTGATGGCGCGCATCAAGACCGAGCTACTCGCCCGTGGGCTGTTGCCCTTTCTGATGGAGAACCGCATCCACGTCGTACCGCCGTGCGTGGTGACCGACGCCGAGGTTGCCGAGGCCCTCGCAATCTACGACGAGGTACTCTCCCTCGACCTGCTCGCGTGACCTGCCCGCGAAATCGACGGAGATTTCGCGGGCTTCTGCCCTACAACGCGGGAAAACCGCTCAAATCGCCGAAATCTCCGTCGATTTCGGGACCGACGAACTGTAAGGACTCACATGACAACCGTGCTCAACCACTGGATCGGCGGCGCCGAGAGCGCCGCGGCGTCCACCCGCACCGCCCCTGTCTACAACCCGGCCACCGGTATGGTCGCCAAGAACGTACTGCTTGCGAGCAGCGCGGACGTTGACGGTGCTGTGGACGTGGCCGCCGCTGCTTTCCCGGGTTGGCGGGACACCAGCCAGGCCCGCCGCCAGACCATCATGTTCGCCTTTCGCGAACTGCTGAACGAACGCATGGGCGAGCTCGCCGACATCCTCACGGCCGAACACGGCAAGGTTACCTCCGACGCTCTTGGCGAGATTACCCGCGGCCTCGAGGTGGTGGAGTTCGCGCTCGGTATGCCGCACCTCTCCAAGGGTGAGTACTCCGAGAACGTGTCGACGGGAGTGGACGTGTACACGCTGCGCCAGCCTCTCGGCGTGGTCGGCATCATCAGCCCCTTCAACTTTCCGGCCATGGTTCCGCTCTGGTTCTTTCCGCTCGCGATAGCCGCCGGCAACACGGTCGTGCTGAAGCCGAGTGAGAAGGACCCGACCGCAGCCAACTGGATGGCCGCCCTGTTTACCGAGGCAGGTCTGCCCGACGGTGTCTTCAACGTGGTGCACGGCGACAAGGAGGCCGTCGACGCGCTGCTCGGACACCCCGATGTGCAGTCCATCTCCTTCGTGGGGTCCACCCCGATCGCGCGCTACATCTACGAGACCGCTTCGGCGCACGGCAAGCGTGTACAGGCGCTCGGTGGCGCGAAGAACCACATGCTGGTCTTGCCGGACGCCGACCTCGACCTGGCAGCGGATGCCGCGGTCAACGCGGGTTTCGGCTCCGCCGGTGAGCGCTGCATGGCCATCAGTGTGATCGTGGCGGTTGAACCTGTCGCCGACGAGCTCGTGGCGAAAATTACCGAACGCATGGGTGGGCTACGGGTCGGCGACGGCCTGCGCGGCTGCGACATGGGCCCGCTGATCACCGAGGCGCACCGCGATAAGGTGGCCTCGTACATCGACCTCGCCGCCGCCGACGGAGCGGATGTCGTGGTCGACGGGCGCGATGTGGCCGTCGACGGCGAGGCATCCGGTTTCTGGCTCGGCCCCACCCTGTTCGACCGGGTGAGCGTGCAGTCCAGGGTATACATCGACGAGATCTTCGGCCCGGTGCTGTCGATCATCAGGGTGGGCAGCTATGCCGAGGGCCTCAAGCTCATCAACGCCAGCCCGTACGGCAACGGCACCGCCATTTTCACCAACGACGGCGGCGCGGCGCGGCGGTTCCAGAACGAGGTGCAGGTGGGCATGGTGGGCATCAACGTGCCCATCCCCGTTCCGGTAGCCTCGCATTCGTTCGGCGGCTGGAAGAACTCACTCTTCGGCGACGCCAAGGCGTACGGCGCGGCCGGGATCGCATTCTTCACCAGGGAGAAGGCCGTGACCAGCCGCTGGCTCGATCCGAGTCACGGTGGGATCAACCTCGGATTTCCGCAGCACGACTAGTGCGTCAAGCCTCCATTCTGCCCCCCGTCGGGGGGTGCCATGGGGGCTTGACGCTTGTGCCCGGCGGGACGACCTTGGTTGCACCATCAATCGGGATGGCCACAGCGGAGGCATATCGATGAGAAAAGCACGCGTAAGAATCGCGCTACTGAGCGTTGTCCTCATGGCAACGACCGGGACGTTGGCTGCCTGTTCCACGACCAACACCGGGAGTACCACGGACGTGTCTGGCGGGGAGACGGTCAAGATCGGGCTGCTTCTGCCTGAGTCCAAGACGACCAGGTACGAAAGCTTCGACCGGCCGCTCTTCGAGGCGAAGCTGAAGTCGCTCGGCAACTACGAGATTGTCTATGCCAACGCGGACCAGGACGCTGCCAAGCAGCTGCAACAGGCCGAGTCCGCGCTGACGCAGGGAATCGCGGTGCTGGTGCTCGACCCCGTGGACGCGGCGGCGGCGGCCAGCATTGTGGCGTCGGCGAGATCCCAGGACGTACCGGTCATCTCCTACGACCGGCTGATCACGAGCGAAGACCTCGCGTACTACGTCTCCTTCGACAACGAACAGGTCGGTGTGCTGCAGGGCACCGCGCTCGTGGACAAGATCGAAGAGAACGGCGGTGCCACTGACCCCCAGGGCATCGTTATGATCAACGGTTCGCCCACGGACGGCAACGCGGCCCAGTTCAAGAAGGGCGCCCATTCGGTGATCGATCCGTCCGGTATCCCCATCCTGGCGGAGTATGACACTCCTGACTGGAGCCCCGACAAGGCTCAGGAATTCATGGCCGGCCAGATCACCCAGTACGGCGATGACATCATCGGCGTGTACGCGGCCAACGATGGAACCGCGGGGGGTGCGATTGCGGCGCTCATGGCAGCCGGAACCGATCCACTGCCTCCCGTGACCGGGCAGGATGCCGAGCTTGCCGCCATCCAGCGCATCGTCGCCGGAGACCAGTTCATGACGGTCTACAAGGCCATTAAGGCCGAAGCCGAGCTGGCCGCAGAAATTGCGCACCAACTGGCCACCGGCGAGACACCCGAGGGCGACACAACGGTCGAGGGAACACCGTCGACGCTGCTGACCCCGGTGGTCGTGACAGTTGCCAACATCATGGACACTGTCGTCGCGGATGGTTTCTACACCGTGGAGCAGATCTGCACGGCCGAATACGCGGAGGCCTGCACGGCCGCCGGAATCGAGTAAAGAGGACCTGCCGGCCGGGGCCCAGCGGGTTCCCGGCCGGCTCTCCCGCCCGCCCAGTAATGCCCCGCCCCGCAACGCCAGGCCCGCTCATCGAGCCAGCAACCCTCATCACGTACGGGCTCATCCATAACGGGCTCACAGCCCCGTCTACTAAGGACAGACCAATGGCGGTTCTCTCCCCTTCCCCCAGCAATGCGACGACACGCACGCCCCTGCTCTCGATGCGTGGCATCAACAAGAGCTTCGGTGCGGTGCAGGCGCTGACCGATATCAGCCTGGACGTCTACCCAGGCGAGGTGGTGGCTCTCGTCGGAGACAACGGCGCCGGAAAGTCGACCCTGATCAAGATCCTGGCCGGAGTACACCCCGCAGACACCGGTTCTATCGTTCGAGACAACAAACCGGTTTCCATCAACACCCCGGCGGAATCCAACCGGCTCGGAATCGCGACCGTCTACCAGGACCTCGCCCTGTGCGACAACCTCGATGTGGTGGCCAATCTGTTCCTCGGACACGAACTCGGCGCGGTGACGCTCAAGGAAGTCGAAATGGAACAGCGAGCCTGGCAGTTGCTGCGACAACTGTCGGCAAAGATTCCGTCTGTTCGTATCGTCGTGGCGTCCCTGTCCGGCGGACAGCGCCAGACTGTTGCGATAGCGCGGTCGCTGATCGGTGACCCCGGAATCGTGATACTCGACGAGCCGACGGCTGCGCTCGGCGTGGCCCAGACCGCGGAGGTCCTCAACCTGATCGAGCGGTTGCGCGAACGGGGGCTGGCGGTCATCCTGATCAGCCACAACATGGCCGATGTGCAGGCAGTGGCGGATCGGATCGTCGTGCTGCGCCTCGGCCGGAACAACGGTGAATTCATCGTGGGCGAGGTGAGCTACGAGGAGATCATCGCCGCCATCACCGGAGCCTCAGACAATGCCGTGACCCGACGGGCCCAGGCGCGCAACGAGGAGGAGAACCAGTCATGACCACCCCGACGCCCGCCGAAGCCCTGCCCGACCCGTCACTGTCGGCCATGGCGGCCGACCTGCAGGACGAGCGCCTCATCCAACGAAATGGTCTGCGAGGCGCGTTCCAGGCGGCCTGGTCCCGAATTCGCACGGGTGACCTCGGCTCGTTGCCCGTCGTGATCGGACTGATCGTGATCTGGGTGGCTTTTCAGCTGCTCAACGAGAACTTCCTCTCGCCGACCAACCTCGTCAACCTCACCCTCCAGTGCGCGGCCGTGGGAACCATCGCCATCGGCATCGTGCTCGTGCTGCTGCTCGGCGAGATCGACCTTTCGGTGGGCTCGGTCAGCGGGCTGGCTTCCGCAATCCTCGCCGTGGGTTTCGTGAATATGGAATGGCCTTTAGCGCTGGCATTGCTCGCCGCCGTCGCAGCAGGCGTCCTCGTGGGGCTGCTCTACGGGATCCTGTACACCCGGTTCGGCGTGCCGAGCTTCGTGATCACCTTGGCCGGGCTGCTCGGCTTCCTCGGGCTGCAACTGTATGTACTCGGCAGCACAGGCTCGATCAACATCCCCTTCGACTCCTGGATCGTGCAGTTCGCAAGCCAGTGGTTCCTTCCGGAGTGGCTCGCCTACGTGCTCGTGGTTCTCGTCGTGGTGACGTTTGCCGCCCAGGCCTGGGTGACCGCGCGGCAACGTCAGGTGGCCGGACTATCGGCTGCTGCGACATCCGTTCTCGTGGCCAAGAGCGTGGGCCTGCTCGTGGTGCTGGGCGTTCCGACCTGGTACCTGAACCAGGGGCGTGGCGTGGGCCTCATGTTCCTGCTGTTCCTGGTGTTCGTGGTCGTGATGAATTTCTTCCTCACCCGCACCAGGTGGGGCAGGTCGGTCTACGCCATCGGCGGCAACGTTGAGGCCGCGAGGCGGGCCGGCATCAAGGTGAAGCAGGTCTACGTCTCGATCTTCGTGCTCTGTTCCACATTCGCGGCTATCGGCGGCATCCTCGCGGCCGGGCGCCTCGCGGCGGCTAACCAGGGCAGCGGCGGCGGCGACACCAACCTCAACGCCATCGCGGCGGCAGTGATCGGCGGGGCCAGCCTGTTCGGTGGCCGAGGAACGGCGTACTCGGCCCTGCTCGGCATCCTCGTGATCCAATCGATCTCCAGCGGGCTCACCCTGCTCAACCTCGACTCATCGATCCGCTACATGATCACCGGTGCCGTGCTACTGCTCGCCGTGATCGTCGACTCGGTGTCGAGGCGCTCCCGCGTGACGCATGGGCGTGCCTAGACAGGCTGTAGAGGCGCAGCCAGCTCAGCGAGGAGTGTGCTTCGATTGCACCCGCGCGGCCTGGACGCGCAGAGACTCGACGACAGTGCGCACGGCGAGGCGTTCGGCCCTGTCGGGGCGCATCAGGGCCACGATCTGGCGCTCGGCATCGACACCGCGCAGCGGCTTGAGCACCAGCCGTTCCGGCTGGCCGCCGCCCGAGGTGTAGCGCGGCACGAGGGCTATGCCAAGCCCCGCCGTAATGAACGACTCGACCAGGCGCAGGTCGGAGAATCGCTGGGTCACGGTGAGTCGCTCACCGGACTGCTGCTCGATCTCGTGCAGGATTCGTTCAAAGGGATATCCCTCCGGCACGCCGATCCAGGGTTCACCAGCCACATCGTTCGCAGAAACAGATGCCCGTGCCGCCAGCCGGTGGTGCGACGGGAGCCCCACATCCAGAGGCTCGGTCATCAACGGAACGACGCTGAGGCCCCGCCCGCCCCACGCGGGCTGGCCGCGCATCGTGTGCGCGAGCACGATGTCGAACTCCGCGGTGAGCGCCGGAAAGTCGCTGAGTTCTGGGTCGAGGTCGGCGCAAGTCACTACGAGGCCCGGTGTGTCGGCCAGGTCGGCAAGCACGCCAGGCAAGAGCATCTGGCCGGCGGTGGGAAAGGTGACGACACTCACCTCACCAGTGGCGAGGTTGCGAAACTCGTCCCAGAGGGCGTTCGCGCGCTCCAACGCGACCGCCACATCGGTGGCGCTGCGGGCGAGTGCGCGACCGGCCGACGTGAGCACGAGGCCGCGTCCTTTGCGTTCGGTGAGCGGCAGACCGGCCTCGCGCTCAAGTACCTTGAGCTGCTGGGACACCGCAGAAGGGGTGCGGTGCGTGGCCTTCGCGACCGCCGTCACGGTGTGTCTTTCGGCCAATTCTCGGAGCAGCTCAAGTCGTTGCACATCCATGTAGCAAGGCTACAGAGTTAAGGCTAAATAATACGGTTGTGCTGCACTGTTTCCAGTGCTCAAATAAAAGAGTCGATCACGAGCAATGGCGCTTCCGTCCCACGACCAGCCACCTCTTTTCGAAAGGCACTCCCATGTTCGCTCTTCTCGTCCTCCTCGCTGTCATCTCCATCGGGTCCATCGCGGCCCTCGTCGGTGTCGTTGCCCGCGATGGCTACCGCCGTCTGCCCGAGCGCGCGCTGGTTCGCATCTTCTAGGCTCTGCCCGCTGCATCGATGCCCTAAAGTTGTGTCTGTGAAGGATACGCGGCAGAAACTCATCGATTTCATCTCGGCCGAGGCCGTTTTTCAGGGGGACTTCGTTCTCACGAGCGGTAAATCGGCCACGTACTACGTGGATCTGCGCCGCGTGAGCCTGGATCACCGGGTGGCCCCGCTGATCGGCCAGGTCATGCTCGACCTCATCAAGGACATTCCGGACATCGCCGCAGTCGGGGGTCTCACGATGGGTGCCGACCCCATTGCCGCCGCCGTGATGCATCAGGGTGCGGCCGCAGGCAAAAGCTACGACTCCTTCGTTGTGCGCAAGGAGCCCAAGGACCACGGCCGTGGCCGCCAAGTGGAGGGTCCCGATCTCGCGGGTAAGCGCGTCGTCGTGCTCGAAGACACCTCCACGACAGGTGGATCACCCCTCGCCGCGATCGAGGCCCTGCTCAAGGTGGGCGCCATCATCGCCGGCGTCGCCGTGGTGGTCGACCGCAACACCGGTGCGCGCGAGATTATCGAGGCCGCCGGCTACCCCTACTACGCGGCCCTCTCCCTTGAGGACCTGGGGCTGAACTAGTGCCGAAAGACGACGAGTCCGACCAGGGCGTCGACTGGTTGACGTCGCAGTTCGGCCAGCCTGAGGCCGATGAGGCCGCGCCGGTGGCCGAACCTGAAGTCGTACCGTCGGTGACAGCCTCCGTTCCGCCGATCGCCCCATTTCGGGAGGTCGAGCCCGCCGGGTCCGTCGAGCCCCCTGACCCTATTGCGTCGCGGGAACCGGAACCGGCGCCGGCACCCGCACCCGCGCCCGCACCGTCCGAGTTTGACTCAGTGCTGCGTTCCGCCCGAAGCCAGGCCGAACTCGAGCCCGAGCCCTGGTGGACCACCCCGGTGACGGCCGCGACTGCCGAGACGGCAACGGCGGATGAGAGGGCCTCGGTCGTTTCTGACGAGGTCGCAGTTGAGGCGGCATCGACCCAGGTTCTTCCCGCAGATCTGGAATTGGGAACAGCGCTTCCGGCTCCGCTCGGCACGACTGGCGCCGCACCATCCGCTCCCGAAGGCGTCACACTCGACGCGAGCCCTCCGAGCCCTCCGAGCCGCCATTCGTCGACACCCACGGCGAAAAAGGCCACCAGAATCGTGATCTGGGTCGGCGTCGCCATCGTTGCCGTCATCGTGCTCGTGGGCCTATTCCTGCTGGGCCAACGGCTTGCCGGCACGGCAGCTCCGATCGCCGTCGCCATCTCCACGGCCAGTGCCACGCCCACCCCAACGCCAACACCCACACCCACTCCGGAGGTCACGGCAGCGCAGCCGGCGGGAGAGCACGCGTGGAACACGCTGTTCGGTGGGGAGTGCTTGCAGCCCTATTCGTCTCCGTGGGATGAGAATTTCACCGTCTCCAACTGCGCCGCAGCTCACGGCGCCCAACTCGTCTACCGAGGGTCCTTCGGCGGCGACGCGGCCACGGCCTTCCCCGGCGAGGCAGCCTTGGCTGCCCAGATGAACCTACTCTGCAGCGCTCCCGGCGTGCTCGACCTCGCCGCGGCCGGCGCCTATCCCGACCTTCAGGTGCAAGGCAGCTATCCGGTCACCGAGGAGCAGTGGGCCGACACCGCGCGCAACTACTACTGCTTCGTAAGCCGGTCCTCGGACGAACCGCTCACCACGAGCGTGGCCGGTCCCGGCCCGAGCGCTTAGCGCTAGATCTCGTCGGACTCGATGAGGTCGGTCGAGAGCAGTTCGTGAACCCCGGCGAGGATCTCGTCCGGGCGGAACGGGTAGCGCGCGATCTCCGCGTCGTCGCTGATGCCCGTCATGACGAGGATGGTGTGGAGGCCAGCCTCGATGCCGGCAACAATATCGGTGTCCATTCGGTCGCCGATCATGGCTGTGTTCTCCGAGTGCGCGCCGATTTTGTTCATGGCGGAGCGAAACATCATGGGGTTGGGCTTGCCCACGATGTAGGGCTCCATGCCCGTTGCCTTGGTGATGAGGGCTGCGATCGCACCGGTGGCCGGCATTGGGCCGTCGGCGCTGGGTCCGGTGGCGTCTGGGTTGGTGGCGATGAACCGCGCGCCACCCAGGATCAGCCGGATGGCTTTGGTGATCGCCTCGAAGGAATAGTTGCGCGTCTCACCGACGACCACGAAGTCGGGATTCGTCTCGGTCATCGTGAAGCCGGCCTCGTGCAGGGCCGTGGTGATGCCCATCTCGCCGATCACGAAAGCGGTGCCGCCCGGCAACTGCGCCTGCATGAAGTCCGCGGTGGCGAGGGCTGAGGTCCAGATGCGGTCCTCGGGAACATTGAGGCCGGAGGACCGCAGTCGTGCACTGAGGTCCCGTGGCGTGTAAATGGAGTTATTGGTGAGCACCAAGAACGGCGTGCCGGTGTCTGTCCATTCTTGGAGCAGCTCGGCGGCGCCCGGAAGGGCCTGGTTTTCGTGCACAAGTACACCGTCCATGTCGGTGAGCCAGCATTCGATTTCGTCACGGCGGGCCATGTGGCGCTCCTGTCGTCGGGGTTTCAGCCTAGCTGGGCACTGCGGCAATGCGGTTATGCGTAACCCAGACCGCGTCTCCCGCCCCCGCCGTCACCCGGCGGGTCTGGCCATCCGTTAATTGCAGGGTAAGCGGCTCGAGCAGGGTGAATTCAACCCCCGGCCCGATCCCGTCTGCCGCGAGCTCGCGCAGCACAGCCGAGTCGCGGTCGCTCACCCGGAGAACCGTGCCCACGTGTCCGATGCCAACCCGGGCCAGCAGAATCGCGTCAGGGTGTGGCGAGGTGCCATCGGCGAAGGGAATCGGGTCGCCGTGCGGGTCGCACGCCGGATGGCCCAGGCGCATGTTGATCGCCTCAAGCAGACGGTCGGAGATGGAGTGCTCGAGCACCTCGGCCTCTTCGTGCACCTGGTCCCAGTCGTAGCCCATTTCCCTCACAAGCCAGGTTTCGATGAGCCGGTGGCGACGTACGACTGCGGTGGCACGCAACACACCGGCATCCGTCAAAGAGAGCGGGCCGTAGGGAACGTGCGTGATCAAGCCCGCCAGGGCGAGCTTCTTCACCATCTCGGTGACGGACGACGGGGACACGCCGAGGCGGGTGGCGAGCGCTTTCGGGGTGATCGGCTCGTTCTGCCACTCGGTGTGCGAGTAGATGGTCTTGAGGTAGTCCTCGGAGGCGCGAATGGTGTGCTTCATGGCAGTCTCAGGGTATCCCGGCAGGGTCAGGCCCCGGTAAAGACGAGCACGAGGAGCACCACGTTGAGGGCCACGAGTGCCACGGAGCAGAGTGCGCCGGCCACGGTCGTGAACCACCGGTTCGCAAAGGTTCCGAGCAGCCCGCGCTGCGCGGTGAGCCATACGAGTGGAATGAGCGCGAAGGGAATGCCGAACGAGAGTACGACCTGACTCAACACCAGTGCCTCCGTGGGGTCGAAGCCCACGCCCAGAATGAACAGGGCGGGAATCAGAGTGACGAGCCGCCGCAGCAACAGAGGAATTCGCAAGTGGAGCAGGCCCTGCATGATCTCGGCTCCTGCGTAGGCACCCACCGAGGTGGAGGCGAGTCCCGAGGCGAGAAGTCCGACGGCGAAGGCGGTGGCGACGGCCGGGCCGAGTGAGGACTGAATCGCCGTGTAGGCACCCTGCAGGGTGTCGGTGCCGTCCACACCCTGCAGAGCGGATGCCGCGAGCAGCAGGATTGCCAGATTCACGGTGCCGGCGATCGCCATGGCAATTGTCACGTCCCATTTCGTCGCCCAGAGCAGTCGTCTGGTGGCCGTGGTGCCCTGCCATTCGGGGAAGCGATCTCGGGCCAGAGAGGAATGGGCGTAAATGGCATGCGGCATGATTGTGGCGCCGAGGATGGAAGCGGCGAGCAGCACCGAGTTGGCGCCCTCGAAGCGGGGGACCATGCCACCGAGGATCTGCCCCGCGTCCGGCGGAGACAGGAAAACGCCCACGGTGAAGCCCACGGTGATGATGAGCATGAGTGCCACGATCACTCGTTCGAAGACCTTGGGGCCGCGACGGGTGTGCACCATCAGCACGACCATGGAGATCACGCCGGTTATTATGCCGCCGACGATCAGTGGCAGGCCGAATAGGAGGTAGAGAGCCACCGCCCCACCGATGATCTCGGCCAGATCGGTGGCCATCGCCACGAGCTCGGCCTGGATCCAGTACAGCCGGCGGGCGAGTGGGCGCTTCATGCGCACACCCAGGATCTCGGGCAGGCTCTGGCCCGTGACGATGCCGAGTTTGGCCGACAGGTACTGGATGAGCCAGGCCATCACGTTGCCGGCCACCACGACCCACACGAGCAGGTAGCCATAGCGGGCACCGGCGGTCATGTTGCTCGCCACATTGCCCGGGTCGAGGTAGGCCACGCCGGCCACCAGGGCAGGCCCGAGCAGCCACAGCAGCCGCGACGACGCCACTGTTGTGGGGGTCATCGACCTGTCGCGCCGCGGTGCATCGGTTTTCGTCATACCGAAACCCTAGTGAATAATTCGGCTCACCGAAACCCCACGTCCCGCTGGTCGCGTCTCAACAGGATCGACAACCGGACAGGCGGGACGCGATAAAGTTGATCGGTGAGTACGCCAGCGGATAACCCCACCAACGAGCTTTCGACCTACGGAGTGGGACCGTGGCAGGGCGAGTGGCCCCCCGAGCCGATCTACGACCGGGAGTTGCTCGAGCGCGGCGACACGCGCAACGTGATCGACCGGTATCGCTACTGGCTCATGGAAGCGATCGTGGCCGACCTTGACGAGCATCGGCATCCGTTTCACGTTGCCATCGAGAACTGGCAGCACGACATGAACATCGGCTCGATCGTGCGCAGCGCCAACGCTTTTGCGGCCGATACCGTGCACATCATCGGTCGCAAGCGCTGGAACAAGCGCGGCGCCATGGTGACCGATCGGTACCAGCATGTGATGCATCACCCGGATGTGGCGACCTTCGTGGAGTGGGCGGCGGCCGAGAGCCTGCCGATCATCGCGATCGATAACGTGCCCGGCTCGGTGATCATCGAAACCTACAGTTTCCCCGAGCGCTGCGTGCTTCTCTTCGGGCAGGAAGGCCCCGGCCTGTCGGAGGCCGCCGTCGACTCGGCCGACGCCATCGTGGAGATCAGCCAGTTCGGTTCCACCCGATCGCTCAACGCGTCTGCGGCCGCCGCAGTCACGATGCACAACTGGGTACTGCAGCACCACTTCTGAAAAGCAGGCGCAAGGGCTACCGTGGGGTCATGACTGCGATCACTGATGATCTGCCCGCCCGACTGCTGCACGAAGAACACGAGGGGTGGCAAGCCCTTGTGGCCGGTCAGGGTGCTGATTATTTTCAGCGTTCCATGACCCGCGACGGCCTGTTGATCCTACCCGGTGCCATCATCGGCCGTGACGAACTCACCGGACCGATTGTGGACCTCGCGGCATGCGACGACTACCAGGTGCACGAACCGGCCGTGATCCGCCTCGGCGAGCACGCCGGGATCGTGGTGTCCCGCGTGGTGGTGCGTCGTGGCGAGCACCTGCACGAGTACTTCGTGTCGACCACGTATGTGTTCGACGATGACGGCGGCGGATGGTGCATCGCGGCGCAGCAGCGCACGCTGGCGTAGCCAGCTGGGGGCCGGCCATCCTGCGATGACCGGCCCGTCTTTCCGGGCGGGAATCCATCCCGTCGGCCCTGGTCACGCGGTCCTCAACCGCGCCGCGATAGGATCTAGTGTGACCGGCGAAAATTTGCTCGACCAGCCAGCGACCCTCCTCCCCGAAGAATCGGAGGTGATCGCGGCACTCAGCCGAACCGCAAGGCAAGACATTGCCCGCGTGGCGTGGGCGCATCCCACCTCTTCCCTCGCTTGGGCGGCGCTCGCCGACGTGGCCTACGCGGACGGACGAATCCTCGAGTCCTACGCCTTCGCCCGCGTCGGGTACCACCGCGGCCTTGACGCCCTGCGCCGGGCAGGCTGGAAGGGTCACGGCCCGGTGCCGTGGAGTCACGAGCCGAACCGCGGGGTTTTGCGCGCTCTCTTCGCGTTGCGCCGCGGCGCCGAGGAGATCGGGGAGACCGACGAGGTCACCCGTCTCACAGTCTTTCTCACGGATGCCGATCCCACCGCGATCGCGCGGATCGAGGACGTTCCGGCAGTGAACCCCGGGAGCGATCCCGCGCCCCCCACTGAAGCTTTTGTCATTCGAGGAGAGAACTAGATATGCCAGCGATCGTACTGATCGGCGCCCAGTGGGGCGATGAGGGCAAGGGCAAGGCCACAGACCTGCTCGGCAGCCGCGTCGACTACGTCGTCAAGTTCAACGGTGGAAACAATGCCGGGCACACCGTGGTGGTCGGCGACGAGAAGTACGCCCTGCACCTGCTGCCGTCCGGCATCCTGAGCCCCGGCGTCACGCCCGTGATCGCCAACGGTGTCGTCGTTGACGTCGAGGTGCTCTTCGAGGAACTCGACGCGCTGAGTGAACGTGGCGTCGATGTGTCCAGACTCAAGGTGAGCGCGAACGCTCACCTCATCACCGCCTACCACCGCACGCTCGACAAGGTTTCGGAGCGTTTTCTCGGCAAGCGGCAGATCGGCACGACCGGGCGTGGCATCGGGCCGTCGTATGCCGACAAGATCAACCGTGTCGGTATCCGCGTACAGGACCTGTTCGACGAGAACATTCTGCGTCAGAAGGTGGAGGGCGCCCTCGACCAGAAGAACCACCTGCTCGTGAAGGTATACAACCGGCGCGCGATCGAGGTCGACGAGATCGTGAACGAGCTGCTCGGCTACGCGGAGCGCCTGCGCCCGATGGTCGCCGACACCGCGCTGCTGCTGCATCAGGCGCTCGATGCCGGCAAGACAGTGCTCTTCGAGGGCGGCCAAGCCACCATGCTCGACGTGGACCACGGTACCTACCCTTTCGTCACATCGTCGAACGCCACGTCGGGCGGTGCTGTCACCGGTTCGGGAATCGCCCCCAACCGCATCGACCGGGTGATCGCGGTCGTCAAGGCGTACACAACCCGCGTCGGTTCAGGCCCGTTCCCCACGGAGCTCTTCGACGATTCCGGAGAGTTTCTGCGCGCCAAGGGCTTCGAATTCGGCACCACGACAGGCCGGCCCCGTCGCTGCGGCTGGTACGACGCGCCCATCGCCCGCTACACCTCGCGCATCAACGGTGTCACTGACTTCGTGCTCACCAAGCTCGACGTTCTCACCGGCCTCGAGAACATCCCGGTGTGCGTGGCCTACTCGGTCGACGGCGTGCGCGTCGACGAGGTTCCGGTGTCGCAGTCAGACTTCCACCACGCGACTCCCCTCTACGAGGAGTTCCCGGGCTGGACCGAAGACATCACTCACGTGCGCGACTTCGATGATCTGCCGCAGAACGCGAAGGACTACGTGCTGAAGCTCGAGTCCATCAGTGGCGCCCGCATCTCGGCGATCGGCGTGGGCCCCGACCGCGAGGCGATCGTGGTGCGCCACGACCTGATCGACTGACTGTAGTCATCTGGTGGCCCCCATTCCACGATTTCTCGTGAAGTGGGGGCCATCATTGTGCGCACTTTGCTGGCAGAATATCTCCGTGACCGCCGTACGCCCGCCTTCAGCCACCCTGCGAGGCCGCTTTGTGCAGCTGCAGCCCCTCGGCAGTGCCGCCCTTCCGGAACTGCACGCCGCCATCGCGCACCGCGCGGTCTTCGAGAGCGGCTACGGCGGCGGTCTGTCGGCCCTTCGAACGGATGTCGACGGTTTCGTCGCGTGGGCCCGTGACTATTTCCAGTGGGAAAGCCTGCCGTATGCGGTTCGGTTGCTCGGCGGTCTGAACGACGGCGACCTCGTGGGCACCACGACTCTCGGCGACCTCAACCTCGAGCGCGAATCCGCTCAGCTCGGCTGGACCGCCTACGACCCCAGGGTGTGGGGCACAGCCGTCAACGCCGAAACGAAGCTGCTGCTGCTCGACGAGGCCTTCCGGAACGGCTTCGGTCGTATCCAGATTCAGGCCGACTGCCTCAACGTGCGATCGCGGGCCGCGATCGCGGGCATCGGCGCGACCTTCGAGGGGGTGCTGCGCCGGGACAGGCCGCGGGCGGACGGCACCTGGCGGGACACCGCGGTGTATTCGATCCTCGCCGATGAATGGAAGGCCGTTCGGGTGGGCCTGCAGGCGCGCGTCGACGCGTACCCCCGCCGCTCGATTACCTACCACAGCGTGCCCCACACGAACAACGACGTGCGCCGGTAGCCGTGTGGCGCGACCCATTCGCGCCACACATCGGCGAATTTCGGACGTGGCGGCGGACGCGGGGTCGGCGGGCCGACTGCTCGGGATAGTCTCGGTTGGTGAGCCAAACTCCCTCCTCCAATAAGACCCTCATCAGCGTGCAGTTTCTCGGCATGGGCCTGATCTGGGGCGCGAGTTTCCTGTTTATGAAGATTGCGCTTGACGGCGTCTCCTTTGGGCAGGTGGCCTGGTCGCGGTTGGTGCTCGGCGGGCTGACACTGGGCCTGATCGTGCTGGCCCGACGCCCGCGCGTGAACGGCGCGCCGGTGTTGCCGCGCGAACCCATCGTCTGGCTGCACTTCCTGGTGATCGCGATCACCGGCTGCCTCGTGCCGCACTTGCTCTTTGCCTGGGCCGAACAGTACGTGTCGTCGAGTCTCGCGAGCATCTACAACGCGGTGACGCCCATTATGACCGCGCTCATGGCCACGCTCGCCTTCCGGGTGGAGCGGCTGGCGCGCGGCCAGGTCGTGGGAGTCGCCATCGGCATCCTCGGGGTCGTCGTGATCATTGCCCCGTGGCGCTATGCCGCGCTGACCGGCGACCTCTGGGGGCAGTTTGCGTGCCTCGGGGCGGCCGTGTGCTACGGCTTCACCTTCGGCTACACCCGCAAGTTCCTGAGCGGCCGTCCCATCGCCGGCAGCACCTTCGCTTTTCTGAACATCGGGCTCGCAGGCGCCCTGATGCTGCTCCTCACGCCCGTGCTCGCCTGGCACCCTGTGCAGCTCAGCTGGTCGATCGTGCTGAGCCTTCTGGCGCTCGGCGCGCTCGGCACCGGCCTCGCCTACATCTGGAATATCAACGTGCTGCGTGCCTGGGGACCCACGAACACCTCCATGGTGACCTACGTCACGCCGGTAGTAGGGGTCACCCTCGGTGTGATCGTGCTCGCCGAAACCTTCTCCTGGCATGAGCCGACCGGCGCGGTGCTCGTGCTGTTCGGTATCCTGCTGACGCAGAAACGACTGCGGTTGAGCCGGCGTTCCCGCCGACCGATCGTCGACAGCACGCCGGTTGCCACGCCCTGAGAACCCACGCCCACGCGCATGCATTATCGTCGAAGCATGGCCGTACACGAGGAACTGCCCGCCGACGCGGGCCAGGACGCAATTGACCAGTTGCACAGCATTCGCGAGAGCATCGACAATATCGATGCGGCGCTCATCCACCTGCTCGCGGAACGTTTCAAGTTCACGCAGCAGGTCGGTCGTCTCAAGGCCGTGCACGGGCTGCCGGCCGCCGACCCCGGCCGTGAGCTCGAGCAGATCGACAGGCTGCGCGCCCTCGCCGTCGAGTCCCACCTCGATCCGATGTTTGCGGAGAAGTTTCTGAATTTCGTGATCGCCGAGGTCATCCACCACCACGTGCAGATCGCCACCGGAACCGCCGCGACCGACCTGTCGTGAGCTGGAATCCGCGCAGCCTGCCCAGCCAGGTGGGCAAGACCTTCGTAGTGACCGGCGCGAACGCGGGCCTCGGGTATTTTACGAGCGAACAGCTCGCTGGCGCGGGCGCCCACGTGATCCTGGCCTGCCGCAACGAGGCGCGAGCCAACGCGGCGCTTGCGGCCATTCGAGCGCGCGTGCCCGCGGCATCCGTCTCGTTTCTGCAGCTGGACGTGTCGGACCTCCAATCGGTGCGGGACGTTTCGGAGACCCTGCGCGCGCTGCCGCGCCTCGACGGTCTCATCCTCAACGCCGGAATCGTGCACCCGTCGGCCGACCGCCTCGTGAGTCTGGACGGCAACGAACTCATCTTCGCAACGAACTTCCTCGGGCATTTTGCACTGACGGCGGGCACGCTGATGGCGCTGCGCCGCACGCCCGGCAGTCGTGTGGTGTCGCTCGGCTCGGTCATCTCACGACTGATGGACTCCTCGCTCGATGATCTGCAGCTTGCCACGACGTACAACGGGTGGAAGGCCTACGCTCAGTCGAAGATCGCCATGCAGGTGTTCGGTTTCGAACTCGATCGTCGCCTGCGCGCGAACGGGGCGGGTATGGTGCAGTCGCTCGTGGCGCACCCGGGGTATTCCATCTCCGGGTTGACGCCCACCATCCCATCTGTCAACGAGATCACCCCTGCCAAGCGAGTGATCGACGGGCTGCAGTTGCTCGTGGGCGCGCAGAGCAAACAGCAGGGTGCCTGGCCCACCGTGCGGGCGGCGATCGACCCGGATGCCCACGGCGGCGACTACTTCGGCCCTCGTTTCCTCACCCGCGGCAAACCGACCCGCCAGCCGGCCACCCGCACGTCGCGTGACCGCGGCGTGGCCGCAAAACTGTGGGAACGGGCCGAGACGCTGATCGGGGAGCCCTTCCTCTAAAGGGCTAGCCCGACGGGCCGAGTGGTGCTTTCATGGATAGCGTGGTAGATGTGCCAGCGGACGTGGCAACGGAACTCACGCAGTTGGGTGCCGCGGTCGACGCTGTCGTTCCGCACAAGACCGACACCAACCTGCTCGTGGGCAGCTGGAACCTTCGGGGTTTCGCGGGCGTCTCTCGCACGTGGTCGGCCACGCCGGACACGAAACCGCAACGGGACTGGCGGGCTGTCGCGAGCATCGCGGAGATCATCTCCCGCTGGGATGTCGCGGCCATCCAGGAAGTTCGCCGCGACGTGGCCGCGCTCCGTTTTCTGATGGACAGCCTCGGACCGCACTGGCGGGTGCTCACCTCGGACGTCACCGAGGGCGACGCTGGCAATGGGGAGAGGCTGACGTTCCTGTACGACACGACCCGGGTTCAGCCCTCGGGCCTCGTGGGCGAGATCGTGCTGCCGACCGGGCTGCGGCGAGCGACCGCGACGCAATTCGCGAGGTCTCCGTACGCGGCCAGTTTCACCCGCGGTGGAGTCGAGTTCATCCTGACAACGGTGCACATCATCTGGGCCAATGTCAGTGAACGCATTCCGGAGATCCGCGCCTTCGCCAGCTGGATGCGGGACTGGGCAGACCGCCGAAATGATTGGAACGAGAACCTGCTGGTGCTCGGCGACTTCAACATCGACCGCTACGGCAACCCGCTCTACAACGCCTTCGTCGAAACCGGGCTGTTCCCGCCGCCCGAGCTGAACAAGCTGCCGCGCACCATCTTCGACGACGAAAAGTCCGCTCACTTCTACGACCAGATCGCCTGGTTCACCACGAACACCCACCCGGTGAAATCACTGCTGTCCGGGCTTGAATACACCAACCACGGCGGGTCGTTCGACTTCCCCAGGTTCGTCTACCCCGGCATGCCACCGGAGAAACTCAGCTGGCGCATCTCCGACCACTACCCGCTGTGGGTGGAGTTCGCCCTCGCCAGCTGACCCGCACATGCTGTGCGTGCCCTTCCGCTGATCGAGCAGCGGGCCCGTTTTGGGCCCGCGTCTGTCGAGACCTCGTGAGTCCGTCTTGCAAGTTGGTCGCGGGGTCTCGGCACGCTCGCACGCTCGCTGCTCGACCGGCGGAATGGGAGCTCGCAAGCTCGACAGTCGAACGAGAGACGACCAGCGAGATGGCCGCGGGGCGGTTAGGCGTCTTTCAGGTCGATGCCCTTCGTCTCCTTCATCATGAAGCAGGCCACGGCGGTGCACACGCAGAGCACCATCACGTAGGCACCGGAGAGCCAGCCCAGATCCATCGAATTGAACAGCGCGTTCAGGTACGGGGCCGTGCCGCCGAACACCGCCACTGAAATCGAATACGCGAAGCCGATGGCCTTGGTGCGCACACGGGTGGGGAAATTCTCCGCCAACACCGCGGCGAGTAGGGCGCCCGGAATGGCCACGATGACAAGGGCGGTGGCAGAGGCCACGAGCAGGGTCCAGCCTTGGCTCGTGATCATGGTGTTGAGCGGAATCGAGACGGCGATCATCAGCACGGAGAACCCGATCATCATCGGGCGACGGCCGATCCGGTCGGACAACATGCCCCAGAGCGGCAAGGTCACGAGGGCGATCATCTGCGCGACCATCGTCACCCAGAAGGCCGTATCAGGGTTCATCCCCTTCTCGGTGATGGCGTAGGTCGACGCATAGGAGGTCCACGTGTAGTGCGCCGCGGTGATGCCGGAGGTCATCGCGATCATCAGGAGGATCGCACGGGTCACCTGCGATCCCGATCGCTTGGCTGGCTTGACCGCCGCTGTCTTCACGTCCGCCTGCTTCACGTCCGCCTGCTTCAGGTCCGCCTGCTTCGCATCCGCTTTCTGGGCGTGAAAGACCTCGCTCTCCTCCATGTTGCGGCGCATGTAGAGCGCGGCGAGGGCGAGCAGGCCGCCGAGCACGAACGGGATGCGCCATCCCCACTCGGCAACGCTGCTCGCGCTGAGCACGGTGGTGACGCCGCCGGCGACGGCGTAGGCGAGCACGGAACCGCCGAAGATGGCGACGAAGACGACGCTGCCCCAGAGGCCACGCCGCTTCTTGGGCGCGATCTCGGCCACGTACGTGTAGACCGTGGCGGATTCACCGCCGTGCGCGAACCCCTGCAGCATGCGCACGAGCACGAGGAGCACCGACGCCCAAGCGCCGATCGCTCCGTAGGTGGGCATGATGGCGATAGCGAGGCTACCGCCGGCCATCATGAGCATCGTCGTGACGAGCACGATCTTGCGGCCGTGACGGTCCGCCATGTGCCCGAACACGACGCCCCCGAGCGGCCGCATCAGGAAGCCAACCGCGAAGACCGCGAGGGTTGCCAACAGGGCAGAAACGGGGTCGTCCGAGTTGAACATTGCTGCGGCGATGAACGGGGCGAAGACCGCGTACGCGCTCCATTCGTACCATTCCAGCACGTTGCCGAGAACGCTCGAAAAGAGAGATTTTCGTTTCGACTGCCCGCCGTCGTCTGCCGTGGGGCGTCTCGTCTGGTCGGTTTGCCGGCCCAATTGCTGAGCGGATGTTGCGGGGTGCGTCATGAGAAGAGGCTCCTTTGCCTGGTTCTGCGCGTGCTGGAGGAACGCGGCACGCGTGTGCGGCCGCGCTTGGATGGAGCGTGGTGGTGGAGTTAGAAGTCGACGCCGGACGAGCGGCCGGCGAACTGGCGGGCGCCGTCGAGCAGGCGGGGGATGCCCTCCCCGAGGGACGGACCGAACGAGGTGTCGTCCGGGCGCTCGCCGTTGAGCCAGCGCGTGTAGATCGCTTCGCAGAAGATGGACGCCTTCCAGAGGGCGAGTGCCTGGTACCAGTTGAGTTCACGCAGGTCGAGTGGCATCTGCTCCTGGTATCGGTCCACGAGCTCGTGCCGGCTGAGGTAACCGGGTTGCCGGGTGACGCCGGTGAGCTCGAGGGGTGTCGAGGTGCTTCCGGGCTCGGAATAGGTGGCGGTGAGGTAGCCGAGGTCCGCGAGCGGGTCGCCAACGGTGGCCATTTCCCAGTCGAGCACCGCCAGCACGCGCGCGGGCGCGTCGGCGGCGAACAGCAGGTTGCCGGTGCGGTAGTCGCCGTGGATCACCGAGGCGGTCTGGCTCTGTGGGATGTTCTCGCCCAGCCAGCGGCCGATCCTGGCCACGTCGGGAAGGTCTCGGGTGGTGTTGACGCTCCACAGGCTGCCGAAGCGTTCGACCTGCCGGCGCAGGTACCCGTCCGGCCGGCCGAAGGTGGCGAGGCCTCCGGCGGTCACGGGCACCCGGTGCAGCTGCACGAGGGTGTCGACCACGGCCGCGCTTGTGGCGGCGCGCTGCTCCGGCGAGCCGAGCAGCGCGGGCACCTTGTCGGCGACCGTGATACCGCTGAGAAAGCTCATCACGTAAAAGGGAACGCCGAGCACTGACTCGTCGGCGCACACCGCGAGGATGCGCGGTACCGGCACGCCCTCTGCCGCCACCAGCTGCTGGATCCGCGCTTCTCGCACCATGTCGTGGGTAGATTTGGGCAGCGGGGGACGAGGGCCGCGGCGCAGCACGAACACGTCGGTGCCGCGTTCGATGCGGTACGTCACGTTCGACTGCCCGTCTCCGATGCGTGCCCAGCGCAGCGGCCCCGAGCCGAGGCCCTGTGCGTCGAGGAATTTCTCGACGGCTTCGAGGATCAATAGGGGAGGGGAGGCAAGCTGAGCGGCATCCGCTCTGCTCTGCACTACCTCGACGCCGTCCGGAATCATCGGCATCAGAACTCATCTCCCACATCGGCCAGGTAGGGTTCGCCAGCCGCGACGGCCGCCGCACGGCGAGCGGATGCCCGACGCGAGATCGCCCACTTGTGAGTCTCGTTCGAGCCGTCGTAGATACGGAACGGACGTACCTCGTTGAGGTACGAGGCGAGGGGCAGATCGTCGGAGACGCCGTCGCCGCCGCAGAGCTGCACGCAACGGTCGATCACCCGGCAGACAGCCTCGGAGACGTACACCTTGGCGACCGAGGACAGAGCCGAGCCGGCTTTCGCGTCCGTCGCCAGAAGCAGTGCTGTCTTGGTGATGATGGCATCGGAGGTCTCGATGTCGATCACGCACTGGGCGATGAGTTCCTGCGCGAGTCCGAGGTTCTTCATGGGCGAGCCGAAGATTTCGCGACGTTCAATGCGGTCGAGCGCGATATCGAGGGAGCGGCGGGCGAGGCCGAGCCAGCGCATGCAGTGCGTGAGCCGGGCAGGGCCGAGCCGAACCTGGGCGTAAGTGAAGCCCTTGCCGACCTCGCCGAGCACAGCCGAATCCGGCACGACGCAGTTCTCGAAGTGCACGTGCGGATGCCCGCCGTCGATGGCCCTGTCCATGGTATGGATGAGTTTGCCCACCCGAACGCCAGGGTTGGCGAGGTCGACGAGCAGCATGGTGGCACCGGCGGGCGAGCCGCCGACGGCCTCGGTGCGGGTCATCACGATGCAGAAGTCGGCCAGGAGGGCGCCGCTCGTAAAGCGCTTGTGACCGGTGATCGACCAGCCGCCGTCGACCTTGGTGGCGGTCGTGAGCAGCGCGGCCGGGTCGGAGCCCGCTCCGGGGTGTGGTTCCGTCATGCCGAAGCACGAGCGGGTGTCGCCGTTAGCGAGCGGCACGAGGTAGCGCTGCTTCTGCTCCTCCGTGCCGATGAGGGCGAGCATATGCATATTGCCCTCGTCGGGCGCCATGCAGTTGAGCGCGCTCGGGCCGATCAGTGAGTAGCCGGCCTCCTGAAAAATCACGGACCAGTGCTCGATGGGCAACCCTTGGCCGCCGTACCGCGTCGATACGTGCGGGGCGAAGATCCCCGCCTCCTTCGCGGCCATTTGCAAGCGGATGCGCGTGGCCGCGTCGAGCGCTTCGCCGGGGTGGGGCTCGGCGGGGATGACCGTGGAACGGATGAAGTTCCGGGTGCGCAGGCGCAGGTCTTCGAGGTGTTCGGGTGAGAGGGTCGAGGGCGAATCAGTCATTCGGGGTCCTTTCGGGCAACAGCGTGGTTAGGCGACGCCGCCGGCGGCGAGCAGGCCGCCGTCGAGGTTCAGCACCTGGCCGGAGATCCAGCCGGCGTCATCGGAGGCGAGAAAGGCCACGGCGGCGGCCACGTCATCGGGCAGGCCGAGGCGGCCGAGCGGATACTGAGCGGCGACCTCGGCTTCCTTGCCCTCGTAGAGCGCCTTCGCGAACTGGGTCTTCACGACGGCGGGCGCCACGGCGTTCACTCGAACGGTCGGCCCCATCTCGGCGGCGAGGGTGCGAGTGAGGTGTGCGACAGCGGCCTTCGTGATGCCGTAGAAGCCGATGCCGGGCGAGGCTGTCTCGCCGGTCACCGACGACATATTAATGACGGACCCACCCCGGGTGGCGAAGTCCAGCCCGGGGTGGTGAACCAGGTCCTGGACCCAGGCGAGGGTGCCGAACAGGTTCACCTCGGCGATCTTGCGGGCGGCGTCGAGATCGAGGTCGATGAGCGGGCCGTAGACGGGGTTGATGCCCACATTGTTCACGAGGATATTGAGCGATCCGAACTCACGCGCCACGGTGTCGAGAACCTCCGCGCGGTGCGCAGGGTCGTGGGACTTTCCGGCCACGGCGATCACGCTGTCTGCGGGGAACTCGGCCACGGCCTGCTGCAGCGGCTGGGCGCCGCGCGCCGTGATGCAGACCCGGGCGCCCTCTGCTGCGAGTCGGTGCGCGATGGCGAGGCCGATACCGCGGCTGGCTCCGGTGACGAGGGCGGTCTTGCCCGCCAGACGAGGAGTGGCGTTGCTCATGAATGTCCTTTCCCGCGCAACTCCGCGCGGCGAATCTTTCCGGTCTCGGTCTTGGGAAGGTCGTCGATGATGTGGATGGATCTCGGGTATTTGTACGCGGCGAGCCGGTCTTTCGCGAACGTGACGAGGTCAGTCTCCGTGGCGTGGGTGCCGGCCTTCAGCGAGACGAAGGCCACCACGGTTTCGCCGCGGTAGGCATCCGCTTCGCCGATCACCGCCGCCTCGTGCACGCAGGGATGCGCGTACAGCGCGTCTTCGACTTCACGCGGCCACACCTTGAACCCCGAGACGTTGATCTGGTCCTTGAGCCGGTCGACAAGGTACACCCAGCCGAGGTCGTCGATGATGGCAACATCTCCGGTGCGCAACGATCCGCCCGGCATGGTCTCGGCGGTGGCGGCCGCGTTGTTCCAGTAGCCGGGAATGACCTGCGGGCCGGAGAGCTCGAGCTCGCCCTGCTCGCCGGGCAGCGTGGGGGAGCCGGCGGCGTCGAGGGTGCGGGCGGTCATCTGCGGCAGGAGTCGGCCGATCGAGAGCGTGCCGCTCGGCTCGTGCACGGGGGCGACCGTGCCCGAAGGCACGGCGATGACGCCCGAGGTGGTCTCGGTCATGCCGTAGGCGTTGTGGATGTACGCACCGAGGCGGTCTCGGAAGCGTTCGACGGTGACCGGGGGGATGGGGGCGCCGCCCGAGTACAGGGTCTTGACGGATGCGAAGTGGCCCGTGCCGGCATGCGGCAGCTCGAGGAGGGCGTTGAAGACCGTGATCGACCCTATCGTGTAGGTGACCCCGTGCCGGGGGAAGGCCTCGAGCACGATCTCGGGGTGAAAGCGACCGGTGAACACGAGCGTGGTGTCGGTGATGAGCGAGATCGCGCAGTTGATCACCGCGCCCGTGATGTGGAAGAGCGGGGCCACCGCGAGCACGACGTCGTTGGGCGCGAGACCGGCCCACGCCCCGAAGGTCGTAGCGACCTCGAGCACGTTGCCGTGGGTGTTCATCGCGCCCTTAGGTGGGCCGGTCGTACCGGACGTGTAGCTGAGCAGGGCCAGGTCGCTGCGGGTGAGGGTGATTGGGTCAGGCGCTTGGCCGTCGTGGAGCCGAATCAGGGTGACCATGTCGGCGACAGCGGATGCCACGGCATCCGTTTCCTGCTTCGCGGGTTTTTCCGGGAAGGCCCGGGGATCGTTTTCAGTCTGAAAGTCGCGAGCGCAGGTACTGATCAGCCAGCGCACCGTGCCGTTCGCCACCGTGTTGCTGGTCTCGGCCACGTCGGTGTCGGCGCAGATGATGCCGACGGCACCGGAATCGTCGATCAGTGCGCGCAGCTCCGTGTGCTTGTACATGGGGTTGAGCAGCAGTGGAACGGCGCCGAGTTTCCAGAGGGCGAGCAGCGCGAGAGCATAGTGCGGAACGTTCTGCAGGTAGAGGCCGACCCTATCGCCGCGGACGGTTCCGGTCTCCCATAGCGCCACGGCGAGGGCGTCGGAGGCCCGGTCGACCTCGGCGGCGGTCATCGCCCCGTCGAAGTAGCGCAGGGCAACCTGCTGCGGGTTGGCGTCGGTGCGCGCGTGCCACGCCTGGACCAGGGAATCGAATGTCAACGGTGTCACCTTTCTCCCTGGCCTCATCGCCGGGAAAACGATTCAAGAATTCGCTACCGAGCGATCGCTCGGTAGCCTTAGTATTGATGAACGGATGTTGTGTGTCAAGGTTGTGCACACAATCGGTTTTACCGTGAGAGCCCCGAGAGAGTGAGCCGCATGTGACGCAGATGACCGATATGGCCCACGTCGGCGGCCCCGTGCGGGCCTGGCGGGACTACACGGACGGCGCTCCGCCGCCCATGCTGCAGGCCGCGCTCGACTGCTTCGTGGAGCACGGCTACCACGGCACGAAAATTCGCACGGTGGCCGCCAGGGTGGGGCTGTCGGTGCCTGGTCTCTACCACCACTATCCGTCCAAACACGCCCTCCTCGTGTCGATCGTGCAGTTTGCCATGCGCGACCTGCTGGATCGGTGCGAGAGCGCCCTGGCCGAGGCCGGACCGGCCGTCGAGGACCGGTTTCGACTCCTGATCGAGTGTCTCGTGCTCTTTCACGCGCACCGCAGCGACCTCGCGTTCATCGCCGCGAGCGAGATCCGCAGCCTCGAAGGGGAGGCGCGCAGCGAACACATTGCTGCCAGGGACCGGCAGCAGCGCATGGTCGACGAAATCATCGACGCGGGTGTCGCCGTGGGAGCCTTTGGCACCGAGTACCCGCACGAGGCGAGTCTCGCGATCGTCACGATGTGCACCGGCGTCGCCCAGTGGTACCGGCTCGACGGCGCCCTCACGCCGGAGGAATTGGCGGTGCGCTACGACACGCTCGCGCGCCGCGCCCTCGCGTAGCGGCACGCCGCAACCGCCCGGTGAGGGTCGGCCTGCGAGGTCTCGATCGCTCCTTCGTCGCGCCTCGACCAGCGAGTCCGCAGGTCGAGGCGCGAGGCGCGAGGCACGAGCGATCGAGACCAGGTGAGAAGCTCCCCGCAGGCCGACCAGCGAGATTTTGGTTAGGCGAAGGCCGCCGGCAGGGTGGAGCGGTGACGGGCCTGCAAGTCGGCGAGGCTCACCGAGAACTGGTCCTGAATCTCCAGGGCGTGCAGCTGGGCATCCGTCACTCCGATGCGCAGCACCGGGTACTCGCGACCCTTGCAGAGACCAAGGAACTTCACGTCGTCCTCGCGCGGCACGCTCACGATGACGCGACCGGCCGATTCCGAGAACAGAGCAACGGATGCGTCGACGCCGTCACGCTCGCAGATGTCGCCGAGCCACACCCGGGCGCCTACGCCGAACCGCATCACCGCTTCGGCGAGGGCCTGGGCGAGCCCGCCCTCGCTGAGGTCGTGCGCGCTGTCGACGAGCGCTTCCTTGCTCGCGGCGTGCAGCAGCCCGGCGAGGGCGACCTCGCGGCTGAGGTCCACGGCCGGCGGGCGACCGCCGAGGTGGTTGTGCACGACACCGGCCCAGGCGGAGCCGTCGAGCTCTTCGGCGGTGGTGCCGAGCAGGTAGATGTTGTGTCCGTCGTCCTGCCAGCCACTCGGGGTGCGGCGTCCCACGTCGTCGATCACGCCGAGCACGGCCACCACGGGGGTGGGGTGGATCGGCTGGTCGCCGGTCTGGTTGTAGAACGATACGTTGCCGCCGGTGACGGGAATGCCGAGCTCGAGGCATCCGTCGGCCAGGGCGGTGACCGCCTCGCGGAACTGCCACATGACCTCGGGGTTTTCTGGGGAGCCGAAGTTGAGGCAGTCGCTCACGCCGGCCGGGATCGCGCCGGTGGCAGCCACGTTGCGGTACGCCTCGGCGAGGGCGAGCTGTGCGCCGCGGTACGGGTCGAGCTGGCAGTAGCGGCCGTTCGCGTCGGTGGCGATTGCGAAGCCGAGTCCGGATTCCTCGTCGACGCGGATCATCCCGCCGTCGTCGGGGAACGCGAGCGCGGTGTTGCCGCCCACGTAGTGGTCGTACTGGTCGGTGATCCAGCTCGGGTCGGCGAGGTTCGGCGAACCGAGCAGGTCGAGGAATTGGGCGCGCAGCGTCTCGGAATCGAGCGCTCGGGGCAGAACGGATGCGGTGTCAGCCTGTAGCGCGTCGATCCAGGTGGGGTACGCGAGCGGGCGCTCGTACACCGGGCCGTCGACCGCCACGGTGCGCGGGAGAACGTTGACGATCTCCTCACCGTGCCAGTTGATGATGAGGCGGCCGGTGTCGGTGACCTCGCCGAGCACGCTGGTTTCAACGTCCCACTTCTTCGTGACGGTGAGGAAGCCCTCAAGCTTCTCGGGCGTGACGACGGCCATCATGCGTTCCTGGCTCTCCGACATCAGGATCTCTTCGGCGGTGAGAGTGGGGTCGCGCAGCAGCACCTTGTCGAGCTCGATGAACATGCCGCCGTCGCCGTTCGAGGCCAGCTCGCTCGTGGCGCAGGAGATTCCCGCGGCGCCGAGGTCCTGGATGCCCTCGACGAGCTTGCCCTGGAACAGTTCGAGGCAGCACTCGATGAGCACCTTCTCGGCGAAGGGGTCACCCACCTGAACCGCGGGGCGCTTGGTGGGACCTCCAGCTGAGAACGTGTCGGAGGCGAGGATGGAGGCGCCGCCGATGCCGTCGCCGCCGGTGCGGGCACCGAACAGGATCACCTTGTTGCCGGCGCCGCGCGCGTTGGCGAGGTGCAGGTCTTCGTGACGCAGCACTCCCACGGAGAGCGCGTTGACGAGCGGGTTGCCCTGGTACACGGAGTCGAAGTAGGTCTCGCCGCCGATGTTGGGCAGGCCGAGGCAATTGCCGTAGAAGGAGATGCCGGAGACCACGCCGTGCACGACGCGGGCGGTGTCTGGATCGTGGATGTCGCCGAACCGCAGGGCGTCCATCACAGCGACCGGGCGGGCGCCCATCGAGATGATGTCGCGCACGATTCCGCCCACGCCGGTCGCGGCGCCCTGGAACGGCTCGATGTACGAGGGGTGGTTGTGCGACTCGATTTTGAAGGTGACGGCCCAGCCCTCGCCCACGTCGAGCACGCCGGCGTTTTCGCCCATGCCCACCATGAGGTTCTTCTTCATGGCGGGGGAAACCTTGTCGCCGAACTGGCGCAGGTACATCTTGGAGCTCTTGTAAGAGCAGTGCTCGCTCCACATCACGGAGTACATGGCCAGCTCGCCCGAGGTGGGGCGACGGCCCAGAATTTCACGGATCTTCGCGTACTCGTCGGTCTTCAGCCCGAGGGCGCCGTACGGCTGCTCCTTCTCGGGAGTCGCGGCGGCGTTCGCAACGGTGTCGGCGACGCCGCGGGAGTGGGTGGTGGTAACAGCGGTCACGTGGCGTTCTCCCAGATATAGCGGATGCTTGACCCGCTCAGTCTACCTGTCGCCCCCGGCCTGGCCGCTGTCCCTGCTCTCCGACGCATAGCTCCTGCAGATTGCAGGCCGGCCAGAGTTCGGCCCCGGAATCACGCGGAACTCCGGCTGGGCCGCCTTGATTTGCAGGAGTTATGCCCACGTGGCGGGGAAGCCAGGCGGTTAAGCGCTGAGCTGGGGGCGGTCGAGGTGCGCGCGATAGCCCTGCTCTGTCGCCCACGGCAGCCAGTTCTCCGGCAGCCAGGTGCCGTCGCGCAGTTGCGGATGGCTCGGGTGTCTGCGCAACGCCCAGAGCACGAAGACGAGTTCGGCCCACTCAGACGTGAGGCGCCAGGTGATCGGGCCGCTCGTTGACTGGGCCTGCAGGATGATCATGTTGAAACCCACGACCTGCATGAGGTCGATTGCCTCCCAGCTCCACGGGAAGAGTCCCTGCATGGTCTGGATGTAGAAGCCGCCGTTGGTGACGAAAAGCGTGCCGCCGAACAGCGGCCGCCAGGCCAGCTGCGCATCGGCGGCGGCCTGGTTGCGCCGGGATGCGTTGCTGGCCGCGCTCGCAGCGAGCGTTCCCGCGGCCAGTGCGAGCCCGAACACTCCGGTGCCCCACGCGAAGGTTGAGGATCGGTCGTAGGAACCGTTTCCGGCGGCATGGAAGGAATCCATGAACAGATTGCCGGCCGCAAGAGCCACCTCATCGTTGGCCAGGGGAAAGAGTGTGTCGATGCGGTGCTCGGGCATCCGTCCGTGAACGGTGTCGGCGACGATGTGGCAGGTGGTCCACAGTGCCGTATCGGCGGGCAGCCAGACCCGTGACGGCGGGTGCGTCGGGCTGTGTGGGGGAGGAGTCACACTCGAAGAGTAGCGCGCGCAGCCGCGAGCGTGTGCGTGCTTTTCAGCCGGTCGGAGCGGCGATATGCTGGGCGCATCATGCCCGCAACCCGTGTTGGTTGGGGCGGCGGAAAGCGAGAGAAACCATGTCCAACCCATCGAACCCACAGCTGCCCAATTCGCAGCACCCCGTGCAGTACCAGCAGAACGGTTACTCGCCGTACAACGCCCCGATCGCCTATCAGCCGGTCTACGCCGCCCAGTCCACCGGGCTCAGCGCCACCGCGCTCGTGCTCGGGCTGGTATCCATCTTCTTCGGCTTCACCTTCCTAGTGCCGCTGGGCGCCCTGATCTTCGGTATCCTCGCGTTGAAGCGTGAGCCGGCCGGCAAGGGCATGGCGATCACCGGCATCGTTATTGGCGGCCTGTTCATGCTGTTCTGGGTGCTCTTCGGTGGGGCCATTCTCGCCGTGATTCTCGCCGTGATGTCGACGCCGGGCGTCTCCGGGTAGCGTCCCGGCTCATAACTCCTGCACCTTCCGCGCCGGCCACAAATCAGCCTCGGAATTACGCGGAAGTCCGGTCGGGGCCGCTCAATCTGCAGGAGTTATGCCCGGAGGGGCGACGAGACCAAGCCAAGCGCGGGTCAGGGGGCGACGACCTCGCGGGCGCGAAGGTCCTTGCGCAGGATCTTGCCAGAGGCGGTCTTCGGAATCGCCTCGATGAACTCCACCCTGCGCACCTTCTTATGCGGCGCCACCCGCTCGGCCACGAAGGTCATGATGTCCTCGCCCGTGACTCCCGCCTCCGCAACGATCACCACGAAGGCTTTCGGGATCTCTTGGCCGTCCTCGTCGTTGACGCCGATCACGGCAGCGTCGTTCACATGCGGGTGCGTGAGCAGCAACGCCTCGAGTTCCGCAGGCGCAATCTGGTACCCCTTGTATTTGATGAGTTCCTTGCTGCGGTCCACAATGGTCACCTCGCCGAGCGCGCTCACCGTGGCGATGTCGCCGGTGTGCAGAAACCCCTCCGCGTCGATTGCGTGCCGGGTGGCCTCTACATTGCCGAGGTAACCGAGCATCACGTTGGGCCCGCGCACGAGCAGCTCGCCGCGCTCGCTCACGCCCTCGGCCGGCAGCTCGATCTCCTCGCCGGTTTCCGTTGACACGAGCTTGCATTCCATGTTCGGCAGGGTCACTCCCACCGATGCCCGCGACAGGTGCGGGGCATCGATCGGAATCAGGTGAGTCACCGGGCTCGCCTCGGTCATGCCGTAACCCTGCAACACCCGGCAGTCGAGGCGGCTTGCCACAGCTGCGGCCAGCGCCCCATCGAGTGGCGCCGCCCCCGACAGTATGGTGTGCACGCTCGACAGGTCGTACGAATCGATGAGCGGATGCTTCGCGACGGCCACCGCGATCGGCGGCGCGATGAACACGTAGGTGCAACGCTCATCCTGAATCAGGCGCAGGAAATCAACGAAGTCGAATTTGGCCATCGTCACGAGGGTGGCGCGCTGCTTGAAGGCGAGGTTGAGCAGAACCGTCATTCCGTAGATGTGGTAAAACGGCAGCAGTGCGAGCACTCGGTCTTCAGGCACCACGCCGATCAGATCGCGGGCCTGCTGCACGTTCGCCACGAGGTTTGTATGGCTGAGCATCACTCCCTTGGGCCGGGCGGTCGTTCCCGACGAGAAGGGCAGCACGGCCACGTGGGTGGCCGGGCGAATGCGCACGACCGGTGCCGGTGCATCCTCTGCCAGCAATTGCGCGAACGACGGATGCCCCTCCTCGCCGTCGAGCACTATGAGGTGGTCGTCGTCGAGGCCCAGCGCTCGTGCCGCGGCTGCGGCGGCTGGCAGCAGGGCTGTCACCGTGACGAGCCAGGTCGCGCCGGAATCCAAGAGCTGGCGCTCGATCTCCTCGGCCGTGTAGAGGGAGTTCAAAGTCGTGACCGTGGCGCCGGCCCGAAGGATGCCGTGGAACACGCTCGTGAACTCGGGGCTGTTCGGGCTGAGCAGTCCCACCACGGTTCCGGCGGCCACGCGACGTGACGCAAGCGCGCCGGCGACCGCGTTGATCTGCGTGATCAGCTCCCGGTAGCTCGTGCTCTCGCCGCTCTTGCCGTCGGTGACCGCGGGACGATCCAGATCTGCCTCGTCGATGTCGCCGAACAGGTAGTCGTAGATGCTGAGATCGGGAATCTCGACGGGGGCGTAAGGGCTGGTGAACACGAATAATCTCCTGTGATCTTCGGTGTGGCTGCTGCGCGCTCAGGCTACCCCGGCGAGCTGGGGGGCCGGCTGAGAGTTCCCCGATTGGGGGAATGGATCGCCCATGCGACCGCGCTATCGTTCAGCTGCCGACCCTTACCGAAAGGCGAAACATGATCTCCATCAGTGAAACCGTCACCACTGAATACGAAACGGACGACCTCGACCCCCTGGACGTGGAACTTGTCGTGTTCGACATGGCGGGGACGACAGTGCAAGACGAGGGCCTCGTGGAGCGCGCCTTCGCGCTCGCCGTGCGCACCGTGGGAATCGCCGACACCGACGAGGCGCTCGCTGAGGCCCTCGACTACGTGCGCGAGACCATGGGTCGATCCAAGATGGAGGTCTTCCGCGCGCTCGCTACCGACGAGGACGCGGCCCAGCATGCCAACGCGGTGTTCGAGAGCACCTACCTCGAACTCCTGCAGGAGGGTGGGGTCCGGGGCATCGAAGGCGCAGAGGACCTGTTCCGCGACCTGCGCAAGGTGGGCGTGAAGATTGCCCTGATCACGGGTTTCTCCCGCGCCACTCAGCAGGCCATCATTGAGGAGCTCGGCTGGAAGGACCACATTGATCTCGCGCTCTCACCAACGGATGCTGGCCGCGGCCGCCCGTATCCCGACCTGCCGCTCATGGCGCTGCTGCGCACGGGTGCCACGAACGTGGCAGCCATGGTCGTCGTGGGCGACACCGCGAGCGACATGATTTCGGGTGTCAATGCCGGCGCCGGCCTCGTGGTGGGCGTGCTGAGCGGCGCCCACGACGCCGACACCCTCGAGGAGGCCGGAGCGGATGCCGTGATCGAGAGCATCGCGGACCTCGCCGAGCTCCTTGGCCTCAACGACGACACCTTTTAGTCGCGCCGCGCCCCCGCCGCGACAGCGGGTAGTTGTCGGCCCAGGCTCCTGAAGCCGACAACCAGCCCGCTCTCGCGAGCGCGTGGCGCGTGTTCGGGGTCAGCGCATCGGGCGTACGGTGAGGATCTGCTCGGCGCGGCCGATGGGGCCGTCCTCGTCGTGGAGCACGCTGCTGGTGAGGCCATGGCCGGCCGGCCCGAACGTGACCGTGGTGTCCAGGCCCACCCAGTGGCCGGTCGGTTGGCGGTGCAGATGGATGGTGAGGTCGAGGTTCGGGTACATCCATTCAGTGGGCGACTCGCGCACGGCGACCCCGTTGGCCGTGTCGACGAGGGCGATGTATGAGGCGTGCGCGCTGCTGGGCTGCCCGGCGACGAGGGCGATCTCGGATCGGAGCCACGCGCCGCTTCTTCCGGGCAGCGGCGGCGCCACGGTCCTCGGCTCGAGGGAGGCGACGTAGCCGCCCGGCCAGGTCGCGGCCATCGGCCAGGGGGAGGCGCTGTCGGGTGAGGGCATCGGCTCCGGTTCGCCGCCGGCGACAGTCGTGGTGTCGGCCGTTCCGATGAACCACGCGCGGGCGAGTACGGCGGTACGGCCCGCGATGATCACGGTCGCTTCCACGAGCTCGATGGTGCGGCCGGGGCGGATGGTCGTGACCTGGATCTCGCACTCCTCGGCGGCGAGGAAGCCCAGAATGTCGAAGCTGATGCGCCCGAGCTCCATGCCGTTGGCGCCGCCTTCTTCGGCGGCTCGGTGCAGGTCGATGGCGTGCACGATCAGGCCGCCCAGCGGGCTGAAGTGGATCTCGTCGGCGTTCCACGCTCCGCCGGCATGCTCGGTCGGCCGGTAGCGGCCCGGGGCGATGGGCTCGAAGTATGCGCCGTGGAGCAGTGTGCTTCGGGCCGGGATGTCGTGATCAATGCTCGTCATGCCGGTTCCGCCTTCTGGTTGGTGAGCTGGGAGGTGAGCCCAGTCAACCGCACCAGATCCGTTCGCGCACCTTCGGGGGCCTCAACACTTCACCTGCTGGCTGTTCTCGGGCGGGAAGCGCCGGTCACGCCCTGTTCACCTGCCGGTTACCGCCCTCGACATGGCCGTTCGCGTGGGCTGCCTAACGTAGCTGAACGTACTGCCCTCGACTTTTGGAAGGTTTCACGTGGCTATCACCAGCTCCCTCTCTCACCGCAGCAACGCCCGCACCATTGCCACCAAGACCGCGATCGCCGCCGGTGCCGCCGTTCTGCTCACCCTGAGCCTGGCCTCCTGCTCAGCCGCCGATGCTTCGGCCACGGCCACAGACAGCACCGCGAGCTACGCGGCCGACGAGAACACGCTCGTCTTCGGCGTCGTGCCCGACTCCGTCGACACGCAGACCAACTACCAGCCACTGATGGACTATATCGAGGCCGAGACGGGCAAGACCGTGGAGTACCACGAGTCCACCGACTACGCGGCCCTGATCGAGGCGGCCATCGCCGGCAAGATCGACGTGGCCTCCTTCTCGGGGTTCACCTATCTCACGGCCACGACGAATGGCGCGGCTATCACGCCGATCTCCTCGATCGTCACCGAGGAGGGCCAGGAGCCGGGCTACTTCTCGCAGGCTATAGTTCCCGCCGACAGCCCGATCACCTCGATCGACGAATTCGCCGGCAAAAAGGTGTGCTTCGTCGACCCGTCGTCGACGAGCGGCTACCTCTTCCCCTCGTACAACCTGCTCGAAGCTGGCATCGACCCTGTCGCCGACGTGACGCCGGTCTTCGCCGGAAAGCACGACGTGAGCGTCACCAAGGTGGGCGAGGGCAAGGAGTGCGAGGTGGGCTTCGCCGAAGACAGCGAGGTCGCCAAGAACGACTCGGTGAAGGTGATCGCCGAGACCATGGTTCCCGGCGCCCCGATCGTAGTCTCCGACACGCTTCCCGACGAGATGAAGACGCAGCTCACCGACCTGCTCGCCGAGGTGACTATCGACGACATCATCGCGTCGGGCATCACCTCTGCAGATACGGATGCCTTCCGCGCCACGTTCTACTCCACAGAGCCGGTCAGCGATGAGTACTACGACACCATCCGCGACATCTGCGTGAAGACGCAGGCCGCGCAGTGCCAGGAGTAGTCGGCCATCCCGCCGCGTCGACCGGCGGCGGCGCCGTGATCGACGTGCGCACCTTGACCAAAAGTTTCGGAGAGACGACGGCCCTGCACGGGGTGTCCCTGACCGTGCAGGCCGGCGAGATCGTCGTACTGCTCGGCCTCTCCGGATCGGGCAAGTCAACGCTGCTGCGCCACCTCGACGGCCTCGAGCTGCCAACGGATGGCGCGGTGCGCGTTCTCGGCGACGAGGTGCCGCTCCTCCGTGGCCGCGCTTTGCGGGCCCTGCGCGGCAAGGTGGGCTTTGTTTTTCAGCAGTTCGAGCTGGTGGGCCCGCTCACAGTGTTGGAAAACGTGCTGACCGGCGCGCTGTTCCGCATCAGCGGGCCACGCCTGGGCCTGTGGAGCTACGGTCGGGCCGACAAGCTCGCCGCGTTCGCGCACCTGGACCGAGTGGGGCTGCGGGAACAGGCCTACCAACGGGCGGACACCCTCTCCGGCGGGCAGCAGCAACGGGTGGCAATCGCCCGGGCGCTCATGCAGAACCCGAGCATTCTGCTCGCCGACGAGCCTGTGGCCTCGCTCGACCCCGAGTCGAGTGCCCAAATCATGACCCTGATCAAGGACATTGCACGAGACAGCGGCCTCACAGTCGTGTGCAGCTTGCACCAGGTGGACCTCGCCCTCGCGTGGGCAGACCGCATCGTGGGCCTGCGGCACGGCGAGGTCGTGCTCGACACCCCGACTGCGGGGATCAGTAAGGCGCAGGTGATGGAGATCTACGGCCGCGTGGCGACCACGACGGCCGAGCTGGGCGTGATCGCGGCCGAGCTGGATACGACCGCGCCCGCACCGGCAGAGCCAGAGTCCTCCGACGACGCGCTCGACCTGCACACCTTCGCCTCGGCGCGGGACAACCGCCGGTGACGCTCACGCTCGAACGACCGGCGGCGGCCGACCCGGGCTCCGCGCCCGAACCAACACCCCGCCGCCGGGCCGCACCCGAGAAGATCGCTGCCCTCCTGACCCTCGTGGCGCTCGTCGTGGCATCCGTTGTGTCGCTCGTGAGCATCGACATCTCGATACCGCAGATGCTCGAAAGCTGGTCGAACGCGCAGCGGTTCTTCGACCGGGTGGGCGTGATCAGCTTTCCCGAGCCCGGCGAACTGCTCTACCTGACGGCGCTCACTGTGGGACTCGTGCTCTGTGGCACGCTGTTCGCCGCGTTCTTCTCCGTGCCGATCGCGTACCTCGCCGCCGCCAACACGACGCCCGGACGCGGCTGGATGGCCGCCGCGCGCTTTCTCGGCGTGGCCACCCGGGCGGTTCCCGACGTGGTGCTCGCCATGGTGTTCGTGCTGATGTTCTCGCTCGGATCCCTGCCCGGAATTCTGGCCATCGGCATCCACTCGATCGGCATGATCTCGAAGATGTTCGCGGACGCGATCGAGCAGATCGACGAGGGGCCGCGACTCGCGATTCGCGCGACCGGCGGCTCGCGGCTGCAGCAGTTCACCGCTGGCGTGCTGCCGCAGGTGCTGCCGTCGTGGGTGGCCACGGTGCTGCACCGCAACGACATCAACCTGCGAGGATCGGTGATTCTCGGGTACGTGGGTGTGGCCGGACTCGGCCTCGAAATGTCGTACGCCTTCAAGTCGCTCAACTACTCGCTCGGCCTCGGCATCGCGCTCGTGATCTTCGCGCTGTGCGTCGTGATGGAGATCGTGTCGAGCGTCGTGCGCGCGGCCATGCTCGGCATGCAACCCACCGGACGCGGACTCGGCGACCGGTTGTTGCGCCGCCTGCCACGACGGCCTCGTGCCGCCGACGATGCCCGCCGCCCCTGGACGTCTGCCCGCACCCGCAACGCTCTGTGGGGCTGGACATCTGTGGCCGTCGTCGCCGGCAGCGTGTGGATCTGCGACATTCAGTGGGGCGACTTTCTCACAGTATGGGGCTACCTGCCCGAAACGGCCGCCAAATTCTGGCCGCCGAGCTTCGCTGCTTACTCCGCGCCGGTGATGTTCGAGGCGATGAGCGAAACCATCGCGATCGCGCTTGCCGCCACGATTCTCACCGTGATCGCCTCCGTCGTGATCGGGTCGCTCGCCGCCCGCAACGTAGCGCCGACCCCGCGGGTGCGCGCCGGTATGCGCCTCGTGCTCGTGTCGATTCGCGGCATTCCCGAGATCATCCTCGCGATTGTGCTCATCGTCGTGACGGGGCTCGGCGCGCAGGCCGGCACGATCGCCCTGGCCATCGGCGGCGTGGGGCTGCTCGGCAAGCTGCTCGCCGACTCGCTCGAGGAGGTGCAGCCGGGCCCCGAGCAGGCGCTCAAGGCAACCGGGGCCTCGCGCGGCCAGGTGTACGCCTCCGCGACACTGCCGCAGGGAATGAAGGCCCTGATCGGGCACAGTTTCTACATGCTCGACACCAACATTCGGGCGGCGACCATCCTCGGCCTCGTGGGCGGCGGCGGGGTGGGGTACTACCTGCTCAACGCCGGTCAGGGTTCGCGCTACGACCTTGTGACCACGATCGTGTTGATGATTCTGGTCACAGTGCTCGTGGTCGAGGGGCTCGGCATGTGGATGCGGCGGGTGTTCCGATGACGGCGAGCTTCGACGTTGCAGTCGTTGGCGCGGGCATCGTGGGCCTCGGGGCCGCGCTCGCCGCCGTCGACCGCGGCCTGAGCGTGGTCGTGATCGACCGGGCGAGCGAGCCGAGCGGGGCATCCGTTCGCAACTTCGGTCACCTGTGCTTCACGCCGCAAGACGGGCTTGCCCGGGAATTCGCGCTGGCCTCCCGCGAGATCTGGCTGCGTTTGGCTGCGGATGCCGATGTCTGGCTGCGCGAATCGGGCACCGTGGTGCTCGCCCGGCACCCCGACGAACTCGCGGTGCTGACCGAGTTCGCGCGCTCGCGTGGCAGTGCGCCGGCGTTCGCGCACGGGGCCGGCCCCGCACGGCCGGAGGTGGAGTTGCTCGGAGCAGCCCAGGTCGGAGCGCTCGTTCCGGTGGCCGCACGGAGCGCCGGTGGCGCGTTTCTGCCGTGGGACCTGCAGGTTAACCCTCGGCAGGCCTGCACGGCGCTGGCGGCGTATCTCGCGGGCAGGGGCGTGGCGTTTCGGCTGCGCACCGCGGTGACCGGGGTGCGCAGCGGGTCGGTGACCACCACCCGCGGACCGGTTTCGGCCGGCACCGTCATCGTGGCGGTGAATCACGACATCGATCAGCTCTATCCGGAGGTTGCCGAGCGGGCGGGCATCCGTCGCTGCGGACTGGACATGCTGCGCGTCGATGCCGGGCTGCGCGCTCCTCTCCCCGCGCCGCTGCTCACCGGCTGGTCGCTGCTGCGCTACGGGGCGTTCGCTTCGCTTCCCACGGCCGCGGCGCTCGGGGACAGGCTACGTGGCGAGTTTCCGGAACTCGCGGCCCTCGACCTCAACCAGATGTACACCCAGCTGCCGGACGGCTCGCTCATTGTGGGGGATACGCACTATCGCGGGGCATCCGTTTCTCCATTCCAGAACGAGCATGCGTTCGATGCCTTGCTGCGACTCACCGGGGAACTGTTCGGGGTGCCGCGCCCGCGCGTGCTCGAGCGCTGGCAGGGCGTCTACGCCTCCGGCATGAGCGATTTTCTCATCGAGCGGCCGGAGCCGGGCGTGCACCTGGTTGCGGCGACGACGGGCATCGGCATGACCACCGGGCTTGGCCTGTCCGAACGCGTCGTGGGCGGCGTTTACGGTTCAGCAATTTCTGTGCCACCGACCACCGCACTCTCCACTCCAGTGAAAGGCTTCTCATGACATCGACCCCAGACCTCTCGCCGATCGGCGCCCGCGGCGACAGCCGCGTGAATCCCGCACAGATCGACATCGACGATGACCCGCGCGGCGCGCCCTCCTCGCTCGCGACCCGCGACGCGGTCGAGCAGGCCCTCAGTGATTTCGACGATTTCGAGGATCTCGACATCGAGCTCGTCGTGTTTGACATGGCCGGAACGACCGTCCAGGATGACGGCCTCGTGGAGAGAGCCTTCGTGCTCGCCGCGCAGCGCAGCGGGATCGCCGCCACGGAAACCGCGCTCGAGGAGGCCCTCGCCTATGTGCGCGAGACGATGGGGCAGTCGAAGATCGATGTGTTCCGCGAGTTGACCGATACGGAGGCAGAGGCGCACAAGGCAAACGCGGCCTTCGAGACCGCGTATGGCGAGCTCATCGCACGCGTGGGTGTCAGCGGAATCGAAGGCGCCGAAGACCTGTTCCAGGAGTTGCGCGACGCCGGCGTGAAGATCGCGCTGACCACGGGCTTCTCCCGCGCCACGCAGGACGCGCTGATCGACTCGCTCGGGTGGGCGAACCTGATCGACCTGAGTCTCTCGCCGTCGGAGGCAGGGCGCGGACGCCCGCACCCGGACCTGCCGCTCACCGCTTTGCTGCGTATGGGCGTGTCGAGCGTCGCCGCACTGGTCGTGGTGGGGGATACCGCGAGCGACATGCTGTCCGGTACGAGTGCCGGCGCCGGACTGGTCGTGGGCGTGCGCACCGGAACGCACGACAGTGAAACCCTGGAGGCCGCCGGCGCCGACGTGGTGATCGACAGCGTGGCCGATCTCGCGGAGCTGCTCGGGCTGCGCGCCGAGTTCATCCACTAGGAGCGTGAGTCAGTAACGCCTATTTACGGTTGGTGCCGCGAAATACGGGTCCAAGCCTCGGGATGGGTTGGGCGGTGCTGGCCTGGCAATCAAGGCCTGTGGCGCAGGGATTGTGGTTGTGCCGATTGAAAAGAGGGCCACGGTCGCGTTGGTGGTTCAGGCGAGGTTGTTGCCGCGGCCCGTCAGGGCGGTTCCGCCCTGCTCTTTAGGTTGCCGGGCTAGCTATCAGCGCGGCCGGCGTGGCCAGAAGCGCCTTGGTTTGCATGGTGTGCAGCTTCATCAGGTTGTGGCAGGCCGCGATCAGATACCACTCGTGCGCTGCTTGCTCCAACCCGCGCAGCAACACAAACTTGCCCTGCCGAGTGTGGATCTGACCGAACACGGGCTCCACGATCGCTTTGCGCCGCGCATAAACCGCGCGGCCCTTCTTCGTCTTGAGCTTCCGCGCCATGCGTTCCCGCAGCGTCGCATTGGCCGGGATCCGGCCCCGAGGAACTTCAGGAACACGCTCGCCGTGCTTGACCCGGCCGGTCGCGATGAAAAACTCGGTCCGGCCGTCGCTGCCATCTTCAACAGTCTTCGCGTAGTCCAGATTTGTTGCGGAACAATACCCGGCATCCGCCAGGACCTGCCGGGGCAGGACGCCGGTCGTGGCGTGGAGTTTCTCGACCAGCGGCACGACCTGTTCAACATCCACGCCAATATTCGTCAGCGTCGTCGCGACGATGATCTGATGGTCGGCATCAACGATGGCCTGTGCGTTGTAGGCGTAGTGGAACGACCCGTCGGCGGTCTTCATGATCCGTGAATCCGGGTCGGTGAAGTTGCGTTGAGCCTTCGGCCTCACGACCGCGTTCTTCGCCGCATCATCACCCTTCTGCGCAGCAATGTCGTCATCGTCGCCCTTGTCCCGGGCCTTCTTCTCGGCCTCTTTCCGCGCCCGGACGGCCGCGTCGGCCTCCAAGCCAGCGCGCGCTTCGGCCAGTTTCACCAAGCGTGACTCCCGCCGGGCAAGCTCCGGCGGCAACTCATCACCGCGTTTGTCCTTTCCGAAACGAGCATCCTCCGCGTCATCGATCGCGTCCGCGTCAGCCAGCAGTGCAGACACCTCGTCGGCGAGGACCTTCTGCTTCTCCGTCAACCGGGCGTAACTCATCGCCTTGCGCCGGGACGCATTCGCGCGCACCTTCGTGCCGTCCAACGCGACCTGCCCGAGTGAGACCATTCCGGCCGCGCGGCAGAGTTCCAATGCCTGCAAGAACACGTTTCCCAGACTGGAGAGGTGGCGTTTTCGGAACCGGGCGATGGAACGAAAATCAGGTGCCTGCTGCGCCGCCAACCAGCGAAACGCGACCACGTCCACGCACACCCGCTCCAACTCGCGTGACGAACGAACCCCGACGCAATACCCGTAAAGGAGCACCCGGACCATCAACCGAGGGTCATACGGCGGCTGCCCCTTCGACTTCGCGTAAGAGGCATAGAACTTCTTCAGATCCAGCTGAGTTTCGACGATGTCCGCGATGAAACGGGAAAGGTGATTCTGCGGCAACCACTCACCCAAATCCGGCGGCACCAACATCACAGCATTCGGCTCGAAAGCCCGAAACCGCTTGTTCACGCCACCGCCAGCCTCAACGCCGTCATCCACGACCACGTCAACGTGCTCAAGTTCCGTCGCGGGGAACAGGCCATCAGAATCGCTCATAAGCAATTTTCCCAGACCACCACCCCAAGCCCGGGAAATCGACCGGCGTTTTAAAGTTTGGTACTACTGACCCACGCTCCTAGCGCGGTTCGGGCTCTCCCCATCCCGCTGATCGAGGAGTGCGCGCTGGCGCGCGTCTCGAGCTGGCGAGGCGTTTCGCGCCATCGTGGGATGGGGAAATGGGCTGCACTTTCCTGGTAGACCCGCGAGTCGATCGTCAGGCCCGGGCTGGCGCCACCAACCTGATGGCTCGGTTCACCTAGCTGGCGCCGCCGGGAGGGCCCACGAAGAGCAGCGTCGTCATGATTGTGATGAGACCGATTACGAGCACGGTCGTGAAGAGCACTGGGCGCGCGAGCATCCAGCGCAGCATCGCGCTCATCCCGGTGTGGTCGCGGGGATCGTCTGTGCGGGTGCGGCGCCAGTCGCCGTCGAGCCGCCCGGCCTTCTCGAGCCTGCGGTCGAGGGGGATCGTGGCGAATGGAACTATCGCGGTGAACACCGCGATGGCAGTGAGTCTAGGGCCCCAGTGCTGGTTCACGCCCATCAGAACTGCCGTCATGCCGAAGGCGATGAAAACCAAACCGTGCAGGAACCCGCCGACCTGAACACCGACCTCGCCGACCTCCAGTACGTACTTCATGAGCATGCCGGCAATCAGCAGGGTCCAGGTGATGGCTTCCGCGATGGCGACGGTTCGAAACAGCAGGCGGGGAGACACGTGAATAACACTCCAGATGGGATGGCAGGTGGGGTGGTGCACCCCATCGTCGCAGACCAGCCTCCGCATCTGCCCGGCGGGCGGCTATCGAGCGGCGCGCGGCGGTGCCACACTGTGACCATGTCACGGATGCCCGAGCGAACCTTGATCCTGTTGCGTCACGCGAAGTCGGATTGGTCCGGCGGCGAGGCCGACGTCGACAGGCCACTGAACAAGCGGGGTCTGCGCGAAGCGCCGATCGCGGGCGCCTGGGTGGCCGGCAACATCGGCCGCGTCGATGCGGCCGTCGTGTCGCCGGCTAATCGCACGAGAAGCACGTGGAAGCTCGTCTCGGCGGAACTCGACGGCCCGCCGCCTGCGAGGTTCGACGACGTCGCCTACGGAGCGTCGCCGGCTGAGCTTCTCGACATCCTGCGCGGGCTGCCCGACGACGCGCGCACCGTGATTGTCGTCGGCCACAACCCCGGAATCGAGGGCCTCGCCTCCCTCCTCACCAACGGATCGGTGTCGATGGCCACCTCCGCGCTCGCTGTGATCGGGTTTGATGCGCCGTGGTCGAGTCTCGACGCGTCCCCGGCCGTGATGCGCGCGTTCGGCCGGCCTCCGGCGCCTCTGCCCGTCGACTGATCCCGGGGCCGCGGCGCGAAGCTGAACACGCGCCCTGAAAATTGCAGTCCTGTAAATTTGCAGTTGCGCAATAACGCAGCGCGCGCAAGAATTGCACTTATGGCTACCGAATCGAACGCGCCGAATCCGGGTGTGTTCTCGCATCAGGTTGTTTACACACGCTCTCACCACCTTGTTTACAACCTCTCTCGTTAGGTTGTTTACAGTCGAGGTCACCACGTTGTTTACACACGACCTAACGACGTTGTTTACAACCGGCGGAACCGCCCAGCCAGCGGAAGCTGCGGGCTCGTAAGATCACGATCTGCAGGAAAGTGCTCGGTCTCGTAGGCCTGACGTTTGTGGAGCCAGGCCGGTTTCGGGTCGCGTATTCGGGCCCCGGCGACTTGCCAAAGCGGGAAGGGTTCCTGGGTGGCTTCGGTGCGCAGGGGCAACGGGAAATAGATGCTCTCGACCCCGCTGATCACGTCAAACATCATGAATTCGGTCTCAGTCGTGACGACCTGATAGGTGCCGACCAAAGTGGTGGGGACTTTGATCCGGATGCTCTGGAAGTAGATCTGAGGGTTGCTGCGGGTGATGACGACGTGGTCGGGGGAATCGCGCAGTCGCCCGCCGTGGGGCTTGGACGGCTCGCGATGCTCGGTCGGGATCGTGGTCTCTCGCAGATCGACAGCTCTAGGATCATCACCCACGGTGGCGAGGGTTTTGTCCCGGTAGGAATCCGCCCGCGCTTGGAGCACGTCGTGGCTGATCGGGGTGCCGTCGGTGGGGTTGTGCTCGGCAGCGTCCCACGCCTGTCCCGGCGTCATCGAGCCGGGCAGCGCCTGGTGCCGGCGACGATAGTTGTAATAGGTGCGGTAATCGATGATGAGGGCGTTGAGGCGTTCGAGAGTGTCGGGAGCGTTGGCATCGAGGAACCGCAGGATGGTTTGGTGGCTGCGCTCATTCTTGCCTTGGGTTTGAGGATGGCGGTCGCGGCCGGTGATCCCGAAGCAACCCCGGTCGGCGAGGAAGCGTTCGGTGGCAGAGATGTTGCCGCGCCGGGCCTGGCTGAACGCCAGCCCGTTATCGCTGAGCAACTCCCGCGGCACCCCGTGCGCGGTGAACGCGGCGTCCAGCGTGGTGATGGCATCGGTGCCGTTCTCCGGGTCGGCGAAGCCCAGGGTCCCGACATCGAACCGGGTCGAATCGTCCAGCAGCTGATACACCGTGACCTTGGCACCCAACGGGGTCGGGCCTGCCGCGTCGGCGAGGCGGTACTCGAACGCATCGAGCTGCCACATCTCCATTGCGGCGGCTCGGGAGAACCGTAGCCACGCCGACCGCGGTCGCTTCCGCGGGTTAGCGTTCGTGACGCCGGAGGATGCCAAGATGCGGGCGATCGTCGCCACCGAAGGGATATTCTCGGTGAATTCGCTGGTGTCGATGCCGGTGAACCAGATCGATTTGGGCCCGTGGTCCCAGCCCTCCTTCTTCAGCCGGGCGCGGATCCGCAACACGATCTCGGTCGTGTGCGAGTCGAAGATCCGCACCGGGTTGATCGGTGCTGACGAGCGCGGGTTCAGCGCCGTGTTCCCTTCGTGAATGAAGCGACGCCTGAGGTTATAGAACGATGGGCGGCTGATGCCCAGGCGCTGGCAGAACTCGGAAACGCTCGGGCCATCAACGGCAATCGGGTCGTATTCGATGATCTGGCGACGGACGGAGGGACTAAGGGATTTGGGCACTCCCCATTATCGAAACCGAGATCAGTCCTAGATTTCGCACCCCGTGGAACTGTCAACAAGGTCGTGAGACATGGTGTTAACAAGGAGCTGAGACAGCGTGTAAACAACGTCCTGAGACAGACTGTAAACAAGGTCAAGAGACAACACACGCGCCGAATCCGGGACTGCGCTACCGCAAGCGCCTCGAGACGCGGGCACGCCTGGAAGACGCCGCGGTCACGCTCGTACTTCGTGACGGCCTCGAACACACGACAGTGGATGCGATCAGCGAGCTCGCCGACGTGTCGCCGCGTACCTTCTTCAATTACTTCGAGACCAAGGATGCCGCCATCATCGGGCTTCGCTACGTGGAGATCGGGGCCGAGGGCCTCGCAGCCCAGTGCGAGCGCGTCGAGGAAAACGGCATCATCGAGACGGTGGTTCACCTGCTGATCGCCGTGATGGGACCTCCGTACACCCGGGCGACGATGCGCGAGGACCGTCTCGAGATTCTCCGTCGCCACCCGCACCTCATGTCGGCTCAGCTCGCGCAGTTCACGCGACTGACGGCCGAACTGACCGACGCCGTGCAGGCTCTCCTCATGCGGGATCCGCGCTTCGAGACGGATGTGGTCGCCGACCGCGCGGCATCCGCTGACCTTGTGCTGGCCCTGTGCGGAGGCGCCGTGCGCGCGGCCGTGAAGGAATGGGCCGCGGCCCCGGAGTCACCCCGCGACAGCAGCACCCACGAACTTGAACGACGAGCGATCGCGCTCGCGACAGACCTTTTAGAGAGACTCCGATGACCGACACACTCACCGCGCCACCCTCCATCCCGGCACCCGCCGCGATCCCTGGCAAGCGCCACATTCTGCTGGTCTTCGCCGGCCTCATGGTGACGATGCTGCTCGCCTCCCTTGACCAGACCATCTTCAGCACCGCCCTGCCCACCATCGTGGGCGAGCTCAACGGTGTCGACCACATGCTCTGGGTGACCACGGCGTACATTCTCGCCTCTACGATCATGCTGCCGGTCTACGGAAAGCTCGGTGACCTGATCGGTCGCAAGGGGCTGTTCATCGGCGCGATCAGCATCTTCATCCTCGGGTCGATCGTGGGCGGTCTCGCCCCTGACATGACCTGGCTCGTCATCGGCCGCGCAGTGCAGGGCCTCGGCGGCGGCGGCCTGATGATCCTCTCGCAGGCGATCATCGCCGACGTCGTTCCCGCCCGGGATCGCGGCAAGTACATGGGCATCATGGGTGGCGTCTTCGCGCTCTCCTCCGTGGCCGGCCCGCTGCTCGGTGGCTGGTTCACCGAGGGCATCGGTTGGCGCTGGGCGTTCTGGATGAACATCCCCCTCGGCGCCCTCGCCATCGTCACAGCCATCTTCTTCCTGCGCCTGCCCAAGGTGGAGAACACCCGCCCGAAGCTCGATGTGGCCGGAATGGGCCTGCTTGCCATCGCCTCAACGGCTCTTGTGCTCACCACGACCTGGGGCGGAACGACCTACGCCTGGGACTCCTTGCTCATCATCTCCCTCATCATCGCCACTCTCGTGGCCGCCGTGGCCTTCGTCATGGTCGAGCGCCGAGCGGTCGAACCGATCATGCCCCTGCACCTGTTCAAGGACGGCAACTTCAACCTCACCACGATCGCCGGTCTCATCACAGGCATCGCCATGTTCGGCGCCCTGGCTTACCTGCCCACCTACCTGCAGATGGTGACCGGCGCGAACGCGACTGAGGCCGGCTTCCTGATGATCCCCATGATGGCCGCACTGCTCATCAGCTCGATCGGATCGGGCTGGCTGGTCAGTAAGTTCGGCCGCTACAAGTGGATGCCGATCGCCGGCACCATCATCGTCGGTTTCGCCCTCGTGCTGCTGTCGACGATGACCCCGACGCTCGCCATCTGGGTGCTGTGCAGCTATCTCGCCATCATGGGCATCGGGCTCGGCCTCAGCATGCAGATCCTCATCCTGATCGTGCAGAACTCCTTCCCCAACTCCGAGGTGGGCACGGCCACCGCGTCGAACAACTACTTTCGACAGATCGGCGCCTCTCTCGGCGCCGCCGTGGTCGGCAGCCTGTTCGCCGCTCGCCTCACCGAACTGCTGACCGAGCGGATGCCGGCGGGTGCCTCAGGCGCCGGAGCCGCGAACTCGTTCACCCCGGCCATGGTGCGTGACCTTCCGGAGGCGGCTCGCCAGGTCGTGATCAGCGGCTACAACGACGCTCTCACGCCGGTCTTCCTCTACATGGTTCCGCTGATCATCGTGGCTGTTATTCTGCTCTGCTTTGTCACGGAGAAGCCGCTCGCCACCACGATCGAGCGGGACATCCTGCCCGAGACACGTGAAACGGACGGCGCAACCTACGTGCGCCTTGAGGCTTCCACGGCCGCCGACGGAGTCGAGGAAAAGCCCGCGGCATCCGCTCGCCCGCTCGCGCCGAGGACCTAGAGACACCCAGCACGGCTGCGCCCCCACCGACCACTGTCGGCGGGGGCGCAGTCGTGTGCGCGGCGCGTCGAGCGCTAACGTGATCCCATGCAAACCCTCCGACCCTGTCACGACTTATGATGGGCGTCGTTCTCGCCCTTGTGTCGGCTGCGGCGTACGGCATGAGCGATTTTCTCGGCGGTATCGCATCGCGACGGATTGCGGCCCTGCGGGTTGTGCTCGTGTCCTACCCGATTTCCGCGGTGATCATCGCCATCGCCGCGGCGTTCGTGGGCGGCGAATTCTCGTGGCGGTCGATGCTGTTCGGCGCGGCGTCGGGCCTCGTGATGGCACTTGCCATGTGGTGGTTTTACATCGCTCTGGCCGAGGGGCCGATGAGCGTCGTCTCGCCACTGACCGCCGTAATCGTGGCCGGAATACCGGTGATCGTGGGCGTCGTTGGCGGGGAGCGCCCGTCGGTTGTCTCCTACGGGGGCATCGCCCTCGCGATTGTGGCCGTGATCCTGGTGAGCCGGGAGCCTCCCGGAGTGGGAGACCACACAGTTTCGGGGGCGAAGGCGCCGCAGTTCACACGCCGCGTTGCCTGGTTCACGGTCGGTGCGGGCGTCTGCTTCGCGCTGAGCTTTGTATTCACGCACCAGATCGAGGTCGGAACCGGACTGTGGCCGCTGGTCGTGGCGCGCACCGTGGCATCCGTTATCGTGATCGCCATCGCGGCGGGAACGGGTCAGTTCGTGAGGCCGCCGGGCGATATCATCGGCTTCGCAATCCTGGTGGCCGTGCTTGACGTTATCGGCGTCGTCACCATGCTCTACGCCTTTCAGGGTGGCCTGTTGTCCCTCGTGTCGGTGCTCATCTCGCTCTACCCGGCCGTGACCGTGTTGCTCGCGGTCCTCGTGCTCAAGGAGCGTGTGGGGCGAATGCAGCTTGTCGGCATGGGCCTTGCCCTCACGGCCATCGCCGCCATCGCAGTGAACGGGTAAGCATTTTGTAATGTCGCGCTTGACCTGCATATATGCTGTGTCCGCCTTTGTGTGGACTATACACCGGTCCTGAGAATCGTTAGCGTTGCTTAGGAGTTGGCCACGATCGCCGGGGGCTCGTGACCGCAGGCTCGTCGGGTCGTGCCCCGGACACCGATCGCCGCGTCGCCTTTCTTGTCTGCCAGTGTCGGCTGTTTCTGTCGCCCTGCGGGCGCGGGCGCGGGGCCGGGTGACGGCTTATTGGGAGCCGTTACAGATGAGGAGCAGGATGTTCAGTCCCCCTACCAGTAGCATTTCGAAGACCGCCGGCCGCCGGCGCGGTACGGCCGCGGGCATCGCCCTGACGGCCGCGCTGAGTGCCGCCTTCCTGGCGCCGGGCATCGCCAATGCGGCGCCCAAGCCACCGCCGCAGGCGGAGATCATCCACGGTGACGTGATGAACTACGCGATCAACGTGACCAAGGCGAACAACGGCCAGACCCAGAAGGCCGAGCGAGCCGTGGAACAGGCTGGCGGCGAGGTCGTGGCCTCCTATGCCGAGATCGGCGTCGTAATTGCCCAGTCCGACAACACAGTCTTCGCAGACACGTTGCGCCTCGACAAGGCCGTCGAATCGGTCGGGGCCACCCGCACGGCACCCGTCGATACAGCGGATGCCACCTACCGCGGTGACGCGGCCACCACCGCTCCCGAGCGCCGCAGCGCGGCGGTGACCAAGGACATGGGCGTCGAGGCCGCGGGTGATGTCGTCGCCGACCCCCGCGAGTCCGAGCAGTGGGACATGTCACTGATCGGCGCCGACGCAGCGCACCAGATCACTGACGGTGACCGCAACGTTCTCGTGGCCGTTCTCGACTCCGGCATCGAGGCCACACACCCCGACCTGGCCGCCAACGTCGACGCGACGGTTTCGGCCGGCTGTAACAGCGGAGTGCCGAACACGGCGCCGGAGGCGTGGCAGCCCAGCACGAGCTCACACGGCACGCACGTGGCCGGCACCATTGCCGCGGCCCGTAACGGCGTGGGCATCGTGGGCGTTGCCCCGGACGTTCGGCTCTCGTCGGTGAAGGTCGTCAACGATGACGGCTTCATCTACCCCGAGGCCGCCATCTGCGGCTTCATGTACGCAACTTCGACCGGCGCCGATGTGACCAACAACAGCTACTACATCGACCCGTGGATGTTCTGGTGCGACAACGACGCAGACCAGGCCGCCGTCAAGACGGCTGTAGACCGTGCCGTTCAGTACTCGCAGAGCAAGGGCGTCGTGAACGTGGCCGCCGCCGGCAACTCGAACATCGACCTCGCGAACAAGACGACGGATGCCTCGAGTCCCAACGACACCACTCCGCTGCTGCGTGCGATTGACACAGGCTGCGCCGACATTCCCGCCGAACTCGACGGCGTCGTGACGGTCTCCTCCACCACGAACACGAGCGCGAAGTCGGGCTTCTCCAACTACGGCCTCGATGTGGTTGACGTGGCAGCACCCGGCTCGGCGATCCTCTCGACCGTCACGGGTGGCGGCTACGCCCTCTACTCGGGCACCTCGATGGCCTCACCGCACGCCGCCGGTGTGGCTGCGCTGATCAAATCCACGCACCCTGACATGTCTGGCCAGGCTCTCGCCGGCCTGCTCTCCGGCCAGGCCACGGATGTGCCGTGCCCGGTCGGCTCGGTGCAGTGCGTCGGCAGTCCCGCCGACAACGGCTTCTTCGGCGCCGGGATGGTGAACGCCCTGGCCGCCGTGCAGAAGTAGCGCCACACGCTTCTCCGCCCGCGAAATCGACGGAGATTCTGGCTCTCAGGACCGGTTTTAGCCAAAAGCGGCCCGTTTGGGGCGAGATCTCCGTCGAATTCGGGGCGGGAGGGGAGGCTACTCGACCAAGAGCGACACGGTTTCGGCGACGCACGCGGGCCTGCCCGGGCCGTCGAGCTCGATCTGGTGGCGGATGACGGCCTGGTGGCCGCGCTCCGCAGGAGTCACCGACACCAGCGTGAGCCGGTCGCGCACCCGGGAACCCACGGGGACCGGGTTCGGAAACCTCACCCGGTTCAGCCCGTAGTTCACGACCATTCGCAGCCCATTGACCCTGTACACCTGCTTGGTCAAGAACGGGATCATCGACAGCGTGAGGTAGCCGTGAGCCACCGTGCGGCCGAACGGTCCCGCCGCCGCCGCGATCGGGTCAACGTGAATCCATTGCTGGTCTCCCGTCGAATCGGCGAAGGCCTGTACTTGATCCTGCGTCACAGTGTGCCAGTCGCTCACTCCGAGCTCCTCGCCCACGAGAGCCGACAGCTGCGAGAGGCCCTGAATTTCGCGCACGGCTCAGCCCTCCAGAATGGATCGGTAGAGCGCCTGGATCTCGGTGAGGCTTCCGCCAAGGGCCGCCCCGTCCCGAAATTCAGCGGGCACGAGGGTCTCCCCGAGCTGTTTCCGCACCGCGGGGTCGGCGAGGCAGCCCTCAAGCGCGCCCTCGAGCGCCGTCGCGACGGGCGCTGGCAGGTCGTGCGGGCCGAACAGCCCGAAAACGGATGTCGCATCCACGAGATCCGTGTACCCGAGTTCCGCAAGCGTCGGCAGATCCGGAAGCCACGGAAGCCGTTCCGGCGTGGTCGCGGCCAGCGCCCGGAATGATCCCTCGTCGATTCGAGAATCGACGTCGGGGTGATCGTTGATGAACAGAGCATCGACGTGCCCGCCGAGCAGGTTCGTAGTCATCTCGGCATTCCCGGCAGCGGGCACGGCCACGACCTCAACGTTGTACTGGTCGGCCAGGCGCTTCAGCTCTATCGCGGCCGGGCTGGTGGCGCCGGGAACGCCCACGGTGAGCGTGCCCGGCTTCTTCTTGGCCGCAGCGAAGAACTCTTCCGCGCTCCGGTACGGCGAGTCCTCGCCCACCACGATGAGCGTGGGGTTCTCTGCCATCACGCCGATCGGCGTGAAGTCGTCGATCGAATACGTCAGCGAGTTCACCATCGGCGTCATCACCAGCGTTCCGGCGGTACCCAGGCCGAGGGTGTGGCCGTCGGGCATCGCGCTCGCTAGTTCCTGCATGGCCACCGCGCCGCTACCTCCCGCCTTGTTCTCCACCACGAAAGTCTGGCCGAGGCTGTCTCCCAGACAGGCGGAAATCGACCGGGCGGTGAGGTCGGAGGGACCGCCGGCCGCGTAGGGCATAAGTACCGTGACGGGCTTCGACGGGTACTGGTCGGGGCTGCCGGTCGCGCCGGACTGGCAGCCGGCGAGAACTGCCGACAGTCCGAGAGCGGCGGCGGGGATCACGAGATATCTGCGGGTCTTGTGCATGACGAACGCCTACCGGAACGCCGGAATGCCGGTGATGTGGTTGCCCAGGATGAGGGTGTGCACCTCGTCCGTACCCTCGTAGGTGCGCACAGACTCGAGGTTGTTAGCGTGGCGCAGCGGCGAGTAGTCGAGGGTGATGCCGTTGCCGCCGAGGATGGAGCGAGCCTCCCGGCAAATGGAGAGGGCCTCCCGCACATTGTTGAGTTTGCCGAGCGAAATTTGTACGGGTTCGAGAGTGCCGGCATCCTTCATGCGTCCTGTGTGGATGGCGAGCAGGGTGCCCTTCTGGATCTCCAGAAGCATGTCCACGAGCTTCACCTGCGTGATCTGGTACGCGGCGAGGGGCTTGTCGAATTGCGGGCGCCCGAGGGAATATGCCAGCGCCACCTCGTAGCTGTCGCGCGCAGCACCCATCGCGCCCCAGATGATGCCGTACCGGGCCTCGTTGAGGCAGGCGAACGGCCCGCCCAGGCCGCGCGCGTCGGGCAGTAGCGCGGTATCCGGCAGTCGAACGTCTTCGAGCAGGATGTCGCACTGGATGGAGGCCCGCATCGACAACTTCGCCTCGATCGGCGTCGCCGTGAAGCCCGGGGTGTCGGTGGGCACGATGAAGCCGCGCACGCCCTCGTCGGTCATCGCCCAGATGATCGCGATCTGGGCAACGGATGCGAGACCGATCCACCGCTTGGACCCCTCGAGTATCCAGCCCCCGGAATCATCCCGGCGGGCCGTCGTGGCCATGCTCGACGGGTCGGAACCCGCGGTCGGCTCAGTGAGCCCGAAGCATCCGATCACGCGGCCGGCTGCCATGTCGGGCAGGTAGTGATTCTTCTGCTCCTCGGAACCCCACTTGTGGATGCTGCTCATCGCGAGCGAGCCCTGCACGCTCACAAACGTGCGCAGGCCGGAATCGCCGGCCTCGAGCTCCATGGCCGCGAGGCCGTATTCCACGCTCGATCGGCCGGGGCAGCCGTAACCCGTGAGGTGCATGCCGAGCAGCCCCAGACCGCCGATCTGCTCCACGAGCTCGAGGGGGAAATACGCCGATTCGTACCAGCCTTTGATGTGCGGCGCGATGCTGGTGCGAACGAAGGCGCGAACGGTGTCACGCAGTTCGAGTTCCACAGGGCTCAACAGCCCGTCGAGGTTGAGAACATCCGAGGTAGTCGCGGGCATATCAGTGGCTCCTTTGCCGAGTTGGCGCGCTGGGTGACCAGCTGCACGCTCTCGACTGTGCCAGCAAATCTATTTTCGATCCAATACCAAATCCTGGAGGTATTGCTTTCTGTTCAGGTATGAATCTCGGCGTCGGGCGCCACTGGGGGAGTGGGGAGTACTGCCTCGGACAGCCGCAAGACCTCGCGCAGCGCCGGACTGTCGTTGTCGGCCCGCCAGACGAGCTGTAACAGGATGGGCTGCGTCTCGTCGTCCAGGGGCAGGAAGACGACGCCGGGGTAGTACACGTTTTCGGCCACGGTCGACACGGTGAGCGCGATGCCGATCTCGGCGGCCACAAGGGAGACGAGGGTCCAGGTATCGGGCGCTACCTGCACGATGGTGGGCACGAAGCCCGCCGTGCTCGCGAGTCGCAGCAGGTGGTCCCGCAAGATGGCGCCGGGGTCCTGGGGCAGCGTCACGAAGGGTTGGCCGACCAGGTCCTTCATGCACACCGAACGGCGATCGGCGAGCGGATGGCTGGAGTGAACCGCGATGACGAGGTTTTCATAGGCGATCACCCGGCGCTCAATGCCGGCCGGAATGAAGTTCCACCGCCCGAGCCCGATCTCCATCTCCCGGTTGATCACCTTGTCGAGCGCCGGGATCGCGAAGTTGGAGCTGTAGAGCTCGAACTCGATCCCCGGGTGCGTTTCGCGCACGAGTTTGGCGAGCTTGCCGACCATCACGTGCGACGAGGCCCCGGCGAAGGCCACCCGCACCCTTCCCGTCTCGCCCTTGCCGGCCGATGCCACGGCGACTCCGGCCCGGCGCACGCCGTCGAGGATATCGGTGGCCGGCTGCACGAGCGCTTCGCCCGCTGGCGTGAGCCGCACCGAGCGTGTGCTGCGCGCGAAGAGCAAGGTTCCAAGCTCTCGTTCAAGATTCTGGATCGCCCGGCTCAACGGTGGCTGCGCGATGAAGAGCTTCTCGGCCGCGCGGCCGAAATGCAGCTCCTCAGCCACGGCCAGGAATGCGCGGAGCTGCTGCAGTTCCATGCTTCTCCCCTTCAGATGGGCGCATGAAACCGTCAAGTATTCATACATTATTGCTCCAAGGGTATCAATGCGCGGCGGAATTGATATTGGACGTGGAGTAATTCCCTTTGCAACAGTGGAGGCACGACAGACGAACAGGGAGCCATTCAATGGATGAATCTGGCGCAGCAACGAGGCTGCACAGTATTTTGGGTAGACCCGGGAGCGGACCGCTCAGCGGCGTCATAGTGGCGGACTTCAGCCGCGTTCTCGCCGGCCCGTATTGCACGATGCTGTTGGCCGACATGGGTGCCACGGTCATCAAGGTGGAGAGCCCGCAGGGAGACGACACCCGAGGCTGGATTCCGCCGGTGCGCGACGACGAGGCCACGTTCTACCTCTCGGTCAACCGCAACAAACACTCGATCGCACTCGACCTCAACGATCCCGCCGACCTCGACGTAGCCCACGAGCTCGCGGCTCGGGCCGATGTGCTCGTGGAGAACTTCAAACCGGGCGGTCTCGACCGATTCTTCCTGGACTACGACTCCGTCGTCAGGCGCAACCCCGAGGTGATCTACGCCTCGATCACGGGGTTTGGGACCGGAGCCGGGGCGGGGCTGCCCGGGTACGACCTGCTCGTGCAGGCCGTCTCCGGCATGATGAGCCTCACCGGAGGGCAGGACACCGAACCCTACCGCGCGGGTCTGGCTATGTTCGATGTGATCACCGGGCTGCATGCGGGGATGGGTGTGCTCGGCGCGCTGCACCACAAGGACCTCACCGGCAGCGGACAGCGGGTGGAGCTCAACCTGCTTTCCTCCGCCCTCTCCGGCATGGTCAACCAGTCGGCCGCATACGTGACGGGCGGCGTCATCCCCACCCGTATGGGCAACGAGCACCCGAGCCTCTATCCCTACGAGCCCATGCCCACGGGCGATGGCATGCTCATCATCGCGGCGGGCAATAACCCGCAATTCAGCAAGCTGTGCACGGCGCTCGACATTCCGGAGGCGGCAACGGATGCACGCTTCTGCTCGCCCCAGCACCGCAACTCGAACCGCGCCGCGCTGCGGGAGATCCTGCAGCGCGAACTCGCCCGGCGATCGGCCGCGGAATGGTTCGAGTTTCTCTCCGAATTGGGCCTGCCGTGTGCGCCCATCCAGGATGTGAAGGGGGGCATCGAACTGGCCGAGAAGCTCGGCCTCGAGCCGGTGGTGCTCGCGGGAACCGGGGATCGCCGCATCCCCACGGTGCGGCATCCGGTGAAATTCTCCCAGACACCCGTGACCTACGATCTGGCTCCGCCGCGCCTCAACGAGAGTTCAGACCTTGTGCGGTCGTGGCTGGCCACGCGCGAGGCGCAGCTCGTTGACTGAGCCGTTCCGAGCGCGAGTCGGCGTTCGCTGGAGCGACCAGGACCTCAACGGACACGTCAACAATGCCCGGGTGGCGACCCTGCTCGAAGAGGCCCGGATGGCGTGGCGGACGCACGCTCTCACCGGGTATGACCATGCGGCTTCCCCGACGGTGGTGGCTGCCCTCCAGCTCAGTTTTCTCCGTCCGATCGAGTTCGGCCCCGACGTCGAGATCGACGTGTGGGTCGGCCGGGTGGGGTCAAAGTCGTACACCCTGCGGTATTCGGGAGTTCAGGCCGGCCTCCCGGTGCTGGACGCCTCGACAGTGATGGTTCCCGTACACCCCGTGCGCGGCGAGTCCCGACCGCTCGACGCCGAGGAGCGCACCTCGCTCGCCCGGTGGCTTATCGCCGCTGCCCCGCAGCAGACGCACCAACAGAAAGGCACAGCATGAGTGACACAGCAGTCAATAGTGAAACAGCAGTCAATATGGACTACTACCTGGTCGACGATTTTCTCACCGACGAGGAGCGGGCCATCCGCCTCAAGGTGCGCGCCTTCGCCGACGCCGAAGTTCTCCCCATCATCAACGACTACTGGGACCGCGCCGCGTTTCCGTTCGAGCTCGTTCCGAAGATCGCCAGGCTCGGCATTGTGGGCGGCACGATCGAAGGCCACGGATGCCCCGGGCTGAGCCGCCTGGGCGCCGGAATGGTGTCGCTGGAAATGTCCAGGGCCGATGGCTCGATCAACACCTTCATCGGCGTGCAGTCCGGTCTCACCATGGGCACCATCAACATGCTCGGCAGCGAGGAGCAGAAGCAGCGCTGGCTGCCCGGCCTCGCGGCGCTCGACCTCGTGGGCGCGTTCGGGCTCACCGAGCCCAACCACGGTTCCGATTCGGTGGCCCTGGAGACGAGCGCCCGGCTCGACGGCGCGCACTACGTGCTCAACGGCGCCAAGCGCTGGATCGGCAACGCGAGCTTCGCCGACGTCGTCGTGATCTGGGCGCGCGACGAATCCGACGGAAAGGTGAAGGCCTTCGTGATGGAGAAGAACGCCGACGGATCCTTCCCCGAGGGCTACGACGCCACCGTGATCACCGGCAAGATCGGCAAACGCGCCATCCTGCAGCCCGACATTACAATCACGAATCTACGAATTCCCGCCGAGAACAAGCTCGTCGACGGCCACTCCTTTAAAGACGCTGTGCGCGTGCTCAATTCCACCCGCGGCGGGGCAGCGTGGGAGGCCCTCGGCCACGCCACGGCCGCATACGAGACCGCCGTCACGTACGCCCGCGATCGCGTGCAGTTCGGCAAGCCGATCGCGAGCTACCAACTCGTGCAGAACAAACTCGCCAATATGCTCGCCGAGCTCACCGCGATGCAGCTCATCTGCTTCCGACTGGCGACGCTGGCCGACCAGGGGAAGATGACCGGGGCTATGGCCTCCCTCGCCAAGATGCACACCGCGCAGAAGGGGCGCTGGATCTGCCAGGAGGCCCGCGACATGCTCGGCGGTAACGGCCTGCTGTTGGAGAACCACGTGGCTCGCCACCTTACCGACATGGAGGTCGTGCACACCTACGAGGGCACGGACTCCATCCAATCGCTGCTCATCGGCCGCGACATCACCGGAATTTCGGCGTTCGCGTGAGCCGTTCCGCCCGCGACAGTCCGACCATGAATGACCAGGGAGATTCGATGAACCGGCTCAACAGCAGAGTCGCCGTGATTACCGGCGGCGCCCAGGGGATCGGAGCGGCCACGGCCCTGCGACTCGCCACGGAAGGCGCGCACGTGGCCATCCTCGATCTGAACGGCGAACGCGCAGCCGCGACAGCCGAGCAGATTTCCCAGACGGACGCCGTCGTCGCGGCCGGCGGATCGGCCAGCGGCCTCGTGTGCGACGTCACCGACGAAGATCGGGTAGCGGATGCGTTCCAGCAGGTCTTCGAGACCGGTGGCCGCCTCGACATCCTCGTGAACAACGCAGGGATCACTCGCGACAACCTGCTGTTCAAAATGGGCCGCGCCGACTGGGACTCGGTGCTCGTGACCAACCTCACGAGCGCCTTTCTCTGCGCCCAGGCCGCGCAGAAATTCATGGTTCCCGCCCGTTACGGCCGGATCGTGAGCCTCAGCAGTCGTTCGGCGCTCGGCAACAGGGGACAGGCGAACTACGCGGCGGCCAAGGCCGGCATCCAGGGGCTCACCGCCACGCTCGCGCTCGAGCTCGGGCCGTTCAACATCACCGTGAACGCCGTCGCACCCGGGTATATCGCAACGGCCATGACCGCGGCCACCGCCGAGCGGGTCGGAAGAACCGCCGAGGAGCACCAGAAGGCCACCGCCGACCGTACACCGCTCGGCCGGGTGGGTGCGCCGGAGGAGGTCGCGGCAGCGATCGCCTTCTTTGCGAGCGACGATTCCTCCTACGTCTCCGGCCAGACCCTCTACATCAACGGGGGCGCGCGGTGATTCCCGAGGCCTTTCTGGTGGGCGGGGTGCGTACCCCCGTCGGCCGATACGGCGGAGCCCTGTCAGGCATCCGCTCCGACGACCTGGCGGCGCTCGTGCTCGGCGAGCTCGTGACGCGCACCGGCATCGACCCCGCCGTGATCGACGAGGTGATTATGGGCAACACCAACCAGGCCGGCGAAGACAGCCGCAACGTGGCGCGAATGGCGAGCCTGCTGGCCGGTTTTCCCGAAGAGATCCCCGGGCTGACGGTTAACCGGCTGTGCGCCTCGGGTCTGAGTGCCATCATCCTGGCTTCTCAGATGATCAGGAGCGGAGCCGCCGACGTGGTACTGGCGGGCGGTGTGGAGTCGATGTCGCGGGCACCGTGGGTGCTCGCGAAGCCCGAGAAGGCCTTCGGGCGACCGGGCGAGATCTCCGACACCAGCATCGGCGCGCGCTTCGTGAACCCCCGATTTGCGCCCACGACCACCCTCTCCATGCCGGAGACGGCGGAGGAGCTCGCCCGGGTCGACAACATCACGCGCGACGAAGCGGATGCCTTCGCCCTCGGCTCCCAGGAGCGGGCCGCCGCCGCGATCGATGCGGGCCGTTTCGCCGCCGAAATCGTTCCGGTGGCCACACACAATGGAATCGTGGAGCATGACGAGGGGCCGAGGCGTGAGACCACGCTCGAGGCCCTCGCGGGCCTGCGCCCTGTCGTGCGACCCGGCGGGATCGTGACTGCCGGCAACTCCAGCACGCTCAACGACGGAGCCTCCGCCGTGCTCGTGGCGAGTGAACGCGCCATCGACCGGTTTGGCCTCACTCCGCGCGCGCGGATCGTAGACGGCGCCTCGGCCGGGGTGCCCCCACAGATCATGGGCATCGGGCCGGTCCCGGCGACCCGAAAGGTGCTCGAACGCGCAGGGTGGTCCCTCGACGATGTGGGGGCGATCGAGCTCAATGAGGCCTTTGCGGTCCAGGCGCTCGCCTGCATCCGTCGCCTCGGGCTTGACCCGCGGATCGTGAACAGCGACGGCGGGGCGATAGCCCTCGGGCATCCGCTCGGGTCCTCCGGCTCCCGCATCGCCATCACCCTGCTGGGTCGGATGGAGCGCGCAGACGCCCCCCGCGGCCTCGCAACGATGTGCGTAGGCCTCGGCCAGGGCACGGCAATGCTGCTCGAACGGGTCTGACCACGGACACGATTTTATGCATTTGGGGTATCAATACGGCCCCAAAATGGTATTGGAAATGAATTTATGATTCTGCGACAGTGAAATGGGCTGGCGCAAATCACCCCACCATGAGGCACAAGACAGATGACAATGAGGTCAGCTTTGAAGAAGAACACCGTTGTATTCCTGCCCGCACTCGCCGGACTGGCCATGCTGGGCCTTGTCGGCTGCAGCGCAGCCGCCGGCGCCCAGGAGCCGGCAGCCGACTACCCCTCGAAACCCGTGACCTTCGTGGTGCCGTTCGCCGCGGGGGGCCCATCCACCGTGACCGCACTCGCCTACGCCTCGTGCCTGGAAGAGGGCCTCGGCCAAACCTTCGTGATCGAGAACCAGCCGGGCGGTAGCGGCGGCCTTGCCATGCAGGAGGTGTCGAGCGCCAAGCCCGACGGCTACACGCTGACGCTCGGCACGAACGGTCCGCTCGTGATGAACCCCATGATCAACAAGCTCAACTACGGCATTGAGGACTTCACCTCGGTCGGGGTCATGGCGCAGATGCCGACCGTGCTGGTTGTCGGCGAGGATTCCCCCTACGAGAGCGCCGACGAATTCTTCGCCGCCGCCGAGAAGAAGCCCGGCACGCTCAGCGTCGCCATTCCGGGAGCGACCACGTCGGCGGCGATCGAGCTGCAGCGGCTCAACGACGAATACGACATCGAGGTGACGGCCGTTCCCGCCGTCGGCAACGCCGAGATGACCACGAGCCTGCTGGGCGGGCACGTGGACGCACTGTTCATCACCGACCACCAGGACGTGCAGGCGCGCATCGACGACGGCTCCTTTGTGCCGCTCGCCGTAAGCAGCCCGGAGCGTGCCGACTGGTACCCCGACGTGCCGACACTGGCGGAACAGGGATTCCCCGAACTCGTCAACGCTGTCTCCGTCTTCGGGGTCGTAGGGCCCAAGGGCCTGCCCGACGCGCTCGTCGCCACGCTCGAGGCCGAACTCAAGACCTGCTCTGCAGACCCGAAGGTGATCGACCAGGTGGGAACGATGTTCGTGCCGGCAGAATTCGGCGATGCGGCCGCCCTCGACACGATCTTCGCCGACATGCAGAAGCTTTACGAACCCATCCTCGGCCAAGAATGAGCGACGCCACGCTCGAGGCCACCGAGGTGGCCGGGCCCGTTGCCGTGAGCAGCGGGGCCGCCCGGAATGGCGGTCGCTACCGACTTGTTCCCGTTGTTCTCCTGATCACGGGAGTCGGCGCCGTAGTCGAGTCCTGGCGGCTCGGCCTCGGCGAGCTTACCAATCCAGAGCCCGGTCTCTGGCCGTTCGTGGTCTCGATTGCGGTCACCGTCACGGCCGCAATCCTCACCATCGTTCCCGACACTGAGGCGTACGAGAAGTGGACCAGGCGCACGACGCTGCTCGCCGGAGGTGTGCTGAGCCTCGTCGTCTTCATCCTGCTGTTCACAGCGATCGGCTTCGTCGTTCCCGCGTTCCTCCTCCTCCTGCTGTGGCTGCGGGTCTTCGGCGAGGAATCCTGGCGGCTCGCCCTCGTGCTCGCCGTCGGCGGCACCGCCGTCTTCTACGTGGGGTTCGCCGTTCTGCTCGGTGTCCCCTTTCCCGACGACATCGTCGTGGGCACCATCACCCGACTGATCGGAATGTGACATGGACGTCTTCAACAACCTGGGCCTCGGATTCTCCGTCGCCTTCGACCCGATGAACCTGCTGTTCGTCTTCATCGGGGTCGTCATCGGCACCGCCATCGGGGTGCTGCCGGGCCTCGGGCCCACGGCCACGATCGCGCTCCTGCTGCCGATCACCTACACGATGGACGCCACGACAGCGGTGATTATGCTCGCGGGCATCTACTACGGCTCGATGTACGGCGGCACGATCACCTCGGTGCTGTTGCGGATTCCGGGGGAGGCAGCATCCGTTGTGACGACCTTCGACGGGTATCAGATGACCAAGCAGGGCCGCGCCGGCCCCGCGCTCGGCATCAGTGCGATCGGCAGCTTCATCGGCGGCACCGTGGCCATCATCGGCCTTACCTTTTTGGCCCCCCTCCTCGCGCAGGTCGCCGTGGCCGTCGGCCCCGCTTCCTACGTGGCGATCATGGTGCTCGGGCTCTTCCTGGTGACCTCGCTGGGAACCGGCTCCACGATGAAGAGCCTCTGCATGGCCGCGATCGGCCTGCTGCTTTCGACAGTGGGCCAGGACCCGATCACAGGCACGGCCCGCTTCACCTTCGGCATTCCCTCACTGCTCGGCGGGTTCGACTTCGTGGCGATCGCGATGGGCCTCTTCGGTGTCGGTCAGCTGCTGCACAGCCTCGAACGCACCGAGAAGGCGCAGGCGATCACGACCAAGATCAAGAACATTTGGCCGTCCCGCAAGGATTTCCGCGATTCTTCAGGTGCCATCGCTCGTGGCTCGCTGCTCGGCTTCGTGATCGGTGTGCTGCCCGGTGGCGGAGGGGTCATCTCGTCGCTCGCCTCCTATGCGCTCGAAAAGCGCCGAGCGAAGGACCCATCCCGGTTCGGCAAGGGAGCGATCGAGGGGGTCGCGGGGCCGGAGACGGCGAACAACGCGTCGTCGACATCCGCTTTCATACCCCTACTCATTCTGGGGATTCCCTCCAACGTGGTGCTCGCGATGCTCTACGGCGCCCTGTTGTTGCAGGGGATCACGCCTGGGCCGTCGTTGATCGAGGATCGCCCCGACATTTTCTGGGGCGTGATCGCTTCGATGTATATCGGCAACCTCATGCTCGTGATTCTGAATATCCCGCTGATCGGTATCTTCATCCAGATGCTTCGGGTGAGAACCGGGATTCTGGCCACCTTCGCCCTGATGGTGGTCATGGTGGGCGTGTACTCGATCAACAACAACCCGTTCGATATGTGGGTCGTGCTGATCTTCGGCGTCTTCGGCTGGATCATGATCAAGACCGGTTTCGATCCGGGGCCGCTCGTGCTCGCGTTCATTCTCGGGCCGATCCTGGAGCGGTCGTTCCGGCAGTCAATGCTGATTTCGGGCGGCAGTCTCGACATTTTCGTGACCGACCCGATCTCGGCGACGATCTTTGGGCTTCTCGCGGTGTTCCTGGCCTACTCCTTCGTCAGCCGCCGACGCCGCCGGGCGAAGACGGCGGTTGCGCCGACTCGGGAACGGGTGGAGGCGGAGTAGCCCTCAGACGATGGCGAAGGGGGGTGACGCGAGGCCCTCCGTCAGAGATTCGGCGGGACGGATGCCGGTGGCCACGATGCGATTGTCGGCATCGACGTGCACAACCCGGGGGGTGTACTCCCGGGCCTCCTCGGTGCTCATGAGACCGTAGGCGATCACGATCACGACGTCGCCCGGGAACGCCAAGTGCGCGGCGGCGCCGTTGATGCCGAGCACGCCGCTGCCCGCTTCGCCCTCGATCACGTAGGTTTCAAGGCGGGCACCGTTCGTCACATCCACGATGGCGACCTTCTCGCCGGGCAGAATGTTTGCGGCGGTGAGCAGGTCACGGTCAATCGTCACCGAGCCGACGTAGTTCACGTCGGCGTGGGTGACGGTGGCGCGGTGAATCTTGGCGGTGAACATCGTTCGCAACATGGCGGTACTCCTTTCCCTTGTCGAGCCACCCACGCTGGTCGAGGCGCGAGGCACGAGCGATCGAAACCAGGTGAGGTATTCCTGACAGCGCATCCGAAGTCTGAGGTTCGGCGTGCGGAGCCTCGATCGCTCCTTCGTCGCGCCTCGACCAACGGGCTAGTGGACGAGGGCCCGCTCGATCACGGAGGTGAAGAAGGTGAGCCCGTCGATGCCGCTGCGCATGGCGTCGGCGGTGTCGGGTCCGAAACCGGCCTCGACGGCGTGCTCAGGGTGCGGCATGAGCCCCACCACGTTGCCGCGCGCGTTCGTGACGCCGGCGATGTCGTTGAGCGAGCCGTTCGGGTTCACTCCGAGATAGCGGAACGCCACCTGGCCTTCGCCCTCGAGGCGTTCAAGGGTGTCCGCTGAGGCGATGAACGCGCCCTCGCCGTTCTTGAGTGGGATGGTGATCTCCTGGCCGGTCGCGAAGCCGCCGGTCCAGTCCGTCGAGGTGTTCTCCACGCGCAGCTGCTGGTCACGGCAAATGAAACGGCCGGCCTCGTTACGAATCAGTCCGCCGTCGAGCAGGTGCGCCTCGGCGAGCATCTGGAAGCCATTGCAAATTCCGAGCACGGGCATGCCCGTGTTCGCCGCGTCGATGACCTCGGTCATGATGGGCGAGAGGCTCGCGATCGCGCCGCAGCGCAGGTAATCGCCGTAGCTGAAGCCGCCCGGGAGCACCAGGGCGTCGACGCCGTGCAGGTCGTGATCGCCGTGCCACAGGGCAACGGGCTCCGCGCCGGCCAGGCGGATCGCGCGCTGGGCGTCGCGATCGTCAAGCGAACCGGGGAAGGTGACGACGCCGATGCGCACTAGTTGGCCGGTTCGACGACGTGGATGCCGACGACATCCTCGATCACGGAGTTGGACAGCACGGTGTCGGCGAGCTCGGCCACGGCGGCGAGGGCCGCGGCATCCGCTGGCCCGTCGATGGTGATCTCGAAACGCTTGCCGACGCGCACGCCGGAAAACTGGGTCTGACCGAGGCGACCGAGGGCGCCGGCGACGGCCTTGCCCTGAGGGTCAAGCAGCTCGGCCTTGGGCATAACTTCTACAACGATTGTTGGCACAGCGCACTCCGCTTTGATTCGAGGGTGGATGGGTCGATTCTACAGGCCGACGCGGCTACGCGGTCAGCCCGCTCTGGCCGAGCAGCACGCCACGCAGCACATCGCGGATGGCGGCGAGGCCGTCATAGGTCTCGACGAAGCTCGTGCTGAGCGGCGACAGGCCGATGCGCAGGCCGTTCGGGCTGCGGAAATCGGGAATCACATCGTGCGCCCACAGGGTCGTGGTCACCTGTCGCATCGCCGGATGGTTGATCGTGACGTGCCCGCCGCGGTGCGAGCTTTCGCGCGGCGACGCCACGGTGACGCCCATCGGAGCGAGCCACTCGTCCACGAGTGTGATGGTGAATTCGGTGAGCGCCACCGATTTGGCGCGCACCTGTTCGATGCCGGCCTCCTCGATCATGCCGATGGTGTCCTGCATGGCGAGCATCGCCACGATGGCCGGCGTGCCACTCATGAAACGACGGATGCCGGTGGCCGGAACATACTCCGGGCCCATCGCGAACACGTCTTTGGTTCCCATCCACCCCTGGATCGGCTGCACGAGAACCTCCTGCAGGTCGGCGCGCACGTAGCCGAAGGCCGGCGACCCAGGGCCACCGTTGAGGTACTTGTAGGAACAGCCCACGGCAAGGTCCACGTCGCAGAGGTCGAGTTCCACGGGAATTGACCCAGTGGAGTGGGAGAGGTCCCACAGCACGAGGGCGTCGTGCTCGTGCGCGATCTGTGTGATCGAACGCATGTCGGCGATGTAGCCGGAGCGGTACGCCACATGGCTGAGCACCACGAGGGCCGTGCGGGGCCCCACCGCATCGCGCACCTGCTCTGGCGTGACGCCTCCCTCGGTCGACGAGACGATCCAGCGCAGGCTGAGCCCGCGCTCGGCGGCGATTCCTTCGAGCACGTAGCGGTCGGTGGGGAAGTTGTCGGAGTCCAGTACGATCTCCGTGCGGCCGGGACGGGAATCCACCGCGGCGCGCGCGAGTTTGTAGAGCAGCACCGTCGTGGAATCGCCCACGAACGTCTGGCCGGGCGCGGCACCGATCACGGAGCGGCCGAGGTCGTCGCCGATGCGCAGCGGCAGCTCCATCCAGGATTCGTCCCAGCCGCGGATGAGGCGCTCGCCCCAGGCGTGGGTGATGAACTCGGCGATCCGCTCCGCGCTGGCCTTCGTGGGCCGGCCGAGGGAGTTGCCGTCGAGGTAGGCGAGCGGGTTGGCGTCGTCGGGCAGGGCATCCGTTCCGATGAACCGGGGCCGGTAGTGGGCGAGGCCGTCGATGCGGTCCATGCGGCGCGCGAACGTGAGGTGAGCGTCGAGGCCGATGGGCTCTGGGGGAGTCATGCGTCTTCCTTCATCTGAGCGCTCGTCGAGACTGCGCGAGCGGTGCATAGCCAGTCGACGAAACCGGCGGGGTCGGCGGGGCGGAGGCCCGACATAACGGTAACCCGGTCGGAGGTCCACTCGAGTCCCGCCGTGCTCGTGAGGGCCGAGATCACGGCGTCGGGGGAGAGGCCGGCTTCGAGAAGGGCCTCGATCTCGCGCCGGTTGAGACCCACCGGCAGCGGACCGTTGCCGAGGTCGGTGCCGTAGAGCACCCGCCCACCGGCCGCGTGGAATCGCGCAAGGTTGTCGCTCGCCCGAGCAAAGTCATCGTTTCGGTCGCCCCACCCGTGGATGTCGAGGGTGCTGATCCAGGCCATGCGGGGAGCCATAGCGACCACGAGGTCGTCGTCGAGCCGTTCGCTGAAGGGAGTGTGCGCCAGCATGTCGACGCCAGCGGTGAAGGCGCGCCCGGCCTGGCCGGCGCCCTGGGCGTGGGCGACCACGGGCAGGCGCTTTTCGCTGGCCCGTTCCACGACGGCACGCAGCACGTCGTCGGCGAGCACCGGGCCGGCGTCCGAGTTGAGCGTGACCTTCACAACGGATGCGGCGGCGGCGGCCTGCAGGTCGACCGCGGCCGCGGCATCCGCTCGCGTGGCCACCGAGCACACGCTGCCGGGCGGCGTCCACGGCTGCCTCGCCGGGTAGCCGCCCGGGGCCGTGAGGAACTGGTTGGCGTATGCCGTTTCGGGCATATTGTCGGCGAATGGCCCGGGCAGGCCGCCGAGGTCGAGCACCCTGGAGATTCCGCCGGCGAGGAGGATCGTCGGATTTATTAGGGCCAAGTGAACATGCGCGTCTAAGAACGGCGGGAGCACCGTCACCGGCCGATCTCCGTGCGCACCGCGAACAGCTCCGGGAAGAACGTGAGCTCGAGCGCCTTCTGTAGGAACGCGGCGCCGCTCGATCCGCCGGTGCCCGGCTTCATACCGATGATGCGCTGCACCGTCTTGAGGTGGCGGAAGCGCCAGAGTTGAAAGTTGTCTTCGAGATCGACGAGCTCTTCGCAGGCCTCGTAGGCGCTCCAGTGCTCGCTCGCGTTCTCGTAGATGGTGCGGAACACGGCCACGAGGTCGGGATGCAGCACCCAGGCCTCCGTCACGTCCCGCTCGAGCACCTCGGCGGGAATGTCGAATCCGTTGCGCGCGAGGTAGCGCAGAAACTCATCGTAGATGCTCGGTGCCTCGAGCACCGCTGTGAGCAGCGCGTGTGCCGCGGGGTCACTCTCGAACACGCTCAGCATTCGCCTGTTCTTGTTGCCGAGGGCGAATTCGACGGCGCGGTACTGATATGACTGGAAGCCGGAGGAATTGCCGAGAAAGCCGCGGAATTCGGCGTACTCGGTGGGGGTGAGCGTCGCGAGCACAGACCACTGCTCCGTGAGCGTGCGCTGGATGTGTTTCACTCGGGCGATGCGTTTAAGGGCCGGCGCGAGGTCGTCGACGCGCAGCGACTCGGTGGCCGCGCGCAGCTCGTGCAGCACAAGCTTGAGCCAGAGTTCAGTCGTCTGGTGCTGGATGATGAACAGCAGTTCGTCGTGGTGCTCCGGCGTGCTCACCGGCTTCTGCGCTGCCAGCAGCGTGGGCAGGTCGAGGTAGGAGCCGTAGCTCATCCGTTCGCGAAAATCGGTGATGATTTCGGGGTCGAAGTCGCGGGTGTTGTTCTCGACGGGCATGCGTTTTTTCCGTTTCCGAACCGGCTGCGCGTGCGGCGACAATGCCAGTTCCGTTCCCTGAATTGTGCGTGCTGGGCGTCGCCGATGCAAGACGGATGCCCCGCCCGAGGGCATCACGGAGGATTCCCTCCGTGAACATGGAGCCAGGGGTCCTAGAATCAACTGCATGACTTCGTCCCCTCGCGCGCCCCAGGAAGGTTCGCAACCCCGGCGCCGTGACGCCAGGCAGAACCGGGAACGCCTCGTGACCGAGGCCCGCGCGCTGTTCGCGACCGACGGCGTGGACGCCTCCCTCGAGGAAATCGCCCGCCGTGCCGACGTGGGCGTGGCAACGCTCTACCGAAACTTTCCCACCCGTGACGATCTCGTGCGGGCGCTCTACGACCTGGCCCTGGCCGAGTTGGCCTCGGTGCGCGGCGAGATGGAGGCCGCGGCCACGGCCTGGGACGGCGTGGTGATCTACACCGAACGTGTGGCCGAGTGGTTGGTGGCCGACCCGTCCCTGCCGTCCATTCTCAAGCGGATGGCGCTCATCGACCCCGCAAATCGCCCGGCGGCCCAGTTCGACACGTTCATCGCGGCGCTCGTGACCCAGGCAAAGAAGGATGGCGATCTGCGCCCCGACGTGGACGCTGTCGACATCGCCATCCTCGTCACTATGGTGGGTTCGCTCGGCAGCCTCGGCGAGGAATACGCCGGCCAGTGGCGCCGGCAGCTGTCGATCGTGCTCGATGGACTGCGCCCGGCCGGGTACGCGAGGCCGAAGCTCGCTGGCCGACCGCTCAACGCCAAGGAGTTCCGGGCGACCCTGCACGGCCTCACCCGCCGCGCCAAGCGCGCCGGCCGCTCCGGCCATGGCCCCGCCGCCTAGCTTCCCCCCGCCCGCTGCGCCGGTGTGGCGGCGTGCTGCCGCTGCGGCGGTAGCGTCCCACGATAGCGGCGCGGGCATCCTCGGCGCGCGCCCGAAGGCCGCGCGCGCCCGCTGTGGCTGCCGCGCGCGGCGACACCGGCGCGGGCATCCCATGCGAAAATAGTTTGCGTAAAGTGACCTAGACAGGCATGCTTATTTTCATAGGGGGGTCGATCGGCTCCTTCTGCGTTTCGATGAGGAGACCGCATGAAGATGAAACGAACGCTCACGGCCGTAGCCGGCCTGTCCCTGTTGCCCGCCCTGGCGCTTGCCGCCCCCGCCGGCGCCGACGAGCCAGAGCAGCAGTGGCGCGGCTACTGGGTAGACGCCTTCAATGTGGGGGTCTACACGCCGGAGCAGGTGACCGGCCTCGTCGACGACGCTCAGGATGCCGGCGCGAACGCCCTCGTCGTTCAGGTCGCGCGCCGCTTCGATTGCTTCTGCAACGACGCCCTCTACCCGCGTACCGACGCGGCCATCGCCGCGGCGCCCTACGACCCGCTGGCTGAGGTGATAGATCAGGCGCATGCCGCGGGGATCGAGGTGCACGCCTGGGTCAACGCCACCACGCTCTGGAACTCCGCGACGCCGCCTGTCTCAGCGGACCACGCCTTCAACGCGCACGGGCTCACCGAGACTGGAGCCGATCGTTGGCTCAACAAACGCCACGACGGAGTCGAACAGGTGGGTACAAACACCTATATCGACCCGGCAAACCCGGCGGCCACGGACTACATCGTGGACGCAGTGGCCTCGATCACGAGCAATTACGACGTCGACGGGGTCAACCTCGACTACATTCGGTACCCCGACTTCAACTCGGGAGATTTCCAGAACGATTGGGGCTATTCCGAGACCTCCCTGGCCCGGTTCGCGGCGGCGACAGGTCGCACGGATATCCCGGAACCCACGGATGCGCAGTTCAGCGACTGGCGCCGAGATCAGGTCTCCAACCTCGTGCGCAAGATCTACGTGGCCATGTATGACGTTGATGCGAGCGATCGACTCAGCATCAACGGAATCACGTACGCCTATGGTCCGGCCAGCTACGGCGGCTGGGAGAACGCTCGCCCCTATGCCAACGTGATGCAGGACTGGAAGGGCTGGCTCGACGAGGGCATCGTTGACACCGTCACTGCCATGAACTACAAGCGCGAGTGGATGCCCGAACAGGCCCGCATGTTCGACGAGTGGAATACCGCCCTCGCCGAGTACGGCGCCGGTCGCCATGTCGTGAGTGGTCCGGCGCTCTACCTGAACGGCATCGACGACTCCGTGCAGCAGGCGCACGACGTGGTCGACGCCGGCTTGGATGGCTGGATGGGCTATTCGTACGCGAACGTGTCGCTTGATGCCACGGCATCCGCCGACCCGGCCGTGAAGGAGGCGGAACGCGACGCCCTCGCCGCGGCTCTTCGCGCCGACGTGTTCACGACCGACGCCGACGTGCCGGTGATGGAGTGGAAGGCGACGCCGACGACCGGCCTCCTGGCGGGAACTGTCGCGACGTCGGGAGTCGCAGCCGCACAGGTCGCCGTGCAGGTCACCCCGGTGTCGCGGCCGACGGACAAGACGCTCGGCGAGGCGATCACGCTTCAGACGGATGGCTCTGGCTGGTTCGCCGCCGTCGACCTCGCTCCCGGCACGTATCGCGTGCAGGTGCAGAATGCCGGCACCCCCGGGTTCACCGTCGTCCGGGTGAAGGCAGGCCAGATCGCCGAGGCCGACATTCGCCTGCGCGCTCCGAGGTAGCGGCGGCCGGTGCCTGGCCAGCGGATGCCGCGGGCCGGGCACTGGCGCGCGGCATCGGTTAGACGCTGGGTTCGTCTTGGTGCAGCTGGATGAGGTTGCCGCACGTGTCGTCGAACTCGGCGGAGGTGCCGGAGGCGTCGGTGTTGGGCTTCTCCACGAACCGCACCGTGAGGGCCACGAGGCGGTCGTACTCGGCCTGCACGTCGGGAACGCCGAAGACGATCGCCGGAATGCCCAGGCGGTAGAGCCCCTCCTGGTAGGTCTTGCCCACCTTGGTGTCGGTGGGCTCGAGCAGCAGACCCACGCCCGTGGGGTCTTCGGGTGAGCGCACGATGTAGAGCTCGTGCTCCGGCATCTTCACGAGCTCTTCGAAACCGAGGATCTTCGTGTAGAACACGAACGCCGAGGATGGGTCGGTGACGTGCACGCTGCACATTTTGATTCTCATACCGTGAACACTACAGAAGGCCCACGACGCCCGGATCGGAAGTTACGCCCCGGTGAGCCGTTCGAGCAGTTCGCGGTAGCGGGCGGCGGTCTGCTCCACGATGTCGGCGGGCAGCAGCGGTGGGATTCCGATGCCGTCCCAGTGTGCCGCGAGCCAGTTGCGCACGATCTGCTTGTCGAAGCTGGCCATGCGCTCCTCGGGGGTCGTTCCCGACTGCCAGGCCGCGGCATCCCAGTAACGGCTCGAGTCGCTCGTGAGCACCTCGTCGGCGAGGGTGGTGGCGCCGGTCGCACGGTCGGCGCCGAACTCGAACTTCGTGTCGGCGAGAATCACACCGGCCCTCTCGGCGATCGTCGAGGCGGTGGCGAACAGGGCGAGCGACAGGTCGCGCAGCTCGGCTGCCACGCGGGCGCCCACGAGTTCGACAGTGCGCTCGAAGGAGATGTTTTCGTCGTGCAAGCCCATCGGTGCCTTCCACGCCGGAGTGTAGATGGGCTCGGGCAGCCGGTCACCGTTCGTGAGCCCTGCGGGCAGTTGGACGCCGCAGACCGACTGACTGGCCTGGTACTCCTTCCAGCCGGAGCCGGTGAGGTAGCCGCGTACAACGCACTCCACCGGGAACATGTCGAGCGTCTTGCAGAGCATGGCCCGGCCGGCGACGGCGGCCGGAATCAGCTCGCGCACGGTGTCGCCCACGAGTTCGTGGTCTGCCACCAGATGGTTGGGCACCGCCGTGAGACGGTCGAACCACCACAGGCTGAGGGTGGTGAGCAGCTCGCCCTTGCCCGGGATGCCGGGTTCGAGCACCCGGTCGAATGCGCTCACTCTGTCGCTCGCGACCACGAGAACACGCTGGGCGCTGGCCAAGTCGGCCGGGGCATCCGTTGTGTCGTCTGTCGGAACATAGAGGTCGCGCACCTTGCCCGAGTAGGCGTGTCGCCACCCCGGCAGATCGAGGGCGACGGATGCTGGGGGCTGCGCGGATTCGGTCACCCGCCTATTCTCTCCTACTTGAGCAGGGCCACGTCGGAGACCAGCTCGATGTGCGAGAGCATCGCCGCGGTCGCCACTGCGGGGTCCTGGGCACGGATGGCTGCGGTGATGGTGCGGTGCGAGGCGAGGGACTGCTCCGGGCGGCCCGGCTGGGCGAGGGATTCGAGTCGGGTCTCGAGGATCATCTCGGCGATGAACGTCATGAGCTGGGCGAGGACGGGGGAGTGCGCGGCGGTCGTGACGGCCTGGTGGAAGAGCTCGTCGCCGTGTGCTCCGCGGTCGCCTGCGGCGATTTCTTCGGACATCACCTGGAGGGCATTCTCGATCGCGGCCAGGTCGGCATCCGTTCGGCGCTCCGCGGCCAGCTCGGCCAGTTTCACCTCAAGGGTGCTGCGGGCTTCGACGATTTCGGGAAGCCGGTTGCGGTGTTCCCGGAGGCCTTTGATGACGGTGGCGATGCTCGGCCGGTAGACAAGCACGGCGCCGGTGCCGTGCTGCACGTCGATGACGCCGAGCACCTCGAGGGCCACGAGCGCCTGGGCGAGTGTGGCGCGGGAGACGCCGAGTCGCTCCGCCAGGTCGCGTTCGGCGGGCAGCAGGTCGCCCGGGCCGAGGCTGGCCGACTCGATGTAGGCGAGTAGTTGGGCCACGAGCTGCTCGTAGAGGCGTGGTTTCGTGACGCGCATCAATGGCTGCGGTGTCGCCTGCTGCTTCATGCCTGCCTCCCGGTGCCTCTTGGCCCCAAGGTTACACGGCTCTTGACAAACTCACCTACTGTCTAGGAGGCTAGTCCAGTGAGCCAATAGCCCACATCCGCTTGAACCAATGGAGGAACAACGATGTCCGCTCCCGTTATCTCGATCATCATCCTGGCGGTGATGTTTCTGATCGCCACGCTCCTACCCGTCAACATGGGTGCACTGGCCTTCGTGGGTGCATTCCTGCTCGGTGCCGTCTTCCTCGGTATGGAAACCACCGATATTCTCGCCAACTTTCCTGGCGGGCTGTTCCTCACGCTCGTGGGAGTCACGTACCTCTTCGCGATTGCACAGGGCAACGGCACGATCGATCTGCTGGTGCGCGGTGCCGTGCGGCTCGTCGGCGGCCGCGTGGCCCTCATCCCGTGGGTGATGTTCGTGATCACCGCCGTGATCACCGCGGTCGGGGCGCTCTCCCCAGCAGCCGTCGCGATCGTGGCGCCGATCGCGCTCGGCTTCGCCCGCAAATACAAGATCAGCCCGCTGTTGATGGGCATGATGGTGATCCATGGCGCGCAGGGCGGCGGGTTCTCGCCGATCGCCGTCTACGGCGTGATCGTGAACAGTCTCATCGCCACCACTGGACTCGATGCGAGCCCCACCGCGGTGTTCCTATCGAGCCTGATCTTCAACTTCCTGATCGCCGTCGTCCTGTTCGTTGTGCTCGGCGGGCGGAAGCTGATGTCGAGCCGGGTCGGACACTTCGTGGAGCAGGCAGCCGAAGCTCGTATGTCGGTGAGTGTGGGTGCGCGCGTCGGCGGCGACGTGGACTTCAAGGGCTTCGGCTCGGGCATCTATGGCCCCCGCGACCCCGCCGGCGACGGCGTGCAGGCCACCGCGACCCGCGGGGAGCGCATCCCTCAGCTCGTCACCGTGGCCGGGCTCATCGCCCTCGCTGTGATCGCCCTCGGCTTCAAGGTGGACGTGGGCTTCGTGGCCATCACTATCGCCGTCATTCTGGCGCTCGTCTCGCCCGCCGCCCAGAAGGGCGCGGTCAACAAGATCAGTTGGTCGACAGTGCTGCTCATCTGCGGCATGCTCACGTTCGTCGGCGTGCTCGAAGAGGCCGGAACCATCGAGTTCGTGTCGGAGGCGGTCGCGACCCTCGGCATGCCGCTGCTGGCAGCGCTTCTGATCTGCTACATCGGCGCCGTGGTCTCGGCCTTCGCCTCGTCGACAGCCATCCTGGCCGCGCTCATCCCGCTCGCCGTGCCGTTCCTCGCCACCGGAGAAATCAGCGCCATCGGCGTTATCTGTGCTCTCGCCGTGGCCTCGACCATCGTGGACGTGTCGCCCTTCTCCACCAACGGCGCACTCGTGCTGGCCAACGCCCCCGACGACGTGGACAAGGACCGCTTCTACAAGCAGATCCTTGCCTACAGCGGGATTGTGGTCGTGGCCGGGCCGGCCATCGCCTGGGCCGTGCTGGTGCTGCCCGGCTGGCTGTAAACCGCCGCAGCCTGCCCGACATCGAGAAAGGACCGAACATGAGCACCGAAACCTACACTGACACGCGTGCCGACACCCGCTCGCAGGGGCCGCTCGCGGGCTACCTCGTCGTGGACCTGAGCCGCGCACTCGCCGGGCCGCACGCGACCATGATGCTCGCCGACCTCGGCGCGCGCGTGATCAAGGTGGAGACTCCCGGCACGGGGGACGACACCCGAGGGTGGGGGCCGCCCTTCGTGGGACCCGCGGACGATCCGCAGTCCACGTACTTCCTCTCCTGCAACCGCAACAAGGAGTCGATCGCCCTCGACCTGAAAAGCGACGACGGGCGCGAGGTGCTCGGCGAACTCCTGCTGCGCGCCGACGTGGTGGTGGAGAATTTTCGGCCAGGAGTTCTCGACCGCCTCGGCTTCTCGCCGGAGGCGATGCACGCACTCAACCCGGCCCTCGTGATCCTGTCGATCACCGGTTTCGGCCACGACGGCCCGGAATCGAGTCGCAGCGGCTACGACCAGATTCTGCAGGGAGAGGCCGGTCTGATGTCGCTCACCGGCTCCGGTCCCGACGACCCGCAGCGCGTGGGCGTGCCCATCGCCGACCTGCTCTCGGGCATGTACGGCGCGTTCGGGCTGCTCGCCGCGCTGCTCGAACGCGAACGGACCGGGCGGGGGCAGGTGGTGCGCACCTCGCTGCTTGCCGCCCTCGTGGGAGTGCACGCCTTTCAGGGCACCCGCACCACGGTGGCCGGCGAGGTGCCGGAGGCGCAGGGCAACCACCATCCGTCGATCGCGCCGTACGGTCTGTTCCCCTGCCGCGGCGGCAGTGTGCAGATCAGCATCGGCAGTGAGAAGCTCTGGGCCGCCTTCGCCGGCGAGTTCGGCCTCGATGCGGCACGGGCCGAGTGGGCCACCAACGCGCACCGGGTACGCAACCGCGCGGGGCTCAAAACAGCGATAGCGGATGCCTTCGCCCGCTTCGACGCCGCGACCCTGCTGCAGAAACTCGCCGACGCCGGCATACCGGCCGGCAAGGTGCGTTCCCTCGATGAGGTCTATAAATGGGATCAGGTTCTCTCGCAGGGGTTGCTGATTGACGTGGAGCACGAGGTACTCGGCCGGATCAGCCTCCCCGGTCCGCCGCTCCGTTTCTTCGGCCCCGCCGATACCGTGGAAACCACCAATACGACGCACTCGGCGCCGCCAGTGCTCGACCAGCACGGTCCCGACATTCGTCGCTGGCTCAACCGCTCGTTGGAAGGAATCGCACGATGACCACCCAGGAAGAGGTACGCCACCTCACCGCCGCAGAACTCATTGACGTTGTCCTCGACGCGGGCTCCTTCGCGAGCTGGGACCGGACCGTGGTCGATCCAGAGCCGAGCGACGCGTACCGGGCCGACCTCGCGAAGGCGCGTGCAAAGGCGGGTACCGACGAGTCTGTGCTCACCGGCGAGGGCCTGATTCGCGGCAGCCGGGTGGCGATCGTGGTGAGCGAGTTCGCGTTCCTCGCCGGGTCGATAGGCCTCTCCGCGGCCGACCGCATCGTGGAGGCGATCGAACGCGCCACACGCGAAGGGTTGCCGGTCTTGGCCGGACCGGCATCGGGCGGTACCCGCATGCAGGAAGGCACACTGGCCTTTTTGTCGATGGTGAAGATCACGGCGGCGGTGCGTGCGCACCGCGCGGCGGGGCATCCGTATCTGGTGTATCTGCGGCACCCCACGACGGGCGGAGTGATGGCCTCGTGGGGCTCGCTCGGGCACGTGACCGTGGCCGAGCCGGGCGCGCTGCTTGGGTTTCTTGGCCCACGGGTCTACGAGGCGCTCTACGGCAAGAAGTTCCCGGAGAACGTGCAGGTGTCCGAGAACCTGTTCAACCAGGGACTGATCGACGCTGTCGTGCCGCCGGAGCAGCTGCCTGAGATCGTGCACCGAGCGCTGACCATTCTGACTCGCCGGGCCTCCGCGCCGGTGACGGCCCCGGACACCCTTAATGTGCGGCCGGCGGATGCCGGGGCATGGGCATCCATTCAGATCTCGCGTAACCCGCGCCGACCCGACCTGCGCCAGCTACTCGCCTACGGTGCGCACGACGTGCTGCCCCTCAACGGCACTGGCGAGGGAGAGAAGGACCCGGGGCTCATGCTCGCGATGGCGCGGTTCGGGCAGCAGAGCTGCATCGTGCTCGGGCACATCCGGCCGAGGCCCTCGCAGGACACGAAGATGGGCCCAGGGTCGCTTCGGGAGGCCCGTCGCGGCATGCGGCTGGCCGAGGAGCTCGGCATCCCGCTGCTCACCGTGATCGACACGGCCGGGGCCGCGCTGTCAAAGGAGGCCGAGGAGGGCGGGATGGCCGGCGAGATCGCCCGGTCCCTGCACGAGCTCATCGGACTCAAGTCCGCCACCGTGTCGGTGCTGCTCGGGCAGGGCGCCGGCGGCGGGGCGCTCGCGCTGCTGCCCGCCGACCGCACCATCGCCGCGCAGCATTCCTGGCTGTCACCGCTGCCTCCCGAGGGGGCGAGCGCCATCGTGCACCGCAGCACGGAATTCGCGCCGGCCATGTCGGAGGCGCAGGGCGTGAACGTGGCCTCGCTCTACGCCAACGGGATCGTCGACCACATCGTGGACGAGCGCCCCGACGCGGCCGAGGAGGGCCGCGCGTTCTGCGAGCGCCTTGCCGGGGCCATCGAGTACGAGCTGTCAGAGCTCGCCGCGGTGCCCGTCGAGGAGCTGCTGCCGCGCCGAGTGGCCCGCTACCACTCGCTCGGCCGCTAACCGGGTCGGTTCGTCCGCTGGTCTAGGTGCGACGAAGGATCGTTCTCCTTCCGCTGATCGAGGAACGCCGTCTACGGCGTGTCTCGAGATCCCGCGAGCCACTCTCCGACCCCGCCAGGTGAACGCAGTATTAGGCGACGCGGGCGGCGATGTCCGTGCGGAACTGGGCGCCCTCGAGCTGCACGTGGCCGAGTGCCTCATAGGCGCGAGCGCGGGCCTCGGCGAACGAGGGGCCCATGGCGACGACGCTCAGAACCCGTCCGCCGGTCGACACCAGCGAATCGCCCTGCACGCCTGTCGCGGCGTGCGCGATGGTGACGCCGGGCACCTGCAGGGCGTCGTCCAAGCCGGTGATCACCCGGCCGGTGAGCGGCGTCTCGGGGTAGTTTTCGCTCGCGAGCACCACGGTCACGGCCACGTCGGCTGAGAACTCGGGCCAGTCGCGGCCGTCGAGGGCTCCGGTCGAGGCGTCGAACAGCAGCTCCGAGAGCGGCGTCACGAGTCGAGGCAGCACGACCTGGGTCTCCGGGTCGCCGAAGCGCGCGTTGAATTCGATCACCCGCACGCCCGCCTTCGTCACGATCAGGCCGCAGTAGAGCAGCCCGACGAAGGGCGTGCCCTCCCGGGCGAGCTGGCGCACGGTGGGCAGCGCGACGGTGTCGATGATTTGCTGCACGAACTCCTTCTCGCTGCCGAACTCGGCGTCGAGCCAGGGCAGCGGCGAGTAGGCGCCCATGCCGCCGGTGTTCGGGCCGGCGTCGTTGTTGCCGAGGCGCTTGTAGTCCTGGGCGGGGGAGAGCGGGAGAACCGTGTGGCCGTCGCTCAGCAGGAACAGGGAGATCTCCTGGCCGTCGAGGAACTCCTCCACGAGGATGCTGCCGTGCTCGAGCCAGTACCTGGCGTGTTCGAGCGCGGCGGACAGGTCGTCGGTCACGAGCACGCCCTTGCCGGCGGCGAGGCCGTCCGCCTTCACGACATAGGGCGCACCGAACTCGGCGAGGGCGGCCTCGACCTCGGCGAGGGTGCCGGCGCGCACGGCGCGACCGGTGGGCACCCCGGCTTCGTCCATGATGCGCTTGGCGAAGGTTTTGCTGCCCTCGAGGGCAGCGGCGGCCTTGTCGGGGCCGAACACCGCGATCCCGCGGGTGCGCAGCGCGTCGGCGACTCCGGCCACGAGTGGAGCCTCCGGCCCGATCACAACGAGTTCAACATTCTCGCGGATGGCGTAGTTGCTGACGGCCTCGGCATCCGTTGCATCCAGCGCGACGACGGGCACGTCGACAGCGATGCCGGCGTTGCCGGGCGCGGCCGTGATCGAGTGCCGGGGCTCCTCGCGGAGCAGCGCGGTAATGATGGCGTGCTCGCGGGCACCGGAACCGAGAACCAAGATTTTCACCATTTCAGGTTATCGGATGCCGCGGGTGGGGATTGCCGGGGCAATAAGGTGTGGCCATGGCACTCATCCCTTCCCAGACCCTCGTTACAGTCACAGTTCCCGGCTATAGCCTGGAGACCGCCTCGGACGCCCTGCGCCTGGCGCTGATTCCTTTTCCTGACGCGCGCATCGTCGCCCTGACGCTGCAGACCAACTGGACGAGCGCGCTCTTCGGTAAAATCTCCCTGCTCGCCGTCGTGGAGTACACGCCCGCGACCTGATCCGGCAGACTGGAACCATGGCACGAGCGAGAATCGACGACGGAGGTTTCAAGGCTGTCGTGGCAGCTACTGCGCCTCCGTGGTGAAGGCGCCGTCCCGCGCGCACGGTCGATTTCGCGCGGGACGCAACTCCTCACACTGTCGGGGACGTGACTTCGGCCTCGCGGATCTGGTGAATCAGTGCGGTGTTCCCGCCGACCTGCTCAAGCTCGTGGGCGAGCTCTTCCAGTTCCGCACCCCCCGCCATCTGCGCTGTCAGTTCGTTGAGGGTCACGTCCTTCTTCTCGTAGTAGCCGATGGATTTACCGCGCTTGAGAAGTAGGAATCGGTCGCCGACGGGGAATGCGTGGTGCGGGTTGTGCGTAATGAAGATCACGCCGAGACCACGGTCGCGGGCACGGAGAATGTACCGAAGCACTACCCCGGACTGCTTGACGCCCAGGGCGGCGGTGGGTTCATCCAGAATGAGAGCTTTCGCCCCGAAGTAGACGGCGCGGGCGATCGCCACGCACTGGCGCTCACCGCCAGAGAGCTGCCCAATCGGCTGGTCCACGTCTCGTAGGTCGATGCCCATCTCGAGAAGTTCTCTTTTGGTGATCCTCTTCATCTCCTCCACGTCGAGGATTCTGAGCGGCCCCCACCCTCGTTTGAGTTCAGATCCGAGGAAGAAATTGCGCCAGATGGGCATCAGCGGTACTACTGCGAGGTCCTGATAGACAGCTGCGATCCCGAGGTTCAGCGCCTCTCGGGGCGACTTCAGCGTGACACTTTCGCCATTGATTTCAAACGTTCCGGTTGTGTGTTCGTGCCGCCCCGCGATGATCTTGATGAGCGTGGACTTGCCGGCGCCGTTGTCGCCCAGAACGCAGGTGACCCGCCCCGCGTCGACGTCCATGTCGACGTCGGACAGGGCAATGATGTTGCCGTAGCTCTTCCCTGCGCCCTTCAGCGAGAGCAGGTGAGGAACGTGCGTGAGACCCGTCCCGGCGTTCTCGGTCGATACGTCATAGGCCTCCGACTCGTCATGCTGTGATGTGGTGTTCTTCGTCATGATTTCTGCTCCGCTCTCTTCTTTACAACGAGGTTGACGATGGTGGCCAGCAGCAGCATCAGTCCCAGGAAGAACTTGAACCAGTCCGGATTCCACTGCGCGTAGACAATGCCCTTGTTGGCCATGCCGAAAATCAGTGCGCCGATCGCGCCACCGATGGCGGAGCCGTATCCGCCAGTCAGCAAGCATCCGCCGATTACCGCGGCGATGATGTACAGGAACTCATTTCCGATACCTTCACCGGACTGCACGACGTTGAATGCAAAAAGATTGTGCATGCCTGCGATCCAGGCACAGAATCCGACTGCCATGAAGAGGCCGATCTTGGTCTTCGCCACGGGGACGCCTACTGCCGCAGCAGCGTTTTCGTCGCCACCCACGGCAAAGATCCAGTTGCCGATCTCGGTTCGCATGAGGATGAAAGTGGCAACCGCCACGAGAGCTATCCAGATGAATACAGTGATCTTCACGTTGATGCCGAAAATCGGGATGTCCGAGGCGAACACGGCTTTGGCGGAAGCGAATCCGTCCAGGTCGGAGATGGATGGCGACGCGACGCCGCCACCGACAAGTCGCGTGACACCAAGGTTGATGCCGGTCAGCATGAGGAATGTCGCGAGCGTGACGATGAAGGAAGGGAGCTTGGTCTTGATCAGAAGCCAGCCGTTGACGAATCCTACGAGCAGGGAAAACGCCAGTCCGACGAAGATGCCGACCCAGATATTCGTAGAGAAATACCAGGAGAACATCGACGCGGTCAGCGCTGAAGAAATGACGGCAACACCGGTAGACAGGTCGAACTCGCCGCCGATCATGAGGAGCGACACTCCTACGGCCAATATGCCGATGGTGGATGAGCCGTACAGGACGGTCGCGATCGAGTTCGGTTGGGTGAAGGTCGGGGCGAAAATGGCGAAGAAGGCGAAGACGACGATGGCACCGACGACGGCACCCATTTCCGGTCGCCCAAGGAGGGTGGAGATCAGCGAGCGCTGACCGACCCGTTCGTCGAACTGGTTCTTCGGCGCCTTGGCAGCCCGGGGAACTGGGGGAGTGGTGGTAGTGGTGGTGGCCATGAGTGTGTCCTTAGGTCCGGGGGCCAGGCGGAATGCTCCGCCCGGCCCCGAATTGCCTGGGGTTAGCGGATGCCTTCTTTGGCGCCCGCGAGGACGGCCTCCGCGGTGCCCGGGGTAACGATGGTGGGACCGGTTGCGACTGCGCCGCCGCCACCAAGCGCGAAGCCACCGTTCTTCTTCAGCCAGAGCGCATCGACGGATTCGTAGCCCTGCAGATATGGCTGCTGGTCGACGGTGAAGATGACCTTTCCGTCGATGATCGCCTGCGCGAGATCGGCGTTCATATCGAAGGATCCGATCTTGGCCTTGGACCCGGTCTGGGCGACCACGTCGATGGCTGCGAGCGTGAACGGTGCGCCGAGGCCCATCACTACGTCCGCGCTGGTGTCGGCCTGAAGCTTCGCTGTCAGAGTCGAAGACACCTGGGCCATGTCGGTCCCGGTCACGTAAAGGATTTCTGTAGCCGGAATCTGCTCCTTGATGCCCGCGCAGCGCGCCTCGAGGCCGACGTGGCCTTGCTCCTGGATCATGCAGATCGGCTGCGTGAATCCGTCAGCGACGAGTTTCTTGCCGGCTTCGACGCCGGCCTGCTTGTCGTCCTGTCCGATGTAGGTGAGCGCGCCCGCAGCCAGGGCCTCCTGCTGACCTCCATTGAACCCGACGACGGGGATGCCCGCATCCAGTGCCTTCTGCACCACGTCTTTCATCGCGTCCGCTTTGGCGAAGGTCAGTGCGATGCCGTCGACGTTCTGATCGATGGCCTGCTGCACGAGTTGGGCCTGCCGTCCACCGTCGGCGTCTCCCGAGTAGACGAGCTTGACGTTGTCCTTGGCGGCTGCGGCCTCGGCCCCTTTCCTGACGATGTCCCAGAACGTGTCACCCGCCGCCGCGTGTGTAATCATCGCGATCGTCATCGGGGGAGTGCTTGCAGCTGCTCCTGTGTCGCCGCTCCCGGACGCGGGCTCGGTTCGGCCACCGGCGCTGGAACACCCAGCGAGTGCGATAACGGGGACCAGCGCCAATGCGGCGAGGCCAGCTGCCATACGGAATTTCTTCACGAAAATCTCCTTTGTTTGCCGTGAAAGGGCACCCGAGTCAGTGAGCGGCTGCGGCCGCTCGACCGGGACTGATGCCAACATAGTGCATTCCCGTTCGGCAGACAAGATGTTCGCTGCATGAAACTAAAGACTGCTTTGCTGTTCTCGAACTGGAAGGTTCGACCGCCTACCTGGCCCCATTCGACTCAAGGATCTCGTTCCGTCCGGCAGAATGGGCAAATCATGGTCACCAACCGCAGCAAGCGCCCGACGATCCGAGATGTTGCGGACGCGGCTGGAGTGTCGAAATCTCTGGCCGCCCTGGTTTATGCCCGCCCGTCAGGTGTTAGCCCTGCACGTGCCAAGCGAGTGCTCGACGCGGCGGCAGCGCTCGGCTACACGCCGAATGTCGTCGCTCGGTCTCTGGCCGGGGGTGACGGGAACTTTATTGTGATTCTTGTCGCCGATCTCCACAACCCGGTCTTCGCCGATATCGTTGACGCCGCCCGGCGAGAATTCGCCCGAGTCGGGGAGGCTAGCCTCATGACCAGCGCGACCCTGCCGGGAGAGGCGAGCCAGCACGTCCTCGACGACCGACTGCTCGCGTTTTTCCGAGACCTTCGCCCACGCGGGATTCTCATCGTGGGTTCGGTGCCGGACATGCCTGCCATCGCGGAACTGGCTCCGAACTCAACGATCGTCGTCGCAAGCGCCATCGCAGACTACCTTCCCGAGGCGCCCACCGTTCGCGGGGATGACCTGGCCGGTATGCGCCTGGTCATCGACCATCTCGTGGGCCTGGGCCATCGCAATATCGCGCATATTGGCGGCCGGGGAGGCTCCGTCGCCGAGGCCCGCGCCCGCGCATACGAACTGGCCATGGCTGAACACGGACTCGGCGATTTCAGCCGGATTTCACCTGCCGACTATTCGGAAGCGTCTGGGCACGCCGCAGCCGAGCTGCTTCTGACCGCCGCCGTCCCCCCGACGGCGATCACCGCCGTCAATGACCTGGCTGCCATCGGCGCCCTGTCTTCTGCCGGTGAACGCGGTGTCGTGATGAGCGTGACGGGCTACGACGACACCTACCTGGCAGCGCTCCGACAGATCTCTCTCACCACAGTCGACCCGGGAAACGAGGCCATTGGCCGACGCTCGGCCGAGATCCTTGCCGACGGTTTGGTGGGGAATGCCCAAGACCATCAGGAGCTCATCGCACCGACGTTGCGAGTCAGGAATTCGACCCGACGGATTCTCTGAACCTTCGAGCAGACAGTCGACCTTTGACTTGACATGGAGAGGATCCACCCTTAGCTTTGGACCAATCCAAGATTTCGGACCGGTCCAATTTGACCTCGATTATGGTTTTTCAAAAGGTAGAGCGCGAGGATGCGCGCACGATGTGAGCATCTTCACTGACCTCCGGTCTACTCCGAAGAAGACCCAATCCGGGCCCTGCTGGTGTCGCCGCAAGTCTGCCCTCCGCACGCGCCCGCGATTTTCCATTTCGCCCGCGACCTGGCGTGTCGCCGCACCTGATAGGAATCTCAATGTCGACAAGTCCCCAGACACGCACCATCGGTGTCGGCCTCATCAGCGTCGGCTGGATGGGACGGCTCCACAGCCGCGCTTACGCCGCGCTACCGCTTATCTATCCAGAGCTCGGGCTCAAGCCACGCCTCGTGCAGGCCGCTGATACCGCCCAAGCCGGGCGCGATTACGCCGAGAACGTCCTCGGGTACGAGACCACGACAACCGACTACCGCGACGTCCTCGCCAACCCAGAGGTCGACGTCGTGTCGATCTGTGCTCCGAACTTCCTGCACGCTGAGGTCAGCATCGCCGCCGCGAAGGCGGGAAAACCCTTCTGGGTCGAAAAGCCGGTCGGGCGTGGCGGGAAAGAGACGGCAGCGGTCGAGGCCGCCGCCGACGCGGCGGGCGTCGTGACGTGCATCGGTTTCAACTATCGTCACGTGCCTGCGGTCGAACTGGCCAAAAAGCTCATCGCCGAAGGTCAGCTCGGCCGCGTTACCAACGTCCGCGGACGATTCTTCGGAGGATTCTCCTCCAATCCAGAAGACCCCCTGGCATGGCGCTTCGTTCGCTCCATGTCCGGCAGTGGCGTGCTGGGCGATCTCATGGGCCATCTGGTCGACCTGATGCACCATGTGCTGGGACCAATCTCTGCCGTTACGGCGGCCACTGGAACCTATATAGCCGAGCGGCCGGCGTTGCCCGGCTCCACGGCGACCGGCCTCCTGCCCGTGGAAAACGAGGACTTCGCGAGCATGCTGATTCGTTTCCACGACTCCGCGGTTGCCGCCGGCGCACTGGGCAGTCTGGAGGCATCCCGAATCGCGGTCGGCTCCTCCTCAGATTATGGCTTCGAGATCAACGGAACCGAAGGATCCGTGCGCTGGAACTTCGCCCGCATGAACGAACTGGATGTGGCGCTCACCCGCACAGGACCCTTCATCGGCTTCACCACCGTGCTCGCCAACAGTTCATTCCCCGAGTTCGAACGCTTCCAGCCCAGCTCAGGCACGGGAATGGGGTATGACGACCTCAAGACCATCGAGGCGAAGAAATTCCTCCTCGCTGTCACCGGCGGATCGGCCGAATCCTCAAACATCCATGACGCGGTGGCGTCGGCTCGCGTGCTCGACGCTGCCGAGGAATCGGCCGCATCCGGCTTGTGGGTGTCCTTGCCCATCATCGCCGGCAGCACCGCAGCCTTCGCGCAGTAACTTCTCCCCGCAACGACAATCCGCGCCGTCCGGGTGCGAGTAAGGATCCACAATGAGCGCCAAGATCGCAACCGCTCCCATCTCCTGGGGAGTCAGCGAAGTCCCCGGCTGGGGTGTCCAGCTCCCTCCGGAACGAGTGCTCTCCGAGATGGCAGAACTCGGTTTCACTGCCACGGAAATCGGAGCGGATGGCTTTCTCCCCGAAGCGCCGGCCGACAAGGCCGCGACACTGCGGGAATACGGCCTCGAAGCGATCGGGAGCTTCGTGCCGGTCGTCATGCACAGAGCCGACGTCGACCCGCTGCCGCGGCTTGAGCGTGAGCTCGAAGCGTACGCTGCGGCCGGCGGAGACGTTCTTGTGGTCTGCGCTGTCACCGGGCTCCGCGGCTACGACGCGACACGGGAAGTCCTCACGGATGGCGAGTGGACAACCCTTTTCGGAAACCTTGACCGCATCACCCGCGTGGCCTCGGCACAGGGTGTCCGGGCGGCTCTTCATCCGCACGTTGGGACTGTCGTTGAAACGGCAGATGATGTGACGCGCGTGCTTGAGGGGTCGACGATTCCGTTCTGCTTCGATACCGGACACCTCATGATTGGTGGCACCGATCCCGTAGCCTTTGCCGCAGCGCACGCCGACCGTATTGCTCATACACATCTCAAAGACGTGTCCCTCGAGTGGATGCACAAGGTCAAGAATGGCGAGATCAGCTACTACGACGCGTGCATTGCCGGCCTCTACACGCCGGTCGGCCAGGGCGACGTGGACGTGCGCGCCATTGTTACGAGCCTCGTGGAGAGCGGCTACAACGGCTGGATCGTTCTTGAGCAGGACAAGATCGTGCAGGAATACCCGGAACTGGGTGAGGGGCCGATCGAGGATGCCCGTGCCAGTGTGAACTACCTGCGCGGAATCCTGTCCGCGCTTGCCGTGTCGTGACGGGAATGCACATCGGTGTGATCGGAGTCGGACGGGCAGGATTGATGCACGCCCGCAACCTTGCGCAGAACCCCGACGTCGATCGGATCACACTGCTTGGACGGGATGGCACTCGCCTGGCGGAAGTTGCCCAGAGTCTGCTGGACAGCATCGCGCCCGGTTCCCCCGCCGATATCGCCGGCGAGCATGCCCCGGCGTCGGCCGAGGTCGATCTGGCATGGTCTACCGGTTCCATCGATTCGATCGCCGCCGACATCGATGGATTGGTCATCGCCTCGCCGACGGCATCGCACCCACAGCTTGCACGGCAGGCCGCGCGAGCCGGACTGCCTGTTCTCGTGGAAAAGCCGCTATCACTCGATCTCGATGAGCTCAAGATGCTGTCCGACGAGCTGGACGGGCTCTCGGCGCAGGTGATGGTTGCGTTCCATCGTCGTTACGACCCTGCGCACCAGAGTTTGCGCCGGCGGGTCAGCGCCGGCGAATTGGGTCGACTCCGGATCGTGCGAGCAACGGGTCACGATCACCTCCCTCTGGCTTTGGACTACATACCCAAGTCGGGCGGGATGTGGCACGACATGTTGATCCACGATTTCGATGCAATTCCTTGGGTCACGGGGGAGCGCGTGGTGCGAGTGCAGGCGGTTGGATCCGTTCTCGACGAACCTCTATACGGCGAGTACGGTGACACCGACACGGCCGCGGCGATCCTCACCCTCGAGTCCGGCGCACTTGCCTTGGTCAGTGGGACGCGCCGCAACGGTGCGGGCCAGGACGTTCGCCTGGAAGTGTGCGGTTCCGACAACACTTTCTCGGTCGGCCTTGAACCGCGTATGGCTGTGACCTCCACGGAACCCGATGTCCCCGGCCCCGAACGACCGTACCCTCAGTTCATCGATCGCTTCGAGATCGCGTTTCGCAGCGAGATCGCCCACTTCCTCCGACTCGTTCGCGGCGAAGACGCAAATCTCACGCAGCCACGCTCGGGGATCCATGCGATAGAAATCGCTGAGGCCGCCGCGCTGTCCCGGCTGACGGCTGCACCAGTCCTCCTGCCGGCTCCCAGCCGATAGTCGATTACCGCCCTCGAATTCACGCCCACGCTCCACGATGTAAGGAACTCCACATGACCACGCCCCTGCGATTCGGTCTTTTCGGTACCGGCCGGATCGGCCAAGTACACGCCGCCAGCATCGCCTCCTCTCCTCGCGCCAGCCTCCAATGGGTGTGCGATCCATTTGTCGACGGTGCCAACGCGACGGCCGCAAAATATGGTGGGCGCGCCACGGCGGAACCCGCCGATCTCTTTGCGGCTGAGGACATCGACGCGCTTATCATCGCCTCATCGACACCGACACATGTCGAACTGATCGATCAGGCCCTCGACGCCGGAATTCCGGTACTCTGCGAGAAACCGATCGACCTCGACATCACGCGCGTCGATGCGCTGCGAGCGAAGGCGGACGCGGCGACGGTGCCAGTCGTCCTCGGTTTCAACCGTCGCTTCGACCCGCACTTTGCCGAGCTGCAACGCCGCGTCGCCAGCGGCGAGATCGGCGCCCTCGAACAGCTCGCCATCGTCAGTCGCGATCCTGCAGAACCACCTGCCGCCTACGTCGCGGTCTCCGGTGGAATCTTCCGCGATATGACGATTCACGACTTCGACATGGCTCGGTTCTTCCTGCCTAATATCGTCTCCGTCACCGCCCGCGGCGCGAATCAGTTCAGTCCGGCCATCGCCGCAGCCGGCGACTTCGATGCCGTCGTCGTCACCTTGGAAGCGGAGGGTGGGGAGTTGGTCACCATCACCAACTCGCGTCACAGCGCCTTCGGATACGATCAGCGTTTCGAAGCCTTCGGCTCCGAGGGCATGCTGCAGGTCGGCAACATTGGGCCCAGCGTCATCAGGTCCTACTCCACGTCCCTCGTTGAGGCCCAGGGTGCCTATCATTCGTTCTTCCTCGAACGATACGCAGACGCCTACCGGTTCGAACTCGAGGCATTCATCGACACGGTAGCCGGGGAACCGTCGCGCAGCCCTGGCTTCGAGGACGGACGAGCTGCGCTCATCCTGGCAGACGCCGCAGAGTTGTCCGCGCGCACCGGACGCACCGTCGACGTCGACCTGCGCGCATGAACGCCCCACGCCTTGTCGCGACATGCTGGACGAGCGCCGGAAACGTGGGGCCGCTCGACCGCTCCGAGGTCAGCCCGCATTCCCCGGCGGATCGCCTCCACGCGATCGCTGCCGCCGGATGGGACGGCTTCGGCTTCGCTCACGAGGATCTCGCCGTCGTGCGCGACACGATCGGATTCGCCGCGTTGCGCGACGAGATCGACGCGGCAGGTTTCAGTCATGTTGAGGTCGAACTGGTGACCAACTGGTCCGATCCGGATGAACGGTCCTGGCGGCCCCGCTGGGAAATGTTGCTCGAGGCCGCTGAGACTCTCGGCGCAACGTTTATCAAGGCCGGTCCCGCAGCGGGCGCTCCGGCCACGGACTTGGCTTCCTATGTGAAGCCGCTGCGCCGACTGGCAGAGGAGGCCGCCCAGATCGGCTGTCGGATCGCGTTGGAGCCCCTACCCTTTTCCGTGATCGAATCGCTGCCGCGTGGGGCCGAACTCGTCCGTGCCGTGGACCATCCGGCCGCTGGCCTCATTGTGGATTTCTGGCATGTGTTCCGTGCGGGAACGTCGCTGGGGGACTTTGCCGCGTTGGTTCCGATCGAGAAGGTGTTTGGTGTCGAGCTCAGCGACGCGCCGAGCGAGGTTGTCGGCACCCTCTTTGAGGACACCCGCAACCGGCGCACCCTCGTGGGCCGTGGTCAGCAGGACGTCGTCGGATTCGTCCGTACTCTCCGCAGCATGGGGTACGTGGGCGCGTGGGGAGTGGAGGTCATTTCCGACGAACATCGTGCGCGCTCCCTGGAAACGGCACTCGAGCTGGCTCGGTCCACCACCCTCGAGGTTTTCTATCGTGCCGAACTCGGAACGTACTAAATGTCGAAAAGTATCACACACTGGACATCACGTCCGGTAAGCAATATTGTTTAGGTGTCGGCGCGAACGCGTCGCCGAGAAAGGACTGCCCCATGTCTGAACCCCAAATCCTGAAACACGGCACGTGGGACAAAATCACGCCCGAGATTGCCGGATGGGAGTTCGTCTCCTTCGAAGTCACTGTCTTCGACGGGCAGACCCTCTCTTTTGACGCCGACACCAATGAACGCGCCCTCGTGCCGCTGTCCGGCACGGTCACGGCCACCATCAACGGTGTCGAGTATGTGTTCGGCGGTCGGACCAGCGTCTTTGACGGGCTTGGCCATTGCCTCTACATTCCCCGCGATACCGCTGCCACGGTCACTGCGAGCGCAGGCGCCGAGCTCGCGATCGCATCAACTCCGGCGACAACGAAGCATGAGATCGTCCTCGTCACGCCGGCCGACCTCCCTCTGGATACTCGAGGCGCAGGCAATGCCTCGCGACAGATTTCCACGCTCATTCCTCCGGCATTCCCCGCGGACCGTCTGTTGGTCATCGAAGTCTGGACTCCCGGCGGCAACTGGTCGAGCTTCCCTCCACACAAGCACGAGCACGACCACGACGGTGAGGCGGAGCTCGAGGAGACCTACTACTACCGTCTCAGGAAGCCAGAGAGCGGGTGGGCGATGCAGCGCGCCTATAGTCCAGAGCGCGGCTTCGAGCTGGCCGAAACTGTTCGTGACGGTGATATCTGTCTGCTTCCGTGGGCGTATCACACCACCGTCGCCGCGCACGGTCACGATCTCTACTATCTCAACGTGATGGCTGGACCAGCCCTGCAGCGCACCTTGCAGGCCGCTCAGGACCCCAAGCTCTCCGAGCTGGCCAATGCCTGGCCCGAGATGGACATGGACCCACGCCTTCCGCTCATCCCGCGATACCCGCAGGCGTAGCACAAGAACTGCACACGAAAAGGACTAATGCGATGACGCACACAACCGCAGTTCCCACCATTCGCCTCACCGTCGGTCAGGCCGTGATTCAATTTCTCAAGGCACAGTACGTCGAGCGCGACGGCGTGACCGAATTGTTCTTCGGCGGTGCCTTTGGCATCTTCGGGCACGGCAACGTGGCCGGAATCGGCCAGGCGATGTTGCAATACCAGGACGAGTTCCGCTATTACCAGGGCCGCAATGAGCAAGGCATGGTCCACATCGGCATCGGCTACGCAAAAATGAAAAACCGTCTCGGCGCACTCGCGGTCAGTACTTCGATCGGGCCGGGTGCCACGAACATGGTCACGGGAGCGGGGACCGCAACGGTCAACCACCTCCCGGTGCTGCTTCTGCCCAGCGACGTCTTTGCAACGCGCTCGACGGGCGCAGTGCTGCAGCAGCAGGAGATGCCGTACGCGGGCGACATCACCGCCAACGATGCCTTCCGGCCTGTCTCGCGATACTTCGACCGCATCTGGCGCCCCGAGCAGCTTGCACCGGCCCTGCTCGAGGCGATGCGAGTGCTGACCAGTCCCGCCGACACGGGTGCCGTCACCATCGCACTGCCACAGGACGTGCAGGCCGAGGCTTACGACTTCCCGAGGGCCCTATTCGCCGACCGCGTGTGGCATGTGGCCCGGAATCGCGCCGACCGGGCAGCTATCGCCAGGGCTGCGAAAATCATCGCGTCCTCGACAAATCCGGTGATAATCGCCGGCGGCGGGGTCATCTACTCGGACGCAAGCGATCAGCTCGTCGCGTTCGCGGAAGCGACAGGTATCGGCGTGGGTGTCACCCAGGCCGGCAAAGCTTCCATTCCTCACGACCACGAGCTCGCTCTCGGCGCTCTCGGCGCCAGCGGCTCGGCCTTTGCGAACGACATCGCGGGCAGCGCCGACGTTGTCATCGGCATTGGAACGCGCTATACGGATTTCACAACTGCCTCGAACACGATGTTCAAGAATCCGAACGTCCGCTTCGTCAACATCAACGTCGCCGAGATCGACGTGGTCAAGGAAACGGCGACGCCACTCATGGGTGACGCGCGCGAGACATTGCTCGATCTGCTGGACGCGCTGGACGGCTGGAAGGTGTCAGACACGACGCGGTCCGGCACGATGGCCGCCGCGGCCGGCTGGCGACGCGAGGTCGACCGAATCATTGACCTCGGCACAAGCACCACGCTGTCGCAGGCTCAGATGATCGGCGTCCTGAACGCCGCAGCGGGTGAGCGCGATGTGATCGTGAACGCCGCCGGATCAATGCCGGGTGACCTGCACCGTCTCTGGCGTGCAGGATCGGTCAAAGGGTACGACCTGGAGTACGGCAATTCCTGCATGGGATACGAGATCCCGGGCGCGATCGGGAATGCGCTCGCCGACTCGAGCCGACACGTCTTCTGCCTGATCGGGGATGGCACCTACCTGATGCTTTCTCAGGAGATCATGACGGCCGTTCAAGAGCAGCTGAATATGACGATCGTGATCGTGGACAACTACGGCTACGGCTCCATCGCCGCTCTCTCAGAAAGCCGCGGATCGCAGGGCTTCGCGTGCCGATTCAACGAACGCGGAGAAGGCGAGCGCCATGACGGCGCCCGCATCGAGGTCGACTTCGCCTCAAACGCGGCGAGCTATGGCGCCTCGGTATGGAGCGCCGACAGCGCCAAGTCCTTTCAGGCAGCGCTCGACGAGGCCGTCGCCTTCGACGGCACCAGCGTTGTCTACGTGCAAGTAGACGAACAGGCGCGCTTTGGCGGCTCCGGCGCGTGGTGGGACGTTCCCGTCGCTGAGGTTTCGACGCTGGAGTCGGCCACTTTGGCCCGACAGGAGTACGACCGGGAGCGCGAAGCGCAACACCTATACCTCTAACACCTCACGCGAACGACGATGGGGCGGATGGCCGTGGCGGTCCATCCGCCCCATTTTTCCTATCTACATTTGATCCACCCATACGAGAGTGAGTTCACGCATGACCATCTCAACCCTGTCTCCCATCGACGAGATCATCGCCCGCGTCCCGACCGGACTCTTCATCGGCGGGGCCGTCCGCTCCGCATCCGACGGCGCCGAATTCGATGTGGTTGACCCGGCGACCGGCAAGATGCTCGCCCGCGTGGCGAGTGGCACGGTCGACGATGCGATCGCGGCCGTGGACGCCGCCCAAGCCGCAGCGGTGTCCTGGGCCCAGACACCTCCTCGGCAGCGATCAATCATTCTGTCACGAGCATTCGAGCTGATGACTGCGGCTGGCGACGACCTGGCAAGCCTGATTGTCGCCGAGAACGGCAAGATCTTCGCCGATGCCCGCGGCGAGGTCGCCTACGCCGCCGAATTCCTCCGTTGGTACGCCGAAGAGGCCGTGCGGATCCCGGGGACTGTTCAGACGGCACCCGGTGGAACGAACAAGATTCTTGTCACCCACCACCCGGTCGGTATTGCCGTGCTCGTCACTCCGTGGAACTTTCCTGCGGCGATGGCTACGCGCAAAATCGGTCCTGCCCTCGCGGCTGGCTGCACGGTCATTCTCAAGCCTGCGAGCGAGACGCCGCTCACCGCGCTTGCAATTGCGCGCATTTTTGAGCAGGCCGGCGTTCCCTCCGGCGTAGTCAACGTTCTACCGACCCGGCGGTCGGGGGAAGTTGTGGAGGCGATGGTGAACGACGGGCGTGTGCGAAAGCTTTCCTTCACCGGTTCGACCGAGGTTGGAATCACACTCATGCAGCTGGCTGCTAGAACAGTCGTGAACACCTCCATGGAGCTCGGCGGCAATGCCCCGTTCATCGTCTTCGACGACGCAGACCTGGACGAGGCACTTGATGGCGCCATGATCGCGAAAATGCGCAACGGTGGCGAAGCCTGCACCGCAGCGAACCGCTTCTATGTGCAAGAAGGTGTAGCCGCTGAGTTCGGCCGTCGCCTCGCGGCTCGCATGGGTAGCCTGCGTGTCGGCCCGGGGCGTAGCAACGATTCCCAACTGGGCCCGGTCATCAACGGTGACGCCCGTGAAGACATCCACAGGCTCGTATGCGGCGCCGTAGAGGAGGGGGCAAGCCTGCTCATCGGCGGTGACATCCCCGGTGGCGAGGGCTATTTCTACCCGGCGACAGTCCTGGTAGACGTGCCAGCCGCTTCCTCAATCCTCAACCAGGAGATTTTTGGCCCTGTTGCGCCCATCGTCACGTTTCGCAGCGAAGCAGACGCCGTTCGTCTGGCAAATGGCACCGCGTTTGGGCTGGTGTCGTATGTGTACACGAGAGACCTCGCGCGCGGACTGCGTGTGAGCGAGCAGATCGAATGCGGCATGGTCGGGCTCAATCGTGGCTTGGTCTCTGACCCCGCAGCGCCCTTCGGCGGCATGAAGCAAAGTGGAATCGGCCGCGAAGGCGGCGCCGAGGGGCTGCTTGAGTATTTGGAGAGCCAGTACATCGCCGTCTCGTGGTAGCACGCACAACTCGGCCAGCCACGCGGGCGGTCTCACAGGCTTGAAAGATCGCGAGATTGCCGCCTGGACGCGATGAGGCCGCAGCTGCCGAAGGTGGCCACGCCGAGGGAGATCAGCACGATGGGAACGGTCCATCCATCGCTGAAGTCGTGGGCGGCACCCAAGAGGGATGGTGCTGTGCACGCCACTCCGTAGCCGACGCCCTGCACAAGCGCCGACAGTCTCCGAGCGTGCCGGTCGTCGGTCGCCATCCGCAGAACAATAATAAAGACCGCCGTGAAGCCGCCGCCCTGGGCCGCGCCGCCGATGAGTTCCCAGAGGAGGTAGAGGCTTGGGGCGAGTAGGAGCCCGAGCGGGATCGTCAGCCACCCCAGGAATACTGCGAGGACACCCCACGTCGCGTTGGTGCGTGCGACAAGCGCCGGAATTCCCATCGCGCCGATGAGAGCTGCTATTTGGAAGAGCGACGCAGACGAGCCAGCCGACGTTTGCGAGTAGCCCTGCTCGTCGTGCAAGATCTGCGGCAACCAAGCCGTGGTCCCGTAGTAGGCGAAGGCCTGTCCGGAGAACGCAATCGCCAGGAGCGCGGCCGTGCCGCCTAATCGGGGCCGGTCAGTTCGCGCCGTCATACGCATTCCGCCCGTGCGGTCGTCGCGCATTCGTAGGCGGGGTCTCTCACCTGACACGAACCCCCCACGCCACCCCACGCTCGACATCCACCCCGCGGTCGCAACCACGGCGAAGGTCGCCCAGAAGAGCAGGGCGACCCGCCATCCCCAGGCCTCCGCCAGAGGCGCTGTCGCAAAGGACGTGACCATCGATCCGATATTCAGCGCCGAGGAATAGACCCCGGTCGCGAACCCGACTCGCCTCGGATCGACGTCTCGCCGGATGAGGACGGGAATGACAACGTTGCCGATTGTGATGAACAGGCCAATGAGTGCGGCCCCGACAAACAAGGCGGTGACCCCGCCGGTGGATCGGACTATTGATCCCAGAATCACACCGAGGAGACATATCGTGGTCGCGGCGTTGGGACCGACCCGCCCGATCAGTGCCGCGGCAAACGGCGTCGCGATGGCGAACAACAGGATGGGCAGGCTGGTGAGCAGGCCGATGCCGGCCGAGCTCAGGCCAGTGTCCGCCCGGATGGTGGCAGCGATCGGAGCAACAGCGACGATGGGACCGCGTAAGACCAAGCCGATCAGGATAATCACGCCAAGCACAGGCACGGCAGCGTGGAAACGCCATCGAAACGGTCGAATGTTCATCCGAGCGAAGTCCTTCGGTTGGGCGGAATACGGAGAGCCCGCGTCCTCAGGCCGCGTCAGTGAGCTCACGGACGGCCATCGGTTCGCCGATTTCGATGCCGGCTACCGATCTGAGTTCGGTCAGGACCGGGGTGGCTTCGCCCACTGCGAGGGATCCCCAGCTCACGGCACGGACGAGGGCGGCAGCCAATTGCTGTGAATCCTCTCCCGTCCACCCGCTGAGAAAGCCCGCCAACGCAGCGTCGCCGGCACCGGTAGTGTTCACGACTTCGGTACGAGGCGCGCGCGCCCATAGGGCCATTGAATCAGTGACGACGACCGCACCGTCTGAACCGAGGCTTGCAAGCACGGTCTCCACGCCGACGTCCACAAGTTGGCGCGCCGCGATGACCACGTCCCCGACAGTCCTCAATGTTCGCCCGACCGTCGCAGACAGCTCGTGCACATTGGGTTTGACCAGGTGCGGTGCATACCCCGAACGGATCCATCGACGCAAAGTCGTTCCGCCGGAATCAAGGCACACCCGCGCGCCCGCCCGGCGTGCCTCACTCATCAGTGGCTCTGGGTCGAGAGGAGCCCCGGTTCCGGCCTCGCGCGGCATGCTCCCAGCGACGACGATCCAATCCGCGTCCATCTGTCTCATTTCGCTGCCGGCGGCAGCGCATAGCCCGAGCCACACCCCGGGAACGAGTTCGGTCGCAGACTGGTTGATGTTCGTCGTCGAACCGTCTTCGGCGATGATCACAACGTTGACCCGCGTCGGCGCTTCGACGCCCACGGTACGGTACAGGCGTGGGTCATCGAGAAGCGAGCGCACGTCCCTGAGGTTCATGGGGGCCACGGCGATGATCTGGTTTCCTGCGGTGCGCAAGGTCTTCGCCACGTTGATCCCCTTGCCCGCGAGGTACGACTCAACTGCTACTGCTCGGTTGACGGCTCCCGGGACCATTGATCCGACGGTGTACACGCGATCGATCGCGGGAGAGGGGGTCAACGTGACGACTCGGGACCTCACCCTGACTGCTTGAGGGCGCCACGGATGCTGTCTGCGACGCGCTCTGGCGACAGTCCGTATTTGTCCAGAAGGAAGTCATTGGGTGCAGATTCCGCCCATCGGTCATCGAGGCCAATCCGCGTGACGCGGAAGCTGCCGGCAGTTGCGGCTATCTCGGCAATGAGCCCACCCAGTCCGCCGATGCGGCTATGGTCTTCGACGGTGATGACGTGCTTCGCGTCGCCGACGGTCGACAGGAGCGCCGCCTCATCGAGCGGTTTGATGGAGGGCAGATGAATGAGCTGCGCTTGGATGCCGTCGGCCGCGAGGAGCTGAGCGGCCTCGAATGTGCGCGAGGTCTGCACGCCCGTGGAGATCAGGGTGATGTCGGGCCCGGCGAGCAGTTCGACCGGTTGCGCAGGGACGAATGTGTAGCTGGCGTCGAATACGGGCCGGACTGCGTCGCGGGCGAAACGGATGTAAACCGGGCCGTCATGCTCGGCGGCCCAGCGGATGATGGCGGCAGCCTCGAATTCATCGGCGGGAGCGAGCACGGTCATGTTGGGCATTGCCCTCATGATGGCCAGGTCTTCGATGTCTTGATGGGTCTTGCCGCTGGAGCCATTCAACAACCCGCTGTATGCAGCCGCGATGCGTACCGGCGCTTTGGTCTGCGAGACGAGCATCCGGATTTGGTCCAGGGCTCGGTGGGTGAGGAAGACGCCGAACGTGGAGAGCCACGGTCGGTAGCCCAGGGTCGACATGCCGAAGGCCATACCGACCATGTTCTGTTCGGCGATGCCGATCTGGATGAATGCATGGGGAGCCTTGTCGGCGACGATGTCGGCCCTGGTTGACGTGGCGAGGTCCGCGTCCAGAACGACTACTCGCGAGTCGACTTGGGCGAGCTCGGCGAGCGTTTCTCCCCAGACCTGGCGCTGAGCCTTCATGCGTACATTCCTGTCTCCGTGTCGCGCAGTTCGGCGCGGGCTGTCTCGAGCTGTTCGGGGGTTGCGACACCGTTGTGCCACTTGTAGGTTCCGCTGGTGAACGAGATGCCATTTCCCTTCGTCGTATTTCCGATGATCACGGTGGGCTTGCCGGAGACGCCTCGGTGTTCCTCTGCCCGCGCATAGCCGGCCAGGATGTCGTTGAAGTCGTGCCCATCGATCGAGATGACGTTCCAGCCGAATCCGCCGAGCACGGCGGGAAGATCGACGTGGCCCATAGGTTCGCTCCTGTCGAAGCGGTCGCCCTTGCCGGCCGGCCAACCGTACTGCTGCAGGCCATTCAGGTCGATGACCAGGGTCAGGTTGTCGAGGCCGTACCGAGGCGCGGCAATGATCGTCTCCCACACCATGCCCTCTTCAATTTCGCCATCGCCGACCATGACCCACGTGTGGAACTCCTTTCCCAGACGCTTCGCTGCAAGGGCCATCCCTGCACCTGCGGAGAGCCCTTGTCCCAGCGATCCGGAGGAAGAATCAACACCCGGGGTGAGGAGCATGTCGGGATGTCCTTGAAGCCGAGAGTCGCCGTGATCGAATGTCAGGAGTTCTGCAACGGGGAAATAGCCGCGCAGCGCCAGGACTGAGTAAAGGCCGATGGCACAGTGTCCCTTGGACAGAATGAAGCGATCGCGGTCCGGATTCTGGGGGCTGGCGGGATCCACTCTCATTTGATGGAAGTAGAGGGCAACCAGCATGTCGATTGCGGACAGGGGACCGCCGACGTGGCCGGCCTTGCTGGAGGTGACCGTTTCTATTACGCGCCACCGGGCTTCTTGGGCAATGTTGGCCAAATTCGCGGTAGTGAGATCGTTCTCGATGCTTAGGCTCATGTCGCTCTTTCGTCTGGTCGAGGCTACCTTGCCTTGAGTAAAAGATACCGTAAAATGAACTACATGTCTATCTTATGAGAAAAATGTGCGCTTGGATAGTTTTCTTTCCCCGCGCGGCAGCACCCGTGTCCGGCATGTGGGAAGATGACTGTATGAGCAGCACGGAATCTTCCCAGGGTGGTGGCTTAGAGATCCTCGCCAAAGCGGACGCGGTGATCCAGGCTCTCGAGGGGCAAGGCGAATTGACCGCGGCTGCCATCGCCGTGGCGGTCGATGAACCAATGAGCTCCACCTACCGCCTGCTCACCAATCTCGCGTCTATTGGTTGGGTGGATCCGGGTTCGCGTCGCGGCCTGTTTCGACTCGGCGTGCAGTTCATGCGGATCGGCGGGCGTCTGGAAGACCAGATCAGCGTCCGGGACGCAGCCGTTCCGTCACTGAAGGCTCTCCTGGCGTCGACGGGCGCGACCAGCTTCCTGTGCTTGCGTCGAGGCACTCGAGCAGTGTGCGTCGAACGATTCGAGGGACGCGATGTTCGGTCCCTGGCGATGTCGCTGGGGGATTCGTTGCCCCTCTACCTCGGTGCGGCACCGGTTGCGCTGTTCGCTCACCTGCCTGACAGCGAGAGGGGGGCTGTGATCGAACAGCTGGATTCCTCCCGGGCTGCCGATGCCTCGATCCCCAGCCGGGCCGAACTGAATCGAATCGCTGAGGAAACTCGAGTGCGGGGATACTCCATTTCTGATGGAGACGTGACGCCGGGCATCGCGGCCATCGGGGCGCCTGTCTTCAATCATCGAGGGGAGATCGAGGCCGCCCTGTCGATTAGCGGCTTGCGCGCTCTGGTCCTGTCGGAGGACCGTTCGACAATTGACCTCGTCCTCGATGCGGCCCTCACGAGCAGCCGGGCACTGGGCTATCTCGGAGGAGAGCCATGAAATCGATCAAGCCAACTCGCGTCCTGGCGAACGCTCGCGATCTCGTCGATCTGCTGTCAGAAGTCGGGCCCCTCACTCCGGCCGAGATAGCCGAGAGGATCGACGTCCCTCGCCCCAGTATCTATCGCCTGGTCGATGGCCTCAATGCAATTAATCTCACCGAGACTCTTCCGGACGCACGAGTCGCCTTGAGCCTGCGCTGGCTTCATATTGCCGACGAGGCTCGTTCCGCCATGGAAGAGTGGGCGGGAGCGAAAGCGGCGCTGTTGGACTTGGTGGACGCGACGGGCCAGACCGCATTCCTGAGTGTCCTGCGCGACGACAACGCCGTGTGCATTGACTGGGTGCCGGGTCGAGGAATCGGTGTGCTGACCTTTAAGCCGGGTCGAGCTCTTCCTCTGCACGCAGGTGCGGCAGGTCGACTCCTGCTGGCCTACGCCGGCGACCTCGACGACTATATGAAGCGTGCTCCGCTCGCCAAGCTGACACCATCGACGTTGACGGCGGCAGACGAGTTGCGCGACGACATTCAGCGGACCCTCGAACGCGGGTTCTCGGTCTCCGATGAGGATGCCACGGTCGGGATTGGCGCACTCGGCAGGCCGATTCTCGATCCGTCGGGCGAAGTGCGTGCTTGCGTGTCGATCGGGGGGCTGGCCGAGGACATGCGAGCGCACCGGGACGAGTACCTCGCGGCGCTGGATCGCGCCGCCTCGGCGCTTTCTGCTTCGGCCGACGCGCTCGAGGAGAGTTCAAGTGGGAGTGCGCGCGTTGCCAAGCGTGAACGCAACCAAGGGTTCACTCGGTAATTCGAATCGCGAGGCTTCAGGGGGAGGGACCGCTCGTAAAACGGACGATTTGTCCAATATATGAGAAACGTCTAGGGTTGAGCCAGCGGGGCGATGCAGCCAAAATCGCCTCTCCCGGCGGAATATTCGCCGGTCGCATCGACGAGGGAGTCATATGAGCCGGGCACTGTCCACCACTGAGGCGCATCCGCTTCCGCCACTCACTATCGGACGCCACACGCATAGGCTGCGAACAGTGGCCTTGATCGCGACATTGGGTGGGCTCCTCTTTGGATATGACACGGGTGTGATCAACGGCGCTTTGGCGCCCATGAAAGCGGAACTCGGGCTCACGGCACTGACCGAAGGTGTGGTCACAAGCTCTCTTCTTGTCGGCGCCGCGTTCGGGGCGTTGGCCGGGGGCAGGTTGTCCGACTCGATCGGGCGTCGGAAAATGATCATCCTGATCGCCGTCTTCTTCATCGCTGGCGCACTTGCCTGTGTCTTCACACCCAATCTCGAGTTCATGGTCGCAGGGCGAATCGTCCTCGGCTTGGCAGTTGGTGGGGCATCCGTGGTTGTCCCGGTGTTCCTGTCGGAACTGGCACCATTCGAAATTCGGGGCGCGCTGGCTGGGCGGAACGAATTGATGATTGTCATCGGACAACTCGCCGCTTTCGTCGTCAACGCCGTCATTGGAACGGTATGGAGCGACCACGAGGGTGTCTGGCGGTACATGCTCGCCGTCGCTGCCCTTCCCGCAGTCGCGCTGTTGATCGGGATGATGCGGGTACCGGAATCACCGCGCTGGCTGATTTCACAGGGCAGGGTAGATGATGCCCTGACTGTGCTCGAGAGCGTTCGCAGCCCCGAGCGGGCGCGCGCGGAACTGGACGAAATCGTTCACCTGGCCAACGAACAGTCGACCTTGGTCAGCCCCGGATGGCGTGCGCTCAAGGAGAAGTGGGTCATCCGAATTCTTCTGGTGGGAATCGGGCTGGCCGTCGGTCAGCAACTTACCGGAATCAACTCGATCATGTACTACGGCCAATCCGTCCTCACTGAGGCTGGGTTCAATCAGGACACAGCTCTGATCGCCAACATCGCACCCGGGGTGATTGCCGTCATCGGCGGCATCATTGGGCTCTCGCTCATGCAGCGCATCAACCGCCGGACCACCTTGCTGCTGGGCTTTATTCTCACGACGACGGCTCACTTCCTCATCGGAAGCGCTTCCCTCGCGCTCCCGGTGGGTAACTCGGCGCGTCCCTTTGTCATCCTCCTGCTTGTCGTGTTGTTTGTCGGCTCCATGCAGACGTTCCTGAACATTGCGATCTGGGTGATGCTGTCCGAGATTTTCCCGCTGCGCATCCGCGGCCTCGCAATCGGCATCTCGGTCTTCTGTGGCTGGACGGTGAATGCCTTGCTGGGGCTGTTCTTCCCCACGGCTGTGGAGGCCATCGGTATTTCGGGGACGTTCTTTATATTCGGCTTTGTGGGGCTGGCAGCGATCCTCTTCGTTGCCACCCAGGTTCCCGAGACTCGAGGACGCACCCTCGAGGCCATCGAGGAGGACGTGTCCACCGGCGCGATCTATGTTGTTCGTCCCCGCGTGCCCGCCGCCGAGTACCCGCCGTCGCGCTGATCCGGCAGACTGGAACCATGGCACGAGCGAGAATCGACGACGGAGCCGGCCGGGTGGCCGTGCGCGCGGCGCTCGCCGAGGGTGCGGGCGCGAGCCGGGACATCCGTGCGCAGGCCGTTCGATACACCCTGCAGCTGCTCGCCGAGCAGGCCGAGGGCAACACCCTCGAGGTGCGGGTGCCGCCGTTCGGCGCCGTGCAGTGCGTGGCAGGCCCCCGCCACACCCGCGGCACGCCGCCGAACGTCGTCGAAACGGATGTCGCCACCTGGCTCGCCCTCGCAACGGGCGCCCTGAGCTGGCCCGACGGAATCGCATCGGGCCTCATCCACGCCTCCGGAGCCCGCGCCGACCTCACGGGTCACGTTCCGGTTCTGTAGGCGCGCTCCTCCCGCACCCCCGCCCCCCCGCCCCGTACCCCCCCCTCCGCGAGAGCGGGCTCGTTGTCGGTTGGAGCCCCTCGAGGCGACGAACGACCCGCTCTCGCGGGAGAGACGACGCGGGGTTGTTCCGCGAGAGCGGGTGGTTCGTCGCTTGGGGGTGCTCGAGGCGACATCGCACCCGCTCTCGCGGAAGGGGTGCCGCGGAGGGGGTGCTCTGTTGTGCTGCCGGTGGGCGTCGCTCGGGGAGCGTTCTTGTCCTCGCGCCACAGGCAACACCCCGAGTGTTCATCGAAAGGACACAGGCAACACCCCGGACTTCCCTAGGTTGAGCGAGCCCGCTCCCGAACCAAAGGCCTGCTCAGTGCGCACTCTCCGTCGTCCCTTCCGTCCGTCACCGATCGCCCTCGGGCTCGTGCTACTTCTGGGCGGTGGAGTGGCTGCGGCCGCTCCCGCCGCGGCCGCACCGACGGTGACGTCCGCGCCGCTACTCGTGACGGAGATCACCCCCGACAATGTGGGCTACGACAACTTCGAATTCTTCGAGGTGACCAACACCACCACCGTCGACATCGACATGGACGCCGCGGGCATCGGCCTCAGCTACATCTACGCCGACTCTGACGACCGCGCGAAGGACGTGCCCTTCGCCGTGCCGGCCGGAACGGTGATCGCGGCGGGGGAGTCCACCGTGTTCTGGCTCGACTATGCCACCTCGACCGTCGACACCCAGGCGTTCACCGAGCAGGATTTCCGGGCGCATTTCGCGACTTCGGAGAGCCCCGCCGACGAGTACGCGGTCGTGCGGGTCACCGGGCAGCCTGGCATGGCGAACGGCGGTGGCCGCGGCATCCGTATTGTCGATGGCACCGATGTGTCGATCAGCTGGGCGGTCTACCCGGCGGGGTCTGTCGCCGTGGACAGGAGCGCGCACTTCGGTGCCCCCGCCTCAAGCGAGTCGCCCTCCCAAGCGCTCGCGCATCGGCTCGGCGTTCCCACGCCCGGTCACCCCAGTCCGGTCGAGGCGCCCACCCCGACCCCCACCCCCACGCCCACCGTGACGCCGGCCCCCACGCCCACCGTGACGCCGGCCCCCACGCCCACCCCCGACCCGACTCTGGTCACGGCGGCGCTTCAGATCACCGAGATCACCCCCGACACCACCAACGTGGGATCGGGCGACGGCTTCGAGTTCATCGAGGTATACAACGCCACCGCCGAGCCGATCGACTTCTCCGACTACACGCTCAACTACCTGTACCCGCTCTCCGATCTCACCAACAGCTCCACCGTGCGCTGGCCGAGCACCCCCGCCGACACCGTGATCGACCCCGGGGCCGCCCTCGTGTTCTGGATCAAGAACGGCCCGAACGACGCGCTCACCGCGGCCGACTTCAACGCCCAGTTCGGCACGAGCCTCACTCCCGGCGCCGACCTCGTGGAGGTCTTTGCCGGCGGCCTCGCCAACGGGTCGCCGCGCGGCATCGAGATCCTGACGAACACCGGCTTCAGCGTGAACACGGCGTACTACAACCTCGACGGCGTCGACGATGTGGAGGCGAACGTGGGCATCCAATACGGTGCCGACGCCACCAACCTCGGCCGGCAGCTCAAGCTCGGCACGGTTGCGGCGACCCCCGGCGCCGTCTACGCGGCGCAGGTTCCCGCGGGCCTCATGGTCGTCGCGGCCGACACGACCGCGCCGGTCACCGCCGACCAGACCCTCGGCGAGATCGACCCGGCGCAGAACTTCGCGCTTCAGGCCACGGTCAATGACGATGTGCAGGCCCGCACGGTGACCCTGCACCTCAAGAGCAACCTCGACGCCGATTTCACGCCATTCAACCTCACGACGGATGCCGCAGGCGCCTACCGCCACGACCTCCAGCAGGTAGACCTCACGGCCAAACGCTGGTTCGAGTACTTCTTCACGGCCAGCGACGGCCGTAACGACAGCAGCACCCCCGTGACCCGGGTCGCGCTCACGGGTGTGGACGATTCCCCGGTGCGCCTGAACGTGACCGACGGGCAATTCCTCACCGGCACCACCGTGATCTCCGCCGCGGGTGACGCAGGCCCCGCGGCGACTCCGGTCTCGCTCAGCATCGACGGCGCCCCGGTGGCCACCCAGCCCGAGCTCGAGGCCGCCCCGCAGTTCGTCTTCGACGTGACGGCGGTGAACACGTTCTTCAAGAACGGCGTGCTCGTGGGCGAGGACGTGCTGCGCATCTTCGACGACGGCATCCCGGAGGGCTGGGAGACCATCGCGACACCCGTGCCGCTCACCAACGTGACCCGGGGCGACAACCTCGTGGTGAGCGTCTGGGCCGGCACGAAGGTCGCGCCAGAGATCAACCTCGACGAGAACAACGACGACTTCCAGATTCGCAACCTGCGCCTCGTGCTGCCCGATGGCCGCAGCCTGCAGCCCACCGGCTACACCGACCCGGAACTCGTGCTCAACATGGGTGACAGCCCCGGCAAGTTCGACTTCTACGACGCGAGCTTCAGTATTCCGGAAGACGCATATATGGCCGTCGCGCACGAGTGGGACACCACCGCGGTCGAAGACGGCACCCACCCGGTGACCGCGAGCAACGGCACGACCACGCTGACCCGACAGGTGACGGTTGACAACACGGCTCCGCAGGTGGCGACATCCGTTGTCGACGGGCAGCTCTATCAGGGCGAGTTCATGGTCGACGGTGAGGCGACGGATGCCGGCGCCGGCCTCGACACTCTCGTCGCCACCCTCGACGGTCGCCCGATCACCCTGCCGTTCGCCACCTCATCGATCGAACTTGCCGACGGCGACCACACGCTCGCCCTCACCGCGCTGGACCGGGTGGGCAACCAGAGCGTGCTCAGCACGGTTTTCTCCACGCCTGTGGAGGAACCCGGCAACGAACTGATCACCCCGCTCGACGGCGCGACGGTGCCGGCGGGGCCGGTGGACCTCACTGCGCGGGCCACCGACCCCACCGGTGACCGGCTGCAGGTCACCCTCAACGAGGGATTCGTCGCATCCGTTGCCGACAACACCGTGCGGCCGTACTCGGGAACGACCCGCATCGCCACCGACACCGACAGAGCGGGAAAGACGCTGCTCACGGGTGACCAGGTCATCGCCATGGCGCGCCTCGACGGGGCCGCCGAACCGGTGTTCTCAGACGATGCCTTTCCCTACCAACTCTTCGAGGTCGACGTTCCGGCCGATGCCGGGGTCGATTTCACGGCCCGGGTGCGTTGGGACGGAACCGCTAACGCCGACGCCAAGGTGCTCATGTACGTGCAGAATGTGACTACAGGGGCCTGGGACGAGGTCGACCGTCACGTGACGATCGGCGAGGGGACAACCGCGTTCACCCTCGACGCCATGGTGCCGGCAGCGAACCACCTGACCGGGCAGGTGATCACCGTGCTGATCCAGCACTCGGAAGGATTCGCCGGGGAGAACCTGAGCGACCGAGCGAGCCAGCTGCCCGCCAACAACGTGAACGACACCCCGCGGTCCGCGTACGATTTCACCCTCGCCTGGGAATCAGACACGCAGTACTACAACGCGTCGTACTATGAACGCCAGCTCGACATCCACAACTACCTGCTCGAGGAACGCGAGGCCACCAACCTGCAGTACCTGTTTCACACCGGGGACATCGTGGACAACAACCTCGACGAGAACCAGTGGACCAACGCCAACGCGGCCTACTCCATGCTCGACGATGCTCAGCTGCCCTACGGCGTGCTGGCCGGCAACCACGATGTGGGCCAGAAAGACGACGACTACACCGCGTACAAGGCCAACTTCGGCGCCGCCCGTTACGACGCCAACCCCTGGTTCGGCGAGAGCTTCGAAGACAACCGCGGTCACTACGACCTGATCACGGCCGGCGGCATGGACTTCCTGATGCTCTACCAGGGCTGGGCGCCGAGCCAGGAGGGTATCGACTGGCTCAACGAGGTTCTCGCCAGGTACCCCGAGCGCACGGCGATCCTCAACCTGCACGAATACATGCTCACCACCGGCGGTCTGGGCGAGGTGCCGCAGCAGATCTACGACGAGGTCGTGGCCCCCAACGCGAACGTGGCCATGGTCTTCTCCGGCCACTACCACGACGCCTTCACCCGCATCGATCAGTTCGACGACACCGGCGACGGCATCCCCGACCGCTCGGTGTACCAGATGCTCTTCGACTATCAGGGGTTGCCAGAGGGCGGGCAGTCGTTCCTGCGCCTGCTGCAGTTCGACAATGAGAGCCAACAGATCGGCGTGCGCACGTACTCGCCGTACCTCGACGCCTACAACTCCGACGACCCCACCCTTGACCTCGCGCACCAGGAGTTTGCCGTGCCCTACGCCGCGTTCGGCCTCACCCCGATGGTCAAGACTCTCGCGACGGATTCCTTCACCGTCGACATCCTGACCACCACCGAGATCGCGGCCTTCGCCGACGTGGCGAGCGGCTCGGAGGTGACCGCCGTATGGACCCCCGGTGCCGGCACACACGGCTGGTACGCCTTCTCCGCGGATCCGTTCGGCGCCACGGCCTATTCCGAGGTTCGCCGGGTCACCGTGGCGGAGCCGCCCGTCGTTGAGCCGGCCGTCGTGGTGCCGGAGGCCGGGCCCGAGGCATCCGCTCCCGGGGCGGCGGGCACCCCGCCGGCCGCGCGCAGTGCGGTCACCGCGTTCGTGCTGAGCGCCGAATCGCAGGCCCTCGCCGACACCGCGGCGGCAGCGCTCGCCGCGGAGGTCGCCACCGATGCGGCAACCGAGCGTACAGACGCGGCGAACGCGGATGCCGGGGCCTCGGACCCGCACCTCGCCGCCGTCGACGAGGTACGCGCGCTGGGCATCTGGACCATCGCCCTCGCTCTGCTGGGACTGCTCGGGGTGGGGGTGCTCGCGGTAATCGCTGCGCGCCGCATTCGCTCTCGCCCCTGACCATCACTCCCCGCCCCGTCCGCGAAAGCGACAACGGCCCACCTTGTGAACGTGGGCCCAGCATCTAGGCTGGGCCCACGTTCCGGGCCCGGGCCCCGCTCACGCGGAGGCGGCGCGCGAGGCGGGTCGGGCGAGGCGGGTCAGGCTGCGCGCGAGTCAGGCGAGGATCGCGGCGACCTCGTCGAACGACGGCATCGAGGTGGTGGCGCCCACGCGGGTGACCGACACCGAGGAGGCGACAGTCGCCCAGCGCAGCGCCTCGACCATGCTCTCCGCGGTGGGTGCACCGGTCCCCGCGGCGAGGCGCGCCACCAGTGCGCCCACGAACGTGTCGCCGGCCGCGGTCGTGTCCACGGCATCAACCGGGCGCGCCGGGGCGAGGCCCAGCACCTCGCCGTCGTAGGCGACGACGCAGCCCTCGGCACCGAGGGTGACGATGGCCCAGGTCATGTCCGCGCTCAGGGCCTCGGCGGCCTGCACGGGGTCGGCCTCGCCGGTGAGCTCCTGCGCCTCGATCTGGTTGGGCACCACGAGGTCGACCGACGCGAGAAAACCCTCGGGAAGCGGAACGACCGGCGCGGGGGTCAGCACGGTGAAGACGCCGCCCTCCCGGGCCAGGGCAATCGCTTCCACGAGCACGGGAACAGGCAGCTCACACTGCATCACCAGGAACGCCGCGGCCGAGATGGTCTCGCGTTGTTCGGCGTCGAGGGTCGTCACGGTGCTGTTAGCGCCCGACACCACCACGATCGAGTTCTCGCCCGAGTCCACCACGGAGATGTGCGCGGTGCCGGTGGGCTCGCTCGACGACGACAGGCCGTCAAAGCCGATGCCCTCGGCCGCGAGCAGGGCGCGCAGCTCGGCGCCGTAGGTATCCGCTCCCACCGCACCCACGAAGTCGACCGAGGCGCCGAGTCGCGCCGCGGCAACCGCCTGGTTGAGTCCCTTGCCGCCGGGAACGGTGTCGAATCCGGTGCCGAAAATGGTCTCTCCGGGGCGGGGGAGTCGGCTTTGGCGTACGACGAGATCCATGTTGGCGCTGCCCAGTACCGCAATTCTGTTCACCGACTCAGTCTGTCATGGGAGAATAACCGGGTGAGTTCTCTCGAACAGCCAGAACAGCAGCCCACGCCCCCACCTAACGACAGGCCCGCGGACACGGAGTCCGTGATCGCCGAAGACACACTCTCGGTACACCGCTCGCCGCGCTACAAGAACTTTATGATTCTGGGCGCCGTCGTCGGAGTGGTCTCCGCGCTCGTGCTCACCGTGGCTTTCCCCGACAGCGCCGACTTCAACAAGGCCCAGATCTTCGGCTTCCTGCTGCTGGCCTGCCTCGCAGCGGGCGTGCTTCTCGGAAGCATCGTTGCCCTTGTTCTCGACCGTGCCATCGGCCGCCGTAGCCATAGAGTGGTCGCCGATAGACTGACACGAGATGATTCACGCGCCACCCCTGCGGTGGATGAGTCAACCGACACCCAACATTTCACCGAGAAATCAGAGTAGAGGGGCTGCACCTTGGCCGGCGGCGACGGACTGTTAAATCACGATCTTCTTCCCAATGAGAAGGGTCCGCAGGATGCCTGCGGAGTCTTCGGAGTGTGGGCCCCCGGCGAAGAGGTGGCCAAGCTCAGTTACTTCGGGCTCTACGCGCTGCAGCACCGTGGCCAGGAATCCGCCGGAATCGCCACGAGCGACGGCTCGAAGATTCTCATCTACAAAGACATGGGACTGGTGTCGCAGGTCTTCAACGAGGCCTCGCTGAGCACCCTTCTCGGCCACATCGCCGTGGGGCACACCCGGTACTCCACCACGGGGTCGTCGAGCTGGCAGAACGCCCAGCCCACCCTCGGCCGCACGTCGAGCGGAACCGTGGCCCTCGGTCACAACGGCAACCTCACCAACACGGCCGAACTGCTCGAACTCGTGCGCGAGCGCTACCCCAAGGTCGACGGCGAGCTGGCCCGCGGCAACACCACCGACACCGCCGTGATCACCGCCCTCCTCACCGGCGACCTCGACCACACCCTCGAGGCCACGGCCCTCGAGGTGCTGCCGCGGCTGCGCGGTGCCTACTGCCTCGTGTTCATGGACGAAACCACCCTCTACGCCGCCCGTGACCCGCAAGGCGTTCGTCCGCTCGTGCTCGGCCGCCTCGAGCGCGGCTGGGTGGTGGCCTCCGAGACAGCCGCCCTCGACATCGTGGGCGCGAGCTTCGTGCGCGAGGTCGAGCCCGGCGAGCTCATCACTATCGATGAGAACGGGCTGCGCACGCAGCGCTTCGCGAAAGCCGACCCCAAGGGCTGTGTCTTCGAGTATGTCTACCTCGCCCGCCCCGACACGACGATCGCGGGTCGCGGAGTGCACGAGGCGCGCGTGGAGATGGGCCGCCGGCTCGCCGCCGAGCACCCGGTCGAGGCCGACCTGGTGATCCCCACGCCGGAATCCGGCACGCCGGCGGCCATCGGCTATGCGCAGGCCTCCGGCATCCCGTTCGGCCAGGGCCTCGTGAAGAACTCCTATGTGGGGCGCACCTTCATCGCGCCGTCGCAGACCATCCGGCAGCGCGGCATCCGCTTGAAGCTCAACCCCCTCAAGAACGTGATTAAGGGAAAGCGCCTGATCGTGGTCGACGACTCGATCGTGCGCGGCAACACGCAGCGCGCCCTCGTGAGCATGCTGCGGGAGGCCGGCGCGGCGGAAGTGCACGTGCGCATCTCGAGCCCGCCCATCACGTGGCCGTGTTTCTACGGAATCGACTTCGCGAGCCGGGCCGAGCTCGTGGCCACCGGCCTCGAGATCGACGAGGTGCGCCAGTCGATCGGCGCCGACTCGCTCGGCTACCTCTCCGAAGACGGCATGATCGAGGCCACCGAGCAGCCGCGTGAGCGCCTGTGTACGGCCTGCTTCACCGGAATTTACCCCATTGCACTGCCCGATTCGCAGCACCTCGGCAAGAACCTGCTCGAGCGTGAACCGGCAAGCAACGGATGCGACCCGGGCCCCGACGCCGAGTTGGAGGCCGTGCTCGCGCCGGCCGTGCAGCGGGAGAGTGCCCTCGCGGCGCTCGGACAGGTACCGTTCGGCGATCCAGGAAGACAAGAATGACGAATTCGTCCTATGCAGCAGCCGGAGTCGACACCGCGGCCGGTGACCTTGCCGTTGAGCTGATGAAATCAGCCGTGTCCAAGACGCACGGTCCGGAGGTCTGGGGTGGCGTGGGCGGCTTCGCCGGCCTCTACGATGTGTCTTTCCTCACGTCGTACCGCCAGCCGCTGCTCGCCACGTCGACCGACGGTGTGGGCACGAAGGTCGCCATCGCGCAGGCCATCGACAAGCACGACACCATCGGCCAGGACCTCGTGGGCATGGTCGTCGACGACATCATCGTGGTCGGCGCGCGCCCGCTATTCATGACCGATTACATCGCCTGCGGCAAGGTCGTTCCCGAGCGCATCGCCTCGATCGTGGCCGGGATCGCCCGCGCCTGTGCCGAGACCGGCACGGCGCTCGTTGGCGGAGAGACCGCCGAACACCCCGGCCTTCTCGGCGTGGACGACTACGACGTGGCCGGAGCGGCCACCGGTGTTGTCGAGGCCGACCAGGTGCTCGGCGCCGACAAGGTGCGTTCGGGCGACGTCGTGATCGCGATGGCTTCCTCGGGGCTGCACTCCAACGGCTACTCGTTGGTCAGGCACATCCTGGCGCAGCGCGGCATCGGTTACACGGATAGGTCCGCTGAGCTGGGCGGCGTAGTCGGTGAGGTGCTCCTCGAGCCCACCCGCCTCTACACAGGCCCGCTGCTCGACGTGCTCGCCGACACCGACCTGGCCGGCGCCATCCACTCGCTCAGCCACGTGACCGGCGGCGGCATCGCGGCGAACCTCGCCCGCGTGCTGCCGGTGGGATCCTGGGTCGAGGTGGACCGTTCCACCTGGTCGCCCGCTCCGGTGTTCCGCGTGCTCAGCGACATGGCCGGCAGCTCCCTTGAGAGCTCGGAAGGAACCTGGAACCTCGGCGTGGGCATGTTCGCCGTCGTCGACGCGGGCTCCGCGTCATCCGTTATCGCCCGCCTGGCCACGAGCGGTATCCCCGCCTGGGTTACCGGGCGTGTCTCGATGGCCCCGCACGACATCACCGGCTTCGAGCAGGGCGCCAAGGGCGTCAACGGCGGGGCCGTGCGCCTCGTCGGCGCTTTCGCGAGCTAGCGGTCAGCGGATGCCGCGGCCGCTATCCTCGGAGCACGCGCGGGTTTCGCACCCCTGTGGCGGCGCGCTGCCGCAGTAGTGGTAGCGCGCCGCGGTAGCAGAGCGGCGGCAGGTCGCACGCGTTCACTTCGCGCCCGAACGGCGGCGCGCTGCCGCTATGGCGGTAGCGCGCCGCGAGAGCGAGAGCGAGACGGGGCTTCAGCGCGCACGAAAGGCCTTCGGCGAGGGAATCGCTGAGGGCCGAATGTGTGAGGTGTGGAAACCTGTCAGGCTCGCCGCTGCTCGTCTTCGGTGGCGTAGTGATCGACGTACTGGTCGTCGTCCTCGTCGGCATCCGTTGCTGCTGCGGCCTTCTCGGCCTTGTCTTTTTCGTACTCCGGCCATTTGGCCAGGTCCTCGTCGAGACGCGGGTCGGACGGATGCCCGGTGAGCTCGCGTTCGAGCGCGTTGTAGTTCGTATCGGGACTGAAATACTTCAGCTCCCGAGCGACCTTGGTGTGCTTTGCTTTTTGACGGCCGCGCCCCATGCGTGACCCCCTTACGATGCCAGGCCGAGTGAGCCGGAGTCACTCGGGAGATTGCCGAACAAAATGTGTGAAAAACATGTTCAAAAAACTAAATGCCAGTTTAGCATGACGGGCGTCGCCAGCCGCCGACGCGGATCACAGGCGCACATGTAACACTAAGGTGTGACGATAAGCGACTCTAGCGCGTCTGTCGTCATCATTGGCGCGGGCCAGGCAGGCCTCTCGGTGGCCTACTGCCTCCGTACCCTGAATTTGGCTCCTGGCCGGGATTTTGTCATTTTTGACCGCGGGCCCGGTCCGGGTGGCGCCTGGCAGCATCGCTGGGAATCGCTGCGATTGGGCGCGGCGCACCGCGTGAATGACCTCCCGGGAATGCCCGAAGTGGGGCTGAGTTTCGACACGGCCGACCAGTCCAGGCCGGCCCGGGAGGTCGTAGCGGAGTACTACCGTCGGTACGAGGAGCATTTTGGGTTGGCCGTGGTGCGGCCCGTCACGGTGACCAGTGTGGCCGACCACGACGATCGCCTCGTGGTTTCCACGTCCTCTGAGGCCTACGGGGAACGCACCACGAGCACGCGGGTGCTCGTGAACGCCACGGGTACCTGGGGTGCGCCGTTCATCCCGCACTACCCGGGCGCCGAGACCTTCAAGGGGCACCAGGTGCACACCGCGAACTACGTGTCGGCCGAGCAATTCGCCGGCCAGCGGGTGATCGTGGTGGGCGGCGGAACATCGGCCATCGGTTTCATGCTTGAGCTCGACGGTATCGCGGCAGGTCTCACGTGGGCTGCCCGCCGCCCGATCGACTGGAGGCACTCGGAGCATCTCGACCTGGAGGGTGCCGTGGCGGCGGTCACCCTGCAGGACCAGGCGGCTCGTGCCGGGCGTGCCCTGCCGAGCATCGTCAGCGGCACAGGGGTGCCGGTGACTCCCCGTATCCGGCAGGGAATTGAGAGCGGACTCCTGGTGGCCCGGCCTATGTTCACGGCAGTCGAGCCCGGTGGCGTGCGCTGGTCCGACGGCACGTTGAGCGCGGCCGACGTGATCATCTGGGCCTCTGGCTTCCGGCCGGAACTGCGGCACCTCGCGGCACTGAAGCTGCGGGCCAAGGCTGGCGGCTATTCGGTCGAGGCCGGGACATCCGTTCTCGATCCGCGCATATTCTTTGCGGGTTATGGCCCCCAGGCAAGCACGATCGGGGCCAACCGCGCTGGCCGCGTCACTGCCCGGCGGATCATGGCGAAGCTGGCAGAACCCGACGCGCCCGAGCTGCCTGTGCCCCGGGGCTAGTTCAGGAAGACCGCCCGCCGCACCGCTCCTCAGCCGCTACCGTGTGCGGCGGTGTCGGGCTACGCCCTCCAGATTTCCTGAACTGGCCATACGGTCTCACCCAGCCGCGCGCCCGGCGGGCTGCTACTTGCGCTTGCGGCGGCGAGACGCGGAGGGGCGCGACCGGGTGGAGACGCCCGTCACGATGGGGTTCGACCGGGTGGTCGGCTCACCGGCCGCTGGAGCAAGCGGCTTGCGCGGCACCGGTTTGCGCAGCACGGCACCCGTGCGCACGGGCTCGCCGCGGCGATCCTGGCCAGGGATGGGTCGGGAACGACGCCCGTAGATGAGCTCGGAGGAATCCAGGAGCCATGGCACCAGGGCGATTGTCACTCCATGCACGAGCATGAGTTTCTGGCGCAACCGGCGGGCCTTGTGGTTGTGCAGCAGCCCCTCCCACCAGTGGCCCACTATGTAGATTGGCGTGTAGACGGTGACAACCTCGGAGCCGTGGTCTTCGCGGCGCCCGCGGATGTAGCTGATCAGTGGATAGCTGATGTCCCGGTACGGCGACGAGACGATGCGCAGCGGCACCTGGATATTCTGTTTCACCCAGGCACGCTTGAGGATCTTGGTCTCCGCATCGTCGATCGACACGTGTACCGCCTCGAGGGACTCGTGGCGGGCGGCGATCGCGTAGTCGAGTGCCTTGAGCACGGGCTTTTGCATCTTGCCCACGAGCACGATGGCGTGGTCACCGCTGGAGCCGAAGGTGGTGATTGGGTCGACCTCGATCTCCTTGGCCACGTCGCGGTAGTACCGGTTGACACCCATCATGAGCGCAAACAGCACGGGCATCAGCACGAAGACGAGCCAGGCGCCGTGGGTGAACTTGGTCACCGTGACGACGATCAACACCACGCCGGTGAGGGCTGCGCCGAAGCCGTTGATGGACAGGCTCCAGATGATGGAGGCCCGGTGCGGCGGGTTGGTCTTGAGCAGGTTGAGCCAGTGCTTCACCATGCCGGTCTGTCCGAGAGTGAACGACACGAAAACGCCGATGATGTACAGCTGGATCAGGAGCGTGAGGTTGGCCCGGTAGACGATCATGATCAGGCAGGCGGCCAGTGCGAGAAGCACGACGCCGTTGGAATAGATCAGGCGGTCGCCGCGCGTGCTGAGCGACTTGGGTGCGTAGGAGTCACGGGCCAGCACGGAGCCGAGCAGCGGGAATCCGTTGAAGGCCGTGTTGGCAGCGAGCAGCAGCACCGCTGCGGTAGCGGCCTGCAGCACGAAGAACATGATCGAGGAATTGCCGAACGTGGCGGCGGCCACCTGAGCGATCAGGCTGCGCTGCGGTTCCGTGGCGCACTCCGCCCACCCGATCAAGTCGCAGGGGTCTTCCGCGTAGTGCACGTTGGAGACCAGTGCGATGGTCGTGAGACCCACGAACAAAACGATCGCGATGCCGCCCATGAGGGTCAGCGTGGTCTGCGCGTTCTTCACCTTGGGGTGTTTGAAGGCGGGAACGCCGTTGGCGATCGCCTCCACGCCGGTGAGCGCGCTGCATCCGCTGGCAAAGGAGCGCAACAGCAGCAGGATGAAGGCGGCCTGGGACAGGTCTTGGCCCTCCACGCCGAAGCCAGCCGATTCGGCCACCGGCGGGTCGCCCATAATGGTGCGCACGAGACCGACGACGATCATGAACAGCACGCTGGCCACGAAAAGGTATGTGGGAATGGCGAAGGCCTTGCTCGACTCGCGAACGCCGCGCAGGTTGACGGCGGCCAGCAGGATGATGAACACGACGGCCATTTCGACCCGGAACGGATCGAGGGCCGGAATGGCAGAAATAATGTTGTCCACGCCGCTCGCGACTGACACGACGACGGTCATCACGTAGTCGACCAGCAGAGCGGATGCGACCACGAGGCCGGCCTTTTCGCCCAGGTTGCGGTGCGCCACCTCGTAGTCGCCGCCGCCGGAAGGGTAGGCCTTGATGAGCTGGCGGTATGAGGCGACCACGACGATAAGCAGGATCACGACCACGGTGGCAACCCATGGCGCGAAGCTCAGGAACGCGAGCCCGCCAAGGGTCAGGATCATCAGGAGTTCTTGCGGCGCGTAGGCCACGCTCGACAGCGGGTCGCTCGCAAAGATGGGAAGCGCCAAATGCTTGGGCAGCAGCTGGCCTTCCAGATGTTCGGTCGGCAGCGGGTCGCCGATGATCCACCTCTTGGGTGATCGGCTTTCCGGTACGGGGGCGTTTGCCTCGGGTGTCACGAGGGATGACACTACACCTAAGAGGCGTCCCGTCAAATAGAGCGGGTAGACGCGAGTGTCACGCGGGTGCTGCGGTGTTGATGACGCGCCAGAGTGATGTGCGCAGATCCGTGAGTTCGGCGAGGCTCATGCCCAGTTTCTCCACGACGCGCGGGGGAATGGTCTCGGCCTCGGCGCGCAGCGCTGCGCCCGTTTCGGTGAGGCAAATGTCGAGCTGTCGTTCGTCCGACGCGCTGCGATGTCTGGCCACGAGGCCGGCCACTTCGAGACGTTTCAGCAGCGGGGAGAGGGTGGCCGGTTCGAGACGAAGCTCCTCGCCCAGATTCTTGACGGAGCGGGGGCTGCGCTCCCAGAGGGCCAGCATCACGAGGTATTGGGGATGGGTGAGACCGTGCGGCTCGAGAATGGGCCGGTAGAGGGAGATGACGCTGCGCGAGGCGATTGCGAGCGCGAAACACACTTGGTTCTCGAGTCGCAGCAGGTCGGTTTCATCGGTGTCGACTGTCATCTGAGTTTCCTGTCGGTCTACGTGCACGCGCGCTTTAGTTAGTATACTAACTAATATGGAGCACAACAGAGCGCAGCGTCCCTCGGGCCGGGGCAAGTGGACGGCCTGGATCAACAGAACCCTCCTTCCCTGGATCGGACCGCCGCCCATGGGGCCATACCCGGTGATCGTCGAAGCCGAGGTGGCCGACCGGAAGGCGCATTCGGTCTGCCCCATTTGCGGTGCCCTGATGAGCCTGCACGAGGTTGACCGCTCCGGAGAACGCACCCAGATCCACCACCCCACGCCCGAGCAGGTGGCCGAGCGCTCCGCGTTGCTCTGAGCGAGTCTCTGTTCGGCCAGCCCAGCTCGACCGGCCCGGCCCAGCGCGATCAGTCCGGCCGGGCCCGGCTCGGCGTGATCAGCCCGGCGCGATTAGTCCAGCGAGGCGAGGATTCTGGCGCGAACATCGGCGAGCTGTGTGCGGAGCGTGGAGACGGTGTCGGCCGGAACCGTGGCGCGGTAAGCCTGGGTGCGCAGGTCCGCGCGAAGCTGCTGGCGGAACTCGTTGAGCACCATGTCGGCCTCACGCAGGGCCTGGTTGGAGTTGACGTGCGAGCTGGGCCCGGGATCGTTCTCGGCCGTCGTCGGTCCGCTGGCGGTCCCTTCCGTGCGGGCCTGCCGCGCGGCAGACGCGAGATCGGCCCGGAGGCTCTTCATGGCAGCGTTCACTCCGGAGCGCACCTCGCTGGCCAAACGGCGCACGGAATCGGTGACCTCGTCTTCGATCGCGCCGAGTTCGCCCTCACGAGCTGCCAGTTCGGCGCGGCCGGTCGGGGTTATTTCGTACACGGTCTTGCGCCCGTCGGCGCTTTTCGTGACAAGGCCCTCTTCCTCGAGCTTGGCCAGACGCGGGTAGATGGTTCCCGCGCTCGGGCTGTACGTTCCGCCGAAGCGTTCGCTCAGCGCCTGGATCAGCTCGTACCCGTGCTGCGGGCGCTCGGCGAGCAAGCTCAAGAGGTAGAGCCGCAGGCTGCCGTGCGCGAAGACCGGAGTCATGAGGACGCCTCGGCGGCCGCGCCCGGGGCGTCCGCTGTGGAAGCGCTTGCACTTCGCACGAGGGAGATGTCGCCCGAGACTGAGTTGGCGCGCAACTCCACCCAGGCGCCGTCGAGGGCGCCACTCGAGCCGTCGTAGGCCTTGCCGAGAGTGCTTCGCACGGTCTGATCGTCGAGTTGCAGGGTGCCGGAGAGCGTGTTCAGGTTGTAACGGGCGGCCACGTCGGCCCCGAGGCGCACGGTGAGGTTGCCGCTCACGGTGTTCGTGACGATTTCGTCGGGCACGCCCTCCACATCGAGAAAGACGTTGCTCGTGACGCCGTCGAGCGTGAAGCGGCGGATGCTGCCGCTGGCCGTTATCTCGCCCGACACCGTGTGCACGTTGATGGTTCCCACGTGGTTGCGCACCGAGACCTCGCCGCTCACGGCGTTGACCTCGAGGTCGCCCTCGCCGGCGTCCACGACGATGTCGCCGGAGACGGTGCTGAGTTTGGCGTCATTGTGCAGGCCGGAGATGAGGGCGTCGGCCGAGACCACGCCGAAGCGCATGGCCACGTCGCGGGGAACCACGATGCTCACCTCTGCTTTGGCCGTTCCGCGGAATGACGCGAAGACGTCGATGAAGTTGTCCCAGCGCAGCTGGGGATGGTCGATTTCGAGGGCGTCTCCGTCCATCGAGATTTTGAGGTCTTTGCCGGTCACGCTGTGTACTTCGATGCGCGCGCCGGGCTCATCGTGCCCGATGATATCGACGGTGCCACCGATCAGGCTGACCTTCAGCTTGCGCACGAGGTCGATATCGATGACCTTGGTCTGCCCGGGGGTGACGAGCCATTTTTCCAGGGACACCGTGGGTCCTTCCTTCGTGTGTGATTTCGCGATATATCGCGTGTGTGTTAAGACACGCTATATCGCGTTAGTGGATCACGCAAGTGCGTTCCGTGGTGGATTCCCGGGGAATCAATACCAGAAGATATCGAGCCACTCCGGGTGGTGCGCGTGAACGAGCACGAGGAACACGACGGCGTCGAAGAGTAGGTGCACGCACACCACGTAGGTGAGCGAGCGGGTGCGTGCGAAGGTGTAGCCCTGCAGCAGCGCGAACGGAAAGGTGAGGAGCGGCCCCCAGCTCTGGTAGCCGAGTTCCCACAGGAAGGAGCAGAAAATCACTGCTTGGAGCAGATTGGCCTGCCAATCGGGAAAATGACGCCGCAGCAGGGTGAAGGCCACACAGATGAAGAAGAGTTCGTCCCAGATGCCCACGAACCCCACTCCCACGAATAGGCGGGCGATCTCGTCGGGAGCACTCACCACAGGCCAGTTCTGGTACGCGCCGGAACCGATGAAGTAGCTCGGCAGGATGAGATAACCTTGCAGCACCACGATCGGCAGGTAGGCCTTCTCGAGGGTGGTCCATCGCTGTCCGGTGTGGATGGGGAACCGGATCGCATGCTCTCGGTACACGTAGCGCGAGCTCAGGTACGGCACGAGCACCGAGAGGCTCAAAACCGTGCCCATGAGCGCGATGTTCGCGTAGTCGATATTCGCCTCGACGGAGATGGTGCTGATGATGCCGAGGCCCACGGCAATCAGCAGCAGGTCGCGGAACAGCGCCCGGTTGGTGGCATAGGCGAGTACGAGGGCTGCAAGGAGCACGGCATACCCGGGTAGCTGCAGTCGTAGCGCGAAGAGCAGCACAGCGGATGCCGAGACTCCTGTTGCTGCGACGAGTCCCCACGGACCCGCCCGCTGTACCGTGGAAGTGCCCATGCTCAACCCTAACCCGGCGAAACCGTGGAGTTTCTGGGCGCGAAATGAGCGCGAAACGCACGCGACGGTAGATTCGACTGATGAGCACCGCACCGAGCACCGCCGCCGTGAACACGCTCGACCCGATTGCGCTGCTGCGGCGGCTGGTCGCCATCGATTCGATCAACCCCGACCTCGTACCGGGAGCAGCCGGGGAGGGCGAGATCGCCGCGTGGTGCGCCGCGTGGTTGCATGACTGGGGCTTCGACGTGTCGATGCTCGAGGAGCGCCCGGGCCGCCCCTCCGTCGTGGGAGTGAAGCGAGGAACCGGCGCCGGCCGCTCGCTCATGCTCAACGGTCACCTCGACACCGTGGGCGTCGCGAGCTACCAGGGTGATCCGTTCAGCGGCGAACTTCGCGACGGACGCGTATTCGGCCGGGGAGCCTTCGATATGAAGGGCGGTGTCGCAGCCATTCTCGTCGCGGCAGCACGGGCATCCGCTCGCCAGTTGTCGGGCGACGTGATCGTGACCCTCGTGGCCGACGAGGAGTTCGGCAGCCTCGGCACCGAGGAGGTGCTGCGCAGCGTCGAAGCGGATGCCGCGGTGATCGTGGAGCCAAGCGGGCTCGAGCTCACGCTCGCCCACCGCGGGTTCGCTTGGTTCGAGCTCGAGCTGCGCGGGGTGGCCGCTCACGGGTCGCAACCGGAGCGCGGTGTCGACGCCATCGCCCATGCCGCGCTCGTGATGCGCGCCCTCGACGAACTGCGGACCCGGCTCGAGTCTGCCGCTCTACACCCGACGCTCGGCCACGGCACTGTGCGGGTCTCAATGATCTCCGGCGGCGAGGACGCCGCCACGGTGGCCGACACCTGCACACTCACCCTCGAACGACGGATGCTGCCGGGCCAGTCGCCCGAGCACGTGGAGGCAGAGCTGCGGCGCGTTCTGGAGCACCTGGCGAGCACCGTCTCCGGGTTCACCTACACCTTGACCTGCCTCGTGGCGCGCGCCGCCTTCGAGGCGAACCCGGAGTGGCCGGTGGTGCAAGCGCTTGCGGGCAACGCGGCGCGCATTCTGGGCGCGACTCCCGTCGTGCGCGGCGAGCCGTTCTGGACCGATGCAGGGCTCGTGCTCGAAGCGGGCATCCCCTGCCTGGTGTTCGGCGTGGACGGCGGCGGGGCACATGCCGACGTCGAGTGGGCCGAGGCGGCATCCGTGGTGGCGCTCACCGACATTCTCGAGGGGACCATCACCGAGTTCTGTCGGTAGGGGTTCAGAGCCTGCTGAACCGCTCCCAGCCGCGGCCTTCGTGCCAGGACTCGACGACCAGATGGGTGTTGTCGGAGTCGATATAGGTGAGCACGACCTCGTTGGGGTGCAACTCGAAGCTCGACGTGTGGGGTGGATCGGTGGCCGCCGGTGGGGTTGGCACGAGCGTGCCGGCGATCTTGGCGTCCCCGGCCCAGTCCGACGGGGAACCCGTCGGCGGTTCGAGCGTGGGGGAGTGGATGGCCACGCGCGGGTCGCGCAGAACGTCGTGCAGTTTGCGGGAGTCGGTCATCATGCCGAGGGTGATGCTGGGGGCGGAGACCCCGTCGCCGGTGAAAACGAGCTCGGTGCCGCTGATGCGCGGGGAACCGTCGCGCCGCAGCGTGGCCAAAGTCTTGTTGGTGCCGGCGTCGAAGCGGGCACGCACCCGTGCCGCGAATTCGGGGGCTTCGCGCTGAACGTCTCGCCAGGTTGACATGCTCGCAGACTACCCTCGGCGGGCGGTCAGGGGGTTGCGGCGAGGGCCGGATCGGTGGCTACGGGGGCCACGACACCGGGACGTGTGACCGAGAAGAATGGGATCGTGCGCTGGCAGAGCGGTCCGATCAGTAGCGCGAAGAGCACGGTGCCGATTCCCACGTTGCCGCCGAGCGCCCAGCCGATGCCGAGCACCGTCACCTCGATGCCGGTGCGCACGATCCAGATCTTCCAGCCGGTGCGCCTGTGCAGGCCTGTCATCAGGCCATCGCGGGGGCCTGGACCGAAGTGCGCCCCAATGTAGAGGCCGGTGGCGACCGCGACCATCAGCAGCCCCGCCGCGAACAGCACGATGCGCGCCCACAGGTCGAGGTCCGCCGGAATGAGCCAGAGACCAACATCCGCTGACGGGCCCACGAGTACCGCGTTGAGCACAGTGCCCGCGCCGGGCTTCTGCCGGATGGGGATCCACAGCAGCAGCACGACCCCGCTGATCAGAATGGTGATCAGGCCGAAGCCGAGGTGCGTGTGGTTGTCGATGCCCTGGGTGAGAACGTCCCAGGGGGCCACGCCGATGCCGCCGCGCACAATCAACGCAATGCCGATTCCGTACAGGAAGAGGCCAATAAGCAGTTGTGTGATTCGACGCGTCATAGTCACCAATCCAATTGCATAACTGGTCTGTTATCAAGTAGCCAATCTGGCTAGAGTGGCCTCATGAGTGAGAACCACGTGAGCGCGCGGGCTTTGGAGACACTGCTAGGTCAGTGGCGCGGGGGCGCGAGCGCCTATCTGGCCCTGAGTGACCGCATCCGCTTACTCGCCCTGGATGGCCGACTCCCCAGCGACAGTCGTCTGCCGGCGGAACGCGACCTGAGCCTGCGGCTCGGCGTGAGCCGCACCACCGTGACCGCGGCTTACCGCCAACTGCGCGAGGCCGGCTATGTGAACAGCGTGCGCGGTTCTGGCAGCGTAGTGCGCCTGCCCGGGGCGTCGGCTCCGGCCCCCACTCCCGAGGCAGACGGAATTCTGGATTTCAGCAAGGCCACCATGCCGGCACTGCCCGGGCTGGCGGATGCCGCCGCGTACGCCGTCGCCGAGCTGCCTCGGCACCTGGGCGACTCCGGGTTCGACCCCGTGGGCATTCCCGAGCTCCGCGCGGCTATCGCAGACCGCTTCACGGCGCGCGGACTTCCGACGTGTCCGGAGCAGATCATGGTGACGCTCGGGGCCCAGCACGCCATCGCCCTGCTCGCCCGCGTGCTCGTGGGGCGCGGCGACCGCGCCCTCATCGAGACCCCCACCTACCCGCATGCCGCCGAGGCGCTGCGCGCGGCCGGCGCCCGCCTCGCCGCCGTGAGCGTGTCTGCCGGCGGCCCCGAGGAGGACCCTGGCACGCGTGGCTGGGATGAACCCTCACTCCTGCAGACTCTGCAGCGCAGCAGCCCCGTCGTCGGCTACCTCATGCCCGACTTTCACAATCCCACCGGGCAGAGCATGCCGGTCGAACAGCGCGAACTGGTGGCCTCCGCCGCAGCGGACTCCTGCACCACGCTCATCATCGACGAGACCATCGCCGAGCTCACGATCGATAGGCAGGGCGACTTTCCGCCGTTCGCGGCCTGCGCCGACGCGCGGTCGGCGCCCCACATCGTGAGCGTCGGATCGGTGGGCAAGACAGTCTGGGGCGGTATGCGCATCGGCTGGATCCGCGCCGAACCCGGACTGATCCACAAGCTGGTCGCCGCCCGGTGCGCCAACGACCTCGGAACACCCATCCTGGAACAACTCATCGTGGCGAGACTTCTTACCGATATGCCCGCCATCCTGGCCGGCCGCCGCGGGCTGCTGCGCGTGGGGCGAGACCACCTGGAACGCCGCCTCGCCGATACATTCCCCAATTGGCATGTGCCGCATGTCGACGGTGGCATCACCGCCTGGGTCAACCTCGGCAGCCCTGTGAGCTCGCAACTCGCGCTGGCCGCGCGCAGCCACGGCCTGCTCGTACCGGCAGGTCCACGGTTCGGGCTCGATGGAGCCTTCGAGCGGTTCCTGCGTATGCCGTTCTCGCACTCCGTGGCGGAAACTGATCGCGCCGTGGATGCGCTCGAGGCGGCTTGGGGTTCGCTGGGCAGGCATCCATTCGCCGACACCGGCTCCCTCGCCGAAGTGGTGTGATCACCCCCACAACGTGCCCGGCCCGTTGATTTTGCAGTCAGTGCAGGCAAGAATTAGCGCGTGTATTTTCTTGCTGTTCTGAGCATGCGAAACCGGGCGCTCATCGCGCTCATCACCATCGTTGCGGCGGTGTTCGGCAGTCTTGCCCTGTCGAGCCACAAGCAGGAGCTGATCCCGTCGCTCCAGCTGCCGCAGCTGCTCGTATCGACGAGCTATCCCGGCGCGTCGCCCGAGGTCGTGAACGACGATGTGTCGACGCCGATCGAGACCGCAATCCAGGGCCTCGTCGGCCTCGAATCCACCTCGACGACAAGCAACACCAATTCCTCGCTTGTGAGCGCCACATTCACCTATGGCACGGACCTCGTGAAGGCCGAGTCGAAGATCACCCAGGCCATCAACCGCATCAAGTCCGCGCTGCCGGACGGCCTCGACCCACAGGTGATCAGCGGCAGCATCGATGATTTTCCCATCATCTCCCTCGCAGTGGCCGGCGGGGATCCCGCCACCCTCGCCGACGAGCTCAGACGCAGCGTTCTGGGGGATCTTCGCGATCTGCCCGGGGTGCGCGAGGCCGCGCTCTCCGGCGACACGGGCCAGCGCGTCAGCATCACACCCGATCCCGCTGAACTCACCGCGGCAGGCCTGACGACGCAGTCCATTCGCGACGCGCTGCAGCAGAACGGCGCGCTCATTCCCGCTGGCGCCCTCACCGAGGGGGACAAAACCCTTTCGGTTCAGGCCGGAACCAAGCTCGGCACGGTCGAGGACGTGGCAGCGCTGCCACTGCTCACGGGCGCGAGCGCGTTCGCGGGGCCGTCGATCCCGGGCGCGGATGCCGCGGCCACGACCATCGGCGACGTTGCCACCGTCTCCCTCACCGAAAACCCCGTCACGAGCATCTCGCGGGTGAACGGCGAACCAGCGCTCACCATCTCGGTCACCAAGGTTCCCGCCGCCAATACCGTCGAGGTCTCCCATGCCGTGCGGGACATCCTTCCCTCGCTTGAAGCCGCTGTTGCGGGCGCCACGTTCACGGTTGTTTTCGATCAGGCGCCCTACATTCAGGAGTCGATCGACGCGCTCACCCAGGAAGGCATGCTCGGTCTCCTGTTCGCGGTGCTGGTGATCCTCGCCTTCCTGCTGTCAGTTCGCGCCACTCTCGTCACCGCGATCTCCATCCCCACGAGTGTGCTGATCACTTTTATCGCGCTGCAAGCCGTGGGGTATTCGCTCAACATCATCACTCTCGGGGCACTCACGATCGCGATCGGGCGAGTCGTCGACGACTCCATCGTGGTGATCGAGAACATCAAGCGGCACCTGGTGGCCGGGGTCGATCGGGCGGAGACCGTCGTCTATGCAGTGCGCGAGGTCGCGGGGGCCATTACGGCGTCCACCATCACGACGGTCACTGTGTTCCTGCCGATCGCCTTCGTGGGCGGGTCGACAGGGGAGCTGTTCCGCCCTTTCGCCCTCACGGTGACGATCGCGCTGCTCGCCTCCCTGCTCGTGGCCCTCACGATCGTGCCGGTGCTCGCTTACTGGTTCCTGCGCACGCCACAGGCGAAGGCCGTGGCTGAGCCGGTTCCCGTGGCGGTCGGTGCGGCTTCGGCCGATACCCCTGCTCCGGTCGTTCCCGCGCACACGCGACATGCGGCATCCGCTGACTCGCAGTTCGGCGGGGTGCCGAGCGAGCTGGAACATCCCAGCCGGCTCCAGCGCGGCTACCTGCCGGTGATCGGCTGGACGCTCAAGCACGCCGTCGCCACCCTGCTGCTCGCGGTTCTTCTGCTCGGCGCCACGGTGGCGCTGTTGCCGTTCATGAAAGTCAACTTTCTGGGTTCCACTGGACAGGACACCTTTCGGGTGACCCAAACCCTGCCCGTGGGCACGAGCCTCGACGCCCAGGACGCGGCCTCCCAGCAGGTCGAGTCCACCCTGCGCGCCATCGACGGCATCGACATCGTGCAGGTGTCGATTGGCGGGGGAGGCGGAGCGATTGCGGCGGCCAGTGCCTTCCGCGGTGGGGCGCCGTCGTCGAGCACGGTCAGCTACGCCATCACCACGGCCGACGGCGCGGATGCCGACCAGGTTCAGGTGACAGCCCAGCAAGAGCTCGAGGCGCTTCCCGACGTGGGTGACATCTCCGTGGCGGCGGCGAGCGGGTTCGGGTCGTCGGGCGACATCGAAGTGAACGTGACGGCGGCAACGGATGCCGACCTGGTGACCGCGACGCAGTCGATAGCCACCGAGGTGGCCAAACAGACCTCCATCACACAAAGCTCCGACACCCTTGCCGCCAACCGGCCCTACATCGCGGTCACGATAGACCGGCCGGCGGCTGCTCAGGCCGGGCTCAGCGAGCTCGCTCTGGGCACCCTCGTGTCGCAGGCCATGCAGCCGAACGCTGTCGGCACGATCGTGATCAACGAGACGAGCCTGTCCCTCTACCTGCAGGCCGAGACCACACCGGCCAGCACCGCGGAGCTGGCGGCCCTGCAGATACCCACCGCAGCCGGACCGGTGTCCCTTGACACCCTCGCCACCGTGGCACAGGTCAACGGCCCGGCGCAGATCACCACGGCCAAGGGCCTGCGGACCGCGACGGTATCGGCTACACCGAACAGCGATGATCTGGGCACGGCGAACGCGCAACTGGCCACCGTTCTCGCGGACACCGAGCTACCCACCGGGGCCACCGCCACGCTCGGTGGCGTCACGGCCGACCAGACCGAGGCCTTCCAGCAGCTCGGAGTGGCGATGCTGATCGCTATCCTCATCGTGTACATCGTGATGGTGGCGACGTTCCGGTCACTGCTGCAGCCCCTGTTGCTGCTCGTGTCGATCCCGTTCGCGGCCACCGGGGCGATCGCCCTGCAGGTGATCACCGGCATTCCTCTCGGCGTGCCCTCGCTCATCGGCGTGCTCATGCTGATCGGAATCGTGGTCACCAACGCGATAGTGCTCGTCGACCTCGTGAATCAGTACCGCCGGCGTGGGCTGAAGGTTCATGACGCCCTCGTGAACGGGGCATCGCGACGGCTGCGCCCCATCCTGATGACGGCCCTCGCCACGATCTTCGCGCTGCTGCCGATGGCCGTAGGCCTCACGGGCACCGGAGGCTTCATCTCCCAGCCGCTCGCTCTCGTGGTGATCGGTGGGCTCGTCTCGTCGACCGTGCTCACCCTCGTGGTGCTGCCCGTGCTGTACTTCCTTGTGGAGGGCGGCCGGGAACGCCGGGCCGACCGCCGCGCGGCGCGCGAGCTCGCGAAGAAAGAGCGCGCTACCTGACATGTTCCGCCCCGCGCCCACTCCGACCGCCCGGCACGCGCGCCTAGGAGCGTGTGTCAGTAACGCCTATTCGACCTTGGTGTGAGGAATTGCCGTTCAGGACCGTCTGTGCGGTCGGGGGTTTCTTGTCCGGTGGTTGAGTCGTTCGGGTTGGCGTTGTTCGTGTGCCGACTGAAAATAGGGCCAGTGCTGCGTTGACGGCGCAGGCCGGGGCCGTTGCCGCCCGCCGGGGCAGTCCCGCCTTGATGTTTAGGTGGCCGTTCGGGCTGTTAGGGCGCTTGGCGCGGCCAGCAGCGCTTTAGTTTGCATGGTGTGTAGCTTCATCAGGTTGTGGCAGGCCGCGATCAGGTCCCATTCGTGGGCGGCTTGCTCCAACCCGCGCAGCAACACGAATTTGCCTTGCCGAGTGTGGATCTGACCGAACACGGGCTCCACGATCGCTTTGCGCCGCGCATAAACGGCGCGGCCTTTCTTCGTCTTGAGCTTCCGCGCCATGCGTTCCCGCAGCGTCGCATTGGCCGGGATCCGGCCCCGAGGAACTTCAGGAACACGCTCGCCGTGCTTGACCCGGCCGGTCGCGATGAAAAACTCGGTCCGGCCGTCGCTGCCATCTTCAACAGTCTTCGCGTAGTCCAGATTTGTTGCGGAACAATACCCGGCATCCGCCAGGACCTGCCGGGGCAGGACGCCGGTCGTGGCGTGGAGTTTCTCGACCAGCGGCACGACCTGTTCAACATCCACGCCAATATTCGTCAGCGTCGTCGCGACGATGATCTGATGGTCGGCATCAACGATGGCCTGTGCGTTGTAGGCGTAGTGGAACGATCCGTCGGCGGTCTTCATGATCCGTGAATCCGGGTCGGTGAAGTTGCGTTGAGCCTTCGGAGCAACAACGGCGTTCTTCGCCGCGTCGTCACCCTTCTGCGCCACAGTATCGTCATCGTCGCCCTTGTCCCTGGCCTTCTTCTCCGCGTCTTTCCGCGCCCGCGCCGCTGCAGCTGCCTCCAAGCCAGCGCGCGCTTCGGCCAGTTTCACCAAGCGTGACTCCCGCCGGGCAAGCTCCGGCGGCAACTCATCACCGCGTTTGTCCTTTCCGAAACGAGCGTCCTCCGCGTCATCGATCGCGTCCGCCTCCGCCAGCAGCGCAGAGACTTCGTCGGCGAGGACTTTCTGCTTCTCCGTCAGGCGGGCGTAACTCATCGCCTTGCGCCGAGAGGCATTCGCGCGCACTTTCGTGCCGTCCAACGCGACCTGCCCGAGCGAGACCATTCCGGCCGCACGGCACAGTTCCAACGCCTGCAAGAACACGTTCCCCAGACTGGAGAGGTGGCGTTTTCGGAACCGGGCGATGGAACGAAAATCAGGTGCCTGCTGCGCCGCCAACCAGCGAAACGCGACCACGTCCACGCACACCCGCTCCAACTCCCGTGACGAGCGAACTCCGACACAATACCCGTAAAGGAGCACCCGGACCATCAACCGTGGGTCATAGGGCGGCTGCCCCTTCGACTTCGCGTAAGAGGCGTAGAACTTCTTCAGATCCAGCTGAGTTTCAACGATATCCGCGATGAACCGAGACAGGTGATTCTGCGGCAACCACTCATCCAACGACGGCGGCACCAACATCACCGCCGCCGGCTCAAATGCCCGGAACCGTTTGTTCACACCGGCCCCCGCCTCAACACCGTCATCCACGACCACGTCAACGTGCTCAAGTTCCGTCGCGGGGAAGAGGCCATCAGAATCGCTCATACGCAATTTTCCCAGACCAACACCCCAAGCCCGGGAAATCGACCGGCGTTTTAAACTTTGGTGTTACTGACCCACGCTCCTAGTGCCCCATCGCGCGAAGCTCACGTGATCTCGCCCAGCCACAATCGGCCGAGGTAGCCTGTCCCCATGGAAGACGAGTTGACCATATCGATTGCCACCCACGCCGACGATGGAATCGCGGAGGAGATTCACCGATTGATTCCGCAGCTGTCGCAAACAGCGGTGTTCGATCAGGCTGTTCTCACGCGGATGCTGGCAGCCGAGTCAGTCGATCTGTTCCTCGCGCGGATTGCTGGCACAGTTGTCGGAATGGCTACTCTCGTAACGTTTCCCATCCCCACCGGCCTTCGGGGCCACATCGATGACGTTGTGGTTGACGGACGAGTCCGTGGGCGGGGGATCGCCCGTGAACTTCTCAACGCGATGATCGCCAGGGCGCAAGCCGTGGGAGTGCGGAGTCTGGATCTGACGTCGCGCCCGTCGCGGGAATCCGCGATCCGGCTCTACGAGGCGTCCGGATTCGTGCGGCGCGATTCGGCTGTGTTTCGATACCAGCCCATACCGAATCCGTAGCCACGACCGCAGCATCAGCGATCCACCGGCAGATTTCCCAGGGAGAAGTTCATGAAACTGACACTGACCGAGTTCGTCACTCTTGATGGAGTGTCGCAGGGTCCCGGATCACCCGAGGAAGACACCAGCGATGGGTTCGTGGACGGGGGATGGTTCGTGCCGCACATGGACGAGGTGTTCATTCGCAAGGCCGCGGAATGGCTCGGTCAGGCCGACGCGCTGCTGTTGGGCCGACGCACCTATGACGCGTTCGCGAGGGACTGGCCGGAGATCACCGACCCGAGCGACCCTTTCACCCAACTCATGAACACCTTGCCGAAATACGTTGCCTCACACGCCTCGACGGAGGGCGGATGGGCTCCGACCACGGTGCTATCCGGCGACGTCGCGGCCCAGGTCGCAGAGCTCAAACAGCAGCCTGGGCGTGAACTTCAGATTCACGGCAGCGCCCGGCTCGCCCAATCCCTGCTTGCAGCGGGGCTGATCGATGAGGTGAGGCTCGTGGTCGCTCCCGTCGTCATCGGCCGGGGTCGTCGCCTCTTTCCCGATGGTGGCGCGGGGGCGGGGCTGCGCCTCGTCAGCAACGAATCCACACCGGGTGGACTCGTCATCCAGACCTATCAGTGGGTCGGGCGTCCCCAGCACGCCACGTACCACGGTGTTTCCGACGTGATCGCAGCTACAGAGCACGTGGAGTGATGCCGGCCGTGGAGCAGCGCGCGGTGCCGCGGGCGCTGAAGAGGTACCTGCGGACGCCACGTGCCGGGCTCCCGGCTGCAACAAGGCCGCGAGATTCTGCGACACCGACCACACAGGTTTCGACACACCCCACCCGAAGCCCAACAACCCCCGCCCGGTCTGAGCTCGGAGCACGGAAACTGTGCGGTCAGGCAGGCCGGGTACCCGCGGGGTTCACATGGCGACTGCTTGTTGTGGCTTAAGTGAGGCGCTCTGACAGGTGCACCGTGACCTCGTCTCCTACCTCTTTGCCGAGTCTCTTTCGCAGTTTGGCGTTGATCGAGAGCATGTGGCCACCCGAACCGGTTGGCATCAGGGCGACTGATAGTGGTTCGTCATCAATACGTGCAACCACTCTGATGGCCTTTCCGGTTCCAAAGAGTTCGACGGAGTCTGGTACCTCCACGCAGGACCAGACGTCACCCTTGATCTCCAGCCCGATGGGGGCGGTGAAGGTGACGTCGATGGGGCCGCTGCTCATAACGATGATGATAGACGTTCCGGCTTCCGAGCTGCTCATGACGCACGGCTAGGCTCGGCGCATGGCTACTCCAGATTTTGTGCTTGCTCTTCGTGAGAAGATCGGCCACGTTTCGCTGTGGCTGACGGGCGTGACTGCGGTGGTGCTGCGCGGCACCGAGATTTTGCTCGTGCGCCGCGCCGACACTGGGGAGTGGACGCCCGTGACCGGCATCATCGACCCCGGCGAAGAACCGGCCGACGCCGCCGTGCGCGAGGTGCTCGAGGAGGCCGACGTGTTCGCACGCGCCGAACGGCTCGTGTGGGTTCACGTGCTCGACCCGATCGTCTACGCCAACGGAGACCACTCGCAATACCTCGACCTGGTCTTCGCCTGCCGTTGGCTGAGCGGAACGCCCGCGCCCGCGGATGGCGAGAACACCGACGCCCGGTGGTGGCCCCTGTCCGACCTGCCGCCGATGCCCGAAACGTACGCGGAGCGCATCCGCCTGGCCGTCGAGTGCGACGGCCCCGCGCGGTTTGAGCAACGGATGCCCGTGGCTGCTCCCGAGAGCTAACGCGACTTCGCCGGCTACCCAGCAACGCCGAGGGACACCCCGCGAGCGGCGAGGAACGGCTGCGGGTCCACTCGGGTGCCGTCAACGCGCACCTCGAAATGCAGGTGACAGCCGGTGGATGCTCCTGTGCTGCCGACGCCCGCGATCACCTGTCCCGCAGTTACCGCGTCGCCGACCGCAACGAGCAGTTCCCCGGTGGCGAGGTGCGCGTAGCCGGTCTGCACGCCAGCCCCGTGATCGATCAGGATCCAGTTGCCGTACCCTCCGACAGCGCCGACGGCAGTGACGATCCCCGAGGTGGCCGCACGCACGGCGGTATCGCAACTCGCTCCGATGTCGGTGGCGTAGTGGAATGCACCAACGCCCAGCATCGGCCGCACGGGTCGCGGTCCAAAGACATCCGTGAGGCCCCCGGCCGCGGGGAGCGCCCAGCCCTGAACGCTGAGCTGGCCGGTGTCTAGGGTGGCCAGCCAGGCGGCGGCAGCACCGGCGCTCGACACACGGGCCGGGGCGCCCACGGCGAGCGCCTCGAGGTCGGTCAGCGCGACCTCTGCCTCGTCGAGAGCGGCCTGTGCAGACTCGAACTGCGACCGGAGTTGGTCGAGGGGCACACGTGCCGCTGCCTCGCGCGCGGCCACCTCTTGGCTGGCGAGGGAATGCGCGAGCGCCGTTTCTTCGGCGACCCGGTCCCGGATGCCCGACACATTGCCGGTGAGGTTCTGCATGCGGTCGAGCCTGCCGAGTGCGGACAGCAGGTTTTCTCCGGGCGCATTGGTGAGGGCGTCAACAGATGCGCCACCCGCGCGCTGCTGCGCCAACTGCCGGATGAGCCCGCTCAGCAGGCGCTGGGAAGCCTCGGCCTGCGCGGCGGCACCTGCGGCGCGAACCCGCAACGATTCGGCGAGGCTGAGGTCGGTGGCCTGCTCGGCCTGCCCGGAGTCCAGGGCTCGTTGGGCGCTGTCCAGGACGGCCAAGGCGGAATCGACCGCCGAACGAGCGGATGCGTAGGCCCGTTCGGCCTCCCGTTGTTGCGCCGCGAGGGCGGCCCGAGTTCGAGTTTCCGTTGGGCCGGCACCCCACGGGGCAATCTGGGGCGGAATCACGTCGCCCTCCGGCTCCGGCAGCTGCGGGGCTGCGGGTGGCGGCACAACGGCGGGCGGGGGCGTCGGCTCGGTGACGGGAACCGGTGCCGTGGTGGGTACGGGCTCGGGGCGTACCGGCTCGGTTGGTACGGGCTCTGTGGGTGCCGGCGGGGGTGTCGCAGTTGCTGTGGGACCGTCGGATGGTTCCGGCGGCGGCACTGACGTGGACTCGGGAGTCGGTTCCGGTGTCGGCTCTGAGAGGGATTCGGGTGTCGCCGTAGCTGCCGCCGTAGGTGTCGGGGTAGGTGCGGCGGGCGGAATGGACGGCGTCTGCTCCGAGCCCCACGACACGATTCGATCACCGCGGCCCGCTCCGACTGCGGCACCCGACGTCGCCCCCAGAGTCACAGCGAAGGCCGTGGCCGCGCTGGCGGCGAGGATCAGAAGGCCCCGACGCCTTCCTCCGCCCCCACCCTGAAGAACACTCAACTCGGCATCGTCTCACTCGGTCATCACGTGATTTCCGGTTTCGTGGAGCGAGCGCTTCACCCCCTCGCGGGCGAGAATCGAGCGAGGGACTGCAGGCGCGAGCGTCACTCCGGCACCGGCGTGGCGCCAGTATTCCACCGTGGTGCACCGCCCGCAACTGCCCCGAACGGCCAAGTCCTAACGCAGACCTCCCGTGACGCCGGCAGCGGAATCGCGCACGGCACCGCACTGCACGAGGCCGACGACGCCCTCGATCTCGGGGGAGAGGAAGCGATCGTGGCCTGGGCCGTCCGCCACGGTCCGCACCAGCCGACGCACGGCATCCGTTGCCGCACCCGGCACGAGGGGGGCGCGTAGGTCGAGCGAGCGGGCCGCGGTCATGATCTCGATCGCGAGCACCCGGCCGAGGCCGTCGATCGAGCGGCGCAGCTTGCGGGCGGCGTGCCAGCCCATCGACACGTGGTCTTCCTGCATGGCCGAACTCACGATGGAATCGACGGATGCCGGCACCGCGAGTCGCTTGAGCTCGGAGACAATGCCGGCGGCGGTGTACTGCGCGATCATCAGGCCGGAGTCAACGCCCACCTCGTGCGCGAGAAACGGTGGCAAGCCCTTGTTGCGACTCGCGTCGAGGTGCCGGTCCGTGCGGCGCTCGCTCATGCTCGCTACGTCGGCCGCTGCGATGGCGAGGAAGTCGAGCACGTAGCCGACCGGCGCGCCGTGGAAGTTGCCGTTCGATTCGATGCGGCCGTCGAGGGTGACGACGGGGTTGTCTACGGCGCTCGAGAGCTCGCGCCCGGCGATGAGGGCGGCATGGTCGGCGGTGTCTCGGGCCGCACCGTTCACCTGGGGTGCGCAGCGCAGCGAGTAGGCGTCCTGCACCGTGGGGTCTTCGGGACCGGCGTGGCTCGCGAGCAGCGGGGATCCGGCCAGCAGGGCGCGTAGGTTCGAGGCGCTCACACCCTGGCCGAGCTGGGGCCGCAGGGCCTGCAGGTCGGCCGCGAAGGTAGCATCCGTTCCGAGGAGCGCCTCGACGCTCATGGCCGCGGCGATGTCGGCGGTCTGCAGCAGCATGGCGAGGTCGGCGAGGGCGAGCACGAGCATGCCGAGCATGCCGTCGGTACCGTTGATGAGGGCGAGGCCCTCCTTCTCGGCGAGCACCACGGGCGTGATGCCCGCGGCGGCCAGCGCGACCCCGGCGCTCATGAGCGAGCCGGCGGCGTCGCGCACCTCGCCCTCTCCCATTATCGCGAGGGCGCAATGGGCGAGCGGGGCGAGGTCGCCCGAGCAGCCGAGCGAGCCGTATTCGCGCACGACCGGCGTGATGCCGGCGTTCAGCACGGCCGCGTAGGTCTCGGCAATATGCGGGCGCACACCCGTGCGACCCGTCATGAGGGTGGAGAGGCGCAGCAGCATGAGGGCGCGCACGACCTCGCGTTCCACCTCGGGGCCGCTGCCGGCGGCGTGCGAGCGCACGAGGCTCGCCTGCAACTGCGCGCGCCGGTCCGCGGTGATGTACGTCGTGGCCAGGGCTCCGAAGCCTGTGGAGATTCCGTAGTGGGGGTGTGGGTCGCTCGCGAGCGCGTCGATGATGGCGCGGGTCGCGGCCACTCCGTCGAGCGCGGCCGGGTCGAGCACGATCGGCGCGTAGTGCCGGGCGACGGCCACGACGTCGGCGAACGTCACGGCTTCAGTTCCGACGGTGACGGATGCGGCGGGTGCGGGCTGTGCGGGGGTGGCGGGTGCGGGAACGAGGGTCATACCTCGATTCCACACCCTGTCGGCACGGCCCGGGTGCCCGTACGCTGGGAACAGTCCGGTATCCCGGACAAATTGCCTGCGAGGAGTGACATGCCCAACCTGGCCAGTGCGCGGTCGAAGGTGCCGGCCGCCGACGCGACCCTGCGCATCCTCTCCCACCTCGCGACCGCACGCGGACCGGTTCCCGCCTCCGCCGTCGCGACCGCCCTCGACCTGCCACGGTCCACGGTGTATCAGCTGCTCGCCGTACTCGCCGACCGCGGCTTCGTGCTGCACCTGCCGGAGGAGCGCCGCTATGGGCTCGGCGTCGCAGCGTTCGAACTCAGCAGCGGGTTCTCGAGGCAGCAGCCGCTCTCGCGTCTCGGCCGACCACTCATTGCCCAGCTCGTCGATCGGTTGGGCGAGAGCGCGCACCTCGTGGTGCTGCACGGGCGCGACGTGATCTACCTCGTGGAAGAGAGGGCGCCCCGCCGCCCCTCGCTCGTGTCCGACGTGGGGGTGCGTCTGCCGAGCCACCTCACCGCGAGCGGCCGGGCCATGCTCGCCGCCCTGCCGCCCGCGCAGTTGCGGGCTCTGTACCCGAACGCGGCGGCATTTTCCACGCGCAACGGCACCGGACCTCGCACGGCAAGTGAGCTGCGGCGCCTTCTCGACCAAGTGCGCACGCTGGGTTTCGCGCAGGAAGACGGCGAGATCACGCCGGGGATGGCATCCGTTGCCGTTGTCGTGCGCGACCATGCCGGCTGGCCCGCCGCCGCGATAGCCGTGACGTTTGATCGGGACAGCGTGGCGGCACCGGAGTCGGCGACGCTCGCCGGGCAGCTGATCGGCACGGCGGTCGAGCTGTCCCGCCGCATCCGAGGGCGCGCCGCGTAGCGCCCCGTCCCTGCGCTTCGGGTGCGCAGACGGCGGCGCTTCAGTCGCCGAGTGTGGCGTGCAGGAAGCCCGCGACCTGGGCGCGCATGTCGGCGTCCAGTAGCCCGATTGAGTGCACGCCGCCCGGCACCGTCACGAGTTCATGACGCACGCCGAGGGCCTGCAGAGCGGATGCGAAGCGCGTCGCCTGCGCGAGGGGCACAAACTCCTCGGCCGAGTTGGCGACGAACACCGGCGGATCGCTCGCGTCGAGCTGCGCGAGCGGCGAGGCGTCCGCGGCCTGCGGGCAGTCGCTCATCGTGTCGCAATCGAGGTAGCGCCGCACCAGATTCTGCAGGCGTTCGGTGACACCGTCGGCGGTCATGGCCTCCCCGCGCAGATCGCTCGGGCCCGACAGCTCGGCGACGGCGGCAACCCGGGACCCCTCGTTGAGCGGGCCCTCGCCGCGCGTGCCGAGAAGAGCGGCGAGGTTGGCCCCGGCGGAGCCGCCGAAGGCGCCGATGCGATCAGGGTCGGTTCCGAAGCGCGCCGCGTTCTCCGGGGTGCGGATCCATTCCACGGCGCTCTGCAGGTTGTCGATGCCGGCAGGGAACGGGGCCGCCGGGGTTAGCCCGTAGTCGACGGAGTAGACCACGAATCCTTCCGCAGCGAGCCATTGGCAGACCTCGCGCCAGTCATCGCTCGATTTGTCGCCGCGCGTCCAGCTGCCGCCGTGAATTGACACGACAGCGGGGCGCGGCTCTGGCCCGGCCGTCGAGGAGGAGCACACATCCAAGTGCAGGGGCGTGCCGTTCGGACGGGCGCCGTACGTCACATCCGTTGTCACGGTTATATCCTGGGGCGCGACGAACGTGCGGATGCCGATGACCGGCTTGAGCGTGGATTCGCTTGTTCCCTCCGGCGGGGCCGCCTCCTCGCTGAAGCTCACGAAGGCGACCGTTCCCAGCGCGGTGAGAACGGCGGCGCTCAGAATCGCCACCAGGCGGATGCGTATGGTGGCGAGGCGAGCAAATCGACGGCCGGGTGTCACGAGGGCTCCGAGTATGTGTGTCCCCCTTACGATTTCAGTGAGATGCCCATATCTAAGTGGCGCATGACCGTCTGCAATGGAGCAATCGCTATCTCACTGAAATCGTAAAGGGGATGTGTGTGCGAACAGGACAGCTCCGAGACTAGAACGTCTGGCTGCACGCGAGCCAATCCGGTCCCCTGCTCAGTGCGTGAACGCCGGCACGGCCTCGTCGGGCTCCCACTGCGGCATCAGGTCTTCTTTCCTACCCCGAATGAAGACCGTGCCGATCACAGACGCCACAACCATGGCGATACCGGAGGCGAAGAATGCCGCCGAGTACCCGTTTGTGAAGGCCGTGAGCGCGTCTCCGCCTCGTGCGAGCGCGTCGGTCACCGTGTTGCCGTAGAGCACTGTGAACACGGCGAGGCCGATGGAACCGCCGACGTTGAAGGTCGCGTTGACAGTTGCGGACGCAACGCCGGCGTCTTTGGGTCGACACCACTCAGGGCCAGGTTCTGCACGGGAACGAACAGCATCGAGAGGCCCATCCCGAGCAGCACGAGTGCGGGCAGTACCTGGGTGAAATAGCTGCCGCCCGGGGTGATGCCCGTCAGGTAGAGCAGGCCGGCGGCAGAGAAGAGCGGGCCGGCGATCATCAGTGGGCGCGGGCCGACGCGGTCGAGCAGTTTCGTGACGACCGGTGTGCACGCGAAGATAACCACGGTCATCGCCCCGTTGGCCAGCCCAGAGATGAACGGGCTCATGCCGAGTACGATCTGAAAATAGAATGTCAGGTAGAGCATCGAGCCGATCATGACGGCGCCGATCACGGACTGAATCAGGAAAGCGCCACCGCGCACGGAGTTCACGATGACCCGCAGCGGAAGCAGCGGCTGCCGGGCCCTGGATTCGATCAGGGCGAACACGGCCAAGAGCAGCGTGCCCACGGCGAGGAACGCGATCGTGTCGAATGAACCCCATCCGTGTTCGGCGAGGGTGAAACCGTACACGAGAGAGCCGAGGCCGAGCGTTACCGTGATCGTTCCCCACACGTCGTAGCGGTTCCTGCCGTCGGCTTTGCTTTCGTTCAGCAGGAGTATTCCGCCGATCAGGCCCACAACGCAGAAGAGCACATTCACCAGGAGGCACCAGCGCCAGCTCGCGAACTCCGTGAGAACGCCGCCGAGGAGCAGGCCGATCGCGGCACCCGTTCCGGCGACGGTCCCAAAGATCGCGAAGGCGAGGGTACGCTCGCGGCCGTGCGGAAACGTGACGGTCACCATCGCGAGCGCGGCTGGAGCGAGCAGGGCCGCGAAAACGCCCTGCACGCCGCGGGCGACGATGAGCTCGACGCCGGTCTGGGCAACGCCGCCCCACGCCGAAGCCATCCCGAAGCCGATGATACCCAGCATGAAGCTGCGCTTTCGACCCCAGTAGTCGGCGATGCGGCCGCCCAACAGGAGGAAGGCGCCGAAAGCCAGAGCGTAGGCGGTGATGACCCACTGGCGCTGGCCATCTGTCAGGCCCAGCTCGGCCTGCGCCTCCGGCAGGGCGATCGTCACGATGGTGGTGCCGAGCACGACCATGGCCAGGACGCCAAGGCCCCACCATCGAGCAACGTGACTGTGGAGCAGTGTGGACATCAGGAAACCCTCCAGGCTTCTGAGAAATGAAGTCGCTGGAGGTTTTGAGCCTCGGATCTACGTGCTCACAGGCACGGAACCGCCCCGAGCCAGGTGGCCAGGCAGGCTGCAATGTTACCAGCAGCCGGGCCCCCTGTCCCGACCTCAGCCCTGGCGCGCCTCAGCCCTGGCGCGCCTCAGCCCTGGCGCGCCTCAGCCTTGGCGCGCCTTTGCCCGCGGATTGAGTTTGTTGATCACGAACGTGCGACCGCGCCGCCGCACGATTTGTGAACCCGGAACCTTCTTCAGCGCCTTCAGTGAATTGCGTACCTTCATGACTCTCCATTTCTTATTGAGAACAAATATCAATTAGGCTAACAGGCATGCAGACAGAATCATTTCTCAGGGTCAACGTCGTCAGTGGGCTGCCCGGCGCCGGCAAGTCGTCCGTGGCACGACGGCTCGGATCCTTGCCCATCGCGATGGGCTGTTCCATTCACGACGCACTCCGCACAGTTGTCCTCCCCGCGGCCGAGGTGACCACGCCGGCGACGGCCATCGAGGTTTTCGTCGAGGCCCCGGCATTCGTTGGACCGCTGGAAATCGCGAGCACCCTTATGGAGGTGCCCGATTCACCCGGCCAGCTCGCCGACGGCCACAGTGTGCGGCTCGGCGACCTCGTCACGGTGATTGACGCCTCGCGATTCTGGGACGACCTGCGCAGCGAGGCGCCCGCCCCGATTGACGAGGGCGCGGCTCCCGACGACGAGGTAGGCAATACCGTCGGGGATGCGCTCGTGGAGCAGATCGAATGGGCCAGTGCGGTGGTCATCAACAAGACCGACCTCGTGCGGCCGATCGTCTGCGAAGACATCCGGGACTTCGTACGTTTGCTCAATCCCTCGAGCCATGTGGTCTTCGCCGAACACGGCCGTGGCTCGGCCGCCTCCTGGCCCGCACCGCGCGCTGACATGTTCGCCTGGCTGCAGCGCAGTCCCGGGTGGGTGGGGCAGCTCAACGGCGAGGCGTTGCTGACCCGCAGTCCGCTCGGTCTCTCCTGTGTGGTGTACCGAGAGGTGCGACCTTTCCATCCGCTGCGACTGGCGGAGTTTCTGCGCGATCGGGCCGCTGAGGCCGGCGAGATCCTGCGCTCGCGCGGGCTCTTCACCCTTGCGTCACGCCCGGGCCGCGTCGGATCCTGGAGCAGCGCCGGGCCCACCATCACCTTCGAGCCGACCGGCATGTGCACGGGTGACCCCGAATCCGTGCTCGGGCAGGAGATCGCGTTTTTCGGCCGCGACCTCGACGCCCACCGGCTGACCGAGAACCTGAACGGATGCCTGCTCACGACCGATGAATTCCTCGCGGGCCCCCTGCAGTGGCAGGTTCTCGCCGACCCGTTTCCGCGCTGGAGGCTCGGGGACAGTGATGAGGACTGACGTGCGGATCATAGGCCACTCGAGAACACAGATGCGCCCCGGCCGTGACATTTCGGCCCTGATCGGGTAGCGTGGACAAGTCGGCTCTTGACACCGCGCTTTCTTCACGTGTGCGCGGATGGGTTTGTAAGTCAAGTTGGGCCGGTTTCCCAGTAATCCGCTGGGGAAAATCACTGTATGTGAACGGCCCCGGCCATAGACTGCCCGGGTTCTCAGTTACGTCGCGAGTGCGTCGTTGTTCTGCCATGTACTGAACACAACCCAGGAATATCTCTATGCCTCAGAGCAAGAACAATTACGATCCCAAATACGCTTCCAAGAGCGGCCCGAACCGTGGCGGATCGAACAACCAGGGCAGCAAGAGCCCCGGACACCGTGGTTTCAAGGCCGACGAAGGCACGCCCAAGAAGGCACGCTGGAACGCCGACGAGCGCGCATCGCGTGCCGCAGAGCGGCCCGCGAGCGACCGCGGCAGCTACGGCGACCGTCCGTCCCATGGAGCACGCACGGACCGCCCGGCCACCGGATCGCGTCCGGCCTACAACAACGACCGTCCGGCCCGCAACAGCGACCGCCCGTCCTACAACGACCGTGCACCGCGGGGCGACCGTCCTGCGTACAACAACGACCGCAACAACGATCGTCCGTCCTACGGCAATGACCGTCCTCGCACTGAGCGTCCGTCTTATGGCGACCGCGCTCCGCGCACCGACCGTCCCGCCTACAACAACGACCGCCCGTCGTACAACAACGACCGCAACAGCGAGCGTCCGGCGCGCACCGAGCGGCCCGCCTACAACAACGACCGCCCGGCTCGCACCGACCGTCCGTCCTACGGCGACCGCGCGCCCCGCACCGATCGTCCGTCCTATGGCAACGACCGTCCTCGCACCGAGCGTCCCGCCTACGGTGACCGCGCTCCGCGCACCGACCGTCCTGCCTACAACAACGACCGCCCGTCGTACAACAACGACCGCAACAGCGAGCGTCCGGCGCGCACCGAGCGTCCCGCCTACGGTGACCGCGCTCCGCGCACCGACCGTCCTGCCTACAACAACGACCGCCCGGCTCGCACCGAGCGCCCGTCGTACGGCGACCGCGCTCCCCGCACCGATCGCACCGAGCGTCCCTCCTACGGCGACCGTCCGGCTCGCACCGAGCGTCCCTCCTACGGTGATCGCGCCGAGCGCGCTCCCCGTCGCGACTTCGGAAGCGACCGTCCGGCCCGCACAGAGGGTGGCGACAGCAAGTTCTACCCGAAGCGCAGCGAAGACGGCGTCAAGCCCACCTTCGCCGGCGGCGATGACGTCGTCCTCGAGCGTCTCGAAGCCATCGCGACGACGGCATCCGATGTCGTCGGTGTGACCTTCGGCGACCTCGGCCTCGGCGAGAACATCGTGCGCGAGCTCGCCACCATGGGCGCGGCTGCACCGTTCCCGATCCAGGCGGCAACGATCCCCGACGTGCTCGCCGGCCGCGACGTGCTCGGCCGTGGCAAGACGGGCTCCGGCAAGACGATCGCCTTCGGCGCTCCCCTCGTGGAGAAGCTGATGGAGAACAACGGCGCCAAGGACCGCAAGATGGCCCGCAAGCCCCGCGCGCTCATCCTCGCCCCCACCCGTGAGCTCGCGCTGCAGATCGACCGCACCATCCAGCCGATCGCCCGCAGCGTCGGACTCTTCACCACCCAGATCTACGGCGGCGTTCCGCAGTACCGCCAGGTCAGCGCCCTCCAGCGCGGCGTGGACATCATCATCGGCACCGCCGGCCGCATTGAAGACCTCATCGAGCAGGGTCGCCTCGACCTCTCGGAGGTCATCGTGACGGTTCTCGACGAGGCCGACTACATGTGCGACCTTGGCTTCCTCGAGCCGGTTCAGCGCATCCTGCGTCAGACCAAGACCGGCGGCCAGAAGCTGCTCTTCTCCGCAACCCTTGACAAGGGCGTTGCCTCGCTGGTGAAGGAATTCCTGACCAACCCGGCCGTGCACGAGGTTGCCGGTGAAGACCAGGCCTCCTCCACGATCGACCACCGCGTGCTCGTCATTGAGCACCGTGACAAGAGCCGCATCATCGAGGAGCTCGTCAACCGCGACGGCAAGACGCTCATCTTCAGCCGCACCCGTGCGTACGCCGAGCAGCTTGCCGACCAGCTCGAAGATGCCGGCGTGAAGGCCACGAGCCTGCACGGTGACCTCAACCAGGCCCGTCGTACCCGCAACCTGCAGATGCTCACGAGCGGCCGTGTCAACGTGCTCGTGGCAACGGATGTCGCGGCTCGCGGTATTCACGTTGACGACATCGACCTGGTTATCCAGGCCGACGCTCCCGACGAGTACAAGACGTACCTGCACCGTGCCGGCCGTACCGGCCGCGCGGGCAAGACCGGAACCGTCGTCACGCTCATCCCGAAGCAGCGCAAGCGCCGCATGGACGAGCTGCTCGACCGTGCCGAGATCGACGCCAGCTACACGTCTGCCGCTCCCGGCGACGCTGCTGTGCGTGAGCTCGCGAGCATCTAGCATCCGCTAGCTTCTCCAGCTCCCGAATGGGCATCCACCTCGCGGTGGGTGCCCATTGTGCTTTTAAGACATTGCGGCGCACTGCGTGGCTGATTTTGCTTTTAAGCACTGTGCAGGGGACTATCGAACACAGGCAATGATGCGGAGTGCGATGAATCAGACACCGACCGGGCGGCGTGATACCGTCTCCCAGCTCCATGCCCTCGCGCCGACCTTCGCCGACATCGTTCTCGAAAACCTGAGCCGGCCGTTCCCGTATTCGGCCCATCACACAGCGCGGTCCGCGCTCGACAGCGCGGTGCCCGAGCAGCTCCATCCGGCCTTTTTCACCTCCTACGACTGGCATTCCTGCGTGCACATGCATGTTTTGGGCGTGATGCTGCTCGAACACGGACTCGACGTCGACCGCGACACCGCCCTGCGCGCCGCGATCGACGAGAACCTCACCCCCGAGAAGCTCAGAGCGGAGGCCGCCTACCTGCGCGCCAACCCGGGTTGGGAACGTCCCTACGGCTGGGCATGGCTCGTACGCCTTGCCGCCGCCTGCGCTTCCGCCTCCGACGCCCGCACTCGCGCGTGGGCAGTGGCCCTCGGCCCGCTCGTCGACGCGGTCTCTGAACTCTTTCGCGGCTGGGCTGCGACGGCCGAGCACCCCGTGCGGCACGGCGTGCACACCAACTCGGCCTTCGGGCTGGCCCTCATGGTCGACGCCTTCCAGACGCTCGGGCGAGCGGATGCCGCCCGCACCGCGCAGGCGCTCGCGCTCACCTGGTTCGGCGCTGATACCGATTGGCCCGGCGAGTGGGAGCTCAGCGGTCAGGATTTTCTCTCCGCTGGCCTGAGCGAGGCCGACCTGATGCGCCGCGTGTTGTCGCCGCAGCAATTCGCGGTCTGGTTTGCACGCTTTCTGCCCGGCCTGCGCGCCGATTCGCGAATCCTCCGGCCCATGCGGGTGACCGACGAGACCGACGGCTCCCTCGTGCACCTGCACGGACTTAATCTGTCGCGTGCCGGCCAGATCGCACGCATTCTCGGCGCGCTCGGCCACGCGGGCGAACCAGCCCCTGGCATCCGCTCCGACGCGCAGTCCGCCCCGCTGAGCCGGGCCCTCGACCCGCTGCTACAGGCCGGCCTGGCTGGCGCGCTCTCACCCGATTTCATGTCCACGCACTGGTTGGCCACGTTCGCGTGGGACAGCCTGCTCAGCATCTCCGCCCTCCACGAAAGGTCATCATGACTGTCCCCTCCACGGTTTTCCGCAACGCCCATGTCTTCGACGGCGAACGGTTTCTGCCGGAACCCGCCGACGTGGTCTTCGCCGGTGCGCAGATTGCCGCCGTCGGTCCGAGCGCCGGTTCCGCCCCTGAGTATGCGGGCGCCACGGTGATCGACTGCACAGGCAAAACAGTCCTGCCGGGAATGATCGACCTGCACATCCACGCGACGACCTCTAACCCGGGCTCGCTGCAGGCCTTCACCGAACCGTTCTCGCTGCAGTTCTACGAGTCCGTGCGCAACCTTGAGGCCACCCTGCGGGCCGGAATCACGTCGGCCCGCGACGCCGGAGGTGCCGACCTCGGTACCAAGGTGGCCGTCGACTCAGGCCTGGTGAAGGGCCCGCGCCTGCGCCTCGCCATCAGCATCATGTCGCAGACCGGAGGCCACGCAGACTTCTGGCAGCCCTCCGGCGTGGACTCACCCACCATGGGCTCTCACCCCGGCCGACCGAGCGGAATCGCCGACGGCGTTGAGGAGGTGCGCAAGGTGACCCGACGGATGCTGCGGGCCGGAGCCGACCAGATCAAGATCTGCTCGACCGGCGGCGTGCTCTCTCCGACCGATGATCCTCGCCACTCGCAGTTCACCGAGGCCGAGATTCGGGTGATCGTGGAGGAGGCGGAGGCGCAGGGCAAGTACGTGATGGCACACGCCCAGGGTGCGGCGGGAATCAAGAACGCCCTGCGGATGGGTGTTCGCACGATCGAGCACGGCATCTACCTCGACGACGAGGCGATCAACCTCTTCCTTGAGAAGAACGCCTATCTCGTTCCCACCCTCGCGGCTCCGCAGGCCGTGATTCGCAAGGGCGCATCTGGCACGAGCGGGCTCTCCCCGCTCGTGATCGAGAAGGCGCACAAGGTGGTCGACATTCACCGGGAGTCCATCGCGCGAGCAGTGGCCGCCGGGGTGCGCATCGCGATGGGAACCGACTCCGGCGTGGGAGTGCACGGCGAAAACCTACAGGAACTCGCGTTGCTGGCCGACGTGGGCATGAACCTCGAGCAGGTGCTCGCCTCAACGACATCGGTAGCCGGTGAACTCATCACGCCCCTCACCTCGGTCGGCCGGCTCGCGCCGAACTACGTCGCCGATGCTGTGGTGCTGAACGGAAGGCTCGACTCGGTCGAGCAGCTCGGCTCGCTCCGCACCATGATCGACCAGGTCTGGAAAGACGGCAGCAACCAGTTCCCAGTGTGATCCCCCGCTCAGCGTAGAGAGAGAACAGCACCGTGCTAGATCAGCCCATCTATGTCGCCACAGTCATCATCCTGCTCCTTGCCGTGGGCGAGGTGATCTCAATTCTGTCGCGGGCGTGGATTCCCTCCCTGCTGATCGTCTTCGTGGGTTACCTCGTGCTGATCTGGACCGGGGTGTTGCCGGCGGACCTCGTGCCGAACTCAGCGCTCGCCGCGGTGGGATCCCTGCTCGTGGCCGCCGTCATCACCCATATGGGAACCCTGATTCCCCTGAAGCAACTGCGTTCGCAGTACAAGGCGATTCTGATTTCCCTCATCGGCATCGTGTTGGCGGCAGGACTGATTCTGCTTGTCGTCTCACCGATCCTGGGTTATGCCACGGCGGTAGCCGGTGCCGGTCCGGTGACGGGCGGGATCCTGGCGTACATCATCACCGCGGAGAGGCTCACCGAACTCGGGCTGAATCAGCTTGTAGTCATTCCCGCGCTGGTTCTGGGCGTGCAGAGCCTGATCGGCATGCCGTTGGCGAACATCCTCCTGCGCAAATACGCGATCAAACTGCGTAACGGTGGACACTTCGATGACACCGCCGACGATGACGCCGCCGACGGGGTGCCGGGCGGGCGCACAGGGCACGACGCACGGCCTCTGAACGGCTCCGGCGTCGCCACGGCAACCGTGACCCAGCCGGCAACGCTCGTGGCCACGCGACGGTTCCAGCTCGTTCCGGAGCGGTTCCAGCAGCCGACCATCATTCTGCTCCTCCTCCTCGCCGCAGGAAGCTTCGCCACGTGGATGGGGTCGCTGACCGGCGTCAATTACGGAATCTGGGCGCTCCTGATCGGAATCCTCGGTCGCGTCCTCGGAATTTTTCCGGAGAAAGCGATGGAACGCGCCAATGCGTTCGGCCTGGCGATGGCCACGGTGATCGTGGTCGTTCTCGCCAGCATGAGCTCGGTCACCTGGAACGACCTCGTGAACGCGTTCTGGCCCGTTCTGCTGATTCTGGGGGTCGGAGGAATGGGCATTGTGGCCGGCGGCTGGATCGGGTCGAGGCTCTTCCACTGGGACCCGCTCAAGGGCATCCCGGTGGCGTTGACAGCCATGTTCGGTTTTCCCGGTGACTACGTTCTCTGCGAAGAGATCAGTCGATCCGTCGGGCGCGATGAGCGAGAGAAGAAGGCCATCTTTGATGAGCTCATTACGCCGATGCTCGTGGGCGGCTTCACCACGGTGACGACGGCATCCATTGTGGTTGCGTCGATCCTGGTGCAGACCATTTAAGCAGGCGACGGGCCGCCTGAACCACTTCGGCGATCGCTTCGGCGTCGGAGCATTGCCCGGTGTTCACGATGAGGCAGCCCCTGTCCTCGGCCATGCACCTGTAACGATCGATGTAATGCTCATGCCAGTCCGCGGATTCGGTCTGCTCGCCTCGACGGCCCAGCCTTTCCAGTGTGGTGGGCAGGTCAGACCAGCACAGAATTGTCGGCACCCATATGTTCCAGCGGTCATAGAACTCCTCGTCGGTCAGCAGGGAGCCGACAGTGATCCACGAGCGATCGAGCACGATCGGCCGGGTGGGCCCGTTGCGCCGAATGGCCGCGGTCAGCGCGGAGGAACCAATGCGCAGAACGGCCTCCCCGTCGCCGGCCCGGTTTGCGTCGGCCAGGAGCGCGCCGTGTTCACCGGCGAACGGTCGCTGGTAGGAGGCATTGAGGGCACGGGCGACACCCTGAGCGATCGTGGTCTTGCCCGTGCCGTTGTGCCCGTCGATGCCGATCACACCGGCGAAAGACTGGGCACGGGGCTGTGTCGGTGTGGAGAAGAACGTTTCCGTGAAGAATGGCTGCAGGTCAATTGGCTGGGTGTCCACGGATTCTGCATCGACGGATTCGGCTTCCTCAGATTCGGTGTCCGTCCAGCCGTCGGCGCTCGCGTCCTCTGTCATGTCCTCTTCCTGATGCTGAGAGTTCCCAAAATGTGCAGCGAGCGTTCAACTGATTCGATTATGTCCCAGCGTCCGCGCCTGTCAATGGGCGGTTGTCGCCTCATGGGCGAACTCAAGGGTTGCCGTGCGCGCCGGCATCTGCCAGAATTACTTTCCGAACGGTCGGTTACTAATTCTCGTTCGAGCAGACACCGCGCAGACATCGTCGTCAGGAGAAAACATGGCAGAGGCCTACCTCGTTGGAGGAGCACGCACGCCCGTCGGTCGCTATGGCGGAGTGCTGTCAAGCGTGCGCCCCGATGACCTCGCCGCGATCGTCGTCGCGGAAGCGGTGCGCCGGGCCAGAATCGACGCAGCGCTCATCGACGACATCATCTTCGGGGCCGCCACGCAGGCCGGCGAAGACAACCGCAACGTGGCCCGCATGGCCGCCCTTCTGGCCGGCCTGCCCGACCACGTGCCGGGAATCACGGTCAACCGGCTCTGCGCCTCGGGCCTGTCGGCGATCACCATGGCCGCCCAAGCCATCCGCGCCGGCGACGCCGACCTGATGGTGGCTGGTGGCGTGGAATCGATGACCAGAGCACCCTGGGTGCAGGGAAAACCAGACCGCGCCTGGGCCAAGCCGGCGCCCCAGTTCGACACCTCCATCGGGTGGCGCTTCATCAACCCGAAGCTTGCCGCCCGTGACAAGGCCACGTTCTCCATGTCGGAAACGGCGGAGGAGGTCGCGCGCATCGACGGCATCACCCGTGACGAAGCGGATGCCTTCGCCCTCCGCAGCCAGCAGCGTGCGGCCGCCGCGATCGATGCCGGCCATTTCGTCGACGAAATCGTGGGGGTTCCCACCAAGGCCGGCGAGGTTCTCGTCGACGAGGGACCGCGCCGGGACACCAGCCTCGAGGGCCTCGCCAAGCTGCGACCGATCGTCGGCGGCGGTTCTGTCGTCACAGCAGGCAACGCGAGTTCGCTCAACGACGGCGCCTCGGCCGTCGTCGTGGCCAGCGGCGAGGCCGTGAAACGCTACGGACTCATTCCCCGCGCCCGGATCGTGTTCGGCGCCAGCGTGGGCCTTGCTCCCGAAATCATGGGCCTCGGTCCGGTCGCGGCCACCGAAAAGGTACTGGCCCGCAGCGGCCTGCGCATCGAGGACCTGGGCGCGATCGAACTCAACGAAGCCTTCGCCACCCAGTCGCTCGCGTGCATCCGCCGCCTGGGTCTGAACGACGAGATCGTCAACCGCGACGGCGGTGCGATCGCGCTCGGTCACCCCCTCGGTTCGAGCGGGGCGAGACTCGTCGTCACCCTGCTGGGACGCATGGAACGTGAAAATGCCGAGCACGGCCTCGCAACAATGTGCGTGGGCGTCGGCCAGGGTTCGGCCTTGATTTTGGAGCGTGTCTGATGACCACAGTGGGACTCGAACTGGGCGACCGCGGCGAAAACGGCGTTCCCGACCGTGTCGGAGTGCTCGGCGGGGGCCGGATGGGCGCCGGAATCGCACACGCCTTCCTGCTTGCGGGAGCCCACGTTGCCCTCGTCGAGCGCAACGAGGTTGAGGCCGACGCCGCCCGTGATCGGGTGGTGCGTGCCGTCGCGGCGAGCATCAAACGCGGTGCCACCGGCGAATCGCATGCCGAACTCACCGACCGCCTCGCCGTCGGAATCGACTTCGCCGCATTCGGCGACCGCGAACTCGTCGTGGAGGCCGTGCCCGAGATTCGCGCGATCAAGGTCGATGCTCTGCAGCGGGTCGAGGCGGAACTCGGTGAAGATGCCGCGCTGGCCAGCAACACATCGTCGATCTCCATCGACGACCTCGCCTCCCAGCTCGTTCGGCCCGCCCGTTTCCTCGGCCTGCACTTCTTCAACCCTGTGCCCGCGTCGATGCTCGTGGAGCTCGTCACCGGCAGCGAGACCTCGACGGAACTCGTGACGGATGCCCAGGGCTGGGTGAGCGCGCTCGGCAAGACTCCCATCACGGTGAGCGACGCTCCAGGCTTCGCCTCCTCGCGCCTCGGAGTGGCGCTCGGACTCGAGGCCATCCGCATGCTCGAAGAGGGCGTGGCCTCCGCCGAAGACATCGACGCGGCCATGATGCTCGGCTACAAGCACCCGGTCGGCCCTCTGAAACTCACCGACATCGTTGGACTCGACGTGCGGCTCGGCATCGCCGAGTACCTGCACGCGCAGCTCGGCTCGCGCTTCGAGCCGCCGGCGCTGCTGCGCCGCCTCGTGGCCGAGGGCAAGCTCGGTCGCAAGTCGGGCCAAGGATTTTACACGTGGGACGAATGATTTCCGCCGCCCTCCCCGCCACATCCACACTCAACGCCGAGGAGTTCTCGAAATGACGAATATTCTGCCCAGCTACGTGCAGGGATCCTGGTTCACGCCCACCGACGCATCCGCTGCCGTTGACGTGCGCGACGCCTCCACCGGTGAGATCGTCACCCGCGTGAGTTCGAAGGGGCTCGACCTCGCGGCGGCCCTCGACTACGCCCGTACTGTGGGCCAGGCCTCGCTCGGCAGGCTCACCTTTCACCAGCGCGCGCTGCTGCTCAAGCAAATGGCATTGCTCCTGACCGAGCGCAAGCCGGAGCTGTACGCGCTGTCGAGCCGCACCGGCGCCACCAAGGTGGACTCCTGGGTGGACATCGACGGCGGAATCGGCGTGCTCTTTACCTACTCCTCGAAGGGCCGCCGCGAGCTGCCCAACTCGAGCGTCTACGTGGACGGCCCGGTTGAACAGCTCTCGAAAGACGGCTCGTTCATCGCCCGGCACATCTACTCGCGCCTGCCGGGAGTGGCCGTGCAGATCAACGCCTTCAACTTTCCGGTCTGGGGTGCCCTCGAGAAGTTCGCGCCGGCCTTCCTCGCCGGCGTGCCGACTCTCGTGAAGCCCGCCACGCCGTCGGGCTACCTCGCCGAGGCCTTCGTGCGCATCCTCGCCGACTCCGGCCTGCTGCCGGAGGGTTCGCTTCAGCTCGTGTCCGGCAGTGTTCCCACCCTCTTCGACGACGTGCGCCTCGGCGACCTCGTGGCCTTCACCGGCTCCGCGTCCACCGCGGAGAAGCTGCGCGCGAGCGAGTCGGTGCAGACCGGCGGCGTGCGGTTCACGAATGAGACCGACTCCATCAACGCCTCGGTGCTCGGCACGGATGCCGTGGCCGGAACCCCCGAATTCGAAGCGTTCGTGAAGCAGGTCGTCACCGAGATGACCGTCAAGGCCGGCCAGAAGTGCACGTCCATCCGTCGGGTGATCGTGCCCCGCACCGCCATGGACGACGTGATTACGGCCGTACAGCAGCGCATCGAACAGCGCATCGTGCTCGGCGACCCCCGAGCAGAGGGCGTGACCATGGGCCCGCTCGCCTCCACCGAGCAGCGCGCCGAGGTGCTCCGCCAAGTCGCGCGCTTGCAGGCCGCGGGCGGCGAGTTGGTCGTGGGATCTACGGATGCCCCTGCCGTCGTTCACGCGGACGGCACTGTCGCGCCAGCTCCCGACGGTGCGTTCGTCACCCCGATGCTGTTGCGCTTCGACCAGACAGCGGATGCCGTGCACGAGGTCGAGGCGTTCGGCCCGGTCTCGAGCGTGCTCGGCTACGACACCCTCGACGAAGCAATCGCCCTCGTGCGTCGCGGCGGTGGATCGCTCGTGACGAGCATCGCCACCCACGACCCGCAGGTGGCTGTGGCGCTCATGACCGGCATCTCCGCGTTCAACGGCAGGGTCCTCGTGCTCGACCGCGACGACGCGCGCACCTCCACCGGACACGGCTCGCCGGTGCCGCAGCTCGTGCATGGCGGACCCGGCCGGGCTGGCGGCGGCGAAGAGCTCGGTGGTATCCGTGCCGTGCTGCACCACATGCAGCGCACCGCTATCCAGGGTTCTCCCGAGATGCTCACCGCGATCACGGGCATCTGGCACCAGGGGGCGGCTGCCCAGGCCGGTGACCGGCATCCGTTCCGAAAGAGCCTCGCGGAACTCAGGCTCGGCGACCAGATTTTGTCCGCCTCGCGCACCGTGAACCTCGACGACATCGAGCATTTCGCCGAGTTCACGGGAGACACGTTCTACGCGCACATGAACGAGGAGGCCGCCGCGGCCAACCCGTTCTTCCCGGGCAGGGTCGCCCACGGGTACCTGCTCGTGTCGTGGGCGGCCGGGCTGTTCGTCGACCCGGAGCCTGGCCCCGTGCTGGCGAACTACGGCCTCGAGAACCTGCGCTTCATCACCCCCGTATCTCCGGGCGACAGCATCCGCGTGGCCCTCACCGCAAAGCAGATCACGCCCCGCGAGACCGACGAGTACGGCGAGGTTCGCTGGGACGCCGTGCTCAGCAATCAGAACGATGAAATCGTGGCTTCCTACGACGTGCTCACCCTCGTCGCCAAGGAGTAGCGACCACCGCCACCCGCAGCGGCTGCAGGGGCCAATTCAGGAAATCCGCCGGCTGGCGTGAACGCCGTCGCACTCGTCCGGGGCAGGTGTCCTCCTCGGTGACCGGATTTCCTGAATTGGTCACCGGCCGCGCGGTCGGGATACCCTCGTCGCGCCTATGCAGCCGGGGAGTAGGGGACCATACTGGCGGTCACCGGACCAGTTCGGCTCGGTATCTGACACGCAGGAGGCAGTAGTGCGACCGGAGATTCTGAAAGAAAACTCGGTGAGTGCAAGTGAAGAAGCCGTAGCGGAGTGCCGTCGGCTCGCCGCGGTCGATCCGTCCACAGAACCCAACCTTGCCCTGGCCCTCACCCGGCTCTCGAACCGCCTCTCCGCGGCCCTCAGCCCGCGCAAGGCACTCGTCGTGGCGGAGGAGGCCGTGCGCATCTACCAGCGGCTGGCCGATATGCATCCAGACCTGGACGACTCCGCGCTCGCCCGGGCGCTCAATGTGCTCGCCCTTCGCCTAGTAGAGGTGGGTCGGCGTGACAAGGCGCTCTTCGAGAGCCAGCGGTCCGTTTCGATGAGGCGGATGCGTGTCGACGCGTTGGGCGACGCTCCGGAGGGTGACCAGGGACAGGTCGACGCACACACTGATCTGGCCGATTCGCTCGAGACGCTTGCGCACTGCTGGCGCGAATATGGCAACGAGCAGGACGCGAGGCACGCCGCGCGCGAAGCAGACGGCCTTCGTGCGCGGGTTCGCGAACTGCGCTCCGATCACTTCTGAAGGAACTCACTTCCAAAGGAACTGTCGCCCGAACCAGGCCGAGCATGGTGCGCGGCCCGGTTGCCGTCAGTCGCTGTCGGCCGTCGACGTTGACTGTCGCCAGCGCTCCAGATCGTCGATGGAGGTGCGCGTTCCGAGCAACTGCGCGGCGGTCACGAGGTTCATCTTGACGATCTCGCACGCGAGCGGGTAGTCGATCGTGTCCAGTGTGTCCCTGCTGCTGTGGACATTGTCGTTCGCCGAGTCTGCCCCCTCGATCGTGAGCACGGCAGGCAAACCGGCGTTGATGAACGGCACATGATCGCTCGCAAACGGATGCAGGGAAACGTCGACGTGCAGGGACGTGTAATCCTGCGCGCTCGCCGCGAGTTGGTCTATCAACGACTGCGACACCGGCGCCCCCTCGAGAAGCACTCCGCGCTCCACCGAATTCAGCGTGGCCACCATATCCATCTGGACCACTGCCGTGAGGCGATCGCGATCCTGCTCGCTCAGTGTCGCGACGTACTGCTCGCTGCCGAAGAGCCCTTGCTCCTCGCCGCCGAACAGCACGAGCCGAAGGTCGTGGTCGTCCGCCCTCGATGCCAGGATGCGGGCTATCTCGAGCACGCCCGCGCATCCGCTTCCGTCGTCATCGGCTCCCGGCGCTGGTGCCAGCGGCCCGTCGACGTGATTGATGGAATCCAGGTGCGCGGTGACCATCACAAGGCGGGGGTCGGCGATCGTGCCGGGCTTGTCGGCGATCACCGAAAAGCTCGTGCCCGAGCCCACTGAAATCGTGGCACGCGTCACGCTGTATCCGAGCGCCCGCAGCGAGTCCTCAGCCCACTCGACGGCCCGCTTGTAGGACTCACTCACGGAGTGCCTGGTGCCGAAACCGGTGAGGGCCACGAGAGATTGCCGCAGGTGCGTCGCAGAAACCTGATCAGCCAGCACCGTGAGCGCGGGGTCTACCGCCCGCAGCCGACGGCCGGCCCGCGGAGCCTCCATGACGACCGCGGAATTCTGCGGCAGCGGCGAGAAGCCGAATTCGGCCATATTGGCCGCGGAGAGGCTCGCGATGGCGGCGTCATTGAGTTCCACGGCGAGGTGACGGCCCTTGTCGAGGATTACGGGAACATGGGGAAAGGCCTCACGGAAAGCGTTTCCGGACTGCACCACGAGGAAAGGCAGCCCTCGGCTGGACTGGGTGACGGTTCCGAGCGTGCTCACCCGGCGGGCGGCCGCGGAATCCGGAACACCGGTGGTCCAGTAGATGACGTGGTCCCCGAAACGGCTCCACTTGAGTTCAGGTTCGCGCCGGGCAGACCTCCCCGCGGCCGGATCAACTGAGGCGGGAACGATGGCGTAGGTGTACACGGCTCCTGCTTTCACTGCGCGGCGGGGCGCATGCGTCACCGTCGGCGGATTTTGAGTACGTTGTCGGTGGATTCAATGATTTCGATCGAGCTGTCGGGTGCTGCGGTCTCGGCGGTGCCGCCCGCCAGCACACGGATGCCCGTGGGCCGCGGACGGTCGTCGGGGCCCGGTGCGAGCGCCGTAATCTGTCCGGAACTGTCGACTCGGAGGGAGTCTCTCCCGCCCCGCGTGGGCGGGAAAGGGAAAGACTCCGTGCGCCGATAGACCAGCACTCCGGCCTGGTCTTCCTCGTGCGAGTGAGTCCACTCGCCGGCGGGAAGGGCAGAAGCCTGGTTTGTCGGACACATTGATGACTCTCCTTGAACTGGCGTCGTTTCGGTCGTTCCCACTCAGGTTGTGTCTGTGCCGGCCACCCGCTCGCGAGCCTTCTGAGCGAGAGCGCTGTCCTCGACCAGTTCGAAGGTATTGCGAGGTCCTTCCAGGCACGCCTGCATGCGGTCGACCTGACCGGCCGAGAACAACACCATCGCATCGTCGTCCACGTAGTCCATGTAGTCCATGAACAGGTCGCCGTTTGGGCCGTTGTTGCAGGTGACGTGCGGGAAATTGGGCTTGCCCGTGTTCGCGTAGGCCTGGTTGGGCGTGTCATCGACCTTGTCAGTGCCGACGCAGCCGTCTTCGTCACCCCAGATGTGGTTGAGGTTGAGCCAGTGCCCGATTTCATGAGTGGCGGTGCGCCCCAGCCCGAAGGGCGGGGATGCGGTGCCCACCGTGCCGAAAGCGGTATCGAGGATGACGACACCGTCTGTGGATGCTTCGCCCCCGGGAAACTGGGCGTAGCCCAGAAGGCCGCCGCCGAGCCTGCCGACCCAGAGGTTGAGGTACTTGTCGGCCGGCCAGGCGTCGTGCCCGCCGGACGCGTCGAACTTGATCGCATCGTCGTAGGTGAATGACGTCGTGTCGGTGTACGTGCGCGTGATCCCGTCGGTGGGGTCGCCTTCCGGGTCGGTGCTGGCCAGAGCGAACTCGACCTGAGCATCGTCTGCCAAGGACAGGAAGACATCGGGAAGGTTGGCGACGTCGGGATTTGTCTTGCGGAAATCCTGGTTCAGCACGTCGATCTGGCTGGCGATCTGTTCATCGGAGATGTTCTGGTCGTCTTCGTTGTAGATCACGTGAACCACGACGGGGATGTGGGTGATGCCGGATCGCGCTGCCATGATGCCTCGGGCAACGATCTCCCGCGACTGGACATCCATGGCGAAGCGGGCGGCCGCGAAGCCCGGTTGTTCCTTCAGTTGTTTCGTGTACAGATCCGGGGTAGCACAGTAGCGCGTCGTGGGCAGGTCGTGTGCGACAGCTTCAGCCATGATGGGTTCCTTTCCAGATAGTTGTTCACTTCAGCTGGCATTGTGGCCGCCTCGGCGTTACTCGTGCGTTACTGCAGTCACCGTAGCGCGCACCGGCGACACCGGGCCATACTGTGGGCGTACTGTGCACCGGATCGCAAGCAAAGGGGAAACCATGCCAGAGTCTGAATTCCTGTCCGAGTCCGGAACCCCGACGGCATCCGCTCGGCAGTTCTGCAGCATCGCGCCACCCGATTTGCTGGCCTGGCTGGCGACCCAGGGCACGACCGAACAGCGTGAGGCCGCCATCCAGTCGATCGCCACGTCCGCTGCAATGCGATCCCGGCGCGCTGTGCTCGGTCACTTCAGCCGGGAACTCAACCAGAACATCGGCCTGATCGGTGTGGTGTCGATGACCGAGCAGGGGGTGAGCGTCTATGACAACGAGAAGAACGGTCGTAATTTTCTTCCCGGTGTCAAGAAGCGGGCCGTGGGGGACCCGCTCGCGGCCGACCCCGCCGTGAACGAGGCCTTCGACGGCAGCTCGCAGACGGCGGCCTTCTATCGCGATGTGCTGGAGCGCAACTCCCTCGACAACGCCGGCATGGAACTGATCTCTTCAGTGCACTACGGCGTCGGCTTCGACAACGCCTTCTGGGACGGCAGCCAGATGGTCTACGGCGATGGAAGTGGCCGCATCTTCCAAGCCGGCGGACTCACCAGAGCGATCGATGTCATCGCGCACGAGCTCACGCATGGCGTGACGGAATTCACCGCCGGACTCGTTTACAGCAAGCAATCGGGTGCACTTAACGAATCCTTCTCCGACGTCTTCGGCTCCCTCGTGAAGCAATACAACCTCAAACAGACAGCGGCGGATGCCACGTGGCTCATTGGGGAGGGCATTCTGGTGCCCACACTCGGGTTGGCTCTCAGATCGATGCAGAGCCCGGGAACCGCGTTCGCGGGAGATCACCAGCCAGGACACATGGACAACTACGTCGACCTCCCGGACGACAACAACCCGGCCAACGACAACGGAGGGGTGCACGTGAATTCCGGCATTCCCAACCATGCCTTCTACCTGGCGGCCATCGCCCTCGGCGGCTCTGCGTGGGAGAAGGCCGGAAAGATTTGGTACAACGCCCTGACCACAAAATTGGGTCCGAACACGCAGTTTGTAGAGGCCGCGCAGTTTACGATCGATTCAGCCGGAGAACTCTTCGGCGCGGCCGAACAGGCAGCTGTTCGCTCCGCCTGGACGGAGGTTGGAGTTCTGGGATGAGGCTCAGCGTACGAAGGGGTGGCGGTTTCGCGGGCATCGTGGCGCGCACCGACTTGGACGCCGATACCCTGTCGCAAGCGGATGCCGCGGCGCTCGCCGCCGAGGTCGACCGTGCGGGCCTGCGCTCACTGACAGACCCACCCGGTGGGCGAACGTGGCCGGACTCGCTCCTGTACGACATCTCCCTGACCGATGACTCGTTGGAATTCCATTACCACTGCAGCGAGGAATCGCTGCCGGAGGGCGTTCGCACGCTCCTGGCCTGGGTCGACGCCCGCCCCGAACGCGTCGAATCCATCGAGCCGTGACGTTTTCAGCCCGCATCCGTGTCGGTCGTTCCCTCTCGGAGCCGCACAATCGTCTCCCATGATGCCGTGATCACCAGGATCCCTGTCGTCACGATGCCCAGGCCGAGGGGAGACAGCAGGGAAGCGAACGGGATGACGGCTACGAGCAGCCCGATGCCCACCAGATGCGCGACGAGAAGTTCATTCGCGACGACCAGTCGAAACACGAGTAATCCCGCGATGTAGAGCAGGGGACCGCCGACCGCAAGAACAGTCGTGGCAGTGGTCATCTCGTCGTCCGGATGGAGGATTATCGCCTTGTCGGCAACCGACGTCAGCACGATTCCGGCGATGATGATGGCGTGCACGTAGGTGTAGGCGAGCCGTGCAACCCGACCCGGAGAGGTCGACGCCGCGATCGCCCGACGGCCAACTCGTTCGGCGTGGTCGAAGTACAACCACCACATCGCCACGCCCGTGACGAACGCCAAGAACATGCCGGTGATGGTCTGAGGGGAGGTGTCTTCTTCAACGAAGGCAAAGCCGGTCACCAGGAGTGATTCGCCGAGGGCGATAATGACGAAGAGGGCACTTCGTTCGGCGATGTGGGGTCCGGAGAGATCCCAGTCCTCGACGCCAGAGCGTCCGAGGCCGGGTACCCGAAAACCGAGGCCGGCCGACAACAACTCGATTCCGAGAGCGATTGCCCAGAGCAGCAGGCGCGGTTCCGGTGGAAGAAATGCACCGACGATCCAGAAGATGCTGGCGACCGAGAGCCAGATGAGAATTCGCACGAAGGTGCGGTGCAGCACGGGATCGTGGCGAACGACAGCGAGGAGCATGAAGACGGTTCTGCCCAGTTGGACGCTGACGTACGCCGCGGCGAAAATGATGCCCCGGTCGCCGAAGGACTCGTAGAGTGAGGCGCTCATGACCAGGCCGATGAACGAAAGCCCGATGACGATGCCCCGAACAGGAAGGCGGACCGGGTTGAGCCAATTCGTCACCCAGGTCGTGTAGACCCAGATCCACCAGATGGCGAGCATGAGTATGGCGAATTCCAGAGCCCCGACCAGAGTCTGATTCTCCGAGAGTGAGCGCGACAACTGCGTCAGCGCCAGCACAAAGATCAGGTCAAAGAAGAGCTCGATGTAGGTGACGCGGTCGGCCCGATGGGAGTCTGCCGGCCGCAACAGGTTGCGGCGAAATCCCCAGTGCTGAGCGCGCGGGGCGAGGGCTGCTATCTGTGGGGGCGTCACCGCTTCAGTCTGCATTACGACGCTGCGCGTGTCACGCAGAACCCTGTCATCAGGTCAGCTGACGGCGGTCATCCTCCACTGGTACGGACGGTTGATGGCGTCGGCGTCGACGTAGTGCACGCCGTCTTCGGGCCCGGGAGGCATTTCGAAGTCCGCCTCTCGGCAGGACTCCGCCCATGCCTCATGGCGAGTGAGCGCATGGATCTCCCCATCGACAACGACCCAACCGCGCACGGCCTTGTACGGGATGTTGCCGTGAGGCGACGCGAAACGTGCCCCTACCTCCATGGTGCGAAGGAGCAGGGTGAATGATTGCGAGGCACCGATGCTGCGCGTGACGAACTCCAGTAAGTCGGAGTGCTCGAGCGTGGGGGTGCTGCGACCGGTCGGGTCGGTATGAAAATAGACGAGGCCACCGTGCTCGGCCGTGACAGTGAGTTCGTGGGTGCCGCTCCCGTGGCGGCTCCCGACGAGGGCGGCAACGAGCAAATCCTGGTTGTCGCGCCGCACACTCGAGCGGTCGCACCCCGAGCAGGCCAGCGCGTAGAGGGGAAGAGGGCCATTCTCGATGTGAGCGGCGTTCGGCGCGAGAGTGGCATCCGAATGGCAGTACGGGCAGGTAATTCTCATGGAAGTGCTCCTCAATCGTTCCGGCGTAGTGGCGTGCTGCGTTCCTGACTGGACGCGACGTTCGGCGCCCGATTGCCCCTGTTCCGTCAATTTATCAGCCGTCCCCACGTGCCCACAGTCGGCATGAATGAGGACCCACGCCCCCCATTCGGGGCCGCCCCATTCCCGGACCCGCGCCCACTCTCCGCGCCGGTCGCCGCGCCCGGCGCCCCCTCCCTCGCATCGGTCGCCGCGAGCGACGGTCCCCCCTTCTGTCGCTGGTCGAGGAGTGCGCGCTGGCGCGCGTGTCGAGACGTCGTGAGTCGACCCGCGGAGTTGGCTTGCGGGGTCTTCTGGGGAAGTGCGGCGTCTTTCCCGTCTCGCTGGTCGAGGAGCGAGGCACGAGCGTCTCGAGGCCGCGCAGGCCGACTCTCAGACTCGGCTTGCCGGGTCTCGATCTCGACAAGCTCGATCCAAGCGCTCCTTCGTCGCGCCTCGACCAGCGGGAGGGGGAAAGCGAAACGCGGCCTGTTTCCGCATTCCACGATGGCGCGAAGCGCCTCCTCAGCTGTCGAGACACGACCAGCGGAAGCGGGGAAGCCGCGGGGCGCATGTCCTATCGCTGTCGCTGTTCGAGGAGTGCGCGCTGGCGCGCGTGTCGAGACCGGGTGAGCGGGTGTTGGGTTCGGTGGGTTGGGGGCGACGCGCCCGGGATGTGGGGAAAAGGGGGGGCTGATTTGCGTGGTGGGGGGATTGGCCGTAATGTCATCTAAGTCACCCCACAGGTGCGGAAAGCTGCTTAGCTTTTCGGCCTCATGCGGGACCAATCCCAAGTCTAAATCTTCTGCTTTGCAGGTGTGTTTGGCTTGATGAAGTTTCATTCCAGGCCTTTGGGTGTGGGTGGGGCTACACGAAACAAGTGAAGTGCTTCAGTGCAATGGTCTGTGTGGCCGGCGGCTGGGTGCGTCCGATCCTTGAGAACTCAACAGCGTGCACAATGTCAAATGCCAAAAAACCTCGTGGTTGTGGTCCCGTTTCTAGCGGGTAGCAGCCAATGAGATTCCTTTGGAATAACAATTGAAAGTCGTGGTTTCGATCACGCAAACAAACAAAGCAAGTCAGTAATGATTTGTTCTGTCAGTTTCAAACTTGCAGTTTCTTGGCCTATTCCGGCTGGTTATTGCACTAGATGGGCACCGTGTTTGTATTTATATGGATTCGGGAGCTATTCAAACATTTACGGAGAGTTTGATCCTGGCTCAGGACGAACGCTGGCGGCGTGCTTAACACATGCAAGTCGAACGGTGATGAGGAGCTTGCTTCTTTGATCAGTGGCGAACGGGTGAGTAACACGTGAGCAATCTGCCCTTGACTCTGGGATAACTGCGGGAAACTGTAGCTAATACCGGATACGACCTTTGGAGGCATCTCTGGGGGTGGAAAGAATTTTGGTCAAGGATGAGCTCGCGGCCTATCAGCTAGTTGGTGAGGTAATGGCTCACCAAGGCGACGACGGGTAGCCGGCCTGAGAGGGTGACCGGCCACACTGGGACTGAGACACGGCCCAGACTCCTACGGGAGGCAGCAGTGGGGAATATTGCACAATGGGCGCAAGCCTGATGCAGCAACGCCGCGTGAGGGACGAAGGCCTTCGGGTTGTAAACCTCTTTTAGTAGGGAAGAAGCGACTGGGTTTTCCTGGGAGTGACGGTACCTGCAGAAAAAGCACCGGCTAACTACGTGCCAGCAGCCGCGGTAATACGTAGGGTGCAAGCGTTGTCCGGAATTATTGGGCGTAAAGAGCTCGTAGGCGGTTTGTCGCGTCTGCTGTGAAAACCCGAGGCTCAACCTCGGGCCTGCAGTGGGTACGGGCAGACTAGAGTGCGGTAGGGGAGATTGGAATTCCTGGTGTAGCGGTGGAATGCGCAGATATCAGGAGGAACACCAATGGCGAAGGCAGATCTCTGGGCCGTAACTGACGCTGAGGAGCGAAAGCATGGGGAGCGAACAGGATTAGATACCCTGGTAGTCCATGCCGTAAACGTTGGGAACTAGATGTGGGGACCATTCCACGGTCTCCGTGTCGCAGCTAACGCATTAAGTTCCCCGCCTGGGGAGTACGGCCGCAAGGCTAAAACTCAAAGGAATTGACGGGGGCCCGCACAAGCGGCGGAGCATGCGGATTAATTCGATGCAACGCGAAGAACCTTACCAAGGCTTGACATATACCGGAAACGGCTGGAAACAGTCGCCCCGCAAGGTCGGTATACAGGTGGTGCATGGTTGTCGTCAGCTCGTGTCGTGAGATGTTGGGTTAAGTCCCGCAACGAGCGCAACCCTCGTCCTATGTTGCCAGCACGTAATGGTGGGAACTCATGGGATACTGCCGGGGTCAACTCGGAGGAAGGTGGGGATGACGTCAAATCATCATGCCCCTTATGTCTTGGGCTTCACGCATGCTACAATGGCCGGTACAAAGGGCTGCGATACCGCAAGGTGGAGCGAATCCCAAAAAGCCGGTCTCAGTTCGGATTGAGGTCTGCAACTCGACCTCATGAAGTCGGAGTCGCTAGTAATCGCAGATCAGCAACGCTGCGGTGAATACGTTCCCGGGCCTTGTACACACCGCCCGTCAAGTCATGAAAGTCGGTAACACCCGAAGCCGGTGGCCTAACCCCTTGGGGAAGGAGCTGTCGAAGGTGGGATCGGTGATTAGGACTAAGTCGTAACAAGGTAGCCGTACCGGAAGGTGCGGCTGGATCACCTCCTTTCTAAGGAGCACGTGCAGTCCCGTCTGTATACAGCGGAATACGATTGCCAGTCATACCAGGCCGAACGGTTTGGATGGCGCTCATGGGTGGAACATTGACATTGATGCGAAGACGACTGGTCTTCACTCGGTACGCTCCTTCGGGGGTTGGAAAAGTGGGGGTCAGGGAGAATCGCATATGCACGCTGTTGGGTCCTGAGGGACCGGAACATCACGCACTTTGGTGTGTGTTGGACTTTTCCTCTGGACCTTTTTTCGTTGGCATCACTTGCCGGCGTGGAGGGGTACCGCCCGTACTTTGAGAACTACACAGTGGACGCGAGCATCTTAAATTTGATCGTATTTATACGACAAATTACAAAGATCTAAGCAATTAGATCATTGGTCAATTTCGACTCTGAATTTATTCAGGGTACTTAATCGATTCAAACTCATGTGATTTCAAATTTTTAAGAGCAAACGGTGAATGCCTTGGCATGTAGAGCCGAAGAAGGACGTAGTAATCTGCGATAAGCCTCGGGGAGTTGATAAACGAACTGTGATCCGAGGATGTCCGAATGGGGAAACCCCGCCAGGCCCGTGAGGTGACCTGGTGACTCCCGCCTGAATATATAGGGCGGGTAGAGGGAACGTGGGGAAGTGAAACATCTCAGTACCCACAGGAAGAGAAAACAATAGTGATTCCGTTAGTAGTGGCGAGCGAACCCGGATGAGGCTAAACCGATCATGTGTGATAGCCGGTAGGCGTTGCATGGTCGGGGTTGCGGGACTTTTCTGCTGTCTCTACCGAGGCGGTGAGGGTTAGAACGTTGTATAGACGAACAGGATTGAAAGCCTGGTCATAGAGGGTGCGAACCCCGTAGTCGAAATGCAGCAATCACTCGAGAAGTATCCCAAGTAGCACGGGGCCCGAGAAATCCCGTGTGAATCTGTCAGGACCACCTGATAAGCCTAAATACTCCTACATGACCGATAGTGAACAAGTACCGTGAGGGAAAGGTGAAAAGTACCCCGGGAGGGGAGTGAAATAGTACCTGAAACCGTTTGCTTACAAACCGTTGGAGCAGCCTTGTTGCTGTGACAGCGTGCCTTTTGAAGAATGAGCCTGCGAGTTAGTGATATGTGGCGAGCTTAACCCGAGAGGGGAATGCGTAGCGAAAGCGAGTCTGAATAGGGCGATTCAGTCGCATGTCCTAGACCCGAAGCGAAGTGATCTATCCATGGCCAGGTTGAAGCGACGGTAAGACGTCGTGGAGGACCGAACCCACTTCAGTTGAAAATGGAGGGGATGAGCTGTGGATAGGGGTGAAAGGCCAATCAAACTTCGTGATAGCTGGTTCTCTCCGAAATGCATTTAGGTGCAGCGTTGCGTGTTTCTTGCCGGAGGTAGAGCTACTGGATGGCCGATGGGGCCCAAAAGCTTACTGACGTCAGCCAAACTCCGAATGCCGGTAAGTGAGAGCGCAGCAGTGAGACGGTGGGGGATAAGCTTCATCGTCGAGAGGGAAACAACCCAGACCACCAACTAAGGTCCCAAAGCGCGTGCTAAGTGGGAAAGGATGTGGAGTTGCACAGACAACCAGGAGGTTGGCTTAGAAGCAGCCACCCTTGAAAGAGTGCGTAATAGCTCACTGGTCAAGTGATTCCGCGCCGACAATGTAACGGGGCTCAAGCACGCCACCGAAGTTGTGGCATTGATATTTTTGGTAAGCCGCCACCTTGTGTGGTTGGTTCAGCCGTGTTGATGGGTAGGAGAGCGTCGTGTGGCCAGCGAAGCGGCGGTGTAAACCAGCCGTGGAGGCTACACGAGTGAGAATGCAGGCATGAGTAGCGAAAGACGGGTGAGAAACCCGTCCTCCGAAAGATCAAGGGTTCCAGGGCCAGGCTAATCCGCCCTGGGTAAGTCGGGACCTAAGGCGAGGCCGACAGGCGTAGTCGATGGACAACGGGTTGATATTCCCGTACTGACGAAAAACCGCCCAAGCTAATCCAGTAATGCTAAGCATCTGAATCCCCTAGATGGATCCCTTCGGGGTGAAGCGTGGGGCCTAGCGTGCGACCCTATGCTGGTGCGGTTAGCGTATTAACAGGTGTGACGCAGGAAGGTAGCTGAGCCGGGCGATGGTTGACCCGGTCTAAGGATGTAGGGCGAACGATAGGCAAATCCGTCGTTCATGATGCCTGAGACCCGATGGGTAGCCCGTAAGGGTGAAATCAGTGATCCTATGCTGCCAAGAAAAGCATCGACGCGAGGTTTTAGTCACCCGTACCCCAAACCGACTCAGGTGATCAGGTAGAGAATACTAAGGAGATCGAGAGAATCGTGGTTAAGGAACTCGGCAAAATGCCCCCGTAACTTCGGGAGAAGGGGGGCCTGAGGCGTGAACGGACTAGCTCCGGGAGCGTTCGAAGGCCGCAGAGACCAGTGGGAAGCGACTGTTTACTAAAAACACAGGTCCGTGCTAAGTCGCAAGACGATGTATACGGACTGACGCCTGCCCGGTGCTGGAAGGTTAAGAGGAACGGTTAGCCGCAAGGCGAAGCTGAGAATTTAAGCCCCAGTAAACGGCGGTGGTAACTATAACCATCCTAAGGTAGCGAAATTCCTTGTCGGGTAAGTTCCGACCTGCACGAATGGCGTAACGACTTCCCAGCTGTCTCAACCGCGAACTCGGCGAAATTGCATTACGAGTAAAGATGCTCGTTACGCGCAGCAGGACGGAAAGACCCCGTGACCTTTACTACAGCTTGGTATTGGTGTTCGGTGTGGCTTGTGTAGGATAGGTGGGAGACTGTGAAGCTTGGACGCTAGTTCAGGTGGAGTCATCGTTGAAATACCACTCTGGTCATATTGGATACCTAACTTCGAACCGTGATCCGGTTCAGGGACAGTGCCTGGTGGGTAGTTTAACTGGGGCGGTTGCCTCCTAAAAAGTAACGGAGGCGCCCAAAGGTTCCCTCAACCTGGTTGGTAATCAGGTGTCGAGTGTAAGTGCACAAGGGAGCTTGACTGTGAGACTGACAAGTCGAGCAGGGACGAAAGTCGGGACTAGTGATCCGGCAGTGGCTTGTGGAAGCGCTGTCGCTCAACGGATAAAAGGTACCTCGGGGATAACAGGCTGATCTTGCCCAAGAGTCCATATCGACGGCATGGTTTGGCACCTCGATGTCGGCTCGTCGCATCCTGGGGCTGGAGTAGGTCCCAAGGGTTGGGCTGTTCGCCCATTAAAGCGGTACGCGAGCTGGGTTTAGAACGTCGTGAGACAGTTCGGTCCCTATCCGCTGCGCGCGCAGGAAATTTGAGAAGATCTATCCCTAGTACGAGAGGACCGGGATGGACGAACCTCTGGTGTGTCAGTTGTTCCGCCAGGAGCACCGCTGATTAGCTACGTTCGGAACGGATAACCGCTGAAAGCATCTAAGCGGGAAGCCGGCTTCGAGATGAGATTTCCATCCCTTAGGGGGAGAGGCTCGCAGCTAGACTACTGCGTTGATAGGCCGGATGTGGAAGTGGGGACTAAAGACCCATGAAGCTGACCGGTACTAATAAGCCGATAATTTGATAACACTCAGTTTGAAGAAGCTGCTATGCGTCCACTATGTGGTTCTCGATGTACGGTCGAGAACAACAACACAGTTCATATGAACTGAATATACATTTGTATAAGTTTGTTCGAACCATCGAAAGATGTTTCGGCGGCTATAGCAAGAGGGAAACGCCCGGTCACATTCCGAACCCGGAAGCTAAGACTCTTTGCGCCGATGGTACTGCAGGGGGGACCCTGTGGGAGAGTAGGACACCGCCGGACTTAACTTAGAAACAACAGAGAAGGCCACCCCACGGGGTGGCCTTCTCTCGTTAACCCCCCTGCTCGCCGGTCGAGGCGCGACGAAGGAGCGATCGAGACCACGCGAGCCGAGTCCGAGAGTCGGCTCGCGTGGTCTCGAGGCGCTCGTGCCTCGCTCCTCGACCAGCGGGATGGGACGGCAGGCGCGGGGTTAGCGGGGCATTCGCAGGCCGTCGAGGGCAAGCTTGAGCACGTCGTCGGCGAGTTCCGCCGCATCTTCGGGCCCCTCGGGCCGGTACCACTCCGCGATGGAGTTGACCATGCCGAAGACGAGGCGGGTGACGATCCGGGGGTCGACATCCGCTCGAATGGTGCCCTCTTCTCGTGCCTGTACGACCAGGGCCGAGACGGCGCGGTCGAAAGCGCGCCGGCGTGTGAGGGCCTGTCGCTCGACGTCGGAGTTGCCTCGCACTCGAAGGAGCAGGGTCACAGAAGGCAGCTTCGCGGTCAGCACCTGAACGGCGCCGCGAAGCACGTAGGCCAGCCGGTCGATGGCGGCGCCGTCGAGAGCGCCCTCTTCGAGAAGGACACCCTCGAGGCCGGTGAGGGCCTCGTTGAGGGCCAAGGCCAGCAGCTCTTCCTTGGAGGAAAAGTGGTGGTAGATGGCGGCCTTCGACAGGTCGAGGCGTGCCGCCAGGACTCCCATCGAGGTGGCGTCGTAGCCATACTCGTTGAAGGCCGCGACCGCGATATCGAGAATTGCGCGCTGGTCGTAACCGGGGCGCCCGCGCTTGGTTGTGGTCACGTCAGACATTGTTCACATTCTCTCACGCAGGGCGCGAAACCCCCGGTTAGCGCAGGTCGTAGACGCGCTTGAGCTTGCCGACGCTGCGCTCGAGGGTGCCGGGCTCAGCGATCTCTACATTGACGCTGGAGCCGATCTGGTCCTTGATGCGGTTGATCAGCGCCCGGCGCGCGGTGTCGGACGAAGCGCCGTCGGCGTGTTCGTGGCGTTCGATGCGCACGGTCAGCTCGTCCATGCGTCCGGGCTTGGTGAGCTCGAGAATGAAGTGCGGAGAGAGGTGCTCGATGCTGAGCACAATCTCCTCGATCTGGGTGGGGAAAAGGTTCACGCCGCGCAGGATGATCATGTCGTCGTTGCGCCCCGTGATCTTCTCCATGCGGCGCATGCCGGGTCGGGCCGTGCCCGGGAGCAGGCGGGTGAGATCGCGCGTACGGTAGCGGATAACGGGGAATGCCTGTTTGGTGAGCGACGTGAACACGAGCTCACCAGTGTCGCCCTCGCCGAGTGTGCGGCAGGATTCGCCGTCGATGATCTCAGGGTAGAAGTGGTCTTCCCAGAGGTGCGGGCCGTCCTTCGACTCGATGCACTCGTTACCGACTCCCGGGCCCATCACTTCGCTGAGGCCGTAGATGTCGAGCGCATCGAAGTCGAGGCGCTCTTCGAGCTCGAGGCGCAGCTGGTTGGTCCACGGCTCGGCGCCGAGCACGCCGGCCTTGAGGCTGGAGCGGCGAGGGTCGAGACCGGCGGCCACCATGGCATCCGTTATCGTCAACAGGTAGCTGGGGGTGGAGAGGATAACGTCGGGCTGGAAGTCATTGATCATCTGGACCTGCTTGTTGGTCTGCCCGCCTGACATGGGGATGGCAACAGCGCCGAGGGCTTCGATGCCCGCGTGGGCGCCGAGTCCGCCGGTGAAGAGGCCGTAGCCGTAGGCGTTGTGCACCTTCATGCCCGGGCGAACGCCCGAGGCTCGCAAGCTGCGGGCCACGAGGCCGGCCCAGTTGCGCAGGTCCTGCTTGGTGTAGCCCACGACGGTGGGCAGCCCGGTGGTGCCTGAAGACGTGTGAATGCGCGCGACCTGGTCCATCGGCACAGCGAACATGCCGAAGGGGTACGAGACCCGGAGGTCTTCCTTCGTGGTGAAGGGGAGGCGCTGCACATCGTCGAGGGTGCGAATGTCGTCGGGGTGCACGCCGGCAGCATCGAACTTGCGCGTATAGAGAGGCACGTTCGCGTAGGCGTGCCGCACGGTCTGCTGTATGCGGCGCAGCTGCAGGGCGAGAATCTCGTCCCTGGACATGCGCTCTTCCGGGTCGAGTTCGTCGAGGGACGGGGCGTGCAGGCGAGTCTTGGTCAGCGTTGACATGGTGCCTCCGGGAGCAGGTTAGTTGTGGGCGCGGGTGGGCGTAGCGAGGTTCGTGGTGCGACTGCGACCGCGGAATTCCGCGATGGGAACGTTGTGCTCGTCGGTTACGCGCACGTCGTACAGTCCGGAACGCCCACTCTTGGTGCGGAGTACGGCGGTTGCGGTGAGAGTCTGACCGAGCGTGGTGGGCTTCAGAAAGCTGATGTCGGCGCCGGCGGCGAGCGTGACGTGGTGGTCGTCGTTGCAGGCAATAGCGAATGCAGTGTCGGCGAGGGCAAAGACCATGCCGCCGTGGGTGACGTCGAATCCGTTGAGCATGTCGTCTCGGATAAGCATGGAGACGATCGCGCCGCCGGGCTCGGTGTGTTCCACGACCATGCCGAGGGCAGCGGAGGCCCGATCACGCTTCATCATGGCGTGATGTGCGGGCACCGTAGGGTCGCCCGGTGCTGCTGTCTGCGGTGATGCATCCAAGTGGGGGTTCTCCTCGTTGAGTGACCGGTGTGTGAAAACTTTGTGCTGGCGGCGGGGCTTGCCGCGCCGATAGTGTGACTATATACTAACTGAACGATCGGTTGGGAAAGATTTCCCCGCCGTCTGTAAAACTCACGAGCGCCAACGACGACCAGGAGTCAATGATGACAACCCCCGCAGGGCCGTATGCCCTTGCACCGGATGCCTCCGCGGAGAGTTCTGCGATTTCGGCTGACGAGCAGCAGTTCAACGATCTCATTGCCGCGGACTCGCGCATTGAGCCCCGTGACTGGATGCCCGAGGCCTACCGCAAGTCACTCGTGCGCCAGATTTCGCAGCACGCGCACTCCGAGATCATCGGCATGCAGCCGGAGTCGAACTGGATCACCCGCGCCCCGAGCCTGAAGCGCAAGGCGATCCTGATGGCCAAGGTGCAGGACGAAGCCGGCCACGGCCTCTACCTCTACTCCGCCGCCCAGACCCTCGGCGCCACTCGCGACGGCATGACGGAAGCGCTCATCGCTGGCAAGGCGCGTTACTCCTCGATCTTCAACTACCCCACCCCGACCTGGGCCGACATGGGCTCGATTGGCTGGCTCGTCGACGGCGCCGCCATCTGCAACCAGGTGCCCCTCTGCCGCGCGAGCTACGGCCCCTACGGCCGTGCAATGGTGCGCATCTGCAAGGAAGAATCCTTCCACCAGCGCCAGGGCTTCGAGATTCTGCTCGAGCTCATGCAGGGCACCGAGGAACAGCGCGCCATGGCGCAGGAATCCGTGAACCGGTGGTACTGGCCCGCGCTCATGATGTTCGGCCCGCCCGACGACGACTCGCCCAACTCCGCCCAGTCGATGGCGTGGAAGATCAAGCGCCACTCCAACGACGAGCTGCGTCAGCGTTTCGTCGGCATGCTCGTGCCGCAGGCCGCCGTTCTCGGCGTCACGCTGCCCGACCCCGACCTGCGCTGGAACGAAGAAACCCAGCAGTACGACCTCGGCGAGATCGACTGGGCCGAGTTCCACGAGGTTCTCGCGGGCCGCGGCGCGAGCAACGCCCAGCGCCTGCAGCGTCGTCGCGACGCCCACGACGAAGGCGCCTGGGTTCGCGAAGCCGCCGCAGAGTATGCCCGTAAACAGTCCGAACGATCTGAAATGGTGGCCTCATGACCGCGCCCGGCGATTCCGCAGCTGAAATTTGGCCCCTCTGGGAAGTCTTCGTTCGTTCCAACCGTGGCCTGAGCCACGTGCACGTCGGCTCGCTACACGCCCCCGACGAGATTCTCGCCGTGCGCAACGCCCGTGACCTCTACACCCGTCGTGCCGAGGGCGTGTCGGTGTGGGTCGTACCCGCCGCGGCCATCACCACGAGCGACCCCGACGCCAAGGGCGCCTTCTTCGAGTCGCCTGCCGGCAAGAACTACCGCCACGCGAGCTACTACTCCAAGAGCGAGGGCGTGAAGCACCTATGAGTTCACACACCGACGACGTGCACGGTCACGCCCAGGTAGACGTGGCAATACTTCCCGACGAACTGATCGCCTCGGCATCCGTTGCCTCGCCCGACGTCGCGGAATACGCGCTCTGGCTCGGCGACGACTCCCTCGTACTCTCGCAGCGCCTAGGCTCCTGGATCTCCCGCGCCCCCGAGCTCGAGGAAGACGTGGCCCTCGGAAACATCGCCCTCGACCTGATTGGGCACGCCCGCGCTCTGCTGCACTATGCAGGTTCGGCCTCGGGGAAGACCGAGGACGACCTCGCCTACTGGCGCGACGAGCCCGAGTGGCGTTCGCTGCAGCTCGTCGAGCAGCCCAACGGCGATTTCGCGCACACCATCGCGCGGCAGTTCATCGTGTCGCACTTCCTCTTCGAGCTTTACACCCGGCTGCGCGACTCCTCCGATGCCACCCTCGCGGCGATCTCCGACAAGGCCGCCAAGGAGGTCGACTACCACCGCGATCACTCCGTGCAATGGGTGCTGCGGCTCTCGCTGGGCACCGACGAATCCCGCCGCCGCATGATCGTGGCCTTCTCCGACATGTGGCCCTACGTGGACGAGATGTTCCGCGACGAGCCCCTGCTCGACCGGCTCGAGGGCGTCGCCGTGCGGCCGTCGAGCCTGCGAGAGGTCTTCGACCTGGCCATCGCGCCGGTGTTCGCCGAGGCAGAACTCGAGGAACCCCGCGGCTTCATCGCCCAGGGCGGCGGTCGCCGCGGCGTGCACTCCGAGCACCTCGGCCTGATGCTCGCCGAGATGCAGGTTCTCGCGCGGGCACACCCGGGCGCATCATGGTGACCATTCACGAAACCGCCGCCCGGCCCCGGCCCACCGACGACGCCTCGCTGCGGGCCTGGGCCGTGGCCGCAACTGTTGTCGACCCGGAAATCCCGGTGCTCACGATCGAAGACCTCGGCGTGCTGCGCTCGGTGAGCGTCACCGCGACCGGCGTCGACGTTTCCCTCACACCTACCTACAGCGGATGCCCCGCCCTCGACGCCATGCGCGACGACGTATTCGCGGCGCTCACCGCTGCCGGCTACGAAAACGTCTCGGTGCGGCTCGTGCTGAGCCCCGCGTGGACCACGGACTGGATGAGCGACGACGGCAAGAAGAAGCTCGAGGAGTACGGCATTGCCGCTCCGACCGGGCACGCCACCGCCCGGCCCTCCGGCCCCGCGGGCCCCGTGCGCCTCCAGCTCGCGGTCAAGTGCCCGCGCTGCAATTCCCTGAACACGCGTGAACTCGCCCATTTCGGTTCGACCTCCTGCAAGTCGCTCTACGAGTGCAAGGCGTGTCTCGAACCCTTCGACTACTTCAAGGTGCTGTGACCATGACTGCAACGAATCTGGGTGCGACGAAGCACCGTGCGCGTTTCCATACCCTCACCGTCTCCGATGTGCGCCAGCTCACCGCCGACAGCGTGGAGGTGACCTTCGCGGTTCCCGATGAGCTCCGCGGCTCCTTCGACTACGCGCCGGGCCAGCACCTCGCCCTGCGCGCCACCATCGACGGCCACGAGCTGCGCCGCAGCTACTCGATCTGCCGCCCGCCGAGCGTCGACTCCGAGGGCCAGGGCACGATCAGCGTGGCGATCAAGCGCGACCTCGGTGGGGTGTTCTCCAGCTGGGCGAACACCGAGCTGAAGGCCGGCCAAAAAGTCGAGGTGATGAGCCCGCAGGGCACGTTCACCTCCACGCTGCCCGACCTTGACGACAAGCACATCGTGGGTGTGGCCGCGGGCTCGGGCATCACCCCGTTGATGTCGCTCGCGCACACGGTGCTAGCGGCATCCGCTACCTCACGTTTCACTCTCGTGTACACGAACCGCACCGCACTCGACGTGATGTTTCTCGACGAACTGGCCGACCTGAAAGACCGTTACCCGGCCCGCCTCGCGCTGTACCACGTGCTGTCGCGGGAGCAGCGGTCCTCCTCTCTGCTCACCGGGCGCATCGACGAAGACAAGTTCCGCCGCATGCTCGAGACGATCCTGCGCCCCGGAACCGTCAACGAGTGGTTTCTCTGCGGCCCGTTCGAGCTCGTGCAGCTCTGCCGCGACACCCTCGAAGACGTGGGCGTTGCCGCCTCGCGCGTGCGCTTCGAGCTCTTCACCACGGGCGAGACCAACCGCGCGAGCGGCGACATCGGCCGGCCCGTCATCGTGGCGGCGGGGGACAAGACCTTCCAGATCGAATTCACCCTCGACGGGCAGAGCAACACTGTGACCACGCCGGTGAACGCTAACGAGAGCATTCTCAACGCGGCCCTGCGCGTGAGGCCCGATGTGCCGTTCGCGTGCGCCGGGGGAGTCTGCGGCACCTGCCGCGCCAAGCTCGTGAGCGGCGACGTCACCATGACGGAGAACTACGCCCTCGAGCCCGACGAGATCGAGCGCGGCTACGTGCTCACCTGTCAGTCGCACCCCACCACCGAGAAGGTTGTCGTCGACTACGACGTCTAGCCGTATTCCGCACGTTCCAGCCGAACCAGAAAGGCGGATGCCCGTGATCGAGCTGACCATCGACAACAACGTCGCGTACGTGGTGCTCAACGCACCGGAGAAAATGAACGCCCTCAACGAGGCGGCGGTTGTCGAACTCGACGCGGCGTACGCATCCGCTGAGGAAGCCGGAGTGCGCGCCCTCGTGCTGCGCGGCGAGGGCCGTGCTTTCTGCGCCGGACGCGACATTTCGGCCGTCGACCCGCGCACCGACGATGTGCAGGGCTACCTCGGCGGTCTCGTCACCGGGCTCATGCACCGCATGAGCTCGTTCCCTGCGCCCACCTTCGCGGCAGCGCACGGCGCGTGCCTCGGCGTGGGCCTCGGCCTGCTCATCGCCACCGACGTGGTGTACGTGGCCGACACCGCCAAGATCGGCTCGCCGTTCGCCAACCTCGGCGCCACCCTCGACTCCGGCGGCCATGCCCTGTTCGTGGAACGCCTCGGAGCGCACCGCACGCTCGACCTCATCTACTCGGGTCGACTCATGTCGGGCGCCGAGGCTGTGGCCAGCGGACTCTTCAGCCAGGTCTTCCCCGCTGACGAGCTAGCGGATGCCACGGCGGCGGCGGCCGTGAGGGCCTCGACCGGCGCCACGCAGGCGTTCCTGGCAAGCAAGGCCCTCGTGCAGTCGCTGCGCGACGAACGCCTCGGACTCTGGCAGAGCATGACGGCGGAGACGCTCGCCCAGGCCGCGCTCTGCGACACCGAGGACTATCGCGAGGGATTCGCAGCCTTCCAGCAGAAGCGCAAGCCCGCCTTCACCGGCATCGCCTGACCCGCGGCCGAGGCCATGCGCTCCAAAGCTGCTGATGCTCCTGCAATCACAGGCGCCTGAGCAGCATTCGAGCGCACGGAGCCCCGCGTCGAGTCAGCGTGTCGGGGGCGAGAGGATCAATGTCCGAGCCCTCACCGAGATGTTCCGGCAGATTATCCCGAACAACCGTGCCGGCGGCTGGCGAAAACTGAAGTCCTGAGCTCACCGGTCGGTGGCGGCCAAGGTCGCTGCGGTACCTATCGCAGAATCAATACAGAATGTATGGAGAGTGAATTATTATGTATGCATGAGTTCACTGTTGCAGATTAGGAACGTGCCGGACGAGGCGCGTCGGGCGCTGAAGGCACGGGCGGCGGCCCGGGGTGAGTCACTGAATACCTACCTGCTCGAGCTCGTCTCCCGCGACGTGGCGCGCCCGACGGTCGGTGAAGTGCTCGAGCGGGCCGTTCGTCGCACCGAACAGGCGCAGGCATCTGCGCTAGAGCCACTCGGCGCCGCGCGTGTGGAGCGCCTCGCGGAGGTGCAGGAGCCAACCGGCTCGTGATCGTGGTGGATTGCGCCGCCGTGGTTGATGCGTTGACGGCCTTGGCCGGCACCGAGGAACTCCGCGCCCGGCTGGCAGAGGAGGAGCTGCACGCGCCGAGCTTGCTGGACTACGAGGTGGTCTCTGCGCTGCGCGGGCTCACTCTGGCCGGGTATCTGAGTGCCGATCGGGCGCAAGACCTGTTGACGGATTTCGAGGACGTTCCGATCCAGCGCTGGCCGTCGGCGGATGCGCTGCGACGGCGAGCCATCCAACTGCGCGACAATGTTTCCGCCTACGACGCTGCTTACGTCGTGCTGGCCGAAGCCCTGGACTGTCCTCTTCTCACCCGCGACGTGAGGCTCGCCCGATCCGGCGGACACAGCGTGCGGATCGAGGTGCTGTAGGTGTTCCCAGTGGGCGAGCCTACCGGCCGGTGTCTCGAGCGCGAAACAACACCACGGCGAAGAGAAGGAAGGCAACGGCGCCGAGCCAGCCGCTGATGGCTCCGAGTTCTGGTGCAGCGGACAGACCGATTACGCCGAGCAGAATCAGTACACCGGCCAAGACGGCATATGTTTTCATGCCATACAGCGAAATGAACACGAGATAGTGCGCCCCCACGATGATGAGCGATGCGGGAAAGAAGAGCACGGGCTCGTAGCTGCCCAGGGCGATTGCAACCAGCAGCCCGCAGGGCACGGTGAACGCGGATTGCATGGCCAGGGCAGCCGACGGGTGCCCCTTTGGCAGGCCGGTCGGGCCGCCCATGATTTTCAGGACGAGCGTGCCCAAGGGGAAGATCAACATACCGCCCAGGAACAGAGCGGCCATCCCCACCGCGACGGAGCCCCACGTAAAGACCGCGCTGGCCCCAGCCCAGACGACTGCAGAGACTAAAGGGCCGGCGAATCCGGCGTGGTAAATGCGTCGTACGTCAGCTTGGGCTTGCAAGAATTCCATGTCGTCCCCCACGGTCGAGCCGATTCCGATCGGCAGAATTGGATGCCCTGAGCACAACGCTCCAACCCGATCATGGCGTAGGCGACACGTGCGCAACCAATCGACCGCCAGAAGGCTGAGAGACCGTGGGGCCGCGGCAGTAGCCCTGTGGTCGTCGCGGACTGAGCACGGACGGAGGCGAGTACCGGCGCGGCGAGTGTCATCCGCTGAAGGCCTCGGCGCAGGAATCGTCCTGCGCCGTTTGGCCCGTCAGACCATCCAAGGCCTCGACGGTCGGTTCCGGGATGGGGGAGGCCGTGTCGCCCGGGGCCGGGGTTGACGTTTCGACCGGTGCCGGGGCATCCGCTGTCGGCTCGGGGTTGGATCCGGGCAGGGCGAACGGCTCGTCGGCGGCGAGCTTGGCGAACATTTCGTCAGCCACAGCTTCGAGTGGCATGACCTTGCCCGGGAAATCGGCATCTCCGGTCGTGCCGGGATATTGCACGAAGAGGAGGCGTTCCAGGTCGATATCCTTGAGCGCCAGGGCCATGGACACCATGGTGTCGATGTCGGCGAGCGAGGTCGACAGCTTGATGTTGGTGGCGGCAGCGTTGGCCAGGTTCACGAGCGTCGGGATTCTCGTGAGTGTGCCGTCGCCCTGCACCGTGCGCATGAGCGACGCCAGGTAGATCTGCTGGGACGAAATTCGCGCCAGATCGCTGCCGTCGCCGACGCCCTTCCGGCTCCGCAGGAACGCCAACGCAGTCTCCCCGGCGACGACGCTCGTTCCTTCCGGCAGGTCGAGGCCTGCGGCGGGGTCGTCGATGGCGGCGTTCAGGCAGATGGGAACTCCACCGACGGCGTCGCTCATCTGCACGACGTCGTTGAAGGATACGAGCCCGGCGTAGGGGATGTCGAGCCCCGTCAACTCGGACACGGTCTTGACCACACAGGGCAGCCCGCCCCGCGACATGGCCTCATTGACCGGGCGTGCGGCCATCGCCGAGAAATCGTTTCCGGTCTCGGGGTCGGTGCACACGGGATGCGGCACGATGAGGTCGCGGGGGATGCTCACGACGACAGCGTTGGTGTGGTCGGCGGACACGTGCACGAGAATGTTCACGTCATTTAGGGTTCCGTCGCGTTCTCCGTACGCAGCGCTCTGAGCCTCATCGTTGTCGATGCCGACGAGCAGAATATTGAAACCGTTCTCATAGCTTTCGAGTTCTCGCGCAGGCGTCGATGTCTCGCCCACCATGATGTCGATGGCATTTTCGTCGACCTTGTTACTGAAGCTCCAGACCACGATGGCAGCCACGGAAGACGTACTGACGACGGCCACGGCCATCGCGATGGCGACTATCTTGAGCGCGGTTGCGTAGGGATTCGATCGCTTCAGGCGTCCATGACGGGCGATTCCCATTATCCGCTTGCTTCGCCTGCTCACGTCAGCCACGGGTCACGCCAGAGCGGATGCGACGTGCCCCGCAAGCTCCAGAACCTGGCCGCGGTCGCCGTCTTCAATCGGCCGTTGGCCGTTGATCGACGAACCCAGTCGCACCCAGTCATCGCCCACGACGAAGTCGACGGCGCACGCCGCGACGGTGCCGACAGGGCACGAGAGGTAGGCCTGCTGGGTCACGCCCTCAACGCTCACGGCCTCGTGGTTTTCCCACACGCCCCTCGCCACCTGGGCGTCTTCGAAAACCCACGCGCCATGCGGCAGCAGCTCAAGGTTGGCGTGGGCCACCTCAGAGCCGGCCGGCCCCACGATGCAGCGCGCCACGCCGGCGAGCGTGGCCGCTCCCGTCATCACGCTCCAACCGCCGCTGCTGTACTGCGAGTGCACGGGCAGTTCCTCCGTGTGGAAGACGGACTGCACTGTTGCCGCGGGCAGGATCACGTCGCAGTCGGTTCGAGCAGTGACGGCGGCGACGGGAGCGGCCCTGTTAGCGGCCGCAGCAACTCGTTCGGTGATCGCGCTTAAGGCCGGGGAGGCGAGCGCCTGCACATCGGCGTCTGAGGCAATGTCGGCGACGTCGGCACCCTGCAGGAACACCTCGATCCAGGCTTGCCCGACCACGATGTTGGACGTGCACAGGCCGGCTTGGGCGAAACACGTCGTGCCAGACGTGTCCCCAAACGCCGGAGCATCGTCGAGCGGATGATCACCGGTATGCAGGTCGAGCTGCGCGGCGGTGGCATCGGGAATCACCTGCACGGTGAGTTCGTCGTAGGCCGGATTGGCGATGCCGCTGACCGGCACGTCGTCATTGCCCCAGGTGCAGCTCAACCCGCCGATGTTCTGCACCGCGTACGTCACGGGAGACACCGATGGCCCCCAGCTCATTCTCGCCTCGTAGGCGTTGCCACCAAAAAGAGCTTCGAGTTCGGCGGCAGAAACCAGGTCGTCGCAGACCACATCGAACCGCGAAGCCGGTGCCGACGACAGCTCGGCCGTGGGCGATACCGATGGTGTGCCTGCCGAAGCGGATGGCGCCGGAGTCGGGCTCGTGCACCCCGCCAACGCCAGAATCACGACACAACCGAACCCCACAACCGAAGCGACGCTGCTTTTCCCCATGCCCGCAACGTATCAGCACAATCGGTCCGCCCGTCAACAGGGGCGATTTCGCTGCTGTCCCGATTAGGTCAACCGTGTCTGGTTGGCTAACGTGACCGCACCGTCACAACTGGAGGTTGTTCATGGAGAGCTACCCACCGATCGAACCGTTCGCGACCGGAATGATGGATGTCGGTGATGGGCACGGCGTGTACTGGGAGACGAGCGGAAACCCGTCCGGTACCCCCGTGGTGATGCTCCACGGCGGTCCAGGGTCGGGGAGCACTCCCGGTGGGCGGCGCAACTGGAATCCGTCGAAGTACCTGATCGTGCAACTGGACCAACGCAACTGCGGCAAGAGCACGCCCTCGGCGAGCGACCCGGCCGTGACCCTCGAAACGAACACCTTGCACCACCTCATCGACGATCTCGAGCAGTTGCGCGCACACCTCCGCGTGGATCGCTGGGTGGTGTGGGGCGCATCGTGGGGGTGCACTCTCGCGTTGGCCTATGCGGAGGCCCATCCAGATCGGGTTCGGGCGCTCATCCTTGTCTCCGTGACGATGACTCGACCGAGCGATGTGCACTGGCTCTATCACGACATCGCACGGTATCTTCCCGAGCAGTGGCGCGCGTTCCAGGCCGGCGTGCCGGTGGCAGAGCGCGATGGCGACCTCGTTGCGGCCTATGACAGGCTGCTGAACCAGTCCGGCGACAGCAGGATTCAAGCCGACGCTGCGCAGCGCTGGTGCGACTGGGAAGACGCCGCTGTGTCGCTCGAACCCGGCTGGAGCCCGAGCATTCGCTATCAAGATGCCGACTTTCGCATGCAGTTTGCGCGAATCGTGGCGCACTATTTCTCGCACGGCGCCTGGCTGCAGGAGAGCCAGGTGCTCCGCGATGCGCACCGCCTGCAGGGGATTCCCGGCGTCTTGATACACGGCGCCTTGGACATCGGCGGTCCGGTGGATGTGCCGTGGCAACTCGCGCAGGCCTGGCCCGATGCGCAGCTGACCGTCGTGGGGCAAGCGGGCCACCACGGCAGCGCACGTACCCTGCAGCTCATCCTGGAGGCGAGCGCCCGGTTCGAGACCTCGCCCTAGTCGCGTGGTGAACTGACACGTTCCGCCCCATGACCTCCGTGGCCGCGTGGGCGCACCGGGATAGTGAAGCGCGCGCGGGGGCCCGGCATGCGGGCGCGGCAATGGCGATGTCGGTGGCCGCCGATACCCTCTGCCTTAACCCCAGTTGGGGCGTCAAGCGGTGAGGAGAAGCGCATGCGTCAGAGTGAACCGGCAACATACCCCTCCGAGCGTCGGAGAAGGAGGCGTGGGCTGATTGCCGTCGGGCTCGCGGCGCTGTTCGCGGTGGCTGTCGTCACGTTTGTGGCCGACCGGGGCGCGCTGCCCACCGCAGCAGACACCGCCGCGCGCACGATCTCCGAGGTACAGGGCACCGGCGCAGAGAGCCCGCTGGTCGGTTCCGTCGTCACTGTCGAGGGCGTGGTGACGGCCGATCTTCGGGCGGGCGGGTTTGCCGGCTTCTACGTACAGACGGCCGGGTCCGGCGGAGAATCGGATGCGACCCCCGGCGCCTCCGACGCTGTCTTCGTGTATCTCGGCTCGGGCGCAGACCCGGCGTCCACCGGAGCGACCCTCGGCGATCTCGTGCGCGTCACTGGACCTGTGAGCGAACATCAGGGGCTCACCGAAATCACCGCCGCGACGCCGGGTGCCATCGACGTCGTGCCGTCGGGCGGTGTCACGCCGGCGGCGACGGACCTGCCCGATACCGCGATCGACGCGGAGAGGGAGGCCCTCGAGGGCATGCTCGTGCACCCGGCGGGAACCTTCCGGGTCAGCGACAGTCACGAGCTCGACCAGTTCGGCTCCCTCTGGCTCACCGCGGGTCCGGAAACTCCGGTGACCGGCACCGAGCAAGCCCGACCCGGGCCGCTGGCCGCCGCGGCGAGTGAGAAGAACCGGGCACGACGCTTGGTGCTCGACGACGGGTCGAGTGCACGCCTGAATCAGGGCGACGAGCAACCGTACTTTTCCGGTGCCACAGTCGTGCGTGCCGGCGACACCATTGTATGGCCGGCACAGGCGTGGGTGCTCTCCTATGGATTCGACGACTGGCGCCTGCAGCCGGCCACGCCGATCGAGGTTGCGGGCGACCCCGCCCCGCCCACATTCGCGCAGACCAACCCGCGCCCGCTCGGCCCGCCCAGCGTGGGAGGGAGCGTGCGTGCGGCCACCTTCAACGTGCAGAACTACTTCACGACCCTGTCCAGCGACAACCCGCAGGCGCGCGGCGCGGCGACGCCCGCCCAGTTTCGTGTGCAGAAGTCGAAGATCGTGTCCGCCATCAATGGTCTGGGTGCCGACGTGGTCTGTCTGCTCGAAATCGAGAACTCGATCAGGCTCGGCGAACCGATCGACACCGCCGTCGCCGATCTGGTGGGCGGCCTCAACGCGGCCCTCGGCACGCCGACGTGGGCCTTCGTGCCCACACCCGAGTCACTCCACGACGCCGCCCACACTGACTTCATCACGACAGCCCTTATCTATAAAGCGGATGCCGTGACTCCCGTCGGTCCCAGTGTCACCCGACTGCCCGCGGCCGGCCTCGAGAACACCCGCGCCCCGATCGCGCAGACGTTCCAGATGTCGGATCGCACGGTGACGGTCGTGGCCAATCACTTCAAGTCGAAAAGCGGTGACGGCCCGGATCCCTCCGACGGCCAAGGGCACTCCAGCGCCGAGCGTGTGCGCCAGTCGCGTTCTTTGGTGGCACTCGTGGGGGAGCTGCAGTCGGCATCCGGCAGCCCCGACGTGCTAATGCTCGGCGATTTCAACGCCTATGCCGAAGAAGACCCGATCCTGGTCCTCAGCGAGGCGGGCTTCGTGGACCTGCTCCACGACCTCGCCCCTGGCGAGTACACCTACCTATACGACGGAGAAATGGGCTCCCTGGACCACGCGCTCGCCACTCCGTCACTCGCCGCCGCTGTCTCGGGCGCCGCAGTGTGGTCGATCAACTCGGCCGAATGGGCCGGCCGAGGCTACGCGTCTGGGCTCGCCGACCCGGCAAGCCCGTTCCGCTCGAGCGACCACGACCCCGTGCTCGTGGGCATCTCGCCGTAGGTGGGAGCGGGTATCGTTGAGGTGGCCGGCAAAGGAGGAAACATGACCACTCGGTGGGCACGTTTCACTCGCGGCTGGATCGTTGCGTTCGTCTCCACCTTCGTGGCCGCCGTGTCGCACACCCTCGGTGGTGGCTCCGGTCCGGGCCTGCTGCCCATCGTTGTCTCGCTCGCCTTCGCCGGCATGATCTGTGTCGCGCTCGCCGGGCGCACCCTGTCCCTCTGGCGCGGTGCCCTCGCGGTGCTGGCGAGCCAGCTGATCTTCCACGGGCTGTTCTCCCTGGGTGGCTCGGGCGGCGCCCTCTCGCCCGACGCGATAGCGGCCTCGGCGACCCACCAGCACGCCCTGTTGCCCGGCGTCATCCAGGCCACCGGAACCGCCACGACGCACGGCGCCGGCCACGATGGCGCCGCCATGTGGGCGGCCCACCTCGTGGCCGCCGTCGTGACCATTGCCGCGCTGCGATTTGGAGAACGCGCCTTTTGGAGCCTGTTCGACACGGCACGGCTCCTCATTCGTGCGCTTTTCTCGCCCGGTCTCACCGTGGTTGTTCCGCCCGTCTTGGCGCGTCGCCCCACCACGGCGCGCGTCAGCGTACCCCGCGACCTGCTTGTTCTGCTTTCGTCAGTTCGGCGCCGTGGGCCGCCGCTGGGTATTCGCGTCGCCTGAGCAACCCGCCGGTCACCGGCGTGAGTGTCTCGGTCGCCACCAGACCAATACCCACTCCGCACCGAATGAGTAGCAGACATAGCGCTGCGCTCGCCGTGGCTGTGACGGCCGCCGTGCACCCCAACGTTGAAGGATTCATCATGAAGATCACCCGCAGCACCACCGCACTGACCGCATCCGCTCTCGCCGCCGGCGTACTGCTCGCCCTCGGCGCGCCGCTCGCCGCGAGCGCTCACGTCTCTGCCGTCCCATCGTCCACCGCCGCCGGCTCGTCGTCCGTCGTGACGTTCGCCACCTCCCACGGCTGCGAGGGCTCGCCCACCACGAGCATGGCTTTCACCATTCCCGAGAGCATCGCGAGCGTTTCCCCCACGATCACCCCCGGCTGGGATGTCGCCAAGGTGGCCGTCGACCTGGCGACCCCGATCGACGACGGCCACGGCAACGAGGTCACCACCCGCACCGGCCAGATCGTCTACACGGCGCAGACGCCGCTTGAAGACGGCTTCCGCACCACCTTCGCGCTCAGCGTTTCGCTTCCGGCCGATGCCGCCGGTGAGACCCTGGAATTCCCGGTGTTGCAGACGTGTGAGGTGGGCGCAAACGACTGGAGCGACAGCACCGTAGAGGGAGAAGACGAGCCCGCGAGCCCGGCGCCGTTCATCACGGTGACCGCGGCGACCGGGGACGAGCACGGTCATGACGCGGCAGCCGTCGTCGACACCCACGACGCGGCGGCCGACACGACGGCGGCAGCCGCATCTTCGGATGATGTGCTCGCCCGAGTGCTCGGCGTCGGCGGCCTCGCGGTCGGTGCGGTGGGCATTGTGCTCGCCGTCACCGCGCGCCGCAAGCAGTCGGCGTAGGCCCGGCGTGAAGGAGGCAACTCGTCGGTCCGCACTCCGCCTGATGTGCGGCACGGCGCTGGGTGGCATCATCACGGCCGTGGCGCTGGGCTTGTTCGCGGGCCCGGCCTCGGCGCACAACTACCCGGTGGGCTATTCCCCGGCCGAGGACTCCGTCGTCACGGAGCAGCCGGAGGTCTTCTCCGTGACCACGAACGACCTGCTGCTCGACCTCGATGGCACCGGCGCGGCAAGCGCTATGCAGGTCACGGGCCCCACGTCGGCTGCCACACCGCTCTACTACGGCGATGGGTGCGCCGCCGTCTCCGGCGCCACTGTGGAAACCGAGGCGCAGCTCGGTGAGGCCGGCGACTACACGGTGGTCTGGCAGACCGTGTCCACCGACGGCCACGCCGTCTCGGGTGAGTTCTCCTTCACCTGGCAGCCCGCCGCGGGTCAGGTGCTCGCAGAGGGGTCAACCGCCAAGCCCGACTGTGGCGGCGCCGGAAGTCAGGCAACGGATGCCCCGGTCACCGGCTCGGCCCCGGCCGACGCATCCGCTGCCCCGGCCCTGAGCGATCTGGCCTGGATCGGCGGGTCCCTAGCCGTCGTGCTGATTGCAGTCGGGGCCACGGTGTTCTTCGTGCGCCGCACACCGCAGCAGTAATCACCACGCGTCTTCGGGCGCTGGGTCGGTTACCCCCCAAGTGCCCCTGATCTTTCGGTCGGGGGCACTTGTAGTGTGGTGCGGCGACACCGGACGGGGGAATCATCATGGCCAGCATCGCCGACGCTCACCAGCCGCGCGACAACGCCTTCAATCTGATTCGCCTCGTGCTCGCCACGCTCGTGATCGTGTCGCATTCCTGGCCCATCTCAGGGTTCGGACAGGACCCGCAACTCGGTGACATGAAACTGGGCATGTTCGCGGTCGGTGGGTTCTTTGCGATCAGCGGGTTCCTGATCACGAAGAGTCGCATGCGAACTGCGCTGTGGCCCTATCTCTGGCGTCGTGCCCTGCGTATTCTCCCGGCGTACTGGGTGTGCCTCGTCTTCACTGGCTTCGTCGCCGCAGCCATCGCTGGAGCCCTGAACGGCGGGTGGAGCGTGCAGGACGGCCTGCACTACGTCGTCAGCAACGCAGACATGCGAAACGGCGACCTGCTCGTGGGAGACACTCTGGTGGGATCGCCCATTGACACCATCTGGAACGGTTCCCTCTGGACCCTGCGCTATGAGATCGGCTGCTACGTACTGGTCGGGCTGCTGCTCCTCAGCGGCTTCGTGCGCGCGCGTCGGTGGCCGCTGCTCGCGCTCTTCGCGGCGGCGACGGCATTCGCGTTCATCGAGGGATTTCGCCAGGATTCGGGAAACCTGCAGAACATCGCCCTGCTCGTCCCGTTCTTTCTGGCCGGCGCGGTCGTGTTCGTGTACAGCGATATCGTGCCGCTCAGCGGCACGCTCGGTGTCGCAGCGAGCCTGCTGGTCGTGGCGCTCTGCGTTCTCGGCGTCGGCCGCGAGCTCGCTGCCCTCCCGCTGGCCTACGCCATGATCTGGGTCGCTACCGTGCTTCCGGCCGTGCTGCGGCGATTGGGCAGCCGCAACGACTATTCGTACGGCGTTTATGTCTATGCCTTTCCCGTGCAGCAGTTGCTCGTGCTGGCTGGCGCAACCCAATTCGGAATTGTCTTCTTCATCGCGGCGAGTTTTCTCAGCACGGCGCCGCTCGCCGTGGCGAGCTGGTGGCTGATCGAGAAGCCGGCGCAGACCTTCAAGAAAGGGTTTCGTGCGCGGCCACGGGTCGTGGGGCGGCGTCGACCTCGACTCGGGACACCCGGGCGCAGGTAGACTCGCACGGTGAGTTGGAACGCCGAAATCCCCTGGAATCCTGACGAGTTCGAACCACCGGACGATTTCGATGCACCGCCACCGCCCGACTTCGGCGGGTACGCGGCCGCACCGCAGTCCGGAGGCTCTCCGTCCGGCGGTCCCGCGCACGCCGACCGGCAGGCATCCGCTGCCCGCTTCAGTGCCACGGCCCCGGCCACCCGCAAATTCGCCACGGCGGCAGAGGCTCTGCACACGGTCTTCGGTTACGACTCCTTTCGCGGGGACCAGGCGGCGATCATCGCGCAGGTTGTGGACGGCAAGGATGCCGTGGTGCTGATGCCCACCGGCGGCGGCAAGAGCCTGTGCTACCAGATTCCGAGCCTCGTGCGGGAGGGCACCGGCATCGTGGTCTCCCCGCTGATCGCCCTGATGCAGGACCAGGTCGACGCGCTCACCGCGGTTGGCGTGCGGGCCGCCTTCCTCAACTCGAGCCAGGACTCAGCCTCCCGCGGCCAGGTAGAGCGCGACTACCTCGCCGGCAACCTCGATCTGCTCTACGTGGCTCCCGAGCGACTCTCGAGCGAGGCCACCAAGCGTTTTCTCGACCAGGGCACCATCGCACTGTTCGCCATCGACGAGGCGCACTGTGTCTCGCAGTGGGGCCACGACTTCAGGCCCGACTACCTCGCGCTGTCCGAGCTCGCCGACCGCTGGCCCGACGTGCCGCGCATCGCCCTCACCGCCACGGCGACGGATGCGACGCATCAGGAAATCACCAGCCGCCTACAGATGGGCGACGCGAAGCACTTTGTGGCGAGCTTCGACCGGCCCAACATCCAGTACCGCATTGTGGGTAAGTCTGAGGTGCGCAAGCAGTTGCTGTCGTTCATCAAGACGGAGCACCCTGACGACGCCGGCATCGTCTACGCCCTCAGCCGCAAGACCGTGGACCAGACCGCGGAGTTCCTGCGACAGAGCGGGCTGAACGCGCTGCCGTACCACGCCGGTCTCGACGCGGGACTGCGCGCCCGCACGCAGTCGAAGTTTCTGCGCGACGAGGGCGTCATCATCGTGGCGACCATCGCCTTCGGCATGGGCATCGACAAGCCGGATGTGCGCTTCGTGGCCCACATTGACCTGCCCAAATCGGTCGAAGGCTACTACCAGGAGACCGGTCGCGCCGGGCGTGACGGCGCCCCCGCCAATGCCTGGCTCGCCTACGGCCTGTCCGACGTGGTGCAGCAGCGCCGCATGATCGACGAGTCGCCCGGCGACATGAGCCACCGGCGCAAGCTGTCCGCCCACCTCGACGCCATGCTCGCGCTCTGTGAAACCGTGCACTGCCGCCGCGTCAACCTGCTGCGCTACTTCGGCCAGACGAGCGAGCCGTGCGGCAACTGCGACACCTGCCTTGAGCCGCCGGAGGCCTGGGATGGCACTGTGCCCGCGCAGAAACTGCTGTCCACGATCGTGCGCCTGCTGCGCGAGCGCAACCAGAAATTCGGCGCCGGTCACCTCATCGACATTCTGCGCGGCAAGGAAACCCCGCGCGCCACCCAGCACCGGCACACCGAGCTCAAGACCTGGGGCATCGGCGCCGACCTGAGCGACCAGCAGTGGCGCGGCGTGGTGCGGCAGCTGCTCGCGCAGGGCTACCTCGCCACGTCGGGGGAGTACGGCACCCTGATTCTCACGGACACCGCCGCCGAGGTGCTCGCCGGCAGCCGACAGGTGCAGCTGCGCACAGAGCCCGACCGGCCCGCGCGCTCCGCCGCCGGCCGCACCTCGAGCAAGAAGGCCGCAGCCGCGGACCTGTCGCCGGAGCAGGCGACCCTGTTCGAGGCCCTCCGTGTATGGCGCTCCGCGCAGTCGCGGGAGCAGGGCGTTCCGGCGTACATCGTGTTCGGCGACGCGACACTGCTCGCCGTCGCAGCCGCGAAGCCGGCCAGCATGGGCGACCTCGACGGCATCACCGGCATCGGCGCCAAGAAACTCGAAGCCTACGGCGAGGCGCTGCTCGAGGTTGTCGCTGCCGGGCCCGGCGCCTGAGCATGGACATGTCGAACCTCGACTGGACCGGGTACTTCGACGCGCAGGCCGGCCGCCGCGTGCGTTCCGTGCTCACGGACACCCTCGCACGCCGAGGCATGCCTGAGCCGGGCATCGCGATCGACCTCGGCTGCGGCGAGGGCACCGAGACGCGTTACCTGCTGCACAACGGATGGCGCGTGCTCGCCTACGACGCCGACCCCGCAGCCGGGGCGCGCGTGCGCGCCGGCCTCGATGCCGACGAGCTCGGCCGGTTCACGTTCACGGCGAGTCGTTTCGAAGACCTCGGCGTCCTGCCCCCGGCAGACCTCGTCCTGTCGTCGTTTGCGCTGCCGTTCTGTCACCCGGAGGCATTCCCGGCACTGTGGGCGAGCATCCGTTCTGCCCTCGCCCCCGGCGCGTGGTTCGCCGGCGAAATGTTCGGACCTCACGACGAGTGGGCTGACAACGCCACCATGAACTTTCACGACCGGGCCAACGTCGAGAGTCTGCTCACCGGCCTTGAGGTGGCGAGCTTGGTCGAAGAGGACCGCCCCGGCCAGTCCTTCTCCGGCCCGAAGCGCTGGCACGTCTTCCACATCTCCGCCCGCCGTCCCGCCTGACCCGCCCGTCCGCAAAATCGACGGAGATCTCGGCCCGGAACACAGGTTTTAGACTGCCCCACCCCTTTGGAGCCTAAAATTCCGTCGATTTCGTCGGGCGGGGCGCGAAGTTCCGTTGTGGGGGATGGCTGAGAGATCACTGCGAGAGTTGCGGAAACCTACAAAACGGATGCCGCGCTGCGCATGCTTCTTTGTAGGCCCGTCACGCACCATTTCACTCGCCGCAGCGGGAGCCCTAGCGTGGGCGGACAGCGACGTTTCGCGCGAAACAGTTAGGACCGACGATGGCCGACACCATTCAGCGCCCCACCCCCACTACCGTTCCCAGCAAACCCGACACCGACACCGGACCGGTCGCCCTCGACGGCGTGACGACGCCGCCACGGATCAACGTGGCGACTCTCGGCCGGCAGCTTCTCGGCACCTGGGCCGACGTGCGCATCGCGGCCCGCGAGCTCTCCGCACGCCCGGACATGCAGGGGATCCCCGGCCTGTCGATGGCCGAACACCGCACCCGCGTCTTCGGCCAGCTCAAGGTGCTCGCCGACAACGGTCACGTGCTGCGCGCGTTCCCGACCTACCTCGGCGGGGCCGACGACCACGGCGGCAACATCGCCGGTTTTGAGGAGCTGGTGATCGCCGACCCGAGCCTGCAGATCAAGGGCGGCGTGCAGTGGGGTCTGTTCGGCGCCGCCGTGCTGCACCTCGGCACCACGGTGCACCACGACAAGTACCTGCCCGACATTATGAACCTCACCGTGCCCGGCGCCTTCGCGATGACAGAGATCGGCCACGGCTCCGACGTGGCGAGCATCGGCACGACGGCCACCTTCGACCCGGAAACCGACGAATTCGTCATCCACACGCCGTTCCGTGCGGCGTGGAAGGACTACCTCGGCAACGCCGCGAAAGACGGCATCGCCGCCGTGCTGTTCGCCAAGCTCATCACCCAGGGCGTCAACCACGGCGTGCACGCCTTCTACCTGCCCATCCGCGACGAGACCGGCGCCTTCCTGCCCGGCATCGGCGGCGAAGACGACGGCCTTAAAGGCGGCCTCAACGGCATCGACAACGGGCGGTTGCACTTCGACCACGTGCGCATCCCGCGAGAGAATCTGCTCAACCGCTACGGCGACGTCACCGCCGATGGTACCTACACGAGCTCGATCTCGAGCCCCGGGCGCCGCTTCTTCACGATGCTCGGAACGCTCGTGCAGGGTCGCGTGTCGCTCGACGGTGCCGCGACCGCTGCATCCGCTCTGGCGCTCACGATCGCCGTCACCTACGGCAACCAGCGTCGCCAATTCACAGCCGGCAGTCCCGTGGACGAAGAGGTCATTCTCGACTACCAGCGTCACCAGCGCCGCCTCCTGCCGCGCCTCGCCACGACCTACGCGCAGACCTTCGCGCACGACGAGTTCCTGGTGAAGTTCGACGACGTGTTTAGCGGCAAGGCCGACACGGATGCTGATCGCCAGGACCTTGAGACCCTCGCCGCCGCACTCAAGCCGCTCTCCACCTGGCATGCCCTCGATACGCTCCAGGAGGCCAGAGAGGCCTGCGGCGGCGCCGGGTTCATGGCCGCCAACCGGCTCGTCGGGCTGCGCGCCGACCTCGACGTGTATGCCACGTTCGAGGGCGACAACAATGTGCTGCTGCAGCTTGTGGCCAAACGCCTGCTCACGGATTACAGCCGCAAGTTCGCCAAAGCGGATGCCGGCGCCCTCGCCCGCTACGTCGTGCAGCAGGCGGCCGGTCGCGCCTACAGCGGCAGCGGCCTGCGCAGCCTCGGCCAGCTGATGACCGACCGCGGGTCGACGGCGCGCTCCGTCGGCGCCCTCCGCGACACTGAGGTGCAACGCGAGCTGCTGACCGACCGCGTCGAGACGATGATCGCCGACGTGGCAGGCAAGCTGCGCGCGGCCACGAAGCTGCCCAAGAAGGAAGCGGCCGATCTCTTCAACGCCCATCAGAACGAGCTCATCGAAGCGGCGCGTGCCCACGCCGAACTGCTGCAGTGGGAGTCGTTCACCCGGGCGCTGGAGAAGACCGACGACGCGGGAACGAAGCAGGTGCTCACCTGGCTGCGGAACCTCTTCGGCCTCGGCCTGGTGGAGAAGAATCTCGCGTGGTACCTCATCAACGGGCGCCTCTCGGCGAAGCGCGCGCAGGCCGTCACGGCCTACATCGACAGGTTGATTGCGCGCATCCGTCCGCACGCGCAGGACCTCGTCGACGCGTTCGGCTACACGCAGGACCACCTGCGCGCCCCGATCGCGAGTGGTATCGAGCGCGAACGCCAGAACGAGGCCCGCGAGTACTACGCGGACCTGCGCGCCTCCGGTCACGCCCCGCGTGAGGAGAAGGCCTCCAAGAAGTAGCGTCTCATTCTTCGCGCCATCCTGGGATGGGGAAATGCGCCGCGGTTTCCCCATCCCGCTGGTCGAGGCGCGAGGCACGAGCGTCTCGAGGCCGCGCGAGACGCTCCTCAGACCCTAGTGCGGTCCGAGGGTCGGGTCGCGGGGTCTCGATCGCTCCTTCGTCGCGCCTCGACCGGCGGAGAGTGGTGTCTCCTCCACAGGTAAGAATCTTTGGGAGTTTTCCACAGAATGCCCCGATCAGGGCTGTTTAGGGCCCGTGAATGTCGGTGGTCGCTGAGAAAATTAAGCCATGACCACTTCAACGGACCTTCTCGTGGAGAGTACGGCGGCACTCGCCGATACGTACTCTCACTCCTTGGGCGGTGGTGTGTGCACTGAGGAGGGAGCCGACGCCGGGCTGGACCTGCAGCGGATGACCGACGGGGGTTTGTTGGCCGTGTTGAACTCGAATTTCGAGGTGGTGAGACAGGCGCAGGCCCTTTTGGTTCGAGCAGCGGGTGAGCTGGACGACCGCTTCGACCACGACTCGGGCATCGCCGCCAGAACCGGGAACCGAAACGCCGCCGCCGCCCTCACCGATATCGGTCACATCTCGATGGCTGAGGCCGGGCGGTTGGTGAGGGTGGGGAAGGCGACGAAGCCCCGGACGAGCCTGATCGGTGAGCACCTGCCACCGGAGTATTCGGAGGTCGCTCGAGCGGTCAATGCCGGGGAGCTCACCGTGGATTCGGCGCTGTACATCACGGCGAACCTCGAGCAGGCCGCCCCTCGGGCCACGACCGAAGACCTCGACGCGGCGGAGAAGGAGTTGGTGGAGTTCGCGGTGACCAACCCGGTCGACTCGGTGCGGAAGCTGTCGATTCGGTACCGGGACGCCCTCGACGTGGACGGGGTCGAACCGCGGGAGGAGGTGCTGGTGTCGCGGCGGGGGTTGAATCGGCTGGTGCTGCCCAACGGCATGAAACGCTACGTGCTCGATGCGGACCCGGTGTCAGCGGCGTACCTGGACACCGCGATCGACGGGATGACCAGCGCGGAACTGCGCAAACCCAGGTTTGAAGCCAAGGAAGATCCTGACGGGTGTGGCGACAACCACGAGATCATCGGCGACGGCCGAACAATGCCGCAACTGAACTTCGATGCCTTCGTCGACATCGTGCGTCACGCTCTCTCCTGCAAGGAAGGGCTCGGGGCGCTGGATCACACGACGATCATCGTCAGGATGACCCTCGAATCCCTACAAACCGGCCTCGGTGAAGCGCAACTGGATGGGGTTGAACAGCCGATCTCCGCCGGAACGGCCCGAAGGATGGCGGCGGAGGCGTGTTTGATCCCGATGGTCCTCGGCGGCAAGAGTGAAGTTCTCGACTTCGGCCTCCGAAAACGGCTCTTTACGACGGCGCAGAAGCTCGCGGCCGTCGAGAGGGACGGCGGGTGCGCCACGGCTGGCTGTAACCGGCCGCCGAGCTATGCGGAGGGGCATCACATTCGTTGGTACAAAGCGCATGACGGACCGACAAATCAAGCCAACTGCGTGATGCTCTGTAGTGCGTGCCATCATCGGATCCACCGCGAAGGCTGGGACGTGGTCGTGAAGGATAACGTGGTGTACTTCATCCCTCCGGCCAGTGTCGATCCGAGGAGAACGCCGCGCAGAGGCGGCCGACCACCGGTCCCGACACCGAAAGGACACGACGGACCCCACTACAAGCGCTAACGGGCGGCACCAGCGGGAGGTGCCGGGCGTCATACCGGGGTATGAGGCGGCCGCAGCAAGACCCTCCCTGCGGCCGATGCGCCGCGGCATCCGTTCTCCGTAACGTCTTGAGTGGGCCGCACCGCTGGTGTGGCCCACCACGACGAAAGAGGCAACGGATGATTCAGGCACAGTCCCTGACCAAACGCTACGGAAGCAAGACGGCGGTCGACTCGGTCGACTTCGTGGTGCAGCCCGGCAAGGTGACCGGATTCCTGGGTCCGAACGGCGCCGGTAAGTCCACCACGATGCGCATGATCGTAGGACTCGACAGGCCCACCTCCGGATCCGTCATCGTGAACGGCAAGCCCTACGCCGAGCACAAGGCGCCGCTTCGCGAAGTGGGCGTGCTGCTCGACGCGAAGGCCGTGCACACCGGTCGAAGCGCCTACAGTCACCTGCGCGCCATGGCCGCCACCCACAACATCCCCTCGAGCCGGGTCAACGAAGTCATCGCCCTCACCGGGCTCGAGCCGGTAGCCCGCAAGCGCGTCGGCGGCTTCTCCCTCGGCATGGGCCAGCGCCTCGGCATCGCCGCCGCACTGCTCGGCGACCCCGCCACCCTCATCCTCGACGAGCCCGTCAACGGCCTCGACCCCGAGGGAGTCCAATGGGTGCGACGCCTCACCCGCCAGCTCGCCGCCGAAGGGCGCACCGTGCTGCTGTCCTCACACTTGATGAGCGAGATGGCCCTCACCGCCGATCACATCATTCTGCTCGGCCGCGGTCGGGTGATAGCGGATGCCCCGGTGGCCGACATCATCTCCTCGTCCACCCGCAGCACTGTGCGGGTTCGCACACCGAACAGCGCCGCACTCGCGAGTCTGCTCGCCCAACCGGACGTGACCGTGGCCAATCTCGAGCAGGACCTGCTCGAAATCGTCGGCGTGACCGCGGCGGAGATCGGCAACCAGGCGGCCGCCGCCGGAATCGTGCTGCACGAGCTCACACCGGTGAGCGCGTCGCTTGAGGAGGCCTACATGTCCCTCACCCAGGACGAGCTGGAGTATCGCACCGGCGGCACCGCGGCCGACAAGCCCGAACCGACCGAACCCGAACTTCAGGAGGCGGCACGATGACCACTCTGACCCACCCCACCACGCCAGCGCCGGCGCGCGAATCTTACGTGCCCGCGCGCTCGGGCCTCAGCTTCACCGGCCTCATCCGCTCCGAATGGATCAAACTGTGGAGCGTGCGTTCCACGGCGTGGTCGTTCGCCATCCTCGTGCTCGTCGCCCTTGGCATGGCGGCGCTCACGGCGTCGGGCAACCGCGCGCTTTTCGAGAATTCGGGAGGCGCCGGCACCCTCGGCGGTCTGCCGGCCGCAGACCAAGCCGGCATCCTTCTGGAGTCCGCCACCATCGGCGTACTCTTCGGCCAGCTGATTGTTGCCGTGCTCGGCGTTCTCGTGATCAGCGGCGAGTACAGCACCGGAATGATCAAGTCCACCCTCACTGCAGCGCCCCGCCGTCTCGGGGCGCTCGCGGCCAAGGCCGTTGTGCTCTTGGTCTGCACGTTCCTCGTGGGCCTCGTGAGCGTGATGGCGTCCCTTCTCGTGGCTGTGCCGATGCTCTCCCCGCTGGGCCTGAGCATCAGCCTCTTCGACCCGCTGATCACCCTCCCGTTGCTCGGCGCCGCGCTGTACCTGGCTCTCGTGTCGGTGTTCGCGCTCGGTATCGGAGCGATCCTGCGCAGCGGTGCCGGTGGCATCGCCGCCGCCCTCGGCATTATCCTGCTGTTGCCGACTGTGCTGGCGTTGATTGGCGGACAGTGGGCCGCCGACGCCTCGCCGTACCTGATCTCAAACGCGGGCACCGCACTGTTCTCTCCGACCGGCATGGAGCCGTGGCAGGGCCTGCTCGTGGTGCTCGGCTGGATTGCCGTGGCACTCGGCCTGGCCGCGACCCTGCTGAAGCGACGCGACGCGTAACATCAGATAAATGAGCGCAACGCAACTCTCCCCCGGACGGGTCGCCCCGGCCGGGGGAGAGTTGCGTCTGCCCACCCCGCCGGGCGTCGTGCGCCGGTTCTGGTCCCGGCACCCGCACCTCGCTGACGGCTTGATCGCGGCGCTCTACGTCGTGCCGATGACCCTGACGCTCGCCTTCAACCTGGTGGACGACGACCCGGCTCCGCTGCCGGATGTGCTGCTCAACGCCGCCATTATGGTGCTGCTGGCCATCGCCCTGTTCTTTCGCCGCCGCGCGCCGCGGCTCGTTCTGGCCCTGACCTGGATTGGCCTGCTCACCTTCGCCGACTATGGCGAGGTGCACCTGATCGCCCAGCTTCTCGCGCTCTACGCGGTCGCGGTGTACTCCGACGCGCGCAGCGCCTGGATCGGCTTCAGCGCGTCGTTGGCCCTGGCCGGTCTTGCAGCCTGGCTCACCGACGATCCGGTCGATGTGCCCTGGATTCCCGTGGCCATCCAGGTGGCGATCATGATGCTGGCGGCCACTCTGGTGGGCGTCAATATGGGCAACAGCAAGCGCTACGTCGTCGCTCTGCTTGACCTGGCCGAGCAGCTTGCCCGGGAGCGCGACCAGCAGGCGCAGCTCGCCAGGGTCTCGGAGCGCGCGCGCATCGCCCGTGAGATGCACGATGTGGTCGCCCACAGCCTCTCCGTCATGGTGGCGCTCGCCGATGGTGCGCATGCGATCGCCCTGAAAGACCCGGAACGCTCACGCGCCGCCATGCTCGAGGTCGCGCAGACCGGCCGCAGCTCCATGCAGGAGATGCGCCGCCTGCTCGGTGTGCTCGCCGAGGACCCCGAAGCGGATGCCGAGGACCGACCGACCGCGGCCGCCCTCCCGGCCCCGCTCGCGCCGCAGCCCGGCACGGAGCAACTCGTGGAACTCGTGGAATCATTCCGCTCCGCCAACGTACCGATCCGACTCGAACAAAATGGCCGCGGTCCGAGCAATACCGGCGTGCAGTTGACGATCTATCGAATCGTGCAAGAGTCGCTCACGAACGTGTTGCGGTACGCCGACAGCCCCACCCTCGTGACCGTGCGCATCGTGGCGACGTCGGGCAGCGTGGAGGTAGTCGTCACCGACAACGGACTGTTGCATGTGCCAGGGCCTTCGCAGGGGTCTGGACGCGGAATCATCGGTCTGCAGGAGAGGGTGGCCCTGTACGGCGGAACGCTGGAGGCCGGGGCCGCTGCGAACCGCGGCTGGCGGGTGAAGGGCACCATGAGCTTCGACCCCGAGGACCGCCGATGACGTCGACGCCACCCATCCGCGTGATGCTCGTCGACGATCAGGCCCTGCTGCGCGTGGGCTTCCGCATGGTGCTCGAGGCGGAGGATGACCTCACGGTCGTCGCCGAGGCTGGCCACGGCGCAGAGGCTGTCGCGCTCGCGGCTCGGGAACGCCCGGACGTTGTGCTCATGGACGTTCGCATGCCCCGGATGGACGGTATCGAAGCAACGGGCGTCATCACGTCGGCGAACCCGGACACCCGAGTCATCATCCTGACCACTTTCGACCTCGACGAGTACGCATTCGGCGGTCTGCGCGCCGGCGCGAGCGGTTTTTTGCTTAAGAACACCGAACCGGGGGAACTGATCGCGGCGATCCGTTCGGTGGCATCGGGGGAAGCATCAGTTTCTCCGCGTGTTACCCGACGCATGCTCGAGTTGTTCGGGTCGAAGCTGCCCGCCGAGAATCCATCGGATGATGCCGCTGCGGCACGGCTCTGCGTTCTCACGACCCGCGAACGCGAGGTCTTTCTCGCCATCGCGGAAGGACTGTCAAACCCCGAGCTGGGCGTGCGATATTCGCTCTCGGAGTCGACGGTGAAAACCCACGTCGGCAAAATCCTGCAGAAGCTCGGGCTGCGCGACCGCGTGCAGGCCGTCATCCTGGCTTACGAGCTCGGCCTCGTGGGGGAATAGGCTCGGGGTATGCGCACTTTCTACCCCGAGATTGAACCGTACGAAACCGGCATGCTCGACGTTGGCGACGGACAGACGCTGTACTGGGAAGCCTCGGGCAACCCGAACGGCAAGCCCGCCGTCTATCTGCACGGCGGACCCGGCGGCGCGAGCAGCGCGGCGCAGCGTCGAGTCTTCGACCCCGAAAAATACCGCATCATCCTGTTCGACCAGCGCGGCTGCGGCAACAGCACGCCACACGCGAGCGCGGTCGAAGCCGACCTGGCCACCAACACCACGTGGCACCTCGTGGCCGACCTCGAGACCCTTCGGGAACACCTCGGCATCGAACGCTGGCTCGTGTGCGGCGGATCGTGGGGGAGCACGCTCGGCCTCGCCTACGCGGAAACGCACCCTGCGGCGGTCACCGAGCTCGTGATGCGTGGCATCTTCACTCTGCGCCCCGTGGAACTCGACTGGTTCTACGAGGGTGGGGCCGCAGCGATCTACCCCGACCTCTGGGAGGCGTTCATCGCGCCGGTTCCCGTCGAGGAGCGCACACACCTCATTGAGGCCTACGGACGGCTCCTGAATGATCCCGACAGGTTTGTGCGCGAACGGGCAGGTGTTGCGTGGTCCACCTGGGAATCGTCCACCATCACCCTGCTGCAGGAGCCCGAGAAGATCGCGCACTTCACCGAACCGTCGTTCGCCGTGGCGTTCGCCCGCATCGAGAACCACTTCTTCCGCAACGGCGGTTGGTTCGAGCCGAACCAGCTCATTCGGGACGCCGGAAAGCTCGCCGAGATTCCCGGCGTCATCATCCAAGGGCGTTACGACATGTGCACGCCGGCATTCACCGCCTGGGACCTGCACAAGAACTGGCCCGAAGCCGAGTTCCACCTCATTCCGGATGCCGGCCATGCCTTCGACCAGCCCGGAATCCTCGACGCCATCATCACAGCCACGGACAGGTTCGCCGCCTAACACGCGTGCGAATGCGCAACGGAGGCGGCGAAGGCTAGGCCCGCGCCTCAGCCTCGGACTGAGAAAGCGCAATCAACGCACGTCGCAGGGCCGTACTCGAGGTGCTGACGGTGTAGGGAAAGTAGACCACGTCGACGCCGACGGCGGCGAATTCGCGTTCGAGGTGCAGGCCCCGCGGCGTGCCGCGCCAGTCGTCGCCTTTGAAGAACACGTCGAATTTCAGCTCGGCCCAGGTCTGCAATTTGTCTTCGAGAATCTCGGCGACGGCTTCGTCCACGTAGGAGATGTGCTGAACGATTTGCAGCCGTTCGGCCAGCGGCACCACGGGGCTGACGCCCTTGGTGAGCGTGAGCATTTCGTCAGAGACGACGCCCGCGATGAGGTAGTCGCACTGGCTCTTGGCGTGCTTGAGAATATTGAGATGGCCCACATGAAACAGGTCAAAACCGCCGGCCGCATAGCCGACTCGGCCGGCTGCTGCTCTGGATCCTTCAACTGCTAGGTCTGGTGTCACGGCGTGCTCGGTTTTCTCTCGGGCCGCCGACATGAGCCCGCAGCGGTGGGGGTGGAGAGGCAGCTGTTCACACTTAGATCACTTAACGTTAGACCCACAAATTAGCGGGGGATAGGGCTTGCTTTGTCGTGGTTCCATCAGGGAAATACCGCGAGCATTCGGAATTTCATTGACTTTGGGCGGAACATGAGGGAGTCTTATGTTCACTCAGTGGCCCCCTACGGTTGCATAGACCAGCATTCTCCGAACGTGCGCCATCTGAAATCAGCTAATGCCTCCTGCAATACGTTCGGAATTTAACGATTCACCACTAACTCGAGACAGTCGGACCACAAGAAAGTTCCACCGACTTCGCACCAGGGCCACGGCTACTGCCGCTGCAATTCTCATGCTGGTCGCCGGCCTGTCCGCGTCTCCTGCGCAGGCGGCGACCGTGGCACCGCCGACCGTGCAGGACGCCTTCCAGCGCACGACCGCCAACGGCTGGGGTACCGCCGGGATCGGCGGGGCTTGGACGCATACCGGTGACCTCAGCGCATATGGCACGACCGTAACCGGACGGCAGGTCGTGCCGACCGGGTCAACCAAGAGCAGCATGTTGCCGAGCGTTACTTCGAGCGATGTAGACATGCAGGTCACGGTGTCCGCGGACAAACCGCCCACCGGCGGCGGCATCTACGTGACTGAGGTCGCCCGTTCCGCCGGGGGCTCCGATTACTCCGCTCGTGTCTGGCTGCGACAGGGCGTCCCCGCACAGCTGCACCTCATGCGCGGCGCGACATCCCTCGTCGCCGTCAATCTGGGCATTACCTACACCGCCGGGACCAAGTTGCAGGTGCGGGTGCAGGCCTTCGGCACGTCACCCACCACGCTGCGGGCCATGGTCTGGGCGACCGGGCAGGCACAACCCGCAGCCTGGCAGGCAGCCACCACTGACGCGACCGCCGGCCTGCAGACTGCCGGTTCGATGGGACTGCGCACGTATCTGTCGGCTTCGGCCACCAACGTCCCCGTCACGACGGAGTTCGACAACCTCACGGCCTACCGAGCAACCCGCGAAGTAGTGCCGACGCCGACGCCGACGCCGACTCCGACGCCGACGCCGACTCCGACGCCGACTCCGACGCCGACGCCGACGCCGACTCCGACGCCGACACCGACCGTCACACCGACCGTGCTGCCGTCGCCCAACCCCACCATTCCGGTCCCCGGAGTGCGTCGTGTTCTCGGGGCCGCTCGGGTCGGTTCCACGGCCTACGCCATTCCCAGCGGCTCGCTGTTCGTCTCACCCACCGGCTCTGACACCGCATCCGGGGCACTGGCACAGCCGTTCCTGACCGTGCAAAAGGCAATCAACGTCGCCCCCACCGGAGCCACCATCGTGCTGCGCGGCGGTACCTACCACGAGACGATCCTGCTTCCCAAGACCAAGAAGCTGACCATCCAGTCCTACCCGAACGAGCCGGCCTGGTTTGACGGCAGCCGAGCTGTCACGAACTGGGTGAAGTCCGGCGCCACGTGGGTGTCCAGCAACTGGAACGTGACTTTCGATGCCAGCCCCACGTACAAGCGAGGTGCGCTCGACGGGACCGGGGCCTGGGCCTTCGTCAACCCGGCCTATCCCATGGCAGCGCACCCGGACCAGCTCTGGGCGGATGGCTCATCCCTCGCACAGGTGGGTTCCCTTGCCGAGGTGACCGCCGGCAAGTTCTACGTCGACTACACGGCGAAGGCCATGTACATGGGCACCGATCCCACGGGAAAGAGTGTTCGCGCCAGTGACCTGGTCAAGGCCATCACGGTGAGCGGTAATGACAGCGTGCTCCGAGGCTTCGGCGTGAGGCGTTATGCTCCTTCCGTTCCCGACATGGGAGCCATGACCGTCTACGCAACCAACGTCACCCTGGACAACCTCGAGATCACTGACAATTCGACCACGGGTCTTGGCCTGGGAACTGTAAACGCTACCTTCAAGAACATCACGCTTGCCCGCAACGGCATGCTCGGCGGAACGGTCTCGTACGCCGACGGACTCAAGGTCACCCAGATGCTCTCCGCCGATAACAACACCGAGCGATTCAACCGGGCGCCTGTGTCCGGCGGCCTGAAGATCCATCGCTCGCGTGGAGTCTCTGTCACCAACAGCGCGTTCCTTCGCAACCTGGGTAACGCCCTCTGGTTCGACGAGTCTGTTTACAACGGCATCGTCACGGGTAACGACATCATCGGTAATACGGGAAATGCGCTGGTGCTGGAGATCTCCGCCAAGTTCGAGGTGGCCAACAACGTCATTGCCAACAACACCCTCGTGGGAATCCTCGTGGGTGACACCGCCTCGGTGCACATCTGGAACAACACCATCACCGGTGCCAGTCGTCCGATCAAGGTCGCTCAGGGCGACCGTCGGGCCAGCAACCTCGCGACAGCTGGGCATGACCCGCGTCAGGTCTTGCCAGACCCGACCATGACCTGGGTTGTCACCGACATCGTGATCCGCAACAACATCATTGCCAACAGCACCGGCAACATGGTGCTGGGAGTTGAAGACTACGGTCACATCAGCACGGCGGAGCAGATGGGCGTAACCACCAACGGCAACGTCTATCAGCGCAACTCGACGTCGGCACCCACCTGGCTGGTCGCCTGGTCGCGTGGCCCCGGCAACCCGGCGGTGTATTTCAACCTCGCGGGATTCAAGGCGGCGACCGGACAGGAAGCCCGCAGCCTGGGCCTTGATGGCAGCGCCGCTCTGACCGGCATATCACAGCCCACCGCGGCCGTTGTCAACGCGATCCCCTCGGTTGCGCTGCCGTTGCCGGCCGATGTAGCCGCCCTCGTCTCACGAGCGACTGGAACCCTCAACCTGGGCGCGTGGGCAAACTAGAGGAGACACTGCACGACCTCGGTTGACGGGGCCACCACCGCATTCGTTGCGGCGGTGGCCCCGTCTGGCGCTCACCTGTTTTTCGGCAGGGAGGAGGTGCCACGGGCCCGGGGCACCAACCGCACGATGCTCATCACGCCGGTTAGATCTCGGCGGATGGGAGGGATGGCCAACCCGGCGAGACCGTAAACCGTCGTTGCCGCCGCCACAGCGGCGGCAAGTCGGGGGATGGCATCGGCGGTGGCAAGACCCCAGGATGCGAGGCCCGCCGCGCAGGTGGCCGCGGCCACGAGCACCAGGATTCGAAGGGCTCCAGCGTAGAGCCGTCGGGTCGGCAGGCTGGTGCGCCTGGACAACCACCAGATGGATATCGGCCACGAGAGTGCCGGAGCCAGGGCATAGCCCGCTGCGATACCGATCACGCCCCAGTACGAACCGCCCACGATGCACACCACCTTGATGAGCGCGCTGACGAGAGAATATCGCAGGAGGTCGCCGGTGAGTCCTCGAGAAACGTAGACCCAGTAGCCCACAAAAGCCAGGATCTGAAAGATGCCGGCGAGGGCCAGCAGGCGCAGGATGGGGGCGACTTCCATCCACTGGGGGCCGAGCAAGAGCTGGGTGAGCGGTTCGGCCGTGCCGGCCACGATGCCCAAAAGCGGCACCACCGTGTAGCCGAGCGCCAGCTGGCCCCGGCAGATCCACTCGTTGAACCGTTGAGTCTCGTTCTGGAGCCGGGCGAGCACTGGGAGCGCCACGGTCGTGAGCGGTACGCGTACCTGGTTGAGCGGCGTCATCAGAAGTTGGAAGGCGCGGCTGTAGATTCCCAGGGACGCGGGACCGAATCGCAGCCCGATCAGCGCGGTGTCGATGTTGTTGCTCACGTATCCCACCAATTGGGTCGCGAGCATATTCCAACCGAATCTGAGGAATCCGCGAATCGATTCGTGGCGATGCGGGCGGCCGGGGATCCAGCGGGCGGCGACGATCATCATGATGAGCAGGGCGAGAGCCTGGGCGAGCTGCTGCATCACCAGGGCCCAGAAGCCCCATCCGAGCAGTGCCGCGCACAGCGCGAGCACGAACGCTACTGCCGGGGCGACGACCTCGGCGGTGGCCAGGAACCTGAATCTGAGTCGTCGCACGAGATCGGCACGGTACTGCGTGGCAATGCCGTTGAGGAGGAAAATCAGGGACAGGGCGTGCACGATGGGGACGAGTTGCCGGTGACCGTACAATTCTGCGATCAGGCCCGCGGCGGCGAATACGAGAACGCACAGGATGGTTCCCAGCAGGGTGTTGACCCAGAAGAGGTTGTCCCGTTGCTTCACACTGAGCGAGGGGGCCTGAACCGCTGCGGAGGAGAGCCCGAAATCGCGAAAGATCTCACCCGCTCCGATGATCACGACCACCATGGCGATGAGTCCATAGTCCGTCGGCGACAGGATGCGCGCGAGCACCACGACGGATGCCAGCTGGATCAGAACCTTTCCGGCCTGGCCACTCAGGGTGACGGCTGCACCGCGGGCGGCGCGAACCCCGAGTCCGCTTGTCGGCTTGGGTTCGGACCGGTTCGAACGGCTGGGGCGCTTCACGAGTGGAGCCGGAGGGCACGGCGGCGGCGATAGGTTCCCCGCAGGGTGCGGAACGTCTCGCGCAGCCGGGGCGCCGCCAACCGCAGCAGGGCGAAACCACGAAACCGTGGCACCCGGCCGCCGGCCAGCCTCGTGCCGACCAGACGACCGGCAAGGGTATGCCGACGGGTGCGCTGCAGCGGCTGTACCGCAGCAAGCTCATCGATATCCAGCGGCGCAACAGTGAGGATGCCGGCTGCCGCGGCACGCAGCACGAGGTCCCGGCCGCGAATGGTGCGAGCGATCAGCGCGCTCACCCCGGGCCCCGGAGTGAAATCCGGGTAGCCGCGATCATCGGCACGCCACAGGTCGGCGGCGGTGACGTCAGCACTTTCTCCGACACCATCGGGGCAGATCTTGCATCTCCACTGCACGGCTGGACCCAGGCTGGTGCCCCAGGAGTTCTCATAGCTGGTGTCAACGGTGGTGCCGTCGGCCCGAACAACCGTGAAGCGACCGGGCCAGCCGTGACCGCGGAACCACAGGTCGCGGACAGCCTCGTCCCTCGGCACTCCCAACCCTTCCACGAGGGAATCCGTGGCGTTCTGGCTGGGCGTACCGGCGCAGAAGAAGGACAGCAGCAAAGGAGGCTCTGTGGGGGGACTTCCCTTCGGCGACGGCAGCGCACGAAGCGCCGAGACCTCGCAGGGCTTTCCGATGAACGCGGAATCGGCATCCGCTGCCCCGCCAACAGCGCAGCTGGAGGTCGGCGCATATCGGGACCCGGCTGACGCCAGCGCTTCCTCGCGGCTCTGGATCCGTACGCTCACCGTTCGACGGGGATTATCGCTAGCCGCTCGTGCCCCGATCACCTGCGCCGCCTCGCCGGTCTCGGCGAGCCACGCAGCGAGGGCTGTCAGAGTGCCGCCGCTGCTGCCCGCGAATCTCACGGCCGGATCCGTCGCCCAGGCCTGCCAGACCTGGAGGATCGGTCCCAGTGTGGCGTGTCGGCGCGCTCCGGCCGGGCGTTGAGCGTCCACGCGGATGCCGGGGCACGCCGCACGAAAACGCCTCGCGGCATCGTCGTCGGCGGTCGACGGACCGATCCGTGCCGGCCGCGAGAATCCCGCTGGGTCAAGCGTCATGTCCAGGCCGGTATCGAGCAGGGCGCACAGCCCGCAGCCCGTGCAGTTCTCAGACCTCACCACCCGGTCGATGGCACGGTCGAGCGCGGGGTGTTCGATCACGCGAGGCTCCGCAGTGCATTCTCGGCGGTGGCCAGGGACGAGTGCGCGCGTTCGAGCACCCCGGTGACGTCCGTCGTCAGTGCGTCGCCGTTGACCTCGCGCATGACCTCGCCCACCCGTGTATCACCGCCGCGCAGGTCGACGGTGTGATGCCAGCCGAGCCCCTGCAACAGGGGAGCGAATTTTCGGGAATAGGCGAGTGGCACGGCGGGAACTCCGACGGACAGGCCGTTCAGGCAGGCGTGCATCCTCGAGCCGATCACGACCCGCCCGGAGGCGATGGTGGAACGCACATCCGACAGCCCCGTGGGAATGATAATTTCGCAGTCGGGGGCTACCCGGCGCGCAAAGTCCTGGATCGCGGGCACGTCGTTGTCCAGATTGGGCGAAGTGGCCGGCTGGGGGCCCTGTAGATCGAGGCTGCCCTGAGTCAGGCTGCTCGGGTTGACGACGTGGGCCAGGAGCGTGACCTCTCGACCTTCGCTCACGAGAGATCGATAGACGCGCGTCACCAGATCTCGGTACCGCGCCGAATCCACGTGCGGGTTGTCGTGCCACAGTAGGCCTGAAATGTTGAAGATGACGTCGCGAGTGCGCGCGACCCGGGGTCGCGCAATCGCGAAGACAACATCCGTGGTCACCACGTCGACCGGGCGTCCGAGCCCCGACGAGCACTCGGCGCTCGCGGAATCGCGCGCCATCACCACCGACGCGCGCGTAAGGGACCGTCGGGCGAGCACCCGGCCGGAACGGGTCTGAAACGGGCCGATTGTTTGCGGGCCCAGCACCACGGGCACGCCCGCTTGGCTGGCGAATTCCGAGACAGCGCCCATGACGGCAAGCCGGCGAAGCCCGTAGATATCGGAGAAGCTGTCACCGGACCGCGAATCGATGACGAGGTCGAAACCGGCCAACCACTGCTGCATGCCGAGGCTTGCGGTCAGTCGCTCCTTCGCGAGCGACCGGAGTCGGCCGAACGGAAGCTCTGGTGCCCGATGCCCGTAATTCTGAAAGGTGATGCTCGCATCCGGCCAAATCCGGTGCACGAGGGCCGCGGTTCCGGCGCCCAGCGCGCGCACGCCCAAATTGGGCGAGCCGGTGTCGGCCCATAAAACGAGGATGCGCATGGAGACTCCGGTATCGAGTAAGGCTGTAGTCACCCGAAGTTGGGTGGGCCGGCCCACACTCGAGGCGCGCAAATTACCTGGGTCAGGCCTGCAGTTTCACGTTATCCACACGAGGGGGATGACGGCGACCCCCCAAAGGGAGGCCGTGTCGACCCGAGACGGCGGTCTGATATGAATGGTCTATGACTCTTCTCGGTCGGGTGCGGCGTGTCGTCGAACTGGCGCGCGGTTCCCTGAGCGGGCATCACGGGGTGCGGATCGCGGCCGGGGTGAAGCTCGGTGGGCCGGGTCGCTATCATCTCGACCGTGGCAGCCGGATCCACCGTGGTGTGCGCATCTGGGTGGGCCCAGGCGCCACCCTGGCGTTGGCTCGCGGGGGTGGGATCGGTGCACGGACGGTCATCAATGTGGAGTCGGGGCTCACGATCGGGACAGGGTCGCAGGTGTCCTGGGACGCCCAGATTCTGGACACAGACTTTCACCGCATAACCGGCACGGACGGCACCGTGCTCCCACACACCATAGCTGTGGCGATAGGAGATCACGTGCTCGTCGGAACCGGCGCGCTGATCCTCAAGGGAGTCGTGATCGGCGACGGCGCCGTGGTGGCCGCCGGATCCGTGGTGACCTCGTCGGTTGCCGCCGCAACGATCGTCGCCGGCAACCCGGCGCGGGCCATCTCGCGGCTCGAGAGATGGGACTGAGCCGTCAGATTGCGCCGAGCCGCCAGATTGCGCCGAGCCGTCAGGCTTTCGTCCTGCCGTATTCCTCATAGACCACACCGAATGCGCCGGAAACCATTCCGGTTCCGCGGCACGCGGCGCGCAGGCCCCTGGCCTGATGTCGCAGGGACCGGGTGAGCACCCCGAGGACGTACCGACCACCACCGCCGATCATGCGTACGAGACCCTGCGCGGTGCCGCTGAACCGCGCGGCCAAACGCCTGGACGCCGAGCCGGCCAGGTAGAGGTCGATAACGCTTTCAGTGTTGCCATGGCTCCACGCCCGCCGCAAGACCCAGCGCCGCGTCGTTCGAGCGGGGGGAACGAAATCGGTCGCGGCCGACTCCTCGCACCACACGATGCGGCCAGCCCGCCGATGCAGCTCGCGGCTGAACAGGGTGTCTTCGCCGCCGCTCAGTCCCAGACTGGAATCGAAGCGCACTCCGAGCTCCCGAATCTGGTGCAGGTCGAGCAGCAGATTTCCGGCCGCCGCGACACGGATCTCGGTTCCGGTCTCCAGGCTGCGCCGACGAAAGAAGTCGCCGGCCGCTACCCACGGGTCGAGCGCGTCGGCGAACTCCGAGATGACACGACCGGAGACGGCTGCCGCTCGGGTGGTCCGCCAGGTTGCTACGAGGTGGGCGAGCCAACCATCGCGCGGCTGTTCGTCATCGTCGATGAAAACGAGGAGGTCCGAACCGAGGGTTTCGTCGAGAGCACGATTACGGGCCGCGGCGATGCCCGGCAGCGGCTCCACGACATAGCGAACGAGGGGAGAGTCGAGGGCCCGCGCCACGGGTTGCGCCGTCGCGGCGGCGTCGTTGTCCACAACAATCACGTCTGCGTCGAGTGCGCCCTCCGGCAGGGCGTTCAGCGCCCGGACGTGGTCGAGGATCACGGGCAGAGCCCTGGCCAGTTCGGTGGGCCGCCGATAGGTCACGACAGCCACCGTGAGCCGCAGCCGGGGAACGGCGACGTTAGCGGAGGCCACCCCGTCAGTGTCCGTCATGAAGGATCGCGATCGCCTGCCGGTAGGCGTCGACGTGATTCGTGCCGGTGTGGTTCCACTCACGTGCCTGCAGATCGACGGGACGCGGTGCCGGGTGGGTCCTCAGCTCGTGAAGGGTGTCCGTGAGATGCCGGGCGGTCAGCTCGCCGGCGTAGCAGTGCACCCACCCGGCCCCCACCTCGCACGCGAGTGCGCGATTCACCGCATTCTCCGGAACCAGCACGGGGCGCCCCATGGACAGGGCAGCCAAGACGCCCCCTGAGTTGTGCATGAAACGATAGGGGAGAACCACCAGTTCGGAGGACGTGACGATCTCCACGAGTTCGGCATCCGTCAACAGGTTCAGCGTTAGGGAGATTCGGTCATCGCCGCTCGCGAGCGTGGAAACGGTTTGTGCCAGCTCCGGCGACGACGGATTGCCCCCGATGCGCAGCGACAGGCCCCCGCCGGTCCCTTCGGTGTCGCGAAAGGCACTGACCAGGGTCTCGACGCCCTTGTACCGACGGATCAGGCCGGTATAGCCAATCTGGCCGGGCACGACGGTCGAGGGCGGGTACCGGGCAAACCAGTCCCGGTAATGGCCGTGAGGTATCGTCGCGCTGGGTGCGGCGGAGTCGATGATGGTCGTGGTGTTGAGGCGGATTCGCAGGGTCGTCTCGCGATCGATGAGATCGAGGAGAAGACTCGCCCGCCGGGACAGACCCTGTGGACGTTCCACATTGTGCATCGTGCGGACGATCGGTGTGCGCGTGATCGTGAGCCTCGCGACGAGCGCAAGCGTAAAGATCTGGCGCACGAATTTCTTGAGCGGACTGTGACCATCGACGAGGTTTTCCGGCCAGTGCGAGTGGAAGACGTCATAGCGTCCGAGCAAGGCCGTTCGCCAACTGAAATTGAGCACCGTCACGTCGGGCAACGTGCGCAGACACCCGGCGAGCATCACGATGTAAGGGTTTGTGATCTTGCGAGGGACCGGAAAAGACTGCAGCACGGTCAGCGCCGTCGCTGGCTCGCGGTCGTCCGCGGGGAGGGCCTGGCCCCACCGCGACGCCACTGATCGTGCGTTCCGAATCCTCATGGTTCTGAATAATAGTGCAATCTGCAACACTGGTCAGCGAACGGTCGACTGGCAGTGAAAGGTGCGTCTGAGGTGGAGAACGAGTGGACATCGGCCGACATCGAGAGCCTGGCTATCGTTGTCGTGAACTACGGGTCGTCAGAGCTGCTCGAGAGGAATCTTGTACCCCTGACGCGTTCACTGCCCGCGGCGCGCGTCGTGGTGGTGGACAATTTCACGTCGGAATCAGAGCGCGAGCGGGTATGTGCGCTCGCCGACACTGAGGGATGGCTCACGGTCCTGCCCGCCTCAAACACCGGCTTCGGCGTCGGGGTAAACGCTGGAGTGCACCGGGCGCAGCAGAGTGGCGCCGGGGCATTCCTGCTTCTGAATCCGGATGCGACCATTGCGGCGGACCAAGTGGGTGTGCTTCTGGAGCGCGTGCGCACACATCCGCTCACACTCGTCTCTCCCCGCATCGTGCGATCCGACGGATCCGTGTGGTTCGACGGGGCGGACCTCTATCTGGATGATGGCCGGATCAGGGCCACCCGGCGTCGGAACGAATTCCGGTCAGCCCGGTTCGAACCGTGGCTGAGCGGGGCCTGCCTCCTGCTGAGCGACCAGCTCTGGAGCCGCGTCGGCGGATTCAGTGAGGAATACTTTCTCTACTGGGAAGACGTCGACTTCTCGTATCGAGTCGAACGGGCGGGCGGCGTCACCGAGGTCTGCCGAGACGCCGTGGCTGTGCACGACGAGGGCGGAACCCAGCAGGCCGTCGTGCAGGGCCACGGAAGTCCGAAGTCGGAAGCCTACTACTACTACAACATTCGAAACCGTCTCTTGTTTGGGGCGCGGCACCTGCGCAGCGACGACCTGCGACGGTGGCGTCGGGCGAGCCTCCCCATCGCGTGGGAAGTGCTGCTCCACGGAGGCCGACGTCAATTCCTGCGATCCCTTCGTCCCCTTCTCGCCGGCGGCCGCGGGGTGCGGGACGGCCTCACGATCGCCAGGCGCGAGCTGCGCGCGCGAGCCGAATAGCGAGAAAAATTGGGCTCTCCTGACTCTTCCGTGGGTTAATCCCGGCCCGGAAGTACGGGTTTGTGTCCGCCGAGGCTGAGCATCGCGAGGGCGATGAGGGCGTCGGGTGCTTTGAAGCCGAACGCGATGCGAGTCATGAGGCGGATCTTGGTGTTCATGGATTCGACCCGCCCGTTTGAGAGGCCGTGCTCGATGGAAGCCAGGATCGCGGTGCGGTGTTTGACGATGCTTCTCTGTAGTTTCACGAAGGATGGGATTCGGCAGCGGCGGGCCCAGCTGACCCATTTGTCCAGCGCTTCAGTCGCTTCGTCGAGAGGCAGTTTGAAGATGACACGGAGGCCTTCCTTCAGGTAGTAAGCGCGGGCCAGCCGCGGGTCGGTCTGCACGATGCAGGCGAGCTTCGCTTGTTGCTTCTCGGTGAGGTTCTCCGGGTTCTTCCAGAGCGCGTATCGGCAGTTCTTGATGCCCATGGCCCGGGCGCTATCCGGGCGGGCCGGCGCTCCGGTTGGAGGTCGGCCACGGCCTCGTCCGGCCTCGTTGTGCCGGGCGGCTTTGCGGGCGTCGTTCCACGCGGCTCGGCGGACCTCATCGAGGGCCTCCGTGGCCCATTTCACGACATGGAACGGGTCGGCGCAACGAACGGCGTTAGGGGCTCGTTCCTTGACGACAGTGGCGATCCAGGCTGCGCCGTCCGCGGAAACATGCGTGATCATCGCCGAGCGCTCCGGCCCCAGCGCGTCGAAGAACGTCGCGAGGGTGGCCTTGTCCTGGCCCGGTGCTGCCCAGATGAGGCGGCCGGAATCGTGGTCCACGACACACGTCAAATACTTGTGGCCGCGTTTGTAGCTGATTTCGTCGATACCGATCCGGGTGAGGTCGGCGAACTGGTCGAATTGCTTCTCCGTGTCTGCCCAGACCCGGGTGATGATCGCGCCGACGGTGCGCCACGCGATGCGCATCAACACCGTGATCGCCGTTTTGGATGTTTGCGTGGCCAGCCACGCGACTTGGTCGTCGAAGAACAGCGTGTGTCCGCTTTGATGCCGAGCCCACGGCACGGCGGCGACGGTCACGCCGTGAACACCGCACCTCACCCGCGGCGCCGCAGCTTCCAACTGGACCTGCACCGAGCCAGCATCCAGTGATCGCCAGCGCCGCCGACCCTCACCAGCGTCGTAGCGGGGGCAGCGCTTCCGGCAGGACCCGCAACGGTTCCGCATCGACGCCGTCGGACGCACCGACGCGACCAGAATGCCCGTCTCCATGTCGAGATCCACTGCCTCGACAACTGTCTTGTCGACTCCGAGCAGAGTTCGCCATAGTGTTAAGTTTTGCACGCCGTTTTCTCGTCCCTGTGTTTCTTACCTTTGTCAGTTAGAAACCTAGGCGGAGAGCGGCGTGCACTCGTTAAGGCGCTCGGAAACGACCCACGGTTATGTCAGGAGAGCCAAAAATTGCCCCTGTTTGTGGGGCCGCATCGGAAAAGAACTGCATCTAGCATTAGGGGCGAGTGTCAGATTGTTGATCACATCACGTCGTGATCAGGTCACGCAGTGATCAGCACGAACGTGCGGAATCAGACGAAAGCGAGAACGGATGACTGCGGTGGGGCACAGTCGATCGGCCGGCGAGAACCCGGATCGGGTTGCCACGAGCGCCCTCGACGAGTCGTACCTGGGCGTCGTGCGCCGCTTGTCGGCGGCGCAGAAACCGGCGGCGCGGAGTGCGCCGGCCTACTCTCGATTCGTCAACCGGCGGCTGGGTCGATACCTGGCGGCATGGGCCTACCGGGCTGGCCTCACCCCGAACGCCGTGACGGGCATCAGCGCAGTCTGGACATTCAGCGGCATCCTTCTGTTGGCGTTGTTTCCGCCGTCGTGGCTCCTGGGGGTGGCCGTCACGCTGTGCCTGGTCATCGGCTACGCCTTCGACTCGGCCGACGGTCAGGTCTCACGGCTTCGCCAGAGCAGCAGCCCTGCGGGAGAATGGCTCGATCACGTTGTCGACGCCGTCAAGGTCTCGACCATGCCCATCGCTCTCGTGATCGGCTTCTACCGATTCGACGTGGTTCCGGTCGTCTGGCTCCTCGTGCCTCTCACGTTCACCATCGTCTCGGCAGTGATGTTCTTCGCGATGATTCTCACGGAGCAGCTCAGGCGACCCCGAAACGCCATGCCACTGGCCGAGGACCGTCCGGGCAAGCCGTCGTGGATCCGGGCGCTACTCGTCGCCCCCATGGACTACGGCGTTCTCTGCCTGTCGTTCCTCTTCCTCGGGTCCGTCCCGGTGTTCACCGTCGTCTACACTCTCATTTTTGCCGGCACGTCGGCGTTCCTCTTGCTCGCGCTGGTGAAGTGGTTCAGGGAGCTGCGGTCCTGGACGGCCACGACGGCGCCTGCTGATCCGCTGCCGGGCCGACCGTGACCACATCACCGAAACGTCGGGCACGACGCCTGGCCATCGGGGTGACGGCCGGTGTGGTGCTCGTGCTCGGCGGCGGCTTCGCCTGGGCGGGATCGCAGGGCGTGGAGAGTGGGTCATCACCCCGGCAAACCGAGACCACGTCCAGATCCTCGACGGATGCGCCCGTGCTCGGGACGTCACGTCCCACCTCGGAGCCGAGCAGCTCGCGGGCGCCAGCGATCGAAGCTGCTCCTCTCCCCTCCGCGTCCGTCGAGCCTGTATTCGGCGAGATCGTCCTCAGCACCGTGCCCATCGACGCCATGGCAGATCTCGGCGGCCTCGTCACTGCCCGCATCACCGACATCACGCCGGACACCGTCGTGGGTTCCGGGGTAGGCGAGGTCAGCGGGCCATCCGTGCGAATCGAGGTGGAGCTCGTCAACGGCACCGCGCAGCCGCTGGCGCTCGCCGAGGTGACCGTGAACGCCTATTTCGGCCCCGATGTGGTGCCAGCCTCTCCGATTCTGGCGAACAAGAATGCGGAAGAATTCAGCGGGACCCTCGCCGCCGGCGCGAGCGCGAGGGCGCACTACTCCTTCAGCGTGCCGACTGACGAGCAGGGAGCACTCACCGTCACGGTGAGCAAGGCAGCGGGCTCGCCGATCGTCGTCTTCGGCTGACCCACGGCTAGGCGCTCGTCGGTTTGGTGGCCGTGCCGTCGGGGAGGGCCGTCGGTGTGCGCCGCACGGCGGATCCCCGTCTGTCCCCGCCGGATCCGGATGTCGTGGCCTTGCCTTCGGGCAACTGATAGTAGGCCTGGCGGTCGTTATTCGGTGCCAGCCGGTTGAGGACGATACCGAGGATGTGAACGCCGGACTTCGACAGGGAATCCAGGGTCTGCAGCAGCTGTGGCCGGTGGACCTGGGTACGATCCGCGACGACCAGTGCGCCATCGACGAGACGAGAGAGAATGGCGGCATCCGCGGCACCCGACATCGGCGGGGCATCGATCAGGATGACGTCGTATTCGTCTTTCAGCAGGGCGACGAGGTCTGACATCGCCCGGGAGGAGAGGAGCTCGCTCGGATTCGGGGGTATGCGTCCGGAAGGCAGGACCCGCAGGCCGCTGGTTCCCCACGGTTGAATCACGTCGCGATAGTCGGCGCGGCCCACCAGGACCGTCGTGAGCCCGACCTGTCCCTCCAGACCGGCGTAGTTCGCGATGGCGGGCCGTCGCAGGTCCGCATCGATCAGCAGAACACGCTGGCCACCCTCGCTGAGGGCCTGGGCGAGGTTGCTCGTAATCGTTGACTTGCCTTCGCCGGCAATCGAAGACGTCACCACGATGCTCAGCGACGTGGAGTCGACCGCGACGAAAGCAAGGTTTGCGCGCATCTGCCGGTACAGCTCGGCCGTGCGCGACCGGGGGTCACGAAGCATCACGAGCGGGTCCATCTTCTTCTTGGACTGTTCGATGGACCCCAGCAGTGGCAAGTCCGTCAGCGCTGTGAGGATGGCGACTGAATGCACACGGGTGTCGAGCACCTGTCGTAGAACGATGATCAGGATGCTGAGAAACAGGCCGAGCAGAAAGCCGGCGAGCACGTTGATGCGCACATTCGGGGACGAGGGCTCGGTGGGAACCGTTGCCGGTTCAATCACCCGCACGGACACGGACGGTGTGCCATCGACGGTCTTGGGCGCGATCTGCTCGACGTTCTTGCTCAGACTCGCCGCGACGGCGTTGGAGATGAGCGCAGCTCGCTCCGGGTCGTCATTGTCCACGGCCACGTCGAGCACCACGGTGTTCTGCGGGGTGCTGACATTGACGGAGTTCGCGAGAGCCTTCGCCGTGCCCTCAAGACCGAGCTGGTCGATAACTGGAGCGAGCACCAGAGATGACTTGGTCAGTTGGGCGAACGACAAAATCTGGTTTTGCGTATACGCAGAGCCCTGGTTCAAATCAGTCGCTGAACCGCTGAGGTTCAGCGAAAAATACAGGCTGGCCGTCGACGTGTAGCTCGGCGTCGCGGCCTGGGAGAGCCCCCACCCCAGGACGCCTCCGAGGAGCGTGATCGGTACGACAATGTACCAGTAAAGCCGAATTGTGGCGAGATGCTGCTGCAAATTCATCGTAAAATCCCTCGTTTGAACTGATGTGTGCCACTGCCCGCAGGCGGGCCCTGCGCTGTCAGGTTGGGGTCGCGGCTCCAGCCGTGGCGGTCACCGTCCTGCGGCTCGAAAAGAGACGACCTCACCTGACCGGCCGCCGCCAAACCGACGACAAACCAGAGGAAGATCGAGTATTGGGTAATCAGCGCCACCGTGGCCAGGGCCGGGATCTGGGCGACGATTGCGATCGTCGCCGCCGTCGCTCGACGACGGAGCACCAGGGCGATCGCGGCAAGCAACAGTACGACGACGCAAGCAAGAGTGAGGATTCCGCTGGTCAATCCGGTCAGGATGAGTTGGCTGTCGATGGAACGAAAATTTCCGAAGTACGTTTGCCCGGCTGGGCTTCGCCGCGCCGAGTCTGAGAGCCCGATGATGTTCATCTCGGTGAGGAGAGACAACAGATCGCCGCGGTAGGCAGCGCTTCCGGATGCCTCGGTGCCCGCGTCTTCGAAGACTGTACTCAAAAACGGCACGGCCACCACGGAAACGCCCACGAGCGAGGAGACCAGGATAACCCGCAGTCGCCGGGAGATGGCGTCGCGCAGAAAGACTATGGACAGGGTGAGGCCGAGAACCGCCCCTACGATGGCGATACGGCTGAACGTGACCACAGTGGCCACGAGCATGAGTGCGACCATCGCCGCACGAATCGACAGGCGAAAGCGCGATGACAGCGCCAGCGGGATGGCCATGGCGAGGCTCGAACCGAGTGCGATCGAATGTCCGAATGCTCCTTCGGCGCGCACGATTCCGCCTCGGCCCTGCAGGCCAGCCCACGTGGAATACAGCGCGCCGTTGCCGGGGATACCCACGAACGGATTCCAGCCCGTGGCGAATTCCAGCACCGCGAGTGCGGCGACGATCGTGAAGGCGACCGCGACGGCTCCATAGATCCAACGGATGTCGACCGCGAGCGGCGCGAGTCGGCCGAGGACGAAACCGACAACAAAATAGGTCACCAGGGTAAACATGAATGCCAGAGCGATACCCCCTCCGGCCGTGAACAGCGAGGCCAGGCCCACAAAGACCAGGAGGGCGACCAGCCCGTCCACGATGCTGAATTGCCAGGACGGCGTGGAGAAAACAGCAAGGCTGACGACCATCGCCAGGATGGTGGCTGCCGACAGGTAGTATTTTCCGTTCACGCCGAGCGCGAAGCCGGCGCCAAACCCGATTCCCACCCAGACGGGCACGAAACACAGCACTGAAATCCACAGGGCGATCGCGAGGCGCGGCGATCGGCGCAGCACCAGATAGAGCAGTGCCGCGAAGGTGAACGACACCGCGGCCAGCAACGAACGGTCCACCAGTGGGCCGGGAATGCCGAGATCAAGAGCTGCGCTCATGAGGTCGATTTCCTCCGTTTCGTCGGACTGGTTCGGCTTTCGGAGGCAATTGTCCTCATGGCACGTACTATCGTCTGCCAATTATGCTCCTGCGCCAGCTCGCCCGGGTCGAAGGCATCACCGCGTTGCCGCGGAACCGTGCTGGCGGCTATTGCCCGCGCAATTGTCGTGATGTGTGTCGGATCGACGTATCGCGCGCGGGTGCCCAGGGTCTCTCTGAAGACGGGCAGGTCGCTCACGAGGAGGGGGGCGCCGAAATACGCGGCCTCGAGGGGCGGCATTCCGAACCCTTCTCCGAGAGAGAGAAAAAGGAAGAGCGACGCATTGCGGTACAGCCAGCGCAGCCGCGCTTCCGAGACGAATCCGGTGAAGATGACTGCTCCCGAGGTGACGGCGTCACGGCACTGACGGTCGACAAGACCGAGTTTGCCGTCTGCCTCGCCCACGATGACAAGCGGCGTCTGCGGGCTGAGTTCACCGGACTGCAGAGCGGCCAACACTGTGTGTTGCAGATTCTTTCTCACGTTGAGCCGACCGACGGTGAGGAAATACCGGGAGCCCTGCAGCCGAGGATCGGCGTCTTCGAGCATGTTTCGCGCCACCAGCTCCGTGCTCAGGCCAAGGCCGACCGGGCACACCCGCCGCGCGCGGCTGAACTTCGTGATGCGAGCCGCCTCCGAACGGCTCGACGTGAAGACGACATCCGCGCGGCTGACCCAGCGTGTCATGAGAGAGAAGTACGCGCGTTCGGTCAAGGTGAACCATTCCGGATTGGTTCGAAAGAGAACATCGTGCAGGTAGACGGCGCTCACGGCCCCCGGTGCTCTGGCCGCGAAATTGTGCGTCAGAACCAGATCGGCGCCGGCCCGTCGAGCAACCCGACGAACGGCCCACGTCGCGGCGAAGGCCTGTGGCCACAGAGCGGTGCGTGCCACCCGCACCGGCCCGGGCAGGAGGTCACGTTCGGGTCGCGCGGCCTTCGTGCGCATGACGAGTGTGAGGTCGTCATGCGGAAACTCCTCCCGCCACGCGAGGATGATTTCTCGCAGGACATGACGCAGTGAGGGAGGGCCACTGTCCCACCAGTACGCGTCGAAAACCACGGACAGCGCGGTTTCTCTCCGTTCGGTCGGAGCCCCGGCAGGCCCAGTATGTACAGCCGGTCTCCGCGGCTTGCCGGTCATCAGGGCACGGCAATCGTGGTGAGGTTGTCGAAGGTGAGGGTGGTGGGGCCGTTGGTGGCGGAGGCGGAGATGTAGGTGCGGAGTCCGATGGCGCCGGGGGTTTGGAGTGCGGGGGTGGTGTCGGTGGTGGTGAGTTGCCAGGTGGTGGGTTCTGGTTGACCGGTGGGCCAGATTTTGGCGCGGATGGTGGTGGGGGAGGTTCCGAAGGTTTGGAGGCGCAGTTGGAGTTGGGTTCCGGGGGTGTAGGTGAGGTCTGTGTTGAGGGCTTGGAGTGAGGTGTTTCCTTGCAGGAGGTGGGCTTGGATGGTGGCGCCGTTGCGGAGCCAGGCTCGCAGGGAGTAGTCGGTGCCGCCGGCGACGCGTCCGAGGACGGAGACGTAGGTGCCTCCGCCGGTGGGGGTTTTGTCGGCGGAGAGGGTGACTTGGGTGTCGGTGTTGGTGGAGGCGACGTTGGTGAGGGTGCTGATTTTGGTGGATCCGGTGGCGTTGAGCACGCGGGCGGTTGCGGAGTTGGTGGTGTAGATGTTGGTTGCTCCGGTGTGGGCCCAGGGGCCGCCGACGTCGGCTGTGCCCCATCCGTTGGTGGTGGTGCGGTTGAAGGAGTCTTGGGCGATGGTGTTGCTGGGTGGTGCGGTGGCGGTGATGGTGCGGGTGGTGGTGGCGGTGGCTCCGCTGTTGTCGGTGACGGTGAGGGTTGTTGTGTAGGTGCCGGCTGCGGCGTAGGTGTGGGTGGGTGTGGGCCCGGTGTCGGTGGTGGTGTCGCCAAAGTTCCAGGCGTAGCCGGTGATGGTTCCGTCGGTGTCGGTGGAGGTGGAGGCGTCGAATGCGGTGGTGAGCAGTGTGGAGGTCGCGGTGAACGCCGCCGTCGGCGCCACATTCGACGGGGGTGCGGTGACGGTGATGGTGCGGGTGGTGGTGGCGGTGGCTCCGCTGTTGTCGGTGACGGTGAGGGTTGTTGTGTAGGTGCCGGCTGCGGCGTAGGTGTGGGTGGGTGTGGGCCCGGTGTCGGTGGTGGTGTCGCCAAAGTTCCAGGCGTAGCCGGTGATGGTTCCGTCGGTGTCGGTGGAGGTGGAGGCGTCGAATGCGGTGGTGAGCAGTGTGGAGGTCGCGGTGAACGCCGCCGTCGGCGCCACATTCGACGGCGAAGGCACGCTGGTGAGGTTGTCGAAGGTGAGGGTGGTGGGGCCGTTGGTGGCGGAGGCGGAGATGTAGGTGCGGAGTCCGATGGCGCCGGGGGTTTGGAGTGCGGGGGTGGTGTCGGTGGTGGTGAGTTGCCAGGTGGTGGGTTCTGGTTGACCGGTGGGCCAGATTTTGGCGCGGATGGTGGTGGGGGAGGTTCCGAAGGTTTGGAGGCGCAGTTGGAGTTGGGTTCCGGGGGTGTAGGTGAGGTCTGTGTTGAGGGCTTGGAGTGAGGTGTTTCCTTGGAGGAGGTGGGCTTGGATGGTGGCGCCGTTGCGGAGCCAGGCTCGCAGGGAGTAGTCGGTGCCGCCGGCGACGCGTCCGAGGACGGAGACGTAGGTGCCTCCGCCGGTGGGGGTTTTGTCGGCGGAGAGGGTGACTTGGGTGTCGGTGTTGGTGGAGGCGACGTTGGTGAGGGTGCTGATTTTGGTGGATCCGGTGGCGTTGAGCACGCGGGCGGTTGCGGAGTTGGTGGTGTAGATGTTGGTTGCTCCGGTGTGGGCCCAGGGGCCGCCGACGTCGGCTGTGCCCCATCCGTTGGTGGTGGTGCGGTTGAAGGAGTCTTGGGCGATGGTGTTGCTGGGTGGTGCGGTGGCGGTGATGGTGCGGGTGGTCGTGGCGGTGGCTCCGCTGTTGTCGGTGACGGTGAGGGTTGTTGTGTAGGTGCCGGCTGCGGCGTAGGTGTGGGTGGGTGTGGGCCCGGTGTCGGTGGTGGTGTCGCCGAAGTTCCAGGCGTAGCCGGTGATGGTTCCGTCGGTGTCGGTGGAGGTGGAGGCGTCGAATGCGGTGGTGAGCAGTGTGGAGGTCGCGGTGAACGCCGCCGTCGGCGCCACATTCGGCGGCACTACATAGGTGCCGAGGTCGTGGTGGCTCTTCACGACCGCCGCGCTCAGCGCCCGCGGATAGACGGCTGCCTCGTCGAGGACACCGGTGAAGTAGGGGCTGCTCGAACCCCACGTGGGGTCGCCGCCGATGCGCCAGTACCCGGCATAGCTCTGCGCCGAGACTTGCGGATTGGTCCCGGCGAGCACGCCATCGACGTACAGTTTCATGCCGTCTGCGGATTGCGTGGCTACCACGTGATGGCGCTGCCCGTCATTGTAGGCCTGCGTTGTCTTGGCGGTGTTGGCGATCCCAGTCCACGTACCGAAAACCAGCGTTCCGTCGTTCTGCATGTAGACGTGCCGGTCGTAGGTCTTGGAGAGCCCGCTCGGGGTATCTCCGAAACCGATCAGCTTGCCGCCGGCAGTCGTCGTCGTGGTGAACCAGGTTTCGAGAGAGTACGCACGTGGCGCGTAGTCCTGCACGCCGCTCACGACCGCGCCCGAGGTGAACGAGGCCGACGTGTCAGTAGTGCCGTTGACCAACCCGGTTGCTCCTGCGGTCACGGTACCCGCATACGTTCCGGTGTTGCCGGCCAATCCGGAATCGGCCGCACGGGCGCCCGCTGCGTCTCCGAGTCGCCAGTACAGCAGGGGATCCGACGCGGAGATGGCGGCCCCATAAGCATCCGTCGGTGTGGGCGTTGTGGTGGCGGCGCGACCCGACGCCACGAAGTGGTCGCGGACCGCCTGCCGGGTCAGTACGGCCGGATAGACCGAGACCTGGGCGATATCGCCGTTGAGGTAGGAGCTGAGCGGATGCGAGGCCCAGCTTCCCAGACTGTCGCCGCCGACTCGCCAGTAGCCGTCGAAAGCCTCACCCGCGATGATGTCCGATCGGGCGGCGACCTGCTTGCCGTCGACGAAGAGACGCATCCCCTCGGGACCCAAAGTGGCGACGACCTGATGCCAGACTCCATCGTTGTAGGCGCCGGGGCTCGAAATCGTGCGTGCCGACCCGGGATTGACCCCGAAGAACAGACGCCCGGAATTGTCCATATAGACGTGGCGATCATATTTCGTGGAGGGCTTGGTGTTGTTGTTGCCGTAGCCCACGATCTTGCCTCCCGTGGTCGAGGAGGTTCGAAACCAGGATTCCACACTGAACGTGTTCGGTGCGGCCTGGGCGGTTTGCGTGGCAGCGAACCCGGTGGTGTTGCCGCTGAAACGCGACGCTGTCACCGAGCCCTGAATGCCTGGTGCGCCGCGGGTCACGCCCGTGCCGAGTTGCAGGTCGGATAGTCCAGCGTGGTCGAGGCCCGCGCTGCCCGAGGCTTCACTGAGCGGCCAGTAGGAACGGGGCTGGTCCGCGAGCACGGCGGCGGAATAGGTGTCGCTCGCATCCGCCGCGACGATCGTGACCGTATTGCCCAGTCGGCTGACAGAGTTCCCCCACGGATCCGTGACGTAGAGCCGGTAGGAGTGCTCGCTGCCGGGGGCGAGCCCCTTGTCGACGAATCCCATCAACGGGCGCGTGTAGAAGTTGGATGATTGGGTGGTCGTGTAGACCGGTGCGGCGAGGTCGCCGTCGCGCACGAGTGCGTATGTGAGCACTGAATTGTCGTTGTCGAAGGTGGCCGCCCAGCTGATGCGTGCGGCGCCGGCGGTGATGGAGACCGCGGTCGGTACGAGCTCAGGGTTCACGCTGGGACCGATCGCGTTAGGGGTGAGAGCGGTGATTGCGTGCCGTGTGAGTCCGCTCTGGGCGACCCCGTTGACGAAGGGGAACTCGCCCCCCACTGCGAGGTACTCGTCGTTGCCGGCAACGGTCCAGGTGGACTGGCCCTGCCCAGAGAACGTGCCGGGAACGTAGGACGGGAACCAATTGAGCAGTGTGGGAGCGGGGGTGCCGGCCCAGTTGAAATACCCGTGCGGATCTCGGGTGATTGTGCCAGTCGCCGCCTTGCTGAACGCCAACATATAGCGCTGGGTGCGTGGATTCGTCTCGGGGTATCCGCCGATGTTTCCGCAGTAGTGCGGGTGGCCCGCACCGTACACGGAGTCCCCCAGCGGATACACCGAGTACGTGTCGCCGTGGCAGTCCTCGACCCAGGCGATTTTCCCCGTTCCCGGGTCCGCCGAGAAGATCCCCTCCAGGTTCCCCCCGGCGCCGAAGACGTAGCCCGAGCCGTAGACTCGGTCGTCCGTTGCCGTCAGGGACGTGATCGATGCGGCCGTGCCGGCGTTTCGAACCTGCGCCGCCGCCGCCCAGGGAATCACCGATCCGCTGACAGGGTCAACCGCGCCGAGGCCGTAGGCCGGGGATCCTCCAAGGTTCTCGAAGCGGCCGCCGACCACGAGCCGGGTGCCGTCCTTGGTGAGGGCGAGCGCGTAGACCGGGGCGTCCGTGTTGGCCGTCCAGCTGAGCGTTGAGCCGTTTGTGGCGTTGATGGCGGCGAGGTTGGTGCGGGGCAGGCCGTTGACGGTTTGGGCGGTTCCACCGGCGTAGACGGTGCTGTTGGTGGCGGCCAGGGCGCGGGTTTGACTGCCCATGATGGGACGGAACTCGGGGATGATTTTGCCGGTGGCGGTGCTGAAGGCGGCGAGCCGGTAGTAGCCGGCGCCGTCGATGCTGGTGAAGTCTCCGGCGACGTAGATGCGGGTGCCGTCGGGGGAGGCGGTGACGGCGAGGGCCTGGGCGTTGAGGTTGGGAGCGAAGCCGTCGACGAGTTTGCCGGTGGTGATGTCGTAGGCGAGGAGGTTGTTCCGGGGGACGGTGTTGGTGCCGGGGGCGGCGCCGGCGGGGCGCGCGGTGGTGAACTTTCCGGCGACGTAGACGGTGTTTCCGACGACGACCTGGGACCAGGCGACGCCGTCGATCTGGGTGGTGGGGAGCGCGTCGGCGCTGACCGTGAGCGGGCTGGCCGGATCAGCAGGGTTCACCGGAGCGGTATCGGCACGCGCAGGCGAAACCGAGAACGTTCCTCCGCAGATCAGACAGGCCCCCACGATCAGGGCCGCAAGCCGCGCGCGCGCCGCAGCCGACCTGGTCATGTCGCTCGCCTCCGGGTTTTCATCGACGCGAGAATGCCGGCAGGAGCGGGCGCGCTCACCGGCCATGCTGATTCGAGAGCCCGGGGGTGATTGGCCCCGTGTGTGCTGTAGCCCTCCGTCAGGCGTCGGGCGAGTGCCTCGTAGCCGTCGACGACCGATTCCCAGGTGTAGCGGAATTCGGCTCGCTCCTGCAGCGCGAGGCCGATGTCGATCATGTCTTGACGGTTGTCCTCTGCTTCGTCGAGCAGGTAGCTCAGCGACTCCGCACTGGTGAAGTAGAGCCCGTCAGGCCCGGCCACGTCGCGGTTGAAATTGACGTCCCAGGCAATGACCGCCGTGGCTGCGCCCATGGCGCGGAGGAGAGAAGGATTTGTGCCGCCCACCGAGTGGCCGTGCAGATAGCTGAGGGCGTGCGCATAGAGCTGGTCCAGCAGTTCCTGGTCCCAGACGCCGCCCAGCATGCGTATCCGCGGGTCCGGTGCGGCCAGTCCTTCCACCCGTGCGGTGTAGGCCGCTGCGTACGGCGCAGAGCCGACCACCACGAGGGGGAGCGTGCAACCGCTTCGGCGGTAGCCCTCAACGATGAGATCGACGTGGTTTTCCGGCTCGAATCGAGCGACCAGCAGATGGAAACCGCCTGGTTCGAGTCCGAGGGGGGCCAGACGAGCCGAAGGGACGTTGCGCAGGATCGGTGCTCCGTACGCGAGAAGCTCCGTGGGGACATCGAATTCCCGCCGAAAGTACGCGGAGATCCCATCTGCATCAGCGATCAGGGCATCCGCCCATCGAACGGCGACGGCCTCGGCCCACCGGTAGTACCGGCGGCCAGACTCGCCCCACTTGCCACGTTTCCATTCGAGGCCATCAACGTGCAGGGCGGTTGGGATGCGCCGCAGGCGCAGTACGGGCAGGAACGGAGAATTGGCGGCATTGAAAATGAAGGCGACGTCGGGTTTGCGGTGCAGCATCACGTGCAGGGCGGCGAGGGCGGTGTTGCTGAGTGTCTCCGCAACCTTCATACGCAAGGAGGGCAGGTGGACCAGGCGCATGCCGAGGTGGCTCTTCTGCACGGGGTGGTGCGAAATTCTGCAGTACACGGTGACGTCGTGTCCGCGTTCCACGAGACGTCGCCCGATCTCTTCGACGGCGGTTTCAAAGCCGCCGTAAGCGGCAGGCACGCCTCGGGTGCCCATCATGACGATCCGAAGTGGACCTCCGGCAGGAACGGAGGCAAACCCGGGCTCGGTCCTCAGACTCATCAGTACGCCCCGATGGGTCGGGCGAGTGTCTTGAACGTGCGCCAGATGATCATGAGGTCGCCGGCCAAAGACCAGTTCTCGACATAGTACAGATCAAGCCGTACGCTCTCTTCCCAGCTCAATGACGAGCGGCCGTTGATCTGCCACATCCCGGTAAGACCCGGTTTGATGTAGAGCCGACGCTGAACGTGGGGGTCATAGCTCTCGACTTCCGAGGGGAGCGGCGGGCGCGGTCCGACGAGGCTCATTTCCCCGATGAACACATTCCACAGCTGGGGGAGTTCGTCGAGGGAGTACTTGCGGAGCACGCGTCCGATCTTGGTGATCCTCGGGTCATTGCGCATCTTGAAGAGCACGCCTGCGGCCTGGTTTCGGTCGAGGAGGCCGGCGAGGTCGTCCTCAGCCGTTTGAACCATCGACCGGAACTTCACGATCGTGAAGGTGCGTCCGTTGCGTCCGCAGCGTTGCTGGCAGAACAATATCGGCCCGGGGCTGTCGAGTTTGATGAGCACAGCGAGGAGGGCGAAGACGGGCAGCAGCACGATGAGCGCCAGCCCGGCGCTCGTCGCATCGAGCGTTCTTTTGAGCACGTGGCGGGCACCCTCGAATTTGGGAATCTCGACGTGAATGAGCGGGAGTCCCTCGACTGGGCGGAAGTGGATCCGGGGGCCAGCGACGTCGGTCAGTCGTGTGGATAAAACGAGGTCAGCGGACGTGCCCTCGAGATCCCAGGCCAGGGTGCGGATGTAGTCGGGGCTCGCGCTGGGTTGCCCGGCGACAATGACTGTATCGACGTCGAAGGCGATGGCAGCGTCGGCGACGTGCTCGAAATCCGAAACGATCGGAATAGGGCGGCCGGGGGCCGCAATTGCGCTTCCGTGTGCTTGCTTGAGGGCAGCGCCGACGATGTGGAACGTGGGACCAGTCTTCGCTTCCACCTGTCCGACCACATATTCGACGTCACGTCGATTGCCTACAACGATGACCCGCGCCATGTAATGCCCGAACTTTCGCTGGCGCAGCAACCATTTGCGCCACAGCCAGCGTTCGAACAGAAGGCCGAAGACACCGATCGGCAGAGCGAGAACGAAGAACCGACGTGCGATATCGACCTGCAGGATCACGAAGACGATCGCGAGCAGTCCGAAAGCCACAGCGCTCGCGTTGACGACAAGTTTGTACTCCCGTGGTCCGACGCCCACCACTCGGGTATCCCGCGTGCGGAAGGCGCCGAGGACTGCGATCCACGTGGCAGAGATTACGAGCGCGGCCAGGGAGTAATCGGTCGCGACAGTGCCCCAGGCCAGAGTTGGCGCGCTGGGGCCGAAACGCGCCTGGAGCGAGATGCTCACGGCGAGAATAACTACCGACGTGTCGGTCACAAGAAGTTTCGTGCGATAGCGGCGAGCCCAGATGGCTCCGGACGTGAACGAATCGGCACGCGACGAGGTCGCCTGGCCAGGAACGGATCGTGCAGACGGCGCGGCCTGGGGCCATGGCCCCGTGCTTACCGACGTGGCGGGATCAGCCATGTCTCTCCACCTCCCCGCGGACACCACTCCCCACCCGCGTGAGCCTGAGTGCGTCACGGATCGACATTGCGCTTTCCCCGGAGCGGCAACCGCTCCAATCCGTCACGAAGGTGCGCATAGTTCCCTGCTTTCAGGTCTTACAGGTTCAAAAAGAGTCCATCGAACGTGTGTCGTCGAGACGAGCAGCGCTCTTCGCTTAGCCAGTGGCTCGGAGCAATTGATCAGTTCTTGGGATCTTTGAGATGACCATACCTCGGTTTCAGAATGCCTCGCTGTGACCTAATTGGGGGTAGTCAGACAGCTTTTGAGCGCGGGAATGTGAGTAGGTTTCCGCGCCCGCTTCGGCGGCCGTGCGCGCAGGTCGCGCGACGCACCCTGGGTGGGGGTGAAAAGGGTCGAATCGGCACGATCGCGGCCGTGAATAGCCCTTGTTGGGGGGCCGCGAACCGTCAGATCGTATGGCACTGTTCTATTCGTGAGGCAACCTCATGACCTATGGGTATCGAGGCGGAATCTGAAAAACCCCCGTGCTTTGGGGGTTCGTCTTCGGCCCTGAGTCGACGGTTTCATACCTCTCTGTCGGTCTCGACAGTCAACCGCCACCGATCGAGGGACAGCTATGACGGCACTGAACACAGAAACGCGACTGCGAGTTGCCGTAATCGGCGCAGGCTACTGGGGTCCGAATCTGGCCCGCAACTTCAGCACCGGTGCGGACTGGGAGCTGGTTGCCATCTGTGATGTTGATGCGGGGCGCGGCCAGGCCCTGGCCGACAGGCTGGGCGGCGCGGTGGCCGTGTACACCGACCTCGAGGACCTCCTGGCACTCGACAATCTCGACGCCGTCGCGATCGCGACGCCGGCACGGACCCACCACGGCATCGTGCTGGCGGCCCTCCGCGCCGGAAAGCACGTGCTTGTCGAGAAGCCATTAGCCGACAGCGAACAGCACGGGACCGAGATGGTACGGGAGGCCGCTCTGCGCGGACTCACGCTGATGGCCGACCACACGTATTGCTACACCCCGGCGGTGTTGAAAATTCGCGAGCTCATCGCCGAAGGCGCGCTCGGCGACATCCTCTTCATCGACTCGGTGCGTATCAACCTCGGGCTCGTGCAGCCTGACGTCGATGTGTTCTGGGACCTCGCCCCGCATGACCTCTCGATCATTGACTTCATACTCCCCGGCGGTCTGCGGCCGACGGCCGTGTCGGCACAGGGCGCCGACCCACTCGGCGCCGGCAAGGCGTGTATCGGCTACCTGACGATCCCGCTGCAGAACGACGCCATCGCCCACGTTCACGTGAACTGGCTCAGCCCCACGAAGATCCGCCAGATGGTCATCGGGGGCACGACCCGCACGCTGGTCTGGGACGATCTGAATCCCCAGCAGCGGCTGAGCGTCTACGACCGCGGAGTCGACCTCACACAACAGTCCGTCGATGGTGCGGATGCCGCTGCTTCCATGGTCTCGTACCGACTCGGTGACACGTGGTCGCCGGCGCTTCCCGAGCGCGAGGCACTCGGGGCGATGGCGGCTGAGTTTGCAGCGAGCATCCGCGAGGGCCGGGCTCCGCGCACAGACGGCGAGGCGGGTTTGCGCGTTCTTGCCGTACTGGAGGCGGCCAGTCGCAGCCTCGCGGACGAGGGCAGGCGCAGCGTCGTGGCAGACACTAGAGTGGCGGCAGCGGATGCCGCGCTCGTGGCGGTCGTCCGATGACCGGCCGGGACGAGACCGGGGCCGACAGCCTCACTGGCCTGCGCATCCTCGTCACTGGAGGCGCTGGATTCATCGGAAGCCATCTCGTGGACACCCTGCTTGCTCGGGGTGCAGCCGAGGTACGCGTTCTCGATAACCTCACCAACGGCACGCGCCAGAATCTGGCCGGCCAGAGCGCCAACCCGCGCTTCACGCTCGTCGTGGGCGATGTTCGCGACGGAGTCGTGCGCGAAAAGGCGCTTCACGGCATCGACATCGTTTATCACCTCGCGTGCCTTGGCGTTCGGCACAGTCTGCACGATCCCGTCGAGAACCACGAGGTCAACGCGCTGGGAACCCTGGTGATGCTGCAAAGCGCCCGGGCCGAGGGCATCCGTCGTTTCATCTATGTCAGCACGAGCGAGGTGTTCGGCACCGCCCAGTATGCGCCAATGGACGAGCGGCACCCCACGTGGCCGGAAACGGTCTACGGCGGAAGCAAGCTCGCGGGCGAAGCCTACAGTCGGGCGTACTTTCGCACCTATGGCATGGACACCGTTGTGGTGCGGCCGTTCAATACCTACGGCCCCCGGAGCCACTTCGAAGGAGACAGCGGCGAAGTACTGCCCCGCACGATCGTGCGGCTTCTTGCTGGGGAACGACCGGTCATCTTCGGCGACGGGGAGCAGACCAGGGACTTCATGCACGTGTCTGACACCTCGGCGGCGCTCGCCCTCCTGGCGCAGGGCCCCGGCCTGGCAGGCGAAACCCTGAATCTCGGCTCCGGATGCGAAGTGACCATGAACGCGCTCTGCGCCGCCGTGGCCGTGGCCGTTGGGCGCCCGGACCTGGTGCCCGTGCACGACATTGCACGGCCGGGCGACGTGCGCCGACTACTCGGCGACCCCACGCTTATGGCCTCGCTCACCGGCTTCGCCCAGACAGTGCCGTTCGAGCGGGGCGTTGCCGAACTCGTCGCGTGGTTCGAAGCGTCCGGGCGCGAGAACCCGGACCGCCTGGCGCAGATCGAAGACCGCAACTGGGTTGCGCTGGAGGCCGTCTGATGTCGCGGATCAACGTGATGAAGCCGTGGATGGGCGCCGAAGAGGTGGCTGCGGTCACGGAAGTCATCGAATCAGGCTGGGTGGCCCAAGGTCCCCGGGTTGCCGCCTTCGAGGACCTGTACGCGCGCACGATGCAGATACCGTTCGCGGTCGCAACGTCAAACTGCACGACAGCCCTGCACCTCGCGCTGGTTGTCGCGGGAATCGGTGCTGGCGACGACGTGGTCGTGCCCTCGTTCTCCTTCATCGCCACGTCCAACGCCCCGTCATATGTCGGCGCGCGCAGCGTTTTTTGCGATGTCGATGCCCTCACGGGTAACGTGTCTGCCGAGACCGTTCGGGCGGCCCTCACGCCCGCGACCCGGGCGGTCATCGCGGTGGACCAGGGCGGTATGCCGGTTGACCTCGACCCGATTCGGGCACTGTGCGATCCCCTGGGAATCGTGGTCATCGAAGATGCGGCCTGCGCGGCCGGTTCCACCTATCGAGGGCGCCCGGTGGGTGCCGGCGCCGAACTGACGGCGTGGTCGTTCCACCCGCGAAAAATCCTGACGACCGGTGAGGGTGGCATGCTGACCACCTCACGCCCGGAGTGGGCAGAGCGTGCCCGCCAGTTGCGCGAGCACTCGATGAGCGTCTCGGCTACCGACAGGCATGCATCCGTACTCTCGCCTCCTGAGCAATATCGCGAGATCGGATTCAACTTTCGGATGACGGACCTGCAGGCCGCCGTCGGTATCGTTCAGGTCGGTCGGCTGGACGCCATCGTGGAACGCCGCCGGGAGATCGCGGCCGGCTACGCGGACGCGCTGGCCGGAATCCCCGGGTTGCGCGCCGTCGCCGACCCCGCCTGGGGCACAACGAACTTTCAGTCTTTCTGGATCGAGGTGGGGCCCGAGTATGCGCTCGACCGCGAGCAGTTGCTCGAGCGTCTGGCCGTCGCAGACATTTCGGCCCGACGGGGCATCATGGCCGCCCATCGGCAGCCCGCGTACCTCGACCACGATGGCGGAACAGCTTCGCTCTCGGTCACCGAACACCTGAACGACAACACCCTGATTCTGCCCATCTACCACCAGCTCACGCTGGAAGATCAGGAGCGCGTCATCGAGGTGCTCCAGCTCGAGAATGCGATCTCGCGTGCCTGAGATCCTGCTCATCGGGGCGAGCGGCCTCGCCCGTGAGGTGCTGAGCCTGTTGCGGGCCCAGGCCGACCCTCGACAGGTCGTCTTCATCGACGACCAGCCCGACCTGTGGGGAACCTCGATCGATGGGGTTCTCATCGCCGGCGGGCTTCCGGAGGTAGCGAAGCACCCCACCGCCCAGATCGTGCTGTGCGTGGGGCGCGGGGCGGGTCGCGCCGCCCTTGTGGACCGGCTCACCGGGCTCGGGGTGGCGAAAGAGAGATACGCCAGGGTGATCCACCGATCGGTCGAAATCCCCGACTCCTGCCGAATCGGCACGGGCAGCATCGTGCTCGCCGGCGTTGTCCTCACCGCTGACGTGCAGATCGGTGACCATGTCGTCGTGATGCCGCACGTGACTCTTACCCACGGGAACCGAATCGATTCCTTCGCAACCCTGTGCGCCGGCGTCACCCTCGGAGGCGACGTGCACATCGGTTCTGGCGCCTACCTCGGCATGCAGGCCGGCGTTCGGGAGCGGGTCACCGTCGGCGTCGGCGCCACGATCGGCATGGCCGCGGCGGTGCTCGGTGACGTCCCGCCACACGACACCTGGATCGGCGTGCCCGCACGCAGCCACTTGATTGGATCGAGAATATGAATACCTCCCCGACAGTGGCGCAACGCGCGAGCATGAGGGTTCCCTTCATCGATCTGGCCGCCCAGCAGGCCGAGATCGCACACGAAGTACTTCCCGTGTGGGAACGATTGTTCGCCACGGCGGGCTTCATCGGGGGGGAGCAGGTCGACGGGTTCGAGCGTGAGTACGCCGAGTTCATCGGTGTGGGTTATTGCGTGGGGGTGGGCAACGGCACCGATGCAGTCGAGTTGGCGTTGCGTGCCGCGGGCGTTCGCCCGGGCGATGAGGTCATCATTCCGGTCAACACCTTCATCGCCACCGCCGAGGCGGTATCCCGCATCGGCGCCGTGCCCGTATTCGTCGACGTCGATCCCGAGTATTTGCTCATGGACCCGGCCGCCGTCGAAGACGCGATCACCCCGCTCACCCGTGCGATCGTCCCGGTACACCTCTACGGCCAAACCGCGCCCATGGATGTGCTTCTCATGCTCGCCGAGCGGCACGGGCTCGTCATTGTGGAGGATGCCGCGCAGTCGCAGGGCGCGTTCTCGACCGCAGGCCGCGCCGGTGCGCTTGGCCGCGTCGCCGCAACGAGCTTCTACCCGGGCAAGAACCTCGGTGCCGCCGGCGATGCCGGTGCGGTCCTCACCGACGACCCGGCGGTCGCGGACTTCGTGCGCAACCTCGGTGGCCACGGCAGCTCTGTGAAGTACGTGCATGACCGCGTGGGAATGAACTCCCGTCTTGACGCGGTGCAGGCCGTGGTGCTTCGCGCGAAGCTTCGACGCCTCGACGGCTGGAACGTCGCGCGCCGCGCCGCCGCCGCCCGGTACGCCGAGCTGCTCGCCGATGTACCCGGCGTGCACCTGCCGACAGTGCGCCCCGGTAACGAGGACGTCTGGCATCTCTACGTCGTGCAGGTCGACGAGCGCGACCGCGTGCTCGCCGAGCTCGGCGCCGCGGGCGTGGGCGCAGGCATCCACTATCCGACGCCGTTGCACCTGACGGCCGCCTATGGCGACCTGGGATATCAGCAAGGCCAGTTCCCGGTCGCGGAATCCGCTGCCGACCGCATCCTCTCGCTTCCGATGTTCCCGCACCTCACCGCCGAGCAGCAGCGGTATATAGTGAGCGCGCTCGCCGAAGCCACGACTGTGGCCGGAATAGTCCAATGACCGGGGAGTCGCCACTGAAGGTACTGGTGCATCTGAACAGTCTTGAGTTGGGTGGGACCCAGATCAATGCGGTGGACCTCGCGGCCCAAATGCGGCGTCGCGGCGTCGAGTCGATCCTGGTGGGAGCCCGAGACACCATTCCGGATGGCCCGTCGCTCATCGAGGTGGCTGCGGCGCGTGACGTAGAGATCTCCCTGTACGATCCCGCGCCGACTATCATTCCGCGCGCACGCCAGATCGCAGCCTTGGCGCGTCGCCACAAGATCGATCTTGTTCACGTCTACGGATCATGGGGCGGCGGTGCTCGACCCACTTTCTGGGGACCATCCCTGTTCGGGCGGACGCCGTGGGTGCAGACAGTGTACGAAATGAGTGTGTCGGACAAGCTCTACCGTCACATGCCGATGATCGTTGGAACGGGTTATCAACGGGATGAACAGCATGACCGACCGGGGCGCACCATTCTCATTAGTCCCCCCGTCGATCTCATCGATAATGACCCGCAGGTTCAGGACGGCAGACAGTTTCGCGCGACACACCGCATCGAGGATGGTCTGTTGCTGGTCATCGTCAGCCGGCTCGACGCGAGCATGAAGACCGTCCCTATTCTTGCTGCTATCGACGCGATGCGTGTACTTCCTCCACTCGGGGCCACCCTTGCGATCATCGGGACAGGAGACAACGTGGTCCTGATCCGGTCTCGAGCGGATGCTGTCAATAGAGAGGTAGGCAGAGACGCGATTCGGCTCATCGGTGCATTAGCCGACCCGCGACCGGCCTATGCCGCGGCCGACATCATGCTCGGGATGGGAGGGTCAGCGGCAAGGTCGCTGGCATTCGCGAAGCCGCTCGTCGTGCAAGGCGAGGCCGGATGGTCCTCACTGTTCGAACCCTCATCCGCCGAGAAGCTCGCGCGGTCCAGTTTCTGGAGCCCGGATGCCGTACCCGATCCTGCGGTCCGGCTTGCTGCACTGATCGAGCCCCTCCTCGTTGATTCCCAGCGTCGCACCGAACTAGGGCTTTTCGGACGGTCCTTCGCCAGCGAGCGTTTCGCCCTCACTGCCATGGCTGACAGGCTTGTTGACTTCTACCGGATCGTGAAGGGCGAATACTCGAGCCGAGACTGGTTCGCTGATCTCCCGCTCGAAGGGCGAATGCTCTCAGCGAAGGTCGCCCGACTGAGCCGACACGCGCTGCGTCTCTCTCCGAAGTGATGGGTGCCCAGCGGAGGGGGAATGCCCGCCCCGACTTCCCCAGTGACGTACCCGAGATCGAGGTGATTCAAGGTATTGATCCGGCGATTGAATCGGGGATCCCCCAGATGGACGTCGGGCGCAGCGCCGCCGCCGGGGTCGTGTGGATGACCATTCAGAAGTGGGCGATCCGAGTACTCAGCTTCGTGACGATTGCGGTGCTCACGCGGCTGCTGACACCTGAAGATTTCGGCACGGTGGCGGCAGCGTCGACAGTTCTCCCCTTCTTCTTCCTGCTCGCCGATCTCGGATTCGCGGCGTACATCGTTCAGGTCGAGAAGCCCGACCAGCGAATGTTGAGCACTGCGTTCTGGTTCTCGATGACCGCAGGGGTGCTCCTGTGCGGATGTCTCTTCGTGCTGTCGCCGCTGCTCGGCGTGGTCTTCGGCTCCTCCGGCGTGGTTCCTGTGCTGCAGGTGCTTTCCCTGTGGGTCGTCGTGACAGCGGTTGGCTCCGTTCCGATGGCGCTCTTGCGCCGCGACATGCGTTTTGCAACCATCGCAGCGCAGGGCGCGGCGGCGGCCATAGTCGCCCAGATCGTGGCGATCATCATGGCCTTCTCGGGCTTCGGAGTCTGGGCACTGGTCGCACAGTCACTTGTGGCTGGAGTCATCTCGACGGCGCTGGCGTTGCTGACGGTTAAGTGGCATCCGACGTGGGTGTTTTCCAGGGTGCACTTCATGCTGATGGCGCGCTTCGGAGGGCAAGTTCTGGGCGTGGAATTCGTTGCAATGCTCCGGGCAGTGGGCGAGTCCGCGGTCATCTCGGCAACGCTGGGCTTGACCGCCTTGGGATATATGAGTATCGCGCAGCGCCTCGTGCAAATCCTGCAGGACCTCACCGGTAGTGCCATTGTTCCGGTGACCAACGTAGCCTTCGCCAAGATTCGCTCCTCGGCGGTGAGATTGCGTGACGCTTATCTGCGTGCCCTCCAACTCACCTACGTCGTTTTGTCGCTGCCGCTCATCATCGTTGCGGTCGCGGCGCCGCTGATGATCCCGATACTTTTCGGTGACGGGTGGGAGCAGAGTTATCAGGTTGCGCAGGTACTTGTGCTCGCCGGCACGCTGTCCTTGGGGGCATGGCTTGACCAAGGGCTGTTTTACGGATTGGGTAAACCCGGTGCGTGGTTCGTCTACGCCCTGATTATCGACTTCCTGACATTGGCCACCACCGTCGTTGCGGTGCGATGGGGGCTCGTGTCCATCGCCGTGGGTTTTCTGTGCGTCGCGACACTGGCGACCGTGGTCCGCTGGTTCCTGGTTTCACGGGCGCTCCAGACGACGCCGGGCGTCATTGCTCGACCGTTTATCTATTTGGTCACCGTCAGCGTGTGTATGGGAGCGGCCGGCTGGGGCTGCAAGCTCTGGACTGCGGAGATTCCCACCTGGCTGTCGCTCGTTCTGATCGTGCTCGTGATTTCAGTGGTTCATGTCGGAATCACGCTGCTCATGGCCCGGTCCGCCATTCGTCAGATGATCAGTATGGCAAGTCGCCTCCGGCTGGGCTCACGTCTCGGCTTCTCTCCACGAGTTCAAGAGCAGTCATGATCGGCTCGTCTGGATTGGCCGCTCGACTGGGCGCTCGAGTGAGCGCCGTCGTGCTCGGGGCAGCTATCGGCACGATCGGTACGCTTCCGCCGCGTGTGCGCTACGGGTACGTGCACCCCTTCACCCGAGCCCTTTTGGCCAGGCCGCTCCCGGCAATACACTCGCCCGACGCCGGACCGATATCGGGGTCGACCGAACCGGTCACACACACTGGAGAGCTCACCTGCGTTCTCGGGGTGACCGCCGTGGAAGTCGGGGGCGGAATTGGCTCCGTCGTGGAGCTTCTGGCCACCCGGCTGCCGGAGCTGGGGATCGTGACCGCTGTCGTCTGCTGCGGAGACGGAGTTCGCGCACAACGCCTCCGCGACATGGGTATCCAGGTGCGTTGCGTGTCAGATCGCGCGTCAGCTCTGAGCGCGTTTGCCGATCTGTGCCCTGACGTCATCCAGCTGCATGGCGTGCCAGCCTTTCTCGAAGCCACTGCACGAGAAACTGGAGCCCCTCTGGTGCCCGTGCTGCATAACAGCGAGATCCACTATTCGCGTGACCGCTGGCGCACCTTCTTGGACCTGCTCGGGCAGGCGGTCTCAGCGGTTGCAGTCAGTGACCTGGTGCGCACGTTCCACGCCCGTCAGGTGCCGGAACCTCTCCGGTCCCGGATCGCGGTGATCCCCAATGCCGCGCCAGGTCAAACCGCACCTGACGGTGATGAGCGCCAGGTCGCCCGAGATATCCTTGAGCGCGCCGTTGGAGGATGCTTCGGCGATGATGTCGTCTTCCTGTGTCTGGCGCGGTACGACGCACAGAAAAACATCGCCGGAACGATTGCATCGTTTCTGACGTGCGTGGCCGCGGGCGTGCCCGCGCAGCTTGTGATCGCAGGTGATCCCTCAGATTGGGTCGAATTCAGGCGATCTGACGCGATCCGACGGGGCAGTCCCCACGCCGGTCGCGTGCATTTGCTCGCCACCTCCGACGCACGGACACTTCTCGCAGCCGCTGACGCCTTCCTGCTCAACTCATTTTTTGAGGGCTGGCCCGTCGCGGCGACCGAGGCATGGACCGCCGGCCTTCCCCTGATCCTGAGTGATGTCGGCGGGGCACGGGAGCTGATCGAGCGCGATCCCACGCGATCGGTACTGATTCCCAATGCGTCGGGCGCCGCTAGTGACGTGACGGACGCACGCGTTGAACGCGCCAGGTGGCGGGCCGGACGCCAGCGAAACTCATCGGAACTCGCGACCGCCGTGCGGCGGGTTGTGAACACCGTGCATCGCGAACGAGGTGAGCCGCGCGCACCGCGCGATGCATCCGACGGCGTCTCCACCATGATCGCTGCGCATGCGCACGTGATCCGTAAAGCAGCACAAACTAAGCCCACCGACCCTTCGCTCCAACCGGTTCGCGTCGTGGGCGATCAATTGGGAGGAGCGGTCACGAGATGAGCCAAGGTGCGGAATCAACGGGAAAGATGTGCCGAGCGCTGTCCGGGCACCCGTCCTATGTTCCGGAGCGCGCCTCCCGCCGGACGGGTGCGGCTGACCGAAGCCAAGCACCTTCCCAGTTTTGGTCGACCCCGACCGAGTTAGGAACACTATGAGAATCGGCGTTCTCAATCCCCAGCCGGATCCCCTGACGTCCAGGAACTGGTCAGGGACACCCCGCGGGATTGCTGACGGGCTGCTGGCGCACGACGTTGAGGTTGTGCCCCTCGGTACCAGGCTGCCTCAAGGCCTGCATCAGGCGGTTGCCGTTCTCTCGCGCATTGGCGGCAAGCGCGGGGCCATTGCCGACCGCACTCTGGTGCGTCAGAGTTCGCGCACCTGGGCACTGGCTCGAAGCATCCGGGACGCCCGACCGCTGGATGCGATCGTGTCCATGGGTAACGAGACGTTCGACCTGCGCCGACTCGCTGCCTGTGGCATTCCGATTGTGACCTACGACGACTCGACGCTTCAACAAATGTGGCAGCATCCGGAATCCGATATCCGCAGCTCGGGCTTCCCCGACGACGAAGTGCTCCGCTGGTTCTCACGCCAAAAAGCCTCCAGCCTGGCGGCGACGGCATGCTGCGTGAGTACCGACTGGGCTGGTCGCTCCTATGTCAAGGATTACGGAGTTCCTCCTGAGCGCGTGCATGTCGTGGGGATGGGGCACCGTCCTCGCGGGATCGACCTCGCAACAGAGCGGGATTGGAGTGTTCCCCGCTTTCTCTTTGTGGGCGTCGACTGGCGTCGGAAGAATGGCGACGCTGTTCTTCGAGCCTTCGAGGAGATTCGCCGACGTGACCCGCGCGCCACCCTCGACCTGGTGGGGAACCATCCGAGAGTGGATCAGGCGGGTGTCGCCGGTCACGGGTTTCTTTCGCGAGAGATTCCGGCGGAGCAGGCCGTTCTCGACCGACTGTTTGCCACCGCGACCGCCTTTGTGCTGCCGAGTCGATTCGAGCCTGCCGGCATCGCGTATCTTGAAGCGGCATCAGCGGGGCTGCCCGTCGTCGCGACGTCCGAGGGGGGCGCGGCTGAAATGCTCGGTCGTGCAGCGATCACGGTGCACCCTCATGATCATCGTGGCCTGGCGGATGCGCTCGCCAGGCTGAGCGTTCCCGAGACGGCTCGGTCGATGGGCGCCAGAGCGTCAGAGGTGGCGGCATCGTCACGCTGGGACGACGTGGCTGGGCGAATTCTCCAGGTCATTGATATCTCGGCACAGGCAGAGCGCCCAGACGGCGCACAGGAACCCATCGCGATGAAAGGACCAGGGCAATGAGAACCACACCCGGAATTATCGAGATGATGAAACGCGCGCAGCGCGACGGTATCGGTGATGCCGGTCGTCGGGTCGCCAGGCGCCTGTACAACACGCTCGACTCGGCACAGTTGGAATTCCCTCTCCTCGACGAAGACGTGGCGGATTCCAGCCGGCTACCCGCCACTGCCGGCCAGTGGAGTCGCGGGCACAGATCGCAACTCACGGTCGCCTGGATATGCACGCCTCCTAGCCCAGGTTCCGGCGGGCACACAACCCTGTTCCGGATGGTCGCCGGCATGGAAGCGCGAGGGGATCGGTGCGTGATCTACCTCTATGACCGCCACGGCGGCGATATTGACCGCCACCGCGCCGTGATTCGAGAGTTCTGGCCCGAGATCACGGCCGAGATCAGGGATGCGGCGAACGGGATGACGGGTGCGGATGCCTACGTTGCCAGTTCCTGGGAAAGTGCGCACGTGCTCGCGTCGAGAGTGCAGGGCCCGGCCGCTCGGCTCTACTTCATCCAGGACTTCGAACCCTTCTTCCACGCGCGCGGAACCCTCTATGCGCTTGCGGAAGACAGCTATCGGTTCGGCTTTGTCAATATTGCTCTCGGGGAGCTGGTGGCGCAGCACCTCACGGTGATCGGCGCGGACCACGTTCTCGCGCCCTTCGGATGCGACACTGCGGTGTATCACCTCACAAATCCCGCCGGCCCACGGTCGGGAGTTGTGTATTACACCAAGCCGGGATCTGACCGGCGCGGATATCGCCTGGGTCGACTCGCCCTGGAGGAATTCCACCGGCGCCACCCTGAAGAGAGCGTGCACCTGTATGGGGACGCCGGTGATGAGTGGAACATCCCCACGGTGCAACACCACCGCCTCTCACCGGAGGCGCTCAACGACCTCTACAATCAGACTCGAGCGGGCCTGGCAATCTCGTTCACGAACATCACGCTCGTTGCAGAAGAGTTGTTGGCTGCCGGTGCCATCCCTGTCGTGACGGAAGTTCCCTTTGCTCGAGACGTGCTGCCTAACCCACACGTGCTGTGGTCTCGAGCGACACCGGGCGCTCTTGCCGATGCGCTCTGCCAGGCAGTGGAAGTTCCGGTCACCACTGAGCAACGAGGCCTCATGGCCCGATCGGTTCGGGACGGGTGGGGGCCGACCCAGGAAGCGGTCTCCTCGGCGATTGTCGAGGCGGTCGAGCAGGCCCGCCGACGATGAATGCACCGGCCGGCCCCGGCCTCTGTGAGGCCCAGGGCTAGCCGGTGCATGTTCAGCTGCGGTCGTGCCTAGGGCGCGGGCAGAACCGTGCCGTTCTGCCAGACGTTTCCGCTCCACTGGTTGCCGTTGCCGGGGTAGTACGCCGTTACGGGCCCATATCCGCCGCACTTCGGCGACACTGACGTGCCGAACGTGTTGCCGATGATCCGAACATCACTCGCGTTGATGTTTGCGTCGGAACCCGCATAGAGGCAGTAGCCGCCGCCATTGAACAGGTTTCCCTGCACGAGCGCGTTCTGCGTCTGCGAGCCCTGGCTGTACAGGGCAAGTGCTGCCGAGAAGTTACCCTGGCTGCCGGCATCGAGACGGTTGCCGACGATGGTCAGGTTTCTGCCACCGATGCTCAGGATGGCTTCGTTGTGGCTTCCCCCATTTCCGGGATCGCCGTAGACCGGAATGTCATGGATCCAGGAATTCTTGATGACCACGTTCGAGTCGGCGTAAACGCCCTTGCCCCAGCCGTGGATGTTGCACGCATCGCAGGTGAAGTCATAGGAGGCTATTCCCGGTCGGTCGCTTTCCGGCGACGACAGCCCAGGGCCCTTGATCTCCACGCGCTGGATCAGCGTATTCGTGGATCCCTGGAATACTTCGATCCGGCCGTCGACCCGTGAGTTCTTGACCGTCACGTTCGTTGCGCGAATCTGGATACCACCGGAAATGTCGCGTCCGTCGATCATTGTTCCGTTCGTCGTGATGTTCAATGCGCCGGACGGCGTCAGCACCGTTCCGCTCGGTACTCCCGTGTTCAGAGCGCTCGGCCATCCCGTTGTGGGCGTGGGAGTGGGTGTGGGCGCGGGGGTGGGTGTGGGTGCCGGCGTGGGTGTGGGCGCCGGAGTGGGAGTGGGTGCCGGCGTGGGCGTCGGTGCCGGCGTGGGCGCGAAGACGACATCCACGAAGTAGTTCGACTTCTGCCAGCTCAACGTGGGGAACCCACCGGTGGAACCGTACTTGTAGCGACCGTTCCCCGCGCTCGGGGCGGTCAACGGGCCGCTTGTCTTCGCGCTGCCGAAGTAGTTTGTCGTGAAGGCGTACCGGCCTTTCGGGGCGAGGTACGAGACCACGTAGGTCTTTCCGGCGGTCAGAGCCACGGGCTTGGAGAGCTGAGCCTGTTGCCATCCGGTCAAGGTCTCATTCGTGAACGTCACTGCTGCCAACACGGATCCGCCACTGGACCACAGTCGACCTGTGTGGGTGCCTGTGTTGCCGGTGCCTTTGTAGAACCGCAGAGCTGTGACGGATCCGGCTTGCGAGGGGGTGAAAGACACTCCCAGCTCGACGGCCGCTGTATCGTCCGTCGCAGCCGTCACGACGGGCGTCTCTGTGCCGAAAAGCGTGGAGGAGGCCGTGACTGCGGTTCGAACGGCGGAGGCCGTCTGGCCGCCCTGATTCGCGCCCAGCCCTTGGGCGGAGGAGGCGCCCGCGAAGAGTAAGCCGGTGATTGCCACGAGGGCGACCAATGGAGTGAAACGACCAATTCGCGTGGTGTCTTTCGCGACCGATTGTGGGTGTATTGAACGTGAGTTATGAGGGAACATTAGCTGATTTCGTGTGGCGCACGTGTTCGGCGCATGCGAAGCTTTGCAACCGTAGGGGGCCACCGACCAATTCTGATAATATTACCCGTCCATGAGAATAAGTCAACAAAATGATTCAAAAGTCGATGGGACGCGGTAACCTCCTCAGCGTGACACTCAATCAGATATTTCGCGCGTGTGCTAGGCGTTGGTACATCTTGCTCGGTTTGGCTATCCTGACCGGATTCGGCGCCGTTCTGGCCGCCGGAGCGGGCGGGGTTTATTGGACCAGAGTGGATGTCATATTCCTTGAGCCGTCATCGTCCGCGAACCCCAATGCGTTGCGAGCGGGTACCGGCGGCAACCTCGTGGCGTTCGCTGCGCTGGTCGAACGGCAGGTCAACGGCAATCTCGACACGCCACGGTTCTCCAATGTCGAGTCCACGCTCTATGGAGCCGGTGTTCGACAGGGGAGCCGGGTGTCCCTGGCCAACACCGGCGGCCAGTGGGCTGACGCTTTCACTCGTCCCGTGTTGTCCGTCGAGGTCGTCGATTCGAGCGAGACTGCAGTTCGGTCCACCCTGGGTCTTGTGCTGGCGCACATCGACCGCATATCCGCGGAGCAGCAAGCGGACGCCGGCGTGCCTCAGTCGAGCCAGATCACGACGCTCGCGTCGCCCCAGCAGGCGGTCATTTCTCGCGCGGAAGGCAAGGGAACTCGTGCGGGACTGGCCGTGCTGGTGCTGGGACTCGCCCTGGCCGGTGCTGTGACGGCCGGCGCCGATCGCTTTCTCACCCGCCGCGCACGGAACAGGGAGTCGAGCCCATTTTAGGGGCGCGCGCGCGTTGACGGCGTTCTGGCACTCTGGGCGACATGAGTCTAAATCGAGTTTCACGCCTGGAGCGGGCCGTGAAACCGACAGGGCTGTTCCGCGTGTTCCTCGTCACGGCCGGAGTGGTGGGATTCCTGGTGGCTCCGGGCGCTACGGCAGGTGCCTCCGAGGACCCGTGCGGTACCGGAGCGAACCCCATCGTGTGCGAGAACAGCAAGCCAGGAACGGACCCTGAATTCTGGGACATCGAGGGCTCCGGAGACCCCTCAATCCAAGGTTTTTCAACCGACATCAGCGTCAACGTCGGGGACCAGATTGATTTCAAGATTGACACGAGTGCGCCGGTGTACTCCATCGACATGTTCCGCACCGGCTGGTACCAGGGGCTGGGGGCTCGCCACATTGCCAGTGTTTCGGCCACGGCAGCACTGCCGCAGATTCAGCCCCCGTGCATCTCCGATGTGACGACCGAACTCTACGATTGTGGAAACTGGGCGCTGTCTGCGTCGTGGAACGTGCCCAATGATGCGGTGTCCGGCGTGTATGTCGCACTCCTAAAGAGGGCAGACACCGGTGGTGTGAGCCACGTCACGTTCATCGTGAGAGACGAATCGAGCAGGGCGGCCGTGCTCTTCCAGACGTCGGATCCGACGTGGCAGGCATACAACGCCTATGGCGGCAGCGATTTCTATCAGGGCGCAGCCAACGGCCGGTCCCACAAGGTCAGCTACAACCGGCCTCTTTCGACCAGAGGAACGGCTGACGGCAGGGACTTCTACTTCGGTAGCGAGTACCCGCTCGTGCGCTTCCTGGAAAAGAACGGCTTTGATGTGACGTACTACAGCGGAGTTGACACGCACCGTTTAGGCGCAGGCCTTCTCAACCACTCAGTTTTCCTGTCCGTGGGTCACGACGAGTACTGGTCTGGTGGTCAGCGCGCCAGTGTGGAAGCAGCTCGGGATGCCGGGGTCAACCTGCAATTCCTCTCCGGCAACGAGGCCTACTGGCGCACCAGGTATGAACCGTCCGTCGATGGCTCGAGCACCCCGTACCGCACCCTCGTGTCGTATAAAGAAACCTGGAACAGCGCGAAGATCGATCCGAGTACGGAGTGGACAGGCACCTGGCGGGATCCACGGTTTGCATCGGCCTCAGACGGTGGGGGAAGGCCGGAGAACGCGCTCTCAGGGACCATGTACAGAGCCAATTTCTCGGACCTCGCCGTAACAGTGAGCGCCGCTGAGGGCAAGCTCCGTCTGTGGCGGGACACCCGGCTCGCCCAGCTGGCCCCAGGGACATCGGGTACGTTGGCGGCCCACACCATCGGATATGAGTCCAATGAAGACGTGGATAACGGGTTTCGACCGGCCGGACTTGTTCACCTCTCGACGACAGTGGGCGATGTGCCGCAAATTCTGCAGGACTTCGGCAGCACGGTCGAACCGGGCGCGAGCACCCATCATCTGACTCTGTATCGAGCAGAGGGTGGTGGACTCGTTTTCTCTGCCGGCAGTATCCAATGGACGTGGGGTCTTGACCAGGTTCACGATGGCGCAGGTGCCGCCGCCGATGCCAGCATGCAGCAGGCTCAAGTGAACCTGCTTGCCGACATGGGCGCCTTTCCCGAGTCCCTGGACGCTTCGCTGGTGTTTGCGCACAGGACTTCAGATGCGGCGGCGCCGCAGACGGTGGTCACGTCGCCGACGGAGGGAACTTCGGTCGCCAGTGGCGGCATCGTGACTCTGACGGGAACCGCCTCTGACTCGGTCGGCGTCGTGGCCGGAGTCGAGGTCTCAACGGACGGCGGATCGACGTGGCGTCTGGCTGCCGGTACGGAGTCGTGGTCCTACAGCTTCCCCCAGCGTGGCCTGGGCCGCCAGACCGTGGAGGTACGTGCCGTTGACGATAGCGCGAACTTCTCCGCGACGCCAACGACGCTGAACCTCAACGTGCTGGCGCCGGCATCGGTCTTCGGAGATTCGGTTCCCGAGACCTCGGACTCGGGGGACCCCGATGCTGTGCAGCTCGGGTTGCGGTTCACTCCCTCCACGGCCGGCTGGATCACCGGGGTTCGGTTCTTCAAGAGCGCTGCGAATACGGGTCTCCACACGGGTTCCCTGTGGACGGGGTCTGGCAGCCTGCTATCCACCGCAACCTTTAGCGATGAGACGGAGTCGGGCTGGCAGAGCGTGGCGTTCGCGTCCCCGGTGCCCGTTTCGGCCGGGCAGAACTACGTCGTGTCCTACTTCACGCCATCCGGGCACTATTCGGCGGATGCCGACTACTGGGGATACCGGGAGGATAACCGGGGTCCGCTCACCGTGCGCGGAGGGTATGGCGCCGCACCCGCTGGGGTCTACAGCACCCAAGACTCCTTTCCCACCGCGTCATTCCGTGGCATGAACTACTACGTGGATGCCCTCTTCACGGACACGGCTGCGCCGACCCCGACCCCGACCCCGACCCCGACCCCGACTCCGACGCCGACTCCGACGCCGACGCAGGCTGCGGGAACGACGTTGCTGGGTGTTGAGGTTCCGGTGATTGAGTCGGAGGCCAATGATGGGGCTTCCGTGGAGTTGGGGATGTCTTTCACGTCATCGTCGGCGGGTTCGGTGACGGCCATTCGCTTCTATAAAGGAGTGGGGAACTCGGGAGTTCACACGGGGAACCTGTGGTCGTCGTCGGGAGCGAATCTGGCTTCGGTGACGTTTGTCGATGAGACGTCGTCGGGTTGGCAAACTGCGGTCTTGGCGGCTCCAGTGGCGCTGACCGTTGGGCAGGTCTACACGGTGTCGTATCTGGCACCGAGGGGCGGTTACGCCTATACGTCGGCCTATTTCCAGTCGACGAAGACGAGTGGTTCGTTGACGGCAGGTGCCGGGCTGAACGGGCTGTTCCGTTATGGCACCGGTGGGTATCCGACGTCGAGTTACAACTCCACGAACTACTTCGTCGATGTGGTCTTCGCACCGACAGCAACTTCGACGCCGACTCCGACGCCGACGCAGGCTGCGGGAACGACGTTGCTGGGTGTTGAGGTTCCGGTGATTGAGTCGGAGGCCAATGATGGGGCTTCCGTGGAGTTGGGGATGTCTTTCACGTCATCGTCGGCGGGTTCGGTGACGGCCATTCGCTTCTATAAAGGAGTGGGGAACTCGGGAGTTCACACGGGGAACCTGTGGTCGTCGTCGGGAGCGAATCTGGCTTCGGTGACGTTTGTCGATGAGACGTCGTCGGGTTGGCAAACTGCGGTCTTGGCGGCTCCAGTGGCGCTGACCGTTGGGCAGGTCTACACGGTGTCGTATCTGGCACCGAGGGGCGGTTACGCCTATACGTCGGCCTATTTCCAGTCGACGAAGACGAGTGGTTCGTTGACGGCAGGTGCCGGGCTGAACGGGCTGTTCCGTTATGGCACCGGTGGGTATCCGACGTCGAGTTACAACTCCACGAACTACTTCGTCGATGTGGTCTTCGCACCCGCCGCCAGCTGAAGGAACGTTCCTACGTGCCGGTTCGCGAGCTTTCGTCGCGTTCCCACGAGGCGCCCCCGGTGTTCAGCCTCGCCTGGACGCGTGCGACAGCGATGAGGGAGACATACAGGAGCACATCGAACGACTGACTGGGATCACGCCGAATGAGGTTGAGGGCATCGGTGAGTTGGCCGCGCTGTCCACTTGACACCGCTCGGCGGGTGGGCGCACGGAGCGGCACATCGCTCTGTGTGCGGTAGGTGCGTTTGAGGATCTTCAGCAGATCAGCCGATCGGCGAGGTGCCCGAACAATGACCGGGTCCGTTTTCACGATGACCCGCTCCCGCTCCGCCATGAGGTTATCGATAAAGAGGTCATCAGAGACGATGTCAGGGAACTCGGCAAAGCGCGCCCGACCGCTCGCGGACAGGGCGTAGGTTCCGGCTCCCCAGAGCACGTTCTGGATCGAGGGCAACTGTGCCCTCACGCGATACCATCGCCTGACCGGCCACTGCGATCCCGTGGATTCAAAGCTCACCGGGGGGCGTCCGGCGAGGGGACTGTCGCCCGCGAGCGCTGCCATGATGTCGAGCGCTGCCCGCGCCGTCATGACGACATCGGCATCGAGGTAGATGCGTGGTCCAGCGGAGGCAATTTCATCCCCGGCTCGCAGGGCAGCGATCTTTGATGCTTGCGAGAGCTCGACGACTCGTATCCTCGTCGCGGCACGTGAAATTTCGGCGGTGTTGTCGACACATCCGTTGCACACGACGATCACATCGAGCTGACCCGTCTCAATGCCCGGCGCCAGGGCATCCAGACATCTCTTGATCACGAGCGATTCGTTGTGGGCGGCAATGATCACGGAGCCCAACGGTTCTCCAGTCATGCGCTTCCCCCGGGCAAGGCTGCTCGTGCCGGGGCAGAGAACAGCGCCTGGATCGTCAGGCGCGATTCGGGCCGACCGAGCCGCAGCGCACTGTGCACAACGGTGATGCACGCGAACAGAGCGCTGGCGGCGGAACCGTGCCACTTTCGGAAATACCGGACCTTGTTTATGGCCATGAGGGCATTCAACTCGGGCGATGAGCCGGAACCGGCGCCCCGGTGGCGGACGACGGCCTCAGGGCTGAACGAGATCCGATGCCCGAGCGCGCGGATGCGCCGACAGTAGTCGGTCTCCTCGGAGTAGAGAAAGAAGCGATGAGAGTCCCAGGGGCCGATGGCCCTCAGAACATCGGATCGAACCGCCAGCGCGGCTCCGGTCGCCCACTCAGCGTCATGAGTGAGGCGATAGGCACGGGGATCGCGAATCATCTCCGCGAGCCAGGTCGGCCGACCCGGCCAGTGGTCGCCGAACAGCGCCTCACCCAGGGCCCCCAACGCCGACGGTTCGCGACGGAGGGACGGCTGCGTGACCCCCTCTTCATCGATGACCACCGGAACTGCCGCGGCCACGCCGTCGACAGAGCAGGCTCGCACGAGCTGGGACAGCGACCCGGGGAGCAGCACCACGTCGGGATTCAGGAAGACCGTGAAACGAGAACTCGGAGAGCTGCTCAGTCCGATGTTGAGTCCGCCGGAATAGCCGAGGTTGCTGCCCGACGAGACCACAGTGACGTGGGGGCGGGAGGCCAGGGAATCGGCGACGTTGTCCTGTCCGTAATTGTCGACCACGAGCGCGTGCCAGCTCAACGATCCCAGCGCATCGGGCACCGAGTCGAGGAGGCGGGGGAGGTCGACGGCGCTCTTGAACGCGACGATCACCAACACGACATCGATCACCGGAGCACCACGGAACGACCGACGCTCGTCGGGTCGTCGAGAGCTGACTCAAGCGGGTGGCTGAGGCGCCAGAACGCACCGCACAGTCCGAAGAGCAGAAACAGCAGGCCGGCCGACTGCGGGAACGACAGAGCGTCGAACAGCGCGAGAAGAACGCCGGCGGAAGCCACCGACCCGGCAAGTGCGAAGCCCATGTCGTGCAGAGCCGGGTTCGACTGACGAAGCCCGCTTCGCACCGCGCACACGGCCGCCGTGACGGCGAGGAATACGAATGCCGCGAGCCCCACGACCCCGATCTCCAGCAGCAGCAGAAGGTACTGGTTGTCGAGGATTCGGTACTGCGGGAGGAAGGTGCCAAATCCTCGGCCGAACACCGGATTAAGCAGGAACAGCTGGCTGAACAGGTCGAGACTGCTCGTGCGGGAGGCTGCGCTCGGGTCGTCGAATACCGCCAGAAACATGTAGCGCAGGTTGGTGATGGCAAGGGGGGAGGCCAGGTATATTACGCCGAGGAGCGCGGCCCCGGCCAGAGCCAATGACACGCGAATGAGGCGGGACCAGGTGGGAAGGAGCACCAGGGCTCCGGCCAGGATTCCGACAACGGCGGAGCGAGAGCCAGAGAGGAGGAGCCCGATCAGGATGAGAGCGACCGGAAGCCAACGGGCGAGGAAGGATCGGTGTCGCTCTCGAAGCGCGAGCGTCAGGGCAATGGGAAGAATTGCCGCCAGGACCAGTGAATATTCGAGGGGATGCGTGGCCGTTCCCGCTGCGCGCACGAGGCCGCCGCGAGTCTCCACCGAGGCGTAACCTTCGGTGATCGACAGGCCGGGCAACGGGAGCAAGTCCACAAAGGACAGCTTTGTCGCAAATTGGGCGATGCCCAGGGCGCCCAGGCACCCTGCTGCGACGACCAACCGTCGCAGCAGGGTGAGGAGCCGGTCGAGTGTTGTGATGCCGTCATGGGCGATGAACAGGATTCCGAACCAGGCGAGGAGCCGGATCAGGCCGGTGTCGGCAACACTCACCTCGTCAGGAGGGAGCGCTCGAGTCATCGCGGCGATGTAGCTTGCCATCGCGGCGACAGAGAAGACCAGCACGGCGACGCGAACCGGACGCAACTGCGGGGGCTCGGGGCGTGAACGCTGAACCCACGCAATGACCCAGAGCACGCCGGCGCCCAGCCCCCAGATCACCGACAGCGCCCCGGCGTTTCCGAGGTCCGCAAGCGAGCGGTTGGAGGGAATCGCGAGCAGGAGCACGACGTAGACCGTAAGAAAGGTCGTGGCGTCCGGAAAACTTGTCGTCCTCGGAGAGGGCGCGAACCTCGCACGTTTCTGCATGGTGGCCACCATGTCAGCGGCCGAGAACAGCCGGTTGGCTCTCCGGTTCCCGGTGCGGTTCCGCCCCGGAAGCAGGGGGGTTGGCATCCGCCTCGAGCGCTCGCGCTCGACGTGTCGCCAGCACGCCGTCCCGATAGGCCGCTGCCATCAGCGTGAGTACGATCCCGAGCGCCCCGACCGCGCCGACCGCCTGAATGCGGTTCTTGAGATCTGCCTTCGGCTTCGTGTCCACTGCAACTGCCGCGAGCGTTATTCGAGCCTTGTCAGGGATAGACAGGCTGCCTTGAAGATCTTCGAGAGCAGAAGGAACTGCGCTCACGGCAGCGTTCATCTCGTCGAGGGCCGCGGCAGCGGTCGGTCCGGTGCCTTCAATGATGAGAATCGGGCCGCTTGTCGTCGTGTCAGCGTAGGCCGAGTACGTCATCCCAGATTTTGTTTCCTCGATCGGAGCCCGGAACTCATCTGCATTGAGTTTGCGGGTCAGCACATCGAGGGCCTGCCCCAATCCTCCGAGGTACAGGTAGGGATTCCCGCCATCCGCGACCACAGTGACGGGCGGCAAGAGCACGATGCTTGTTCTCGCGCTGTAGGAGATGGGCACGCTCCACACCAGAATGAGACACAGGCCGGTGGTGATGAGAACCCCCATCAGGGTCACTGCCCAGCGTCGCGCGATGATTTTCGGAAGTTCCATGAAATTCACTGATCAATCCCCACGTGTGTTTCCAGTTCGGGCGTCGGTGATGTCCGAGCGCCAAAGAATGTTTCGTGCCAGACCTCGAGGCACATCAGGGTCCAGATGCGGTTCTCCTCGCTGAACCTTCCGCTTTCGTGGCGTTCGAGGAGGTCGCGCACGGCCTTGCGGTCGAAGGTGTTGGCCACGAAGGAATCCGTGCCGGTTAGTCGGTCCCACATCGAGTCGCGCAGCCCGCTTCGAAACCACTGGTCCAGGGGCACGCGGAAGCCGACCTTACGCCGGTCCACGACCTCTGCGGGTAGGTAGCGGCGGGCCACCTCCTTGAGCACCCATTTGGTGGTGCCGTTTCGCACCTTGAGTGACGATGGCAGCCGAAAAGCGAGTTCGACGAGCCGGTGGTCGAGCAGGGGCGGGCGGAGTTCCAGGGATGCCGCCATCGACATGCGGTCACCCCGCTCAAGCAGGTTGTCGGGCAGCCAGCCGTCCAGGTCGCCGAGCAGCATGTTGCGGATCACGTCAGTCCCGGTTCCGCCCGTCGCACGAGCCGGTCTCGCGGGAAGCGTTCCCAACATGCCGGTGCGTTCGGGTTGGGTAAAGGGGGCGAACCACGTGCGGTACTGTTCCTCGCGGGTGGCGGCGCCAGCCGCGCGCAGGGCTATGCGTGCCCGCGACAGGCGGGCGGGCATCCGTCTTTCGAGAGAGTCGACTACCTTGGACCGGAGCCCGGCAGGGAGCAGAGCCGAAGCGGCCACCGCTCGCGCGGCGCGGTACTTCGGGTACCCGGCGAAGAGTTCGTCCCCGCCCTCGCCGGACAGGATGACACGCACTGATTCCCCGGCCGCCTGCGCGAGGCGGTAGACCGCGATGTCGGCCGGCTCGGAGATGGGGGCGTCCCGGTGCCAGGTGAGTCTCGGCCAGAGCGATTCGAAGTCGCTCGAGTCGACCTGCACCTCGTGGTGGTCTGTACCCACGTGCTCGCTCACCCGGCGGGCCCACGGCAGTTCGTCGGTGCGCGCGTCGCCGAAGCCTGCGGCGAAGGTCTGCACCCGGTGTTCCGGTCGCAGCGCGGCGATTTTCGCCACGATGAGGCTGCTGTCGACTCCACCACTCAGGTAGGCGCCCACGGGCACATCGGCGACCAAGGCCGAGTCGACGGCCTCGGTGACCGCCGCGTCGACGGCATCGATCGCCGCGGCATCGGTCCACATCCCCCGCGGGTCTGCTTCCGGCGGCTGCCAGTAGCGGATGATGGTGAGCGTGCCCGTGCTGGTGAGCTCGGCTCGGTGAGCCGGAGGTAGCTTAGACACTCCCTCGAACAGGGTGCTGGGGGAAGGCACGGAGCGTGCGGCCAGGTAGGCATCGAGGCTGAGCAGGTCGACCCCCGGTGCGGTGGGGAGGGCCGCGAGCAGGGCCTTGATCTCCGAGGCGAAAAGCAGCTGTTCGGCGGTTCGCGTGTAGTACAGGGGCAGAACGCCGAGCCGGTCACGAACGAGGTGCGTCGTTCCTGTCACGGTGTCGTGCAGGGCGAACGCGAACTGCCCCACGAGTTTGTCGATCCAGCCGATTCCATGCTGGCTGACCCCGGCGAGGATAACCTCGGTGTCTCCGTCGGTGCGGAACGGATAGCTGAGGCCCGCCCGCAGCTGTCGGTAATTGAAAATCTCTCCGTTGAAGGTGAGTACCCAGCGCGCGTCGACACTCCGCATGGGCTGGCTCGAGCCGCTCAGGTCGATGATCGACAGGCGAGTGTGCGCGAAGCCGGTGGGCCCTACCTGCCAGAATCCGTGGCCGTCGGGGCCCCGATGCGCGAGGGTTCGCGCCATCGCACCGAGAACGCCGCTGTCGACGGGAGCACCGTCGAAGCGTTGAATGCCGGCAATTCCGCACATATATCGTTAGGCTTTCGTGGTCAGTGTGATGAATTCGGCGGTGTCGGGCACCTGGATTCGACGACCTCGGGTCAGCAGGAAGTGCTCGTACGCACTGGCGTTCTGGAGATCGATGCGTGCATCGTTGGCGGGAACTTCGATCATGGCGAACGGCCAGGCCGCGGTACGAGCGGCGGTCTGCCTGCGGCCGAGAACGGTGTCGAAAACGCCCACGTACGCCTGCGCCTGATGCTGCCAGTCAAGCTCGCTGACCACCCTGCTGCGGGCGGCCCGGCCGAGGTCGGCACGAGCCGTGGGGTTGTCGAGCAGCAGTTCCACGGCATCCGCGAAGGCTGGGATGTCGCCGGAGGGAACATAGACGGCACTGTCCCCACCCGACACGCGCGTCTCGGTGAGGTCGAACGACACCGAGGGCAGGGCGTACGCCATGTACTCCATCGTCTTGTTCATCGTGGACAGGTCGTTCAGGGGAGTTTTCTCGTCCGGGCCCAGGCCGACGTCCGCCGCGCTCAGGAAATTGGCGATCGTCTCGGGGCCAACCCGGCCCGTGAAGTGCACGTGGCGCTGGAGGCCCATGGCGATGGATTGCGCTTTCAGCGCCTCGAGGCAATCACCGAACCCCATCAGCACGGCACGGACATCCGTTCGCCCCCGCTTGTGCACGAGCTCGCTCACGACCTCCAGAACCTGGTTGACGTTATCCTGCGGGCCCATGATGCCGAGGTAGACCAGGAGTGATTCTTGCATCTGGGCGACGTCGCCGAACGGCTGGATCGGCCGCATCACCCGGGTGTCCGGGCCGCTGCGAACGACCGTGACCTGGTCGGGGCTCAGTCGACCACGACGGATGGCGATGGCCCGATACGAATTGTTTGTTGAGATGACATGGTCGGCCACCCGAAAGGTCATGCGCTCAAGCCACAGCAGAGTCTTGTACTGAAATCGCGCGGCAAGACCGCGCGGCCGTCCGAAGCGAGATAGAAAGAGCTCTGGGTTGAGGTCGTGGTGGTCGAAAATGAAGCGTACCCCGAAGTGTCGCCACAGGAGTCCCAGAAGCCAGTACGTGTCGGGTGGGTTGCACGCCTGGATCACGTCGAAGCCGCGCTCACGACGAACCGTGAGGGAGAGCGCGGCGGTGCGGATCCAGCAGAGAGCGAATTCGATCGCGAAACCGAGGGCGCCCTTGGCCTCAGGCGCTGGCCGGTACTTGTAGATGGCGATGTCGTCGATGATCTGTCTGGCGGGGTCACCAGGACCTTTCGGGCAGATCACGGACACCGAGTACCCCTGGGCGCGCAGGGCCTGGCATTCGAGCCAGACCCGACGATCCAGCGGAACGGGCAGGTTCTGCACGATGATGAGAACGCGTGTGCCGGGGGTGGGGGGCTTGTCGGTTGATTTCAGGCGCGTCTGGCGTGTCATGAGAGCGTCAGATTCCCTTCCGTCTCGGTGTACTTTTCACCGGTAGCCGGGCACACGAACTGCCCGTCTCCGGCTTCTTGCAGGGCAACGCCGCTGCGCCCCACCCAGCCGATGCGCCGGGCAGGCACTCCGGCCACGAGGGCGAATTCCGCAACGTCCTTGGTGACCACAGAGCCGGCGGCCACCATGGACCAGCGGCCGATCGTGACGGGAGCAATGCAGACGGCGCGGGCACCGATTGAGGCGCCCGTGCGAACGATCACACCCACCATGGGCCAGTCATCGGCGGTCTTGCGTGTGCCATCCACATTGATGGCACGGGGAAAGACGTCGTTCGTGAAGACCACCGCGGGGCCCACGAAGACCCCGTCCTCGAGCACGGCCGGTTCGTAGACGAGCGCATAGTTCTGCACCTTGCAGTTGCGCCCGAGGATGACGCCCGGGCCGATATAGGCGCCTCGCCCCACGATGCAGCCCGGGCCTACTCGCGCATGTTCCCTGACCTGGGCGAGGTGCCAGATCTGGCTGTTCACGCCGATGACGGCGCGCGCGTCGATGTCTGCGGTGACGGCGATCCGCGCGGGGGCATCGATCGTCGGCGTGGAATCGGACGGGGCGGCTGGGACGGAAACCGGGGTGGTGTTCATCAGTACGCTCCTACGGGGTGAATGACGACTTTGATGGTGCGCCAGATGATCATGAGATCGCCGGCCAGGGACCAGTTCTCGACGTAATAGAGGTCGAGGCGAACGCTTTCTTCCCAACTGAGATCCGAGCGACCGTTGATCTGCCACATGCCGGTGAGGCCGGGTTTGATATAAAGCCGACGATGTACGTGGGTCTCGTATTTCTGCACTTCCTGCGGCAGAGAAGGCCGCGGCCCGACGAGGCTCATGTCACCCACGAGGATGTTCCACAGCTGTGGCAACTCGTCGATGGAGTGCTTGCGCAGGAAGCCGCCGATGCGGGTGATGCGCGGATCATTGCGAATCTTGAAGAGCGTTCCGGAGGCTTCGTTCTGGTCGAGGAGGCCCGTCAAGTTGTCTTCGGCGTTGGGCACCATCGAGCGAAATTTGACCATGCGGAAGGTTTCTCCGCCGCGTCCACATCGTTCCTGGCGGAACAGCACCGGCCCAGGGCTGTCGAGGCGGATCAGGGCCGCGACCAACAGAAGGCACGGAGACAACACCACGAGGGCGCAGGCGGCCGTCGTCAGATCGAGGCCACGCTTCAATGCGTGCTTGAATCCATCAAAGCGCGGGATCTCCACATGAATGAGAGGTAGGCCCTCAACGGGGCGAAAGTGGATGCGAGGACCGGCCACGTCGGTCAGTCGGCTCGACAGTACGAGTTCGGCCGCAGTGTTCTCCAGCTCCCAGCCGAGACTCCGGATAAATGGCGCCCCGCCGCTCGGCTGGCCGGCGACGATGACGATATTGACACCGAGGGCTCCCACAGTATCGGCCACGTTGTCGAAGTCGGCCAGGACGGGAACGACATGGTCGCCGGCGTCCATCCCGGACACGCGAACGGTGCTGTCGGCGTCGTCCAGTACGGCACCGACGACATAGTAGGCAACCGCTGATTCTCCACTGATTTGAGTGATGACGTATTCCACGTCGTCGCGCTGTCCCACGACGAGCACACGCGACAGGTAGTGGCCGAACCTCCGTTGCTTGCTCAGCCACTTGCGCCACAGCCACCGTTCCAGGGTCAGGACTACCGCACCGAGCGGGAAGGCCAGGATGAAGTAGCTGCGGGCGATATCGACCTGAAATATCAGAAAGGTGATGGCCAGCAGGCCGAACGTGATGGCACTCGCGTTGAAGACGCGCTTGTATTCGGTGACGCCCATACCAATGACGCGACTATCCCGTGTGCGAAGCGCGCCGAGGCTGGTGAGCCAGGTCGCACCGATCACAGCGGAAATGACCCAGTACTCGGTGTGCAGCGGCCCGATCGGCGTCGAGGCACCATCTATGCCGAAGCGGGCGAACAGGGCGATGGTGAGCGCCGCCGTCACGACGAGCGCATCACTCGCGAGGAGCCTCGCGCGGTAGCGGCGAGCCCACACTGCGCCGGAGGCGGGGGAGTCCACTGCCATCGGCGAACCGGTGCTGGGGAGCCCCACCAGGCTCAAACGGCCGCGCGGGCCGGAGGTGGTGGCCGATCCCATGGAGGAGGAGGGCCGCATGTCTGACGTGGGTTCGCTCATCGTGCGGCCACTGAATAGGAGCCCGATCGGGGCGGATGGGCAAGGCGGGTGCGACGGCGCAGTCGACCCAATGCGGACACATTCACGGTTTCATTCCCTGCATCTAGGGGTTACAGGTCACATGGCGGATATGCCTTGGCAACGATCGCTTGAGGGGACCACATTCGGGTATGTGATTCATCCTCATCTAGGCACATCGAGACAATACATCGGTTCAAACGCGCATCGCTGCAGCCAGTTAGGGGGGCAGAATGGCGCCCCACCAGCATTCTTGTCACGCTAGGCTCGGCCCCAGCCGGGTCGCAGCGCTCCCTAACCGGCGCTTCATCGACACGAAGGGAAGAGCTGGCCCGTGCGCCGAGTGAGCACAGTTCTGATCGGTGTGGTTGCCCTGACGGCGTTAGGCAGCGCATTTGCCTATGCCGGTTGGTCGTCGACGGCAGTCCGCACCGGTCCGGCAGCGCTCGCGGAGGCGCCTGTCGGCACCCGGACAATTCCGATCGAAGGGTCACGGATTGTCTTTCGCCATACGGAGCTCGGCTCGGACTATGGCCTGATCGCCGCCGTGCCGTGGGCGGACAGCGGCGGACCGCGCAAGCTCAGCGACGTATCGTGCGAGCGCGTGTACGCAGCGGATGCTTCTGAGATCTGCCTGCGTCTGAACCGTAACGACCACACGACATTTACCGCCGATTTGCTTGATCAGGCTGGACAGCTCGTGCGGTCCTGGCCGTTGCCCGGGGTTCCGAGCCGCGCGCGGATCAACGCGGACGGCACCCTCGTGGCCTTCAGCGCGTTCATCACTGCGGAGGCGTATGCCACCGTGGGATTCTCGATTGCCACGGTCATCGCCGAGATCGGCGGGCCGGAGTCGGTCAATCTCGAGACCTTCGCGCTGTCGGTGGGTGGGGTTGCGGTAACCGCCGCCGACCGCAACCTGTGGGGTGTCACCTTCACGAGCGACCCCAACGTGTTCTACGCCACGGCGGCGTCGGAAGGCCAGACCTGGCTCGTGCGGGGCAATCGGGCCGCCGCAACGCTCACCGCCATCAGCGAGGGGGCCGAGTGCCCATCCGTGTCGCCGGACGGCACCCGAATCGCGTACAAGAAGAACATGTCCGGGACGACCGCGCCGCTGTGGAATATTGCGGTGCTCGACCTGGCCACGAATGAGGAGACCCTGCTGCCCGACGCTCGCAACATCGACGATCAGGTGGAGTGGCTCGACAACTCCACGATTCTCTACGGAATCGTGCGAGCGGATTCGATAGGGGACAGTGACATCTGGTCGGCGCCCGTCGATGGCTCAGCGGACGCCCGGCTGGAGATTGAGCATGGATGGTCGCCGTCAGTAGTGCGCGAGTAGCGGCATCCGCTGGTCACACCGATGGCACACGCCCGCACGGGCATGTGCCATCGTCGGAGACGAATTATTCGCCTGGCGGCCTGATGATCAGGCCGGTGATCGTTCCAAGCAGAGTGTCGACGTCGAAGTCGCTCGTGGGGGCGTCGCAAACGACCTTGCCGAGGCGCAGCACGACTATGCGGTCGGTCACCTCGAGGATATGGGGCAGGGTATGTGAGATGAAAATAACACCGAGCCCCTTCGCCTTCGCCGCACGGATGACCTCCAGTACCTCCTTGGCCTGACGGGCCCCGAGGTGGTTGGTTGGCTCGTCGAGGATGATGACCTTGCGGGCCCACGACACGGCGCGGCCGATGGCGACTGCCTGACGTTGACCGCCTGAAAGCTGCGCAACCGGACGGTTGGAGGCCGGAACCGCGATTCCGACGCGCTCAAGGTCCGCGTGTGCCTCCGAATCCATTTTCGCTTGCGCGAGGAAACCCAGCTTGCCAAGAATGCCCGGCTTGACGATCTCGCGGCCCAGGAACACATTGGAGGAAACGGACAGATCCGGGGCAAGACTCGAGTCTTGGTAGAGTGTCTCGATTCCGGCCTCAAGGGCGTCGTGGGGGCTCTTCCAACGGCGTTCCTCACCGTCGAGCAGGATGTCTCCGGTGTCTGGCAGGTGGGCTCCCGAGAGCGCCTTGACGAGCGTGGATTTGCCGGCGCCGTTGTCCCCGACGAGGCCGATGACCTCGCCCGCCCGCACCGACAGGCTGACGCCGTCGAGGGCGACGACGCTGCCGTAGCTCTTGGAGATGTTGCGGACTTCGTAGAGGGGCGCGGTGTCGTTCGTGGTCATTTGTTTCTCCGGGGTGATGAGGTGCGCAGCGCCTGCAGCGAAACTGCCGCGGCGATGAGGAAGGCGATGACGACCTGCTTCCAGTTCGGCTCTACGCCGACGATGATCAGGCCACTGGGCACCACGGCGAGGATCAGGCTGCCGATGACGACGCCCGACATGCGACCGACACCGCCCGCGAGAGCTACGCCGCCAATGACGACCGCGGCGATGGCCACGAGCTCGTTGCCGGTTCCCGAGGTCGGGGCGCCGGAGCCGAGGCGGATGTAGAGGAACATTCCGGCGAGGCCCGAGAGCAACCCGGAGAGAACATAAATGCGAGTGAGGTGCAATTTGACGTTGATGCCTGCGGCGAGGGCGGCGAACGAATTCGAGCCGATCGCGTACGTGTAACGGCCGAAGCGCGACTTGTGCAGGTAGAGGCCCGCGATGATCACGATCAGGACGACGACGATCCCCGGCCAGGACAGCGGGCCGAGCCACGGCACGCTGAGCGCGATGGCACTCGACGGGCCGCTTCCGATGGGGGCGCCGCCCGTGAGGACGATGGACATGCCGCCGGCGGCGCCGAGAGTCGCCAGGGTCGCGATAAATGGAACAAGTTTCGCGCGGTTGATCAGCAGCGCATTGACATAGCCGACGACTGATCCCGTGCCGGCAGCGACGAGGATGCCGAGCGTGATCGCAAGGGTATCGCCGACGCCGGCACCGGTGAGCGCCTGCATGGCGTAGGCCGCGATGACACCGGAGAAGCCGAGGTTGGCACCCACCGAGAGGTCGATTCCACCGGAGATCACGACGAAGGTCTCAGCAATGGCGATCAGGATGATGGGCCCCCAGTCGAGGAAGATATTGCCGAATACCCCCACTGAGAAGAAGATCGGGTCCAGGACCGTGAAGACGATGACCATCGCGACGAGGACCAGAAAGAGAATCGTCTGCTGGTTGATCAGGAGATCCTTGATGCGCGTGGTGCGCGGCTGCACGGGAGTGATTACTTGTGTCAGCCCCGTCGGTAACATTCCTAGTTGTGCCACGATTCGCCCTTCGCGTCCGGGGACGCTTGTTTTTACTGAAGAAAATAGTATCCCCGGCGTCGCACTCGCTCCAAGGAATAGTGCTCCCGCCGGCGCCTCACAGAACGAGGCGCCGGCGGAACTGTGCGGGATTGCGGGCTTACCGTCGTCGAGCTGCGGACGACGCCGGTCGGTCCCAGCTACTGAACGTAGGTGTACTTGGCCAGGTCCGCTGTAGAGGTGGACTTGTCAAGAACGATGTTCGGCAGGGTGACTTCGGCAGTGATGCCGTCCTTGCTGTTGCCGCTCTCGATGTACTGGTGGCACGTGTCGATGGCCTGCTTGGCCTCGGTGGCCGGGTCCTGTGCAACGAGGGCGGTGAAGACGCCCTCGGTCAGCAGGTCCACGTTGTCCTTGTAGGCGTCGTAGCCGACGAGCGCGACTTTGCCGGTGAGGCCCTTGGCCTGAAGTGCCGAGGATGCACCGGTGGCGTTGGTGCCGTCGATGGCGAAGATGCCCGCGAGGTCGGGGTACTTGGTCAGCCAGTTGCTCACGTTACTGTTCGCGGTCGCAGCCTGTGACTGGCTGTAGGCGGTGTCGACGATTTCGATGCCCGGGTACTTCGCGGCAACCTGTTCCTGGAAGCCCTCGAGACGGGAGACGTTCGTGGTGGCCGTTTCGGAGGTCAGTCCGACGACGACCTCGTACGAGCCGCCATCCGTGTAACCGATGGCCGTGGCCATCGCGTCTGCGGCGGCGGCGCCACCCTGCGTGTTGTCACCGGTGATGAAGGAGACCACGTCGGAGAGGTCGGTCACGTGGGTGTCGACGTTCACCACGGGAATGCCGGCCGCGGTCGCCTTCGTGACGGAGGCCTGGAGGGCATCGGGGTCGGTCGGGATCAGAACGAGGCAGTCGGGCTTCTGTGCCAGCACCTGGTCAACGATCGGAATCTGTGTGGCGGGGGAGTAGACGGAAGGGTCACCCTGCCAGATGAGCGTGTCGCCCTTGGCAGCGATTTCGGCGTCGGCGCCGACCTTCATCGCTTTGAAGAACGGGTCGGCTTCGGCGCCCATGACGAAGGCGATGGTGAGTCCCGCGGCTCCGTCGGCGGTCGTCGTGGAGGCCGGGGTGGTTTCTGTGCTGCAGGCGGAGGCGCCGAGCACGAGTGTGGCGGCAACGGCGACAGCGCCGGCGGTCCTGGTGAAGCTGTTCATTCGGGTTTACTCTCCTTTGAGCGCACATGGGGGCAGATCCCTGCGGACCGGCCTCTTCATCGCTTCCTTGTGATTGAAGGGGATGTTGTAGATCACACCGGGTGTTGAGAACGATCTCAGAAATTGTTGAGAACGATCTCACTGATGATGGATATGATGATTACATTATTGAACGACGCTGTCAAACAACGAGGACCTCTCAAATGAAACAATCGGGTAACGACGCCCTGCTGCCTACTCTCGAAGCCCCTGCGACGATCAATGATGTGGCGCAGTTGGCGGCCGTCTCGCGAGCCACGGCTTCGCGGGTGCTGGGGGATTACGGGACGGTCAAGGCTGAAACCCGAACGATCGTCTTGGCCGCGGCGGCTCGATTGGGCTACGTTCCGAATGTCATCGCTCGGTCCATGCGGGCTGGAAAGACCTTGACTCTTGGCCTGGTCATCGCAGAAATCGGACTGAGCGTCTTCGATACTGCGATGCGGGTCGTCATCGACTCCGCCCGCGCCTATGGCTATCAGGTGCTCGTGTCGAACACCAACGAAGAGCTCCAGGCGGAGCGCACCGCCATCCGAGTCATGCTGGAGAAGCAGGTCGACGGGCTCATCGTCGTGTCGAGCTCCGTCACCGATTTGGACTTCCTGAACCCGAGAAATCTGCAGGGGCGACCGATTGTCCTTCTCGACAGGACTCTCGCGCCGCTCGGACTGTCGAGCGTCACTGGCGCCAATCGACAGGGCGCCGTGGATGCCGTTGCTCACTTCATCGCGAACGGCCACACGAAGATCGGCCTCGTTGTCTTCACAGCCAACGTCGAGGGCGAGACCGCTCACCAGCCGCTGGGCCTCATCTCGTCCATCCATGACCGAATCGAGGGGTACTACAGCGCCATGGCCGCTGCGGGCCTTCCCGTGAATCCGGACTGGGTGCGTTTCACCGGCGACGCCGACGTCTCGGCGTACTCAGCTGTCGGATCCATTCTGGACGCCGAAGACGCCCCCACGGCTCTGCTGGCCTCGAACGGGAACATGTCCCTCGCGGTGCTGAAGGTTGCGAAGGCCCGCGGCCTCCTGATCGGACGAGCCCTCTCGCTCGTCGGGTTCGATGATGCGCCGTGGGCGTCCATCATCACGCCAAGCATCACCGTCGTGAACGTTCCCATCGAGGAAATGGCCCGGGTTGCCGTGGAGAACCTGATCGGCCAGATCTCGGCCGCCACCGACGCCGGCTCAGCTGAGCTGCCCATGAACCTGGTCCTGCGGGAATCCGTAGCCGACCTCCGAACCGCCTAGACCCCGAGAATGAGCCGCGCCAATGACCGTTGCCCTGTATGCAGAATTTACCGCCACCCCCGGAAACCTCGAGCGGGTGCGCACCCTCATTGACGAATTCGCTGGCGTCGTTCGTGCCGAGCCCGGCAACATCCGCTTCGACGCGCACTCCGTGGAGGCGCATCCCGCCAGCATTTTCGTCTATGAGCTCTATCGAGACCCAGCCGCCTTCGAGGCTCACCTGGCAGCGCCGGCCGGGGCAGTCTTCAACCGGGCGCTGACCGACCTCGTTGAAGGAGGTGGCTCGACTCTCACAATGCTTGCCCCGGTCAGCATCTCTCTGTAGCCCCGTGCCGGCCCGACAGTCAGACCATCCGTTGACAACACACACACTGAATTGAGCCTCGTGAAGACCACGCCCGAAATCATCGTCATCGGTGAAGCCCTGACAGACATCGTCGAAACGGACGACGGCGCCGCCGAGTATGCGGGCGGTTCGCCTATGAATGTCGCCATCGGCCTCGCCCGGCTCGGCCATGCGGTAGCACTCGTCACACGCATCGGGTCGGATGCGCGGGGTGCCGAGATTGCATGCCACGTGGAGGAATCCGGGGCGCGAATATTTGCCGGCTCGATGGTCGACGAGCCCCAGTCGACGGCGAAAGCAGTTCTCGATGCCACGGGGGCCGCGACCTACCAGTTCGATATTCGCTGGTCGCTGGACTCCATAGGCACGCTCCCCGAGGTGGGGGTGCTACACACCGGTTCCATAGCCGCATTCCTGGCGCCCGGCGCAGCCGATGTGCGCCGACTGCTATCGGAAGCGGGGGAGGACGCCATCGTGACCTTCGACCCCAACATTCGGCCATCGCTGTTGGGCTCCGTCGAGGCCGCACGACGGGTCGTCGAGGACCTGGCCGGGCTCGCGACCATAGTGAAGCTCAGTGACGAAGACGCCGAGTGGCTCTACGGTGAGCTGACCCTTGACCAGGTTCTGGATCGCCTGCTCGATCTCGGCCCGGCCCTCGTCATCATCACTCGCGGCGGCGACGGGGCCATCCTGGCCACCGCGACCGACCGCGTCAGCGAACCTGGCGTGCGGGTGACCGTCGCCGACACCATCGGCGCCGGCGACTCGTTCATGAGCGCCGTCATTCACCGCCTGGCGGAACTGCTGGCGGACGGTGTCGCGCCATCCGCCATCCGCGACGGCAGCGCCCTGGACCGAGCCGAACTGGAGCGCCTCGGGGCCTTCGCCGCCGCCTGCGCCGCGATCACGGTCTCCCGCACGGGAGCGAATCCGCCCGTTCTCGCCGAGCTCCGCCCCGTCTGACCCGCGCGCCCAGTGGCGCCTTCACGAAATCGACGTGTGCACGTGGCGGTCTTCCCCGACACAGCGCCGGGGCGCGAGCCGAGCGAGCAGGATTTCCTGAATTCGCCACGGGGGTGCGGGGTGCGGGGTCGGGGACGCGGGGCATAAAAAAGGCCACGCCCTGGGAAACTAGGGAGTGGCTGTGGTGGCCCCGACCGGCGTCGATCCGGTGACCTTTCGAGTAAGAGTATCGCTCTATCAGGGGTTTCTGCGGGCTATCAGCTTCTTTGATTTACCCAGATCAAGGGTACTTTCTTATGTCATCTGCTTTCGTTGCCTATCACTGAATCTGCGGAATAGATGCGGGGTTCGGTGAAAGTCTTGGGGCGCGCAGTCGGTCTGGCGCAACACTTTTCGTCGCGAGGAGGGGGGCGGAAGTTCGCTGAGAGGCCCCGGCAGCGCATGCGGTTGCGTCCTTCGAGCATCGGGGTTGAGCTAGTCATTGGACACGCGTCCCCGCCACTTCGCAGTGCCGCCGGTTGAACGTGGTGACGATAACGGCCGCGGCACCCGATTCTCATCCGAGCAGGTCACCCTCCTCGCTAGAAGGAGCACGTTAGCGTTGGTCTATGTCTACATCGATGGCCCAGGGCGCCCCTGGAATGGCACGCTCGCTAGGCATTCTTGAGCGACTGCAGTCCCCCGGTCGTGACTCGTGAGCCTCACGGATGAATTAGGGGATTCTGGTTCGCCTATACGCGCGTACATCGACGGGATCTCACCGGTCTTGTCAACGGATAGGGGCGGAAAAGACGGGAGGCAAGCGGCGGCCGAAACGCTGGGCCTTGTCGAGCTCGCGGCGAAAAGGGCGATCCTTTTACCCCTCTCTGGGGTGGATGTTGCACGGGCGGGAACGGCCATCGACTTCCGTGTGCGCATCGCGTTGGGGGGATTCGATGCTCATAACTCGGCTGCAGCTACGGGCGTTGCAGAGCTGTACATGCACCAAGATGAAGTCGAGAACGGCTCCCACCGGGCGAAGATCATCTCGGAGGTGTTCGACGTGGCCGTGCAGATCCTCGAGAGTCCCTCCAGCAACGCCGACCTGGACCGTGCGGCGCTTTTGCTCGCCCACTGCGAACAGATGCATCGCGACATGAAAAAAGTGCTCAACGGGTCGGTCGGGAAAGCGTGCGATCTGGCCGCCGACGGCCGGGAGTTCGCGGACAACCTCGATACGCCCTCCTTGGAAGATCTCCGCTCGATGATGGAGTCAAACGGCGCTCAGGTAGACCAATGGCGTATGCAGATAGCCAGTGGTGAGCGTTTCGAGCCGAACCCAGTGTTCACGGGTTCGATGCTCGTCGGTGGCGCGGATGCCGATTGGATCATCGGGGACGTACTCATCGACAGCAAGGCGTACGCGGACCTCACAGTTCCGAAGCTGCGCGACTTCCTCCGTCAACTCCTCGGCTACGTCATGCTCGACTGTGACGACTCCCTGCGCATCCGGACTGTCGGAGTCTGGCTACCCAGACAGGGCCTGACGAAGACGTGGGGGCTAGAGATACTCCTCGGCGGAGACCCTGATGAGCTGCTGCCCACGCTGCGACAGGGATTTCTCAAGGCAGCTGACGGTCAGCAGATGGGTATCCACGCCCCAGTCACGCAGCATCGCAGAATCCAGATCCTCGCGGATAACAAGAACACACCGCAATACATGCTCATTGAATTGGCAAGGCACGTTGATTCGGGCATCCGCTTTCGTATCGGGCGGAACGCGACGCTCCCCGAGGCGACGATGCGGGAGCTAGCGCGGGACAGATACGCATCAGTCCGCGAGGGCGTAGCGGGTAATGAAAGCGCGCCAACGGACGTGCTGACAGCGCTGGCCCAAGATCGAAGCAGCGTCGTCCGACGTGTGGCGACGGCCAATCCCCGGACGCCCAAAGCTCAACCCAAGTCGTTGGGGGCGGCACCTGTCATCATGAGTTTCTCACCGGAGCACCTGCCCATCGAATCGGTGACCGGCGATGACCTTGTCCAGCCCCGCGGTTCAGGGCGCGCCGTCGTACGGATCTTGCAGGACCGCGATGACGGGGCGATCGACAGGCGATGGCTTTGGCAGTTCCTGGCTCTCACGAGGGGTGCCACGTCGGGCATTAGATCTCGCATTCCTCTCCCGATGGCCAGTGATTACTGGGCAGGGCAAATGAAGCGGTCGACCGCTATTCCCGACGCGCTAATGGTGGGAATCCCCGACATCGTGAAGATGGACCTCATCCGTAGGGACCGCCCGGACTGGGTGAGACAGATAGTCGCTGTGGACCTGCCCGTCATGGAGTCCTCAGCGCTGGCCGCGCTTCTCGCTGATGCCGATCCCGAGATTCGCTGGTCGGCGCTTCAGCGCAGTGTCGACGTTCCAGACGATCTCTTCGGTGGTCTGCTCGGTGAGCTTGCGGCCTCTCGGAAGGAGCGCATCCGGTTCCGGACGGAGGGGGACAACCCGCCGTCCTGGGTTCGCAGCCGCACCCCTGGCGAGTTCGACAAGCAGACCCTGGAGCTTGTCGCATCTCACCCCTCGACGCCTCTTGCCCATCTCCGCGACCTTGCGGGAACGAAATCTGGCGACGTGCTCGTGGGTCTTATCGAGAACTCCGCTCTGCCTGCAGAAGATCTCGCTCTTCTTTTGCCACGGATGCGTTCAACGAAGTCCTTCGAGCCTCGCGAACGGCTCGCAGCCTCGAGTAAAGTCCCCTCTGCAGCCGCGAGGCTCCTCGCCCGCGACCGAGATGCTCGAGTGCGCGTAGCAGTGGCGGGAAACGCGGCAACGCCCTTCGAGACGCTCGTTGGCCTGGCTGAAGATCAGGACCTGTCTGTCCGCCTAGCGGTTGTCGCAAACCCGAGAGCGCCTGTCGCACTCGCGGCCCCCACTGCCGAGACCCTCCTCAAGACCATCACCGACGAGGAGTTGCTCGATGTGCTCAGAACCGTCGCAACACGTGCTGACCTCGAGCTGACGGACGAACTGTTTGAAGACTCACTTGAGCGACTCTCCAAGAGCCGCGTTCGTGACCCAGACCTCCGCCGAATCGCAGCCGAACACGAACGCACGGGCACTCGGACCCTGGTGCGTCTCGCCAGGAGTGCCGACGAGTACGTGCGCAGCGTCGTCGCGGGGAATTCCCGGACGCCATCTGAGATGCTTTCAACACTGGCTGCCGATTCGGTTCATCAGGTGCGGGCGGCCGCGGCGGGCAACGAGAGCCTAGACCTAGCCCTGGTAGTTGTCTTGGCGTTCGACGACGAACCCACAGTGCGGGCACGAGCCGCGGAATGCCCGCGGCTTGATGCTTCTGTGCTGGGTGACCTGCTCGTCGATGACGACCGGGCCGTGCGGACAGCTGCGTTCAGAAATCCCGCGACGACCGCGGAGTACCGCGAGAAGGCCACGGCCGCCTGGGACCAAGCACACCCGGTGTCACCCACGAGCAGAGCAAAGCTCGAGGAAATGGCCGCAAGCACGCGCGCCGAAGTGAGGGTGCACGTCGCCCTCGACCGCCGCACGCCCCCGGACATCCTTTGCCTTCTCGGTGGCGAGCGGGGTAGCGCGCGGGTGAGACGCGCCGTCGCTGCCAACCCGAATACGCCTGCGTTGACCCTCGCTCTTCTCGCCGACGATACGGACGCGGAAGTGCGACAAGCAGTCGCATTCAACGGTGTGACGCCACCCGAGGTTCTGGCCGCACTCGCGGGAAGGAGCATCGACCTTGCCCTTCTGGTCGCGATGAACCCCGACGCGCCGGTTGGCGTCATGGACGCCCTCGTCGAGGACGAGGACCCGCTCGTGGGATACATCGCGACCGCAGCTCGGGCAACTCGTTCGGCCTTGGCTAGTGAAACAGGCGGCGTGCCGGCCGCACTCCGCGCGGTCGCGTATGACACGGACCCCGACGTTCCTACTTAAAGGCGATCACTTCCGCCTTAGGCCTCCCGATCGTCGAACGTGCCCCTCACGGTTAGCGGCGGGTTGCGCAACTGACGACGACTGCTGAACGCACGTGGGTGTACGAAATATCGATGACGAGAGCTTGGGCCCAGGATCTTGGTCGTAGGCGGCGCATGTCATGCTCGAACTGTGATCGAGAGAGAAATCGACTTTGCAAGACCCCGCAGAATGCGGTGTGGGTCCTGTCGCCTTGAGTGGAGCGTCAACGCCGAGTGGCTGGAACGCTTCGATCGGGCGCTCGTCGGCTGCCCGTGCTGCGGCACCGACTGCCAGAGCGAGGATCACCCCAACTTCTGGGTCGCACAAGAGGATGCAGCGCATGATGATTCGCTGGTGCGCAAACAATACTGGTATCACTCGACGACCCACGCCGATTGGCCGAACAGGGACTTCGACCCAACTGCATTGCTGTCAGACGTAACCAAGAAGCGCATGGAGCAGCTGGGTAGTGGGGGCGGGGGTCTCGGACGATGGGCAGAACGGCAGAGGGCGAAGGCGCTCCACATCGGTACATATGAGGCCGCGGTAGAGAATATGTTCAGGCGAATGCGAAACCAAGACGGATCAGCTGAACAGTTCTACCTCTACCGAGTGCGGCTCAGCCCGGACTGCGTTATCGAGTTCGGAGTGCAAGAGGAACCGACTGACTTCGTGGGCGATGCTCACTTGGCCGACGTGTGCGGTGTGGGAGTGAACACGTTCCGCTACGTGAATACACACGAGGACCCCTCAAGCATCTCCCTTGCAGTTGAGATCGATGCGTTACACGTGGTCCAGCGGATCCGGATACCCCTAGAAGTACCTCTGAGTGACCCGTGGGTGGTTGAGGGCACTGAACGGCTGCTTGACGCGGCTTCGAGGCCCGCGCCGTTTCCAAAGACAGCCGTAGAACGTCTGCGACGTATGCCTTCAGCTCTCGCCGTGGAAGCACAGAGAATAGAAACGGACGCGTCCACACATTTGCCGTTGGAGCTGCGCGACAGAATCAGTGCAGCCTTCGAGGAAGCGAATTTTCACACGGAACCCAGCGCGTATCCCGCAAAGTTGCGCGGACTCGTCCAGCTGGTCGGCAACCCGCAAGCCGTGCTCCACTTGCTTGACTGCGAGACCTGGCGTCTGGTGTGAGTTGACTGTTGCGGGGATCTCGCGCAGTGCAGGTGGGCTTACGACCGACTCTCCTATTTGGCGAGATGTCGAGCCCAAAATTCATCGTCCGTCCACGTCTTGGGAATGCCCATACTTGCCAGGTTCATAGCTGGACGCGCGCTCACGAGGTCATGCAGGCGCTGTGCCCAGGTGCTGCGTGGTGATACTACGTCGAGGACTGCTTGGAGAGACACCAGCACCAGGTAAAGGCGCTTTTCCGAGCGCGCAGGCAGGGCATGGTCATCCTTCAGCCAGGAGATCGAACTTGAGTTCGGGATCGCAGGGTTGACACCGATTCCAACGTTCCATAGGCGACCATGATGTGCGCAAATATTTCGGACGCGCACATACGTTCGCATCCATGACAGGAGCACCGGCTCGGTCAGGCCGATGCGGGCTGCTATCGCGCTCTTGTCCGAACGCAGCCGCAAGTTGTCGATCGCGCCGTTGAGCTGACCGATAGTAAGCGCCTTAACCATGAGCCACGAGGGCGGCAGTTCAGGGGTGCCGTAGGTCAGTAAATAGTGTTCAAGCGCGGAGCGGTGGACCACCGCGCGATCGTCTAGAAGGAGCTCGTCATCTTCAAAATCAAGGGACACTCCTACCCGCTCGGCGGTGCTAGAAAGCCTCTTCTCGGAAGTCTCACGAACCATGTCCAGAAGTCGTACATGCCTCCCCCTTACGATTTCAGTGAGATGCCCATATCTAAGTGGCGCATGACCGTCTGCAATGGAGCAATCGCTATCTCACTGAAATCGTAAAGGGGACATGCCTTCTGAGATCACGGAAGTGGGACGGGTCGACGTACCAGTGCGGATCTGTGTACGTCGTCGCCATATGATCGGTGAGCGCCGCGCGAACTGCGACCTCGACACGCTCTAATGCGTCCATGACGAGAAGCCGCAGTGCGCGGTCAAAGATGTAAAGATCCAGTACGTCATCGAATGCCGCTCCGTCGCGGAACAGATGATCTGGCTGTCCCTGCTGAAATGGGATCGTGTAAGGCGAGAGACGGAAGTAGCCAATGTGCCGCAGATATCGTGAGGCCCGGTCCGGATCTGGAATCAGCAGGCCGCGTTCGGACAGCCGATCGACTAATTCGTCGAGGCCCAGAGCTGATTTGTCGTAGTGAAGAGTGCCGCGCGGCCGCGGCTCTCGAGGCGGTCGACGCATCAGTGCTCCTTATGTCCGGGCAAAGAAAATCCCCCAAGTGCGCTTCCAAGGAGAGGCGTGGGGGATGTAGTGATTTGACCATAACACAGATCAACGACGCGCCAAGATGACGACCTCCATCAGGTCAGATAGCGCTTCGGTCCTGCCATGGGTAGCCGGCCTGTACGTGGAGTCGGATGCCGTGGTTCATTTGCGGCAGTGAGGTCGTCGAGGTAGAAGACCCGCACTCCGAGCCGTGTCAGCGTTGCGAGTACGTCGGCCTTAGCGAGACGTATCGTCGAGTTGGGATTCCCCCAGGCGCCGAGGACTTCGGAGACTCTGTAAGCGACGATGACCCGTTCGATTGCAGCGCAGTTCGCTGCCGAAAGTGCGGGGTCGAAGTCTGAGAGATCCCCCGGTGACGTCTCTCGCTCCGGATACAGGTTGAGCATGATCCACCCCGGGAAGCCGTGATCAACGCTCGCTTCGATGATCCGATTGACCGTCTTGTCCGAAGCGTGCTCGTCGGCACGGGAGGGGTTCATCCCGATGGCGACGAGCGGGGGATCGGTCAGCGAAGCATGAGTCGTGCATCCCAGCAAGAATCTGTATGTCATCGCACTGGGGTTGGGGTCCCAGAACGTGGGCGTCTGTCCCGGGGAATAGTCAGTCATGGCTCGTAGTCTCCCACTAACGCGCGTCCTCGAACGGGTCCACGAGGCTGTGAACGCCGTGCTTGGCGCAGACAAACGCGATCTTCATTCCTTCTACGGTCGCCATCGCCTCAGGCACGAAGCCACGTCCGTACTCGGCACACGTCCGGTGCCAGCCGGGTCCCAGACAGTGATCTGGACGTCGTTGGGGATCGAATGGGCGCGTGATTTGCCTCCGCCGAAGCGTCCTCGATGGCCCATTGTGCGACACCTAGGTGGCCGCTAGTGTGTCGCGACCATCGGCAACCGTATTCCCCATCCGTACGGCCACTCCGCTAACCCTGTCAAATTTCCCAAGCGGAATGGTGTGATTATGAGCACATGAGATTTACTGCGGACGTCGACGTTCCCGAGGAACTAGTGGCCTCTTCTCTAGACGGTTCTCTCGTGCTGTTCGTGGGCGCCGGTGTCTCACGAAACGCCCCCTCCAACCTGCCTTTGTTCAACGGGCTCGCTTCCCAAGTTGCAGAGCTTCACGGGGAGACATTCAGCGAAGAGACAATGTCGGCTGATGCCTACCTCGGTAGGCTCATCGATCGCGCCCCGATTGCCCGAGAGCAGGCGAAAGGAATTCTTGGATCACCCGCGTCTTTGCACAACAAGACCCATACCGCGATCGTCCGACTCGTCAGCAATACAGCGTCGACCCGGCTCGTCACCACCAATTTCGACGAGCATCTTACGTATGCCGCTACCGCGGCAGGAATCGACCTGGGCGATCGTTTCAACGGGCCAGCCGTTCCGCTCGCCCGTGAATTCTCCGGAATCGTGCACCTTCACGGGACCGTTCTACGACCCGCAAATGAGCTGGTGCTCACTGATGGTGACTTTGGGCGCGCTTACCTGACTGATGGATGGGCGCGGAGGTTTGTGCAGGAACTTTTCCTGAATCGTGTGGTGTTGTTCATCGGATACTCACACGACGACACTGTGATGAAGTACATCGCTCGCGGCCTGCCCCCGACCACAAAGCGCTTTGTACTGACCGACATCGGAGAACACCACAAGTGGATAGATCTTCACATCACGCCGGTTCAGTATCCAGCTGATAACGACCATGAGGCTCTGCCGCAGGTCCTGGACGCATGGTCCGACCGGCTGGCAATGGGACATCTCGATCACCGGTCGCGGGTGAAATCTATCGTCGGTGGTGGTCTGCCGAAGACTCCTGTCGATGAGGACTACCTGCGTAGTGCGATCACTACGCCGGTGGGCGTGCGAGCGTTCGCTGATGAAGCTACAGGTCGGGACTGGCTTTCCTGGGCTGAGCAACAGCGTTCATTCTCTGACCTGTTCGCCGCTGGCAGCCTCACTTCGGATTCGTCGAGGCAGCTCGCAAACTGGTTCGCTGGGAACTACCTTCTCAACGAATCTTCCGTCGAGCTTGCGCTTGGGACGATTGCTCGTTTGGGGCCAGTAGCAAACCAGGTCCTCATGCAGGCACTGTCCTATGGCACGTACGACCTCCGGCAATCCAACCCAGCTCTCTCTGTCCGGGTTGCGACGATATTTTCGGCGGCGTTGCGGACGGATGCAATCGAGCCCGAGCAGAGCTGGATGATTGCCCAGGCGGCGCCGTTGGGCAGTGCATCAGTAATGCCGTTCTTGCGCCGAGCGGTTCTTCCGCGGCTCGTGCTCGCCGAAGCCCGTTCATGGCTCGCATCGCCCGACGCCGACGCGCCGCCCATCATTGATGCCAAAATTGCCTGGTCCGGTAATGAAAGCGATGTCAAGGTGATGCTGGATGCTGCACGCACCGACTTCGAAGCAGGCGCGGTGAATGTTCTGCAGGTGTTGGAACAGGCGCTCCGAGACGGTTATGACCTTCTGGAATGTTTCAAACCCGATTCCACTTGGGACAGCTGGTCCTTCCGCCGATCAGCAATAGAGCCTCACACGCAAGACGATGGGCGCGATTTCGAAAGCGCGCTAATCGATGGCCTCCGTGATGTGAGTGTGCTGCTCGGAACCTCCGACACCTCTATCGTGAATCGTTGGCTAAGGGATCCCTTCCCGATTTTCCGGCGGCTCGCGGTTCATGCGCTGACAGAAGACGCGCAAACGGAGAGCAACGACAAGGCGGACATACTGTTGTCCGCCGTCTCGCTTTTCGACCGCCAAGCCAAACACGAAATTTTTAGATTTCTCGCCAAGGCCAGCCCCGGACTGGACAGCAAACACCGCGAGCAAATTCTCAATCGCGTCCTCGAAGGCGCGCCGCCTGTCGACTTGCCAAATGCTGAGAGATTTCGACGACGTGGCATTTTCGACATTCTTGAATGGTTGACGCGTTCCGTCACTGACTGGCCTGAACTTCAGGTGGCTCTCGAGGCGATCCTGGTGGAGGAACCGGACATGGGCATCCGGCCACACCCAGACCTTGATCGTTTCATGACCTCAGGTGTCTGGGGTGGCACCCTCCCCTTCGAAGTGGACGACTTCGTTAACCTGATCAGGGCTTCGGGAGCGACGGCCGCAATGAGCGCATTGCTTGATCGCGACTACAGTGAGCGGGAATTCGGCCAGCCAGACTGGGACGATGCCTTGTCGTTGGTTCGTTTGGTAGTTGAGAAGCATCCGGATCTTGGCGCGGATCTGCTTGGAGTGCCGGCCGGCGACCGTGCGACCGACATCGCGTCCGCAGTCCTGCGTGGGTGGGCGAGCGGCACGCTCAGTGACACTCAACTTGCAACGGCTACAGGTAGCGTCGAACGCCTCAGCGACAACAGCGACCTCGCTCGGGCTATCGCCGAGTTCGCGCTGGGGGCTGTAGACCAGAAAATCGACTCGCGCCCTCCGTACGAACTAGATCGGCTGGACCGACTTTGCAGACTTGTCTGGGACCAGAATGTTGATGCGTTCGAACAGCCAGATACTGACGACTGGACATCCATAGGGCTGAATACGTGGCCAGGCCTAATTGCGCAATATTGGGTAAACCGGATACGGCTCAGGTGGCGCGTGTCGAGGGACGATTGGAGCTGCCTCTCAGATAATGAGCGCGAAGCACTGTCCACCATGCTCGGGACAACGTCTGCGGCAGGTGAGGGCCCCCTCGCAATGATCGCCGGAGAGGTGTATTTTCTCTATGCAGCAGATCCGGAGTACACGAAACAAGAAGTCTTCCCCGGTTTCGACAGCGTAAACGCGGCACATGCGAATCAAGCTTGGACGAGCTTTCTCTATCATCCTCGACTCGACGACCGTATGCTCGATGACGGATTCTGGGAGCTGCTGCTTAATGCCAGCACCCTCGCTCACGGCGCGATTGACAGCCGCGTGGAAGAGCAGTATTGGCAACTTCTCGCAGCGATCGCCACGCAGTCTTCAGCAACCTCTGTCGACAAACCTGCGCTCATCGACTTCCTAGCCGCCGGAGAAGTCGCTGGCCTCGCAAGCTTCTTTGAGGCTCTCGCCTATGCACTTTCTGAGCTGGATTCGGCCGAAAGCATGCGGGTGTGGAACGCCTGGTTACGTGAGATCCTCCGAGGGCGAACACAACTCGTACCAGGATCTCTGTCCAGCTCCGAAAAGACGGCGTGGGGGGATCTGGCTCTCAGATGCGGTCCTGCCGCCGCGGACGCCTTGACCTTAACCGATGCCATTCCTGGCCCGCTCGGATCAAAGACCAACTTCGATGATCTGCCCGAGGAGTTCATTAGGGCAAATGCAGACCTAATTGCAGGCGTCGTCCAGCGGCGAACGATTGTGACCTCAGATCCAGGCTGGCACGTTGTCCACGAACTTGGAGCACTGGTCGGAAGGTTGAAGGACGCTGGGGCGGACCCGGTGGTGCTGCGGGAGCTCGTTGAGGCTGCACTCGGAATTGGAATTCACCACGCAAGTCAGTGGCTCGGGCTCTAGTCCCTAGACTGCCGCCAACGCAGCATACTTCCCTGAGCCGCTCAGGGCGGCGTAGAGGGTCTGTCGTGATACCCCGAGGTTCCTAGCCACCAGAGCCTTCGGCACGCCGGCATCGACCCTCGCGCGGGCTTCAGCGATATGCTCCAGCGTGAGCTTCGGAGCCTTCTCGTATTTCCCATCTCGCTTGGCGATGGCGATGCCCTCTGCCTGTCGCTCGCGGATGGTCTTGCGTTCAAGCTGAGCAATGGCGGCGAGAACAGTGAGCATGAACTCGCCCTGAGGGGTATCTGAATTTAGCGCCGGGTTGTCGACGAACTCCAGCGCGACACCCTTCGCCTTGAGCTGTTCGACAAGCGCGAGGAGGTCAGTCGTTGAACGTGCGAGGCGGTCCGGTGACTTCACCCGAACCCGGTCGCCATCGCGCACGTAGGTGAGCATCTCTTGGAGCTGGGCTCGGTCGTGGGTGTTCTTGCCCGAAACTTTCTCGGAGAACATCTTGTCCACCGGGCCGAGCGCTTCAACCTGCCGCGCTTCGTTCTGGTCAGCGGTGCTGACGCGCACGTAGCCAACCACTTGCCCTTTGTGTTCAGTCATGTCTAAGATCCCCCGTCGCTTATGTCCAATAATACCGGACACTGACCCTGATTGACGTGCTTCTTGTGGACTTGGTCGCTTTTTGGCGGCGGTTCTTGCTCGCTATATGTCGTCAGGTGCCGATGACGAGAATGCTTGCGGCGGCTTCGATGACGTCGTCCGTGATGGCTTCGAGCTGGTTTATTTTGAGCACTCGGGCTATTTGTGGGAAAAGTCGCTCAAGGAGTCGGAAGTTGCCGCGGGTGATGCGTTCGATCGCGGCGATGGCTTGCGCGTCGGTGAAGTCTTCCGGGTCGAGGGTTTTGCCTAGCCGGGTCCAGTGTCGGTCGAGAACGAAAATGAGTTCGTCGCGGCCGAGGGCGCGGTAGTGGTGGGAGAAGCCGAGACGGCTGTAGAGCTGGGGGTAGTGCCGGAAGCGTAGGTCGATTCCGGGCATGCCAATCAGGATTATCGCGAGGTGAGTGCGATCGTGGTGGTCCCTTAGTAACTCCAGGGCTGTTGGGGTGAGTCGTTCGGCTTCGTCGATGATGAGGAGGTCGACCCATTTGGTGAACGAATTGCTGGGTCGCATTCCGGCGAGCTTTCCGACGGTGTGCTGGTGTTGTTCGACGCAGATGCCAACTTTGCTTTGCCAGTAGTCAATGTCACTCATCAGTGTCTTTTGGCGAGTGGCGCTTGATGGTAGCGGTAGTCCAGGCACCTGGTAGCGCAGTTCTGAAGAGCCGGTAGCGGCCCGGGTTTTGCGCCCGGGCCGCTTCGGTCACTCCCAGTAGGTCTCGTGGGCGCGGGCTTGGTCGTTGCGGTGCCGGCGCATGTCAATCTGGCCGAGGTTGATGATCCGGGCGTTGTTGGCGAGGCGGTTCACGATCGAGTCCGCGGCGACCCGGTCGGGCAGCTCGGCGACCCAGTGCTTTGGCCCGGTCTGCGAGGCGATCATCGTGGGTAGTCGGTGTTCCCTGTTCGCGAGGATCGCGAACAAGTCGCTGGCGGCGTCGCTGTCGATGCCGACTGTGAGGAAGTCGTCGATGATGAGCAGGTCGATGTTGGAGAGCTCGTTCAACAGCTTCTGATGGGCGATTCCGTCGCCGCGGGCGATGACAAGCCTTCGGGCGAGGTCGTCCATCCGGAAGTAGAGAACGGAGTGCTCACTCTGGCAGGCGCCGATGGCCAGCGCGCAGGCGAGGTAGGTCTTCCCGCCTCCGGTGGGCGAAATGATGAGGAGGTTCGTCGCATCGGAGCGCCAGTCATGGGCGGCATAGCGTCGCATTCTGACTGGGGTGATCCCGCGCCCGTCGCGGTAGTCGACCTCCGCGACCGTGGCCCCCGGGATCGGGAAAGCAGCTTGGCGGATGAGCTTGTCGACCTTGTTGATACGACGGGACTCCAACGCGTCGTCGACCGCGGTCAGGAACAGCTGCTCGGGGGTGAGGGTGTCGTTGCCTTCGTCTTGGATGAGTTCCTCCAGGCGCGTCGCGACGTGGGTCACGCGCAGGGCCCGGAACTTGTCGTAATCGATGCTGGTGAACATCACTTCCCCTCCTCGTCGCCTGCGTAGTGGGAGGCATCGCGGACGTAAACGTCCGAGATGGTGTCGCGGAACACGACCGTGTTGCTGCGTTTGCCTGTCGAGGCTGCCGGGGTCACCGGCCGGGGCTTCTTCGCGTCACTATCGATCGCCGCCATCAACCGTTTCAGCGTCGAATACGTCGGATGGGTGCCTCGGTTCACGAGTGCCTGGCAGGCCGCCTCCAGCCGTTCCCGGTTGTTCTTACCGAGCCCGTCGAGGATGTTCTGGCAGGCCAGGTAGCCCTGCGCCTCGATCACCTGGCTGTCGAGGATGTGCTCGATCACCGTGACGGTGGCCGGCCCAACGCTGCGCGCCCGGTCGATGAACCACCGCCTTGACCACAACCCGTCGATATCGCGGTGCTGCGGCGGGACGTGGTCCGGAAGAGTCGAGTACTGGCCTTTCCTCCCCGTCAGCCGAGGATGTTCGCAGATGCTCTCGTGCCCGTCGAAGACCGTCACCAGGGACGACGTCAGCCGAACCCGCAGCAGCTTGCCCGCCAACCCGAAGGGCACGGAATACCGTTGCGTGTCCGCGGTGACGTGGTAATTCCGGGCCGCCTTCAGCTCCTTCCACTGCACATCCTCGAACCCGGCATCGGGCAAAGGGCCGAGCAACTCGCGCTCCTCCATGTCGAAGCGTTCCCACCTGGTCGTGTCGTCGGCGCGGCGGATGTCATGGTTGATCTCACGCACGCGCTCTTCGATCGCCGTATTCAACTCGCTCAGCGTCGTGAAGACGTCGTCCTCGAGGTAGCCGATGACTCGTTTGTTGACCACGTTCACCGCGTTCTCCGCAGCCGCCTTATCGCGGGGTTTCTTCACTCGGGCCGGGACAATCGCGGTCTGGTAGTGATCCGCGAGCTGCTGATACCTCGCGTTGACGACCCGCTCCGCATCGCCCTTATGTGTCTGGTGAGTGGAGGTCGTCGGGTTGTCCGGCACGACGATCTGCGTCACGCCGCCGAAGAATGCGAACGCTCGAACGTGCGCATCGAGCCACGCCGGGGACTTCATATCCGCGTAAGCTCGGCAGAACAGAAGCCCTGAAAACGGCAACACCGCGACGAACAAGATCGCTCGGACCACCTCGCCGGTGATCGTGTCAACGATGTCCATCGTGTCGCCGGCCCAGTCGACCAGCATCGCCCGACCCGGCTCATGGCGCAGCACCGCGACGAGATCGTGGGTGCGGAGGTAGCCGGTGAACAGGGCGCAGAACTGCGAGTACCCGTACTTTTTCCCGGCGTCCTTGGCGTCGACGTACCGACGCCACGCCAGCAGCAACGTGAAGTGCCGGTTCGCCTTCATTGATGCCAGAACCCGAGACAAGTCGGGCTGGTCATACTCCGCCGACACTTTCCGGCGCCCGTCGGGGAACCATTCCGTCAGCTCGGCGTCGCTGACCGCGACCGCCGAGGTGACACCTCGTTCCTGGACCTCTTGCCGGACCCGGGCGACGTCGCGATGCGAGCACCCAGCGATCTCTACGACTTCGCGGTAGCTCCGCCCCTCGAGCAACAACCCCAATATTTTCCGATAATCCGCCATGACCCGCCCTTAACAATGGAACGACAACGCCTTGCGCGTTGTCCTTCCACAGCCCAGCAGTTCATTAGCGCCAGCGCTACCGTGTTCCCGGAATCCTGCTACCGAGTCGCTGGACTACCGCTACCTACAAGCGCTACTCGCCAGGCACGGAGTAGAAGTTCCGTGCCCAGACCACGTGGGCGTTCTTGTTCACCTTGCGTTTGTAGGACCACGTGCTGATCTCGAACGTGGCCGCCGGCAGCGGGTTCATCAACGGCTTCTCCTCGGTGGTGAAGACACTCAATCGGGACCCATCCCGTTTCTGGAACGGCTGCCGGTTGTAAGTCTCGATCTGCTCCGAGATCCGGACCCGCAGCTGGGGCAAGGAGGTGAACTACTCCTGCCGGAGGCCGGCGATGACCCAGGTCGCGACATGCGAAACTGTGTTCTCCACGCTCGCCTTGTCCTTAGGCGCCCGCACGCGGCCCGGCAGCACCGCAGCAGAGTAATGCGCCGCCATCTCCCGGTAGGCATCGTTGAGAACGACTTCACCCTCGCGCGGGTGGGAGATCACCCCGGTCTTCAAGTTGTCGGGCACCAGGCGTGGGACGGAACCGCCAAAAAAGGAGAACATCGCCGTGTGGGCGCGCAGCCAGGACTCCTGCCGCATGTCCAGCGTGGCCTCCACGAAGGCATATCGGCTGAACGGCAGACACGCGACGAACAGATACACCTTCGAGATCTCGCCCGTCGTCGGGTCCAGCAACTGCATCGTCGGACCGGACCAGTCCACCTCGATACTGCGGCCGGCCTTGTGACCAACACGCGACGTTGCGCCCGAGACGGCAGCGAACTCGCCGTAGAGCCGACAGAACCGGTCGTAACTCATCACAGCCTGCGCCTGACGAGACGCGTCGACATATTCCTGGTGCAGCAGCTTCAACGTCACCCCGACCCGGGCCAGTTCGGTGTGCACACGACCCCAATCCGGCTGCGCGAACACGGACTCGTGCACTCCACGGCCGGGAAACAACGCCGCATAGACCTCGGCCTCTGACATCTCCTCGACGTCATCCCAGCCGAGGCCGAGCCTGTCCGCCGTCTCGAGCACGGTCTGGACGCTATTGCGGGCGATGCCCTGCGCCGACGCGATCGCCCTGCCCGACAAACCTTGGTTTCGTAACTGCAAGACGAGTTTCGCCTTGATCTTCCGTACCATTACCGGTACTTCTTCCATCACGTGGCCCTCACGTGATGGAAGGAGCTTTTCAGGTGGCTCTCAACAACGCCAACTGTGGCTCTGAACGACACGATTCATGGATTGGCACAACGGCCTTCACGGGCACCACCCCCGGCTCCCTCGGAAGCCAATATTCACATACAACGATCGAGCACTCGATGATGTCTGCAGAGCTCTGGATGCTTATGCCTTGTGGGGTCGCGTCCGAGCGTCACCTCTTGTAGGAGCGGAGGGGAGTCGCACGGCTGTCAGCCGCATTCCACTCGCCGACCATACTGAGCGTGCCGTTGAATGAGGGATCCTTGAACGGGCACCGCGAATACGATCCGGAGAGCGGGTATGCGATGTCGTCGGCGGCGACGGGTGTTCACTCTCTGGGCGCTTGGAGTGGGGTGCCCGTAGGGGCGTCCCAACTTTAGGCCCGATAAGCGGGCGCGGACGCGTGACCCCAACCTCGCCGCGCATTTCTTGTCGCCCATGGGTTGTAAGAACGTCAGGCCCGAGAGTAGTTGTCCCGTAAGACGCATGTGAGCGGGACGTCCTTGCGGGCGGGGTAAACGCGACAAGTTGGCCGAGGTGGGCGGTACCTTTCATGTCATTTTCCGTACCCGTCTGCACGAATTTCCGTACTCGTCTGCACAGCTCATTACACCAACATTGATCGTCACTGTATGCCTGCAGGGGGATGTTATTTTCGAAGTCGTCTGCACATATGTTCGTACTCGCTTGCAGAACTAAAACAGTGACCGTGCCACGGGCCCCTTGTCGTTCAGATGGTCTCTGGATTCGTCGCCCTTCGCGGCGCAACGACTGTGATCGCATCCGGACCGCCCATCTGGCCTAGTCGGCGTCCGCTCTTTGCCTCTTGCTTGTGCAGACGAGTACGAATAAGAGCGACACTCGTGCAAAGGAGGACGGAAAAGTCAGCCGTAATACTCGGCTACACAACCTCCGCAAACACACGGGTCCTTGTGCAGTCGACTTCGGAAAGTGACAGCACCAATGCTCGAGGCGCCTGGGTTGCCGCCGACGGCGGTCTGTTCGGAGAGAGCTTGAAGATTTCTTCGACCAGGCGGTGGCCCATGCGCCGGGTGAGCTTGCTCAGAAATATTAGCGGGATCGAGGATGAACCCGAGCACCACGGCAAACGATTTAATGGTATCGTTTATCGATATACTGCTTTACGATACTCGGAGGATAAAATGACGGTAGTTACCGCTCGGTTCGTACGGTTTTTGCTGACCCTGTTAGTGGTTTTTTCGTTTCTGATCGAAGTCGTTTTCGTGCCATTGATCGGACAAAGCATCATTAGCGACTTTCCCGAGGCCAGGCCCTTTTTCATTCCGGCGTTTGTTTGGGTTGTACTCATCATGGGCTGTGGGCAAGCAATTCTGGTTGTCGTTTGGAGGCTAATTTCGTTCGTCGTAGAAAGGCGAATCTTCACGGCAGCTGCGCTGCCCTGGGTTCGAGCGATAATCGTAATCTCTGTAGGAGCACTAACACTTCTCATCTCCGCATTTATCGTCGCAAATATCCTCGGTTTCACGCCCCCGGCAGCCATGTACGGACTAATCGGGTTGTCTTTGCTTTGCCTGACGTTCGTGCTGATTATGAGAACCATGCTCGGACTACTACGTCGGGCGACAGCGCTTCACGATGAGCTTGCGGAGGTGATATAGTGCCAATTTTTGTGCACCTCGATGAGCAACTTGAAAAATCGAACCTGACCGTAGCTGAACTGGCCTGGGCAATTGGCATAACGCCAGCCAACGTATTTGTGCTCAAAAATGGCCGTGCGAAAGCGGTTCGATTCACCACCCTCGCCGCAGTCTGTGAAGTTCTCGATTGTCAGCCCGGGGACATATTGAAGTATCGCACCGACTCGAGCGAAATCTCGGGTTTCTGAACCTAGACGTTAACTGTCGCCGAGGTTGAGCCGTACTATGGCGATCGTTACGACCTTAACGATCATGTTTTCGTCAACGGTCGCCCACGCAAACGCTCGACTGGGAATTTCCAGCCGAGCGTTTGCGAACTTGTTAGTTTCTGACGGACGGGCAGTCGTGTTGCAACGCCCGATAAATAGCGGCTGCTTATCAGAGAATGCCCGGGTTGATGCGAGTCGTCGTGATGTTGAGAATTGTGGGAGGCCCTGTCCATGCGGGTGAATCAGCGGCATTCGACACGACTTCAGATCCGGCGTGCCAGCCTCCGCTGCTTGAGGCGTTCGAGCACCTCTTGTCAGCGACGGAAACGCCATTGCGCGTGTAATGAATGCAGACCTGGATGATGCGCTGGCTTGAGTACACGTTTCCCCCTGCCTTCGCTACGCCGCGATAAAACAAATATGCGTACTCAGTTGAGTAGGCATAGCTTGTGCCCCAGTAAACCTGCGGCGTGACCATACCCTTCGGAGGAGTAGCAGTTGAGCCGTATTCAACACCGACGGTCGCTCCCGTCCCAGGTGTGATTTCGATTGACTCCGTCGTGACAGAGACGCCATCTTCGGGGCCGAACTCGCGGCCACCCACCATAACTGTGCCGGAGTCGTCAACCGTGCCTGAGCCCTCATCTGCAATTGCAGGCGAAACGGCGAACGTTATACCCGCAACAACCAACGCCAACACGGCGCTGCCTTTGTTAAACCTCATCAGTGAACCATCCCCCTCAAGTGGAGAACCGGCCATCTGCACCATAGTGGCCAAATTTAGGTTCCCTCTGCGGACATAATCGCAATACAGTGCAACTGTCCGTGATCCGAAACTTACTCCCGTTGCAGCGGAGGGCGCTGTCCACATATGGGCCGACTTGACGTACATGCGCGTGCACACAGAATGCTCAGAACGGGCCAACTACTAGTCCTTGCAAACACCAGCCGAGTGACTCGATAAAGTCCTGGCACCAACGCTCGATTCACCACGTGTTCAACCTAGGTGCGGGACGCCCACGGTGCGCAACGGGTCCGTGCTGCTGAAACCGGGACCACCACGCGCCGCTGATTCGAAGACGCTCAATCGCCGTTGGGGACCGCGACCGGCGAGGTCAGCAGCACCGGTCTCGCAACTTGGCTTGTCGGCGCAGGCATGGTAGCGCCTACCTGCTGTGATCCGGCGTGGGCTTTTCTCGATTGGTGAGGACTTTGCTCCCGTCTGGGCGGAGCTTGCCTGACGGGGACACGTGGCGATACAGGGTCTGCCGGGTGATGCCGAGCTCCTTGCACAGGTCGCCGACCTTCGTCTCTTTCTGGCCCATCGCGGCCATTGCTGTGCGCACTTTGGCTGCGGTCATTTTGTATGGGCGGCCGCCTTTGCGTCCGCGGGCGCGCGCCGCGGTAAGTCCCGCGATGGTGCGCTCCGAGATCAGCGCTCGTTCGAACTCGGCCAGCGCAGCGAAGATCCCGAAGACCAGCTTGCCGGACGCGGTCGTAGTGTCAATCGCGGCGCCCTCCCCGGTGAGGACTTTCAGGCCAATGCCGCGGTCGGTGAGGTCGTGCACGGTGTTGACCAGGTGGCGGAGGTCACGTCCGAGGCGATCGAGTTTCCAGACCAGAAGGGTGTCACCGTCTCGAAGCGCTTTCAGGCACGCCGCCAGCTGCGGGCGGTCGTCCTTCTTCCCGGAAGCATGGTCTTCATAAAGGTGGTCTGCGTCGACGCCGGCGAGGAGCAGCGCATCACGTTGCAGGTCGGTGCTTTGTGATCCGTCAGTTTTGGATACGCGCATATACCCCACGAGCATGGTGGAGACCCCTGTCATTTATACGGTCGAATACGTGACAATGTGCAGTCGACTTGATCAGCGTCAAAAATTGTCACTTAACCCGTCATTCAGTCTACGTCCTGTAAACCCACCCCGGTTTGTGTTGTGTGATGAAAATCGAGGGGGATGCCGAGTTCGAGGAACAGGCTCACCGCGTAGTGGATCTGTTCGGCGTCGTCTTGCTTGTAGGTTGCCAGGTTGAAGAGGGTGCGTGCATCGGCGGGATCGAGGCGTGCTGCTTCGACGGCCTCCTGGAGGGCATCCATCAGAGTGGGTAGGGCACCGTTTGGGATGGATGTTGGATGCGGCAGCGTTCCGTCGCTGAGAGTGATTTCGGGCAGCGGATGAAAGAGGGCTGCGTCAGTGCCCGAGCCGGTGATGGCATCAGATTCCAGAAGTAGGACGGCGGTCGCAGCGGCCTCCATGGTGTGCTGCTGCACCGATTCGGCGTGCTGTTCGTAAGGGTGCCAAGATGATTGCCCGTCGCGGACGCGATATCCGGTCTGTGTCCAGATCTGCCGGATGATCTTGGCGTCGGCGGGGTGGTTCTCCGACAGGGGGCAGCTGAGCTCGTCGATGATGGTGCGCAGCAGCCGGAACCAGATCCCGGCGTGCACACTGCGTCGCGGCAGTTCGACTTGGCCAATGGTGAAGGCGTCCTGCGTGCGTTGGTCCATCTTCAGGAGGTGTTCCGGAGCAGCTCGTAGCACCGGCGGATCGAAATCCCAGAGACGAAAGTAGCCACGGGGCGCGCGGGTCGCCTCAAGCCAGCAGCCGTGAATGGGGCAGGTGGAGATGAGAGGGAGTGCCCACAGCAGCAGATATGGTTTCGGCGAGTCACTGGCAGCGACGCATTTTGGGCACGCTCGAGAGTGAAGATGCGAGGATAACCACGGCCGCCAGCTGGGGACCAGGCGTGGCTTGAATCTGTTAGCGGGTCGCAGCACCGACAGCTGTCGGGTGTAGGTGGCGAAACTCTCGGGGCTGGGCTGCATGTCGTCCAGGAGCCAGGGAACCCAGCCGGCCACACTCATCTGCCGCAACCGGTCTGGGGCGACGCCGGTGCGACTGGTGAGAACGTCGATCATGCCCGGCGGCGGTGCCAGGTCGATGTCCTCATGGCTCCCGGGTCTGAGGGTGAAGCCGAGGTCATCACCGAGCACCTCAAGTTCTGCGCTGTAGCACGCCGCAATACGCCGAAGCCAGGAGGAAAGCGCCTCACCAGGAAGAGGCACGGGATGCAGCGGCCATCGGCGGGGTGCGGTCACAACAGTTCCCGTTCGAACAGCCGGCGCCGTTCCGTGGGACCGACGTAGTCGGCCAGGATCAGGGTGCGCCGGTTGATGCTTTCCTCACCGCTATCGACTGCTGCGATCGCCGCAGCGGTCAGCAGTCGGGTGAGTTCCCCGATGGTGCCCTCGCATCGAGTGAGCAGATACTGGGCCATGTCGTCGGTGGCGATGACGGACGGGCGCTGCAGTGGAAGAGCCGCGGCGAAGCTGGCCAGCAACGACAACGTGTCGGCGTCGGCGTGCCACAGGGGAAGAACGACCGGTTCGAATCGGTTCTCGAGCTGGTCATCGGAGCGGATGGCCAGATAGGCTTCCCGCGTTCCAACGCCCACGATCGGGATGCGCAGCTCGTTGCCGAGGAACCGCAATAGGTTCAGGAATTCTCGGCGGCTGTTGCTCTGTCCGGCGAGAACATTGTGCAACTCGTCAATGACGAGCATGCGCACCCCTGTCGAGCGCAGCAAACTCAGCGACAATTGTTCCACCTCGGCCACGCGTCGCCGCGGTTGCAGGGGCGCGCCGAGCGCGGCGAGGAGCGCGATGTAAAACCGCACGACCGACGGGTCCGAGGGCATTTGCACGCACAGGACGGGGATGTGTTCCCGCTCCGCTTCGGTCACCGGCCGGTGACCGCGGCGAAACTTTTCCACGATCATCGACTTCCCGTTGTTCGTCGGTCCCACGATCAACAGATTCGGCATCCGCTGCTTATCGGGCCACGCCAGCAGGGCTTCCAGCCGGGCGACGGTCGCGACTGCTCGCGGGTAGCCGATCCAGCGGTCCGCACGAATATGCTCGATCCGCTCGCCCGCCGGCAGCCGGGCAACCTGGCGCATCGCGGGATGCAGGTGGGACAGGTCAGGGGCCGCGTCGTCGGTCATCGTCACCACTGTTCAATCTGATCGAATCGAACCGCCGCCGGTTCTGATGACACCTCGCCAGATAGTGGCGGCTCAGCACCCGCCGACCGGGTAGCGGTCGTGGGCTGGGGAGCCAACGCGCGCCGCTGGGCATCGCGACGCATCCGTTTGGTGGTCCTTGAGGCGGTGTCGGTGATCTGTCTCATCTGTTCGATCATCCGAAACAGGGCGGCCTCATCCACTTGCGTGACACCGCGTTCATGCAGCCGTGCAACGGCGCGCTTGTGCTCCCAGAGACTCACCGCCGGGTTGGCCATCGTTCGATACGGCACCTCTATATAGGCGTGTCCTTCTGGTTCCAACACCCAGATCCGGCTGATGTCTCTGGGGTCGCGTCGGATGAGGAACGGGTCGAGGGTGCTGCGCCGGCTGATCCACGGTTTCAGCGAGTTGGAAAAATAGTGGACGTGGTCGATGACGAATCCCGTTCGAGTCAATGTCCGTCGAATGACAGGGAGGAAATCGACCAGGAACGCCCTCGCGTTCGACACCACCGCCGGTGTTCCCGTCTGCTCCACGCCCTCAGCCCACCGGCCTGCCGGTGTCTGGCCCAGCGTGCTGTGAATGCTGCCGTGATAGGTCGCTACGGCAAGGGTCAACCATTTTTTCAACTCGGGCAGCGTCAGCATCGCCCTCCGGTCGGAGTCGTACCGGCCGCGTTCGGCAGGGTTGGAGAACGTGGTGCCAGGAAGCTCATGAACCTGCTGCATTGCCGTGCCGATCACCCGTTCCACAATCCCGCCGTAATGGGGTCGGCCCGGCGGGCGGTACGCCAATTCGATTCCGTGCTGCTCACACCCGCGGCGTAACGCTTCGCTCTTGAACTCGCTGGCGTTGTCCAGATACAACTGCCGTGGCTTCCCGCTCATCGGCCACTGCACGTCAACTCCCAACCTCTCCAGCCCTGGCCGCTTATCGGTGGCCGCATGAACGAGGCACAGACCCACCGACACGGCCGACGGAGCCTCTAACGTGACGACCATGCCCACCAGGGATCGACTGAAAACGTCGATTGCCGCGGTCAAGTAGGGCCGCCCGATGGGGCGTCGTTCCCGCTCGTCGACGACGATGACATCGATAACGGTGTGATCGATCTGCACCTGCTCCAGGATCTTGCCGATCACCGGGACATCGCCGCCAGCGGACTGCAAGGACCGAACCGCATCTGGACCGCCGCGGCGCCGACCTACCTCCACCGGACTCAACTCCCGGATCCGCCGTTCGACCGTGTTGCGGGCTGGGACAGGAAGCTGCCGCAGCCGGCACGCGGCGACGACGTCGCGATATACCGCCGCCAGGCTGCGCTTCTGCCGAGTCAGGTACTGCTTCCGCACCATCTCGCGGACAAGGTCTTCCACCTCAGCAGATAACCGCCAGGTGCCTTTCCCGCCCGAGGAACGCGCCGGAGCCAGATCTGTCAGCAATCCCGTGCCGTCTCGGTATCGCTTGATCAAGACGTACACCTGGCGGCGCGAAATCCCCAACGACAGTGCAGCCGCATCGACCGCAGCCGTGCCCACAGTGCTCTGTGCCGCCAATGGTGCGATCACGGCGGAAATCTTCTTCGTTCGATCCCACAGAGCATCCGGCATCGTCACCGTGCCAAACGCTCCAATGCGCTCACGTCTTGCGTCCACCCCGCTACCTCCCTGTTGTGCAGAGGAGTACTAAGCAAAAACGACTTTAGTGCAGAGGAGTATGGAAAATCCATCGCTCAACACTCGCCTGCACAACCCCGGAAACACGCGGCATCCTGTGCAGACGTGAACGGAAAATGACATTTCAGCTGAGCAGGGCCATTCCCGCAGGAGGTCCGGCTTACGGGACGGCCGTGGCCGATGTTGAACATCCGCGTACGTGCTCCGTCGACCAGACTGTCCTTGGTCGCGATGGCGAGACTTTACGGGAGCGGGACTGCGTCGCGACGAGGCGTCGGTCGGCTTCGCTGAGTGACTGCGGGGAAGGCATGTCTCACGTGTTCGTGTGGCCGTGCCCCGGACGTCGTAGACCGAGCACAATCAGGATGATGCCAACGGTGGCGAGGATGAGCCCGATTGAAAGCCACATCCTGCTACCCGTCATGAAACTTCCCGGGATCAGGTTCAGGCCCTGCCCAGTCCAGATTCCACCCAGGATCAGAGCTATCACGCCGACGGTGATCAAGGTCATCCGTCCGATGCCTTTAGTCATGTCTCCCAAGGTACCCTGACCGCCTCACTTGTTGCCCGGTAGAGGTGCGTCTTACGCACGGCATTGAGGTGAACTTTCTGGATGCTCAGCCGTGTTGGCCGGGTCTCCGATGCCTGGTCGGATCAAAGAGAGGCACAGGGCTGTAGGTCGCAAGCTATTAGTCAACGCGGCTCCCTTTGCGCCAGTCGACGACTCCGAGGATGACCATGAGCGCCGCCGCAACCGGGATGATGACGTTTAGCTACGGCGCGTCGATGGTGGAAGCCACGAAGAGGCCCAGCGAGAACCACGAGATCCCCAGGAATACGGTGGTCGCTGCTCCCCATTGAGCACAGAGCTTCTTGTCCTTGGCCTGATCAGCGAAGAAGATATCGGTGGGTCTCATCATTGCCTCCTCAGCGGAACGACTGGTGGAATTGTACAGTGACCTGCCTGTCCTGTCTGGGCCCGCAGATCTGTCGAGCTGGTCGTCCCTCTGGGAGCCGGACAGCTGATGTTGGAATGGAGAACACGGGAACGGCGGCGATCTGCGGCGCAGATCAGCTGCTCAAGGAACGCCTGGATCGATAACCAATACGTCGTTCACTCACCAGCATCTGTTTATCGAAAAAGGCGATGACAGGTCGAGACATTTCAGTGCCGTTCTATCCTCCGAGGAGAACCCCGTGCACGAAGATGATCGCCGGAAATGTCGCGGTGAAGGCCCAAAAGAAAGTGTCGAGGCTAATCAGAACGGCTGTGCCGAGATGGAGCATCGCCCCGGCGAAAAGCAGCGCGACCAGTACGCCAGGGGGCGCCACAAGGGCTACGGGAAAAATGATCTCCACGACGATAACTGACCATCCTACGAAGCCTCCAAGCCAAGGTCGTCGACGAAGTGCGGCTGCCGCCGTGGCGTGTCCGTAAGTAGCGGTGTTGAGAATGCTTTGCATCGCTGTTCCTTGACGCCATTGTGCGTTTGATATCTTCGATATTCCCGCAGCGAAATACGCCAACAGAGCCTGCGCCGCGATGAAATACAAACCCGCAGCTTGAAAAGGGCTCGACGTTGGGAGCAGGAAGGTGAATGCCAAGCCCGCAAGGATGATGACGGATATTTGATTGGAGCCATCTTTGCCATAGCGAATTTGATAGGCGAGGAAAAGGCTTGATAGCAAAATGACCGCTGCGTAACTGGCATAGAGCAGATTGCTTTGAAACGGAGTGATTAGAGCTATAGAACAGACGATTCGAACAACCACAACAATGCGCAGCCACAGGGAGCCGCTTTGCCCGACCATCCACCCACGTGATGCACCGTGTGACCTGGCAAGGATCTGTCTGCTATTCCAGTCAAACATCCCGATTGTGCCGAATTCTTTCAAGCTCAAAAGCAATTGCAGGGAGCCTTGAAGAATGCCTATGCCCACGATGACGGCGGTGATTCGCGCGGCGGTTTCGATTGTCAGCATGGCTTATGACACCGGGTGAGTCAGTGAATAAAAACGAACGAGGGGCGCAGACGCTCCGCTTGGACCGCGAGTTTCAACCAGAGCAAACTGGTACAACGCCTGCGGCGACAATGAACCTCCGAGTCGCGTGCGCGCAACGTCGAGCAAGATTATGTACGGCGAGGTGAACTGAAGCCGCTCTGCAGAGCAGTTGATACGTGAAAGTGCCAGCAGCTGAAACAATTCGATCATTCCCTCTCGGTAGCGTTTTCGAGGGTTCCAAAGTGGATAGAGAATTCCTCTTGGGGATAAATTCAACTCCAACCATGGACTGAAACTCGTTCCCTCGTCGCGACTGCGATAAACAAAGTGATAGTTGCTCGCACCGGGATCTGGCGTAAAAAACGACCATTTTGGTATGAGTGTGAACCGGTCAAACCGCCTAGTAAGCCGACTGAGCCCATTATTCTTCTGAAATGCGATCGTCAGTAAGAACCAGGCACAGAAAACTACGATTCCAATAACGGCGAATACGGAGCTGGCAATATCATCCATTATGGAATCGTCCTTAAATGGGATCGGTCGGCGAATAGGTTGGTGATGGAAGCGACGTGACGAACGAACGCGTGACGGGATCGTTTACCGATTCCAGTAGAAGGTCGCTGCTGATGATTTGAGAATGCGAAGCAGGATTCGGGTCATGACGATCGGGCGGCACGCGCGTTCGCCCGGTATGTCCGAAGGACCTCCAACGTCTGTGCCGATTGGTGCTCAACAGGAACGTCTGCAAGCTCTTCGTTCATACCCTCTATGTCGCAACGGATAGCCGAACCGCCGTCCGTGACGATCCAATCGTCTTTGGGGTCGACAGGGGTAATGAGGCTGTCCAGGGTCGAGAGTTCGAGATCGGTGAGACTGATAGCCATATGCGTTCCGTCCTTCCGGTTCGGCGAAAATGTGACGACGCGCTCTCCCTCTGAATCGAGGGTGACTTGCGGTCGCTCATAATCTAGCGGGACGGTCCGCAGTAACGTAAGCCCTATCCGATCAACCACCGAATATCCACCTGGAAAACCATCGCTGTCCGACTATGAAAAGGACGGGCCTTAGGGATAATTCAGCTCGTTATGGGCCTGCAGCGTTGTGTTCTGAGCGCGGGGGGAGCATCAACCCAACCCGCGATTTCTGCTTCGTGTGATTGCCTCTTGGCCGCCGGAAACGTCTATCACCGCGGTCGAGGCTCACATTTACACAGCCTCTCCGCCTTAGACAACTGCCTAGATCAGCCGTAGATCTGTCGCAGTCGAGGTTCCTCGTGCGGGCGGTCCTCGTGAGTAACGTGCCAGGAGCCACTGCACCAGTTCCGACCCCCGCCAGGGGGCGTGCCTCAGGCGGTGAGCAACGCGAGGGGGATGACCGCGACGCCATCCCGTGGACGATATGCGTGGGCGCCGGTGTTGATGACGACGAGGTCGACTATTTGGTTGGGGGAGCGATTCTTTCAGCCAGATCAGGTGCCGCACGTCGTGGTCATTGATCGCGTACTTGAGTTTCACTTCAACACCGACAGCTTGTGCGTGTCCTCGGTGCACGATGAAGTCAATTTCGTGCCGACCATCGTGGTCGCGGAATTGTGACACGTGCGCGTCATTCGCCTGTGCATAGGTCTGGAGGCTGAGACAGACGAGTGCTTCGAAGAAGTCACCGAGGCGAGAGCGGTCCCCGTTGTTGATCGCAGGTTGGACGGCGGACATCAGCTTGACCTCGGTGAGGTTGAGCAGGCGCGCGGCGAGTGCCGGATCGCCGAGAAAATGCTTCGGCGCGAGGGCAGTTCGCGACAGGAGCTTCTGGCTTGGCGACCAGGCGTCGACTTGGTCGAGCAAGTACAGGCTGCTGAGAACGTCCCGGTAGGCGATCGAGGTCTTCTGCGTCGGTCCTGTTGGTTCACCTGGGTCGAGACTGGCCCCGATCTTCGCGAACGTGGTTGCCGAGGCCGTTGCCGAGGCGTAACCGCGCAACCAACCTCGCAGCAGCTCAGGCCGGCGAATGCGGTGTCCCTGTTCGGCGAAGTCATGGGTGATGACTCGCTCGATGTAGTCATCCAGCCAAACTCCGCGGGCACAATCGCTCATCTGCCGAGGCTGCGGAAATCCCGAGGCGACTATTTCGCGGACGTAGTGACGCAGGTCGACGTCGCTGGAGCCTTGGATGTCCGGGGTGTCTGCGCTGAGCCGATCGCGGAGGCGGACGGTGGGCGTCGCCAGGCTGCGCTCCGCGATGGAGAGAGGTCGCATCCGGAATCTGATGGTGCGGCCGGCGCCGGAGTGGAGGTGGGTGCCAACGGGTGCAGCGCGGCCGGCCAAGATGAATCGTTCGCCGGTCGAATCACTGTCGACGAGGCGGCGAACTCGATCCCACACCTCGGGAACATGTTGCCATTCATCGATAAGGACAGGGGGTCTGCTCTGCTCAAATACTTGGGATCTGCTTGGATTAACTCCCGTGCTTCGCATCTGGTGCACCGTTTTGAACGTATGCAAGACACCATTTTGAGCGTAGCTAGTGCACTATCTTGAGCGGTGCCGTTCCACCATTGCGAGCGGTCGTTGTCCATCCCTCAGGAGCGTATTGATGCGTTTGAGGGTCTTGCGGTCTTGCGTCTGCCACCAGCATCGTGAAGCGACTTGCGAACGCGGAACTCATAGAGCCCGCCGGACAGGGGCTTGTCCCACTCTCCATGACAGACATTGATCCCGTGCACCGCCAGGACATGCTCGATGGCGGCCGTCAGGACGGCCTGCTCGTAGTCCCTGAGGCTGAAGAAGAAGCGGGCGAACGCCTCACCCTCGTACTCGATCGTCCAACTTGTCATTGTCCGGCGCCTCACGTCGTGGTCGGCCAACATACTGGCACGCTGTGCAGCCGGCGTGGCCCATTGGGGCCGAAGGCCCGTAGCCGTCGGCGTCGTGAAGGGCGTTCCTCACCGCGATTGCCGTGGATTCAGGCGCCGATCGGCTTTTTGCGCTTTTCTCTTACCAACGGCTCCATTGAAGTTTCGCCGCGGGTGGGCCACACTTTATCTCAGAGCTAGAGGGCCATTTTCGGGTGGACACAGGTGGATCGAGACATCGAGTTACTGATCAGACCGGGATCGACCCGGGGTGACTATCGGGTCGACGTGGTTCGTGCGCCCACGAGCGGGCGCCCGAGCGGCACGCTCCATCTTGACGTCGATGCGATTCTCGACCGGCTGCCGGAGCTTGAACTCACGGTTCTCGCATCCGCTGCCCACGGCAGACGGGCGATCCCGGTGCAGGAGCAGCCTCTGCACGAGGTGGGACAGCAGCTTTTCGAGGCGCTGTTCTCCGGCCCGATTAGTGGCGCGTATCACGCCAGCCAGGGTGCGGTGCAGCAGAGCGGCCAGCAGCTGCGCCTAGTGCTGAGGCTCGCCGCGCCGGAGCTGGCCGCTCTGCCGTGGGAAACGCTCTACGACCCGGAGGATGAATCGTATCTGTGCCGGCGTGAATCCCTGCTCCGCCACATTCCCGCGAGTGATTACAACCCCAATCCCATGCAGGTCGACCCCCCGTTGCGCGTGCTGGGAATTGTCTCGGCGCCCCGGGATCTGCCGCCGCTCGACACGGATGCCGAGAAGCTGCACCTCACGGAGGCTCTGCGGCCCTCGATTGACGAGGGCCTCGTCGAATTGGTGTGGGCTCCGGAAGCGACCTGGGACGGAATTCAGGCGCAGCTCCGCAACGGCCCGTGGCACGTGGTGCACTTCATCGGCCACGGAGACTACGACGTGAGCGGCAACGAGGGGAGGGTTGCCCTGGTATCGCCCCAGGGGCGGTCCCACATGGTCGAGGCGTCTGGACTCGCCGACCTGCTTCGGGAGGCGAGCCCGAGCCCGCGGCTCGTCGTGCTGAACTCCTGTTCGTCGGGCGAGTCCGGGCAGGAGGACCTGTTCTCGGCATCCGCTGCGGCCCTCGTGCGCGGCGGAATCAGCGCCGTTGCCGCCATGCAGTTCATGGTGAGCGACGGGGCCGCCATCGCCTTCGCGCGTGGCTTTTACGGGGCGATCGCGGCCGGCCGGGAGGTTGACGAGGCCGCCGGCAGCGGTCGGCGATCGATCCTGGGGCTCGGCCGCACGTTGGAATGGGTGACTCCAGTGCTCTACGTTCGCGGCGGGTCCACCCGATTGTTCACGATCGCGCGCCCGACGCGACCGGTCGTCTCGGCCGCGATGCCCCCGGCAACTGGCCCAACATGGGAGGGGGCCGTGCGGCAGCCGACGCTGCGCGCGATGTACATCGAGGCCAAAGCCAAGTCGCGCATTCAGGACTACGCGGGTGCCCTCTCGCTTCTCGATGACCTGCTCGAGCTGGATCCCGATTTTCGCGAGGCGGTTGTGCTGCGCGATAAGGTTCGGGGCAGGCAGTCCGCCCTGCAGAACTATCGAGCTGCGCGCCAAGCCGAGGAATCCGGAGACTGGGCCGAGGCCATCCGCTGGTATGCCAGGGTCGAGAATGACGCTGTGTTTCCGGATGCGGCGGAGCGACGCCTGGCGAGTGAGCTGCTCCTGCAGGTCAGTGACCTGCAAAACGAGCTTCGCTACCACGCCGATGAAGGCAACTCGCAGGCCGTGCTCGAGGTCGATGCCCAGTTGCGCGAGCTCAGCCCAGCGGACGCCAACCCCGATGGTCTCGCCGATCGCGCACGCGGGGAGTTGGCCCCGCCCCAGCCCCCGCCGATGGCTCGGGAGCCAGAGCCAGAGCCAGAGCCAGAGCCAGAGCCAGAGCCAGAGCCAGAGCTGGAGCTTCATGCAGTCATCGAGCACGGAGTAGCGCGCGTGCCCGACGCCGAGCCGACCCCAGTGCCGGCACCACAGCCCGACGTGACACCAGAGCCGAACCCGCGGCTCCAGCGACTTCGGCGCATCGCCGAAGAGCGAGGTCCGGTGCGAATGAAGACGTCAGAGCGCCAGTCGATTCCGGAGACACCGGTGGCCGCGGGCGCGCACGTCGCTCCAGCCGACCAGCCGGAGACGACCCCCCTCCTTGTGCTGCGTCATCCAGCTCCCGTCCGCGCTGTGGCGTTCAGCCCGGACGGGGTGCGACTCGCCACCGGATGTGATGACAAGGCGGCGCGACTCTGGAACACGGCCTCGGGGCAGCAGATGCTGCACCTCAAGCACGAGGGGTGGCAGGCCTGGGTGAACTCGGTGGCTGTCAGCCCCGACGGCACGCGACTGGCCAGCGGGTGCGACGACAGGGTCGCGCGAATCTGGGACATGACAAGCGGCACACCACTCCTCAGCGTGCGGCACTCGGGCTGGTTGACCCGGGTCTACGCGGTGGCGTGGAACGCGGACGGAACCCGATTCGCCACGGCGAGTGATGATAAGTCCGCGCGCATCTGGGATGCTCGAACCGGCGCTGAACTCGTCAAGGTGCAGCACAGCGCCCTGATCTCGTCGGTCGCCTTCAGCCCGGATGGCGCGTTGTTCGCCACCGGCAGCTACGACAAAACAGCGCGAGTGTGGGACGCGGCGACGGGCGATCTCGCGCAGGAGGTACGTCACGATGGCCTCGTCTCCTCGGTGGCTTTTGCCTTGGGGGGCTCCCGCTTGGCCACCGGCAGTTATGACGGCATCGCGCGAGTGTGGGACGTGGCGACGCGTGGGCAACTCCTGGAGGTGCGCCACTCCCGGCCGATAGCGTCGGTGGCATTCAGCCCATTCGGCGCCCGGCTGGCCACGGCAAGTTCGGACAGGTCTGCGCGGGTGTGGGACTCGAGCACCGGCGAGCCGCTCTGGGAAGGGCAGCATGATGATCTGGTTGCCGCCGTTGCTTTCAGCGGCGACGGTACCCGGCTCGCGACCGGCAGCTACGACAAGACGGCGAGAATCTGGGACGTTTCGAGTCTTTAGGGAGCACAGCATGGCTCAACTTGTGGAATTTTCCCTCGCCGATGGCGGAGTCGTGCTCGTGCAGGCGGCCGACGGCACCGGCGGTGTGCTCACCAGAGGGATGGACAGGTCGGGGGTGTTCGCCCGGGCTCGGCAGAGCTTTGAGGAAGCCGTCGGTACCATTCAACCGGCCGTTGAGGCGGTGATCGATCAGCTGTTGACGCTCGCGGAAAGGCCGGACGATGTTTCTGTCACCTTTGGCCTCGACCTGCACGCCGAGGCTGGCGCTTTCATCGCGGCCGCGTCGACCACAGCGAACTTCACGGTGACCCTCACGTGGCACGCTCGGGCACCCGGGCCAGGGCAGTCCGGCGCGTGAGGCTGCGCCGCGAGGGGCCGCGATGAGGGGCGTGAGATCGGCTTGCGGGGTCTCGATCGCTCCTCCTTCGTCGCGCCTCGAGCAGCGAAATGGGTCAGGAGAGCGGGTCGGCGACCGCGCGCAACTCGTCGAGTACGCGGCGAACGGATGCCCGCGCGAGCGCTTCCGGGCGCGACAGCACGTCGATCTGCCGGCCCACCCGCAACCCCGTGATGGGGCGCAGCACGATTCCGGAGCCCACGGCGGGTGCCATCGTGTACCTCGGTTGCAGCGCGATAGCCGCACCGGTGGCGACAACGGAGGCCGACACAAAGAACTCGTTGATGCGGTGCGTCACCCGGAGCGGATGTCCCGCGGCCGCCGCCACCACGTTCACGGCCTCACCGAGTGGGTACCCCTCGTGTCCGGCGATCCAGGGTTGGTCGGCCACGTCGGCCACCGACAGGGAGGGGCGTGACGCGAGCGGATGCCCCGCCGGCAGCGCCACATCGAGCGGCTCGTAGAGCAGTGGCATCACCGACACACCCTCGGGCCAGTACGGGTCGTGAGGCACCCGGTGCGCGATCACCAGGTCGTAGTGTGACACCAGCCCGGGAAAATCGGAGCGGGCCACGTCTTCGTCGCCGCAGCTCAGGGGTGGCCCGCCCGTCGCGCCAAGGCGCGCGATCAGTGGCCCGAACCAGGCCAGCCCGGCGCTGTGGAACGCCGAGAGGCGCACGATCGTGGTCGGGTCGGAGTAGAACGTCGCCACGGCCTCCTCGGCCTCGGCCATCGCAGTCGACACGTGCGCGGCCGCGGCGGCGAGTGCCCGCCCGGCCGGCGTCAGCACAAGCCGGCGCCCGCTCTTCTCCGTGAGAGCAACACCCACACCCCGCTGCAGGGCCGACAACTGCTGGCTCACGGCCGAGGACGACACGAACAGCGCACGGGCCACTGCGGCCACGCTGCCGCGCTCGCCGAGTTCGCGCAGCACGACCAACTGATGCAGATCCATAAGCGAATGGTAAAGCATCCGTTCATAAACTGCCGTCTAGACTTAACTAATGCCGACCGGAAGCATAAGACCATGATCTCTTCCGGGCTCCTCGCACGCTACCGCGTCGACGCCGTTCTGCTGCTCGTGGCCATCGTCTGGGGCGGCAGCTATCTCAGCGCCAAGGTACTCACGGAGCAGGCGAGCGTGGGCGCGGTTCTCGCCCTGCGCTTTCTCGTGGCCGCGGCCGCCCTCTACGTGGTCTGGCTCGTGCGTCGCGAACGACGCCCGACCCGCGGCGAGCTCGCGGTGGGTGTGCTGCTGGGCGTCACGCAATCGGCCATTCTCTGGCTCGAGACGCTCGGCGTTGCCTTCACTTCGGCCACGAATGCCGGGTTGATCATCAGCCTCACCATCATTCTCACGCCCATCCTCGAGTCGGTCGCACGTCGTCAATGGCTGCCGCGCCCGTTTTTCGTCGCGGCGGTGATGGCCGTCGTCGGTGTGGCCCTTCTCGTGTCGGGCAACGGTTTCCACGCTCCCAACGTGGGCGACCTGCTTATCCTCGCCGCGGCGCTCGTGCGGTCCGTGCACGTCACGATGGTGGGCCACCTCACTCGAGGCCGCCGGTACAGCACGATCACCCTCACGCTCATCCAGGCCGTTGTCGGGTCCATCATCTTCACGGCAACGGATGTTCCGGGTCTCCTCTACGCCGTCACGACGTTTGGCTGGGCTGCCTGGCTCGGAGTGCTGTACCTCGGCCTGGCGTGCAGCGTCTTCGCGTTCCTGGCGCAGATGTGGGCGATCCGGCGCACCTCGGCGGCACGCGCGAGTCTGCTCATGGGGACCGAGCCGGTCTGGGCCGTACTCGTCGGAGTAACCATCGGCGCGGAAACCCTCGGAATCGTGGGCGTCATCGGCGCGGTGCTCATCATCGCAAGCACCTACTGGGGGCAGCGCGTGGAGGCCGTTCACCGGGCTAGAGCGGATGCCGCCGAGCCGCGGCATCCGCTGCCCGTGTCGTAGGGGCGCCGCGGCAGGTACTCCCGTTACGGCTCGATGGGCGCGAGTTCGGGACGTTTGGCCGTGCGCCCGTCGCCGGACGAGCGGCCGCTGAGGCGGCGCCCGATCCACGGCAGCACGTGCTCGCGGTAATAAGCCGGTGTACGTACCCTGCTGTTCGGCGCGGGGGGCTCTGTGCCGGAGAGTTCCCGAGGCACGGGCACGCCGAGGGCCGTCAGAACATTAGTGGCGACCCTGGCGTGGCCGAGAGCGTTGAGGTGCAGGCGGTCCGGTGACCAGTACTGCGACCGCGCGAGTTCAGCGTCGACCCAGTTGTCGACGTAGGTCACGCCGGGGCGCCGGGCGAACGACGCGCGCGCGGCATTCGCCAGACGGTCGCCCCGGCGCTCGATGAGCGCACCGAGCGGCAGGTGCTTCGTGGGGTTCGCGCCGGTGAGCATCAGCACGTGCACGCCTTCTGCCAGAGCTCGTTCAACGACCCGGTCGAGCAGTGCCACGACGCCGGAGATCTCTACCTTGGGCCGCATCACGTCGTTGCCGCCGCCGCAGATCGAGAGCAGGTCCGGCCCGAGTCTCAGCGCGGGAACGAGCTGCCCCTCGACGATAGGCCGCAGCAACTTGCCGCGAATGGCCAGGTTCGCATACCAAAACTGTGGCGCGGATGCGCTGGCGCCAGCAAGTCCGAGCGCGACCAGGTCGGCCCAGCCGCGCAGTTCACCGGAGGACAATTCGTCGCCGACGCCCTCTGTGAAACTGTCGCCGAGGGCGACGTACCGAGCGAACGGCGCGCGCGCGTCGCTACTCGGCGTCGGGTGCCTCGGCGGAAGGTGCCTCGGTCTTGACCTCGGCGGCCTCTGCTGCTGCCGCCGTTGCGGCGGGGGAATGTGAGTCTGGCGCGGTCGGCAGGCCGAGGCGCGCGGTGAGCGCGTCGCGGGACTGCTGCGCAGCGCGGCGAACCTCCACGTCGGGGTCCTTCAGGCGCTGCACGATGGTGGGCAGGTGCTCGACGGTTCCGAGCGCTGCAAGCGCGTGCACCGCGGCGGCCCGCACGCGCGGAACCTCGTCGGTCGAAAGGCGTACGAGGCGCTTGAGGCAGTGCAGCTTGCGCAGCAGAATCACCTTGGCGCACATCTCGCGCACGCGCCAGGACTGGTTGTCGAGGCCGGCAATCACGGCTTCGTTGGCGGATTCGCTCCACACGTGCATGAGCGCGCGAGCGCCCCACAGCTCGGGCCAGTACAGCGACGGTGCGCCGTCGAGGATGCCCTTGGCGTGGTCGCCGCCCACGTAGAGCAGAAAGTCTTCGCCCGCGTTCTCGCCCTTCAGGAGTGCGATGGAACGTTCGATGACCGCTGGCTCTCCGTATCGCTTGACGGCCGCTGCGAGGCGGTCGGCAATGGGGAGATCAACGGGAACGACGGGCTCTGAAGACGAATTCTTGCGCATTTGTATTAACGGTACCAACACCGAGGGCCGGCGACGACTTTCCGGCGCTAAACTCCGTCGAATTTGCGGGGAGGGAGGGGAAGAAGGGGGAGCGCGAGTCAGGCAAGAACGGATGCCACGGCATCCGTTCGCAGCATGTCGGCCGGAGCCGTGAGCGTGCGTTCGAACCCATAAGCGCCCTCATAGACACCGTAGTTTCCGATGTCGGTGTAGCCCAGGCTGCGATAGAGGGCGAGTGCTTCGGGCTGTGCGTAACCGGTTTCGAGGCGCACCCGGGCGAAGCCGAGGTCGCGGGCGAGCCGCTCCAGCTGGGCGAGCACGATGGTGGCGTGGCCCTGACGGCGGTAGTTCGGGTTGGTCCACATGCGCTTGATCTCGGCGGTGTCGGCGCTGTACCGGTGGATGCCCCCGCCCGCGACGGTGTGCTCGCCGTCCCGCAGCACGAGAAACCCGCCGTGCGGCGCGTCGAATTCGGAGGCGCCGATCTCGTCGACCGAGTCGCCAGCGCCCTCGCCGTAACGCGCGTCGTATTCGAGGCGGAGCCCCGCCAGGAGGGGGGCGGCTTCGGGGGAGGTGAGGCGAACGAGACTAAATTGCACGTAGACCATTGTGCACGATGCGGCCGTGAAACCGCTGGTCGTGCGTCAAGCACCGGGCGGGACGCAGGTACGCGCCCCTAAACTCGTAGCGTGTCAGTTAACCCAGACCTGCAGGGGCGTGTCTTTCCGCCCGTCGCTCCGTATCTCGTGGGCCGCGAAAAGGTGCGCGAGTTTTCCCGCGCAGTGTTCGCCACCCATCCCTTCAACCACGACCCGGAGGCGGCCCGCGCGGCCGGCCACGCCGACGTCGTGGCACCACCCACGTTCGCCGTGGTGGTGCAGGAGGCAACGCTCGCTCAGCTGCTCGCCGAGCCCGACGCCGGCATCGACTTCAGCCGCGTCGTGCACGGGGACCAGCGCTTCACCTATACGCGTCCGATCGTGGCCGGCGACGAACTCACCGCCACCCTGTCGGTCGCGAGCATCAAGAGCCTCGGCGGCCACGCCATGGTGACGGCAGTGTCGACGATCGTCGATTCCGCAGGCGGCCACGTCGTGACCGCCACCTCCACCCTCGTCGTCAGGGGAGACGAATGACCCCCGAATTCGATTCCCTCGTCGTCGGACAGCAGATCGCCGAGGCAAGCTTCGCTCTCACGCGCGATTCTCTCGTGCGCTACGCCGGGGCATCCGGCGATTTCAATCCCATCCACTACCGCGACGACGTGGCGGTCTCGGTGGGCCTCTCCGGCGTTCTCGCGCACGGCATGCTCACGATGGGTTTCGCCGTGCAGCCTGTCGTCGACTGGGCCGGCGACCCCGCCCGGGTCGTGGACTATCAGGTGCGCTTCACCCGCCCGGTGTTCGTGGACCCCGTCGAAGGTGCCCTCGTAACCGTGATCGCGAAGGTGGGCGCCCTCGAAGCGGATGCCCGGGTGGCACGAGTCGACCTCGTGGTGTCGTTCAACAGCCAGACCGTGCTCGGCAAGGCGCAGGCGCGCGTCAGCCTCGCATGATCGCGCCCGTACCGCTCTCCGAACTCACCACCATGCGCGTCGGCGGGCCCCCGGCGGCAATGGTCGCGCCGGTCACCGAGCAGGACCTCGTGAAGGAGGCGCTCGTCGTGTGGGGCATGGACGAAGACTGGATGCTGCTCGGCGGCGGCTCGAACACTGTCGCGAGCGACGCCGGGTTCGACGGCATCGTCATTCGGGTGGTGACGCGGGGCGTTGAACGGCTCGACTCCGAAGCTGCCGGCGCGGTGCGCCTGCGCGTTCAGGCCGGCGAGCCGTGGGACGAGCTCGTGGCGCACACCGTGACACAAGGCTGGGCCGGAATCGAGGCGCTCTCCGGCATTCCCGGTTCCTGCGGCGCGGCACCGGTGCAGAACATCGGCGCCTACGGCCAAGAACTTTCCGACAGCCTCGCCGCCGTCGACTTTCTCGATTACGAGACCGGGGAGGTGCGCCGCATGGAGGCCGCCGAACTTCGTCTCGACTACCGCACCTCGGCGCTCAAGCAGGGCCTGCGCGGTATCGTGCTCGCGATCGAGCTCGACCTGCGCGACACCCGCAACGAGGCCGACGTTCTTGGCCTGGCCCTCAGCCAGCCGATCGGCTACGGCCAGCTGGCATCCGCTCTCGGTGTGCAGCTCGGCGACAGGGTGGCGCTTGAGACCGTGCGTTCCACGGTGCTTGACCTGCGCGCGGCCAAGGGCATGGTTCTTGACCCGACCGACCCCGACACGTACAGCGCCGGCTCCTTCTTCACGAACCCTATAGTCACCGAGGCGTTCGCGCGCACGCTGCCTGATGCCGCGCCGCGGTGGGTGCTTGCGCCCGAGCTGCCCGACCGTGTCATTCCGCTCGACGAGTACGCCGGCGTTGGCCCGATTCCCGGCGTGGACGACGTGCGCCCGGTGAAGCTCAGCGCTGCCTGGCTCATCGAGCATTCCGGTGTGCGCAAGGGGTTTCATCTGCCGGGCTCGAGGGCCGCGGTGTCGAGCAAGCACACGCTCGCGCTCACGAACACGGGCGGGGCATCCGCTGCCGAGATCGCGGAGCTCGCCCGCTTCGTGCTGGGCCGTGTGCAGGCCGAGTTCGGCGTGAACCTGCAGCCCGAGCCCGTTTTGGTGGGCCTCGACCTGTAGCCCCCGCGCTCCGCTGCGACGTGCTTGCGGCGCCGGATGCGGCCACTGCTAGGGTTCGGAGATGACTGTGGCGGGGGAAAACGGACAATCGCAGGTAGATACGGCGGCGCCGGCGGCCCGCCAGATTGGTACCTGGGCGTGGCTCGGCATCGGGGTGGCTTCGGCGGTGGTCGGCCTGCTCCCCTGGATACTGACGGGCATGCGCCTTCCGCTGCAGAACCTCTGGGGCACCGACACGCTGCCGGCTGAGATGCCGATCGCATTGCTGCCGTTCAGCCAATACTCCATCACCCTCATCGCCGGGATCATCGTCGTGGGGGCCGCGATCGCCGGTGTGGTGGCCCGATCGACGCGCGCCCGCCAAGGCCGGTTCGGGTTGGCCGCACTCACCGCGGGCGTACTCGTCACGCAGGTGATCGCGACCGTGCAGGCCGCCGTCGTTGTGGGGAACGGTCTTCGGCCCGGCCGGGAGTCGCTGATTTACCTCGTTGCGGTCGTCTCGGTCGCCACGGCGTCCTTCGTCGTCGGCGCGCTCGTTCTCGTGCTGATAGCCCGGATGCCGAGGGCGGGTGCCCTCATCGGCCTCGGTATCGCGGCCGTCGCGGTGGGCTGGTGGCTGGGCGCTCTTGTCGTTCACCGCCCGGGGCTCGTGACCGAGACGCAGACCGCGCTCCTCGGACTGCTTCGGTGGGTGCCCGCGATCCTGTGCGGCGTCGCGATTGGCTGGTGCGGCGTGAACACCGTTGGCCGGGTCGTCGCAGCCGTCACAGCACTCGCGTCGGCGGTGATCGGTCCGGCCATCGCGACCGCTGTCTCGTCGGCCACCGGCACGCGGGTTCTGGCCCGCTACCCCGCGGAGATGCTCGAGTATGGCGTTCAGGTGTTCCAGCAGGTGCTGGGGATCTCTGAGCTGACGCTCAGACCCATCCTTACCGCGATCATCGTCGCGGCCGCCGTGCTCGCGTTCAAGGCCGTGCTCCGTCGTCGCCGGGCGCCCCTCGCCGAGGCGTGTCCGTAGCCCGCTGGCGGGGCAGTGCCCCCGCACCCTCGTGGCACTCGTCTGCCAGACGGCCACTCGTCTGAATGGGTGCCGGCTCGCCAAACGAGTGCCGCGGCGGGCTTCGGTCGTTCGGAGGGCGCGATCTACACGGAGGAACCGTTCAGTATGAAGAAGGCGCCGACGAATGCCCCCGCCACGAGAAGGGTGACGAGAATTCCGAGCACCCTGTCGAGGGGCTCGCGAACCTGGCGACCAAGCACAACGACAAGCAGTGCGATGGCGATGACTCCGATGAGCGCCCAGTAGAACCAGCCCGTATAGGGAACCAGGGTGGCGAGTCCGTTCGCAGCGTCCCCGATGCCGATGCCGGAGAGCAGCCCGATGCCGAGCGCTGCTCGACGCCCCTTCCGATGGAGCCAGGACGCGGCGACACCGACGAACGGACCGACGACGACTGCGGCCACGAGGAAGAAGGTCTCTGAGTCGACTATCCCGCGTAGGTGCGAGGTCAGAATGTATCCCTCAATGAGCGCGATGAACGACACGGCACCGAGCAAGCCGGACAGCCCGGCACCGCGCCGGGCGCTCCAGACGACCAGTGCGGTCAGCAGCGTCCACCCGCTCGAGGAGTTCGCGAAGGGGGCGAGCGGCCCCAGAAATCCGCCCTGGGCAAACGAGGTCGCACCTCCGAGTATCACAGAGGCGACGGCCACGACCAGAACGATCGACGCGCTTCGGGCGACCCGTGCCGTGGTGCTCAGTGTTGTGGTGTTCGCGCTCACAGGCATTCGATCCCACCGAGCCCTAGCCGGCGCGGCGGACGGCGGCGGCGATTCCCGCCACCACGAGGGTGAGGCCCACGGCGATGATGCCGCCGAGCAGCCAGAACGTGGGGTCGGGGGGAGTGGGCAGCAGCCGGGCCACCACCACGTACACGGCGAACGCGAGCAGCACGACGCCCCAGAAGATGGGCGCGAACCGGGGGCGGCGGCGCGGTGATACCTGGGCCGCGGTTGCCGCGGTCGGGACGGGTGCAGCATCCGTTTCGACGGGCATGGTCTCTGGTGTCGGCTCGTCGCCGGGGAATGTGGTCATGGGGGTATGGTCCTAGCGGCTCGTGGTGCTGACGGGCTGAATGATGGTGACCTGGCCGATGTAGGACCAGACGCGGATCACCGGCAGTGTGCTGTCGGTGCCGCCGTTGAAGGTGTGGGTTTCGTTGAGCAGCAAACCGTTCTGCTGCTGGGTGCCCTCGGTGCCGCCGTCGGCTACGCCGCCAACGATCGCGTGGGACTCCACTCGCACGGGCGTGCTTTCCGGAAGGATGATTCGGGTCTCGCCGAGCCCCACCCACACGTCGATGATGCGCTCGTCGGCCAGCCTGTCGTCCTCGAGCAAACCGAGGTCGATCGTGGCCTGACCGGCCACCAGGGCGTAGCCGGGGCGGTAGTCGGTGGAGTTCGCCGCCGCGACCTGCCAGCGGGGGTCGCCGGCCGCCACGAATTGGGTTCCGGCCGGAAAGATGCCAACGGCAACAAGCGAGACCCCGGCGAGGAAAGCAAGTCCACTGAGTGCTCCGCCCCGACGTCCTCGAATGCCCGATACGATGATGCCCACTGCGATGACCCCCAGAGTCACGGCCAGTCCCACGGCGAGGGCAGATCCCGTAGCCGCGGCCGTGGTCCCTGAGGCGACCAGACCGGCCGTCACGGCGCCGGCGGCCAGGGCGAGTCCCAGCACGATCGCGGTGAAGCCGGCACCCGGCAGGCTCGCGCGACGGGCCGCGGCACGTTCCGCCCGGCGGGCCTGCTGCTCGTCCTGACGGACGCGTTGCTGTTCCTGTCGGATGCGGTTCTGCTCCGTGGGCTGCCAGCCCGATGCAGTCTGCTCCCAACCCGACGACGGACCGGTCGATGGGAGCGGAGTGGCGACCAGGGGTAGCGTCTCGGGCGTGAGCACACCCACGGCAACCTCCGCTGACGTGTTCTGCACGGGGCCCGAGCCGGCATCGTCTCGGGTGGCAGCGCTGGGGGTCTCCGGGGTTCCGAGCGGGGAGCCGGGTCCGCCGGGCCGCCGGTTCTTGCCGCGGCGCACCAGGTACACCACGAGCCAGACAATGCCCACCGTGATGGCGATTGACCAGGCCACGCTGAAGAACACGGTGAGCCACTCCGGCAGGATCCAGCCGGTGTCGATGCCGCCCCAGTGGAAGCCCTGAAGGAAGGAGAATGTGGTGGCCACGAGCAATACGATGCTCGTGACGGACGGAGCCGTGAAGTTTCCGCGCACAACCTCTTCAGCGTGGATGCGCCCGGAGGTGTCGGGCAGCAGAGCCCAGCCGAGTGCGTAGGCGAAGAAGACCGGGGCGCCCACGATGGCGAGCACGATGGTGACGCCGCGCACGATGAGCGGGTCGAGGCCGGTGCGACGGGCGACCGCGCCGCAGACGCCGAGCAACCAACGGTCGGTGTCACGGTTCAGGCCAGAGAATCGGATCCAGGTGAAGAAGCGGGTGAGTTGGTCGCGCCAGGTGGGGGTGCTCGCCGTGGTCGGCGGAGTGTGCGGTGCATCGGTCATGGTTCAAGCGTGGCAGTACATTCGCGCCACGACCATGGGGTATCACCCTGACCGCACCCTGACTTCCTGCACGTAACAGCTCGGGGATCCACCCGCCGTGCTTTGATAAGCAGGTGATAACAGAACGGATGTCCCGACCGAGGCTGCGCCTGATCGGCGGCGTCTGTGCGGGATTCGCCGAACACACCGGGCTCAGTGTGGGCCCAGTGCGCGTCGCCGCGGTGCTGCTGGCGTTCTGCGGGGGAGCCGGTGCCCTGCTCTACGCCTGGCTCTGGGCCACCACGCCGAGTGGCTCAGCAGATCTGGGCGCGGCCATACCCAAGCTCAGCCTCACGCGGGCGGCGTCCGTACCTCCCAGCCCCGCTCCCGTCCCAGCGGATGCGCCACCCGTGGCGGGAGCGCGGGCCCCCGACGCGACCCGGCCGGTTCCATTGGCCGGCATCGTGCTCGGTGCCGCGCTGCTCCTCACCGGCGCGGCCCTGCTCGCCAACCGCCTCGGCGCGACCATCTCGTTCGCCCTCGTCATTCCCACCGTCGTGGTGCTGGCGGGGGTCTACTTCGCCTGGCGCCAGTTCGGTGAGCTCCGCAGCGGCGCCGCCCCGAGCTCCTCCGCGGCCTTCGTGCGCACCCTCGGCGCGCTGCTCCTCACTGCGGTCGGCATCGTGCTCTTCTTCGTAACGGGTGACAATCCGAGCATTTGGACCGTGCTTGCCGCGGCCGTGTCGGTGCTGCTCGGACTCGCGATCGTCACGGCGCCCTGGTTCGTCAGGCTGTCGAGCGACCTCGCCGACGAACGCGCGGCTAGGGCGCGAGAAGCAGAGCGAGCCGACATCGCAGCCCACCTGCATGATTCGGTGCTGCAAACACTCGCCCTCATCCAGCAGAAGGCGGGCCCCCACAGCGAGGCGGCACGGCTCGCACGAGCGCAGGAACGCGAGCTGCGCGAGTGGCTGTTTATCGGGTCGAACGACGAGCGGGTCGATCTGGCGACCGAGCTGCGCCGGGCGGCGAGCCTGATCGAAGCCGACTTCGCCGTGCAGTTCGATGTCGTGGCCGTCGGGAACGTTCCCGACGAGGCCCCGGAACCGTTGCTGGCCGCAGCCCGGGAAGCCATGTTCAACGCAGCCCGGCACGCCGGCGGCACGGTGTCGGTCTACCTCGAGTGCGGGCGTGACGGCACCCAACTCAGCGTGACCGACCGTGGCCCCGGCTTCCGCCTCGACGATGTGCCCGATGACAGGTTCGGCGTGCGCGAATCGATTCTCGGCCGCATGCGCCGCGCCGGTGGTACGGCTGTCGTGGGCCCCGGGCCCGGCGGGTCCGGAACCGAAATTCTCTTGAGCCTTCCCGGTACCCCGATCGACTCCCCGAGTGAGCAGGCACACCCATGACCGACGCAACGCCCTACACATCCGCTCCCCTTCCGGTCGTGATCGTCGACGATCACTCGATCTTCCGCTCCGGGCTGCGCTCCGACCTCGACTCAGGTATCCGCGTGCTCGGCGAGGCCGCCACCGTCGACGAGGCGGTCGCACTCGTCACCGAATTGCAGCCCCGCGTGGTGCTGCTCGACGTGCACCTGCCCGGCGGCCGGGGCGGCGGCGGTGCCGAGGTGATTCGAGAGGCGGCTCCCGGCGCGCCGAACACGCTGTTCCTGGCGTTGAGCGTGTCGGACGCGGCCGAAGACGTGGTGAGCGTGATCCGTGCCGGCGCGCGCGGGTACATCACCAAGAGCGCCTCGGGAGCAGAGGTCTCCCACGCCGCCAGGCGGGTGGCGGAGGGCGACGCTGTGTTCTCGCCCAAGCTCGCCGGCTTCGTACTCGACGCCTTCGGGGCGGTGGCGGGCGAGACCGCCGCCACCACTGAGGAACTCGACCGGCTCTCGGCCAGGGAACAGCAGGTGATGCGCCTCATCGCCCGGGGCTACGCCTACAAGGAAGTCGCCGGTAGCCTGTTCATCTCGCCGAAAACCGTGGAAACCCACGTGTCGGCGGTGCTGCGCAAGCTACAGCTCTCCAGCCGCCACGAACTCACGGCCTGGGCGCTCGAACGCAAACTTCTCTAGCCCTCGTTGCGCCGGGTTGCGGCGATGACGCCGGCAACCACGAGAACGAGCCCGAGGATGATCACCACGCCAGGCAACCAGAGCGTGGGATCAAATGACCCGGGCGCCACGCTCTGCACGGCCATGTACACGGCGAACAGCAGCAGGATCACACCCCAGACGATGGTCGAGAACCGAGGGCGACGCTGGGATGAAGCGGATGCCGCGGCTGGCCCCGGACCTGTCATGGCGTGACTTCCCCTCGAGTGGTTGCGCTGATGATGATGATGATGCTGACCTGGCCCACGAAGGACCGAACGTGCACAACAGTGGGCACGAGGCTGTTGTTCGAGTTGAACAGTCGCGCGTCGTGCAGCAGGATTCCCTGCTGGTCCTGCCCGGACCGGGAGCCCGAATAGTCGACAGCGCCGATAACAGCGGTGGTGTCGACCAGAACCGGTGCATGCTCCGGCAGAATAATGCGCGTCTGTCCCACGCCGGCCCACACATTGATGGACTGGGAGGCGTTGCTGCGCATGAACATCATCGGGCCGTCGTCGAGGCCGGACAGATCAAGGGTCGCCTGTCCGACGAGCAGCGCGTAACCGCTGTGGGCGTCGACCTCGGTCGGTGCGATCGCGAACCAGGTTGGGCTGCCAATGAGCACAAACTGCACATTGGCGGGCACTATTCCCGCCACGAGCAGGGCGACCACGGCCAGAAAGGCGTAGCCGCTCAGCGCGCCGCTCTCGCGCCCGCGGAATCCCAGGACAACCATTCCCAGTGCGATCAGGCCCAGTATCACGGCGATGCCGAGGGTCAGCGCCGCCTGTGACCAGACGCCGGCGGAGAAGACGAGGGCAGCGACCGCACCGCTGATCAGGGCGATGCCGAGCACGATCGCCGTGAGCCCCGCACCGGGACGTCGCGCTCGCCGCGCGGCCGCGCGCTCTGCTTGCCCGGCCTGGTAGCTCTCCCGGCGCAGGCGGTTCTGCTCCGCGCGGGCTTCGTTCTGGCGCATGGTGGCCTGCCAGTTGCTTGTCGGGGCCGGAGCGGGCGCCGCGGCATCCGTCGTCGATTCGGCGGGTGCGGATGCGGATGCCGGCACGGATGTGGTTGTCGCGCCCGTCGTGGATTTCACAGACAGGTAGATGATGAGCCAGACGATCGCGCCCACGATGAGGACGGACCACACAACGGCGAACGTGGTCGCAAGCCAGACGGGCAGCACCGGGTTGGCGGAACCAGCGCTCCACCAATAGTTCGGCGAGAACGGCACGAACGACACCACGAGCAGGAGGCCGATCGCGATCATCACCGGCTCGAAACGACCGCGTATGGCATCCTCGGCATGAATGCGACCGTCTGCGTCGGGTAGCAAGGCCCAGCCGGCGGCGTAAGCGAAGACAGCCGGTGCGCCGAGCAGCACGAGGATCACGGCGATGAGCCGCACGACAAACTGGGGAATGCCAGCGCGAGCGGCGAGGCCGCCGCAGACGCCGGCGATCCAGCGATCCTGGCCGCGCGCGATGCCGGCCGAGCGAATGGCGTCGAAGAAGCGGGTGACGCGGTCGGCGGGTGGCGGGGGAGCACTGTTCAGCGCATCGGTCAGGCCACGAGTGTGTCATCGGGCTGGCGTTCCGGCCCGCAAATTCGACGGAGGTCGTACGAAAAATCGCGGATTTCTAGTCCGAAATGGCCACTTCCCCTCGAAAAGTCCGTCGATGTTGCGGGGAGAGCGCCGGAAGGCTAGGCGAAGAGGCGCTGGAGGCGCTGTACGCCCTCGAGAAGAGCGGCATCGCCGAGCGCGTAAGAGAGGCGCAGGAACCCGCTCGGACCGAAGGCTTCTCCGGGCACCGCGGCTACTTCGACCTGGTCGAGGATGAGGTCGGCGAGCTCGAGCGATGTCGTGGGGGTGACACCGCCCCAGGAACGGCCGAGCAGGCCGGTCACGTCGGGGTACACGTAGAACGCACCCTTCGGCGTGGGCGTGATGACGCCCGGAATCTTGTTGAGCTCGGAGACGATGAGCTTGCGGCGCCGGTCGAAGGCATCGTGCATCTCCTGCACGGCCTCCTGGGGTCCGTTGAGGGCCGCGATGCCCGCGCGCTGCGAAATATTCGACACGTTGGATGACAGGTGCGATTGCAGGTTGGCCGCCGCCTTGATGGCGTCCTGCGGCCCGACCATCCAGCCCAAGCGCCAACCGGTCATGGCGTAGGTCTTGGCCACGCCGTTCACGAGGATGGTGCGGTCGGCCAGTGCCGGAACGGCCTCGACGATCGAGACCGCGCGCGCTGCGTCGTAGGTGAGGTTCTGGTAGATCTCGTCGGAGATCACCCAGAGGCCGTGTTCCTCGGCCCACTCGCCGATGGCGCGGGTCTGCTCGGGCGAATAGACAGCGCCGGTGGGGTTGGAGGGGGAGACAAAGAGCAGAACCTTGCTGCGGGGCGTTCGGGCGGCTTCGAGCTGCTCAACCGTCACTAGGTAGCCCTGGTCGCTGCCGGCGAACACGTTGACGGGCACGCCGCCGGCCAGGCGGATCGCTTCGGGGTACGTGGTCCAGTACGGGGTGGGCACGAGAACCTCGTCGTCCGGATCGAGCAGCGTGGCGAAGGCCTGGTAGACCGCCTGCTTGCCCCCGTTCGTGACGACGACCTGACTGGCGGAGACGGCGAGACCGCTGTCGCGCAGCGTCTTGGCGGCGATCGCCTCGCGCAATTCCGGCAGTCCGGCCGCCGGCGTGTACCGGTAGTTCTTCGGGTCGTGTACGGCCGCCAGGGCCGCCTCCACGATGTGTGCCGGCGTCTGGAAGTCCGGCTCTCCGGCCGCGAAACTGATCACCGGTCGCCCGGCCGCCTGCAGGGCCTTGGCCTTTCCGTCAACCTTGAGGGTCGCCGACTCTGCAATGGAGCCGATCCGAGTGGAAATTCGCTTGAGTTCGTGTGCCACGCTACGAGCATACGGGGAGAGGGCATTCCTCGGCCGGAAGTTGGGGTGCGAATCTGGGCGAACCCGCCCGGGGTGGCCCCAGCTTTACACCCGGCCCTGCGTGCCCTAGACTTGATCGAGGTAGTTGAACTCTGCCATGCTTTTCTGCGCCTATTTCTGGTGTTGTGAAGCGGGTGTGGTTCGCTCCATAGGGTGGTGGCTCAATTGGTAGAGCAGCGGTCTCCAAAACCGCAGGTTGCAGGTTCGAGTCCTGTCCGCCCTGCAAGTCGGTGGTAACTCCATCGGCCCATGAAAGGTGTAACAGGTGGCCCGAAAAGTTATCGACGAACCCGGTGAGGAAGTCGTCGCGAACGCAAGAATGGCCCGCGAGTCCAAACGCGGTCCTTTCGCTCGGTTGTCCCTGTTCTTCCGGCAGGTCATTGCCGAACTCCGTAAGGTCGTCACACCGACCCGCAAGGAGCTGCTGAGCTACACCGGAGTCGTGCTTGTGTTCGTTGTGATCATGATGGCCATTGTTTCCGCATTCGACTGGGTGTTCGCGCTGGCCGTGACCTACATGTTCGGAACGCCGTAACACCTCGCCCACGCGCATTCGCCGTACCGGTAGTTTTTCTGCCGAAGATTGAGCACCACATGAGAAGGATTGAGATCTAGTGACTGAGACGAAACACGACGATGTCGACTGGGCCACTGCCGCCGAGCAGTCCGCTGAGGACGACGAGGCACAGGAGGGCAACACCCTGGCCGCCGAAGAGCGTTCGGTCGAGGCCGCCGAGCACGCCGCCCTGCACGTCATCGACGAGAACGACGACATTGAGGTCAACCTCGACGCCGCCCTCGACGCACTGGCCGAGTCCGCGGATCCCGAGGCCGACTCCATCGTCGACGACGCCCTGGACATCGATTCCGCTGAGGAAGCGGATGCTTCGGTGGAAGCCGTCGAAGACGAAGAATCGCTCGTCAACGAAGAGGCCGCCGCTGAAGATGTCGACGTAGACCCCTACGACGCTTTCCGCAAGGAACTGCGCTTTCTGCCGGGTAAGTGGTACGTCATCCACTCCTACGCCGGCTTCGAGCGCCGCGTGAAGTCGAACATCGAGAACCGCAAGCAGTCGATGGCCATGGAAGATTTCATCTACCAGGTCGAGGTTCCGATGGAAGATGTCGTGGAGATCAAGAATGGCCAGCGCAAGATGGTCACTCGCGTACGCATCCCCGGATACGTGCTCGTTCGCATGGACCTCGACGAAGACAGCTGGTCGGTGGTTCGCCACACTCCCGGTGTCACGGGCTTCGTGGGCAACGCCCACAACCCCACGCCGCTTCGCTTCGAGGAGGCCTTCGGCATGCTGAAGGGCCTCGTCGAAATCGTCGAGGCGCCTACCGCCAAGGGTGGCGCACACGGCGGCAAGTCTGCCCAGCGCGTCATCGCCGCCGAGGTCGACTACGAAATCGGCGAAACGATCACCATCAAGGAAGGCTCCTTCGCGGGCCTGCCCGGATCGATCAGCGAGATCAAGCCGGAGAGCGGAAAGCTCATCGTGCTCGTGTCGCTGTTCGAGCGTGAGACACCGGTCGAGCTCAGCTTCGACCAAGTCACCAAGCTCTAACAGCGCATCCCCCAACCACCGGGGCCCGTCCGGGCCACCGGGAGAGCAACCCTTCGGGGCGGCTCGAAACTTACAAAGAAGGAAGAACAATGGCACCGAAGAAGAAGGTAACAGGTCTGATCAAGCTTCAGATCAAGGCCGGCGCCGCCAACCCCGCACCGCCCATCGGGCCGGCACTGGGCCAGCACGGCGTGAACATCATGGAGTTCTGCAAGGCATACAACGCTGCGACGGAAGCCCAGCGCGGAAACGTCATCCCGGTTGAGATCACCGTGTACGACGACCGCTCATTCACGTTCATCCTGAAGACCCCGCCCGCGGCGGAGCTCATCAAGAAGGCTGCCGGCGTTGCCAAGGGCAGCGGAACCCCCCACACCGTCAAGGTTGCCAAGCTCACACAGGCACAGGTCCGCGAAATCGCCGAGACGAAGATGGCAGACCTCAACGCCAACGACCTCGACGCCGCGTCGAAGATCATTGCCGGCACCGCCCGTTCCATGGGCATCACGGTCGAGGCCTAAGCCTCACCAGCTCACGCACCCCTCAGCATGACGTGGAAGAGCCCAGCCAGGCTCGCACCACACTCTCGATATTTGTACACAGGAGATTTCACATGGCAACTAAGTCAAAGGCCTACCGCGCCTCTGCCGAGAAAATCGGCGCCGACACGTTTTACACCCCGGCCGCAGCCGTCGCTCTCGCCAAGGAGACCGGCTCGTCCAAGTTCAACTCCACAGTTGAGGTCGCCCTGCGCCTCGGAGTGGACCCCCGCAAGGCAGACCAGATGGTTCGCGGTACCGTGATTCTTCCTCACGGCACCGGACGCACCTCACGCGTCATCGTCTTCGCAACCGGCCCGGCCGCCGAGGCAGCTATCGCTGCCGGCGCCGACGAGGTTGGTGGCGACGAGCTCATCGAGAAGGTGGCCGCCGGTTACACCTCCTTCGACTCCGCGGTTTCGACCCCGGAGCTCATGGGTAAGGTCGGACGCCTCGGAAAGGTACTCGGCCCGCGTGGCCTCATGCCGAACCCGAAGACCGGCACCGTGACGCCCGACGTCGCGAAGGCCGTCAACGACATCAAGGGTGGAAAGATCGAGTTCCGCGTTGACAAGCACGCCAACGTGCACTTCGTCGTGGGCAAGGCATCCTTCTCCGTTGAGCAGCTCAACGAGAACATCGCCACCGCCCTCGAAGAGGTTGTTCGCCTCAAGCCGAGCTCTTCCAAGGGCCGCTACATCACGAAGGGTGTCGTCTCGACCACCTTCGGACCTGGCATCCAGCTCGATGTGAACGCCATCTAATTTTGAATTAGATCAAAAGAAGGGCCCGTCTTCGGACGGGCCCTTCTCTGTGTCCGCTGGTCGAGGCGCGAGGCACGAGCGATCGAGGCCTGGCGACAGGTTCCTCACACCCGAGTGCGGGGTCGCGGGGTCTCGATCGCTCCTTCGTCGCGCCTCGACCGGCGGCGGTCGGGTCGTTAGCCGATGTAGCTCATGACGTGCTTGATGCGGGTGTAGTCCTCCATGCCGTACATCGAGAGGTCCTTGCCGTAGCCGGAGTGCTTGAACCCGCCGTGCGGCATCTCGGCAACGAGCGGGATGTGCGTGTTGATCCAGACGCACCCGAAGTCGAGGTTCTTGGCCATGCGCATCGCTGTTCCGTGGTTCGAAGTCCAAACGGATGATGCGAGGCCGTACTGCACGTCGTTCGCCCAGGCGAGGGCCTGCGCCTCGTCGGTGAACTTTTGGGCGGTGATGACAGGGCCGAAGATCTCGTTCTGCACCGCGTCATCCGTCTGCAGCAGGTTCGAGACGATCGTGGCCTCGTGGAAGTAGCCGACGCTGCCCTGGCGGTTGCCGCCGAGCTCAATCGTGGCGTGGTCGGGGAGGTTCTCGACGACGCTGTGCACGCGGGCGAGCTGGTCGGCGCTCGAGAGGGCGCCGTAGAGGATGCCCTCGTCGAGGGGTGCTCCGGTGCGGGCGTTCTCCTTGGCATACGCGGCGAGGGCGGCCATGAACTCGTCGTGGATGCCCTCCTGCACAAGGATGCGAGTGGCTGCGGTGCAGTCCTGCCCGCCGTTGTAGAAGGCCGCGCCCACGATGCCTTCGACAGCGGATGCGATGTCAGCGTCGTTGAAGACGATGGCGGGCGCCTTGCCGCCGAGTTCGAGGTGCACGCGCTTGAGATCGAGGGCGGCGGCGCCGGCCACCTCCATGCCGGCGCGCACGGAGCCGGTGATCGAGACGAGTTGTGGCGTGCGGTTGGTGACGAGGTGGCGGCCGGTGTGCCGGTCGCCGAGCACGACGTTGAACGTGCCGGCCGGGAGGAACTCTGCGGCGATCTCGGCGAGCAGGAGGGTGGAGACGGGGGTGGTGTCGGAGGGCTTGAGCACGATGGTGTTTCCCGCGGCGAGGGCCGGGGCGATCTTCCACATCGCCATCATCATGGGGTAGTTCCAGGGCGTGACCTGGCCGACGACTCCGATGGGCTCGCGGCGCACGAATGAGGTGTGGTCCTTCATGTATTCGCCAGCGGACTTGCCCTCGAGCATGCGAGCCGCACCCGCGAAGAATCGCAGCTGGTCGAGCATCATGTCGACCTCCTCGCCGACGAGGCCTGGGCGGGGCTTGCCGGTGTTCTCGCTCTCGATGTCGGCGAGTTCCTCCGAGCGCTCCTCGATGGCGTCCGCAAACTTGAGGAGCGCGTTCTGGCGTTCGCCGGGAGTCGTGTCGCCCCACGTTTCGAAGGCGGAGGACGCTGTGGAGTAGGCGGCAGCGACATCCGCCTCTGTGGAAATGGGACTCGTGGCGTAGACGACCTCTGTGGCCGGGTTGACGATGTCCAGTCGTTCGGTCGCGGTGGATTCCGCGTAGTCGCCGTTCACGAAGTTGTGGAGTTCACGGATGGCCATGGCGGTCCTTTCACGAGGATGTACAGACGGCGCGCGGGGGCATCGCTATGGTGACTGCCCTGTCGCCTCGGGTTAATTGGCCCTAGGGCGACGATACCCCACGGCGACGCTGCGGCCGAGGACGCCGTGTCCTATTCGAAGCACAAATATGTACTGTTTGTCTACCCCCTTAGGGGAAATCGTTCGATGTGGCAGAATTAATCATCTGAGCCGGGAGCTGACCCGGCCAGTGTCAGTGCACTAGGGGGCTGCGAGTAGTGATTGAGTTGTCATCTGTGCCGCAGACGGGTGGGCAGGCGGCCTTCGAAACTTTGCGCGCCCGGATCTTGTCCGGCGAGCTGCCGGCGCACGCCACGCTGCGCGAGCAGGCCTTGGCCGAGGAACTCGGGGTGAGCCGCACGCCCGTGCGCGAAGCGCTGCGGCGACTCGATGCGGCGGGCTTGGTCGAGTTCGTGCCCAACCGCGGTGCCACGGTGCTCGCCTGGACGATCGAACAGATGCGAGAGACCTACTTCATGCGAGCGGCGTTGGAGAGTCGGGCCGCCGGGTTAGCGGCGGTGCGTATCGAGGCGGCGGACCTCCAACTTCTCGAGCTGCTCATCGAGCGTATGGAGGATTTCGTGCTGGCGACCGACGACGCGGGGATAGCGTCGCTCGCGCTGCTCAACGCCCAATTCCATCAAACGATTGTCGTGGCGGCGGGCAGCGCCCAGTTGCTCGCCCTGACCGAGTCGGTGTCTCGTGTGCCGATGATGGAAAGCCGATTTCGCACCCACGGAGCCGAATACCGAGCACGCAGCAATCATCAGCACCGGGATATCGTGAGCGCGCTCACGTCGGGGGATGCCCTGTGGGCCGAAGTCGCCATGCGCTCGCATATCCTGGCCGCACGAAACATGATGTCGCAGAGCGTTGAAGCGTCAGGCACTCCCGTCGCGGAATCTTCTACCGACTAGCGTCGCGAGACAGAAGCTCGCGCGTATACGGATGCTGCGGGGCGTCAAAAAGGTCGCTGACCGACGCGTGCTCCACAATCATGCCGGCCTGCACCACCGCCACCTGGCGGCAACTCGCGGCCAGCAGCCGAACCCTGTGGGTGACCACAATGACCGTGAGCCCGCGCTCTTCCTGCAGGCCGTGCAGCAGCCGGAGAATGTCGGCCTCGTCCGCCCCGGAGAGGGTTGACGTGGGCTCGTGCGCTATCACCAGGTGAGGATCGCAGGAGATAGCACCGGCGATCAGTACCCGTGCGGCCATGATCGGCGTCAGATCAGCCGGACGAAGCGCGAGGATGGCACGCGGATCACGGAATCCGACCCGCGCGAGAAGTTCGACGGAACGTGCGGCCGCACCGGACCTCGACAGGCCCACGGTCTTCGTTAGCGGGGCCTGCAGGTGACGTGCCACGGAGAACGCCGGGTCGAGGCTCGAGAGGGGATCGCTCGGGAGATAGGAAACGCCCGTTCCTCGCAGTCGGGAGAGGGAACGTTCTGTCATGCCGACGACCTCGATGCCGTCGAAGAGGATGGAGCCGCCGGAGATAGTGGTGCGGGGTCCGAGAAGTCCGGCTATCGCCAGCGCGATTTCGAGGGCACCGGAGTTGGCTTCGCCGAGCAGAGCCACCACCTCGCCGCGGGCAATGGTGAGCGAGATGCCGCTCACGATCTCCGGCGACTCCGGATTGGATTCGGAACGAATCTTCAGACCGCGCACGTCGAGCAGCGCCGATGAACGAAACCAGGTCGATGGCAACGGCTCGTCGAGAAGCCACTGTTCCTCGCCGTCGGCTGATCGCACGGGTGACCCCGTCGGCGTGAGGAGCCGCTGGGCTCGCAGAATGGAGAGACCCAAGGTGGCCAGCGCGGCCACAGTGAGCAGCAGGAGCGCGCTCGGCCCCCAACTGTAGGGGGGCGTTGTGGGCATGTTTTGCAGGGCTTCCCTGGCTTGGGCACCCCACGATGGGCCGGTCTCTCCCCCCAGCCCCAGAAATGTCAGCAGGGCATGAATGCTCACCAGAACGCTGGACTCGATCAGGACCAGTGCAAGAAGCGGATAGCGCAGGGCTGGAAAGACCGAGCGAACCAGCAGGCGCACGGCGGTGAGGCCCTGCGCACGGAGGGCGTGCACGGTGGGTCGATGCTCCACCGAGACCACGGTGCTGCGGGCGAGCAGGAAAAAGGGAATCGTGAGGAGCGCGCCGAAGATCACCATGGCCCCGGTCAGGCTCCGGCTGGAATCAACCATCACAACGACAAGAAAGATCAGCGCCGGCACCGACGCCGTGACATAGGCGACCCAGCCAACGAGGGAATTGAAGTGTCCCGCATACACGCCTGCGACCAGCCCGCAGGATGTCCCCACTACGACGGACACGGCCACGCCGAGCAGGGGGATGAGCAGGGAAGCGGGGGCTCCCTGCATCAGGTCGGAGAAATCGTTGGGTGGCCAGATGCCGTTCGTGATCCAGGAGACGGCCAACGCGGGGGCCGTGAGTACGGCGAGAACGACAAGGGAGGCAGCAGCGAGCGGATGCCGAGCCGAGCGACGAAGCAGGAGGTCGGTCACGCGCCCGGCGGCTTTCACAGCGCTGTTCCGCGCGCTCGGAGAAAGCCCAGGTGGGCGCGCTGTGCGAGGTACACGACACTGGCCACGACAATGACGGAGACGCCGGCGATGAGCGCGATTGAAGGCTCGGGGTTCTGCGCCGGGAGTGAGGCGGGGTCGAGCTCGTGCACGACGACGGCATCGAGGGCAAGAATGCTCACGAACAGACCGAGGAAATGCAGGGCGAGCAGGCTCGCGCCGGCCGGGAGGGCATGCCGCATCACGTGTCGACGAAAGACGTATCCGGCGGGTAGCCCCCGACTGAGCTGGGTGAGCACGAGATCGGACTCCAGCAGTACCGCCGACGACTGCGCGAGCTGGCGAGCGAGGGCGGCGGCCGACCCCAGCGTGAGGGCTGCCACCGGAATGGCTAAGGAAACCAGCCATCCGGTGGCCGACTCCATCACAGGGATGTACCGCACCGTGGAGACGCCAGCGGGCGTGGCCATCAGGACGGTCGACAGCGCGAGGCCCACCCAGAGCGCGGGCACCACCTGTCCGCCGAGGACGACGCCGTGCAGGACGCGATCCAGGGTGCGGCCGTGGTGAGCGGCGAGGGGGGCGACGCCAAGACCCAGGACGGCCGTCACGATGGTCGTGGCGAGGGCGACACCTGCCGTGAGAGGCATCCGCTGCAGGAGCCAGCCGGCGGAGTCACCCAGCGGGAGGAGATAGAGCGCCGCGACACCCAAGGTGGTGAACACGCCGACACCTGCCGCGGGAATGCGCACCCGACGGAGAAGTACGGCATACGTTCCATCCGTACGGCTGCTGCGAGGCACGGCAGAAGTCATGGACGGTTCACATTTCATCGTTCGGGTGTATCGGGTCGCAGGGCGGCCGGATTTACTGTATGCAATCTCTGGCAATTCTGTGGCAAACCGGCACTTTTAACTAAGAAAAGATCCGGTAGGTAAGAGCTTTGCATACAAAAGGCCCCCGGACTGGGGGCAGTGGTTTGTTGACAGTGCAAAAGTGTGAAATAACCGTATGTCCACGCCCCCTTTTGCCCGAAACACTGCCGCAACACTCGCGCACTACGCTCGCCTCATGGTCGATCTGTTCGCTGGATATGGCAGGTCAACTGCCCCCCGTAGCCGCCGAGATTCCGCGCGCCCCTGGGATGAAATGTTCCCCGACACGTCGTCCCTCGATCGGGGTGAAGCCCGAGCGGCGTATAAGGATGTGTACGCCGCTCTCGCGAGGATGACCCAGGAGGAACTGCGCGGACGTGCGGACGCCCTGGCCACGTCATATCTCGCCCAGGGGGTCACCTTCGACTTTGCCGGTGAAGAGCGCCCCTTCCCGCTCGACGCCGTACCCCGAGTGATCGAGCAGCCCGAGTGGGTGACCGTTGAATCGGCGATCTCCCAGCGAGTGCTGGCGCTGGAAGCTTTCCTCGAGGACATCTACGGCCCACAGGCGGCCGTGCGTGATGGGGTGATACCGGCCGGACTCATCAGCTCGTCGAAGCATTTCCACCGACAGGCGGCCGGAATCGTGTCGGCGAACAACGTGCGCATCCAGGTGTCGGGAATTGATCTGATTCGCGATGAGAAGGGCGCCTGGCGCGTGCTCGAAGACAACGTCCGCGTGCCCAGTGGCGTGAGCTACGTGATCTCGAACCGCCGGGTGATGGCCCAGACGCTGCCGGAACTTTTTTCGTCCATGTCTACCCGGCCCGTGGGCGACTACCCGGGCAAGCTCCTGCAGGCACTGCGGGCGGCGGCTCCGGCGTGTGGCGGCGATCCGACGATCGTGGTGCTGACACCGGGAATCTACAACTCGGCGTATTTCGAACATACGCTGCTGGCTCGGCTGATGGGCGTTGAGCTCGTGGAAGGCCGCGACCTCTTCTGCTCCGGCGGACACGTGTGGATGCGCACGACGGCGGGCCCCACCAGGGTAGACGTGATCTACCGGCGCGTCGACGACGAGTTCCTCGACCCACTGCAGTTCCGAGCTGATTCCGAGCTCGGATCGCCGGGAATCATGATGGCCGCGCGACTCGGCAACGTGACGATCGCCAACGCCGTGGGAAATGGTGTGGCAGACGACAAGCTGGTCTATACGTACCTGCCGGACCTGATCCGGTACTACCTCGGTGAAGACCCGATCATCCCCAATGTCGACACCTGGCGCCTGGAAGATCCGGGCGCGCTCGAGGAGGTGCTCGACCGTCTCGACGAGCTCGTGATCAAGCCCGTTGACGGTTCCGGCGGCAAAGGGCTCGTCGTGGGCCCCGCTGCTTCCCGGACTGAGCTGGACGCGCTGCGTGGCCAGCTCATCAGAGATCCGCGCGGGTGGATCGCGCAGCCGGTCGTTCAGCTGTCGACGATTCCCACCCTGGTCGAAGAGGGACTACGGCCGCGTCACGCCGACCTCCGGCCCTTCGCCGTGAATGACGGCACTGACGTGTGGGTGCTTCCGGGCGGCCTCACGCGCGTTGCGCTGCCGGAGGGTGAACTCGTGGTCAACTCCAGCCAAGGCGGAGGATCCAAAGATACGTGGGTGCTCGGCGCGGCTCGCGACTTCGTGGCAGTGGCCGGGAGGGGTATCCCCGAACTCGTGGCTGAACAGGCCGCAACCACACAGTCGATCCCGATCATTCGGGCACCGGTCGACCATGTGCCGGTGGACCAGCCGCCCGCCCAGGCGCCACTGGCCACCACCGGGCAGCCGCAGATGCAACAACAAGGGTCAGTGGAGGGGACAGCGTAATGCTCAGTCGCATTGCAGAGAGCCTGTTTTGGATCGGACGCTACATCGAGCGCAGCGACGGCACCGCGCGCATCCTCGACGTACACCTTCAGCTGCTGCTCGAAGACCCGTGGATCGATGAAAACACCGCTTGCCGATCTTTGCTCCAGCTGATGGGTCATGACGCGCCGAAGGGCCGGTCGCTGACCCGTGCAGACGTGCTTGCCACCCTGGCCCTCGATCGGGCGCACGCGGGATCAATTGCCTACTCCCTGGGCGCGGCTAGAGAAAACGCTCGCCGAGCCCGCGAAATTGTGTCGACGGAACTATGGGAGTGTCTCAACGCCACACATACCCGGATGCCGCGCAAGATCGCGAGCGAAAAGACACACGACTACTTCGCCTGGGTGCGTGAACGGGCCGCGCTCGCCGTGGGAATTGTGGAGTCCAGCGCCAGCCGGGACGAAGCCTGGCTGTTCTTCACTCTCGGCCGCAGCCTTGAGCAGGCCAACATGACGTCGAGGCTCCTGGCGACTCGATCGCTCACCCAGGCGAGCGCGCCGTCCTGGACCACGATCCTGCGCTCGTGCGGCGCCTATGAATCTTATTTGCGCACCTATCGAGGGGTCTCGTCGGCTCAGAACGCGGCGGAATACCTGCTCCTGGACCGGCTGTTTCCTCGTTCCGTCGTGTACTCCATCACGCAGGCCGAGCGTTGCCTCCGGGAAATGGAACCGCGCCTGGACCGGGTCGGCGTCTCCGACCGGTCGCTGCGGCTGCTGGGCCGCATCCGCAGTCAGCTGGAATACAAGCCCATCAAAGAGGTGCTGAGCGACCTGCCCGGGCAGATGGCCATCGTGCAACGGGCCACGAGCACCGCGGCGGAAGCCATTGGGGACCGCTACTTTCCCACGCATGCCTCGCAGAGCTGGACAGGGGAGGCCTCATGAACCGGCTGCGTATCCGCCACGTCACGGGCTACCGATACGAAGGGGAAGTCGGGGCGTCGTACAACGAAGCCCGCATGCTCCCCGTGAGTTCAAGTGACCAGTTTGTGCTCTTCTCCCACTTGGACATTTCCCCGGTCTCCGGTCAGCACGGGTATTTGGACTACTGGGGAACCAAGGTCTCGTCGTTCGAGGTGCTGACGCCTCACCGGGAGCTCTCGCTCACGGCCGTGAGCCTCGTGGAGGTGCATCCGGTTCCGCATCCGAGTGACGCTGTGCTGTGGCCCGAGCTGGGGGCCGTGTCCGCGGCATCGACGGCGTCTATCGAGCACACCTGGCAGACCCTGCTCACGGAGCCGGCCCCGGAGGTGGAACGCCTGGCTGCGGAGATCGCCGCCCTGCACCTCAGCCCGACCGAAGCCGCCCTCGAAATCTGTGAGGCCATCGGAGACCACATGCAATACATGCACGGAGTCACCGGTGTGCATTCCACCGCGAGGGAAGCTTGGGTCGACGGCCGCGGAGTATGCCAGGACATCACCCACATTGCGCTCGGGGCGCTGCGCTCTGTCGGGATTCCGGCGCGCTACGTGTCGGGGTACCTGCACCCGAAACCGGATGCCGAGATCGGGGAGACTGTCGTGGGCGAGTCCCACGCCTGGGTCGAGTGGTTCTGCGGGCAGTGGCGCGGATTCGACCCCACCAACTCCATCGATATCGGTGACCGGCATGTCGCCGTGGGGCGCGGCCGCGACTACAACGACGTTGCTCCCCTGCGCGGGGTCTACGCTGGCCCGTTCGGCTCCCAGCTCTTCGTCACTGTGGAGATCACCCGAGAGCGCTGATGCCCCGGACCACGTTGCTCTCCCGCAAAACCGGTGCTTTTCGCGACAGGCCGTGTGGGGTAGCCGGGGTGACCCAAGGCGTCGCGAACGGCGTTTCTGGAGAATCACCGGTTTTGCGGAGGGTGGGTTGTGGCTACGCAGGGACTTTGGGGGAGTGGTTCTCGAGGAACTGGTAGACCTCGGTCTGGTCGACGCCGGGGAACGTGCCGGTGGGCAGCGCCGCGAGCAGGCTGGTGGGCGTGCGCGCGGCCGGCCAGGAGTTGGCCGCCCAACGGTCGGCCAGGTTGCTCGGGGGCATGCGGCAGCAGGACTCGTCGGGACACTTCGACACAGAGCGGTGCGGCGTTTCGCGGCCACGGAACCACTTGACCTCGTTGAAGGGGACCCCCACGCTCACCGAATACTCGCCCTCCTTGGCCTTCTCGATGCGGGAGGTGCACCAAAACGTTCCCGCCTGCATGTCGGTGTACTGGTAGAAGGCGCTGAACCGGTCGGCCACGTCGAACACGGTTCGGGCCGTCCACGTGCGGCAGACTGTGGCGCCCTCGACCGCACCGAGGGCATCGCTCGGAAACCGCACCGAGTCGTTTTCGTAGGCTTTGATGATCGTGCCCGACTCGTGCACCTTCATGAAGTGCACCGGAATGTCGAGTCGCGCCGTGGCGAGATTCGTGAAGCGATGAGCCGCGGTTTCGTACGACACCGAGAACGCGTCGCGCAGGTCTTCCATCGAGATGCGGCGCAGGGTCTTCGCCTCAGTGAGGAGGCGCACGGCATCACGTTCCGGCAGCAGGATGGCCGCGGTGAGGTAGTTCGTCTCCACCCGCTGTCGCAGAAAATCCGCGTAATTTTTCGGTTCATCGTGCCCGCACAGGTGGCTCGCAAAAGCCTGCAGGATGGGCGGGCGGGAGTCTCTGGAGGCCGACCGTTCGGTCGGCAGGTAGATGCGTCCGTTGAGCTTGTCGGTCACCGAACGGGTGGAATGCGGCAGGTCGTTCACATAGTGCAGTGAATATCCGAGATGCGTGGCCATGTCCGCGACAACCTGCTGCGAGACCGGGCCGCCGGAATGACCGACCGCCCCGAGCAGTTCGAGGGCGAGCGCCTCGAGTTCGGGAAAGTAGTTGTCCTGCTGGCGCATGATCGCGCGCAGCTCCGCATTCGCTCGTCGAGCCTGTTCAGGGGTAGCAGCCCGCTCGCGGTGCAGGCGGTCAATTTCGTTGTGCAGGCTCAGGATGGTCTGCAGCGTTTCGTCGCTCTGTCCCTTGGACACTCGGATGCGGGGCAGCCCGAGGGCTTCGAAGACCGGACCTCGTTGGGCGCGCTCGACCGAAATCTCCAGGGCGGCACGCTCGGAAGGGGCATCCGTTTTCAAGAGCTCGTCGACCGTGGTGTCGAGGGCGACCGCAATGGTGCGCAGCATCGAGAGGCGTGGTTCGCGCTTGCCGTTCTCGATCATCGACAGCTGCGACGGTGCGCGGTCGATGGCGGCGGCCAGAGTGTCGAGGGTCATTCGCTTCTCCGTGCGCAGCTCGCGGATGCGTCGCCCGAGGGTAAGCGCATCGAGCTCTGACTTCTCTTCGATGAGCGGGGGCAGGGTGACGGTGCCGGAAGTGACCATGCATCAGTGTCGCACGAAAAAGTTTCACAAAACAGAAGAACTGCGTTTATTCACCCAAACCTTTTCGGTTCGACCGCTTGCGTTAGCGAGAGAGTTATGGCGTAGGCACACGGCATCACCAACGCAGCACACCAATAACTGAGGAGAATTACCATGACCACCACAAACCCTGCGACGATCGATCGCCCGGTGACTGGCTCGACGCAGGTCAAGACGAACACCGGCAGCTTCGCCACCATTCGTCCGCACCTCGAAGTCACCGGCCCGCTCGGCGACCGCTATGACGAAGTGCTCACGTCAGAGGCGCTCGAGTTTCTCGCCGAACTGCACGAACGCTTCGCCGGCACCCGGCACGACCTGCTGGCCGCTCGGCTGCAGACCCGGGTGGATGCTGCGAACGGTCGCGACCCCAAATTTCTCAGCGAAACCGCGCACATCCGCAACGACGCCGAGTGGACCGTCGCCGGCGCCGGCCCCGGCCTGGAAGACCGTCGCGTGGAAATCACCGGACCGACCGACCGCAAGATGGCCATCAACGCGCTGAACTCGGGCGCCAAGGTGTGGCTCGCCGACCAGGAAGACGCCACGAGCCCTACCTGGGCCAACGTGGTCGAAGGGCAGATCACCCTGATCGACGCCGTGCGCGACCAGCTCAGCTACACGAGCCCCGAAGGCAAGCAGTACACCGTCGGCGACGAGACGCCCACCATCGTTATGCGTCCGCGCGGCTGGCACCTCGTTGAGAAGCACGTGACCTTCGTCGACCGCGCGAACCGTCGGATGAAGGCGTCCGGGAGCCTCATCGACTTCGGACTGTACTTCTTCCACAACGCCCAGAAGCTCATCGAAAAGGGCAGCGGACCCTACTTCTACCTGCCGAAGCTCGAAAGCCACAAGGAAGCCCGCCTCTGGGACGACATCTTCAGCTACTCCGAAGACCGCCTCGGAATCGCGCACGGCACGATTCGCGCCACGGTGCTCATTGAGACGATCCAGGCCGCCTTCGAGATGGACGAGATTCTCTTCGAGCTGCGCGACCACTGTGCCGGCCTGAACGCCGGCCGCTGGGACTACATCTTCAGCATCATCAAGACCTTCCGTGCCCGCGGTCGCCGCTTCGTCTTCCCCGACCGCAAACAGATCACCATGACCGTGCCCTGCATGCGTGCGTACACCGAGCTGCTCGTGGCAACCTGCCACCGCCGTGGCGCATACGCCATCGGCGGCATGAGCGCGTTCATCCCCAACCGCCGCGACCCGGAGGTCACCGAGCGTGCATTCGCCCAGGTCACCGCCGACAAGCGTCGCGAGGCGACGGACGGCTTCGACGGCACCTGGGTGGCCCACCCCGACCTCATCCCCACCGCCCAGGCCGAGTTCGACCAGGTGCTCGGCGAGAACCCGAACCAGCTCGAGCGCACGCGCCCCGAGGTTGAGGTGACGGCGGCACAGCTGCTCGACGTGGGCTCGATCGGCGGCACCATCTCCGAAGACGGCGTGCGCAGCAACCTGCTCGTGTCCCTGCGCTACATCGAGAGCTGGCTCCGCGGTGTCGGTGCCGCGGCCATCGACAACCTCATGGAAGACGCTGCCACCGCCGAGATCTCCCGCTCGCAGCTGTGGCAGTGGATCCACGAGAACTCGGTCACTGTGGAGGGTCGTCGCATCGACTCCGCCTGGGTTGACGAGCTCCTCGCCGAGACCGTTGCCGGCCTCGAACGCGCGGACGGCGATCGCTACGACGACGCACTCATGGTGCTGCGCACGGCGGCGCTCGAGCCGGAGTTTCCGAGCTTCCTCACCGTGGGAGCCTATGCCCGCTTCTTCTAACGCAGGCTCGCTCCGACTGACTCCTCAAGCGCCTACATCGCTGCAAGCGGGTAATCGCCCCCTGGTTCTCCAGGGGGCGATTGCCCGCTTTTTCGGTCGTTCTGGGGGTAGTAAGGAATCGGTCCACCCGTCTTATGGGGGCCGAAAGGGGACAGACGTGCCCATGGCGAGTTCATAGGGTTTTCATTGGAGATGGTGGGGATCCACACTGTCGTTCAGTTCTGTACAGCTCAATTAAGAGAAGAGAACGAACGTGAATATGACGAAAAACCGCAAGAGAATGATTTTCGGAGCCGGGGGAGTGGCGGTGGCTTTGTCCATGGCGCTGGCCGCGCTCGGACCAACGGGGGCGTATTTCAGCGACACCGCCCAGGGGGAGATCTCTGGCACCGTCGGCTCGATCAAGGTTGCCGGTGCCGACGGCACGGGGACGGACAGTCTGGGGCTGGCATTCACAAACCTGCTTCCCGGCACTCCGCAGACCGTGACCTCGCGCTATACCAATACCGGCCTGAACAACCAAGATGTGTGGGTCGTCTTCAACAACCCCGAAGCCCTGCGCGCGCTGAACGACCTCGGCACCTACGGCGAGTTCCACCTCGCGGCAAACGGCACGGCGCTGTTGGACTCGACCAACTTGAACGACGGGAAGTCCAACGTTGCGGTGACGGAAAACACCTGCGGACCGTTTGGCCCGGGCGCCGGACTGTGTAACCCTCTCCTGCCGTCCTACAAGCTCGCCTCCGACATGGCGCCTGGTGTGACCGGAAACGTGTCGTTCACGTTCGCTTACGCGGGGAAGTCCGTGAAGCAGACTGAAGCCGGCGGCGGCACCTGGAATGCATACCCCGTTGCGCAGAAAAACCAACCTGCCCCCACGATTGCAGGCTACGGACTCCCGTACCAGATCGTGGCCACGCAGGTCGGTCAGACGCCCTAGGTAAGTACGCCGGGAGTGGATGCCGCCAACAGCAGTCGGCATCCGCTCCCGATTTTCGGTGAAGATCGAGGGACGAGGACTGTGGCGAGCATTGTGAGAATGGTGGCCATTGTCGTCACCGTATTTGCCCTCGTCGGCGCGCCTGTCGTTCTGATCGCGACGGGGGTCTTGCCGTACCGCGCCTACGTGGTGCAGACGGGGTCGATGATTCCGGCGATTCCTCCCGAGAGCCTCGTGGTCGTTCACGTCAAGGAGTACGCCGTTGGCCAGGTGATTACGTTCCTGCGTGAGGGTGCGGTCGTGACGCACCGGCTCATGTCAGTCAACGCCGACGGCAGCCTCGTGACCAGGGGGGACGCAAATGAGGCCGACGATGCCAGCTCTGTTGCCGTCGCCGACGTGATCGGCGGGGTCGTGGCGTCGCCGCCGAAGGTCGGGTTCTGGGTCGTCTATTTTCAGAACCCACTGACCCTCGGGTCACTCGTGCTGTGCGTGCTGAGCTTTTGGGTGGCCTTTTCGAGCGACGACGACGAGGAACCTGTGACTCTTGCCACGGCCGCCGCCTAGTGTGGAGCCGGTGAGCACAATACGGGTCGCGACCACAGCGGATGCCCCTGGCTTGGCCGAGCTGGCCGCCGCCACCTTCGAGCTGGCGTGCCCGCCCCAAACCACGGCCGCCGCCGTCGAAGCATTTCTGCGAGATGTCTTGGGCGAGGGCAACTTTGTGACCTACCTCGCCGATCCCGATCGGCTGCTTCTCGTGGCCGAGGTCGGGCACACACTGCTCGGCTACACGATGGTCAATTTCGGCGACCCGACCGACCCCGATGTGAGCGCCGCGATCGCAATCCGGCCGACGGCCGAAGTGAGCAAGTGCTACGTGCGTGCGGGCAATCACGGTGGGGGGCTCGCGGCGGCGCTGATGGCGGCGACCTTGCATGTGGCGCGGGAGCGCGGAGCGGTCGGTGCCTGGCTGGGGGTGAATGAACTCAACGCCCGCGCCATCCGCTTCTACGAAAAGCAGGGTTTCACTCGGGTGGGCCGTAAGACCTTCCTGCTCGGCGGTGTGCTCGAGAACGATTACGTGCTCGAGCGCCCGCTGTGACGTGGTCCCGCGTGTCTAGGCCGAGGCTTTCGCGGCCTTGACGGTCTCGTAGGCTGCCAGGGCCGCGCGCCTCGTCTCGCCGAGGTCCACGATGGGCGTGGGGTAGGCATCCGTTCCCCACTCCGGCACGTTGGCGCGCACGTACGACTGGTGCGGGTCGAACTTGGCGAACTGCAGCTCGGGGTTGAAGATACGAAAGTAGGGTGCGGCATCCGCCCCGGAGCCGGCGACCCACTGCCAGCTCGCCGGGTTGCTGGCCGGGTCGGCGTCGACGAGGGTGTCCCAGAACCAGCGTTCCCCTTCGCGCCAGTCGATGAGCAGGTTCTTGGTGAGGAACGAGGCGGTGACCATGCGCACGCGGTTGTGCATCGTGCCCGTGCGCCACAGCTCGCGCATGCCGGCGTCGACGAGCGCGAACCCGGTGCGGCCCTGCTGCCAGGCGTGGAGCGCTTGTTCGTCGAGGGGCTGCCACGGGAAGGCATCGAAATCGGGCTTCCAGTTGTGGCTGGCGAGATTGGGCGCGTGGAAGAGCACGTGATAGCTGAACTCTCGCCAGCCCAGCTCGGTGAGAAAGCGCACGGCTCCCTTCGCGGCTGATCCGGTGAGGCTCTCGCTCGCTCTGCGGGTGGCGTGCCACACCTGGTACGGGCTGATTTCACCCCAGCGCAGGTGAGGGGAAAGCCCCGAGGTGGCGTCTTCGGCGGGTAGATCACGGTCGTCGGCGTATCGCGGGAGTCGGTCTTGCAGAAACTCGGCGAGACGGGTGTGAGCGGATGCCTCGCCCGGCCGCCAGGTGGCGCGCAGGCCCTCGGCCCAATCGGGCCGTGTCGGTTCGAGGGTCCAGGCCTGGAGGTCGTCGGAGGGGAGGTCGCCCGGCCAGGCATCCAAGCCGGTCGGAGCCGGGTACGGGTCGCGCGGAAGCGGGGCCGCGAGGCAGGCGCGCCAGAAGGGCGTGAACACGGAGTACGGCTTTCCCTGGCCGGTCTGTATGGTCCACGGCTCGAACAGGAGTGAGCCCGCAAAGCTGTGGGCCGCGACGCCGGTGTTGCGCAGCTCCGCCTTGATTCGGGTGTCTAGATCGCGTTCCGCCCCGCCGTAGCGGCGATTCCAATAGACGGCGGATGCTGCGGTGGCCGCGGCGACCTCGGTGATGATCGCCTCGGCCGGTCCGCGGCGCAACACGAGCGGCACGCCGAGGTCGGCGAGGGAGGAAGTGAGGGCGCGCAGGCTGTTGTGGAGCCACCAGCGGGAGGCGCCGCCGAGGGGCCGCACTCCCGGCGACTCCTCATCGAGCACGAACACGGCCACGATTGGGGCGCCGCGCACGAGCGCCTCGTGCAGGGCCGGATGATCGGCAAGCCGCAAATCGTCGCGGAACCACACGACTGATGGCCCGGTACCGGTGGCGCGGTCTGCTTCCAACATGCATCTCCTCGTGGTCTGGCTTCCATTCTGACGCATGCCCCTGACCGCACCCCGCGTGTGGGTGATGGACGCCGGCGTCTGCCCGTAGAACTACAGAACTAGACCTGAATTTCTACGCCAGTGCTGGGGGTTTCATGCGGATAGACGATTCTGTCTGTCCGTCATACGGTGGGTGATGGGGAAGGTGCACCACCCGGATATGCCAGAAGGCAGCCGCGGGTTGTGCGCGTCATTTCGACCTCGTTCGGCTGGAACACACGCCTTGACGGTCCGCACGTTTTTCGCTGGCCAGAGCTGCTTCGCAGCGCCCATTCACCGCACGATAGGCCGCACTTAGGCGGGCAACAACACGGCATCCGAAAATGCCGCGAAAGGAACACTCACATGAACAAGCTCCTCAAGGGCTCAATTGCCGGCGCCGCCGGCGTTGCCCTGCTCATCGGCGGCGCAGGCACGTTTGCCCTGTGGAACGACACGGCGGCCATTGCCGGCGGCACCATCACGGCTGGCACCCTCACGGTGGACACGGGCGACGGCGCCTGGTCGGACCAGTTCGGTTCCATCAGCAGCATCGGTGACTACCGCATCGTTCCCGGCGACACGCTCACGTACACCACGGCCATTCAGGTTGAAGCTGTCGGCGACAATTTGTCGGCCGAGCTGAGCGTGGACGATCGGATGATCGTGGCCGCGGCAGGCTCCCAGGGTGCGGCGCTCAAGACCTTTCTTGAGGAGTCGACCACACTCACCGTGGTCTACCCCGATGGATCGCGTCACGGCGGCCACGGCGGCGGACCTGGCGGTGGTGGCCCCGGTGGCGATGACGAAGGAACGCCGGGCGACTCGTCCGGCCCGGAGACGTTGACCATCACGCCCGACGACGGCGACAACACGTACCTCGTCACGGTCACCATCGACTTCCCGAGCGGCGACCTGGGTGCCGAGAACGCGGCCAAGAACGGCGCCGTCAGCCTGAACAACTTCGGTGTCACGCTCAACCAGGTTCTGCTCCCGCTCAGCTAGACCGTTCGCACCATCACGCCCCACACCTGAAAGGAGAGTCGCGTGACAACTCCCACTGTGCACCCGACTCTCCCTGCGGGGAAAATGCGGGGCGGCACCATCAAGAGAAACCTGCTCAGCGCCAGCACTGTCATCTTCGTGATCGTGCTGGCGCTGGTGGGAACCGGCACCACCTACGCGCTCCTCAACAGCGCGGCGGCGATCAGAGGTTCGACCATTACGTCGGGCTCGACGAGCGTCACCGTGAACGGCGGCACACATTCGACAGTGGCGACCGACCTGAGTCTGCTTGCACCGGGCGAATCGACGGTGGCGCCGGTCACCCTCGCCAACACGGGGACCACTCCAGTGACCGTCTTCGTATCGTCCGCGACCGTCGATTCTCAGTCTCACGGCCTGGCCGACTTCCTGCGGCTGCGGTTCGCTCCCGCCGAGGCGTGCGTGGCCGGCTCGGCAGGCGCATCCGCTGCCCCCCTGGTGGGATTCACCACCACGCCGCTGCCGTTGCAAACGGGTGCCAGCGCTGCCTACTGCCTCGAGATTTTCCTGGCAGCGGATGCCCCGGCGAGTGTTCAAGGCGGAACGACAGCCTTCGCGCTCATCCTCGACGCACACCAGGTGCCGCGATGATCCGGGGCAAGGTGGCCACCGCGGCAGGGCTCACGGTTTTCCTCGCTCTGGCCGGAACCTCCGCGGGACACGCGTATTGGAGCGACAGGGTAGAGGCCTCGGCATCCGTTTCGGCAGGCAGCGTCGCCGTGAGCCAGACGGGCTTCGATACCCTCGGGGCGGTGTACTCCACCGGCAGCCAGGCCGTTTCGACGGCGATCACCGTGCAGAACTCCGGAACACTCGCTGCCGCTTACACGCTTGGACTCGGGAGTGCGTCGTCGCCGACGAATCTGGCCGCGGAAACTCAGGTGCGAGTGTGGCCGCGCGCCGCGTCGACCTGTGACGCCGTGCCGGCCGAGGCCGCACGCAGTACCTGGGCGAACGTCCCGGCACTCACGGGCACGCTCGGCGCGGGCCGCTCCATCGTGTACTGCGTGCGCACGGCGCCGGCGGCGGGCGCCGCGAACACCATCGGCTCGGTGCAGGTGTCGCTCACGCTCGCCTCGTCCCTCACAAACGGCCGCTGGGCCGCGACCACCGTGCCGGCCACTATCGTGCAGGCCACGACCGATTGGACGCCGCCGAGCAGACCGGGCGCGCCGGCGGCGACCGGCACCACGAGTACGGCGACCACGCTCACCTGGGCGGCGTCCACCGACAATTCCGGTGCCGTCACCTATGACCTCTACCAGACTGACCCCGCGGGACGAGCAGTGCTCGTGCATGCGGATGTGACGAGCCCCCGGACGCTAACCGGGCTCGCGCCGAACACCACGTATGTCTACCTGGTGAAAGCGCGCGACGCCGTCGGAAATACCTCCGGCGACTCTGAGCGTGTCACGGTGACAACCGCGAAAAAGCCCCAAGCCTCCTGCGACGCGCCACACGGGAACACCTGCCCGAAGACCGGCGGTGCCGAGCAGTTGACGCTCGCCCCCGAGCCTGCGGTCGAGTCGGACCCTCCGGTGGACGCCGACACTGCCGTCACACCGGATGCCCCGGAGCCGTCAGCATGACCGCGTTGGGTGCCCGCAGGGGGGTCGGCGCAGCGATTGTGGGCACAGTGTTGGCGGCATCCGTTGCCTGCGGAGGATCTCCCGCCGCCGCCGCGGGTTCGGCCGACATTCTGGTAAGTGCCGACGGAGTGACGTTTGCGCCGAGTCTGGATGCCGGGCTCTTCGACAGCCTCGGTCCGCTGATACCGGGCGGGTCGGTTACGGCCAGTGTGTGGATAAAGAATGCCACGGACTCGGCGGCCCAGCTGCGGATGAGCGCCCGAGACGTGGCGCACTCCTCCGACGCGTTTGCTCGGGCGCTTCAGCTGTCTGCCTCACACTCGACAGTCGGCAGCGCGCCCGACGCGGAGAACGGCACTCGTGCCCTGGGCTCCGTGGCGGAGTGTGACGTGCTGGTGCCCTCACGCCCGATTGCCGCCGGCGCGGTGGCGAAGGTCAGCGTCACCTTCGAGCTGCACGACCTCACGGGAACAGTCGGCCAGGGCGACACTGCGAGCCTGAACCTTCTCGTGGCCATGCGCGACGCCGAGGCCGGGCCGTTTGCTCCCTCGGCGTGCTCGGACACGGGGACCCTGCTCGCATCGACAGCCGGGGAATTCGAGCGTTTGGCCGCAACGGGGACGGCCGGTGTGGGACGGCTGCTCCTCGCGGGAGGATTTCTCGTGGCGACGGGTGCGGCCGCGCTGGCACTGGTGGGACGGATTCGCGGCCGGCGACCCTCCAACTGATTCACGTGCCCACAACGGGAATGACACAGCATACGGGAGGTTTTCCCCTCTACTAGGGCCATAAGTCCATAGCTAGACGCAATTTCTACCCTTTAATTGGGGACAATGTGCGGATAGACAGTTCTGTCTGTCGTCCATATAGTTCTAACAGGCGATGGCGCTGGAGCCGGAACCGCCCGAAGGCGGAACGATTCCAGCGCATTTTTTTTCGGCAGGTGTCGGGAAAGACGTCAGCAGGAGAGCCAAGCGCGCATGCGCCGTTCACGCTGATCTCGCAGCGCAGAAAAAATCATGACCGTTCGCGGTCAGCTTCGGCACGCCTGTGCCCCGAAAGGCTCTTCTTCCTGACGAAGGTGCGGTAACGATGCCCGAAGCTCTCGCGCGGCGGGGCGGGGCGGCGCTGTGCTCGCGGTCGCCGCCGCGGCATCCGTTGTCATCGGTGGCGCGATGCCCGCCGGGGCCGCGCCGGTGGATGTGCTCGTGAGCTCGGATGACGAGCATTTCGACACGGCACTGCACGGCGGGATTTTCGATGACGTCGGGCTGCTCGTGCCCGGTGGAACCGTGCGCTCGAGCCTGTGGATCAAGAATCCGAGCAACACACCCGCACAGCTGCGGGTGAGCGCTCGAGGAGTTGCCTTTTCGTCGGATGTCTTCGCCGACGCAGTCACGGTCTCGACTTCCGGGCGGGGAGTCGCGGGTAGCCGGGCGTCCACGTTGCGTTCCGTGCAGGAGTGCGAAATTTTGCTGCCCGCGCAGATCGTGGCGCCTGGGGCCATCGTCACCCTGAGCGTGGCCTTTACCCTGGACGACATGCCGGGGACCACCGGTCAGAGCGAAAGTGCCGACCTCGGACTCATGGTCTCCATGCGCGACGCCGACGCGGGGAGCTTTCGCAAGGTGGCGTGCACCGACGAGGGCCTGCTCATCTCCTCGACCACGGGGAGTGTGAGTACACTCGCCACTACGGGGGTGGGCGCGCCGATGGCCCTGTTCGCCGTGGCCGGCCTCTTGCTCGGCATCGGCGGTAGGTTGGTCGCGGCACGACGTCAGCGATCGGGGGAGGCACGATGACAGAGGCAGATGCCGGGGGGTCGGAACCGACGGCGGTGACGCCTGCACCTGCTGTGGCGGCCGAGAAGAGTCTGTGGCATTACCTCGGCCTCGTGCTCAGCGCCGCGGTGCTGCTGCTCGTGATCGCGCTCGCCGTGATGCTGATCGTGGTGCCCAAAGCCACCGGATCGATTCCGCTGACGGTGCTGACGAGCTCGATGGAGCCGGGCTTCCCCCCAGGTACGCTGATCATCGTGCGGCCCGTCGATCCGAGCGACCTCCGCCTCGGAGACGTGATCACCTATCAAATGCAGTCCGGCAAGCCTGGCGTCATCACGCACCGCATCATGGCGATCAACTCATCCTCGGCGGGGGATCTAACCTTCGTGCTCCAGGGCGACAACAACAGCGAGCCCGACCTTGAAGAGGTGCTGGCTGAACAGATCCAGGGCCGCCTCTGGTACTCCGTACCCTTCATCGGTTTTGTGAACAGCGCGGTGAACGGTGAGAACCGGGCGTGGATCATTCCGGTCGGTGCCGTGCTGCTTTTCTCCTACGCCGGATACATGGTCGCCTCCGGCGCGCTCGCCGCGGTGAAGAAACGCCGCGGCGCGCAGCCGTGACACGGGCGGCCACGCCTAGTCGCTGACGCGCAGGACCACCTTGCCGCGGGTATGCCCGCCCTCGACGGCCCGGTGTGCGGCTGCCCCGTCCGTCAGGTCGAACACGGTGTCGATGTGCACGCGCACTGCCCCGGAATCCATCAGCGCGCTGATGCGGTCGAGGGCGCGGGCGTCGGCCGAAACCTTGTAGCCCGTTGAGCGGATGCCGGCTGCCGCGGCATCCGCCTGCATGGTGGGCCAGCTCCCGGTGGGGGCATTCACGAGAATTCCGCCGGCACGCAGCACGCCCATCGACCTGGACCCGGTAGCGTCGTGCACATTGCCGATCAGGTCGATTACGGCGTCGAGGTCGTGCACCACGTCTTCGAAGCGGGTGGTCGAGTAGTCGATCACCTCGGCGGCTCCGAGTTCACGCAGAAATTCGAGACTGCCCGTGGATCCGGTTGCCGTCACATGAACCCCCAACGATGCGGCGAACTGAACCGCGAGGTGGCCGACGCCGCCGCTGCCGGCGTGAATGAGCATCCGCTGGCCTGGGGCGGCCTCGGCCATATCCACGACCATGCCCCAGGCGGTGAGGGCAGCCACGGGCAAGGCCGCGGCCTCCGTGTGGCTGAGACGGGCCGGTTTGCGGGCCACGCTCAGGGCCGAAACCGCCACATACTCGGCGTAGGTGCCGCCCGTGCGCGGGACCCGGGCCATGCCATAGACCGCGTCGCCGGGTTGCAGGGGGAAGGCCGCGTAGGGCGCGCGCACAACGACGCCGCTGAAATCGTTGCCGAGAATAACCGGATACCCCGTGATGGCGGCCGAGACGCCGCCGCCGGCGCGAGTCTTTGCATCTATCGGGTTGACGCCCGCGGCGACAACGCGCACCAGCAACTCGTCGAGCACGGGGACGGGCAGCGGCACGTCGGCGAGGTGAAGCTCGTCGGCGGCGCCGGGTCGGTCGATCACGAGGGCGCGCATGTACTTCGGCAGGTCGGTCATGACTACAGTCTGCCGCGCCGGCGCGTTGCCCGAGGAGTCAGGGAGCGGGGTGCCGGTCGAGGTAGTCGCGCTCGAGAATGCCGATCAGGTCGTTCGCGAAGCCGATCAGAATGGCGATCTGGTCTTCGTCACGCTCGATCCAACGAAACTCCGGCACGGGATTCACCGGAACGAAGTCGACATGCTGCTCCCACACGAGCAGAGTGCGGTCGGCACCCAGCACGTACTGCTGCCACCACACCTGGCGGAGGTAGGAACGCGGGATGCTGCGCCAAGGCTTGCTCGTGGTCTTGATCTCAGCGAGTTCGAGAACCCCGTTCTCGCAGCGGCCCACGCCATCGGGGGTCGCGAGGTGGCGAGGCTGGTCTGCCGCGTGAAAGAGGTTGTTGCTCGGCTCGATGCCGTAGTTGTCGAGTACCCAGGTAGCGATCTCGGGTTCACGTGCCCGGCCGTGGTCTGTATAGGTGTTGCCGCTGAAACTACTACCGTTCAGCTTCTCGAACGCCGCGTTCTGCACGGACTTGGGAGTGGCGAGCTTGGCGACATCCGTTGCCGTGATTCCCCGCGCTCGGGCGCGCAACCACCCAACGCGGTCATCGGAATTGGCGACGATGCGCCGGGTGTGGGCCAGCGGGGCAGCGACGAGGGTGACGGGTTGCTCCAGCTCAAAGAGGGAGAACACGGAATCAGTCACCACTTAACTATGTCACTCTCGCGGCGCCGGGGCCCCGCGCACCACGCGGCTACTCGGCTCCACGAGACGCCGTCCCCGGCGCGTCTACGACCAGCGCGAGGTAAATCTGGGGACAACCCGTGAAAAGCGACCGCTGTGCGGGAGATGACACCATCGTTATGTCGTTATGTCGATGTGACATGTGTGGGGTAGCGTCGGCTGAACAACAGCCGGGGGTCTGTCATGGAGCGCAGTGGTACGTTTTCTGCCGGTGTCGCGGTCGTCGTGGCGCTCATCGTCGGCACGAGCGGCTGCGCGGGTGTGCCGGGGTTCGCGCCCGAGAGTGAGGCGCCGGTGGCGACGATAGTCGACGGAGTGGACTGCCAGGCGCCCAACCTCGGCGGGTGGGTGCTGCCAGACACGGCCCGGCCAACGGATGCCCCGAGTCACCCCGACGCGCCAGCCCCCGGCCGTGTGCCGCATGGTTTCGTTCCCACGAAAGCCTATCTGTGCAGCTTTATGGCCTCGTTCGAAGATCACGAGGGCCGGTGGTCGGCCGTGAAGGTAGACCAGCTCGAGGGCGACTTCGGCCCCTCGTACACGCCCTCGCTGCGCCGGACGACAGGTTCGGTTTCACCCAGGCGTGCACCGCCGACGCCCAGATCGTGCCGGAGCTCTGGCTGCAGAACGCCGCCGGCGAGGCCGTTCGGGTGGCCTGGCCCCGAGACGCCTGCCTCAAGACCAAGCCGGCCGTCGCCGTCGCGCTCACGCGCCTCGACCTCACAGAAACGACCACCTTGCCGGTGCGACTCGTGGAATCGCGGGCTGCCCTTGACGGGGGCTGCACCATGACAGCAGGCCCGCCCGCCGAACGCGCGCTCATGCAGAAGAACATGGCGGTGCAGACTATGCCAGCCCAATCTGGGTCCACGTCGGGGCCGAGTGCTGTGCAACCGGTGCGCCCGGCTCCGGCGCCGTCCTGGGCGGGAGCAGACGCGGCAGATGTCTGCCTCTACACTGAAGCTCCGCCGAGTGACGACGTCGATTCGGTTGAACTCCCGGAGCTCGAGGGACTGATCAGCACGCAGTCCTTCGACTTTTCCGGTGCAGCGGTGCTTACTCCGGATGTCATCACGCGGGTCGGAGCCGCGGCATCCGCTGTCTCGGCGCTCGCGCCGCCCTGCGAGGTCGAGGTTACCCGCTTCGCCGTGGTCTGGCCCGAGCGCTACAACACACGCATCGACGCACCGATCAGCGTGGAACTTGACGGCTGCGGCCGCCTGTACACGCCCGATTTCGAGGCACTCGTGTTGCCGCCGGAGCTGCTCGCGACCCTCGCCGCGTTGTAACGTACGGAACACTTCGCTGGTCGAGGCGCGACGAATCTCGCTGGTCGAGGCGCGACGAAGGAGCGATCGAGACTTCGCAGGCCGTTCCTCGGGTCCGAGCGCGGCTCACCATGCGTTCGGGCCCGAGGGGCTACGCGACCTCGCTGAGGATTCCCTTCGCGATGTGCAGCCGACGCTGGGCGCGGTTGGCGACGGCAGTGTCGTGCGTCACCACGATAAGCGTCAACCCGCGGTCGCGCCACAGACCTTCGAGCAGATCCATGATCTCATCCCGGGTATCCTCATCCAGGTTTCCGGTGGGCTCGTCGGCGAGCAGCACGGCCGGTTCCTTCACGATCGCTCGGGCGATCGCCACGCGCTGCTGCTGCCCACCGGAAAGTTCGGCCGGCAGGTGTGTGAGGCGTTCGCCGAGACCAACCGAGGCCAGTGCCGCGACCGCGCGCTCCTTGCGCTGCGCGGACGGAAGCCCGAGCGGGGCGAGCGCGGTCTCCACATTCTCTTGGGCGGTGAGCGTGGGAATCAGATTGAAGCCCTGGAACACGAACCCGATTTCTGTCGCGCGGATCGTGCCGAGTGGCCCGTCACCGAGGCGAGAGAGATTGGAGCTGCCGAGTGTCACCGTGCCACGGGTGGGGCGGTCGAGGGCGCCGAGCATCTGCAGCAGGGTGGACTTGCCCCCGCCGGTCGGGCCCTGGATCGCCACCATCTGGCCGTCGGGGATGGCGAGGGTGACGTCGTTGAGCGCGGTGACGCTGCGCTTTCCCTGGTCGTACTTCTTGGTCACGTTCGTCAGTTCATACATGGTTTCTCCTTGAGTGCGGTGGGATCAGGCGATGCTGCGGAGTGCTTCGGCGGGGCGCAGACGCGAGGCGCGCCATCCGCCGATGACGCCGGCGAGCAGGCCGCCGAGTACCGAGAGGCCGACGGCGATCAGGATGACCGAGGCCGTGACAGGGGCGGTGAGGGCGATGTCGCTCGTTGCTGCGGCCGTTGCGGCTTGGCCGAACCCTCCGCCGCCCGGGCCGCCGAAACCGCCTCCGGGGCCTGCGGCCTCCGTCACGACAGCGCCGGCAGTGAGGGTGGGGGCGACGAGGTTGATCACAAGGATGCCGAGCAGGCCGATCGCGATGCCCGCGGCCCCGCCGATCAGACCCTGCACGAGCGATTCGCCGGCCACCTGGCGCACGATCCTGCCGTTCGACCAGCCGATCGCCTTAAGGGTGCCGAATTCGCGGGTGCGGCGGGTGACGCCCGAGATCGTGAAGAGGATGGCGATCAGGAAAGCGGCACCGAGCACGAGCAGGGAGAGCCAGAGGCCGAGGTCCTTCACGAGGTCGCCGGCGCTCGAGAGCGATCCGGACACGCTCGAGGCCAGGTCGGCCTGCGTCTTCACTGTGGCGTCGGGCAAGGCCGCCTCCACGTCGGCCTGCACCTGCGCGATGTCGGTCGACGACGCGGCCTGCACGTAGATGTCGGAGAGCTGCCCGGTGAGGCCGGAGAGGCTCTGCGCCACGTCGAGCGGGATATACACGTGTGCGGCGGTGGCGGCATCCGCGGTCGCGGCTGTGACGAGTCCGACGATCTCGAAGTCCGTGCTGGCTATCGAGACGGTTCCGCCCACGGCCAGGTCGGCGGTGGTGGCGTATCCGGAATCGAGCACGGCCACGGTGGTGCCGGCATCCGTCGTGGCCATCGATCGACCGTCGGTGAGGCTGACGGCCGAAAGCGGACCGACCGCGTCATCGGCCGGGTCGAGGCCGAGCACGGAGAAGGAGTCGACGCTGAAAGCGCTTCCACCTGCGCCATCGGGCCCGCCGGACGGGGGAGCGACGCCAGCCCCGGGAGCCGTGCCGGCAGTGCCGGTCGAAGCCATGTCAGGGAGCGCACCGTCAAAACTGGTGTTGCTCAGCGACAGGGTGGCGGCCGCGGCCGACACGTTGTCGACTTCGCTGACGGTCTCGAGCGCCGCTGCGTCGAAGGTGACGGTGCCTCGTTCGGCCTCGAGCCTGGACTGGCTCACCGAGGTGGTGCCGTCGGTCGTCGTTCCATCGTCTTGGCCGAAATCGAAGCGTTGGGGCCCGCCGGTCGGTGCCTCGCCGTCTACTGGTGCCGCCGCTTCCTGGCTCACGGTGATGTCGGTGCCCACGCCGTAGACAGTGTGCAGAACGGATGCCTGAGCAACCTGAACTCCGCTCGAGACCGAGTTCACGATGATGACCAGGGCGATCGCCAGGGCCATGCCGCTGGCCACAATTGCGGTCTGTTTGCGACGTCCGGCAAGCTCCCGCCGCAGGTAAGTGATGAACATGTGTCTCCAGTTCCGGGGCACCGCCGATCGAGGCCGCCGGGAATGAACCTATGAAGCACTCCTCTGGGGGAGACATGGCGCAGATAGGAGAACCTTATGAAAACCGGCCTCGGCTACGCTCACAGGTTCCGAATGGGTCACGCACGGCTGATTCATAGAAAACTGGTGATACTAGGGAACATGAGCACACGCACGAGCAGCCCCGCCACGCACGGCCCGCGCCTTCGCAAGGCTGACGGCAGCGCCATCCGCGTGCTCGTCGTAGACGACGAGCCCACCCTCACCGATCTGCTGTCCATGGCGCTGCGCTACGAAGGCTGGGAGGTGCGCACCGCGGGCGAGGGCAGGCAGGCGCTCACGATCGCACGGGAATTTCGCCCGGATGCCATCGTGCTCGACATCATGTTGCCCGATATCGACGGCCTGCAGGTGCTGCAGCGGGTGCGCGCCGATGGCTATGAGACCCCTGTGCTCTTCCTCACCGCGAAAGATTCCCTCGACGACCGCATCGCGGGCCTCACTGCCGGCGGCGACGATTACGTCACCAAGCCGTTCAGCCTCGAAGAGGTGGTTGCGCGCCTGCGCGGCCTGATCCGCCGCTCCACGCTCGCCGTGGCGGAGTCGAGCGATCCCCGCATCACGGTCGGCGACCTCATGCTCGACGAAGACAGCTACGAGGTGTTCCGCGGCAGCGATTCCATTGACCTCACGGCCACCGAATTTGAGCTGCTGCGCTTTCTTATGCGCAATCCCCGCCGGGTGTTGAGCAAGGCCCAGATTCTCGACCGGGTATGGAGCTACGATTTCGGCGGAAAATCATCTGTGGTTGAGATCTACATCTCCTACCTCCGCAAGAAGATCGATGCTGGCCGCGACCCCATGATCCACACCGTGCGTGGCGCCGGCTACATGCTGAAGATCGCGGAATGAGCGTTCCGGCGGCCGCCCCGAAGCTCGGCCGTCGCGCGCCGTGGACCCTGCGTCGGCGCCTCGTGCTCACCGTCGTGGGGTTGCTCGCCCTCGTCAGCATCGCGATCGGTGCGGTGAGCGTGGCCATTTTGCGCAGCTCGCTCGTTGACCGGCTCGACGCGCAGCTGACATCCGCTGCCGGCCGCTCCGGGGTTGTTATCGGCGGTGACGGCGACAACGATAGCCGCGGTGGGTTCTTCGGCGCCCCGACAGCGGATGCTATCCTCGGCGGCCCGGCGCAGCCCCCCGGCCTGCTCGCCCTGGTCTTCGACGGTTCCACGATCACCACGGGGTACACCGATAACGAGAGCGGCGCCATCCGCACGCTCGAAGCACACCAGGTGCAGCTGCTCGCCGACAAGATCAAGCAGTCGACGCCGGTGACCGTCGACCTCGAAGGAACTCTGGGGCAATACCGCGTCGTGGCTGAAACCAGCCCCACCGGTACGCTCTATCTCGTGGGGCTGCCGCTGTCCGGCGTGGATGCCACGGCCACCCAGCTCGCCGCCATCATCGCGTTCGTGTCACTCGCCGGCATCTTGCTCGTGGCCGGGCTCGCCGCCTGGATCGTGCGCATTGCCCTGCGGCCGTTGCAGAGGGTCACCGAAACCGCGTCCCGAGTGTCTGCCCTTCCTCTCGACCGCGGTGAGGTGTCGCTTGTGGACCGGGTGCCCGAGGCAGACACCGATGCCCGTACCGAGGTGGGCCGGGTGGGTCTCGCACTCAACCGCATGCTTGACCACGTGGATGTGGCCCTCGAAACCCGGCAGGCGAGCGAGCGTAAGGTGCGCCAGTTCGTGTCGGACGCCAGCCACGAACTACGCACCCCCCTCGCCTCGATTCGCGGGTATTCCGAGCTCACCCGGCGCAGCGGCCAGGAGCTGCCGGCCGACACGATTCACGCTCTCGGCCGGATCGAGTCGGAATCCATTCGCATGACCGGCCTCGTGGAAGACCTGCTGCTGCTGGCACGTCTCGACGAAGGCCGGGAACTCGAGCTTGAGCCGGTTGATCTCACCCCCCTGCTGATCGACGCCGTGAGCGACGCGCACGCTGCCGGCCGGGACCACGTGTGGGATCTTGACCTGCCCGAAGAGCCGATCGAGGCCATCGGCGACCCGGCCCGCCTGCACCAGGTGCTCGCCAACCTGCTCGCCAACGCCCGAGTGCACACTCCGGCCGGCACGACCGTGACGGTGGCGCTCGCCGCGGAGAATGACCGCGCGATCGTGACGGTGCGCGACGACGGACCCGGCATTCCGGTGGATCTGCAAGCCAGGCTGTTCGAGCGCTTTGCCCGGGGCGACACTTCGCGCTATCGCGATTCCGCCGGCGGGGGAACGGGCAGCACCGGTCTCGGCCTCGCGATCGTGCACGCGGTCGTTGCTGCCCTGCATGGCGAGGTCACAGCGTCAAGCGTTCCCGGCCGCACCGAGTTCCGAGTGTCCCTTCCCCTCGCCTGACTTCGTTACCGGCTACGGGGTGTTGAGCTGGGCGAGTAGGCGGGCGAGCTCGTGCAGGTCAGACACAGACCAGCTGGAGAGGCGCCGGTGCACGATCGCGGTGTCGCCCGCACGGAGTTCTTCGAGTTTGGCAATGGCGAGCGGGGTGATGGCCAGGTAATGCGCCCGACCGTCGCTCGGGTCGGGCTGTGTCTCCACGAGCCCCAATTCGCAGAGCGGCTTGGTGTGCCGGCTGATGACGCTCTTGTCCACTGCGAGCAGGTTCGCGACGGCTCCGGCATGGGTCGGGCCGCTGCGGGCCAGAAGCCGCAGTATGCGCAGCCCGAAGGCCTGCAACGTGGGATCGATGCGAGCCGCTGCCTCGCGCTGGCTCGCGCGAATGCTTCCGGCGAGCACGTTCATCTCCTCGATGACTTCTGCGATCATGATCGACGTATCAGGGGTCTCATCTGCAGGCACGGTCACCCCTTCAGGCTAGGGCGTTCGGAGGGGTCGACCACGCGAATCGACCCGGTCGGATTGTTCAGTCCCACGGGTGAGAGCCCAGCGGATGCCGAGCTCGCGTCGATGAGGCTGTCCTCCATGTCGGCGAGCTCGCGCTGGGCCCGGGCGCGGGCATCCGCTGCGCGCTGCTCGCCCTCGGCGTGCGCGCGCGCGATCGCGGTCTTGCCGCCGAGTGGAATGTTGGGAAGGAGGCACACCATCACGAGGGTGATCACGGCGAGCGGGGCACCGAGCAGGAACACGGTGCCGGCGCCGGAGCCGTAGGCCGCCTCGACGATCACTCGGATGGCTCCCGGCAGTTCGGCGATGCTCGGGATGGTGCCCGACCCGAGCGTGGCGCTCGCAACGGCCTGCTGGGCGGGTTCGAGCGTGCCGATTCCGCGACGGATGCTATCGGCCACGACAGTGCCGAGCACAGAGCCAAGCACAGACACTCCCACCGTGCCGCCGAGGCTGCGGAAGAAGGTGATGCCGCTCGTGGCCACGCCGAGATTCTTCACGTCGATGGCGTTCTGCACCACCAGCACGAGGTTTTGCATGAGGGAGCCGAGGCCGGCGCCGAGCACGAACATGAACACACCCACGAGCACGAGGTTGGTGGTCGACGTAAGGGTGCCGAGCAGCAGCTGGCCGGCGATCACGAGCACGCTGCCGATGATCATGATGGCCTTCCACTTGCCGGTGCGGGTGATCAGCATGCCGAAGGCGGTCGAGGACACCAGGAAGCCGCCCATCATGGGGATGGTCAGCAGGCCGGACTCGGTGGGCGTGGCCCCGCGGGCGAGCTGCATGTACTGGCTGAGAAAGAGCGACGTGCCGAACAGTGAGACGCCCACCGACACGCTCGCCACGGTGGCGATGCTGAACGTGCGGTTTCTGAACATGGTGAGGGGAATGATCGGTTCCTTCACCGTGGCCTCCACGATCACGGCCGCGATCAGCAGCAGCACGGCGCCGCCCACCATCACGAACGAGGTGACGGATGCCCACTCAAAGTCGGATCCCGCGAGTGTCACCCAGATCATCAGGAGGGAGACCCCGCCGGCGATGAGCACGGCGCCGAGGTAGTCGATACGCACGACCCGCTTCACCCTCTCGGGCAGGTGCAGCGTGCGCTGCAATAGCGCGATTGCGACGATGGCCACGGGCAGGGCGATGAAGAAGTTCCAGCGCCAGCCGAAGGCATCCGTTATGACCCCGCCGATCAGTGGGCCGCCCACCGTGCCGAGGGCCATGACGGCCCCGAACAGCCCGGCGTATTTGCCTCTGTCCCTCGGGCTGATGATGTCGGCCATGATGATCTGGCTGAGTGCGGCGAGCCCGCCGGCGCCGAGGCCCTGCAGTACCCGGAAGCCGATAAGGGTGCCGGTGTCCTGGGAGAAGCCGGCGAGGGCCGAACCGAGCACGAAGATCACGAGAGAGAGCTGGATGAGCAGTTTGCGGTTGAACAGGTCGGCGAACTTGCCCCAGATGGGAGTCGAGACCGTGGTGGCGAGCAGGGTGGCGGTGATCACCCACGTATAAGAGGACTGGCTGCCGTCGAGGTCGGCGATGATCACGGGCAGCGAGGTGCTCACGACGGTGCCGGCGAGGATCGACACGAACATGCCGAGCAGAAGGCCGGAGAGCGCTTCGAGCACCTGCCTGTGGGTCATGGTGCCGTCGGCCGAGATAGGCCGGCGAGGTTTCGCTGGGGTGCGGCGTGACGCGCGTGACATGAATCTCCCAAGATGTAATTGATAAAAATCAACTATATACACGTAGTGGACAGTTATCAACTAGTTCGAGCGGATGCTGCCGGTTTGCGCTCGAGGGCTCCGGTGACATAGACTGATTCGTAGCCACAGACCGCCGGTTGTTGCTCTGCGCAGAAATGCTCGGGGTGATCGAAGGTTCATTCACGTGAACGGCCCGCGCAGGTGTTCGAAGTTCAGTTTTCAGTCTTATGGATTGTGACCCAGCTCCGGCGCCCTGCGCTGGAGCTTTTTTCATGTCTGCACCGGGGGCTACCCGGCACATGAATACTAAGAGGAGCACCATGGCGAACAAGGAAGCAACGGTCGCCGAGCTTACGGAGAAATTCGAAAGCTCGACCGCCGTTCTGCTCACCGAGTACCGCGGTCTCACTGTTGCGCAGCTCAAGAGCCTGCGTAAGTCCATCAGTGAGGACGCCACGTACGCCGTGGTAAAGAACACGCTCACCAAGATTGCGGCCAACAACGCCGGCATCACCTCGTTTGACGAGGAACTTGTCGGACCGTCTGCTATCGCCTTCGTACACGGAGACCCTGTCGCCGTCGCGAAGACCCTGCGTGCCTTTACCAAGGCAAACCCTCTCCTGGTGGTTAAGGGCGGCTACTTTGACGGTAGCCCGCTCACCGCAGCCGAGGTTGGCAAGCTTGCCGACCTCGAGTCCCGCGAGGTGCTGCTGGCCAAGCTGGCCGGCGCCTTCAAGGCATCGCTGTTCGGAGCCGCTTATCTCTTCCAGGCACCGCTGTCGAAGGCTGTTCGCACCATCGACGCGCTGCGTGAGAAGCAGGAGTCCGCGAACTAGGCATCTGCCTCTAGTTGCGGTTGACAATTTTCAAGTCAACACTTTTTAAAGAAATAGAAGGAGTACATCATGGCAAAGCTTTCCACTGAAGACCTGCTTGAGCAGTTCAAGGGCCTCACCCTCATCGAGCTCTCCGAGTTCGTCAAGGCGTTCGAGGAGACCTTCGAGGTCACCGCAGCAGCTCCCGTTGCAGCAGCTGGCGCAGCCGGCCCCGCAGCAGCCGTCGAAGAGGTCGAAGAGCAGACCGCTTTCGACGTCATCCTCGACGCTGTCGGCGACAAGAAGATCCAGGTCATCAAGGTTGTGCGCGAGCTCACCAGCCTGGGCCTCGGCGAGGCCAAGGCCGTTGTCGATGGCGCGCCGAAGGCCGTCCTCGAGGGCGTTGCCAAGGATGCAGCCGAGAAGGCAAAGGCAGACCTCGAAGCTGCAGGAGCAACCGTAACCCTCAAGTAGTCGGCGCCCCTCACGGGGCCGTGCTTCACGAGAATTACGGCCTGTCTTTCGACAAGCTAGAACGGGCGTCATTTCCACCGGAGATGGCGCCCGTTCGTCGTTTCCGCGGCCTTCGCCGCGGCATCCGCCGGGGATCAGGGGAGCGGTGGGCGTGGGGCGCTCGTGCTGGAGCGCATCACGAGGTTGGTGGGGAGCACGGTCGATTCCGCGCTGGGTGCGGGAGTCGGGGACTCGAGGTCAGCGAGAAGCGACGTGACTGCGAGTCGTCCCTGGTTTCGCGGGTGCTGTTCCAGGGTGGTGAGGCGGAACATTTCGGCATAGGGGTGCCCGTCGATTCCGATGACCGAGAGCTCCGACGGCACGAGAATGCCGAGTTCGCGCGCCGCCACGATCAGCCCGATGGCGATCTCGTCGCTCGCGGCGAAGATGGCGGTGGGGCGGCGACGGGGGTCCCCGAGCACGCTGCGCCCCATCTCGTAGCCGCCGGGAACTGTGAGTTCGCAGGCGTAGAAGGTGCCGGCGAGGGGGTGCCCCGCGGCGAGCATGGCGGCGTTGAAGCCGGCAAGGCGCTTACTGTGCACGTCGAAATCCATCTGTTCCTCCTGGCTGCCGCCCACGTGGAGAATGTCCGTGTGGCCCAGACTGAGCAGGTGCTCCGTGGCGAGCCTGGCGGCCGCCACGTCGTTGATGGCGATGCTGTGCACGCCGCGAATCGGACCGCCGATGCCCACGAGTGGACGCCGCATGTGGTGCAGGTGGTCGACCTCTTCGTCGCTCAGCTCGACGCCCACGGAAATCACGCCGTCGAAGCGTTTGCGCGCGAGAAAATACTCGAATACCCGAACGCGTTCCGGCGAGGGCGCCGGCAGGTTGTAAAGCGTCATGTCGTACCCCTGCTCGAGCAGTGCCTGTTCGACGCTCTCCAGCACCTCCGCGAAAAACCAGCGGCTGATGTACGGGATGATCACGCCGATGTTCTTGGTGCGTCCGGTCACCAGGCTGGCCGCATTAGGGGAGACAACGTAGCCGATGGTACGTGCCGCCGCGACAACGCGGGTTCGTGTCTCCTCAGAGACATACCCCCGGCCGCTCAGTGCCCTGCTGGCGGTGGCCTTTGCAACACTGGCGAGGCGGGCAACATCCGCTATCGTGCTCACACCAGCCTCCGTCCTTGGATCCGTCATGCACAGGATAGCGACTTAATTCAGTTTCTGGAACCGGTTCCATTTGACACGGCATGCAACGGATGTGCGTCGGCGCAAGAAATCATCGCCAGCTGCCCGCGCACCGTCATGGTTGCCATTCTGTAACATAACGGGCTTGCATACCCGGGAAGGGTGCCGTACTTTATGGTGTGGAACCGGTTCCCGAGTTCCATCCCAGTACCACCGCTTGATGGCAGGTCACTACTGCCGGTCACTGCAGATCACGAATACTCAATGAGGAGATAAAAGATGCGGTCTTCCCTGCACCGTCGTATCATCACTCCGATCGCCATCGCGGCGATCGCTGGCATTACTCTCGCCGGCTGCTCCGGCGGCCCCGGTGGCGCTGACGCCGAAGCCGGCGCTGAGGGCGACGGATCGGTGAGTGTCTACACCGGCATTTCCGGCACCGAAGCCGAGCTGCTCGAACAGTCCTGGGCCGACTGGTCAGCCGAGAACGGGATCGAGATCAAGCTGGAGTCCTCAAAGGAGTTCGAGGCCCAGATCGCCATTCGCGCCCAGGGCGGAAACGCCCCCGATCTGGCGATCATCCCGCAGCCGGGCCTGTTCGCCGACCTGGCCAGCCGCGACTTCCTCAAGCCGGCCCCGCAGGCTGTCGAAGACAATGTCGACGAGTACTGGTCCGCCGACTGGAAGGCCTACGGCACGGTCAACGACACGTTCTATGGGGCTCCCCTGATGGCCAGCGTAAAGGGATTTATCTGGTACTCGCCGGCCAAGTTCACGGAGTGGGGCGTCGAGGTCCCCAAGACCTGGGACGAGCTCCTCGCTGTCACGAAAACCATTCAGGAGAAGACCGGAACGGCACCGTGGTGCGCGGGCTTCTCCTCGGGTGACGCCACCGGCTGGCCGGGAACGGACTGGGTCGAAGACCTCGTTCTTCGACAGGCCGGTCCCGACGTTTACGACCAGTGGGTCACCAACGAGATACCCTTCACCGATCCTCAGATCAAGGAGGCGTTCGACTCCGTCGGCGAGATTCTCCTGAACCCGGCCTATGTCAACGCCACCTTCGGTGACGTGAAGTCGATCAACAGCATCCCGTTCGGTGACGTTGCCACTCCGATCGCCGACGGAACTTGCGCCCTGCATCACCAGGCTTCGTTCCTGGACGGCTTCATCACGGATGCCGGCGGCGAAGTCGGCCCCGACGCTGACGTATGGGCCTTCATCACTCCTCCCGTCGAAGAGGGCGGCCAGGCGGTCACCGGTGGTGGCGAATTCGTTGGAGCGTTCTCCGATGACGCCGACACCCAGAAGGTGCAGGCGTACCTCTCGAGCCCGGAGTGGGCCAACAGCCGGGTCGCCCTCGGTGGAGTCCTGAGCGCAAACACCGGACTTGACCCGGAGAATGCGACCAGCCCCATCCTTCAGGAATCGATCAAGATCTTGCAGGACCCGGACACGACGTTCCGTTTCGACGGTTCTGACCTGATGCCGGGAACTGTGGGCGCCGGAACCTTCTGGAAGGGAATCGTGTCCTGGATCAATGGCACGCCGACCGACGAGGTCCTGACCAGCATCGAGTCAGGCTGGCCCTCGGAATAGCCAGCTAGCCCACCGTGGGCCGCCCGCCCCGAAGCGGGCGGCCCACGCTCTTGCCGGTGTATCGTGTGCGTACGAACCACCGACGTTGAACCGCTCCGCGTTCCCGGGCAGCGGGCGATAACCAAGAGTCCGTCGTTGTACTCGAAAGGTTTCAGATGTCCGAATTCTTTGCGTGGCTGTCGCAACTGCCACCCCTGGTGCAGGTGCCCATCGTCATCGGGGCCTTTGCCGCGGTGGTGGCGCTTGTGCTCTTCTTTGTGGAGATCGCGCCGCGCCCAGGGCGGATCTACACGGCTATCCGGCTGGCGGTCTGCGTGGCGGCCCCGGTCCTGATCCTGGCGGTCGGGGGGTCCTACTGGTGGGCCATCGCCGGTGCTGGGGTGCTCGGAGGTCTCTTCTTTCTCCTCGACTATCGCTCACGCAAGGGCGCGGGATACCTCTTCCAACTCGTGGGCTTTCTCGCGCCGGCCGTGCTCCTGCTGAGCATCGGCCTGATCGTGCCCACGATCTCGACCACCGTGCAGGCGTTCATGAACGCCCGTGGTGATCGATTCGTGGGCTTTGAAAATTTCATCTGGGTGTTCGGCCAGCCGGAGAACGTGCGCATCATCATCAACACGATCATTTGGGTGCTCATCGTGCCCACCGTCTCCACCATCGCCGGACTCGCCTACGCCGTGTTCATCGACAAGAGCCGGGGCGAGAAGTACTTCAAAACCCTGGTATTCCTGCCGGTGGCCATCTCATTCGTGGGCGCCTCCATTATCTGGCGCTTCGTTTACACGGCCCGCCCGGCCGACCAGGAACAGATCGGTCTGCTGAACGGCATCGTCGTGGCCCTCGGTGGTCAGCCGATCGACTTCATAGCCGAGTCGCCGTGGAACACGCTCTTCCTCATCATCGTGTTGATCTGGGCGCAAACCGGATTTGCCATGGTGGTGCTCTCCGCCGCCATCAAGGGCGTGCCCGTGGAACAGCTGGAAGCAGCGGAACTCGACGGGACCAACGCGTGGCAGCGGTTCGTCAACGTCACGGTTCCCGGCATCCGCAGCGCGCTGATCGTCGTACTCACGACGATCTCCATCGTCTCGCTGAAAGTCTTCGACATCGTTCGAACCATGACGGGTGGCGCAAACGAAACCAGCGTCGTCGCCAATGAGATGTACACCCAGTTCAAGAACTTCGAGCTGGGGCGTTCGGCCGCATTCGCAGTGATCCTGTTCGTGCTCGTCGTGCCGATCGTTGTGTATAACGCCCGCCAGATCAAGAAGCAGAGGGAAATCCGATGACGGTCACACCCGCAGAAATCCCCCTCGACGAAGCCACGAAACGGCAACTGCGCCGGGGAGAACGTCGCGCCGAGGAATCGGTAGCCAAGAGCGCCAAACGACGACTCACAAGCCGGGGCGCAACCATTGCTGCGCTTGTCATAGCGGTGGTCTGGACAATTCCCACCTTGGGCCTGTTCATCTCCTCATTCCGTCCCGCTCAGGAGGTGCGCACCACCGGGTGGTGGACCATCTTTCAGAACCCTGGCTTCACACTCGACAACTACGCCACGGCCCTCGCCGCCGGAAACAGCCAGCTCGATCTGGCGGGTTCGTTCATTAATTCGATCGCGATCACTCTTCCCGCGACGCTGATCCCATTGATGATCGCGAGCATGGCGGCCTATGCATTCGCCTGGATAGACTTCCGAGGCAAGGACATATTATTCATCGGCGTCTTCGCGCTTCAGATCGTGCCGATCCAAATGGCTCTCGTGCCGCTCCTGCTCTTCTTTTCCCAGGGTGAGTTCTTCGGATTTCCCTCGGTCGCACCCCTTGAGTCAGGCGGGTACGCGCAGGTGTGGATCGCCCACTCGATGTTCGCGCTGCCGCTTTCCATCTATCTGCTCCACAACTTCGTCTCGGAAATTCCGGCAGATGTCATTGAGGCCGCACGCGTCGACGGCGCGGGCCACGCTCAGATCTTCTTCCGAATCGTGTTGCCGCTCAACATGCCGGCCATCGCCTCGATTGCCATTTTCCAGTTCATCTGGGTCTGGAACGACCTCCTCGTGGCGCTGATTTTTGCTGACGGGGCGGTCGCGCCGATGACCAAGCTGCTGGCGGATCTGTCCGGCACGCGCGGTCAGGATTGGTATCTGCTTACGGCGGCGGCCTTCCTCTCCATCCTCGTTCCGGTGATCGTTTTCCTCGCCCTGCAGCGGTACTTCGTGCGCGGCCTGCTGGCCGGCGCCACCAAGGGGTAGTGCGACTTCGCATCCGTTGTATCGGTGCTCCGCCCGGGCGTGTGAGGGCGTCCGTGGCGGAGCCTAGAGTGAGTTCATGAGTTCAATGCACGGTTCGGGCGGAGGCGGTCCGACTCCACAGGGTCAACGTGCGAGGGTGATGCGCGGCGACGTTGCAGGCCAACGCGCCCGAAACGCGGAGGCACCCCGGGTGCCCGACCTCTTCCCGCGGATTGTTGCGCTGTTTGCGCCGCACCGGCTCGCGCTGAGCGCCACCGTCGTTCTGGTGCTCGTGGCGGCTGCGCTCTCGGTGATTCCCCCGCTGCTTACCCAGCGTGCCTTCGACGAGGGGCTCTTTCCACCCGGCGGCACCCCCAGCCTCCCTGTGCTTGCCGCTCTCGTGGGCCTGATGATGGCGATCTATGTGACCTCGGCGCTGCTCGGCGTCTGGCAGACGTGGCTCACGTCCACGGTGGGCAACAAGGTGATGGGCGCTCTGCGCGTGCGGCTCTTCACACACCTGCAGTCGATGGAGCTGAACTTCTTCACCAAGACCAAGACCGGCGTCATCCAGTCGCGACTGCAGAACGATGTGGGCGGCGTCGCCAGCGTGCTCACGAACACGGTGTCAAGCGTCCTGGGAAACACCGTCACTGTTTTGGCAGCCTTCGTGGCCATGCTCCTGCTGAACTGGCAGCTCACGATCGTGGCGCTCGTGCTCATGCCGGTGCTCGTGATCGCCCAGCGCCGGGTCGGGCAGGTGCGTGCCCGCATCGCCGCGAAAACACAGGAATCGCTCTCCGACATGACGGCGATCACGCAGGAGTCGCTCAGCGTCTCGGGCATCCTGCTCTCCAAGAGCTTCACACAGCAGCCCAATGAGATCGCGCGCTACGAGAAGGAGAACGGCACCCAGATTCGCCTGCAGGTGAGCCAGACCATGAGTGGTCAGTGGTTCTTCGTGATGGTCAGTATCTTCCTCTCGAGCATTCCCGCCATCGTCTACCTCGTGGCCGGGTACCTGATGGGCAACGGCACCGCGGACATCACCCCCGGCACCATCGTGGCCTTCACCACCGTGCAGGCTCGGCTACTTTTCCCGCTGATGGGCCTGCTGCGGGTCGTTCTCGATCTGCAGACCTCGAGCGCGCTGTTCGCGCGCATCTTCGAGTACCTCGACTTCGTGCCCGCCATCGCCGACAAGCCCGACGCGCTCACGGTGCCCGTCGGTGACGCTGCCGCCGGAAGCGTGCAGTTCGACCGGGTGACCTTTGCGTACCCGGATGCCGCCGCCGGTTCCCCTCCCACGCTCGACGACGTGTCGTTTCGCATCGAGCCGGGCCAGTTCGCGGCCTTCGTCGGACCGTCGGGCGCCGGCAAGACCACGGTGTCCTACCTCATCCCGCGTTTCTATGAGGCCACGGGCGGCAGCGTGCGATTCTCCGGCAAGGACGTGCGCGACCTGGTTCAGGAATCGCTCGTCTCCTCCATCGGCATCGTGAGCCAGGAGACCTACCTCTTTCACGCCACGATCGCCGAAAACCTGCGCTACGCCAAGCCAGAGGCAACGGATGCCGAGCTCGAGTCCGCAGCCAGGGCCGCGAATATCCATGCCACGATCGCCTCCTTCCCCGCGAGGTACGACACTGTCGTGGGGGAGCGTGGTTATCGGCTCTCCGGGGGCGAAAAGCAGCGCATCGCCATCGCCCGCGTGCTGCTCAAAGATCCCCCAGTGCTCATCCTCGACGAGGCGACGAGCGCCCTCGACTCCCTCTCGGAGCAGGTCGTGCAGCAGGCTCTCGACACGGCGAGCCACGGCCGCACCACGATCGCGATTGCCCACCGGCTGTCCACCGTGGTGAACGCCGACGTGATCTTCGTCGTGGACGGCGGCCATATCGTGGAGCACGGCACGCACGCAGAGCTGCTCGCCCGCGGCGGCGTCTACGCGAGCCTCTACGCGCGGCAGATCACGGCGTCACCGCAGGTCCTGCCCGTGGACTGACGGCATCCGCTGTCACGTTCGCCCGTCCAGAGTCTCGATTCGCGCGTCACGGCATCCGCTCTCCTCCGGTGGCGAATTCAGGAAAAGCGTGTCCCGGCGTCGTATCAGGCCCCGGGCAGCGCGACCGAGACCTGCACACCGACAGGATTTCCTGAATGAGCAACGGGACGCGGGGAGAATGCGTTAGCTGCGGGCGGCGAGCATGTCGGTCATCAGGTCGATCTCAGATTGCTGACTCGCCACGACCGCGGTCGCGAACGTGCGAACCGTTGAATTGTTCGTGCGGTCCAGCACAGAGTCGGCCATGTCGATCGCGCCCTGGTGGTGCGCGATCATGAGCGTGAGGAAGATGCGGTCGGCTTCCTCACCGGATGCCGCGGTGAGCGACGCGACCTCGGCATCCGTGGCGAGCCCAGGCATCCGCTGGCCGGGTTCGTGTCCTTCGGAATGCGGCTCCGCGGTGCGCCCGGGCCGGGTCATCCAGGTCATCGACGGTTCGGGCGAGGCCTGGCTCAGGCCCCACACACTCAACCAGCCGAACATCTGGCCCGACTGCTGGCCCTGCGTGGTCACGATGTCGTACGCGAGCAGCCGTACGTCCTCATCGATCGAGCGGTCGCGAATGAGCACTCCGAGCTGAACGCCCTGGTCGTGGTGCACCTGCATGTCCCGGGCGAAACCGGCCTCGGCGCTCGTGGACAGCGGCTTCGGGTCGCCGAGCGTACTCAAGCGTCCCACGGAGAACGCCGAAATACCCACGACCAGCGCGGTCACCAGTATCGCGACCAGCAACGCCACACGCCGGTGCTTCCGGGGAGCGGATGCGACGGCACCCGCAGCATCCGCTCGCTCGGTCATGCTGGTCAGGAGACCTTGCCGGGCGCGTCGATGGCGCCGGAGCACGACGCGCCGAGCTCGGGTGCCGTGCCGCTCTTCCAGTACTGCTCGAAGAACGAGGCGATGCGGGGGTCCTCGGCGGTTTCGACCTGCAGCTGAACGTTCCAGCCGCTCAGCACGATGGGGGAGGGCAGTCCATCGAACGGGGAGAGTACAACGTAGTTCGAGGGCATGAGCGCCTTCAGCGCGTCGAGCTCGTCGGCGCTCATCGACGCGTCGTAGGTGACCCAGATGGCACCGTGCTCGAGGGAGTGCACGGCATTTTCGCTGGGAACCGGCTCTTCGTAGATGCCGCAGTTCAGCCAGGCGGGGTTGTGCTCGCCGCCCACGGGAGGCGTCTGCTCATAGTCGACGGTGGTCTCCACGTGACCATTGCCATTCTCATAGGTGAGCACGCCGTCAATCTCGGCCCCGTCGCCGCCGCCGGCGTAGTTGGGGGCCTGCGGCGTCAGCACGACCATCGTCACGACGAGGCCGATCACGGCCACGGCGCCCACGATGGCGGACGTGATGCCGATGCGGCGGTTGCGCAGGGAGCGCTTCTGCTGGCGGTGGTAGACCTCGAGCTTCTTGGCGCGCTGTTGAGCGCGCTGCTCCTTCACGGTGGCTTTGTTCACGGGCGAGCCGGGCTGGGGCATCGAGGTGGCCTCTCATAGTGGAGCAGTATCTGTTCGAACGTATCAGTGTGACCCGGTGATCGTCTGTGTATGCCCCAAGTCGGGCCGGTAGGGTGGAGGTGTGCCTGTGCTCACCTCGTGTTCGTGTTGCTGCTGTCTCCAGCCGACCCTCTGAACCGTCGTGACCGCCCGCACCGAAATGAGCAGAACGGATGCCTGTCGTCTGCAGGTAGGCCCGCTGGCCCGTGCATTGCCCACGACAAATCCTCTGTCCCACACCGAGCGCATAAAGGACACTCCATGAAGATCTCAAACACCATCATCGACCTCATCGGCGATACCCCGCTGGTCAAGCTACACAAGGTCACCGGCGATGTCACGGCCACAGTGCTCGTGAAACTCGAGTACCTGAACCCGGGCGGCTCCGCGAAGGACCGCATCGCGGTACGCATCATCGACGCCGCGGAGCGCGACGGGCTGCTGTTGCCGGGTGGAACCATTGTCGAGCCGACCTCCGGCAACACGGGAGTTGGTCTGGCCCTCGTGGCGCAACAGCGCGGATACAAGTGCGTCTTCGTGCTGCCGGACAAGGTGGGAGAGGACAAACGCAATGTGCTCACGGCGTACGGGGCCGAGATCGTCGTGACGCCGACATCCGTTGCGCCCGACGACCCCGAGTCGTACTACAGCGTGTCCGACCGGCTCGCCCGCGAGATTCCCGGCGCGTTCAAGCCCAACCAGTACTTCAACCCGAACGGCCCGCTGAGCCACTACGAAACCACCGGGCCGGAGATCTGGCGCGACACCGACGGAACGGTCACGCACTTCGTGGCCGGCGTGGGCACCGGTGGCACCATCACCGGCACCGGCCGTTACCTGCGTGAGGTGTCGAACGGCACCGTGCGCATCGTGGGCGCGGACCCGGAAGGGTCCGTGTACTCCGGCGGCACCGGCCGTCCCTACCTCGTGGAGGGCGTGGGGGAGGACTTCTGGCCCGGCGCGTACGACCCCGCCGTGGTGCACGAGGTGATCGCCGTCTCAGACGCCGACTCCTTCGCCATGACCCGGCGTCTCGCGCTCGAGGAGGGAATCCTGGTGGGCGGTTCCAGCGGAATGGCCGTCGTCGCGGCCCTGCGCCTCGCCGCAACCCTCACGGCCGACGACACCGTTGTGGTGCTGCTTCCCGACGGCGGCCGGGGCTACCTCGGCAAGATCTTCAACGACGGGTGGATGCGCAGCTACGGCTTCACGAACGCGCCGAGTGGCCACACGGTCGCCAACGTGCTCGAGGCGAAGACCGGCACGCTGCCCCCGTTCGTCTACGTGCACCCGAGCGACACTGTGCACGACGCGATCGCCACCATGACAAGCCAGGGCGTGAGCCAACTGCTCGTGCTGTCGGCCAAGCCCCCGGTTGTGATGGGCGAGGTGCTCGGCGCCCTCGACGAGCGCACGCTCATGGAGCTCGTCTTCTCCGGCGAGGCCAAGCTCACCGCCCGGGTGGGGTCGTTCGTGGGCGACTCGCTCGCGCTCATCGGCGTGAACGAACCGGTCGCCACCGCACGCGCGGCCTTCGCGCACCACGACGCCATGCTCGTGACCGACGGCGGCAAGCCGCTCGGCGTGCTCACCCGCCACGACCTGCTCACCTACCTGAGCTCCTAAACTTTCACCGGCTTTTCACCAGCAGCAAAGGAACACCATGGCCCAGAACCAGAATTTCGATACCGTCGCCATCCATGCCGGACAGGAGTTCGACCCCACCACGGGCGCCGTCATCCCGCCGGTCTACATGACATCGACCTACGTGCAGGACGGCATCGGCGGCCTGCGCAGCGGCTACGAATACAGCCGCGGCGGAAACCCCACTCGCACCTCGCTGGAGACGCTGCTCGCAGCGCTCGAGGGCGGCAAGCACGGCCTCTCGTTCGCGAGCGGCCTCGCCGCTGAAGACACCCTGCTGCGCGCGATCCTGAAGCCCGGCGACCACATTGTGCTCGGCAACGACGTGTACGGAGGAACGCACCGACTGATCGAAAAGGTGCACGGCGCCTGGGGCGTGCGCAACACCACCGTGGAGATGAGCGACCTGAGCGCCGTCGAGCAGGCGATCATCCCGGGCGAGACGAAGATCCTCTGGATCGAGACGCCCAGCAACCCGCTCATGAAAATCAGTGACATCGCGGCGCTCGCTCGCCTCGGACACGGTGCCGGCGCGGTCGTCGTCGTCGACAACACGTTTGCGTCGCCGGCGCTGCAGCATCCGCTTGCCCTCGGCGCCGACGTGGTGGTGCACTCCACCACGAAGTATCTCGGCGGCCACTCCGACGTGATCGGCGGCGCTCTCGTGATCAACGACGACGAGCTCTTCGAGAGCGTCAAGTTTCTGCAGTTCGCGGCCGGGCCGGTGTCGGCACCGCTCGACGCCTGGCTCACGGTGCGCGGCATCAAGACGCTCTCGGTGCGCATGGAACGCCACTGCACGAACGCCCAGGCCATCGCGGAGTTCCTGCAGGGCCACCCCGCGGTAGACACTGTGTACTACCCCGGACTGCCGAGCCACCCCGGCCACGAGCTCGCGAAGGCGCAGATGAGCGGCTTCGGCGGCATGATCTCCCTCTCGTTCAGGGGCGGTGCCCAGGCGGCGCGCACGTTCTGCGAGTCGATGCACTTGTTCCAGCTGGCCGAATCCCTCGGCGGCGTGGAGTCGCTCGTGAACTACCCCGCCGAGATGACGCACGCCTCGGTGCGCGGCACAGACCTCGAGGTGGCCGACAACGTGGTACGCCTGTCGGTGGGCATCGAAGACGTCGCCGACCTGATCGCCGACCTCACGGGTGCGCTGCCGAACTCCTAAGCGTCGGTCACTCCGGCACGGGGCCCGGGCCCGGAACGCGGGCCCAGTTTAGAAGCTGGGCCTGCGTTCGGGGCCCGGGCCCCGTGCATGAGAGGGCGGGGCGCGAGAGGGGGAGCGGCGGGATGTGACTGTCACATTCCGTTCGGGGACTGCATAATGTAGACGCGGGCATATTTGTGACCGTTCACACTCGAGCAGGGTTGTTCAGTGACTGTCGACATGTCCAACGGGCGCGCGCCGAGCATTCGCGACGTCGCGCGCCTCGCCGGGGTCTCGCACCAGACCGTGTCCCGCGTGCTCAACGACCACCCCAGCATCCGTGATTCGACCAAAGCGCGGGTGCTCGAGGTCATCGAGGAACTTCAGTACCGGCCTAATCGCGCGGCCCGTGCCCTGTCGAGGGGCAAGTCGCGCACCATCGGGGTGCTGTCGGCCTCGAGCGCCGAATACGGTCCGGCAAGCAGTATCGCCGCTATCCAGGACGCCGCGCGCGACGCCGGGTACTTCGTGAACACCGCCAACCTCAACCGTGGGGACCCCGGGTCGATTACCGCGGCCGTCGATCACCTGATGTCACAGTCCGTCGAAGGAATCGTGGTGATCGCGCCGCAGGTTCGGGTGTTCAACGCCCTCAAACTGCTCTCGATCGATGTGCCCTATGTGACACTGCAGTCGACCGGGATCGTGGGCGCGAACGCGCTCTCCGTGGACCAGATCGCCGGCGCGCGACTGGCCACCCGGCACCTGATAGAACTGGGGCACCGCGACATCTACCATCTGGCCGGGCCACAGGACTGGATCGAGGCCGAGGCTCGCATGCACGGGTTCCTCGAGGAGATGGGGGCGCGGGATGTTCCGACGACCGCGCCGATCTTGGGTGACTGGACCGCGAATTTCGGCTATCACGCCGGGCGTGAGCTGTTGCAGGTGCGGGACTTCACGGCGATCTTCTCATCCAACGACCAGATGGCGCTCGGGCTGATGCACGCCATCCGGGAAGCTGGCCTCGACGTTCCCCGCGATATCAGTATCGTGGGCTTCGACGACATCCCGGAGGCCTCGCATTTCTGGCCGCCGCTCACGACTGTGCGCCAAGATTTCCCCGAACTCGGGCGTCGGTGTGTCGCGCTCCTTCTGGCCAATATCGCCGGCACCACCGCCGAAAACCAGGGCGCCATCATGCCCGAACTCATCGTGCGGGCCTCTACGGCGCCCCCAGCCTTTTGAGCGGATGCGTCGCTGCGGGATCTCGATCAGCGGAATCCCCGCCGTGGGATCCGTGATTCTCGAGCGTTATCCAACCGAGACAAAGTCGCACTTGACATGGCAAGTCCCCTTGCGGCTAACATAAACGCACAGCAATGTGACCGATCACATTCGGTCGGCACATGCAGATCGATTCATCGGCTGCCCTGTCACCCAGAACCATTCGCGGGCCCTCCGCGCACAGACCTGACATAGGAGTCGATTCCGTGAGTACAACCGCAGTGCTCTCGCACGCCGAGTCCTACGTGATCGGCGTCGATTACGGAACCCTCTCCGGCCGGGCCGTTGTCGTGCGCGTCTCCGACGGGGTAGAGCTCGGATCCGCCGTTCTGGACTACCCGCACGCCGTCATGGACACGACCCTCGCTGCGACCGGTGATGCGCTTCCTCCCGAGTGGGCGCTTCAGGTTCCCGCCGACTACGTGGCCGTGCTGAAAAGCGCTGTTCCGGCCGCCGTCGCGAACGCCGGCATCGACCCCGCGCTCGTCATTGGAATCGGCACCGACTTCACCGCCTGCACGATGGTTCCGGTGCTCGCCGACGGCACGCCGCTGAATGAACTCCCCGAGTACGCGGGCCGCCCGCACGCCTACGTGAAGCTCTGGCGTCACCACGCCGCGCAGGGCCAGGCCGACCGCATCAACGACCTCGCCTTCGAACGTGACGAGAGCTGGCTGCCGCGCTACGGCGGGCTGATCTCCAGCGAATGGGAATTCGCCAAGGGCCTGCAACTGCTCGAGGAAGACTCCGAACTCTACAACCGCATGGACCACTGGGTCGAAGCCGCCGACTGGATCGTCTGGCAGCTCACCGGCACGTATGTGCGCAACGCCTGCACCGCCGGCTACAAGGGAATCCTGCAGGACGGCGAGTACCCGAGCGAGGCCTTCCTCGGCGCCCTCAACCCGGCCTTCGCCCGTTTCGCCCTCGATAAGGTGGCGCACGAGATCGGCGAGCTCGGCGCATCCGCCGGAACGCTGTCGGCCGAGGCTGCGGCATGGACCGGACTGACCGCAGGCATCCAAGTTGCTGTCGGCAATGTGGACGCCCACGTGACAGCCCCCGCCGCCAGGCCGTGAACCCCGGCCAGATGGTGGCCATCATGGGCACGAGCACCTGCCACGTGATGAACTCCGATCAGCTGGCCGAGGTGCCGGGCATGTGCGGCGTCGTTGACGGCGGCATCATCTCCGGGCTCTACGGCTACGAGGCCGGCCAGTCCGGTGTGGGCGACATCTTCGCGTGGTACGTCAAGAACCAGGTTCCCGCCTCCTATACGCAGGATGCCCGCGCGCTCGGCCGCAGCGTGCACCAACACCTGACAGAGCTCATCAAGGACCAGCCCGTCGGTGGCCACGGACTCGTGGCGCTGGACTGGCACAGCGGCAACCGCTCGGTGCTCGTCGACCACGAACTCTCCGGACTCGTCATCGGCACGACTCTCACCACCCGCCCTGAAGAGATCTACCGCGCTCTGCTCGAGGCCACCGCCTTTGGCACCCGCACCATCGTGGAAACCTTCAACGCGAGCGGCGTGCCCGTGACGGAGTTCATCGTGGCCGGCGGCCTGCTCAAGAACGCGTTCCTGATGCAGACCTACAGCGATATCCTTCGTCTGCCGATCAGCACCATCGCCAGCGATCAAGGCCCGGCCCTCGGAGCCGCGATCCACGCCGCCGTAGCGGCCGGTGCGTACCCCGACGTGCGTGCCGCGGGCGCGAAGATGGGCAAGCTCAACAAGAACGTGTACATGCCCAACGAGGCATCCTCGGTGGCCTACGACGAACTGTTCGAGGAGTACACCCAGCTGCACGACTACTTCGGTCGCGGCGAGAACGATGTCATGCACCGCCTGAAGGCGCTCAAACGTCGCGCATCGGCCGTGACGGACAGCGCCGACCTGGTGTCGGCATGAGCACCTACGGACCCCAGATCGAGGTCGCGGTGGCTCGCGTTCGCGCTGAGATCACCCGCCTGCACGCCGAGCTGTTCCGCAACGGCCTCGTGGTCTGGACCGGCGGCAACGTGTCCGGCCGCGTGCCGGGCGCCGACCTCTTCGTGATCAAACCCAGCGGTGTTGACTACGCCGACCTGGCGCCCGAGAACATGATCCTCTGCGACCTCGACGGCAACGTCATCGCCGGCACGCCAGGCGCCGACCGCTCGCCGTCAAGCGACACCGCCGCACACGCATACGTCTATCGGAATATGCCCGATGTTGGCGGGGTCGTGCACACGCACTCCACCTACGCCACGGCTTGGGCCGCTCGCAACGAAGCCATCCCGTGCGTGATCACCGCCATGGCCGACGAGTTCGGCGGTCCGGTCCCGGTGGGTCCGTTCGCCATCATCGGCGACGACTCGATCGGCCGCGGCATCGTGGAGACCCTCACCGGTCACCGCTCGCGCGCCGTGTTGATGGCCAACCACGGCCCGTTCACGATCGGCAAGGACGCCCGCGACGCCGTCAAGGCCGCCGTCATGGTGGAGGACGTGGCTCGCACGGTGCAGCTTGCCCGCGCCGGCGGCGCCCTCGTGGCCATCCCGCAGGAGTCCATCGATGCCCTGTTCGACCGATACCAGAACGTCTACGGACAAGCACCGCAGGGAGCACTGAAGTAATGGCACCTCTCACCACGACCCTCGACCACTACGAGGTCTGGTTCCTCACCGGAAGCCAGAACCTCTACGGCGAAGAGACCCTGAGCCAGGTGGCCGAGCAGTCCCTGCAGATCGCCCGTTCCCTTGACGAGAGCTCCGATGTTCCCGTCAAGATTGTCTGGAAGCCCGTGCTGAAGGACTCCGAGTCCATCCGTCGCGCCGCCCTCGACGCCAACTCCGACGACAAGGTCATCGGCCTGATCGCCTGGATGCACACGTTCTCCCCGGCCAAAATGTGGATCGCCGGCCTCGACGCGCTCACCAAGCCGCTGCTGCACCTGCACACGCAGGCCAACGTCGAACTGCCGTGGGGCGAAATCGACTTCGACTTCATGAACCTCAACCAGGCCGCCCACGGCGACCGTGAGTTCGGCTACATCCAGACCCGCCTCGGAGTGACCCGCAAGACCGTCGTGGGCCACGTGTCCAACCCGGCCGTGTCCGCAAGCATCGGCTCCTGGACCCGCGCCGCCGCCGGCTGGGCCGCGAGCCGCAGCATGAAGCTCGCCCGCTTCGGCGACAACATGCGCTACGTCGCCGTGACCGAAGGCGACAAGACCGAAGCGGAACTTCGCTTCGGCGTTCAGGTCAACACCTGGCCCGTCAACGAGCTCGCCGAGGCCGTACATTCCGCAACGGATGTCGACATCGACGCGCTGATCGCCGAGTACGACGACCTGTACGACGTGGTCCCCGAACTGCGCAAGGGCGGCGAGCGGCACGAGTCGCTGCGCTACGGCGCGGCGATCGAACTGGGGCTGAAGAGCTTTCTCGAGTCCGGCGACTTCGCAGCGTTCACCACGAGCTTCGAAGACCTCGGCGCCCTGCGCCAGCTGCCAGGCCTCGCCGTGCAGCGGCTGATGGCCCAGGGCTACGGATTCGGCGCCGAGGGCGACTGGAAGACATCCGTTCTCGTTCGTGTCGCCAACGTGATGGGCTCCGGCCTTCCCGGCGGCGCGAGCCTGATGGAGGACTACACCTACGACCTCACCCCCGGCGCCGAGTTGATACTCGGCGCACACATGCTCGAGGTGAGCCCCTCGCTCACGACGTAGAGGCCGACGCTCGAGATCCACCCTCTCGGCATCGGCGGTCGCGAAGACCCCGTGCGGCTCGTTTTCAACGCGGACCCCGGCCCCGCCGTGGTCGTGGCTATGAGCGACATGCGCGACCGCTTCCGCCTGGTGGCGAACGTGGTCGAGGTTGTTGAGCCCACGGCTGCGCTGCCGAACCTGCCGGTGGGACGCGCCGTCTGGCGCCCCGAACCCGACTTCGCCACCTCTGCGGCAGCCTGGCTCACCGCCGGCGCCGCCCACCACACCGTGATGTCGACCGCCGTCGGCATCGAGGTGTTCCACGATTTCGCCGAGATAGCTCGAACCGAGCTTCTCGTGATCGATAAGACCACCACCCAGCGTGATTTCACGCGTGAGGTGCGTTGGAACCAGGCCTACTACCGCTTGGCGCAAGGCCTGTAAGCATTTCCGCACGACACAGCTGTACCACCCCGCTTGACCATCAATGTTGATAAAAGAAGGAAACACAGTGAAGAAGAAAGCACTCTTCGCCGGACTCGCCGCCGGCGCCATGATCATCGGCCTGGCCGCCTGCTCGAGCGGAACCCCCGCTGCCTCCGGAGGCGCCGGCGACGGTGGCCTGATCGGAGTAGCCATGCCCACCAAGAGCTCCGAGCGGTGGATCGCCGACGGCGACGCCGTCAAGAGCCAGCTCGAAGCCGAGGGCTTCAAGGTCGACCTGCAGTATGCCGAAGACGACATCCCCACCCAGGTTTCCCAGATCGAGAACATGATCACCAAGGGCGCCGAGGTTCTCATCGTCGCGTCGATCGACGGCACCACGCTCACGAGCGTGCTTCAGGATGCAGCGGATGCCAACATCCCCGTCATCGCGTATGACCGTCTGATTCGCGACTCCGAGAACGTGAACTACTACGCGTCCTTCGACAACCTCAAGGTGGGCCAGCAGCAGGCGTGGTCGGTTCTGAACGGGCTCGGCCTGACCGAGCTCGACGGCACCGCGATCGAGGGCGCCCCCGCCGGCCCCTTCAACGTGGAGCTCTTCGCCGGCAGCCCCGACGACAACAACGCCACGTTCTTCTTCAACGGCGCCATGCAGGAAATCCAGCCCTTCATCGAGTCCGGTGTTGTCGTGGTCAAGAGCGGGCAGACCGACTTCAACACGGTGGCAACCCTCCGCTGGGATGGTGAGGAAGCACAGAGCCGCCTCGAGAACATCCTCACCTCGACCTACTCCGATGGCAGCAAGGTCAACGGAGTTCTCTCCCCGTATGACGGCATCTCACGAGGCATCATCTCCGCCCTCGAAGGCGCCGGCTACACGGTTGACCCGACGTGGCCCATCATCTCCGGCCAGGACGCCGAAATCGACTCGGTCAAGGCAATCAACTCGGGCGAGCAGTACGGCACCATCTTCAAGGACACCCGCGAGCTGGCCGCCGTTGCCGTGAAGATGGCCATCGCCGTGCTCAACGGAGACACCCCCGAGACGAACAACGACACGGACTACAACAACGGCAAGATCGACGTTCCGTCCATGCTGCTCGACTCGCAGATCGTCGTGAAGGACAACATTCCTTCCGTGCTGGTCGACTCCGGTTACTGGACCGAAGCCGAGATCAACGGCTAATCACCCCACTGCCTCGGCAGTCTGAATCCGCCGGCGGGGGCAACCCCGCCGGCGGATTCGCCCCTCACACAGTTTTTACCCAGACACCTGAAGAAGGTACTCCGTGACCACGAACATCCTTGAGATGCGCAGCATCACCAAGACGTTCCCCGGCGTGAAAGCGCTGGCCAATGTCTCGCTCAACGTCGCCCGCGGCGACGTCCACGCCATTTGCGGGGAAAACGGCGCCGGCAAATCCACGCTCATGAAGGTGCTCAGCGGCGTCTACCCCCACGGCACGTACACGGGCGACATCGTCTTCGAAGACGAGATCGTGGAATTCCGCGACATTCGCGACTCCGAGGCCAAGGGCATCGTGATCATCCATCAGGAACTCGCGCTCAGCCCGTACCTCTCTATTGCGGAGAATATCTTCCTCAACAACGAACAGCGTGGGGCGCTCGGCCTGATCGACTGGAACAAGACCAATCAGGAGGCAGCCAAGCTGCTCGCCCGGGTGGGGCTGCGTGAGCAGCCCACTACCCGCATCATGGACATCGGTGTGGGCAAGCAGCAGCTCGTCGAGATCGCCAAGGCCCTCTCGAAGCGCGTGAAGCTGCTCATCCTCGATGAGCCGACGGCCGCCCTCAACGACGAGGATTCCGACCATCTGCTCGATCTGATTTTGCACCTCAAGGGCCAGGGCATCACGTCCATCATCATCAGCCACAAACTCAACGAGATCAAGAAGATCTCCGACTCGGTGACCGTGATTCGCGACGGCCGGGCAATCGAGACGATGGCCAAGCTCGAGGTGACCGAAGACCGCATCATCAAGGACATGGTCGGGCGCGACCTCGAGCACCGCTACCCGGATCACACGCCGATCATCGGCGAAGAGATTCTGCGGGTCGAGGAATGGACGGCCCACCACCCGCAGGACGTGACACGTGTCGTGGTCAACAACGTCAACCTCAACGTGCGCGCCGGTGAAATCGTGGGGATCGCCGGGTTGATGGGGGCGGGGCGCACGGAGTTCGCGATGAGTCTCTTCGGTCGTAGCTATGGTTCGCGCATCTCCGGTCGCGTCTTCAAATACGGCAAGGAGATCAAAACCCGCACGGTGTCCGAAGCGATCGACAACGGCATCGCCTACGTCACCGAAGACCGCAAGACCTACGGCCTCAACCTGATCGACGACATCAAGCGCAACATCTCGATGGCCTCGCTCGGCAAACTCGCCAAGGGCGGCCTCGTTGACGACAACGAGGAATACAAGATCGCCAACGAGTACCGCACGAGCATGAACATCAAGGCTCCGTCTGTGCTGGCCAAGGTCGGCAAGTTGTCCGGCGGCAACCAGCAGAAGGTCGTGTTATCGAAGTGGATCTACTCCGACCCTGATGTGCTCATCCTCGATGAACCGACCCGCGGCATCGACGTGGGCGCGAAGTACGAGATCTACACGATCATCAACAAGCTCGCCGCAGCAGGAAAGGGTGTCATCGTCATCTCCTCGGAGCTGCCGGAGTTGCTCGGCATCAGCGACCGCGTCTACACAATTTCAGAGGGTCGAATCACCGGGGAGTTTCCCATCGCGGACGCCAGCCCGGAACTCCTCATCAAACACATGACCATGGAAAAGGCCCGCTAGCGTCGGCGCAGCGGTAAAGGAGAAACGCTCATGAGCAACCAGACCAAGCTGCCGGCCGATACGGCCGCAGGCTTCCAGTCCAACCCCAGCACCAACAAGGCCGCGTCGTGGCTCACCCATCTCCTCGCGGACCTGGGCAAGAACGGTATTTTCATCGCCCTCATCGTCGTGGTGGTGCTCTTCAGCATCCTGACCGACGGCATCCTCCTGCGTCCGCAGAATATCTCGAACCTGATCGTGCAGAACGGGTACATCCTCGTGCTCGCCGTCGGCATGGTCATGGTGATCATCGCCGGGCACATTGACCTGTCAGTTGGGTCGGTCGCGGCGTTCGTGGGAGCCTGCTCCGGCGTCTTCGCGGTGACGTGGGGGCTGCCGTGGTGGCTGTCGATCATTCTGTCGCTCGCTATCGGTGCCCTCGTGGGTGTGTGGCAGGGCTTCTGGATCGCCTATGTCGGCATCCCGGCCTTCATCGTGACTCTCGCCGGCATGCTCATTTTCCGCGGTCTCGCGCTAGCGGTTCTCGGTAACGCGAACATTGGGTCCTTCCCTGCGGAGTACCGGGCGCTCGGAAATGGCTTCCTGACGAACGTGTTCGGTGAATTCACCTACGACCCGTTCACCCTCGGCATCGCGGCCATCGCCATCCTCGCCCTGATCGTGCAGCAGGTTCGCACTCGCGTTGCCCGGGCCAAGTACGGCCAGGACGTCGAGCCCATCGTGTGGTTCGTGCTCAAGCTCGTGCTCATCACCCTGGCCATCGGATCGTTCGCTTTCGCCCTGGCGTCGTACAAGGGCATTCCGGTCACCCTGATCGTGCTCGCCGTTCTCGTCTTGATCTACGGCGTCATCATGAACCGCACCGTCTTCGGCCGCCACATCTACGCCATCGGCGGCAACCGCCACGCGGCGGAGCTGTCGGGCATCAAGACCCGCAAGGTGGACTTCTACCTGTTCGTCAACATGGGCATCCTCGCCGCGCTGGCCGGGCTCATCTTCACGGCCCGCCTGAACCTCGCCGGCCCGAAGGCCGGTGATGGCTTCGAGCTCGAAGCCATCTCGGCCGCCTTCATCGGCGGAGCCGCGGTGACGGGCGGCGTGGGCACCATCGGCGGCGCCATCATCGGCGGCCTGATCATCGGTGTGCTGAACAACGGCATGTCGATCCTCGGAATCGGCATCGAGTGGCAGCAAGCCGTCAAGGGCCTGGTGCTCCTGTTCGCCGTCGCTTTCGACGTGTACAACAAGCGCCGCGCAGGCGGTCGCTAGCCACTCTGCGCTCTGCCGCACAGGCCCCGGTCGTCTTCGGACACCGGGGCCTTACGCGTGCCCGACCTGAGGATCGGCCTGCGGGGTCTCGATCGCTCCTTCGTCACGCCTCGACCAGCGGCTGCCGACACGCCGCCCGAGATTCCACAGGCAAAAAGGCACCGGTCGTCCCCCCCTGTGGATAACTTCACGGGGTGCCGCAGAAACAGGCGTTTTCCCGACGCGACCCTGTGGGTAACTCCGTGGAATGTCGGTGGATAACTACATAATTGTAATTACCTCATGTAGTGGCCATATCCATTTCCCATCACTAGATGTAGTATTAGAAGATCAGCCCGGCACAAGTCCCCGGCGAAAATCTTCCTCACTTTTGCAGTCGTAAAACACCAATTCCGAACGATAGAAAGGCCATCTGCTATGGCAATTACGGTCTATACCAAGCCCTCTTGCGTACAGTGCACGGCGACCTACCGCGCCCTGGACAACAAGGGCATCGAGTACGAGATCCTCGACCTCTCGGTTGACGAGAACGCGCTCGAAGCGGTCAAGGCTCTCGGTTACCTGCAGGCCCCCGTCGTCATCACGGATGAGGAACACTGGAGCGGTTTCCGTCCCGACAAGATCAACGCGCTCGCCGCGCGTCTGGCGTAACCTGCCGCCAACGATGCGGAAAGGTGTGTCATGACTGAGCTCGTGTATTTTTCGAGCACGTCCGGAAACACCCACCGCTTCATTGAGAAGCTCGGCCGGCCGGCCACTCGCATCCCACTCCACGCGAAGGATGCGCCGCTGAAGGTCACGAAGCCCTACGTGCTGTGCCTGCCCACCTATGGCGGAGGCGGGCTCGGCGGGGCCGTGCCGAAGCAGGTGATTCGGTTTCTGAACGACCCGGACAACCGGGCATTGATCCGCGGCGTCATCAGCGCCGGCAACACGAATTTCGGCGAGGCGTATTGCCTCGCGGGGGACATCATCGCCGCTAAGTGCACGGTCCCCAACCTTTATCGCTTTGAAGTATTTGGAACAGCGGATGATGTGCGCATCGTTCACGACGGATTGGAAGAATTTTGGAAACTACGGCCGTGAAAGTCACCCCCATGGATGCGCCGAGCATGGATTACCACTCGCTCAACGCGATGCTCAACCTGTATGGGCCGAACGGGGAGATCCAGTTCGACAAAGACCAGGAAGCCGCGCGCGAGTTCTTCCTGCAGCACGTCAACCAGAACACGGTGTTCTTCCACAGCCTGCGCGAACGCCTCGACTACCTGGTGGAGAAGGAGTACTACGAGCAGGCCGTGCTTGACCAGTACTCGTTCGAGTTCATCACGAGCCTGAACAACCTCGCGTACTCGAAGAAGTTCCGCTTCCAGAGCTTCCTCGGCGCGTTCAAGTACTACACCTCGTACACGCTCAAGACGTTCGACGGCAAGCGCTACCTTGAGCGTTTCGAAGACCGCGTCGTGATGACCGCGCTGGGTCTCGCATCCGGTGACGAGAAGCTCGCCGTCGAGCTCGTCGAAGAGATCATCGCCGGCCGTTTCCAGCCGGCCACCCCCACGTTCCTCAACTCGGGCAAGGCCCAGCGCGGCGAGCTCGTCTCCTGCTTCCTGCTGCGCATCGAAGACAACATGGAGTCGATCAGCCGCGGCATCAACTCCTCCCTGCAGCTCTCCAAGCGCGGCGGCGGCGTGGCTCTGCTGCTGAGCAACATCCGCGAGGCCGGCGCCCCGATCAAGCAGATCGAAAACCAGTCGAGCGGCATCATCCCCGTGATGAAGCTGCTCGAAGACTCCTTCAGCTACGCCAACCAGCTCGGTGCCCGCCAGGGCGCCGGCGCGGTGTACCTGCAGGCGCACCACCCGGACATCATGCGTTTTCTCGACACCAAGCGTGAGAACGCCGACGAGAAGATCCGCATCAAGACCCTCTCGCTCGGTGTCGTCATTCCCGACATCACGTTCGAGCTCGCCAAGAACGACGAGTGGATGTACCTCTTCTCGCCGTACGACGTGGAAAAGGTCTACGGCGTGCCCTTCGCGGACATCTCGGTGACCGAGAAGTACCACGAGATGGTCGACAACCCCCGCATCAAGAAGTCGAAGATGAAGGCGCGCGAGTTCTTCCAGACCCTCGCGGAGATCCAGTTCGAGTCCGGCTACCCGTACATCATGTTCGAAGACACCGTGAACAAGGCCAACCCGATCGACGGTCGCATCAACATGTCGAACCTGTGCTCCGAGATTCTGCAGGTGAACACCCCGACGACGTACAACGAGGACCTCTCGTACAACGAGATCGGCAAGGACATCTCCTGCAACCTCGGGTCGATGAACATCGCCCTGGCGATGGACTCCGGCGACCTCGGCCGCACCGTCAACGCCGCGATCCGCGGCTTGAACGCCGTATCAGAGCAGAGCCACATCAGCTCGGTGCGCTCGATCGAAGATGGCAACGACCGCTCGCACGCCATCGGCCTCGGCCAGATGAACCTGCACGGCTACCTCGCCCGTGAGCGCATCTACTACGGCAGCGAAGAGAGCATCGACTTCACCAACATCTACTTCTACACGGTGTTGTTCCACGCGCTGCGCGCCTCGAACGCCCTCGCCATCGAGCGAGGTCGCACGTTCGAGGGCTTCGAGAAGTCCACCTATGCCTCCGGTGCGTTCTTCGACAAGTACATCGACCAGGTGTGGGAGCCCGCCACCGCCCGCGGCGCCGAGCTGTTCAGCCAGGCCGGGGTATCGATTCCGACGCAGGCCGACTGGGCGGAGCTGAAGGCATCCGTTGTGAAACACGGTATCTACAACCAGAACCTGCAGGCCGTGCCGCCGACAGGGTCGATCTCGTACATCAACAACTCCACAGCGTCGATCCACCCGATCGCGGCGAAGATCGAGATTCGCAAGGAAGGCAAGTTGGGCCGCGTGTACTACCCGGCGCCGTTCATGACGAACGACAACCTGGACTTCTACCAGGATGCCTACGAGATTGGCTACGAGAAGGTCATCGACGTCTACGCCGCGGCCACGCAGCACGTTGATCAGGGCCTCTCGCTGACGCTGTTCTTCAAGGACACGGCCACGACCCGCGACATCAACCGCGCCCAGATCTACGCGTGGAAAAAGGGCATCAAGACCATCTACTACATCCGTTTGCGTCAGATGGCCCTCGAGGGCACTGAGGTTGAGGGCTGCGTCTCGTGCGCGCTGTAAATTTTCTGAACGTGAGCGGATCGATGAAGGACGAATCATGAGTAGCCCCAAGGTCAAACTGGTGTCGCACGTTGACGCGATCAACTGGAACAAGATCGAAGACGAGAAAGACGTCGAGGTGTGGAACCGCCTCACGAACAACTTCTGGCTGCCCGAGAAGATCCCGCTGAGCAACGACATCCAGTCGTGGAACCAGCTCACCCCCGTGGAACAGCAGCTCACCCTGCGCGTGTTCACGGGACTGACCCTGCTCGACACGATCCAGGGCACCGTCGGTGCCGTCTCGCTGATTCCGGATGCGATCACGCCGCACGAGGAAGCCGTGTACACGAACATCGCGTTCATGGAGTCCGTGCACGCCAAGAGCTACTCGTCGATCTTCTCCACCCTGTCCAACACCAAGGACATCGACGAGGCGTTCCGCTGGTCGACCGAGAACGAGAACCTGCAGCGCAAGGCCTCGATCGTGATGGATTACTACCAGGGCGACGACCCCCTGAAGCGCAAGGTGGCCTCGGTTCTGCTCGAGTCTTTCCTGTTTTACTCGGGCTTCTACCTGCCGATGTATTTCTCCAGCCGGGCCCGCCTCACCAACACGGCCGACCTCATCCGGTTGATCATTCGTGACGAAGCTGTGCACGGGTACTACATCGGTTACAAGTTTCAGAAGGGCCTGGAGAAGGTCACTCAGGAGCGTCGCGACGAGATCAAGGACTACGCCTTCAACCTCGTCTTCGAGCTGTACGAGAATGAGGTGCAGTACACGCAGGACCTGTACGACGAGGTCGGCCTGACCGAAGACGTGAAGATGTTCCTGCACTACAACGCCAACAAGGCGCTGATGAACCTCGGTTACGAGGCCATCTTCCCGAAGGACGTCTGCGACGTGAACCCGGCGATCCTGTCGGCGCTCTCACCGAATGGCGACGAGAACCACGACTTCTTCAGCGGGTCGGGCTCCTCGTACGTGATCGGCAAGGCAGTGGTCACCGAAGACGACGACTGGGACTTTTAAACCCTCGCAGCAATGCAGAAGGCCCCCGATGTTTCGGGGGCCTTCTCGTGTTGGGCAGGGAGCGCGTCAGGTTCCCCCGCGGAGGGCAGTGATCGGCTCGATGTTGGACGCGCGCACGGCGGGATAGGCGCCGGCGGCCAGGCCGACGACGGTCCCGAGCAGAGCGGCGCCGATGGCGACGACGGGGTCGAGAATGGGCGTCCACCCCTGCAGGAGAGACACGACGACGACCGCGAATACCCCGAGGGCCGAGCCGATCAGGCCACCCAGCAAGCCGATCACGGCCGACTCCACAATGAACTGCCGGGCGATGTCGCGCTTGGTCGCGCCGAGCGCGCGGCGCAGGCCGATCTCGCCGACCCGTTCCATCACGGAGAGTAGGGTGACGTTCGCGATGCCGAGGCCGCCGGCGAGCAGGGCGAGAATACCGAGCGTGAGAAAGACGATGTTGATGTCGGCCTGAATATTGTCCTGTAGCGCGGACGCGGCGGCGGGCGCCTGAACCGTGAAGTTCTCGGGCGCGCTCGGGTCGAGTGCGATGGGGGCCTGCCGTGCCACGAGCGTGCCGGCGCCGACATCGATCTGCACGTGCAGCTCGGCCGGAGCGGTCAGTCCAAAGTCGGCGCGAGCCGTATTCAACGGCACGATGACGGCATCCAGCAGGTTGGTGCGCCGTTCCACCCCGTCGATGATGCCGATCACGGTGTAGGGCACGTCGCCGATGAAGATCGACGGCTGGCTGTCGACGCGGTTGACGCCGAGGGCGTCGGCGGCCCGGGAGCCGAGCACCGCAACGCGGTCGCCGCGCTCATCGTGGCCGGCGTCGAAGTAGCGACCGGTGACGATCTCCCCGCGCACGGCGGCGAGCAGCCCCGGCGAGGTGCCGATGACGGCTGGGCTCAGGGTCTGCGCGGCCGAGGGATCGTTGACCGGAACGGATGTCACGGGCTGGCCGGCCACATCGACATCGGCCACGAGCCCCGCGCGTTTCACCCCGGCGAGACGGTCGACCCGCTCCGGGGCGTCCCACGGCAGGCGACCGGTCGCTTGTTCTTCCCCGCTCGAGTTGCGGGTGGAAGCCGGTTCGATCAGGATCTGGGTCGCCGAGACGGCGTCGAACTGGTTGGAAATCTGCCCGGCGGCGGTCTGCGCGAAGCCGATGGTGACCACGAGGGAGGCGATGCCAAGCACGGTGCCGAGGGTCGTCATCACGAGTCGGCTGGGCCGCGCACCGACACCGTAGCTGGCCTCGACCAGGAGGTCTTGCAGCGAGAAGCGATCGGCGCGGCTAATCACCGGCACGATGCTCGGCGGCCCGACAGGGGTCGCGGCCGAGTCGCCGAGGGGCGGGGCGGAGGCGGCGGCGGGCGCGGCGGCGCGGGCGGCACGGCGGCGCAGCATCCGCTGGCGAAAGAAGGTCATGACAGCTCGCTCAGGCGACCGTCCGTGATGCGCACACGGCGTTCGGCCCGATCGCTCACGGCCTGGTCGTGGGTGATCACGATGAGGGTGAGACCGTCGGCGTGCAACTCCTCGAACAGGTCCATCACCTCGCCGCCGGTCGCTTCGTCGAGGTTTCCGGTGGGTTCGTCGGCGAGGAGCAGCTCGGGCGAGGCCACGACGGCGCGTGCGACCGCGACCCGCTGGCGTTCACCGCCGGAGAGCGTGCTGGGAAGAAAATCGAGCCGGTGGTTGAGACCTACGCGGTCGAGGGCGGCGCGGGCCCGATCCTCCCGCTCGGCGCGTGGCACGCCGCTGTACAGGGTGGCGAGCAGCACGTTGTCGAGCACTGTGCGATGCGGCAACAGGTGGAAAGACTGAAAGACGAAACCGATGGTGCCACCGCGAACGATGGCGCGTTGCTTCTCGTCGAGGAGGCTCGTTGAGGTGCCGTCGAGGTGGTATTCGCCGACGCTCGGCCGGTCGAGCAGGCCGAGAAGGTTGAGCATCGTGGACTTGCCCGATCCGCTGGGGCCGACGATCGACAGGTAGTCGCCGCGTTCCACGCGCAGGTTGACCGATTTGAGAGCCTGCACCTCTGGCGGGCCGGGAAAGGAGCGCGTGACGTTGACCAGCTCGACGACCGGGGCCGTGCTCACCGACCCACCACCACGAGGTCTCCAGCTCCGATCGAGCCGTCGACGGCGACGATCTCGACGAATCCTTCGGCGGCGAGGCCGGTCGTCACCTCAACCAAAACAGTGTCGGAGCCGTCGCCGGGGTCACGCTCAACGCGAGATTCCCCGCCGGGCCCGGCAGTCAGGGCCGCGAGCGGAACGGCGAGCACCTCGCCCTCGGTCGAGCTGACCGGGATGCGCACCCGAACGTTGCTGCCCTGCACCGCCTGAATCTGCTCGTCGGTCAGTTCGTCGGGGGCGAACAGAACGGTGAACCGCCCGCTCGCCGGTTCGCCGCTGGCCGGTTCGGCGGGGAGCACCGAGGTGATCGTGGCACCGTGGTCGCCGTCGGGCATCGCGAGAATTGCAGGGGCGCCGACCTCGAGCAGCGCGGCATCGCTCGCGGTGGCCGAACCAGACACAACAAGGGTCGCCCCCGAGACCCGCATGACCGGCCCGGTGATGCTGGATCCGCGTTTCACGCTGATCTCGTCAACTCGGCGGGGTAGGCCGGGCAGGTACAGCACCTCGCCGGCCGGCAGGTAGGCGAGCGCGCCATCGCGCGCGTCGCTGAGGGTGTCGCCCGCGCGGGTCAGCTCCACCTTGGCCGCTGTGACGGCCGCGCGTTCGGCGCTCGCGTCGCGTGGCGCCAGGGCCTGATCGTGGCGTGCGACCGCCAGGGTGACGGCCTCCTCGGCATCCGCGATCTCGTTCGGGGTGCCCTCGGCCCGGGCGAGGGCCAGGGAGCGCTGGGCGCTGCGCACGAGATTGCCCTGCTCGACCACGTCAACATTCGACGCGGCGCTTTGCACCAGGGAGAGTGCGCCGGCGGCGCTGTCGACGGATGCCTGCGCGCTCGTGACTCCGGCTTCGGCGCTGCTCACCGCGCTGGTGACCTCGGAGCCGCCGGTGGGGGCCGGGTAGCCGACCTTGGCATAGAGTGCCGTGACCGCGCTCGCCGTCTGGGCATCGAACACATCGGAGTCGAGGGCGCCTGGGTCGATTCCGGCTGCGCTCACGGCCTGTTTGAACTGCAGCACGTCGGGGCCGGACACGCCGACCCGGAGCGTGCGGTAGACCGGAAGATCACCCGGAAGCACGATCACCGGGCGACCCGTGACCTCGAGCGCGATCGAAGTCGTGTCGAAGATGGCGGCGACGTCGGGAACGTGGCCGGTGACGATCGGCGCACCCGCGAGTTCGCCGGTCTCGATGCTGACCTCCACCGAGTCCGCGTACGTCGCGTCGCCTCGCATGGTGACATCGTTGGCGAGTTGCCGGTTTTCGACCGGAACCGTGATGAGCCCCGCCGCGGGAGCGTCGGCATCCGCTGCGGCCTGCCCGGGGGAGACGATCAGCTGACCGAGCCCGAGACCGGCCACGAGGGCGACGATGGCCACCGTGGCCATCACCCAGATCGCCCGGTTGCCGGCGAACAGGCGGCGCCAGCCCTGGCTGCGCGAGCGCGCGGCCGGCCCGGTGTCTACGCTCGTGTCGTCGAGTGCAACCTCGGCTGCGGCGTCGGCAGCCTCGGGCGCGGCGGCGGGGTGCGGTCGACCGAGGCGGCGTGACACCTACTTGCCTTGCTCGGTGTCTGCGATGAGAGCGTCGAGCTCGGCCTTGTGGTCGATGATGAACTGTTCTTCCAGATCGAACTGCACCTTCATCGAGGCATCGGTGTAGTCGACCTTCTCGGCACAGGTGAAGTCGACCATGGCCAGGGCGAGTTCCTTCTCGCGCATCTCGGCGAGGACCGTGTCGGTGGGGCCGGTTTCGGACTGGCTTTCGTACATCGCGTTCTGCTCATTCATGATCGAGTCCTGGGCATCGGCCTTCTTGGTGAAAGTCGCATATCCGGCGTCCGCCATGCACGCGGCCCACTCGGAGTCGAGCTTCACGAGCGTGGGGGAGGACTGCGCGGTTTCGTACATGGCGCTCATGGCCTCGAACAGCGCCGCGTGCTCCTCCTGTGAGGGCTGGTCGCCGCTGACCTCGTGGGACGCGAAACCCTGGCAGCCCGCGGTCTCCCAGTTGTACTCGTAGGATCCGTCTTCGCCCATCTCCTCCTCGGTGGGTTGCACACCGGAGAGCACCTCGTAGTAGGCGGTTTGCTCCCCCTCGGAGAGGGACATCACGTAGTCCTGATTGGGATCGATGAATTCCTGGCTTTGCTCCTGCTGCGCCGCCATTTGCTCCGGCGACTGGCTCATGCCGTAGCCGTTCTCGGCAACCCACTTCTCGGTGCCGTATTCCGTACCGTCGTCTGAGCTCATCATGCCGCTGTACTGGGAGCTGTCGACCGGCACGTAGTCGAAGCCTTCCTGGGACATGCAGCTCGCGATGAGTTCTTCCTGCTCTTGCTGCTGCGCCAGCATGGAGTCTTCGTCGTACCCCTCGTTCATCACTGACATGTACGTGGACAGCGGACTCTCGGCCTGGTCGAGCGTGGCGGCCGGCTTCTCAGCGCCGCACCCGGCGAGCGTCAGCGAGAGAAAGGCGGCGACGGCGACGGCCGTGACCAGTGAGCGGTGGCGCATGAAGTTCCCCTTTGAGTGATGATCACGATGTCTAAGCAGCGCTGCGAGTGAACCGTCCCCCGGTTTCCCCATACGGTAGCGCATCGGAACGACCCGCCGGGCGTGATCTCCGGATTGCAGCGCTACAGGAACCATACCGTTCGGTTTGTTTCGGGCGCAAGGCCAGATTGCGTCGGTCGAGGCTGGGGCTACCGCGCGGCCGCGGGGTCGTCTCCCCGGGACGCGGCAATGGCGATGAGCCGGCGCAGCACATCGAGGTCGATGTCGTCGAGCTTTCGCACATGGACGCACCCCGCGCCCTCGGTATAGACGCCGAGCTGCGGAAGCAGCGCTGCACCCTCGGGGAGGTCTTTGAGGCCGTAGATAGACAATTGGGCCTTGCGGGGTGAGAACCCTGTCTTCATCCAGTCACCGTGCGTGCGGGGGTTGGCAGGCGACACGTAGCGGTACGTTCCGTAGCCCACAATCGACGTCCCCCACATCACGGGGTTGACACCCGTTACCTCGCGAAAAATCGCGTCGAGGACCTTGCCGTCGGCGCGGCGCCGCGCCGACGTCGCCGCGTCGAGGAAATCCTCGACGCGGGAATCAGTCGGTTGCGTCTTGTTCTCGGCCATGGCCCCAGTATCCCGCGAGCGAAGTCGATGGGGCCAGGCCGACTGAGAATTGTTCGCTCAGGCCTCGCCGCGGAGGTAAGCGAGCTGCGCGCGAACGGATGCCTCGGCGGCGAACCGCACGGCGGCATCCGCTTGGGCATAAACGGAGTCGGTGACCTGGCCGACGCTCGCGTCGGAACCCAGCGTAGCGAGGGCGGCGCGCACCTGGTCGAGGCGCTCGCGGCGGTGCGCAAGGTAGGCCGCGCAGATGGCCGCGAGGTCGGGTAGTACCGGGCCGTGCGCGGGCAGCACGGTAGCGGGGCCGAGCGCGCGAAGGGCATCGAGCGAGGTGAGGTAGTCGGCGAGGGTGCCGTCGATGATCGACGTTCCGCGGCCGAGAATAGTGTCGCCGGTGAGTACCGACCCGGTGGGCCCGTCGCCCGGCAGGTGCAGGCAGACCGAGTCGTCGGTGTGCCCGGGGGTGTGCACGACGCGAATGCCGGTGCCCGCGGCAGCGATCAGCTCGCCGCCGACGAGCGGGTCGCCGTTGACGCAGTAGGCCGCATCGAACGCCCGCACCGGGGCTCCGGTCAGTTTCGCGAAACGCACGCTGGCCGCCGAGTGGTCGGGGTGCCGATGCGTCACAAGCACGAGTTCGATCGGGCCGACCGCGGCGAGTGCCGCGAGATGGCCCTCGTCGAGCGGGCCCGGGTCGACCACCACGATCGGGCCCGCCTCGGACGCACCGATCACGTAGCTATTGGTGCCCTCGAGCGTCATCGGCCCCGCGTTCGGCGCGAGCAGGGTGCGGGTGAGCGGGCTCGTGCGGGCGAGGTCGTGAGGCATGGTTCGCAGCTTACGCGTCGGCCGATCGGGGGCACCGCAATTGATGGGAGAATGCACCATGGCCCAAAACCCCAAGCAGAGCAACAAAGTTGCACGATCGGCAAGCTCCGGCATGCGGAACGAACGGTTCAGCGCTGCAGCCGATGCTGCCGCGGCGAGAGCCCGTGCCCTGGCAAAAAAGAAGAAGCCCGGCACGTAACAACGTCGTCAGCGGCCGCGGGGCGGCGAGCTGAGTGTAAACGGATGCCTCGGCGTCGAACGATGAGCGTCGCGTTAGGGTGGTGAAACCTGAACACCGCCAAAGATACGAGGTCACCGCGATGACGAGAACGGCAGACACTGTCCCTGCTCCCATCGGGGTGGCCGCCACCGTCGTTCTGCTGCGCGACGGCGCTGGCGGCCCCGAGGTACTGCTGCTGGAACGGCCCCGCCACCGCGGCTCGTTCGCCGGCGCGTGGGTGTTTCCCGGTGGTGGCGTCGACCCCGAAGACAGCGTGCCGACGGATGCCGCGGCGCCCTCGCCCGACGCGGCCTCGCACCCCGATGCGGCCGAAGAGCTCGCAGCTCGCCGCGCGGCCGTGCGCGAGGTGCGCGAGGAGACCGGGCTTGAAGTCTCGCCCGGCTCCCTCGTGTGCACCGCACTATGGATTCCGCCCGCGAGCGCCCCGAAGCGGCTGCGCACCTGGTTCTACCTCACGGCCGCGCCGGCGGGCGCCATCGTGCTCGCCGAGGACGAGGTGATCGACTACGCGTGGCTTCGGCCGGAGGCGGCGCTGGAGCGGCACGCATCCGCTGCCCTCATGCTCGTGGCGCCGACCTGGGTGACCTTGCACGGGCTGTGCGGGTTCGGTTCGGTCGCCGGGATCATAGCGAGTGCTGCGCGGCGCGGGCGGGCGCGGTACGAGACGCGGCTCGGGGCGAGTGGGAGCGGGCCCACCCTGTTCTGGGCGGGCGATGTGGCCTACGACGACGAGGCCCTCGCCGAGCACGCCGGCGGGCGGCACCGCCTCGAAATCGGCGACCCACCGTGGGTGTACAGCAGGAGCGGCCCGGACTGAGCCGAGCTAGTACCAGTTCTTGGCCTCGGAGTGAGCCCAGGCGCCGCAGGGGGTGCCGTAGCGGGAAGCGATGTACCCGAGGCCCCAGCTGATCTGGGTAGCGGGGTTGGTCTGCCAGTCGTCGCCGGCGGTCGCCATCTTGCTGCCGGGCAGGGACTGCGGAATCCCGTAGGCGCCGCTGCTCGCGTTGTGCGCGTTCACGCGCCAGCCCGACTCGCGCTGCCACAGCGACACGAGGCAGCTCAGCTCGCCCACGCCCCAGCCTCGTGCGGCCACCTGGGCCGCGGCAAGCTGCTGGGCGCCGCCGCGGTCGACCACGCCGCTGCTGGGGGGAGGGCTGGGAACGCCAGGCTGCGCGGTGGGCGCAGCTGCCTGGACGGCGGCGAGTGCGGCGGACTGCCGTTGCTGCTCCACGTACTGTTGGTGCGCGGCAACGCCGGTGCGGTACTGCCGCTCCGCCTCAGCAGACGAGTTCTTCAACGAAGCGAGCTGGGCGTAGAGGGTCGCGCTCGCGGCCCGCTTCACGGCCACCTCGTCATCCGCCGCACGTTGCGCCGTGCGCGTGGCGGCCAGCGCGGCAGCGGCCTCGACCTGTAGCAGGTCGCGTTCACGGGTGGCCACCTCGGCCTGGGCGGTCAGGGCCTCTGCCGCGTTCCGCTCGGCGTCTGCCTGTTCGGTGAGCCGGCCAGCCTGGTCGGTGAGCCGCGTCATGGTGCCGAGCCGAAACAGCAGGTCGTCGGCGTGCTCGCCGTCGAAGAGAACGCCGAGGGAGAGGCCACTGCCGCCGGAGCGGTACAGCTGGGCGCCGAGCGTCCCGAGGCGCGCGCCGCTGGCCTCGGAGAGAGCGGATGCCGCATCCGCTTGGGCGGTCAGCAGCGTCTGTTGGGCGCTCGCCTCCGTATGCCGGGTCTGCGTGTCAGCGTGCAAGGCGGTCTGCGTGACGGCCTCGTCACCGAGTTCGGCCGCGCGAGCCTGCAACCCGTCGAGGGCGGATTCGATACGCGCGACCTCGGCAGCCGTGGCCGCCTCGCTCGATCGGGCGGCGTCGACCTCGGCCCAGGAGGGGTACTCCTCTGCTCCTGCTGACACGCCCGACACCAGAGTCGAGGCCACGAACGCGGCCAGGGTCGCCCCGCGCATCACGCGCCCCAGTCCGCCCATGTGCCAGCCCCCACCTCAGGACAGCGAGTTTAGTCGGGAAACCTGCCGAGGAGAAAAACCGCGGTGGTACCCAGGTCTGACGTGGTCGGCTGCCGAAACATCCCGGCGGCCGACGCGCGGCGGTATCCGCTTCCCCTAGGAGCGTGTGTCAGTAACGCCTATTCGACCTTGGTGTGAGGAATTGCCGTTCAGGACCGTCTGTGCGGTCGGGGGTTTCTTGTCCGGTGGTTGAGTCGTTCGGGTTGGCGTTGTTCGTGTGCCGACTGAAAATAGGGCCAGTGCTGCGTTGACGGCGCAGGCCGGGGCCGTTGCCGCCCGCCGGGGCAGTCCCGCCTTGATGTTTAGGTGGCCGTTCGGGCTGTTAGGGCGCTTGGCGCGGCCAGCAGCGCTTTAGTTTGCATGGTGTGTAGCTTCATCAGGTTGTGGCAAGCCGCGATCAGGTCCCATTCGTGGGCGGCTTGCTCCAACCCGCGCAGCAACACGAATTTGCCTTGCCGAGTGTGGATCTGACCGAACACGGGCTCCACGATCGCTTTGCGCCGCGCATAAACGGCGCGGCCTTTCTTCGTCTTGAGCTTCCGCGCCATGCGTTCCCGCAGCGTCGCATTGGCCGGGATCCGGCCCCGAGGAACTTCAGGAACACGCTCGCCGTGCTTGACCCGGCCGGTCGCGATGAAAAACTCGGTCCGGCCGTCGCTGCCATCTTCAACAGTCTTCGCGTAGTCCAGATTTGTTGCGGAACAATACCCGGCATCCGCCAGGACCTGCCGGGGCAGGACGCCGGTCGTGGCGTGGAGTTTCTCGACCAGCGGCACGACCTGTTCAACATCCACGCCAATATTCGTCAGCGTCGTCGCGACGATGATCTGATGGTCGGCATCAACGATGGCCTGTGCGTTGTAGGCGTAGTGGAACGATCCGTCGGCGGTCTTCATGATCCGTGAATCCGGGTCGGTGAAGTTGCGTTGAGCCTTCGGAGCAACAACGGCGTTCTTCGCCGCGTCGTCACCCTTCTGCGCCACAGTATCGTCATCGTCGCCCTTGTCCCTGGCCTTCTTCTCCGCGTCTTTCCGCGCCCGCGCCGCTGCAGCTGCCTCCAAGCCAGCGCGCGCTTCGGCCAGTTTCACCAAGCGTGACTCCCGCCGGGCAAGCTCCGGCGGCAACTCATCACCGCGTTTGTCCTTTCCGAAACGAGCGTCCTCCGCGTCATCGATCGCGTCCGCCTCCGCCAGCAGCGCAGAGACTTCGTCGGCGAGGACTTTCTGCTTCTCCGTCAGGCGGGCGTAACTCATCGCCTTGCGCCGAGAGGCATTCGCGCGCACTTTCGTGCCGTCCAACGCGACCTGCCCGAGCGAGACCATTCCGGCCGCACGGCACAGTTCCAACGCCTGCAAGAACACGTTCCCCAGACTGGAGAGGTGGCGTTTTCGGAACCGGGCGATGGAACGAAAATCAGGTGCCTGCTGCGCCGCCAACCAGCGAAACGCGACCACGTCCACGCACACCCGCTCCAACTCCCGTGACGAGCGAACTCCGACACAATACCCGTAAAGGAGCACCCGGACCATCAACCGTGGGTCATAGGGCGGCTGCCCCTTCGACTTCGCGTAAGAGGCGTAGAACTTCTTCAGATCCAGCTGAGTTTCAACGATATCCGCGATGAACCGAGACAGGTGATTCTGCGGCAACCACTCATCCAACGACGGCGGCACCAACATCACCGCCGCCGGCTCAAATGCCCGGAACCGTTTGTTCACACCGGCCCCCGCCTCAACACCGTCATCCACGACCACGTCAACGTGCTCAAGTTCCGTCGCGGGGAAGAGGCCATCAGAATCGCTCATACGCAATTTTCCCAGACCAACACCCCAAGCCCGGGAAATCGACCGGCGTTTTAAACTTTGGTGTTACTGACCCACGCTCCTAGCCTGAGAAGGAGTTCAGAATGTCGGGGGGAACACGGCAGGCTCGCAGTACGACGAATGTGATCAGGAAGAGGCCCAGCCCATGCCGGAGTTCACCGAAACCGAGCCGGTCGCCGAGCGGGGCGACGCAGCCCTGCCGGCCCCCTCGCCCCCGCCAGCGGACGCCACGGCGGCGCTCTCCATCCGCGGGCTCGGCAAGCGCTTCGGCGAGACCGTGGCCGTGAATGGCATCAACCTCGACGTTCCCGTTGGCTCGTTTTACGGCCTCGTGGGTCCGAACGGCGCCGGAAAGACCACGACCCTCTCGATGGCGACCGGGCTGCTGCGCCCCGACGTGGGCCAGATCTGGATCCAGGGCGTCGACGTGTGGAAGAACCCTCTCGAGGCCAAGCGACTCGTGGGAATCCTCGCCGACGGCGTACGGCTCTTCGACAGGCTCTCCGGCGAACAGCTCGTCACGTATTCCGGTTTGCTCTCGGGCATGACCCGCGAAACCGTGGCCGAGCGCGTGGCCGACCTGCTGCGCCTGCTCGACCTGCAAGACGCCGCGGGCGCCCTCGTCGTGGACTATTCGGCCGGCATGACCAAGAAGATCGCGCTGGCCTGCGCACTCGTGCACGCCCCGCGGCTTCTCGTGCTCGACGAGCCATTCGAATCGGTCGACCCGGTGTCTGCCGCGAACATCCGCGACATTCTGCAGGGCTACGTGCGGTCGGGCGGCACCGTGATCGTGTCGAGCCACGCCATGGACCTCGTGCAGCGGATGTGTGACCACGTCGCCGTGATCGCCGCCGGCCGTGTCGTGGCCGCCGGCACCATCGACGAGGTGCGCAACGGGTCCACCCTCGAGGACCGCTTCGTGGAACTCGTGGGCGGCCGCCACCGTGCAGAGGGGCCGACGTGGTTAAACATCTCGTAACCCTGCGGCTGCTTCTGCTGCGCAACACCCTGCGCCGCAGTCCGTGGCAACTCGTGGCCGTCATTTTCGGCGCCCTCTACGGGCTGGGCCTGCTCGCCGGCGTGACCTTCGGCCTCTTCGCTCTCAGCAACGCGCCGGTCGATCTCGCCCGCACTGTCGTCGTGCTGGCCGGGTCCGCCACGATCCTCGGCTGGCTCGTACTCCCTCTCGTGGTCTCCGGCATCGACCAGACCCTCGACACCGCCCGGCTGGTGAACTTTCCGATCCCGCTCGGCCAGCTGCTGGTCGGCCTCGCCATCGCCGGAGTGCTCGGCATTCCCGGCATTGTCACGGTGCTCGCGGCGCTCGCCACGGCCGGAACCTGGTGGAGGCATCCGCTCATCGCCGCGGTGGCACTCGTCTGTGCGGCGCTCGCCGCACTCACCTGTGTGGTGGGATCCCGCATGGTGACGTCTCTCAGCTCCACGCTCACGTCCGGGCGCCGGTTTCGTGAAGTGGGCGGAACGCTCATCCTCATCCCGTTGTTCCTCGCCGGGCCCATCCTCGCCGGTGCCTTCAGCGGCATCCAGGACGCGCAGGACGCACTGCCGAGTGCGGCCGCGGCGCTGTCCTGGACACCGCTCGGCGCACTGTGGGCCGTTCCCTCGGAGCTCGCGCTCGGCCACTACGGCATCGCCGGGCTGAAGTTTCTGATCGGAATCGCGACGCTCGTGGTGATGGCGTTCGTCTGGCGGCGCGCTCTGGCCGTCGTGCTCGTCACGCCGGCCCGATCCACGTCGCGAAAGACGAACAAGGGCAATATCGGCCTCTTCGCGTTCGTACCCGAGACGCCCACCGGCGCGGTGCTGGCGCGGTCGCTCACCTACTGGATTCGCGACCCGCGGTATTCCAAGCAGCTCATCCTCGTGCCGCTGATGCCCGCGCTCCTGTGGTTCTACAGCTCCACCAACGACTCGCTCGCCTTCTTCAACGCGATGGCTCCGATCGCGGCGCTCTTCCTGGCCCTCGCCATCTACACCGATCTCTCCTACGACAACACAGCATTCGCCACCCACATGTCGCTCGGTGTCACCGGCCTTGCCGATCGCACCGGGCGAGCCCTGGCCGTACTGGTCTTTGCGGGACCTGTGGTGGTGATCTTCTCGGTCGTGTCGGTGTGGCTGTCCGGCTCGTGGACCTTGCTGCCGGGCATCCTCGGGCTCTCGATCGGCATCCTGTTGAGCGGGCTCGGGCTCTCGAGCGTGTCCTCGGCCACCGTGGTGGTTCCGGTTCCGGCGCCGGGCGATAGCCCGTTCAAGACGCCGCCAGGCTCGGGCTTCACGACCTTCGTGTCGTCGTTCGCCACCTGGGGCATCCTCGCCGTGCTCGTGGCGCCCGAGCTCATCCTGCTGATCGTCGCCGCGGCCACGGGCACCGTGCTCTTCAGCTGGCTCGCGCTCGCCGTAGGTCTCATGCTCGGTCCGGCGTTCTTCACGTTGGGCATTCGCTGGGGAGCCGCACGCCTCGACCGGCGTGCCCCTGAGCTGCTCGAGTCGCTCGCTCTGCAGAAGTAGCGTCACCCAGCGGATGCTGCCGCCCGCGTCACAGTGCGGGCAGCAGCTCCGGCGTGCGGCAGGTCTGGCCGGAGGGGTAGTTCAGGCATTCGCCGAGCACAGCTGGGTAGGGCATTGCCGTAGGGTCGCCGAACCACTGCTCGTAAAACGCCCAGAAGTTGAGGTTGCCGTACGTCGAGCATCCGTCGCCGGTGTCGCCCACGTTCGCGACGGCGGCCGCGTTGGGCTGGTAGGGCGTGTAGTTGTAGAGGTTCGCGGTGGCCTGGTTCTGGATGTCGACAGTACTGTCCCCGCACTCGGCGTTGGGGTTGAAGCCCACGTTCACGGGGCCGCGCTGGTACGCCCGGTCTGGTTCCTGGGTGTACTGCCGAAACTGCCAGGCCGCGTTGTACACCTGGTTGAAGAAGCCGAAGTACTCGGTGTTGCAGTCGGCGGTGTCCGGGCAGGCGTAGCCGGTGGCCCGCAGGTACCCGCTTTCGGTGGGGCGGGTGAGCAGGGACTGCTCCTTCTGCAGCAGAACAAGCAGTACCCGCGGCGAGATGGTGCAGGCCTCGGCGACCTTCGCGATGATGCGGCTGGCCTTCTCGTTCGGCGCGCCCAGGTAGGCGTCGCAGTGGCCGAGCTGTTGAACCGGCTCATCCGTCGTGGTTTCCCGGTACTCCCACGCGCACGGGGACGCGTCGGTGCGTACGCAACTGCGCTCCTCAAGGAACGTCTGGATCTCGTCCTCGGTCATGGCGTCGGGGTTGAAGAAGTTGTAGTCGCTCACGATCGAACCCGGGTCGAAGGTCGACGGTTCGTCGGCCGCGACGAGCAGATGTTGCGGTGCAGCGTGAGCGGGCGCGGGCGGCATCCCCACCACAAGGGCGGTGCCGATCAGGGCCGCGATGGTCGCCAAGGCGAAGAACCGGTGGTGCGCCGCGGCAAGAGTCCTCATGCAAAAACCCTAGCTCGGCCCGATCCGACCACGCTGGGAACCCCGGCCGGCCCGTTGTGCGAGGTGGTGGCGCCGCGATGGAGGCTCGGCTAGCCGGGGAGCTCGGCCACGTCCATGCCGTCGGGCTCCGGCTCGCGCGGGTCGGTGCGGGCAGCGGGCCGTGCGCCGATGCCGGGCCGCACCATTCGCTGACGCGGTGCCTCGACCAGCTTCGGGGCCACGCCGAGCAGCCCGAGTACCCCGATGAGTTGCAGTGCGCCGAGCGCGAAGTAGAGCGCCTGCAGCCAGGAATATTCGGTGAGGATCGCCAGCTCCGCGAAGACCCAGATCACCATGCCGAAGCCGGCGATCGTCGCCAGGATCAGGGCCGCTCGCCGCCTCGCGAGCAGCGCGATGGCACTGGCCAGCTGGGTGCCGCCCACGACGACGCCCAGGATGACCCCCGGTACGACGAAGGAGGCGAACGGCGTGCCGGCGAGATAGCTGAGCGGAACGCCGGCACCGTTGGCGACAATTCCCAGCGCGGCCCCGGCGAACGCCGAGATGGCGCCGAAGACCAGTAGGCTCACGAGTAAACGCGTCACGAATGTGTGAGAAAGCACGCGTTTCCGCCCTTCAGGTTGTCGCTTGTCTGACCCCGTCACCGATCAGGTTACGGCCGCCGGGCGGCACCAATACAGGGCCTTTCGGCCCCACCTCCGGTCGCGGCACTCGTTTGCTCGGCCGGCACTCGTTCAGACGAGTGCCGGGCAGGCAGAGACGTGCCGCGAGCGGCAGTCAGGCGCGTCAGGGAGTGGAGGAGGCGTTCACCACCACGGTGGGGGACTGGATGTTGAGCACGAGGGAGTGGCTGACCGACCCGAGGAGGAATCGCTTGATGCCGTGCACGCCGTGGTTTCCCACCACGAGCAGGGCGGCACTGCGGGCGGCCTCGAGCAGAGCCCACTGCGCGGCCCCGCGCACGAGTGAGGACCGCACGCGCAGGTCGGGGTACGACACCTGGGCCAGGGCCACCGATTCGTCGAGCACGTTTTGATGGATGTCTTCGAGGGACTGCAGAAATTCCAGGTCGGGAATGGCCGACTCCGGCCACACGAGCGGCTCCTGCCAGGCGTGCACGGCGTGCAGTTCGTCGCCGGTGCGGTTGGCTTCGGCGGCGGCGAACTGCACCGCGGCGTTGGCGGCCGCGGAGCCGTCGACGCCGACGACTACTCCCACGCCCTGCACCCCGTTGCTCTCGGGGATGATGGCGACCGGCCCGTTCGCGGCTCCCGCGAGGCGGGCGCCCACCGACCATTCGTAGCGCACGGTCGGCCCCTCACGGCGGTGGGTGCCCACAACCACGAGCGCGTTCTCGGTCGAGAGACGCTTGAGTTCTTCGATCGGATCGCCCGGCAGCAGCTCTGACCGCACCTGCACGGAAGGGTGGGCCTCCTGCACGCGATCGGCGTCGTTCTTCAGGGCGATCGGGGCCGACGCGGCAACGGATTCCGGCATGAAGTAGTCCGCGGATTCGCTCGTGCGGTCGACCACGCGAACCATCACGAGTTCGCCCCCGGCGGAGCGTTCGAGCGCCCACTCCAGCGCTGCCTTCGAGGGCGGACGGCCATCCCAGGCCACGATCGACTTCTCAATCACGTTCTCTTCCTTCCACCGGAAACACAGGAGACGACGCACTCGACGGTAATGCTAGCGGGCGATGACGACCTTAAGTGCTTTTGTTTCGGCAGCACGGCCAAAGGTGTCGTACGCCTCGAGGAATTGATCGAACGTGAAGTGGTGCGTGGCAAGCTTCTCGGCGGGCAGTTTGCCCTTGGCCACGAGCTTGAGCAGCATCTTGGTGGTGTTGGCGTTCACCAATCCCATGCTGATGTTGATGTTCTGGATCCACAGGTTTTCGAGGTGCAGGTCGACGGGGGCGCCGTGAACGCCCACGTTGGCGACGTTGCCGCCGGGGCGCACGATTTCGGTGGCCATCGTGAAGGTCTGCGGAATGCCGACGGCTTCGATGGCCACGTCGACGCCGGCTCCGTCGGTGAGGGCGAGCACCTGCTCTTTCCAGTCTGCGGAACCTGACACCACGGCATCCGTTGCACCGAAGTCGCGCGCGCGGGCGAGACGGTTCTCGTCGAGGTCGATCGCGATGATGGTCGCAGCGCCGTAGAGCCCGGCGGTGGCGATAGCAGCGAGGCCGACCGGGCCGGCGCCGATCACGGCGACGACGTCTCCGGGCTTGACCCTGCCGTACTGCACGCCGATCTCGAAACCGGTCGGCAAGATGTCCGAGAGCATCACGGCCTGGTCGTCGCTGACGCCATCCGGCACCCTGTGCAGGGAGTTTTCGGCGTACGGCACGCGCACGAGCTCGGCCTGGGTGCCGTCGATGAGATGGCCGAAGACCCAGCCGATGCCGGATGCGCCCTCGTCGCCGAGGCAGTGTGAAAAGAGCTGGGCGCTGCAGTTGACGCAATGACCGCAGGACTTAATGCACGAGATAATGACCCGGTCGCCCACCGCCAGGCTCGACACAGAGGCGCCGATTTCGGTGATCGTGCCCACGCCCTCGTGGCCGAGGATACGCCCGACGGCGACGGCGGGCACGTCGCCCTTGAGGATGTGCAGGTCGGTTCCGCAGATCGTGGTGGTGTCTACGCGCACGATGACATCGGTGGGGTTTTCAATCGTCGGATCGGGAACCTCGGTCCAGCTCTTCAGACCGGGGCCGCCGTAAACGAGTGCCTTCATTGGGTTTCTCCTCATCGAGCCGCACGGAAGCGGTGAGGCTCACAGTAGGGGTAGCGAGCGACGCAGGCCTAGGGCCAAAAGTCATATCGGTCCCGTACCGGGACCTCTGCCCCTAGCCGTGCCCGAGCAGATGCGGGATAGTGAGCGTGAGCAGCGACTCGGCTGCCCCAACCGGGAGGCCGTCAGCGACGACACTCCCCTCGAAAGACGAGGTAGACCCGTGAACCGGAAGATTGTCGTCGGCGTCGATGAATTGGAACCCAGTGGGGCGGCGCTGGAATGGGCGTTGCGCCGGGCGGAAGAGCTCGACGCTCCCGTCGCGCTCGTGCACACGGTGCAGGCCGCGTGGCTGGCCGAGGGCTACGGCTACTACAACACCATCATCAATGAGGAAGAAGCCCTGGTGCGCCAGATCGAATCGCGCGCGGCAGAACTCGCGCCCACGGTGACCGCGACGGCCACGTTGCGCACGGGGACGGCACCGCACGTGCTGAGCGAGCTGTCGGAAGACGCGAGTCTCATCGTCGTGGGCACCGACCGCAAGACCGGTTTCGACGGGGACTTCTTCGGCAGCGTCAGCTTGCAGATCGCGGCGCAGAGCGCCTGTCCGGTGGCCGTGATTCCCCACTTGCCGTTCGGTGACCGCACCGGAGTGGTCGTGGGAGTCGACGGTTCCGAAGACGCTCTTGACGCCGTGGAATTTGCCGCAGCGGAGGCCGACCGCACCGGCCAGGAACTCACCGCGGTGTACGCGGCGCGCGTTCCCACCCAGCGCGTGCTCAAGCACATTCCGGAGGAGAGCATCGCGGAACGCCTCGACGAGGAACGCGTGGTGCTGGCCGAATCCGTGGCCGGACTCACCAGCCGCTACCCGGATCTCGTGGTTCATCAGGTTCTCGTCACCGACGATACCCCGGCCCGGGCGCTGCTGCACGCGGCCGCGCACGCGCAGCTTCTCGTGGTGGGCAGCCATGGCCGCGGCGCGCTCAGTCGACTGTGGATGGGCTCGGTCAGCCACGAGGTGCTCGGCCAGGCGCCGTGCCCCACCGTGATCACGCGCACCCGGCGCAAGAAGGCGTAACCGCTTGCAGGCAGTGGATGTGGCGGCCAGACGGGCCGCCGCATCCGCTCTGCTGAGCGCCTAGCGCTCGCCGCGCTGGGTGACCACGTACACCGCGGCCTGGGTGCGACGCTGGAAGTCGAGCTTGGCGAGCATCGACGATACATAGTTCTTTACCGTCTTCTCGGCGAGGAACATGGACTGGGCGATAGCGCGGTTGGTGAGGCCCTCCCCGATGAGATCGAGAACCTTGCGTTCCTGCGGGGTGAGTGAGGCGAGCCGGGCATCTTGCGGGTCTGCCATGCCTTGGATCACCTCGGCACGAACGGCGGGGTCGAACAGGCTCTCTCCGGCGGCGGCTCGCCGGATGGTGTCGAGCAGATCGTCGCTGCGGATCTCCTTCAGCACGTACCCGGCGGCGCCGGCGAGGATGGCGCCGCGCAGTGCGTGCTCATCGTCGTAGCTTGTGAGGATCACGCACTGCAGCGTGGGATCGATCGACCGGACATCGCGGCAGACCTCGATGCCGGTGCCGTCGGGGAGTCGGGCGTCCAAAATAGAGACGTCGGGGTGCAGCGCGGGGATGCGGCGGGTGGCTTCTTCGGCCAGTCCAGTGTCGCCGACAATTTCGAAGCCTTCCCCCTCGAGGAGTTCGCGCAGGCCACGGCGCACAAGATCATGGTCGTCGAGGATGAAAACCCGGGTGGGGGTGGTCGTGCTGGGCCGGTCGGCCATTGTGCTCCTCTCATACCCGGCGGCGCATGCGGCCCGCTCGGAATCCCTATTGTCCCCCGCAGGGGCGCAGGCGGGTAGGGCCGAATGGCCGTAGACGCCGAGAACTCAGGAGCGAACGAGCCGCGCGATGGCGGCAGAGGCCTCCTGGATCTTGGCGTCGGCCTCGGGGCCGCCGGCCTCGGCGGCGTGGCGCACACAGTGGTTCAGGTGGTCGTCGAGCAGGCCCAGGGCGACCGACTGCAGCGCGCTGGTCATGGCTGAGACTTGGGTGAGGATGTCGATGCAGTACTTGTCATCGGTCACCATGCCCTGCAGCCCGCGCGCCTGGCCCTCGATGCGGCGCAGGCGCTTGAGGTAGTCGTCTTTGTTCGAAATGTACCCGTGCGCCCCGGTGTGCGCGTTCGGTATGTCGTCTGGCATGGTTTGTGAGCCCTTCGTGTTTGCTACCCCCGAGGGGTATGCTCAAGATTAGCTCTTTCCCGGGCGCACGACAAGAATGAGGGGGATCCCATGACCACCACCACGTATCTCGTAACCGGAATGACCTGCGGGCACTGCGTCGCGAGCGTCACAGAAGAGATCGGCCTGATCGCGGGCGCCGAAGAGGTGACCGTGGAGCTCGTGAAAGGCGGCGAATCAGCGGTCACTGTGACGAGCGCGCATGACCTCGACCCGACGGCCGTCGAGGCCGCGATTGAAGAAGCCGGCTACCAGCTCGCTCTGCAGAACTCATGAGCACCCAGGTCGATCTCCTCGTCGGAGGGATGACCTGCACCTCGTGCGCGGCGCGCATTGAAAAGAAGCTGAACCGGATGCCAGGGGTCGAGGCCACTGTCAACTACGCCACGGAAAAGGCCACCGTCTCCATGCCCGTCGGTACCTCGGTAGCCGACGCTATCGCCACCATAGAGGCCACCGGCTACACGGCCGTGTTGCCGCTGCCGCCCGACGCGACCGCGGATCCCGCCGACGGCCCGGACGGCGAGGTGGAGCAGCTGCGACGGCGAACACTCGTGTCGGCGGCGCTGTCACTTCCGGTCGCGTTGCTCTCGATGATTCCGGTGCTGCAGTTCGACAACTGGCAGTGGCTCGCACTCACCCTCGCCGCCCCCGTGGCGGTCTGGGGAGCCTGGCCCTTCCACCGCGCGGCGTTCACGAATGCCCGCCACGGTGCCGCCACCATGGACACCCTCGTGAGCGTCGGCGTGCTCGCGGCCCTCGGCTGGTCGCTCTACGCCCTGTTCTTCGGCACCGCGGGCATGGTCGGCATGACGATGGCGTTCAGTTTTACCGCGTCACCGCACGGCGGGGCCGGCGAGATCTACCTTGAGGTGGCATCCGCTGTCACGGTGTTCATTCTGGCCGGGCGCTACGCGGAGGCTCGTGCGAAGCGGCGCTCGGGGGCGGCGCTGCTCGCCCTGCTCGAACTCGGCGCCAAGGAGACCACTCTGCTGCGAGGCGGCGTGGAGACGAGGGTCGCCACGTCGACCCTCGTGGTGGGCGACCGGTTCGTGGTGCGTCCCGGCGAGAAGATCGCCACCGACGGCAACGTCGTCGATGGCAACTCCGCCGTGGACGCGAGCATGCTCACCGGAGAATCCGTGCCGGTGGAGGTGGGCCCCGGCGATGCCGTGGTGGGCGCCACCCTCAACGCCGGCGGGCGACTGGTCGTGCAGGCCACCCGGGTGGGAGCGGACACCGAACTCGCGCACATCGGGCGCCTCGTGGAACAGGCGCAGACCGGCAAGGCCGACGTGCAGCGGCTCGCCGACCGCGTCTCGGCCATCTTCGTGCCGATCGTGATTATTCTGGCTCTCGCCACCCTGGCCACCTGGCTGTTGATCGGCGGTGGGGCGGAGCTCGCGTTCACGGCGGCGGTGGCGACCCTGATCATCGCCTGCCCCTGCGCTCTGGGGCTGGCCACGCCCACCGCTTTGCTCGTGGGCACCGGCCGCGGCGCCCAACTCGGCATCCTGATCAAGGGCCCGCAGGTGCTCGAATCCACCCGCCGGGTCGACACGATAGTGCTCGACAAAACCGGCACGGTGACGACCGGCGTGATGACCCTCGCCACGACGATGGCGATTTCCTGCAGCAGCGTCGACGAGCTGCTGAGGTTCGCCGGCGCCGCCGAAAGCGGCTCCGAGCATCCGATCGCCGCCGCCATCACGGCCGGGGCCCGGGCCCGGATCGGCGAACTGCCCGCCCTGAGCTCCTTCGCCTCGGAGCGGGGGCTCGGCGTGCAGGCCGTCGTCGACGGGCACCTCGTGCTCGTGGGCCGGCCTCAGTGGCTCGCTGATTCGTGGAGCATCGCGCTCCCGGTGGAGCTGCAGGCCGTGCTCGGCATGGCCGAAAGTCGCGGCGAGACCGCGGTGGTCGTGGCCTGGGACGGCAAGGCCCGCGGCATTCTGGGCGTGTCCGACGTGGTCAAGCCCACGAGTGCCGCTGCGGTGGCGCACTTTCGGAGCCTCGGACTCACCCCCTTGCTCCTCACCGGCGACAACGAGGTGGTGGCGCGGGCAGTGGCCGCCGAGGTAGGCATCACCGAGGTGAGTTCCGGCGTGCTGCCGGCGGGCAAGGCTGACTTCATTCGGGCGCTGCAGGCGCGCGGAGCCGTGGTGGCCATGGTCGGCGACGGCGTGAACGACGCGGTGGCGCTCGCCACCGCCGACCTCGGCATCGCCATGGGAACGGGAACCGACGTGGCCATCGAGGCGAGCGACCTCACCCTGGTGCGCAGCGACCTGATGGCGGCAGCGGATGCCATCCGGCTGTCCCGCCGTACGCTCGGCACGATCAAGGCCAACCTGTTCTGGGCGTTTGCGTACAACGTGGCGGCGATTCCGCTTGCCATGCTCGGCCTGCTCAACCCGCTCATCGCGGGGGCGGCCATGGCCCTGTCGTCGGTGTTCGTGGTGACGAACAGCCTGCGTCTTCGGCGGTTCCGAGCGCTCGCGGCATCCGCTCGTAGGGTTGCCGGTGCATAACTCCTGCAAATCGGGACGGGCTGGTCACACGGCCGCGTCATTCCGGGGGTGAATTGTGGCCAGCCCAGAATCTGCAGGAGTTATGCGAGGGGTGGTCAGGACCGGGCGCAGGTCGAGGCGACGCAGCAACTGGGCGTTGAGGGCCACGACCACAGTGGACACTGACATGAGCAGCGCCCCGACCGACATGGGCAGCACGAACCCGATCGGGGCGAGCACCCCGGCGGCGAGCGGCACAGAGATCAGGTTGTAACCGGCCGCCCACCACAGGTTCTGCTTCATCTTGCGGTACGACGCCCGGGAGAGTTCGATCACCGAGAGTACCGAACGCGGGTCGTCGCTCGCGAGGATCACGCCGGCCGACGCGATCGCGACATCCGTTCCGGCGCCGATGGCGATGCCCACGTTGGCCTGCGCGAGGGCCGGAGCGTCGTTCACGCCGTCGCCGACCATCGCCACCGAGTGGCCTTCGGCCTGCAGCTCGGCCACCTTGGCGGCCTTGTCGCTGGGATGCACGCCCGCGAAGACGCGGTCAATGCCAAGTTCGGCGGCCACCGACCGGGCCACGGCCTCGGCGTCGCCGGTGATCATGACCACCTGCACGCCGAGGGAGTGCAGCTCGTCGACGGCCTGCCGGGACTCCTCTCGCACCTCGTCGGCGAGGGCGATCGCGCCGAGCACCCTCTCGCCATCGAGTACGTGCAGCACAATCTCGCCCGCGGCGGACCAGGCGCGAGTGGCCTCGATCGGGGCCGCGAAGCGCGCGCGCAGCAGTCCCGGTCCGCCCACGCCGATCTGTCGACCGGCGACGACCGCCGTGACGCCGACGGCGGCTCTGGCCTGAAATTCGGTCGCCTTCGGCACCGCGAGGCCGCGGGTGACCGCAGCGGCCACGATCGCCTTCGCCAGCGGATGCTCGCTGTCGGCCTCCACCGACGCCGCCAGAGCCACCACGTCGGCCTCGGTCTGGCCGGCGGCTGCCAGGACCCGGGTGACGACGGGTTCGCCCTTCGTGAGGGTTCCGGTCTTGTCGAAGAGCACGCTCGTCACGAGGCGCATGCTCTCGAGGGCGAGCCTGTCCTTCACGAGCACCCCGCCGCGGGCGGCCCGTTCGGTGGCGATCGACACCACGAGGGGAATCGCCAGTCCCAGGGCATGCGGGCAGGCGATGACGAGCACGGTGATGGTTCGGATGACTGCGTCGTCGGGGTAGCCGAGCAGGGTCCAGACGAGGAATGTGAGCAGCCCCGATCCAAGGGCGAACCAGAACAGCCAGCCCGCCGCCCGGTCGGCAATGCGCTGGGCCCGGCTCGACGAGCCCTGTGCTTCGGCGACGAGGCGGGAGATGCCGGCGAGGGCGGTATCGTCGCCGACCGCGTCGACGCGCACCCGCAACGCCGAGTCCGTGGCGACGGCGCCGGCCACGACGCGATCGCCGGGGCCGCGTGACACCGGTCGCGATTCGCCGGTGAGCATGGACTCATCCACGTCGGCGGTGCCTTCGGTCACCGTGCCGTCGGCGGGAATACGGCCGCCGGGGCGTACCATCACCAGGTCGCCGAGCACGAGCTCCGACGGGTGCACGATCACGGTCTGATCGCCGTCGATGCGCTCGGCCTCGTCGGGGAGCAGGGCTGCAAGCGATTCCAGTGCCGTGCTGGTCTGGGCCAGGGAGCGCATTTCGATCCAGTGGCCGAGCAGCATGATCACGATGAGCAGGGCGAGTTCCCACCAGAAGTCGAGGGCGTGGTCGAGCAGGCCAAGGCTCGCCCCCCAGGAGGCGAGGAACGCCACCGTGATGGCGAGGGCGATGAGCAGCATCATGCCGGGCGCGCGGCTGCGCAGCTCGCTGACAGCGCCGGTGAGGAACGGGCGGCCGCCCCAGACGTACATCACGGTGCCGAGCACTGGGGAGACGAAGGCGAAGGCCGCCCCGTCGGGCAGGTCGTAGCCGATGATCTCGGCGAACATGTCGCTGAACAGGATCGTCGGCACGGCGAAGGCGAGCATGATCCAGAACAGGCGGCGGAACTGGCCCACGTGGTCGCCGTGGCCCGCGTGGGTCATCGCACCGTGTTCCACCGTGCCGTGGTTCTTGCCGTGGTTCATCGCACCGTGTTCCATCGTGCCGTGGTCTCCATGCATCTCGTTCATGCGCCCAGTTTATACCCCCATGGGGTACCGTTTGCAGGCCGGACCCGTGGCGAATTCAGGAAATCGGCCGCCGGCATTCGCTTTCGGGGCAGTAGCCTGCGGGTGCCAGGTGTCGAACTCCCCGGATCTCCTGAACTGGCCACGGGGGTAGGCCGCGGCGGGAGGGGTGCGGATGCTCAGGGTAGCGCCGGGTATACCCCTTGGGGTATAGTTCAGGCAGGAGGTTACACGTGAAAACTTTGATTGTGGGCGGGGTAGCGGGCGGAATGTCGGCGGCCACGAGGCTGCGCCGGCTCGACGAAACTGCGGAGATCGTGGTGTTCGAGCGCGGACAGTACGTATCGTTCGCCAACTGTGGGCTGCCGTATTACGTGGGCGGTGTGATCGAGGATCGCGCCCAGCTGCTGCTGCAGACGCCGGAATCGCTCACGGCCAGGTTTCGCCTCGACGTGCGCATCAACCACGAGGTGACCGGTATCGACCCCGCGGCGAAGACAGTGTCAGTGCGCCACGCGCTCACCGGCGAAACCTCCACCGAGAGCTACGATCGGCTGATTCTGGCCGCCGGCGCCGCCGCGCACGCCGGGGCGCACGATGTGCCCACCACCACCCTGCGCACGGTCGACGACGTGGACCACATCGAGGCCGTGCTCGCGGCCAAACCGGTTGGCGCCTCCGCAGTCGTGATCGGCGGCGGCTTCATCGGCCTCGAAGCCGTGGAAAACCTCGTGCACCGCGGCGTGCGCGTCACTCTCGTGCAGCGCGGAATGCAGGTGTTCACCCCCCTCGACCCCGAGATGGCCACCCCCGTGCTCGCCACCCTGCGCGAGCACGGCGTCGACGTGCGGCTCGGCACCACCGTGCTCGGCGCATCCGCTGGCGGCGGCATCGAGCTGAGCGACGGCACGAGCGTGCCGGCCGACCTGGTGATCGACGCGAGCGGCGTGCGCCCGGCGACGACCCTCGCCGCGCAGGCCGGCCTGCGCATTGGCGCCAGTGGCGGCGTGTGGGTCGACGAGACTCAACGCACGAGCGATGCCTTCATCTACGCGGTCGGCGACGGTGTGGAGAAAACGGATGCCGTGTCCGGCGACCCTCTGCTTGTCACCATGGCGGGCCTCGCCAACCGGCACGGACGCGCGGCGGCAGACAGCATCGCGGGCGAGCCCGAACCGTCGTCACGGGCGCTCGGCACCTCGATTCTGGGGCTTTTCGGCCTCACGGTTGCCCTGACCGGCTGGAGCGAGAAGCGTCTCGTCGCCGCCGGCCGGGCGCACCGGATCGCGCACACGCATCCGTCCTCGCACGCCGGGTACTATCCCGGAGCGCAGGGAATGAGCATGAAGTTGCTGATCGACGCGGAGACGGACGCCATCCTGGGTGCGCAGATCGTGGGCGGCGACGGCGTGGACAAGCGCATCGACGTGATCGCCACGGCGATGGCCGGCGGGCTCGCAGCATCCGCCCTGACCCGCCTCGAACTCGCCTACGCTCCGCAATACGGTTCGGCCAAAGACCCTGTGAACCAACTCGGGTACGTGGCCGACAACCTGCGGGCCGGCACGAGCCGCAACGTGCAGTGGCATGAACTGGCGGGGGCGCTGGCCGACGGCGGCGTACTCGTGGACGTGCGTAACCCCGGCGAATTCGAGGCCGGCAGCATTCCGGGGGCGATCAACGTGCCGCTCGACGAGCTGCGCGACCTGCTCGAAGGCCTGCCCGACGCCCCGCTGATCGTGCACTGCCAGGTGGGTCAGCGCGGCCACACGGCGGCACGTATTCTTACCCAGCACGGCTTCGACGTGCGCAACCTCGACGGCGGCTACCGAACCTGGCTCGCCGGCGACGCGATTGGCACCCGTTCTGTTTCCACCGAGATCCCCGAGACCACCGAAATCCCTGAAATCCCCGAAAGGATCCTCGCATGACCGAAATCACCGTAACCGAACTTGCCGCCCTCTCCGATGTCGTCGTGGTCGACGTGCGCGAGAACGACGAGTACGCCGCCGCACATGTGGCCGGCGTCACCCACATTCCGCTCGGCGAGGTCGTGGCGCGCACCGGCGAGATTCCGGAAGGTAGCCCCGTTTACGTGATCTGCGCCGCCGGTGGCCGCAGCGCGCAGGCCGCCGCGTACCTCCAGGCGCAGGGCTTTGACGCCGTCAACGTTGCGGGCGGAACCATCGCCTGGCAGCAGGCCGGCCTCCCCGTTCAGCACGGAGCCTGAGATGCCTGATTCCGTCGAATTCGACAGGGCGGCCAAGCAGAAGAAGATCGTGAACCGCTTGCGCCGGGCGCAGGGTCAGCTCGGCGCGGTCATCACCGCCGTCGAGAGCGGGGCCAACTGCAAGGACGTTGTCACCCAGCTCGCCGCGGTCTCCAGCGCGCTCGACCGTGCCGGTTTCGTGATCGTCTCCACCGCCATGCGGGAGTGCATCGAGACGCCGGACGGTAAGGACTCCCTCAGCGTCGACGAGCTCGAAAAGCTGTTCCTGACCCTCGCCTAGCCGTCCCCTGCAGTTGGTCGCCTTGTCGACCCCGCTCTTCGCCCTGTGCTTCGCCGCGAGATTCGCTCACGAGGTCGACGCGCCGCTGTCCCGCGTCGCGCCCGCTACCGCGGCGGCGTGGCGCGGGGGCGGCGCGACGCGCGCCCAAAAGCGGGCCCGCTGCTTGAGCGGGAGGGGGTGCGCGCGAAGGTGGCCCTTCCTAGCGGACACGACCAGCGGGAAGGGGGCGCGAGCCAGGCGCGGGTCAGGAGCAGCAGGATCCGGAGTCGCCCCCGGTGGAGCACACGCCGGTTTCGGGCAGCACGAGTTGCACGAGGCGGGCCGCCGCCACGTTGCCCGCGAGCTCGTCGGCGATCGATCGCACCTGCTCGTAGCCCGTGGCGAGCAGGAACGTGGGCGCCCGCCCGAAGCTCTTCATGCCGGCGATATAGAAGTTGGGCTCGGGGTGCGTGAGCTCCACGACGCCGTGCGGCGGAACCGTGCCGCAGCTGTGCAGGTTGGGATCGATCAGCGGCGCGAGCGCGCGAGGCGCCTCCACGATCTCGTCGAGGGAGAGGCGGATCTCGCGCAGCGGTGCGAGGTCTGGCCGGAACCCGGTGGCACTCACCACGACGTCGACGGCGACGGCGAAACTCTCGCCGGCGCGGCGGCCCGTCACGCTCACGCCGTCCGTGGCGGGAAGCACGTCGTCGATCTCGAACCGCTCCAGGAGGGTCACGACGCCGGAGCGCACCAGCGCCTGCACCTGAGCGCCGAGCGATGCCCGTGCGGCCAGTTCGTCGTCGTCAGACCCGTACACGCGCACCGGGTTGGCCGAGCGGATGGCCCAGCTGATGCGCGTTCCCGGGGCTTCCGCGGCCAGCGTGCCGAGCGCGATCAGGGTATTCGCTGCGGAGTGCCCGGCGCCCACCACGAGGGTGTGCTGCCCGGCGAAGCGCGCGCGGTCGGCGCCGAGCACATCGGGCAGCGCGTGCACGACCTGCTCCGTGAGGGCATCGACCCGCGCCGGATCCAGGCCGGAGGCCAACAGGCCATTCGGCGACGAGTACGTGCCAGAGGTGTCGATGACCGCCCGGGCAGAGGCGTCGAGGACACCGGCATCCGTTGTGACGCGCAGCGCGAAGGGGGTGCCGGCGCGATCGCCGGAGCGGGTGCGGTCCATGCCCTGACGGCTCACCGCGAGCACGGTTGAGCCGTAACGGATGCTGGCGGCCAGGTCGGGGAGCGCGGCGAGCGGCAGCAGGTATTCATCGAGCAACTCGCGGCCGGTGGGGAGATATGCCTCGTCGGGCATGTGCCAGCCGGAGCGTGCGAGCAGTCGTGCCGCCGCGGAATCGACGAGGTACTGCCAGGGGGTGAAGAGCCGGGTGTGGCCCCAGCGCGCGATGGCGCTGCCGGCCTGCGTTCCCTCTTCGTAGACGACCACGGCGATGCCGCGCTCGAGCAGCTGGGCGGCCGCGGCGAGCCCCACCGGTCCGGCGCCGATGATCGCGACGGGAAGGCCCTCGAGGCGGCTCGGCGCCACGACGGGCCGACTGGTGAGGGTGAGGGGCGACAGGGTCATGGCGTACTCCTTCTAAGCGATGGTCGTGACGGACGGCACGCCGAGGGAGTCGAGTATCTCGATGACGTTGTGGCGAATCTGGTCGCGGATGCGGCGCACCTCGTCGATCGACTGACCGGCCGGGTCGACGAGCTCCCAGTCCACGTAGCGTTTGCCGGGGTAGATCGGGCAGGCGTCGCCGCAACCCATGGTGATTACGACATCCGCTGCCTGTACGACATCATCGGTGAGGGGCTTGGGGAAGGCTTCGTCCAGGGAAAGACCGAGCTCGGCCATCACGGCGACGACGGCAGGGTGCAACTCCTTCGACGGCGCGGAACCGGCCGAGCGCACGTGAACGGCGCCGCCGGAGAGCGCGCTTGCGAACACGGCAGCCATCTGTGAACGGCCGGCATTCTGCTCGCACACGAACAGAACCTCGGGAATCGTCCGCGCGATCGCTCCCTTGGCCTGGGCGAGCGCGGTGAGGCGTTCGGTCGCGAACCGCGCCGTGCGCGTGGTGAGATGCGCTTTCACGGTGGACGTGCGCAGCAGCGCCGTGTAGCTCTCGAGCACGTAGCGCTCGACGGTTTCCGCGGCGAACACGCCATGAAACGAGCCGCTGAGTTCGGTGGCCAGTCGTTTGAGTGACTCTTCGGGGTAGGTGAGGCCGGGGAGTGCCCGGCGACCGCTGAACTCGCTCATGATCAGGCCTCGACGGGCAGGATCTCGGCAAGCAGGGCCTCGATGCGTGCCTTGATGTCGTCGCGGATGGGGCGCACCGACTCGATGCCCTGGCCTGCCGGGTCGTCGAGCTTCCAGTCTTCGTAACGTTTGCCGGGGAAGATCGGGCAGGCGTCGCCGCAGCCCATGGTGATCACGACGTCGGAGCCCTTCACTGCCTCGGTGGTGAGGATTTTCGGCACGTTGTTCGCGATGTCGATGCCGTCTTCGAGCATTGCGGCGATCGCCACGGGGTTGATCTGGTCCTTGGGCTCGGAGCCGGCGGAGAGTACGTCGACGCGTCCTCCGGACAGGGCCTGCAGGTAGCCGGCGGCCATCTGCGAGCGTCCGGCGTTGTGCACGCAGACGAAGAGGACTGTGGGCTTGTCGGTCATGAGGGTTCCTTTGCTGAGAGGAGGGTCGGGACGACGGATGCCGGCGGCGTGGCCACGACATCCGCTGGGGTGGGAAAGAGGCGAGGCTTGAGCCACAGGGCCACGTAGACGAGGGCGACGAGCGCGGGCACCTCGATGAGCGGACCGACGATGCCGGCCAAGGCCTGGCCGCTGAGGGCGCCGAACGTGCCGATGGCCACGGCGATGGCGAGCTCGAAGTTGTTGCCGGCGGCCGTGAACGCCAGGGTCGTGGTGCGCTCGTAGGTCATGCCGAGCAGGCGGCCGGCGGCGAAACTCACGAGGAACATCAGCAGGAAGTAGACGAGCATCGGCAGGGCGATGCGGGCCACGTCGCCGGGGTTGGCGATGACCTGGTCGCCCTGCAGGGCGAAGAGCATCACGATGGTGAAAAGCAGGCCCCAGAGGGCGAACGGGCCGACCTTGGGCAGGAACGTCGCTTCGTACCAGTCGCGGCCGCGGCGGGCCTCGCCGATGCGACGGGAGAGGTATCCGGCCAGCAGCGGGATGCCCAGGAAGACGAGCACGCTCCCGGTGATGGCCCAAATGGAGAATTCGGCGCTCGTGGTGGGGAGGCCGAGCCAGGCCGGCAGTACCTGCAGATAGAACCAGCCGAGGGCGCCGAACGCCACGACCTGGAAGACGGAGTTGACGGCTACGAGGAAGGCGGCGGCCTCGCGGTCGCCGCACGCCAGATCGTTCCAGATGAGTACCATCGCGATGCAGCGGGCGAGGCCCACGATGATAAGGCCCGTGCGGTATTCGGGCAGGTCAGGGAGGAAGATCCACGCGAGGGCGAACATCAGGGCGGGGCCGACGAGCCAGTTGAGCAGCAACGACGTGACGAGAAGCCTCTTGTCGCTTGCGACAGCGCGGGCATCCGTATAGCGTACCTTCGCGAGCACGGGGTACATCATCACGAGCAGGCCGATGGCGATGGGCACGCTGATCGAGCCGATGGTGAAAGCGTGCAGCAGATCGCCGACTGCGGGAACGTACACCGCGAGGAGCAGGCCGAGGCCCATTGCCGCGAGGATCCAGACCGGGAGAAACCGGTCGGTGGTGCCCAGGCGGGTGGGGTGGGGTGGGGTGCTCACGTATCTCCGTCTATATTGATCGTTGTCGATGCCAACGCTAGGTCACTACATCGACAAATGTCAATATATGCGGGATGATGTTCACATGACGTTTGATGTGGTGCCCCTGACCGACGTGACGGATGGAGCCGGAGCGGATGCCGTGCTCTGCTGCTCGCCGCTCGTGCAGGAATCGATCGCGCCCGAACAGGCCGACACCCTCGCCCGCCAGCTCAAGGCGCTCGCCGACCCGTCGAGGCTGCGCATCATCTCCATCGTGGCAGCGCACAGCGACGCCGAGGCGTGCGTCTGCGACCTCACCGAGCAGCTCGAACTCTCGCAGCCCACCATTAGCCACCACCTCAAGGTGCTCGTCGATGGCGGGTTCCTCACCCGGTCCAAACGCGGCACCTGGTCCTACTACAGGCTCGTGCCCGGGTCGCTGGACTCCGTGGCCGGGGTTCTCGCCACAGTCTGACCGGCGCGGCGGCATCCGCCTGGATGCCGGGTTCCGGAAGGTGCGCTGCGGGTGCCGGAGGGTGCGCCGCCGCTCTAGCCGCCGCGCGCGGGATCTGACAGGCTGGGGCCAGGGCGGGCGCATCCGTCGAACCATCGAAAGCGGGACTGCCATGACTGCGAAGCCGACTGCCCGGGTGATCGTTGGGGTCGTGCCCGGCCAACCCAATGCCGTCGTACTTCAGGCTGCGACCTTCGCCCAGCGCTTCAACGCGGAGCTCGTCTGCGCCTCGGTTGACGTGAACCGGTATATGATCTTCGACCTCGGCGACGGGTCGATGACGACCTTCCCGATCGATCCGGATCTCGTTCACCCGGAGGAGCCCGGCTTCGACCCGGCGCTGCTCGCGCACCTGACCGATCTGCTAACGGATGTCGACGTGGTGTGGTCGACGAGCTCGCTCGCCGGCGACCCGGCGCTCGCCCTCGGCGGACTTGCCGACACCCTCGGTGCCGCGATGATCGTGATCGGCACGCGCGAGGCGACAGTGCGTGCCAGCCTCGGCGAGTTCTTCAACGGGTCCGTCGCGGTGCATCTGGCACACCGCCAGCATCGGCCGGTGGTCGTGATTCCCCTCGCACCCGTTCCCCTCGATGAGCCGCTGCCCTGGGAACCGAGCTGAGCCACGTGTAATCTGGACCGTGGCGATGGATCCCGCCGGAGCATCCGCTCGAACAGCCCGCCCGCTAATGGTTCCTACCCTCTTCGCCCCGCGAGAACTGGTAGGTGACCCATGCACGACACAGCGAAGCCCGTGCACCTGCGCTGGCAGTATCTGCTGCTCGTATTCGCGGGCGGAACAGCGGGAACGGCGCTGCGCGAGGCCGTTGGGCTGCTCACGCCGTCGGGTGGGTTCCCGCTCACGACGATGGGCATCAACGTGACCGGGGCCTTCCTGCTCGGCGCCCTGCTCGAAGCTCTCGTGCGGCGCGGGCCAGATGCCGGTCGCCGCCGTGGTACCCGCGTGCTGCTCGGCACCGGCGTGCTCGGCGGCTTCACAACCTACAGCGCACTCGCGACAGACACGAGCCTGCTGTTCGCCGACGGCAACGTGGGGGCGGCCCTGCTGTATGCCGGCGGCACACTTGTTCTCGGAGCCCTCGCGACCTGGCTCGGCATCGCCGCGTCGGCAGCTCGGCATCGCCGGGGCACGAGCCGGGCGGGCGGCGTGGCATGAGCGCCCTCACCTTTCTGGCGGTCGCGCTCGCCGGCGGCCTCGGCGCCACCGTGCGGTTCGTCGTGGATGGCGTGATTCGTTCGCGGCTGCGTACGCCATTTCCGCTGGGCACGACGGTGATCAACGTCTCCGGATCCCTGCTGCTCGGCGTCGTCACCGGCCTCGCGCTCGCAAATCTGGTGTCTGCGGACTGGCACCTGATCCTCGGTGGCGGGCTGCTCGGCGGCTACACGACGTTCAGCACGGCGAGCGTGGAGACGGTGCGCCTGCTGCAGGAACGCCGGTATCTGCCTGCACTGGCCACCGGGCTCGGCATGCTCGTTGCATCCGTTATCGTCGCGGCACTCGGCCTCTGGCTTGGTCTTTCCCTCTGAGCGGATGCGCAGGGTCTCTGGGGCGGCTGGCGGGCTGGTGAGACTGTCGCTGCGAGGGGGGCCTATTCCCGCGGGTTCGTGGCGGGGGCGGGCACCGCGAAGTACAGGTGGGCGTGCAGGCGGCACCCGTCGTTGAACTCGGCGGCGCAACTCGGGCAGTTGGTTGCCGCGCGGTAGGCGAGGATGCTCATCTCCGTGCCGCAGACTCCGCAGAGGATCGCCCGCTCCGACCACTCGGATTCGGGCCACTGCGTCGCCGGGTGAGCCTCGCTCTCGGCGTGGCACTGGAAGCACGGGTAATAGCGCCGGCAGCACTCGAATTTGATCGCGATCACGTCCTGAGGCGTGCGATAGTGCACGCACCGAGTCTGGTCATCGACCACGGGACCGTAGACGTGAGGGCGGGGAAGCATGCGTCCAGTCTTTCATCTTCCCTCCCCGTTCGCCCACAATAGCCACTACGCTGGACAAACCGTCCGAGCGGAATTTTTTCACGGGCTGGCGGGCACACATTACGGGGGAGCGCGACATGAGCACGGAAACAGAGACCACGCCGCACGACACGGGCCTTCGGCCGCTGGTGAAAGTGCCGTGGCGCGCGGTCGTGATCTACGTGCTCCTGGCGTGTGGGCTTGCGTGGATCGTGGCCATGCCGATGTGGCTCGGCGGCGACGGGCTGCGCAACCCGCTGGCCGGGCTGCTGCTGCCGCTGATGATGTTCACGCCGCTCGTCGCCACCCTTCTGGTGCTGCTCTTCGTGCAGAAACCACGGCCACGCCCTGTCGCCGAATTCCTCGGAATGTGGCCCTTGCGCCCGGTCTGGCGCACGATCGGCATGACCCTCGCCGGCATCTTCGGCAGCGCGCTGCTGGTGATTTCTGGCGTCTTCCTCGCGGCGGGCCTCGGAATCGTGCAGCTCGACCTCGTGAACTTCTCAGGCTTTGCCGCCGTGCTGGCGGCCGCGGCGCCGGGTGTGGAGCTGCCCGTGCCGGTGGAAACCGTCATCCTGCTGCAGCTGCTGCTCATCCCCTTCGCCGCCCTCATCAACGGGGTGCTCGCCTTCGGCGAGGAGATCGGCTGGCGTGGCTGGTTGCTGCCGAGCCTGCTGCCGCTCGGGACCTGGCCGGCGCTGCTGCTCTCTGGCGCGATCTGGGGTCTGTGGCATAGCCCGCTGATTCTGCTCGGTTACAACTTTGCCCAGCCCAACCTGTTCGGTGTGGCCATGATGATCGCCGGGTGCACCGTTTACGGTGTTCTCATCGGTTGGTTACGGTTGCGCACCGGATCCATCTGGCCGTCGGTCTTCGCGCACGGCGCATTCAACGCGGCCGGCGGATTCTTGCTGCTGGTCGTGCTCGCCGACACCACCCCTGACCCCGTGGCCTCCGGCCCGCTGGGCTGGGTGGCGTGGATCATGATGGCCGCGGTCATCGTGATACTGCTCGGCTTCGGCCAGTTCCGCCGGCAGCCGAGCCTCGTTCGCCGCACGGTACCCACCGTCTCCTAGCGGATGCTCCGCGACGGCGCGTGCGGCGGCGTTAGTTGTCGGAGACGACCGTCTGCGCGGTGACGAATGCCTCGAAGGCGGCGGCGTCGGTGAGAGAACCCGTGTACGAGACCTGATTCACGAGCACGGTGGGAGTGCCGGTGATCTTCTCGATGTCGGCGTTGGCCAGCGGGCCGCTCAGGGCGCGGTCCGAGGCGGCGGCAACCCAGGTGGCGAACGTCTGGTTGCCGATGCAGTCGGCGATCTTCGCGTCCCCGACACCCGCGTCCTCGATCACCTGCTGCAGTTCGGCATCGGAGAGGCCGCCGGAGTTCTCGGCCGGCTGGTTCGCGAGGAGGGCCGCGTTTACGGTCAGGAAGCTGTTGGGGGCGAAGTTGGCCACGCACGCGGCAGCGTTCGCCGCGCGCGTGGAGTACTTCGTGCCCAGTGACGAAGCGTCCAGAACCGAGATAGGGTGCAGTTCGACGGTGGCGTTTCCCGCGGTCACCCAGCTTGTGATCTGGGCGGCGTTGGTCGACTCGAACTGTCCACAGAGTGGGCAGAGGTAGTCAACGTAGATGGCGATTTTCACCATGTCGGTGAGGGCGGACTGGTCGGTAGCAACAGGTTTCGCTCCGGGAGCGAGCGCTGCGGTCCTTGCGGCGGTGATCAAGGTGCCGTCCCCGCCGAGCAAGATGCCGTCGCTGGACATGTTCAGGGGTCCGGCCGCGCTCGGGCCGGCCTGGTTGGCGATCAGCAGTGCTGCCACCGCCGTGACCGCCACGAGGCCGAGACCGATTCCTCCGCGCCACAGTACTCGGCGGCGTTTCGTGCGCTTCTCCTCCTGATCGCGCTGCTGCCGCGCCTGTTCGCGCGCGTGCTCGCGCCGTTCCGCCTTGGTCGGCCGGGGCTGGCCGGAAGCGTGGCTCGTCATGCGCGCATTCACCGTTTCGTCGAGGGTGCCCTTCGACAGTAGGGAGCGCGCCTGTGTGCGTGGTTCTCGCGGCCTGTACGCACGCTGGGAGGTGCGGAGCGCGGGACAAGGCCTAGAACCAGGTACTGAGGCGTGGCGTGTGCGACCCGTGGAAGGCGGCGTCGAGGCGCGCCGCGGCATCCGCTGTCTGCTCGATGAGGCGGGCGGAGCGCGCCAAGTCGACGGCCTTGCCGGCACCGAGGTAGAGAGACCCGAGGTCGGCGACGGAAAGGCACACGCGCACGGCATCGTCGGGAGCCGCGCCACTGAGCAGATGCGCCACGCCGCCGCCTGAGGCATCAACCGTGAGGAGGTATTCGCCCGCGGCGAACGCGAGGTCGTCCGTGACAGTCAGTGCGAATATGCCGGGTGCGGAATACGACCGAGCAGTGAGCACAGCCGGCACGTCGAGGATGCGCAGCCAGAGGTGGTCCCTCTCCAGGGTCTTGCGCACGGCGCGGCGGTCGAGAACCTGCCAGGCCACGGGTTCGCTCGTGCTGCGCAGCAGGGCGCTCACCTCGGTGACGAGGTCCATGTCGATGACGAAGCGCCAGAGAGCGGAGTAGGCCTCGTCTGTGGCGGCCACCAGATCGGCGAGAATCAACCGAGCGGGGTACCCCTCGTCGCCGAGCACGATCGAGTACACAGCGAAGCCCTGGGCGGTGCCGTTGTCGTCGTCGAAGCGCACGCAGCGCAGGCTGCGCTTCTCGGAGTCGGGATCCTGCGGTACGAGGCCGAGAGCGTGGCTCCACCACACCTCGCGGCGGTCGACCTCGCCGGGTTTGCGGGAGCGTTCGAAGATGCCGGGGCCATCGTCGAACAGCGACGCGGCGGTGACGAAATGCACGCGGCCGGGCGGCGTGGGGCCGGTCCAGCGGGCGCGGGCCGTGTCGACGCGATAACTCGATTGGTAAGCGGCAGGGCCGAAGCCGAACCGGCCGTAGATGGTGGCCTCCGATACCGTGAGCATGGCCATCGGCAGCCCTAGGGCGCGGGCGTACCGCAGCTCGGCGGGCAGCAGGGCGCGCGCGATTCCGCGGCGGCGGTGCGTGGGCGCCACCGTCACGGAGCTGATCGCCCAGGCCGGAAGGCTGGCGCCGCCGGGCACGGTGAGCGCCATCTGCCACGATCGCACGGTTGCCACGGGCGAGTCGGGATCGGCTCCTGAGCGATCGTGCACCGCGGTGACCCTGTCGATGGAGATCTCACGGGCCAGCACACCGAGCAGGTCGTCGCTGCGCGCCGGGTCGTGGAAGCCGCGGGCATCCGCCTGCAACCAGTGTCGAGCCGCCGCCTCGTCGGTGGGATCGAGGATGAGCAGGTCGAGGCCGTTCGCGGCCAGGGCCTCGCGGGAGTCGGCGTCGACGGGGAGGGAAGTGTGTTCGGTCACGGTTCGAGCGTAGCCGTCACGCGGGCGCTGGCGCCCGCGGCGGCACGACTTCGCCGGTGGCGGTCCCGTCGGGGTTGAGCATTCACCCCAGCTTCGCCTGCGTCTTCACGATCACCGAGACGAAGGGGAGGACCTGCGCGGCTGAGCCTGGGGTGCCTGCGCGGAGACGACGCATCCGCGCAGGAGTCTTCTCCTCCACAGGTGAGAATCTTGGGGAGTTTTCCACAGAATGGCCCGATCAGGGCTGTTTAGGGCCCGTGAATGTCGGTGGTCGCTGGGAAAATTAGGCCATGACCACTTCAACGGACCTTCTCGTGGAGAGTACGGCGGCACTCGCCGATACGTACTCTCACTCCTTGGGCGGTGGAGTCTGTTCGGAGGAGGAACCCAACGCAGGGTTGGACCTGCAGCGGATGACCGACGGGGGTTTGTTGGCCGTGTTGAACTCGAATTTCGAGGTGGTGAGACAGGCGCAGGCCCTTTTGGTTCGAGCAGCGGGTGAGCTGGACGACCGCTTCGACCACGACTCGGGCATCGCCGCCAGAACCGGGAACCGAAACGCCGCCGCCGCCCTCACCGATATCGGTCACATCTCGATGGCTGAGGCCGGGCGGTTGGTGAGGGTGGGGAAGGCGACGAAGCCCCGGATGAGCCTGATCGGTGAGCACCTGCCACCGGAGTACGCGGAGGTCGCCCGGGCAGTCAATGCCGGGGAGCTCACCGTGGATTCGGCGCTGTATATCACCGCGAACCTCGAGCAGGCCGCCCCTCGGGCGACGACCGAAGACCTCGACGCGGCGGAGAAAGAGCTGGTGGAGTTCGCGGTAACCAACCCGGTCGATTCGGTGCGGAAGCTGTCGATTCGCTACCGGGACGCCCTCGACGTGGATGGGGTGGAACCCCGTGAAGAGGTACTCGTGTCGCGGCGGGGGTTGAAGCGGATGGTGCTGCCCAACGGCATGAAACGCTACGTGCTCGACGCCGACCCGGTGTCAGCGGCGTACCTGGACACCGCGATCGACGGGATGACCAGCGCGGAACTGCGCAAACCGCGGTTTGAAGCGAAAGACGACCCGGACGGGTGCGGCGACAACCACGAGATCATCGGCGATGGGCGCACGATGCCGCAACTGAACTTCGATGCCTTCATTGACATCGTGCGTCACGCCCTCTCCTGCACGGAGGGGATCGGGGCCCTGGATCACACGACGATCATCGTGAGGATGACCCTCGAATCCCTGCAGACCGGGCTCGGGGAGGCCCAGCTGGACGGGATCGAACAGCCGATCTCCGCCGGGACGGCCAGACGGATGGCGGCGGAGGCGTGTTTGATCCCGATGGTCCTCGGCGGCAAGAGCGAGGTTCTCGACTTCGGCCTCCGAAAACGGCTCTTCACAACGGCGCAAAAGCTCGCCGCCATCGAGAGGGACGGCGGGTGCGCCACGGCGGGCTGTAACAGGCCGCCGAGCTATGCGGAGGGTCACCACATTCGTTGGTACAAAGCGCATGACGGACCCACAAATCAAGCCAACTGCGTCATGCTCTGCAGTGCGTGCCACCACAGGATCCACCGCGAGGGCTGGGACGTGGTGGTCAGAGACAACGTGGTGTACTTCATCCCACCGGCCAGTGTCGATCCGAGGAGAACTCCGCGACGAGGCGGGCGACCGCCGGTCCCGACACCGAAAGGCCACGACGGCCCGCACTACAAGCGATAACGGCCACCCGGCGACGACCGAACAGACCGGTCGTCGCCGGCCCGCCGTTTCTCCTGAGGCGAACATCCCGCGGTACGAACGATCGAGGCCCTGCCTCCGCTGGTCGAGGCGCGAGGTACGAGCGATCGAGGCCCTGCCTCCGCTGGTCGAGGCGCGAGGTACGAGCGATCGAGACCTCGCGAGACATTATTGCCAGCGCACACCGCGCACGAAGATCACCTCACGAGGTCTCGATCGCTCCTTCGTCGCGCCTCGACCGGCGGGTGGGGGCTCGACCGGCGGGTGGGGCTCGACCGGCGGGTGGGGGCAGCAGGAAAGCGTGAGGGTTTTCGCCCGCGGCGTTAGGGAATCGTTTGTTTCCTCCCACAGCCCGAGATTCGGGTGTCTAATCAGCTGGTGCTCCCTGAGGGGAGCGCCAGCTGACACGACGAATCGTCGGCCTACGGATGGAGTTGTTTCATGTTGGACCTGGTCTATGTTCTCGGCATCATCGCCGTTTTCGCCCTGATCGCTGTCGTGGCCTGGGGGGTGGCGAAGCTGTGATCGTATTTGACATCGTGGCCGCGGTTCTGGCCGTGGCCGCTGTGGGCTATCTCGTGCTCGCACTCGTGAAGCCGGAGCGGTTCTAGTGGACATCTGGCTCGCGATCCTTCAGGTGCTCACCCTGGCCGTCGTTCTCACCGCCCTGTATCGGCCGCTCGGCGACTACATGGCGACGATCAACACCAGCACCCACGACCTCAGGATCGAGCGGGGGTTCTATCGGCTGGTCGGCGTGGATTCACGCTCTGAACAGACCTGGCAGTCGTACCTGCGCGGGGTGCTCGCATTCTCGGCGGTCGGTGTGTTGTTCGTCTACGCGCTCCAGCGTGCCCAGGCGGTGTTGCCCTACTCCCTCGGCTTTCCGGCGATCCCGGAGGGTCTCTCGTTCAACACTGCGGTGTCGTTTGTCACGAACACGAACTGGCAGTCCTATTCACCGGACGTGACGATGGGCTATTCGGTGCAGATCGCTGGTCTGGCCGTGCAGAACTTCGTCTCCGCCGCTGTCGGGATCGCTGTGGCCATCGCCCTCGTGCGTGGCTTCGCCCTCACACGCACGGGAACGATCGGCAACTTCTGGGTCGACCTGACCCGCGGCATCCTCAGGCTGTTGCTGCCGCTCGCGATTGTCTCCGCGATTGTGTTGATCGTCGGCGGAGTGATTCAGAATTTCAACGGCTTCACCGATGTGGCGACCCTGAGCGGCGGAGTGCAGTCCATCCCCGGCGGCCCGGTCGCTTCCCAGGAGGCGATCAAGCTGCTCGGCACGAACGGTGGCGGCTTCTTCAACGCGAACTCGGCGCATCCGTTCGAAAACCCCACGGCGTGGACGAGCCTGTTCCAGATCATCCTGATGCTCGCGATCCCCTTCAGCCTGCCCCGCACCTTCGGCACCATGGTGGGTGACAGGAAGCAGGGCTACGCGATCCTTGCCACGATGGCCACCATCTTCGTGGTCTCACTGACCGCCCTGACGATCTTCGAGCTGAACGGTGCCGGAACCGCACCCGGCCTCGCCGGCGGCGCGATGGAAGGCAAGGAGACCAGGTTCGGTATCGCCGGGTCTACTCTCTTCGCAACCACGAGCACCCTCACATCGACCGGCGCGGTCAATTCCATGCACGACTCGTACACGGCGCTCGGCGGCATGATGCCGATGCTCAACATGATGCTCGGCGAGGTCGCCCCCGGCGGCGTCGGCTCCGGGCTCTACGGAATGCTCATCCTCGCCGTGATTGCCGTCTTCGTGGCAGGACTCCTGGTGGGGCGTACCCCGGAATACCTCGGAAAGAAGATCGGCCCGCGGGAGATCAAGCTCGCGAGCCTCTACATCCTGATCACGCCGACGCTCGTGCTCACTGGAACGGCGCTGAGCTTCGCGATCCCCGCGGTGCGAGCGGATGTCGAGGGCACGTCGATCTGGAACCCCGGGCTGCACGGCCTCTCCGAAGTGCTCTACGCGTTCACCTCCGCCGCCAACAACAACGGCTCAGCCTTCGCCGGGCTGACCGCGAACACCCCGTGGTTCAACACCGCCCTGGGCGTCGCGATGCTCCTCGGCAGATTCCTGCCGATTGTGTTCGTTCTGGCGCTGGCCGGCTCTCTCGCCGCCCAGGACAAGGTGCCTGCGACGGCCGGCACGCTGCCCACGAACCGGCCGCAATTCGTGGGCTTGCTGATCGGAGTCACGATCATCATCACCGCACTGACCTATTTCCCCGTACTCGCGCTAGGACCCCTGGCGGAAGGGCTGCAGTAACTCCCATGACAACTCTCACCGAAACATCCGCTTCAGCGAAGCCGCCCGAACACGGGCACCACCGCCCCGCGCCGAAAGGCGCGATCAGCATCGCCCAGCTCGTCGCCGCTCTGCCCGGCGCATTCCGCAAGCTCGACCCTCGGCAAATGTGGCGCAATCCAGTGATGTTCATCGTCGAAATCGGCGCCGCCCTGACGACGGCTTTGGCCATTGCCGAGCCGTTTCTCGGTGGACCGCGTGCTTCCGGGGGAGCGGCAGTCCCTGCGTCGTTCACAGTGGGGATCGCCGTCTGGCTGTGGCTTACCGTCGTTTTCGCGAACCTGGCGGAGTCGGTGGCCGAGGGGCGGGGCAAGGCCCAGGCCGACAGCCTGCGCCAGACCCGCACGAGTACCACCGCCCACCGCGTCGAAGGCTACGACCCAGCAGCGGATGCCGCGGCCGAGCGGGCCACTGTAACTGAGCTCTCCTCCGCCGACCTCACTCTGGGCGACGTCGTCGTGGTCGTCGCCGGCGAACTCGTTCCCGGAGACGGCGACATCGTGTCGGGCATCGCCTCGATCGACGAATCCGCCATCACCGGTGAGTCGGCGCCGGTGATTCGGGAATCCGGTGGCGACCGCAGCGCCGTCACCGGAGGCACTCGCGTGCTCTCCGACCGCATCGTGGTGCGCATCACGAGTAAACCGGGCGAAACCTTCGTCGACCGCATGATTGCCCTCGTCGAGGGCGCGTCTCGGCAGAAGACCCCCAACGAGCTCGCCCTGAACATCCTGCTGGCGAGCCTGTCCATCATCTTCGTTATCGTCACACTCACCATCAATCCGATTGCCGGCTATTCTGCCGCGGCGGTGAGCCTTCCCGTTCTCGTGGCCCTGCTGGTCTGCCTCATCCCCACCACGATCGGCGCGTTGCTCTCGGCGATCGGCATTGCCGGCATGGACCGGCTCGTGCAGCGCAATGTGCTGGCCATGTCCGGTCGCGCCGTCGAGGCCGCGGGGGACGTCACCATCCTGCTCCTCGACAAGACCGGCACGATCACCTACGGCAACCGACAGGCTCGGGAATTCACCCCATTGGTAGGAGTGACCGTGGCGGACCTCATGCGGGCGGCGGCGCTGTCGTCGCTGAGCGACCCGACGCCGGAGGGAAAATCGATCGTCGACCTGGCAGCCGAGAGCGGTTTTCGCCACGAAGGGGCACTCGCGGGGGACATCGTGCCCTTCACGGCGCAGACCCGCATGAGCGGCGTCGACCTGCCCGACGGCTCCCAGATTCGCAAGGGAGCCGGGTCGGCCGTGATCGCATGGGTCGAGACATCCGCTCCCGCTGCACGCACGGTCCTGGCCGAACTCGGCGAACAGGTCGAGAGGATCTCCGGCGTGGGCGGCACCCCGCTCGTGGTGGCATCGGGCGATGCCGACGGCACCCGCCGCATCCTCGGACTGATCTACCTCAAAGACATCGTCAAGGAAGGGATCGCCCAGCGATTCTCCGAGCTGAGGGCCATGGGCATCCGCACCATCATGGTCACGGGCGACAACCCCCTCACAGCGAAAACCATCGCCGCGGAGGCCGGCGTCGACGACTTCCTGGCCGAGGCGACACCTGAAGACAAACTCGCCCTGATCCGCCGCGAGCAGGAAGGCGGCAACCTCGTGGCGATGACCGGCGACGGCACGAACGACGCCCCGGCGCTCGCCCAAGCGGATGTCGGAGTGGCCATGAACACGGGCACGAGCGCGGCGAAAGAAGCTGGCAACATGGTCGACCTTGACTCCGACCCGACCAAACTCATCGACGTTGTACGTATCGGCAAGCAGCTCCTGATCACGCGCGGGGCGCTGACCACCTTCTCGATCGCCAACGACGTGGCCAAGTACTTCGCGATCATCCCGGCGATGTTCTCCGGAGTGTTCCCTGGGCTGGCGGTGCTCAACGTGATGCAGCTGAATTCCCCGGCGTCGGCGATTATGTCGGCGATCATCTTCAACGCCATCATCATCGTTGCGCTGATTCCGCTCGCGATCCGCGGCGTGAAGTACCGACCGGCCGCCGCGTCGAGCATTCTGGGCCGCAACCTGCTGATTTACGGCCTCGGCGGCGTCATCGCCCCGTTCATCGGTATCAAACTGATCGACCTCCTGGTCTCCCTGATCCCCGGATTCTAGGCACCCCATGACTCACCCCACAACGGAAACGGACACCACACCATGAGCTCGCCACGCACAGCGGCCCGGCCCTATTGGGTCGCCATCCGCGCCATGCTCGTCTTCACTGTCGGGCTCGGGCTCGGCTACCCCCTCGCCATCACCGCCATCGGCCAGCTCGCCTTGCCGTCACAGGCGAACGGTTCGCTGATGACCGTCGGCGGCGCAACGGTCGGGTCGACCCTGATCGGGCAGTCCTTCTCTGATGCGGACGGCGCTCCACTGCCGCAGTGGTTCCAGCCACGTCCGTCAGCCGCCGGGGACGGCTACGACGCGGCCGCTTCGAGCGGCAGCAACTATGGGCCAGAAAACGCGGATCTGATCCAAGCCATCACCGAGCGGACGAAGGCCATCGAGGAGTCCGATGGCGCGGCAGCCGGGCAGATCCCTGCAGACGCGCTCACCGCGTCTGCGTCGGGGCTCGATCCCCACATCAGCCCCGCCTATGCTGAGCTTCAGGTGACCCGAATCGCCCGCGAACGAGGACTTGCCGAAGCGGACGTGCGCGCCTTGGTCGAATCCCACGTTCAGGGACGTGACCTGGGCTACCTGGGCGAACCGACCGTCAACGTACTCGAATTGAACAGCGCCCTTGCCGGGCTGAAAGGCTGAGCGATGAAACGCGGTCGTCTGCGGGTGCTGCTGGGGGCGGCCCCGGGCGTGGGCAAGACGTACACCATGCTCGAGGAAGGTCGCCGCCTTCGCGACGCAGGCAAAGATGTGGTCGTCGCCGTCGTAGAGACCCACGGGCGGGCGGCGACCGCCGTGATGCTCGAAGGCCTCGAGGTCGTGCCGCGGATCACGGTCGAACACCGTGGCGTCGAGCTGACCGATCTGGACCTCGGGGCCGTACTCGCTCGTCGGCCGGACATCGCCCTGGTCGACGAACTCGCCCACACTAATGCCCCGGGGTCGGTGCACGCCAAGCGTTTCCAAGACGTCGAGGCGATCCTCGACGCTGGGATCGATGTGATCTCGACCGTCAATATTCAGCACATCGAGTCTCTCAACGACGTCGTCGAGCAGATCACTGGCGCACCTCAGCGAGAAACCCTGCCGGATTCCGTGCTCCGACGCGCCGATCAGGTTGAGGTCGTCGATCTGGCGCCCCAGGCCCTGCGAGACAGGCTGGCCGAAGGTCACGTCTACCCGGCTGCCCGAATCGACGCCGCACTGTCGAACTACTTCCGCCTGGGCAATCTCACCGCCCTCCGCGAACTCGCCCTGCTGTGGCTCGCCGACGAGGTAGACACCGCCCTGCAGGCCTACCGCACGGAACACGGCATCGACAGTAAATGGGAGGCACGCGAACGCGTCGTCGTGGCGTTGACCGGCGGGCCGGAGGGTGAAACCCTCGTCAGACGCGGGGCCCGGATCGCCGCGCGATCGGCCGGGGGCGAACTAGTCGCCGCCCATGTGATCAGCCAGGACGGTCTCAGCGCCCCGCATCCCGGTGCGCTGGCGGCCCAACGCGCCCTGGTCGAAGAACTCGGCGGAAGTTATCACCAGGTGGTCGGAAACGACACGGCCCGTGCCCTCGTCGACTTCGCCAGGGCCGCCAATGCCACCCAACTTGTCATCGGGGTGAGCAGGCGCGCCAGGCTCACCGCAGCACTGGCCGGACCCGGTATCGGTGCGACAATCGTGCGGGAATCCGGTGACATCGACGTGCATATCGTCACCCACTCCGCTGCCGGCGGCAAGTTCACGCTTCCTCGGCTGGGCGGTGCTCTCAGTGCGCGGCGCCGGATGGCCGGCTTTGCGCTGGCCATCGTCGGCGGCCCGCTGCTGACCTGGGCGCTCGTGCTGCTCCGTAGCACCGAGTCCATCACGAGTGATGTCCTCAGCTATCAACTCCTCGTGGTTCTCGTCGCCCTGGTCGGTGGGTTGTGGCCGGCACTGTTTGCGGCTGTCTTGTCCGGCCTGACACTGGACTACTTTTTCGTCGACCCCGTGCACACGATCACCATCGCCGAACCCACCCACGCTGTCGCTCTCGTTCTCTATCTCGTCAACGCCGGACTCGTGAGCTACGTCGTGGACCAGGCCGCGAGACGATCGCGCACCGCCCAACGTTCGGCCGCGGAGTCGGCGCTGCTCGCCACAGTCGCCGGCAGCGTGCTCCGGGGCGAGGACGCGCTGCACGCGCTCGTCACCAGGACGCGGGAAGCATTTCGGCTCACTGCGGTGCGACTCGTCGCCGGCTCGACGGCACTCGCGAGCGACGGCGAACCCGGTGACGGGCCGCCAGCCACGACGGTACCCGTGGGAAGCCGCGCTGTGCTCGAGCTGTACGGACCCGATTTAGAGGCCTCGGAGCGGCGCCTGCTCTCGGTCATCGCGATTCAGATCGACGCGGCACTCGAACACACCGATCTCGCCCAAACGGCGAGCAGGATCGGTCCCCTTGCGGAAGCTGACCGCATGCGTAGTGCCCTCCTCCTCGCTGTCGGTCACGACCTGCGCAGACCGCTCGCGGCAGCGACAGCGGCGATCAGCGGCATCCGCTCCACGGAGGTTGAGCTCTCTCAGGCCGACCGCAAAGAATTGCTCGCCACGGCCGGGGAAAGCCTCGAGACCCTCTCTGCGCTCGTCACGAATCTCCTCGATGTCAGCCGACTCCAGGCCGGGGAGCTGGCCATCTCCATCGGACCCGTCGACCTGCTCGATATCGTTCTCCCGGCACTGGACGAACTGAATCTGGGGCCGGACAGCGTGGAACTCGACATCTCACCCGACGTTTCGCTCGTTCTCGCGGACGCGGGACTTTTGCAGCGGGCCGTCGTGAACCTGCTGGCCAACGCCATCCGCTTCTCCCCACCCGGCAAGCCGGCGCGGCTGGCCGCGAGCCAGTTTGCCGGTACCGTGCAAATTCGGGTCAGTGACCAGGGCCCCGGAATTCCCGCGGACCGGCGGGATGACGTCTTCGTGCCGTTTCAACGCCTCGGGGACACCGATAATCTGTCCGGACTCGGACTCGGACTCGCGCTCTCGAAGGGATTCATCGAGGGGATGCACGGCACTCTCGAAGCCGATGACACCCCCGGCGGTGGCCTGACCATGGTGATCTCGCTGCCCGCCGCCGACACCCCACCGAGCGAGGAACCCACATGAAACTCCTGATTGCCGACGACGATCCGCAGATCCTCCGTGCCCTGCGGATCACGCTGGGTGCCCGCGGCTACGACGTCGTCACCGCGGGAGACGGGGAAGAGGCGCTCAACGCGGCGATCGAGCACCACTTCGACCTGGTGATTCTCGACCTGGGCATGCCCAGACTCGACGGGCTCGCTGTCATCGATGCTGTTCGGGGCTGGAGCAGCGTGCCCATTCTTGTGGTCTCCGGCCGAAGCGGATCCGGTGACAAGGTGGAGGCGCTCGACAGGGGAGCCGATGACTACGTGACGAAACCGTTCTCCATCGACGAGCTTCTGGCTCGCATCCGTGCGCTGACCCGCCGGGTGGCGGGCTTGGAAGACGAACCCGTGATCGTGTTCGGCCCCATCACGGTCGATCTGCCCGGCAAACGTGTCGTGCGAAGCGAGGCGGGGGGCAGCGAGCCGATCCGTTTGACCCCGACGGAATGGCTGATTCTTGAGGTGCTGGTGCGCAACCCCGGCAAGTTGGTCACCAAGCAGGCGCTCTTGACCGCCGTCTGGGGTGCGCATGCGACGAGCGACACCGGGTACTTGCGTCTTTACCTCGCGCAACTCCGAAAGAAGCTCGAGCCGGATCCGTCCAGACCCCGGTACCTGCTCACCGAGGCCGGCATGGGTTACCGCTTCGACCCCGGCGCAGAGCCGGCCTGACCACAGGTGCGCGGCGCCGGGGACGGAACTGGGCTCAACGCCTCACCGGCGCCGCGGCATCCGCTCGTGATGGGCTAGCGAGCGCCGAGCAGGTGCTCGAGGGCCAGCTGCTGCAGGCGCACGAAGCCGAATCCGTGGCCGCCGAAGTAGGCATCCGTATCGAAGTCTTCGTACGACGCGCGGTCGGCGAGCAGGTCGTCGTAGGTTTCGCCCGGGTTGAGCGTGGGCTGCGAGAGCTCGGGGACCTGGCTCGCGGCGAGCAGCTGCTGCACCTCCGGGTCGGCGCGGAACGACGCGGCGCGCTCCTTGAGCAACAGGTAGGTGCGCATGTTGGCCGACACGGAGTCCCACACGCCGGTGATGTCTTCGGTGCGCGAGGGCTTGTAGTCGAAGTGACGCGGTCCGTCGTAGGACTGGCCGCCGTTGGGGCCGCCGTTCTCGAGCAGGTCGACCAGGGAGAACGCGTTCTGCAGGTCGCCGTGCCCGAACACCAGGTCCTGGTCGTACTTGATGCCGCGCTGGCCGTTGAGGTCGATGTGGAACAGCTTGCCCTGGTAGAGCGCCTGCGCGATGCCGGCCGTGAAGTTGAGCCCGGCCATCTGCTCGTGGCCGACTTCGGGGTTCACTCCCACCATCTCGGGTCGCTCGAGCGTGGTGATGAACGCCATCGCGTGCCCCACCGTGGGCAGCAGAATGTCGCCGCGCGGCTCGTTGGGCTTGGGCTCGATGGCGAAACGCATGTCGTAGCCCTTGTCGGTGACATAGTCGCCGAGCAGGTTCACGGCCTCGCGATAGCGCTCGAGTGCCGAGCGGATGTCCTTGGCCGCGTCGTACTCGGCGCCCTCACGTCCGCCCCACATCACGAACGTCTTCGCGCCGAGCTCGGCGGCGAGGTCGATGTTGCGCAGCACCTTGCGCATCGCGAAGCGGCGCACGGCGCGGTCGTTCGAGGTGAAGCCGCCGTCCTTGAAGACCGGGGCGCTGAAAAGATTAGTGGTGACCATCGGTACGATCAGGCCGGTGTCGGCGAGGGCGCCCTTCAGGCGGTCGATCTGGTTCTGGCGCGCGGCATCCGTGGAGCCGAAGGCGAACAGGTCATCGTCGTGGAAGGTGAGACCGTAGGCGCCGCGCTCGGCCAGGTTGGTGACGGCGTCGACCACGTCGAGGTCGGGACGCGTCGGGCCGCCGAACGGGTCAGTGCCGTTATAGCCGATCGTCCAGAGGCCGAAGGAAAATTTGTCGTCGCGCGTGGGCTGGTTCGCCATTAAGTGCTCCCGGTGATGTACGTGAATTGTTCTGTCTCCAAACATATTCGATGCAGAGGTGATGTCAAGGGGCTCAGGCCGGTTATGTTGTTGTGAACACCTAATATTCGATCGGGCAAGGATGCGGATTGTGACTACTGAACTGAACTGGGCCGGAAACTACCGCTACGAGGCAGTGCGCCTGGTAAGCCCTGCCACCGTGCCCGAGCTGCAGGAGGCCGTGGCCGCGGCAGACAGGGTGCGGGCGCTCGGCTCCCGGCACTCCTTCAATGACAGCGCGGACACTCCCGGTACGCTCGTCTCCCTCGCGGGTATCCCCGCTGACCTGGACATCGACGAGGCGGCCTTGACCGTCACCGTGGGCGGCGGCACCCGGTACGGGGTGCTTGCCGAAGAACTCTCGCGCCGTGGGTTCGCGCTGCACAACCTCGCGTCCCTGCCGCACATCTCGGTAGCCGGGGCGATCGCCACCGGCACGCACGGATCCGGCGACCGCAACGGCAACCTCGCGACCGCCGTGCGGGCACTTGAGCTCGTGACCGGTTCGGGGGAGCTCATGAGAGTGACCCGGGAGGTCACCCCCGACTTCGCCGGCATGGTCGTGGGGCTCGGCGCGCTCGGTATCGTCACCCGGGTGACCCTGGCGATCGAGCCCACGTTCGACGTGCGCCAGGACGTGTTTGAGAACCTGCCCTGGTCACGGGTGCTCGCCGACTTTGATGAGGTTACGGGTGCCGCCTACAGCGTGAGCCTGTTCACGGACTGGAGCGGCGACGCCGTCGAGCAGGCGTGGTTGAAGAGCCGGGCGCCGTTCACCGGCCGTCCCGAGTTTTTCGGCGGATCGCCCGCGACAGTGCCGCGGCATCCGCTGCCCGGAATTTCGGGGTCGAACTGCACCGAGCAGCTCGGGGCGTGGGGCCCCTGGCACGACAGGCTGGCGCACTTTCGCCTCGCGTTCACGCCGAGCAATGGAGCGGAGCTACAGAGCGAATACCTCGTGCCCCGCGAGCACGCCGTGGTGGCCATCGAGGCGATGCGCGGCCTGTCGAGCGTGATCACGCCGCTGCTGCTGGTGAGCGAGGTGCGCACGGTGGCCGCCGACGACCTGTGGCTGAGCGCCAACCAGGGGCGCGACGGCATCGGCCTGCATTTCACCTGGAAGCCCGAGCAGGCGGCCGTGGAGAAGGTGCTCGTGCTCATCGAAGCAGCGCTCGCGCCGTTCGCCGCGCGCCCGCACTGGGGCAAGCTGTTCGAGCTGCGCGCCGCCGACCTCGCACCGCTCTACCCGCGGTTCGCCGATTTTCGGGACCTCGCCGAGCGGATGGACCCGCAGCACACGTTCCGCAACGACTTCCTGAAGCGCACCGTCTTCGGCGGCTGAGCTGCGGCCCGCGGCATCCGCCGTGAGAGCGGGGAGCGGAGGCCGCCGGCCCGGCCCGAGGATTACCTGAATTGGCCACCGGGGCCGGGTGTGTTCCGGGCGCGAGCCTCAGCCGGAGTGGCCTACGAGGCGCTGCACCGCGGCGAGCTGCGCCACGACGGCGTCGCGGAAGGCGACCGACGTGCCCACGGCAGGCGGAAAGACCTCCGCGAGGGCGAAGAAGCGGTCCACGAGAGCGGCCGGTTCCGTGACCGCGGCGTCGACGGACCCGGCTGTCGTCTGCAACAGGGCGGCGAGCGGGTCGTCGAGGGCGGGACCGTGCGGGGCCAGGGTCGACGTCACGAACGTGATCCAGGCGGCCACGGTGAGGGCGAGCCCCCCTGGCGTGTGGCCGGCGGCGAGCCGGTCGGCCACGGTACCGAGGATGCGCGTGGGCAGCTTCTGCGAACCGTCCATTCCCACCTGAAGGGTGGTGTGCGGCAGGTTCGGGTTGGTGAAGCGCTCGAGAACACTGTCGCGGTACTCCTCGAGGTCCATCCCGAGCGGCACATCGAGGGTCGGCAGAATGTCGCCGTCAATCGTGCCGCGGGCCGCCGCCCGGAGGGCCGGGTCGGCGATCGCCTGCGCGATGGTCGCCAGGCCCGACAGCGCGCCGAGGTACGCGAGCTGGGTGTGCGTCGCGTTGAGGATGCGCAGCTTGGCGCGCTCGTACGGTGTCACGTCGGCGGTCAGGATGGCTCCGGCCAGCTGCCACTCGGGTCGCGGTCCGGCGAAGTCGTCCTCGATCACCCACTGGGTGAAGGGTTCTGCCACCACGAGCGCTTCGTCGCGCAGGCCGAGAATTCCGAAGGCCTCTGCCCGGTCGGCGGGCGTTGTTGCCGGTGCGATGCGGTCCACCATGCTCGACGGAAACGAAACGGATGCCCCGAGCCAGGCCAGCAGGTCATCTCGCCCGGCGCTCGGCGCAAGCGCCTGCACCAGCGAGAACACCAGGGCCCTGGCGATGGCGCCATTGTTCACGAGGTTGTCGCACGAGAGTACGGTGAAGGGTTCCCCGCCGCTGCGGAAACGACGGGCGAGGCCACGCACAAGCAGTCCGATCGGACTGCCGGAAGCGGGCAGGCCCCCTTCGCCGAGCAGTTCTCGCTCGATCAGGGCGAGGTCGTGCTGCACGACCGGAAGGCTCAGGTCGATGCCGTCCCCCGCACGGAGGTAGCCCTTTTCCGTGATCGTGAGGGTGGCGATGTGGGTCGTGGGCAGGGCCAGCGTGGCGGCGACCTTGTGGGAGTCCCGAGCCGGCCAGGCCACATCGCGAACCGTGCCGACGATGCGCAGCGAGGTGGCGGCGGCACCCTTCTGCAGCACGCTGTAGAGGCAGTCCTGGGGCTGCAGCTGACGAACCACAGAGTCCGTGCGCCCGGTGACCCCGAGGATGCCCCACCGGGTGTCGCCCGTGGCGGCGGCGGCGTCTTCGGTGAAGACGGCCTGGTGCGCCCGGTGAAAGGCCCCGATTCCGAAGTGCACGATGCCGATCGTGAGCGTTGCCGGGTCGACGCGAGGGCCGGTGGCCGGCCCCGGGTGCTCGCCGCCCACCGTTTCGAGCGACAGCCGCTTGGCCGTCCCTGTCGTGTCGGTCCGTTCGGTCGGGTCAGTCTTCACGGGAGTCCTTGACCTGGGCCACCAGCTGGGTCGGATTGATGAAGCGGAGGGCGATGATCAGAATGAGCAGCATCATGGCGGTGTAGATCACGCCCATCGAGGAGATGAGCTGGCGGGACTCGCCGCCGCCGGCGCTCGTCATGGCGCGGTAGATGGCCACGACCAGGGTGTCGGAGCTCGGACCCGACACCAGGAAGGTGAGGTCGAACATGCCGACGGTGCGCACGAGAACGAGGATGCTCGCGGCCAGGATTCCCGGGATCAACAGGGGGGCCAGGATCTTGGTGAAGACGCGGTACATGCTGGCCCCGCACATGCGGGCCGCGTTTTCAATGGACGGGTTGATCTGCTCGATGAACGGCGTCATCGTGATGATCACGAACGGCACTGACGGCACGAGGTTCACCAGGATGACGGCGAGCACGGTGCGGCCGAGGCCGAAGTTGTACATCACGGTTGCGAGCGGGATGCCGAAGGTGATCGGCGGGATCAGGATGGGCAGCAGGAACAACAGCATCACGAGCTTCTTACCCGGGAAGTTGCTGCGGGCGAGCACGTACGACGCCGGCACCCCGATGATCACCGAGATCACGATCACGGAGAAGGCCACCAGGAGTGTCACCCCGATGATGTGCGTCAGGTCGAATCGCGCCCAGGACTCCTGGTACCAGCCCAGAGTGAAGCTCTCCGGCAGCCAGGTGTTGAACCACGGCTTGCCGAGCGAGTCCACGAGCACGCTGAGCACGATGCCGAACAGGAAGATGAAGAAGGCCGCGATGCCGAACCAGACAAACCAGGTGCCGGGTGAGGCCACGAGGGATTTCTCGCCGGGCGCGAGCTTGCCACGATTGCGGTTCTTGACGATGTTGACCACCTCGGTGGGTGGAGCGGCCTGCGGTGTTGGTGTGGACGTCAGCTGTGAGTTGGACATCAGCCCTTCCCTCCCGTTGAACCCTTATAGAGGAAGGAGCGGCCCAGGAACACGAACGCGATCACGATGAGTTCCACCACCCCCATCATCATTGCGATAGTGGATGCCATGCTGTAGTCCAGCTGCTCAGAGAACGCCCGGTAGGCCATCAGCGCGAGCACCCGGGTTTCACCGGACGCGTCACCCACGAGTCGTGCGGACGGAAACACGCTGAACGCGAGCACGAACGTGAGGATGAACGTTGTGGCCAGTCCTGGCGCGAGCAGCGGCAGCGTGATGCGGCGGAAGCGCTGCTTCCAGTTGGCGCCGAGGGTCTTCGCCGCGGCTTCGAGCGAGGGATCGATGCCGGACAGGTACGACGAGATGAGCAGGTACGCGAAGGGGAAGCCCGAGATGATCAGCGACAGCATCACGCCGAGGTAGTTGTTCACGAGCTGGAGCGGCTGGTCGATGATGCCGTTTTCCAGCAGGAACCGGTTGAGCCAGCCCTGGCGTCCGGCGAAGATCAGCAGCCCCTGGGCGGTGAGCACGGTACCCAGCGTGATGGGCAGCACGAGCAGGGTTTGCAGCATCCGCTTTCCGCGGAACTTGCTGCGCAGCTTGAAGGCGATCGGGATGGAGACGAGCACGTTGAACAGCGCGGCGGGAAGGGCGAGCCTCAGAGTGAGCCAGACGGAGTCGAAGATGAAGTCGTCCCTGAAGAACGCCACATAGTTGGCGAAGATTCCGCCGCCCCACTGATCCTGCGTACCGGCGAGTGGCTGGAAGGTGAGCCCGATGCCGTAGGCGAAGGGATACACGAACAAGAGCAGCGCGAAGACGATGGCCGGCACGAGCAGCAGGAGCTTCGTGTCGACTCCGCGTTCGGCCAGCCGGTGCTTGAGGCTGGCCGACCCCCGCGCCCGCGAGCCCGTATTGGTGGCGGACGTCATGACCGCACCACTGAGAGTTCCCGGGGCGCGGCGACACCGTCGAGGCTCGTACGGTAGACGAGCGCTCGGGCCGGATCGACGGTGAGCTGCACCGTCGAACCGGGAACGAGCGCCGTGTAGGCGTGCACGAAGAGGTTCTGGCCCTGGGTGGTGGTGACCTCGACCGCGAACTCGCGGCCCTGGTACTCGACGACGTTCACGGTGGCCTGCACGGTGTCGCGACCCGACGGTGTGTCGGGCCCGGCCACGAGAAGGTCCGACGGGCGGATGGCGACGCGAACGGTGTCGCCGACGGCCGCCGGCTGGGCGAGGGTCGCCATGATCGAGATGCCCCGGCCGGTTACCCTGGCGAGGTCTCCCACGACGGATTCGACCTGGAGGTCGACGATGTTGCGGTACCCCATGAAGTCGGCGACGTGCCAGTTGGTGGGGTTGTTGTGCAGCTGCTCGGGCGTGCCGATCTGCTGCACCCGTCCCTCCCGCAGCACCACGAGCCTGTCGGCCAGCGAGAGAGCCTCCTCCTGGTCGTGCGTGACGTAGATGGTGGTGAGCCCGAGGGACTGGTGCAGTCGACGGATCTCGGTGCGCATCTCCAGCCGCAGCTTGGCATCGAGGTTGGACAAAGGCTCGTCCATGAGCACGAGGCGCGGTTCGAGCACGACGGCGCGGGCGATGGCGACGCGCTGCTGCTGGCCGCCCGAGAGCTGGCCCGGCAGCTTCTTGGCCTGTTCCTGCAGCTTCACGAGGGCGAGGCCGTCGGCGACTCGCCGGGCGACATCCGCTTTGGGCAGGTTGCGCATTTGCAGGCCGAAGGCGATGTTCTTCTCCACCGAGAGGTGGGGGAAGAGGGCGTAGTTCTGAAAGACCATGCCGAAGTCGCGCTTCTCGGAGGGCAGCACGTCGATGCGCTTGCCGTCGATCAGGATTTCACCGTGGGTGAGCGGCAGGAGGCCGGCGAGGCAGTTGAGGGCGGTGGACTTGCCGCAGCCCGACGGTCCGAGCAGGGCGATGAATTCGCCCGCCCGAACCGTGAGGTTCAGGTCGACCAACGCATTGTGGCCGCCGAAGCTGCGTCCGACGTTTTTCAGTTCGAGGGTGTCAAATGTGTTGGTCGACCGTGTCATGAGTTACTGCCCCTCAAATTTTCCCGAGCCGACTTCGCGGTCCCAGATGTCAAACGCCTGCACGAGAGCGGCAGGCTCGAGCGGAGCTGCCTTGGGCATCTCCTCGATCAGGTCGTCATACCAGTCGCGGCCGAACTCGGCGATCACGTCCTGGCTGGCCTGGGGTGCCTTGTCGAGCGTGGCGCCCTCGATGGCCGGGCCGGGGTAGAAGTAGCCGGTGTCGTACGCCATGGCGTTGGTCTCCGGGGTGAGCATGTCCTGCAGCAGCAGTAGGATGGCGGACATCTTGTCGGCGGTCTGGCCCTGCGGGACGACGGCGTAGTGGGCGTCAGTCACCCAGGTGAAGTCGTCGAAAGGGGCAGCCTCGATGCTCGCGGGCATTTTGGCCGTGGCGCGTGGTTCGATGTCCCAGCCGGTGGTGGTGGGGATCATGGCCCAGGTGCCGTCGGCCATGTTGGAGATGACCTGCCCGGTGCCGGTGGGGTAGTTGTTGATGGTGAGGCCGAGCTGTTTGAGGTAGGCCCAGGTCTTGTCCCAGCCGTTCACGGGATCGGTCGGGTCGGAGTCACCGAGGATGTAGGGGAGGCCCTGCAGAAAGGTGCGGCCGGGGCCGGAGTTGGCCGGTCGCGCGTAGCCGAACTTGCCGGGGTTGGCCTCAGCCCAGGCGAGCACCTCTTCGGGCGTCGTGGGAACGTCGGTTACGACCTCGGGGTCGTACTGCAGCAGCGGCCCGGAGGGGTAGTAGGTGGTGACGACTCCGAAGCCCTCGGCGATTTCCTGCATGTTCGCGGCGGGTTCGATGTAGTCGGCCTGGTTGGACAGGCGGTCGGCGTAGTCGGTGACGAGCGGAATCCAGAGGTCCTGGCCGATGCCCGCGGCGAGGCCGTCGGTTCCGGTCATCACGAGGTCGATGGACAGGCTTCCGCTGTCGACCTGCGGCTTGATGGACCCCACGAGGTCCGGAGCGCCTGCGCTCTCCCAGGTGACGGCGGAGATCACGTCGGGATTCGCCGCCACGAAGGCGTCGACCATGGGGCCGGTCAGCTTCTGGTTGCCGGCCACGTCGAGGATGTTCAGCGTGACGGGTGCCGACGGCTTGTCGGGCACCTCGGAGGCGTTGGCCGCCGGCGTGGCGGGCGCGGCTCCGGAGTTCGGTGCGCTGCACCCCGTGAGAACGAGCGCTGCCACGGCGACTGCCGCTGTGACATAGGTGCGGGTGAAAGCTCTCATTTCGATTTCTTTCCTTCTGTTCTGACCAAACGGCTGTGTCTGGAAGCTGTGGGAACGCTGACGCAGGTGCTGCCTACTGAGCGGATGCTGTGGTGCCGGCCGGCACGACGCCGGTCGACTGTCGTACGACGAGTTCGACGGCGATCTCCACGTTGGGTCGTGGTCCGGTTGACCGGCCGAGAACTGTGTCCAGCAGGGCATCGACACTGGCGCGCCCCATCTGGATGCGGGGAAAGTCCACCGTGGTGAGGTTGGGCCAGACCAGGGTGGACATCGGCACGTTGTCGAACCCGGTGACGCTGATGTCGGTCGGCACGTTGATGCCGCGGTGGCGCAGCCGGTCGACGAGCCCGGCGGCGACCAGGTCGTTGAAGGCCACGATGGCCGTGGCGCCGCTCGCGAGCGCGAGGTCTGCCGCCTGGGTTCCCCCGGAGAAAAACGGCGGAAAATTGCCGAGTTCGATCAGGGTGACATCGTCGGACTCGTCCGCGAACTCGCGCAGGGCCACGTCGCGTTCCCGGTTCGACCACGAGGTGATCGGGCCGGCCGCGTAGGCGATCGTTCGGTGACCGAGCGCCACGAGGTGCCTCATCACGGCCCGGGCGCCGCCGCCGTTGTCGAAGGTGATCGAGGGCACGCCGGCCAGGGTGCGGTTGACGAGCACGAGCGAGCTGTCTTCGGCGACCCGACCGACGGCCTCGTCGGAGCCGCGGGGGGAGCAGAGGATCACGCCGTCGACCTGCTTGGTCAGGCTGCGCACCACCTCGTCTTCGAGGAGGGGATCTTCGTCGGTGTCGGCGATGAACACCGCGTAGCCTGCGGCGCGGGCGCGGGCCTGCACGCCCTTGCAGATCGAGCCGAAGAACGGGTTTTCCAGGTCGGGAACGACGAGACCGATGCTGCCCGTGCGACCGGTGACGAGTCCCCTGGCGGCACGGTTCGGGCGGTATCCCATGCTGCGGGCTGTCTCCTGCACGTGCAGGCGGGTAGCCTCTGCGACCTGCTCCGGGTTGGCGAGCGCTCGGGAGACCGTGGAGATCGACACTCCAGTGACCCGGGCCACATCGCGAATAGTCACGACCATGTTGAACACCACCCTGTGTACGGGCCCGCATGGTTGTGGGCCGTGGCTACATTCTGCAAACCTTTGCAGTGTTTCGTCAAGTCACAGTTTTATTACGGCAGAAAGTTTGCCCGAATGCCACGCCAAGGTCTCGCGCTCGGCCTGAATACCTGCATATAGTGGTCTCAACGAGCTTGAAGGCGACGCCTCGACCGGGCTTGACCGACTGTAACAACAATCATTTTGTTTCAATGAGGAGGCAGAAAATGGCGAAGACGCCATGGAAACTTCACCCCGACCGGGCCCTCCCGGCCGAGCCGACGCAGCGAACGATCGCCAGGGAGATCTACGAGAGCGTCGCCGCCCTGCCGATCGTGTCGATGCACGGGCACATCGATGCCGGCTTCATCCGGCGCAACGACGCCTTCGGGGATCCGGCGGAGCTCTTCATCATTCCCGACCACTATCTCGTACGCATGCTGGTGTCCCAGGGCTATCGCCACGAAGACCTCGGCGTTCGCCCCCTGGACGGTGATTCCTCCTACGAGACCGACCATCGGCTCATCTGGCGGCGCTTCTGCGAGAACTGGAAGCTCTTCCGCGGAACCCCCACCCGCTACTGGATGGAACACGAGCTGGCCCTGGTCTTCGGCATCACCGACGAGCCCTCCGCCGCCACGGCCGACGCGATCTACGACCAGCTGTCGGCCGCCCTGGCCACGCCGGAGTATCGCATCCGCTCACTCTTCGACCGTTTCAACATCGAGATTCTCAGCACCACGGATGCGCCGGATTCCGACCTGGCCGAGCACGCGGCGCTCGCCGCGGAGGGCTGGGGCGAACGGGTCGTTCCCACCTTCCGGCCCGACGGCATCTTCTACCCCGATCGCGCCGGCTGGCGGGCCGCCGTGCGCGCACTCGCCGCCCGAAACGGCTCGGACATCACGGACTACGCGAGCTTTCTCGTGGCCGTGCAGGAGCGCCGTCTCGCGTTCGTGGCGGCGGGAGCCCGTGCCACGGACCACGGCCACCTCACCGCTGACACCACCCCGCTCTCCGCAGCGGATGCCCAGCGCATCTTCGCGCAGGCGCTCGTCGGCCCGGTGGACGCGGCCACGGGCGAGGCCTTCGCGGCAAACATGCTCTTTGAGAGCGCCCGCATGTCGGTCGAAGACGGCCTCGTGATGCAGCTTCACCCCGGAGTGCAACGCGATCACTCCGACGCTATTGCCACGGCTTTCGGCCCAGACAACGGCTTCGACATTCCCCTGCCCGTGGACTACACCCGCGGGCTGCAACCGCTGCTCAACGCTTTCGGCCTCGACCCGCGATTTCGCATCATCCTGTTCACGATCGACGAGACAGTGTACTCGCGGGAACTCGCGCCGATTGCGGGGGCGTATCCCTCCGTGCGGCTCGGCGCCCCCTGGTGGTTCCTCGATTCGCCCGGCGGCATGGCGCGGTTCCGTGAACTCGTCACCGAGACCGCCGGCTTCTACAACACGAGCGGTTTCGTCGACGACACGCGGGCGTTCGCGTCGATACCGGCCAGGCATGACCTGGCCCGACGCATCGACGCCGGCTACCTCGCGGGGCTCGTGGCCGAACACCGACTCACCCTCGACGAGGCCACCGAAACAGCGGTCGACCTCGCGTACACCCTGCCCCTGACGGCCTACGCGCGACGCGATACTGCCGCCGCCGGAGCAGCCGCGACCATCCCCGCACCAGGAGAAAGAGCAGCACTATGAGCGTCATCGAACACGCAGAAGTCTTCTTCACGAGTCCAGGACGCAACTTCGTCACCCTGAAGATCACCACGTCGGACGGCGTGACGGGCCTCGGCGACGCGACCCTCAATGGGCGCGAGCTCTCCGTGGTCGCCTACCTGCAGGAACACATCGTGCCGCTGTTGATCGGCCGCGACCCGCAGGCGATCGAAGACACCTGGCAGTACCTCTACCGCGGGGCGTACTGGCGCCGCGGACCCGTCACGATGGCCGCGATCGCGGCCGTGGACGTGGCGCTCTGGGACATCTTGGGCAAGGTGACCGGCCAGCCGGTGTACCAGCTGCTCGGCGGGGCCTCCCGCACGGGCGCTCTCGCCTACGGCCACGCGTCAGGCTCCGACCTGCCCTCGCTGTTCGCCTCCATTCAGAACCACCTCGACCAGGGCTTCAAGGCCATCCGTGTGCAGACCGGAGTGCCCGGCCTCGGCCAGGTCTACGGCGTGGCCACCAACCAGAAGCCCGGAGAGCGCTACGACTACGAACCCGCCAAGCGCACCTCCGTTCCTACCGAAGAGCAGTGGGACAGTCGCGCGTACCTGCGCCACATCCCCACGATCTTCGCGGCAGTGCGAGAGGAATTCGGCTACGACCTTCCCCTGCTGCACGACGGGCATCACCGCCTCACGCCGAACGAGGCCGCCATCCTCGGCAAATCCCTCGAGCCGTACGACCTGTTCTGGCTCGAAGACTGCACGCCCGGGGAAAACCAGGAGGCGCTGCGGCGGGTGCGGGCACAGACGACGACGCCGCTCGCCATCGGGGAGGTCTTCAATACGGTCTTCGACTATCAGACCCTGATCACCGAGCAGCTCATCGACTACGTGCGCAGCGCCGTCACCCACACCGGCGGTATCAGCGCGCTGAAGAAGATCATTGACTTTGCCGCGATCTACCAGATCAAATCTGGTTTTCACGGACCGACCGATATCTCGCCGGTCGGTCAGGCCGCTGCCCTGCACCTGGACCTCGCGATCCACAACTTCGGTATTCAGGAGTACATGAAGCACTCGGAGGACACCCTCTCGGTGTTCCAGACCAGCTACACCTTCGAGAACGGGCTGCTGCACCCGGGCAACAACCCCGGCCTCGGCGTCGAGTACGACGAGGCGCTCGCCGCGACCTTCGACTACACGCCCGCGTACCTGCCGGTGAACCGCCTGCAGCGCGACGGGACCATGCACGACTGGTAGCCCGCCGCATCCGCTCCATCGGGCGCACGCGCATAACTCCTGCAGATCCGGGGCCGGCCAGAATTCGGCCCCGGATTTATGCGGAAGTCCGACTCGGACGTCTCGATATGCAGGAGTTAGGCCCGGGCAGACCGGGTACTCAGGTGACCGTGCCGAACTGCCAGGGGATGAACTCCTCCTGGCCCACGCCGAGTTCTTCGCTCACGGTCTGCTCGCCAGAGGCCACCCGAATGATGAGGTCGAAGATCTCGGCTCCGACCTCGGCGAGGGACGCCGTGCCGTCGACGATGCGGCCCGCGTTGAGGTCCATGTCGTCGGGCATGCGGTTGAAGGTCTCCGAGTTGGTGGCGAGCTTGATCGAAGGCGTGGGCTTGGAGCCGAACACCGAGCCGCGGCCGGTTGTGAAGCACACGACGGTCGCGCCCCCGGCGATGATTCCGGTCACCGACACCGGGTCGTAGCCTGGGGTGTCCATGAACACGAGGCCACGCTCGGTAATGCGCTCGGCGTATTCATACACGGCCGACAGATCGGCCTGCCCGGCCTTCGCGACGGCGCCGAGCGACTTCTCCAAGATGGTGGTCAGCCCGCCGGCCTTGTTGCCGGGCGAGGGGTTGTTGTCGAGGCTGCCGCCACCCTGCTTGGCGTAGCCCTGCCACCACTCGATGCGGTCGAGCAGACGCTGCCCGACCGCGGGCGAGACGGCGCGGCTCGTGAGCAGGTGTTCGGCTCCGAAGACCTCGGGCGTCTCCGCGAGAACGGATGTCGCCCCGTACGCCACGAGGAGGTCGGACGCCACGCCGAGGGCCGGGTTGGCGGTGATGCCGGAGAAGCCGTCGGAGCCGCCGCAGTTCAGGCCCAGCACGAGCTCGGAAACCGAAATCGGAATCCTGGTGCGCTTGTTGAGCTCGGGCAGCATGGCGCGGATGCGGGCAATGCCCTCCTTGACCGTGGCGCGCACGCCGCCCTCGCCCTGGATGTTCATGGTGGACACGAGGGTGTCGGTCGGCAGGTCATAGCCCGTAACGAGCGACTCCACCGGAACCATCTCGCAGCCGAGGCCGACCACGAGCAGGCCGCCGAAGTTGGGGTGCGCGGCGTAGCCGCGCAGGGTACGCAGCAGAACCTGGGCGCCCTCGCTCGTGGGGACCAGGCCGCATCCGCTCTGGTGGGTGAGGGCCATCACGCCGTCGACGTTCTCGAACTCGTCGAGGGCGAAGCCGCGGAACGCCTCCGCGATGAGGTTCGCGGCTGTGGCCGAGCAGTTCACCGAGGTGAGAATGCCCACGAAGTTGCGGGTGCCCGCCCGCCCGTCGGCGCGGGGGTAGCCGAGGAACGTGGGCATCGGCTCGCTCGGCACGGCGAGCTCGGTGCGGCTCGTGCCGAACTCGTGCGCGCGCGAGGTGTCGTCCATGCCGAGGTTCTGGCTGTGCACGTGCTCGCCGGCGGCGATATACGCGGTGGCGCGGCCGATGGGCTGCCCGTACTTGTGCACCTGTGCGCCCGCGGCGATGGCGGCGAGGGCGAACTTGTGGCTGCGCGGAATATCGGCCGGAAGCGTGAGGGGCTCGGTCCCGGGCCCAGGCCCGGGACCGAGGTCGATGAGCGTGCCGGCGGGCAACGGGCGCAGGGCGACGGCCACCTCGTCCCGGTCGTTCAGGTGCAGGGCAACGTCGCGGAGCAAGACTCTGGTGGGCATCTGGCGGGATCCTTGTGGCTGCTATAGAGTGAATGTAAACGATTTCATTCCCTATTCTTCTTCTTTCCGACGGGCGGGTCAAGTGGCGACAACGATTCGGCAGGTTGCGGACGCCGCCGGGGTGTCGATCGCCACGGCGTCCCGCGCGCTGAGCGGATCGGACGCCGTCGTGCCCGCCACCCGGGACCGCGTGTTGCGGGTGGCCGCCGCGCTCGACTACACGCCGAGCCGGCTGGCGCGCGGCCTCGTGACCGGAACGACGGGCAACATCGGCTTGATTTTCCCCGACATCACCAACCCCTTCTACACCTCGTTCCTGGCCGAACTCGAGTCCCTCGTGGGCGCCTACGACATGGGAATTGTGATCGGCGACTCCCACGAGAATCCCGACCGCGAGCTCGCCCTGGTGCGCCAGATGTCGACTCAGGTCGACCGGCTCGTGCTCACCTCCAGCCGGCTCACCGACGAGCAGATCGTGGCCGCGGCCGGCCGACTCCCCGTCGTGCTGGCCAACCGACGGCTCGGCGGCGACGTGGTCGTGCCGCCGCGGTTGAGTCAGATGGTCATCGACGTCGACGCCGGCTTCACGGCGGCCGTCACCCACCTGCACGAGCTCGGCCACCGCCGACTCACCTACCTCGACGGGCCTGCCCGCTCCTGGTCCGCGCGTCAGAAGCGCACCGTGCTCAGCCGGGTCTGCGGCGAACTGGGCCTGGCCCTGACCGTTGTGGGCATCGAGCGCCCCGACTTCGCGGCGGGCCTCGCGGCGTGTGCCGATCTCGACCCCGACCGGGCCACGGCGGTACTCGCCTTCAACGACCAGGTCGCCCTCGGCGCGCTCGCCGCGCTCCGCGCCCGCGGAATCGACGTTCCCGGCCGCATCAGCGTGATCGGCTGTGACGATTCCCTCCCCGACGGCCTGGCCTGGCCCGCGCTGACCACCGTCGACAGCTCCAGCCGGGCCCTCGGTGCACTCGCGGCGGCCGCCGTGCTCGACCCCGAATCGCATCCGACCGGAAGCGTGCCCACCCGGCTCATCGTGCGCCGGTCGACCGCGGTCGCAGCCGCCCTCCCACACTCCACCCACCGCGACGACACAACCCAGGAGCCCTCGTGACCCTCGCCCCCTCGCCGGCCCGCGTGCCGGCATCCGCTCGGCTGCGCCAGCGCCCGATCATCGCCGTCTTGCGCGCGAACGCCGCGACAGACTACGACCCCGTGGTCGACGTGCTCGCTGAGAACGGCGTGCGCTCGATCGAACTGACCCTCAGCACGCCGGGAACCTTCAAACATCTGCCCGCCCTGCTCGCGAGGGTCGGCGCCGATGTGGAGGTGGGGATCGGCACCATCGTGACCGTGCGGCAGGCCGAGCTCGCGATTGAAGCCGGCGCCCACTACCTCGTGACGCCGATCGTGAACCTCGATGTGATCGCGCTCGCGGTGCGTGAGGGCATGCCGGTGTTCCCCGGCGGCCTGACGCCCACCGAGCTCTACGGTGCCTGGGCCGCCGGCGCGACCGCGGTGAAGATTTTCCCGGCCGAAACCGTGGGACCGCAATACGGCTCGCACCTGCGCGGGCCGTTTCCCGACCTCGAGTTCGTGCCCTCCGGCGGCATCGGCCTCGACGACATTCCGCGCTGGCTTCAGGCCGGCGCCCTCGCCGTGAGCCTCGGCGGCCCGCTCGTCGGCGACGCCTTGACGGGTGGGTCGCTCCCGGCGCTCGCCGAGCGGGCGCAGCGGGTGACCCGCCTGGCAGCGGATGCCCTGGCGCAGCGATGAGCGCGGCATCCGCTGCCCGGTCGGTTGTGACCCTGGGCGAAACCATGGCCCTGATGAGTTCCGATTCGTTCGGGCCGCTGCAGCACACCCGGGCGATGACTCTCGGCATCGGCGGGTCGGAGAGCAACGTGGCCATAGCGCTGCGGCGCCTCGGCACGCCGGTCACCTGGATCGGCCGGGTAGGTGAGGATTCCCTCGGCGACATGGTGCTGCGCGAGATCAGCGCGGAGGGCGTGAGCGTGGTGGGAATCCGCGATCCGGAGGCCCCGACCGGCCTCATGGTCAAGGAGCGCCGCACGAGCCGGGACACCCGCGTCTGGTACTACCGCCGCGGCAATGCGGGATCGCGGCTGCGGCCAGAGGACATCGATCCTGAGCTCATTCGCTCGGCGTCGCTGCTGCACCTGACCGGCATTACGCCAGCGCTCTCCGATACCGCTGCCGACGCCGTCTTTGAGGCGATCCGGGTGGCGAGGGAGGCCGGCGTCACGGTGTCCTTCGACCTCAACTTTCGAGGCAAGCTCTGGTCGGCGGAGCAGGCCGGCGTCGTATACCGGCGCATCCTGCCGCTCGTTGACGTGGTCTTCGCGGGGGATGACGAGGCCGCCATCGCGGTGGGTGCTGCGGCGACCCCGCTTCTGCTTGCCCATCGGCTGATCGAGGCCGGAGCCGGGGACGCGATAGTCAAACTGGGCGAGCGCGGCGCGGTCGCGGTCGTACAGGGGCGGGAATACACGCGGGCGGCCATTCCCACAACGGTGCTGGACACCGTGGGCGCCGGGGACGGTTTCGTAGCCGGCTACCTCGCCGACTACCTGCTGGGCCACGACGTGGACACCCGTCTGACCACCGCCGTGACGGTTGGCGCCTACGCCTGCCTGGTTCCGGGGGACTGGGAGGGCATGCCGCGCCGCAGCGAACTCGCCGCCCTGGGGGCGAGCGAGCCCGTCAGTCGCTAGGACGCCGGGCGTGTGGCGCGTTCAGGAAATGCGCGGGCCGGAGGCATCCGCTGTGCGAGCAGGGAGCGGATGCCGGTGGCCGGGCCCGTGGACTACCTGAGTTGGCCCCAGCGGGAGGGGACACCTACACGTGGTCGCGCCAGCTGTGCTGCGGGGTGAACCCCAACAGGCGGCGGGCCTTGTCGATCGAGAGCAGGGTCTCGTGCTCGCCGACCTCCTTCGTAATGGTGACGCCCGGGAAGACCTCGGCTGCGAGGGCCGCGCTCGAGCGGCTCATTACGGTGTCGGCGGCGGCAATGATGTACGCCTCAAAGCCTGGCAGCGACTTCTCGAGCGCTCGCGACACGGCCTGGGCGCCGTCGCGGCCGTCGATGTAGCCCCAGAGGTTCCACTTGCGCAGGGTCGCGTCGGCGTCGAACGCCGGGAAGGCTGCGTAATCCTCGGGGTTCATCACGTTCGAGAAGCGCAGCGCGGTGATGCTCAGCCGCGGATCCCATCGCACGAGCTCGATCGCCATCTGCTCCTCGAGGTGCTTCACGAGCGAATACGTGCTCTCCGGCCGGGCCGGGTACTGCTCGTCGACGGGGATGTACGGCGGGTTCACGTCGAACGGCAGCCCGAGCACGGTCTCGCTCGAGGCGTAGACGATGCGCTTGATGCCGGCCCGCCGCGCGGCCTGGAACACGTTATAGGTAGAGAGCATGTTGTTGTGGAAGGTGGCCACGTCGGCGTGCAGGCCCGGTGCGGGGATCGCGCCGAGGTGCACCACGGCGTCGAAACCGTCGGTGCGGTCGTTGATGCCGAACATCACGTCGACGACCTGGCCGTAGTCCGTCAGGTCGACCTTCGTGAAGGCCGAGCCGCGTTCGCCCGACACATCGAGGTTCGTAACGTCGTGGCCTTCGCTCGCGAGGCGCGCGACAACGCTGCGCCCCAGCTTGCCACTGCCACCGGTGACGGCAATTCTCATGATCTACTCCTGGGTTCGGGGGTGGGTGCGCTGCGTAAAACCGGGGATTTCCGCAACACTCCGAGTGGGGTGGCGTGGGGTGACCCGGCGTGTCGCGAGTTTCTCCGGTTTTAGTGGCGGGAGAGAGCGGATGCCTCGGCGGCGCAACTACGCCTGGCGCGTCTGGGGGGAGGTGGTCTTGCGCGGGTCGAACTCGGCGAGGTCGCGGGTGACCTCGTCGATGGCGGCGAGCACCCCGGCATCCAGCTTCACACCGGCGGCCTTCACGTTGTCGGCCACCTGCTCCGGACGGGACGCGCCCATGATGGCCGAGGCCACGTTCGGGTTCGCGAGCACCCAGGCGAGGGAGAGCTGCGCCATGGTGAGTCCGAGGTCGTCGGCGATCGGGCGCAGCTTCTGCACCGCCGTGAGAACCTCGTCGCTCATCCAGCGGCTGATCATGTCGGCGCCGCCCTTCGCATCCGTGGCCCGGCTTCCGGCGAGCGGCGCGGCACCCGGCAGATACTTGCCCGTGAGCACGCCCTGAGCCACGGGTGACCAGACGATCTGCGAGACGCCGAGCTCGACGGATGCCGGAACGACTTCGGCATCGATGACCCGCCACAGCATGGAATACTGCGGCTGATTGGACACGAGCTGGATGCCGAGCTCTCGGGCGAGCGCGTGGCCGGCGCGCAGCTGCTCGGCGTTCCACTCGCTCACGCCGATGTAGAGGGCCTTGCCCTGGCGCACCACGTCGGCAAAGGCCTGCATGGTTTCGTCGAGCGGGGTTTCCACGTCGTAGCGATGGGCTTGGTAGAGATCGACGTAGTCGGTCTGCAGCCGGGTGAGCGAGCCGTTGATCGACTCGAGGATGTGTTTGCGGGAGAGGCCGGTGTCGTTGTGGCCCTTGGGGCCCGTGGGGCCGAAGACCTTCGTGAAGATCTCGAGGGACTCGCGGCGCTCGCCGCGCAGCGCATCGCCGAGCACCCGCTCGGCCACGGTGTTGGCGTACACGTCGGCGGTGTCGAAGGAGCTGATGCCGGTATCGAGAGCCGCGCGCACGCAGCGGGTGGCCGTGTCGTTCTCCACCTGCGAACCGTGCGTGAGCCAGTTGCCGTAGGTGATTTCAGAGACTTTGAGCCCGCTGTTTCCGAGGTAACGAAATTCCATGATGTCCTGTGTCTTTCAGCATCGATGATGATTTGTTGACTCGGGCAACCTAACACGTGAGTCCGGGGATTGCCCGGGGTACCCTGTATTTTCAAAGGTATGGAGACGACCGTGCAAGGCAACAACCATGATGACGTGCGCAGGCACAACCTGTCGATCATTCTGCGCGCCGTGCACCGCGGGGGTCCCTCATCCCGGGCAGACCTCACCCGCCTCACCGGGCTGAACCGTTCCACCATTTCCGCTCTCGTCGCCGAGCTCGTGCAGTTGGGGCTCGTCGGGGAACGGCAGCCCGACGCCACCCGGCAGGTCGGGCGGCCGAGCCCGGTGGTCGAGGCGAGCGGGCGGGTGGCCGCGCTGGCGGTTCATCCCGAGATCGACGCGGTGACAGTGGGACTCGTCGGGCTCGACGGCGTGGTGCACCGACGCATCCGCTCGGTGGTCGAGCACTCGCCGAGCGCCGCCGAGGCGGTGAGCCTGGCCGCCGCCGTGATCGAGGGGCTGCGCGGCGACCTTGAACTCTTCGACGTCGTGGGCGTGGGCGTGGCCGTGCCGGGGCTGGTGCGCACCGTTGACGGGGTTGTGCGCCACGCGCCGCACCTGGGCTGGGTGGACGAACCGTTCGCCGAACGGCTCGCGGACGCGACCGGCTACCCGGTTGTCGCGGCGAACGATGCGAGCCTCGGGGTGCTCGCCGAGCGCTATTTCGGAGCCGGTCGCGGGCTGACGGACCTCGTGTACCTCAACGGCGGCGCGTCGGGCATCGGCGGCGGACTCATCGTGGGCGGCCGGGTCGTGGGCGGCCACGCCGGCTATGCGGGCGAATTCGGGCACACCCGGGTGAGTGAGAGCCAGGCCCTGGACTCGGCCGGCTTCCGCGGCACCCTCGAGGCTGAGGTCACCCGACGCGGGCTGCTCGAGGCGCTCGCGGGCGACTCGGGCGGTGCTGACGAGAGTGGGTTCGGGCTCGGCGGACTTGACCGGCTCGACGGGCTCGGCGACTTGGACAGTCGTGACGGCCGGAGGCAGGGCGGGCTCGGCGGATCGGGTGAGTCTGACGAAGGCGACGACGAGCGGTTCGGCGCGTTCGGGATTGAGGCAGCGGATGCCGACGAGCTCGAACGCGCGCTCCTCGCCTCCACGTCGCCGCGCGTTCGCGCCGAAGTCAACCGTCAGATCGACTACCTAGCCGTAGCGCTGGCCAGCGCCATCAACGTTCTCAATCCGCAGCTCGTGGTGCTCGGCGGGTTTCTCGCGGCACTTCGGGCGGTGGATCCGGAGCGACTGCAGGCAGCCGTGGCGGAGCTGACCCTTCGTGAGCTGCTGGCGGACGTGCACATCGACTCCGCGCGACTTGGCTCTGATTTGCCTATGATCGGAGCGGCGGAGCTCGCCTTCGACGAGGTGCTGGGCAACCCGCAGGCCTTTGTGCGGGGCTCCCGGCCGTGACGCGCACGTCCGTGCGCCGCAAACCTGCACGGGCTGGCGGTATCGCGGGCGCGCGTGCAGTTTTGGGGCGCATGATCTTGCGCGGGAGCCGCTTTCGGGCGCAGGACGCGCGAGGGGGCGGCATTGCAGCGCAGGCCGATTTCCCAGGGACGCGAGGCATTGCCGCGCGACCGGCTGTCAGGGCTGGCTCTCGGCCGAGCCGGCGGCATCCGCTCTTTCCGCGTGTACTGGGGTGCTTGCGACGCGCCCTCATCGCCCGAAAAGTGGGCGCAGATTCCCAGCCTGTTCTGCGAGGCTGAGTACCCCTCAGCGGATGGAGATCAGCATGCCGGATCAGTTCGACGTTATCGTGATCGGTGCTGGTCCGGCCGGAACCGCGGCCGCCCTGCGCGCCGCCGAATTGGGCGCGACGGTGGCGGTGCTCGAAGCCGATCGGCTCGGCGGCACCTGCGTGAACACCGGCTGCGTTCCCACTCGCGTGCTGGCCACCACCGCGCGGTTGATGCGTGAGATTCGCACCGCCGACACCTACGGCATCAGCGTCATTGAGCGCCCCATCGACTGGCCGGCGACCGTGGCGCGGGTGACCCACACGGTAAACCGGGTGCGGTCCCTCAAGAACGAAGCCGCTCGATTTGCGGACGCGGGAGTCACCCTGGTGCTCGAGGGGCGTGCCCGCTTCACGAGCGATTCGGCGGTGGTGCTCGATTCCGGGCGCGTTCTCACGGCGGCATCTTTCATCGTGTGCGTCGGCGGGCACTCCCGCCGGCTGCCGATTCCGGGGGCTGAGCTCGCAGTCGTTCCCGAACACATTCTGTCGTTGCCCGACATTCCTCGCCGCCTGGCCGTCATCGGAGGTGGCAACACCGGCACCCAGCTCGTCACGGTTTTCACGTCGTTCGGTTCGGCGGTGACCCTGCTCGACTTGGCGCCGCGCATCCTGGTCAACTCCGACGCCTCCGTCTCGACCGCCGTCGTCGAGGCCTTCGTCGACCAGGGGGTCACCGTGCACCTCGGAATCGGCGGCATCACCTCGCTCGTGCGCGAAGCGGATGCCTCAATCACCCTGCACTTCACCCGTGGCGGCGAGCCCATGACCGGCTCTTTCGACGCCGTGATCATGTCCACTGGATGGCCAGCGGATGTGCTCGACCTCGGCCTCGAGGCGGCCGGGGTCGACACGGCTCGGTCATCGATCATGATCGACGCCTTCTTTCGCAGCTCGGTGCCGCACATTTACGCTGTCGGCGACGCGAACGGACGCGACATGCTCGTGCAGGCGGCGCAGTTCGAGGGGGAAGCGGCGGCCGAGAATGCCGTTCTGGGCGTGAACCGGCGCACGCCGCCACATCTGCTGCCGGCCGGCGGGTTCACGGATCCCGACTATGCCGGGGTCGGCCTCACCGAGGAGCAATCGCTGCGGCGTGACGAGCAGGCCATCGTGGTGCTGGTGCCGTACTCCCGGCTGGACCGCGCGGTAATTGACAACCGCGAACGAGGCTTTCTCAAACTCATCGCCGACCGTCGGGGCGAATTTCTGCTCGGAGCGCACGCCACCGGTGAGAACGCGGTCGAGGTGGTTCAGTCGCTGACCACGGCCATGGCGGCGGGTGTCGACGTGGCCACACTCGCACAGGTGCGCTTCGCCTACCCCACTTACAGCGCCATCATCGGGCTGGCCGCCCGCGAACTTCTCGCCGTGCATGCGGTGCGGCGCCGCCCCGCATGACGCGTTCCCACACTCCGACTTCCGCCGCCCCGTCGCCGCGCCCGCTTCCTGCTCATGCTCAGGGTATCGCGGCCGCGGGTGCATGTTGTGGGCGCGCCAGCGGCAGGCTCGGTACCGGTACCGGCACCGGCACCGGCCAGATGACCTCGTGATCATTTATGCGGGGCCGTCGCTGCTGGTGCGGCTGCTCGAACCAGGACGCGCCACGAGCTTTGCCGGGTCCTCTCAGGTGCAGCTCGTCTCCACGCCGCAGGCCCTCGCCGAGTGTGCAGCGGATGCCGTGGCCGAGGGTGTGGCGCGCGGCATGACGCCCGAGGGCGCCCTCGCAACCCTCGCTGACCTCGTTGACTCCGAATCCGGGCTCGTGCAGATCGTCGAGCAGGAGGCCGGCGAGGCTGAGGACCGCGCCCACGCACTGGCGGAGACGGAGGGGCTCGGCGCAGCACACGCCTGGCACGTGGCCGCCGCGGAGCTCTGCTTCGCGCAGCTGGCCGACGCTGGCGAGAAACTCGGGTTTGGCGCGGACGACGGCCGGCAGGCATCCGTGGCGCGGGCCCGCGGTTGGAAGGTTTTTTGACGATGTGCACAACAAATTGGCCAGAATGGGAATACGACACGCCCGGCGCGGCTTAGCCCCCAGTGCGGCCCGAGAATTTGCGCGTGGTGCCGCCGCCCGCACACAGCTGGGCCAGCATCCGTTCGAATCACATCTTTGAGGACATCACCTACGTGACTACTGCCGCCATCCCAGTTTTCAGCGCAGCCCAACTGCGCTCGACCGCACGCCACCCCGGCGATGCCCTCTCGCGCCGTCAGCGCCTCGTCTACATCCTGATCCTGGGCATGCTCACCGCGCTCGGCCCGTTCACGATCGACCTCTACCTGCCGGCGTTCCCCACGCTCGAGAGCGATCTCGGGGTGTCTCCGGCCGCGATTCAGCTCACCCTCACCGGTACCATGATCGGCTTCGGTTTCGGCCAGCTCGTGGTGGGCCCGTGGAGCGACAAGGTGGGGCGTAAGCTGCCGCTGATTCTCGCGACGGCGTTCCACATTCTGGCGTGCATCGGAGCCGCGCTCTCGACCGACATCGTGTGGCTCGGTGTGTTCCGCGTGCTGCAGGGGTTCGGTGCGGCGGCCGGTGCGGTCGTGGCGCTCGCCATGGTGCGCGACCTGTTCGGCGGCAAGCCGCTCGTGAAGATGCTCTCCCGCCTCGCCCTGGTGAGTGGGCTCGCGCCGGTGCTCGCCCCGGTGATCGGCTCGCAGCTGCTGCTCGTGATGCCCTGGCGTGGAATCTTCTGGGTGCTCGCCGCGTACGGCGCCGTGGTTATCCTGGCCGTGACGTTCTTCATCGTGGAGACCCTGCCCAAGACCGAGCGCCATGTTCGTGGCCACAACACCCTCGGCCAGCGCTACCGTGCGGTGCTCGGCGACCGCACCTTCGTGGGTGTCGCCATCATCGGCGCGATGACGTTCACCGGACTGTTCTCGTACCTGTCGGCCTCGCCGTTCCTGTTCCAGCAGGTGTACGACCTGAGCGCGCAGCAGTACGGCATCCTGTTCGCCGTGAACTCGCTCGGCATCGTCACCGGTGTGCAGCTCAGCTCCCGACTCATGCACCGGCTGAACATCGGCCCGCAGTGGATACTCTCGGTCTCCACGGTCGTGCTCCTCGTGACGGCGCTGGCTATTATGGTGCTCGACATTGCCGGAGCCGGGCTCTGGGGAACTCTCGTTCCGCTGTGGTTCTTCATCGCGGCCTGCGGTTTCACCCTGCCGAGCGTGCAGGTGATCGCGCTCAACGGGCACGGCCACGAGGCCGGAACAGCGGCCTCCCTGCTCGGTGCCGCGAACTTCGGCGTGGCCGGACTGATCTCCCCGGTGGTCGGCTGGTTCGGGGTGGACAACGCGGTTCCGATGTCGGCAGTCATGGGCACCACGGCGGTGCTCGGAATCCTCGCGCTCTGGCTGATCGTGCGTCCGCGCACGGTTCCCGCGCTCGATCACTAGCCGCCGCGCCGTGCGGGCGCGGATCACGCTGTGAGCGGATGCCGCGGCGCGAGCCTCCCGTGTGGAGCGCCGGTGTCGCGGCGCGCGCCCGCTGTGGCGGTAGCGCCACGCGGCCGCGGCGCGAGCCTCCCGTGTGGAGCGCCGGTGTCGCGGCGCGCGCCCGCTGTGGCGGTAGCGCCACGCGGCCGCGGCGCGACGGCGCGAGCCGCGCGCGAGGCCGGCGCCGCCGCATCCGCTCGAAGAGCGCGACTCGCGCCTAACATTGCAGCATGACGAGTCCTGAGGCGCCGGAGCGCGCCGCGACCCCGAGCGCCCGGCGCATCTCCCGGCGCTGGCCGCTCATCAGCGGCGTGCTCGCCCTGGCCCTCGCGGCCGCGCTCGGCTCGCTCGTGGTGGCCCGTTCGAGCGGGCTGCTCGAGATCGACACCGAGTGGATGAACGAGATCGTCGAGCACCGCGCCCCGGTGTGGGAGGTTCCGTCGCTGTTCATGAACTATCTCGGCGCCGGCGTGCTGGGCGTGTTCGTGATCCCCGGGGCCGTAGTCCTCGTTCTCCTGTACCTCAGACGCCCCTGGGCCGCGGCCTACTTTCTGGTCGCCACGATCGTGAGCGCCGGAATCGTGCAGCTGCTCAAGCATGCCTTCGGCCGCGCCCGGCCGCTGGATATCCTGGTCACGTCCGATTTCGGTTCGTTCCCTTCGGGGCATGTCGCCAACGCGGCGACCATGGCCGTGGTGCTCGGAATCATCTTCCCGCGCGTGTGGGTCTGGGTGGCGGGCCTCGCCTACACGCTGATCATGCTGCTCAGCCGCACCTATCTTGGGGCGCACTGGCTCACCGACACGTTCGGCGGCCTGCTGATCGGCGCCGGCGTGGCCGTGGTGCTCTGGGCGCCGATCGCGGCCAAGCTGGACGGTGAACGGCAACTGGCCCGGCGGCATCCGCTGCGAAAACGAGGGAGCAAACCGACCGAAAGCCCGTAGCGGCTGCCGCAACCGGTGCCGTGTGTGGTCTACTCAGTGGCATGACCGTTGACCCGATCACCGTGACAGAGGCCTTTCGGCGCGCGGATGCCGCGGCCAGCGCCGCCGGCGTGACCGTACGTTCCGCAGACCCGAGCGACATCACCGGGGTTCTCGGCCTGTTCGACCGCACCTGGGGCGTGGGCCACGGCCCCGACCGCTCGATGCTGCTCGCCCTGGATTACGCCGGCAACACAGTTCTGGTGGCGCTCGGCGACGGGCGTCCCGTCGGTGCCGCGCTCGGTTTTCTGGGTTGGTCCGGCGGACTGCACCTGCATTCCCACATGGCAGCGGTCGTGCCGTGGCGCCGCAGCCACGGGGTGGGCTATGCCCTCAAACTCTTCCAGCGCGCGGCCTGCCTGGAGCGCGGGGTCACGGAGATGCGCTGGACCTTCGACCCGCTCATCCGCCGCAACGCCCACTTTAACCTCGTGAAACTCGGCGCAGAGGTGACGAAATTCCTGCCGGATTTCTACGGTCGGCTCGACGACGCCATCACCGGCACGGATCAGAGCGACCGCTTCGAGGTGACCTGGCGACTCGACTCGCCTCGGGTGGGCAACGCCCTCGCCGGAGCGACGCCCCCGGCGTGGACGGGTGTGGAACGCCTGCGCCTCGACGTCGACTTCGAGCAGCTGCGCGCCGCAGACCCCGAGGCGGCCGCTCGGCTGCGCGCGGAGTCGCGCCGACTCTTCACCGACGGGCTCACCTCCGGCCTGCGCCCGGAGGTCAACGTCGACAACGACTACGTGCTCACAACGGATGCCGCGGACGGCTCCCCGAAGCCCGCCTAGTTGCGCAGGGGCTGCACGGCTAGTGCGGCGGCGACCGAAGAATCGACCGTGAGCGGCTCGTGCGCGGTGCGCAGCGACGGCCGACGCTCGAACCAGTAGAGCAATTCGGGGCGAAGGCGGTTGAGGTCGGCGAGCGTCATCGGCTCCGGTACTCGCACGACGGGCACGTCCATCTCGTCGGCGAGCGAGTCCATGTCGTCGGGGGACCAGAACTGACCGCGCATGCGAATGAGCAGTTTGCCGTCGTGATCAGTAATGAAGAGCTGCCGGTTGGTGTCGAGGGCACTGCTTGCGTAGAGATCGAGGAGGACGACGCTGCCCACGGTTTCCAGCGGGAAAGTCTCATAGGGCCGGAAGAACCCACGCTCCGTGATGCCGTCTTCGTCCAGGCGAATCAGCACGCGGTACGCGGCGATCATGCTCAGGGCGTAGATGACGGTGATGAAGCCCTGCACGATGAGCACGGGAGCCCACGTGCCCTGTGGAACATTGAGCCAGTACAGAACCGCGAAGGTGGGGGCGCAGAACGCCAGAAAGATGGTGAGAGTGTCTCGCAACAGGTGCTTGTACGGACGCAAAACGATGATTCGACCCACATCGCCCCCCATGACGTGCACCAGGCACTGATTTGCCCGTGTACACCGAGTATGCCCCATATCTGGCCGCCCCCACAGACTCACTTTGGGTGGCACTAAAAATGGGGGCACGGCATCCGCGCGGCCGGCGCGCAGCGCACGAAGAACGGGCGATCCCCCGGAGGGAATCGCCCGTTTCGCTGGTGCTGGTGCTGGTGCTTAGCGTCCGAAGATCGAGTTGAGGTCGATGTCGCCGAGCACGTCGTCGACGAGGTTGTTCACGTCGCTGTCGATGTTGCCGGTGTCGACTCCGTCCACGTCTGTCGTGGTGCCGTTTCCGACGGGAGCCTCAACGGGCGCTTCCACAGGGGCGGTGATCGGTGCGGTCACCGGGGCGTCGACGGAAATGTCGTTGCCAGAGGCGACGGCGTTGCCGTTGCCCAGCTCGGTTCCGGAGGCGACGTCGCCGACCTCGGGGTTGAGCGAGCCGTTGCCGACTCCACCGTTCACGAGCCCGCCGTTGGCCACGCCGCCGTTGGCGACGTCGTTGCCGAGCACGCCGTTGCCGGTCGCGCCGTTGAAGAGGTCGGTGTGCTCCTGGTCGCTGGAGCTGTCGGTCACGGTGCTCGTGGTGGTGCTCGTGCGGTCGAGGCTGTCGGCCTGCGCCGGGGCCACGAGGCCGCCGATGATGAGGGCGCTTGCTGCTGCGCCGGTTGCTCCGAATACTGCGATGCGCTTGGTGATGGTGTTCATGGGGTACTCCTCAAGTCTGTGTTGCGTGTCGGCCGGAAGGTCTTCGGGCCACGAACCGGGGATCCCCGAGAGGAATCCCCCGATTCGGTCGTGCAGGTCGTGCAGGTGGTGCTTAGCGTCCGAAGATCGAGGTGAGTCCGGTGTCGCCGAGCACGTCGTCGACGAGGTTGTTCACGTCGCTGTCGATGCTGCCGGTGTCGACTCCGTCCACGTCTGTCGTGGTGCCGTTTCCGACGGGAGCCTCAACGGGCGCTTCCACAGGGGCGGTGATCGGTGCGGTCACCGGGGCGTCGACGGAGGTGTCGTTGCCAGAGGCGACGGCGTTGCCGTTGCCCAGCTCGGTTCCGGAGGCGACGTCGCCGACCTCGGGGTTGAGCGAGCCGTTGGCGACTCCGCCGTTGACGAGGCCTCCGTTGAGCACGCCGCCACCGAGAATGTCGTTGCCGAGCACGCCGTTGCCGGTCGCGCCGTTGAAGAGGTCGTTGATCAGGTCGGTGTGCGCCTGGTCGCTGGAGCTGTCGGTCACGGTGCTCGTGGTGGTGCTCGTGCGGTCTAGGCTGTCGGCCTGGGCCGGGGCCACGAGGCCGCCGATGATGAGGGCGCCTGCTGCTGCGCCGGTAGCTCCGAGTACTGCGATGCGCTTGGTGATCGTGTTCATGGAGAACTCCTCAAGTCGTTGTTCTGTTCGGCCCGATGTTCTCGAGCCACACGGCCCGGAAGTTCATCCGGGGCACGGTAATGGTCCGGAGCACCCCGCAATGGGGTTTGGTCCGGCGCCCTCCGGAGAGACCGATTCGGGCAGCGGATGCCGCAGTGCGCCACTTTCAGTCGGCCACGATCGCCGCCATGACTGGCCTGCGCGGCCGGCGCGGGAGAGTTCTTACGGGAAGCTGGCAACCGGCATTCCCTGCCCATCCGAGAGCCAATTCGCCGCGGCACACGTAGAGTAAATGCGTGCACTCACCGGCGACTCGCGAACCAGGCAGGGCCGCCAAGCGGCGGCGGCTGCACCCGGCGCAGGTCGTCGCATCCGCTTTCGCGTTCACCATCCTCGTGGGCACGGCCCTGCTCATGCTGCCGAATGCCCGGGTCGGTCCCGACAGTGCCACCTTCATGGAGGCGCTCTTCACCGCAACCTCGGCTGTGTGCGTGACGGGCCTCACCGTGGTCGACACCGCGACCTACTGGACGCCGTTCGGCCAGATCGTAATTCTCGCCTTGATCCAGGTGGGCGGCTTCGGCATCATGACCTTCGCCTCGGTGATCGGCCTCGCCGTGGTGCGCAAACTCTCACTGCGCTCGCGCATCAACGCGGCCGCCGAGGCGAAGAGCGTGGGCCTCGAAGACGTGAAGGGCCTCGTGGTCGGCGTCGTGAAGATCTCCCTGATCATCGAGGCCGCCGTCGCGGTGCTGCTCACGATCAGATTCCTGTTCGGCTACGGCGAACCGTTCGGCCGCGCGGTGTGGCTGGGAGTGTTCCACTCGGTGTCGAGTTTCAACAACGCCGGCTTCGCCCTGTTCAGCGACAACATGATCTCCTACGCGACCGACCCGTGGATCTGCCTGCCCATCTGTGCAGCGATCATCCTCGGCGGGCTCGGATTCCCGGTGATCATGCAGCTGCGCAAGCACCTGCGCACCCCGCTCAAATGGACGATGAACACCCGCATCGTGGTGGCCGGCACGATCGTGCTCCTTGTGTTCGGCTCGGTGTACATCACCGCCTTGGAATGGAACAACCCCAACACCCTCGGACCGATGGACTGGCAGGGCAAGCTGCTCGCGGGCTTCTTCCAGTCGGTGCAAACGCGGACAGCCGGTTTCAATAGCATCGACATCGGCCAGATGGACTCCGCAAGCCTGCTCGGCATGGACGTGCTCATGCTCATCGGAGCCGGCCCGGCCGGCACGGCCGGCGGCATCAAGATCACCACGTTCGCCGTGTTGTTCTTCATTCTCTGGGCCGAGGTGCGCGGCGACGTGGCCGTGAACGTGTTCGGCAAACGCCTCTCCCGCGCGGTGCACCGCCAGGCCATCACGATTGTGCTGCTGGCAGTGGCCGTGGTGATCACCGCGACGGCCGCGCTCATGGTGATGACCGACATCTCACTGGATGCCCTGCTGTTCGAGGCCATTTCGGCCTTCGGCACCGTTGGTCTGTCCACTGGAATCACCGCTGGGCTCCCGCCAGCCGGGCAGGTCATCCTGATTCTGCTGATGTTCATCGGCCGCCTCGGCCCCATCACCTTCGCGTCGGCGCTCGCCCTGCGCGAGCGTCGCTCCACCTACGAACTACCGAAGGAAAGGCCGATCATTGGCTAGGTATTCACTATTCGGTCGCCGCGACACCACGCGCCTCACCGAGGCGTCGTCTGTGGTCGTGATCGGCCTCGGCCGATTCGGCAGCTCCCTCGCGCTCGAGCTGATGCGCAGCGGCACCGACGTGCTCGGCATCGACGGCGACGAGGAGATCGTGCAGGCGCACAACGGCCTGCTCACCCATGTGGTGCGCGCCGACTCCACGAAGGAAGCGACGCTGCGCGAGCTCTCGGTGCCCGACTTCACGAGCGTCGTCGTGGCAATCGGCGGCGACATCCAGGCCAACATCCTCACCTCGTCGCTGCTGCTCAAACTCGGCATCGGCAACATCTGGGCGAAGGCGGTGAGCGATCCGCACGGCGAGATCCTCACCCAGCTGGGCGTGCACCACGTGATCTACCCGGAAAAGGACATGGGCAAGCGCGTGGCCCACCTCGTGCGCGGCGCCATGCAGGACTACATCGAGATCGGCGAAGACTTTGCACTGGTGAAGACCACGCCGCCCGCCCTGCTCATCGGCGTGCGACTCGGCGAGGCGAAGGTGCGCGCCAAGCACGGTGTCACCGTGACGGCCTTCCACCGTGAGGGCGTGGGCTGGAGCTACACGAGCCTCGACACCGTGATTCTCGACGGCGACGTGATCCTGATCGCCGGCCAGTCCGCGCGCGTGGAGGCGTTCAGCCAGCTGCGCTGACCCCCGAACGCGGGGCTTCGTATCACGATTGGGTAACGACCGCACCCGAGTCCACCCCGTAGCCCGTTGCGGGTGCATGGTCGTTGCGGGAACGCGTGGTCACCCAACCGGGCGGCCGGCCTCCCGCCCGAATCGGGAGGCATTGTGAGAAGAAAAGCATTGCTCGTGGCCATCGTCGTAGTGGGGAGCCTCACGGTTCCCCTCTCCGCGACGGCGGCAATCGACGAGGTGAACACCACGAAACTGCGACAAGCGGTGACGGTGAGCGGAATCCTGCAACACGAACGCGCGCTGCAGCGCATCGCGAACCGTAACGACGGCACGCGGGCCGCGGGCACTCCCGGCTACGACGCATCCGCTGCCTACGTGAAGGAGCAACTCACGAAGGCGGGCTACAAGGTGACGGAGCAGCCCTTCGAATTCGAGTTCTACCAGGAAGTGACACCGGCCTCACTCAGCCAGGTCTCACCCGCCCCGCAGGATTACGACACAGCCACCTTCACCTACTCCGGGAGCGGCGACGTGGTGGGCGGCATCGTGGCCGCCACGAACACCGTGGTTCCCGCCACGCCGACCCCGAGCTCTGCGGCCGGCTGCGCGGCGACCGACTTCGTGCCGGCCTCGGCCACCGAGCCCCAGGTCGCCCTGATCCAGCGCGGCACGTGCACGTTCGCCAGCAAGGCGGCCAACGCGATCGCGGCCGGCTACGACGCCGTGATCATCTTCAATGAGGGCAACCCGGGCCGCACCGACCTCGTGGAGGGCACCCTCGGCGCCACGGTTTCAGTGCCCGTGGTGGGTCTGAGCTACGCCGACGGCGCGGCGCTCTACGCATCCGCTCAGGCCGGGTCCACGACCGTGGCCGTGAGCACCGAGGTGATCGCCGAGACGCGCACGACGGTAAACATCATCGCCGACACCCGTAAGGGCAACAAAGAGAAGGTGATTGTGGTGGGGGCGCACCTCGATTCGGTGCTCGCCGGGCCGGGGATCAACGACAACGGCAGCGGCACGGCCACGATTCTCGAAACCGCCATCCAGATGTCCAAGCTCAACATCCAGCCGCGACAGCAAGTGCGCTTCGCATTCTGGGGCGGCGAGGAACTCGGGCTGCTCGGCTCGGAGAACTACGTGGCAACGGCGAGCGACGCGGATCTGGCCAAGATCTACGCCAACCTCAACTTCGACATGCTCGCCTCGCCGAACTACGTGCGCTTCGTGTACGACGGTGACGGCTCCGCCGACCCGGGCGCCCCGGCAGGCCCTCCAGGTTCTGCGCAGATCGAAGCGGTCTTCACCCAGTACTTCGCCGCGCAGGGACTCGTCACCGAACCCACTGCCTTCGACGGCCGCTCGGATTACGGGCCGTTCATCGCCGCGGGCATTCCGGCCGGCGGCCTGTTCAGCGGCGCGGAGGGCCTGAAGACGCCGGAGGAAGCCGTGGCCTACGGCGGAACGGCCGGCGTGGCCTACGACGCCTGCTATCACCAGGCGTGTGATTCGATCACCAACCTGAACACGAAGGCGATCAACGAGCTGGGCGACGCCGCGGTGCACGCGATCATGAGCCTGGCCCGCAGCCAGGCCGGCTTCTTCGAAGACGGCAGTCGCATGGCACCACGCTCCACGCAGTCAGTTCCCGACACAGTATTCGACTACAAGGGCAGCAGCCTGGTTCGGTAGGCGGTCCCGTTCCGGCCCGACCGAGGCTCACCCCTCGGTCGGGCCGACACGGCATACACTCGGGTCATGCCCGATCCCGTCACCTTCCTCGCCGGCGCCGCGCTCGGCACCCGCGTGGTGGTGCGCACCCGAATCGAGGGCGGGTACACGGATGCCGTGGGCTACCTTCGTGAGGCCCCGCCGGCATCCGTCGTGGTCGAGACGAAACGCGGGCTCGTCACGCTCGCCCTCTCCGACGTTGAGGCCGCCAAGGAAGTTCCCCCGCCGCCAGCCCCGCGGGCACCTCGCCGCTGATACGCCCCGCCCCCAAAAAAACCGTGCTCACCGGGTTTTCGACCCGCATACTTGACAGATGACCGCGCACCCGCCGGGCTTTAAGACTCTCGCGAGTCTGAGCCGAATCACCCTGCTCAACCAGCTGCAGCGGCGCGGCACCATGACCATCGGCGATCTCGCCGAGGCCACGGGCCTGCACCAGAACACCACGCGGGAACACCTCGACCGTCTGGTGCACGACGGCTTCGTGACCTGCGAACCTGAACGCCGCGACATTAAGGGCCGCCCCAGGATGCTGTACTCCGCGGCCGAAGGGGTCGATCGTGCCGAGGGCTCGATTCGTGGGCGCAAGGTGGAGGCGGCGCTGCAACGCGCCGAGCAGGTACGACGGATGTTGCCGCCCGCCACCCCGACATCGGCCCACGGCCACGAGCCGGCATCCGCTGCCCTCACGCCGGTGCAGCGGCAGCTGGACGCCCTCGATGACCACCTCGACCAGTCCGGCTTTGATGCGAGCGTCGACCCCGGTGGGTTGCAGGTGCACCTGCGCGACTGCCCGTACTCCGAGATGGTGAAGTCGAACCCCGAGGTCTGCCGCGTGCACTTCACGCTCATTCAGGGCGTTCTCGACCAGGCAGAGGGCCCGCTGCGCGCGCGACAGCTGCACCTCGTTCAGGCGCCGCAGAACTGCACGCTCGATCTGCAGCACTGCGGAACCAAGACCGAAGCCGGAACCGAACCCGAGCAAAACATTATTCACGGTGTTCTGAGCTTGTAGCGTTTTTCGCCGGCGGCGAGGCTGGGGTATACGGGCGGCCGATCGGCCTCCCCGGGTATCGCAGGGGGCACGCACGTGACACGCACGACACTCAAGACGGGCACCGACGGGCCCGTGGCCGACGCCTTGCTGGGCCTCGGCCGGTTTCTCCGCCGCGGCGAAACCTCGAAAGACCTGCGCAGTGTGTTCCTCTCCGGGGGGCGCGCGGCCGACTCGTTCTACCGTGACCGCTGGACGCACGACAAAGAGGTGCGCTCCACCCACGGCGTGAACTGCACGGGTTCCTGCTCGTGGAAGGTCTACGTGAAAGACGGCATCATCACGTGGGAAACCCAGCAGACGGACTACCCCTCCGTGGGTCCGGACAGCCCCGAGTACGAGCCCCGCGGCTGCCCCCGCGGCGCCGCGTTCAGCTGGTACACCTACTCGCCCACCCGCGTTCGCTACCCCTACGTGCGCGGCGTGCTGCTCGACATCTATCGCGAGGCGAAGGCGCGCCTGGGCGATCCCGTGCTGGCGTGGGCCGAGATCACGGCGAATCCGGAGACCGCACGCGCCTACAAGAGCGCGCGCGGGCACGGCGGGCTCGTGCGCGCCAGCTGGGACGAGGCGGCCGAAATCGTGGCCGCCGCCCACGTGCACACCATCAAGAAGTACGGACCCGACCGCATCGTGGGCTTCTCCCCGATCCCGGCAATGTCGATCGTCAGCCAGGGCGTGGGCAACCGCTTCATCTCGCTGCTCGGCGGCACCATGCTCTCGTTCTACGACTGGTACGCCGACCTGCCCGTGGCAAGCCCGCAGGTGTTCGGCGACCAGACCGACGTGCCGGAATCCGCCGACTGGTGGAACTCGAGCTACCTCATCATGTGGGGCTCCAACGTGCCCGTCACGCGCACGCCCGACGCCCACTTCATGGTGGAGGCCCGGTATCGCGGCCAGAAGGTCATCACCGTCTCGCCCGACTATGCCGACAACTCCAAGTTCGCCGACGAGTGGCTCGCCGTGCACCCCGGCACTGACGGCGCCCTCGCCCTCGCGATGGGTCACGTGGTGCTGCGCGAATTCCTGGTGGACCGCCGCACCCCGCGCTTCGTCGACTACCTCACGAAGTTCAGCGACTCGGCGTACCTCATCGCCCTGAAACCACGCGGCGACGCCTACGTTCCCGGCAAATTCGTCACCGCCGACGCACTGCCGGGAGCGGCGGCATCCGTGGCGAGCGCCGCCTTCAAGACCGTGATGCTCAACGCCGACGGCACCCCCTTCGTGCCCAACGGCTCGATCGGGCACCGCTTCAGCGAGACCGACAAGGGAAAGTGGAACCTCGACCTTGAGGGTCATGAGCCGCTTCTGTCGATAGCGGATGCCGCCGACCACGACGGTGCATCAGTGGCCGTCGACCTGCCCCGCTTCGACGTGTCACCCGAGACCGACGACGAGGGCGTGCAGCACGCCGGTGGCGCGGGCATCATCCGCCGCGGCGTTCCCGTGCGCACGGTGGCCGGCCAGCTCGTGACGACGGTGTTCGACCTGCTCCTCGCCCAGTACGGCGTGGGCCGGCCCGGCCTGCCTGGCGTGTGGCCCGCCGGTTATGACGACGCCTCCTCGCCGGGCACCCCGGCCTGGCAGGAAGAGATCACCTCGGTGCCGTGGCAGGCCGCCGCGCGTATCGGCCGCGAGTTCGCGCAGAACGCCGAGGACTCCGGTGGGCGCTCGATGATTTTGATGGGTGCCGGCACGAACCACTGGTTCCACTCCGACACGATCTACCGCGCGTTCCTCGCGCTCACCACGATGACAGGCTGCCAGGGCGTGAACGGCGGTGGCTGGGCGCACTACGTGGGCCAGGAAAAGGTGCGCCCGCTCACCGGCTACGGCCAGTACGCCTTCGCCCTCGACTGGGTGCGGCCGGCGCGCCAGATGATCGGAACAGGGTTCTTCTACCTCGCCACAGACCAATGGCGCTACGACGGGCTGTCCGCCGATGTGCTGTCGACCCCGCTCGGCAACGGCACCTTCGCCGGACGCACGACCGCAGACTGCCTCGTGGAATCGGCTAAGCGTGGCTGGATGCCCAGCTACCCCACGTTCAATCGCAACTCCCTCGACCTCGTGGACGACGCCGCCGCGGCCGCGGTCGAACCCGCGCAGTACGTTATCGACTCCCTCGAAGACGGCAGCCTCGAGTACTCCTGCGAAGACCCCGACGCCCCCGAGAACTTTCCGCGGGTGCTCGTGGTGTGGCGCGCGAACATTCTCGGTTCCTCAGGCAAGGGCAACGAGTACTTCCTCAAGCACCTGCTCGGAACCGACTCCGCCGTGCGCGCCCCCGAGTCGCCGGTGGAGAAGCGGCCGAGCACCATGAAGTGGCATGAGGAAGCCCCGGAGGGCAAGCTCGACCTGCTCGTCACGAGCGACTTCCGCATGACCTCGACCACCATTTACAGCGACGTGGTGTTGCCGCCGGCCACCTGGTATGAGAAGAATGACCTGTCGACGACGGACATGCATCCGTTCATCCACTCGTTCAACCCGGCGATCGCGCCGCCGTGGCAGGCCAAGACCGATTTCGACAGCTTTCACTTTCTCGCGCAGAAGATCTCGGAGCTGTCGGTCGGCCACCTCGGAGTACGCCACGACCTCGTGGCCACGCCTCTGCTGCACGACACCCCCGACGCGATGGCCACGCCGCACGGCACCGTGCTCAACGACCAGCCGCTGATCCCCGGTCTCACGATGCCCAAGCTCGCGGTGGTGGAACGGGACTACCCAGCGTTCGCCGCGCAGCTCGGAGCGCTTGGGCCGCTCACCGCCGCGCACGGCATGGTGACCAAGGGCGTAAAGTTCACCCCCGACGAGGAGGTCGAGTACCTCGGGCGCGTGAACGGGCTCATGCCCGACGGGCCCGCTAAGGGCCGGCCGCGACTGACGACAGCGATCCACGCCTGCGAAATGGTGCTCGCGCTGTCGGGAACCACGAACGGCCGGCTCGGCACCCAGGGCTTTCGAGCGCTCGAGGAACGCACCGGCACGAAGCTCGCGCACCTGGCGAGCGACAACGCCGGGCGCCGCTTCAGCTACCCGGATGTGCAGGGCGCGCCGGTTCCGGTGCTCACTTCCCCGGAGTGGTCGGGCTCGGAGCACGGCGGACGCCGGTACAGCGCGTTCACGATCAACGTTGAACACCTCAAGCCGTGGCACACCCTCACCGGACGCCAGCACTTCTACCTCGACCACGACTGGATGATCGAGCTCGGCGAATCCCTGCCAGTGTTCAGGCCGCCGCTCGACATGCACCGCCTGTTCAACGACTCGATCGTGGGATCAACGGCAGCCACCGGCGACCCGGCCGCGAAGGGCCGCGCCGAGGTGGCCGTGCGCTACCTCACGCCGCACTCGAAGTGGTCGATCCACTCCGAATACCAGGACAACCTGCTGATGCTCTCGCTCAGTCGCGGCGGGCCGACCATCTGGATGAGCCCGCAGGACGCCGAGAAGATCGACGTGCGCGACAACGACTGGATCGAGTCCTACAACCGAAATGGCGTCGTCGTGGCGCGGGCCGTGGTGTCTCACCGCATGCCGGAAGGGACCGTGTACATGTACCACGCGAAGGACCGCACGATCAACGTGCCGGTGGCCGAGACGAGCGGTAAGCGCGGCGGCACCAACAACTCGCTCACCCGCATCCTCTTGAAACCCAGTCACCTGATCGGTGGCTACGCGCAGCTCTCGTTTGCGTTCAACTATCTCGGCCCGACCGGGAACCAACGCGACGAGGTCACCGTGATCCGTCGCCGTAGCCAGGAGGTTGAGTACTAAATGCGCGTAATGGCTCAGACGTCGATGATCATGAATCTCGATAAGTGCATCGGGTGCCACACCTGTTCGGTGACCTGCAAGCAGGTGTGGACCAACCGCACCGGCGTGGAATACGCCTGGTTCAACAACGTCGAGACCCGCCCGGGGCTCGGCTACCCCCGGCAGTACGAAGACCAGGCCCGGTGGAAAGGCGGCTGGGTGCGAAATAAGCGCGGCCGCCTGAAGCTGCGTTCCGGCGGCCGAATCAGCCGCCTCGCGCACATCTTCAACAACCCCGACCTGCCGCAGATCGACGACTACTACGAGCCGTGGACCTACGACTACGACATGCTCACCACTGCGCCGGCCGGCAACCAGAGCCCCGTCGCCCGGCCGAAATCTCTGCTGACCGGCAAGAACATGGACATCAAGTGGTCGGGCAACTGGGACGACGACCTCGGCGGCTCGCAGGAGACCGCGGCGGCCGACCCGATTCTCGCGACCATGAGCGAGAAGGTGAAGATGGAGTTCGAGGAGACCTTCATGTTCTACCTGCCGCGCATCTGCGAGCACTGCCTGAACCCCGCGTGCGTGGCCGCGTGCCCCTCCGGCGCCATGTACAAGCGTGAAGAAGACGGCATCGTGCTCGTCGATGAAGACGGATGCCGCGGCTGGCGCATGTGCGTCTCCGCCTGCCCCTATAAGAAGGTGTACTTCAACCACAAGACCGGCAAGGCCGAGAAGTGCACGCTCTGCTACCCGCTGATCGAGCAGGGCAAGCCCACCATCTGTTCAGAGACCTGTGTGGGGCGCCTGCGTTACCTCGGCCTAATGCTCTACGACGCCGACGCGGTGTTGAAGGCGGCGACCGTCGAAAACGACCACGATCTGCTCGAGGCCCAGCGCTCGTGTTTCCTCGACCCGTTCGACCCGGAGGTCATCGCGGCGGCAAAAGCCGCCGGCATGGCCGACGACTGGATTCTCGCCGCCCAGAAGAGCCCGATCTACAAGCTCATCTCCGAGTTCACGATCGCGCTGCCGCTGCACCCCGAATACCGCACCATGCCGATGGTCTGGTACATCCCGCCGCTCTCGCCCGTCGTCGACGTGGTGAGCACGACCGGCAGCGACGGCGAGGATTCCCGCACCCTGTTCGCGGCAATCGACAAGCTGCGCATCCCGGTGGAATACCTCGCTGGGCTGTTCTCGGCCGGCGACGTAGTGCCGGTGGAATCGTCGCTGCGCAAGCTGGCCGCGATGCGCTCCTACATGCGCGACGTGAACCTCGGCAACGATCTCGACGAGTCGATCCCCGAAGCGGTAGGCATGACCGGGGAGTCGATCCAGGCCCTGTATAGGTTGCTCGCGATCGCCAAGTACGAGGACCGCTACGTAATTCCGAAGGCGCACGTGGAGACCGCTCGCGAGCTGGAAGAGCTCGGCTGCTCGCTCGATACCGACGGCGGCCCCGGCATGGGCGGCCCAGGCATGGGCGGCCCCGGCATGGGCGGACCCGGTTCGGCCGGGCACTCCGGTCCGTACGGCAACACCGTGGGCATGCCCCTTGGCGCCACGGTCGACAACTACAACCAGCTGCGCGGCGAAGCGAGCACCCCCACCACACCGGGGCGCGTGAACCTGCTCAACTGGAACGGCGCGGCATCTGCTTCGGGCCTGTTCCCGCCCGCGGCATCGCCCGCAGCGGCTCCCGGGGCGCCCGCATGAGCGCCCGCGCCGCTCTGGCCGCGCGCCCCCGCTGGGGCGGTAGCGCCCCGCGGTTCCGGCGCGCCGACCTGGACGGGCGCGCCTGTGTGGCGGGCCGCGCCCGCTGTGGCGGTAGCGCCCCGCGACAGGGGAGCGGATGCCGCGCGGCGGCGGTGCCGGCATGATCAACTTCGGCTTTCGTGCGCCCAAGGTGGCGCCGCGCCGGGTGGCTGCCCTGCCGCTCTCGCACTCGGACGGCGTGATCGCGCAGATGGCGGCCTCCATTCTGCTCGACTACCCGTCTGCGGAACGGCGGGAACGCTTCGCGGTGGTGCGGGCATCCGTCCTCACGTTGCCGTCTGCCCTGCGGGCCGCGTTCGACCAGTTTTTTGCGGGGATCGACCCGATGACTCACCAGGAGCTCGAGGCGCACTTTACGGCGACGTTCGACCTGAAACGCAAGTGCTGCCCCTACCTCTCGTACTACGCCGCGGGGGACACCCGGCGGCGGGGCATGGCGCTCGTGCGGTTCGTGGAGGCGTATCGAGCGGCCGGCTGGGAGGTGGCGGCCGACGAGCTGCCCGACTACCTGCCGATGGTGCTCGAGTTCTCGGCCCGCTCCGACTCGCCGATCGCGCAGGAGCTGCTCTCGGCGCACCGCGACGGTATCGAGGTGCTGCGCAGCGCGCTCGAGGCCGTGCGGAGTCCGTACGCGCACGTCGTGGAGGCGGTGTCGCTGTCACTTCCCGAGATCGACGAGGAGACCCGCCAGCGCTACCTCGATCTCGTGAACGAGGGGCCGCCGACGGAGACCGTGGGCATGACGTTCCTCGGCAATCTGAAACCGTTCGGCATGAGTGAAGAGGCACGAGTATGAACGCTTGGGATTACCTGCTCTGGGTGGCATTCCCCTACGCGGCGAGCGGGGTGTTCGTGGTGGGTCACCTGCTGCGCTACCGCTACGACCAGTTCGGCTGGACCTCCCAGTCGAGCCAGACGTACGAGAACAGGTTGCTCCGCTGGGGTTCGCCCCTGTTCCACTACGGAATTCTCATGGTGATCGGCGGGCACGTCGTGGGTCTGTTCATCCCGAAGCCGTGGTTGGAATTCTTCGGCGTGACCGAGCACATGTACCACCTCGGCGCCACCTGGCTGGGCAGTTTCGCGGCCCTCCTCACGGTGTCGGGCCTTGCCATTCTCATCTATCGGCGCCGCCGCACGGTGCGGGTGCTACTCGTGACCACAGTGATGGACAAGGTGATGTACGTGCTGCTCGCCGGCACCATCACCTTCGGCACGACGGCCACGGTGCTCTACCAAATCTTCGGCGGCGGGTACGACTATCGCGGTTCGATATCGCCGTGGATCCGTTCACTATACGGGTTCCAGCCCGACCCCTCGCTGATGAGCGACGTGCCGTTCTTCTTCCAGTTGCACGTGCTCACCGCGACGGCGCTGTTCCTGCTGTGGCCGTTCACGAGGCTCGTGCACGTGTTCTCGGCACCGCTCGGCTACCTCGTGCGCCCGTACGTGGTCTACCGCTCGCGCGACGATCCCCGCGGCGCCGGCTCTCGCGCGCCGCGCCGCGGCTGGGAGAAGAGCGAGCGCCCCCTGGAGCGCGCCCGCCGCTGACGCCCCCGTCGAGACCCCCCGAGCCGGTCTCGCACGTTGGCTCGCGAGGTCTCGACACGCTCGCAAGCTCGCTGCTCGACCAGCGGTGCGGGGGCTGCGCGGAAAGAGCCACCTCCACCCGCACCCTCCTTTTCGCTGGTCGAGGCGCGACGAAGGAGCGATCGAGACCCCGTGAGGCGATCTCGCTCCGTGATGGGCGTAATCAGCGAGAGACTTTCAGCATGACGATACGGATCAAGCGCGCCTACGAGCCGGCCTCCTCCCACGACGGATCCCGCGTGCTGGTCGACCGACTCTGGCCGCGCGGCGTCTCCAAGGAGCGGGCGCACCTCGATGCCTGGCTCAAGGAGGTGGCGCCCTCACCCGCGCTGCGCACCTGGTGGCACCACGATCCCGAGCGCATGGACGACTTCGCGCTGCGCTATCGGGCCGAGCTCGACGGGCATCCGCTCACCGTGGCCGCTGTCGCCGAACTGCGCGCCCTCGCCGCCGCCGGCGCCACCACCCTCGTGTACGGAGCGAAGGACCCGCACGTGAACCACGCCCGCATCCTCGCCGAGTACCTGGCGGAGTCCCCCGAGTAGTCGGAGCCCGCTTTCGCAGGGCGCTCCGAATGGGGCAGAGCGCATGTCGGCGGGCGCGAGTACCATCACAGGCAACGTCAGCGGGTGCACGGGCGCACCCGCGGAAGAGGGGTTCTCATGAGCACCAACACGGGCGCGAAAACCGCGAGCGAATCGGCCGGCCGGCGCGGGGCATTCGACACCGGGGCATCCACCGGCGGGGCATCCGGCACCGGGGCGCAGAAAGCGCGGGCGATTGCCGAGGCGGCGCGCGAAACGGAGTGGACCAGACCGAGCTTCGCCAAGGGCCTCTACCTCGGAGCCTTCGACGTGGGGCTGATCCACCCGGTTCCGCAGCCCTCGGCGGCCGTCGCGGCCCGCGGCGACGCCTTCCTGGCCGATCTCGAGGAATATTGCGTCGCCCTGGACGGCGGCCGCATCGAGCGGGAAGACCGCATCCCGGACGAGTACATCGCGGGCCTCACGGAACTCGGCGTGTTCGGCATCAAAATTCCCGACGAATACGGCGGACTCGGGCTGCCCCTCGTGTACTACGGGCGGGCGCTCATGATGCTCGGCTCCGTGCACCCGAGCATCGACGCGCTCGTCTCGGCGCACCAGTCGATCGGCGTGCCGGAGCCCGTGCACATGTTCGGCACCCCCGAGCAGAAGAAGGAGTACCTGCCGCGCTGCGCGGCCGGCGCGATCTCGGCGTTCCTGCTCACCGAACCCGACGTGGGGTCCGACCCGGCGCGCATGCACTGCACCGCCGTGCTCAGCGACGACGGCAGCGAGTACGTGCTCAACGGCGTGAAGCTCTGGACCACCAACGGCGTGATAGCCGAACTGCTCGTGGTGATGGCTGCGGTACCGCCGCGGGAGGGTGCGCGCGGCGGCATCAGCGCCTTCGTGGTGGAAGCGGATGCCCCGGGCATCACCGTGGAGAACCGCAACACCTTCATGGGACTCAAGGGCATCGAGAACGGGGTGACCAGGTTCCACGACGTGCGCATTCCGGTGGCCAACCGGCTCGGCCGCGAGGGCCAGGGGCTGAAGATCGCCCTGACCACGCTCAACACCGGGCGGCTGTCCATTCCGGCGATCTGCGCCGGCGGTGGCAAGCTCGCCCTCAAGATCGCGCGGGAGTGGTCGGCGGAGCGCGTGCAGTGGGGCCAGCAGGTGGGCCGGCACGAGGCCGTCGCCACCAAGCTCGCGTTCATCGCCGCCACGACGTTCGCCCTCGAGGCCGTGTTCGAGGTATCCGCGGCGCTCGCCGACGCCGAGCTCACGGACATCCGCATCGAGGCGGCGCTCGCGAAGCTGTGGTCGAGTGAAATGGGCTGCCTGATCGCCGATGAGCTCGTGCAGATCCGCGGCGGGCGCGGCTTCGAAACGGCGGACTCGCTCGCGGCCCGAGGGGAACGCGCCGTTCCCGCGGAGCAGCTGTTCCGCGATTTGCGCATCAACCGCATCTTCGAGGGATCGAGCGAGATCATGCGCCTGATGATCGCCCGGGAGGCCGTGGACGCGCACCTTGCGGCGGCCGGCGACCTCGCATCGGTCGACGCTAGTGTCGGGGCCAAGGCGCGGGCGGCCGGCAAGGCGAGCGGATTCTACGCGCGCTGGCTGCCGCAGCTCGTGCTCGGCAAAGGCTCGCTTCCCGGCTCCTATGGCGAGTTCGGCGAGCTCGCGCGGCACCTGCGATTCGTGGAGCGGCAGTCGCGCTCGCTCGCGCGGCGCACGTTCTACGCCATGGGGCGCTGGCAGGCTGGGCTCGAGAAGAAGCAGGCGCTGCTCGGGCGCATCGTCGATATCGGCGCCGAGCTCTTCGCCATGAGCGCGGCGTGCACCCACGCCGACGCCATCAGGGCCGCCGACCCGGCGGAGGGCCTCGCCGCGTATAGCCTCGCCGACGCGTTCTGCGAGCAATCCCGCGTGCGCGTCGACGCGCTGTTCCACGGCCTCACCCACAACTCGGACCGCTCCGATCGCCGGTTGGCCGGCCGGGTGCTCGACGGGGAGTTCCTCGCGATCGAACGGGGAGTGCTCGACGGCTCGGAAGGAACCGGACCGTGGATCGCGGCTACCCCACCCGGGGCTTCCTCTCGCGAAAATGTGCGGCGGCGCTACCGCTGACGGGATTAGGAGGGTGAGAGGACAATCCCGCAACGCCAGCAGGCGACGGGGAGTTCACCGGGCACGAAGGCGCCGCAGTCGGGGCAGACCTGCTCGAGCCAGCACACCGGGTCGCCGCCGATCGGCTCCGCATCGCTGTCGTTCGTCATCGAGTCCCCTTCCCCGTTCAGTATGTACCTCGGCTGACCGAGACAGGCTCGAAGCCCCGCTGAGGCTTCGGGCGGCCTGAGGGGCTCAGCTCGGGAACGGAGCGCCCGGCCGGGCGTAGTAAAACCAGGCGAGGCCGGTGCACAGAACGCAGAACACCGAGCAACCGACGAAGAACGCCGTGGGGCTCATGGCGGTGAGGGACAGCCCCACGATCAGCGGTCCGAAGGCGGCGATCGCGGCAGTCCAGCCGATGGCGCCGCCCGCCTGGCGCTTGGGGAAGATCATCGGCATCTGCTTGAAGGTGCCGGCGTTGGCCAGCCCGGAGAAGAAGAAGATGGCGATCATCCCGCCGAGGAAGCCGGAGAATTCGCCCACGTCTGTCGGGGTGAGGAAGAAGGCTGTGAACACGGTTCCTGCGGCCATGCCGGCGCCGCCGATGAATGTGAAGATCGCCCCGCCGAACCGGTCGCAGAGCGGGCCGCTCGCGGCGCGCACGAGGGCGCCGACCACCGGGCCGATGAAGGCGAAGGCGAGCGGGTCTGGGGCGTTCTCGAAGTCGCCGTAAACGTTGAGGATGATGAGGCCCATCTGGGCGGCGAGCCCGCTGAAGGCGCCGAAGCTCATCAGGTAGATGGCGGTCATGATCCAGGTGTGCTTGATGGTGAAGATGTCCATCTGCTGGCGGAAGTTCGCCGTGATCGGCACCTTGCGCAGGTACTTGAGCGAGAGCAGCACGGCGAGCAGCACCCAGGGGATGAGCACGAGCCCACCGTTGTGCAGCCAGACGAACTGGCCGTTCTCCTCGCTCTGCGGGGTGAGTGCGGCGGTACCGAGCAGTCCGAAGCCCACGACCCACGGCGTGAGCAACTGGATGAGACCGATCCCGAAGTTGCCGATACCGGCCTGGAGGCCCAGGGCGGTGCCGGCGAGGCGCTTGGGAAAGAAGTAGCTCGTGGAAGCCATCAGCCCCGAGAACGCTCCGCCACCGATGCCGGCGGAGAACGAGAGCGCGAGCATCACCCAGTAGGGCGTCGACGTGTCGCGAGCCACGAGGGTCCAGCCGATCATCGGCAGCAGCAGCAGGCCCGACGACAGCGCGACCAGCACCCGGGAGCCGAGAATCGGCGGCAGAAACATGAAGACCAGGCGCAGCAGGCCGCCGGCGAGGCCCGGGAGGGCCACGAGCCAGTACAGCTGCTCTGTCGACAGGTCGAAGCCGATGCCGTTCAGCCGCGGCGCGATCGCGCTCACCAGGTACCAGGCGGCAAACGTGAGAGTGAGGCTGTAGGTCGTGATCCACAGGGTGCGCCAGGCGAGCTTGGAGTCCCACGTCTCCGCGTGTTCCGGATCCCAATTGGAAAGGTCCGGCTTGAGAATGCTCGGAGCGAGTGGGGGAGAGACGGCAGACATATGCTTCCTCGGCACTAGTGAAGTCGGGCACCGGCGGCCCGCTTGATGCCATCCTGATCGGGTCGGCCTCGGCTCTCAACGCGCAAACACCGTGAAAAATGATTCAGCCTGTCGAACCGTGCGGGGTGGCGGCCAATTCAGGAAAAACGCGGCCCGGGGCATCCGCTCTCGCGGCAGGTAAGCGGATGCCCCGGATCGTGCCGAGGATCTCCTGAATTGACCACGCGGGGAGCGGCCGAGTTCTGAGCGGTGGATGGCGGACACCGGGGTGTCGGGGCCGGTTGGTACTCTGGAACTGTGAAGACACAGCTCAAACTCGGCGCCGACGTGCACGCCGTTGTGATTACCGTCAGCGACCGGTGTGCCCGCGGCGAGCGGCCCGACCTGTCGGGACCGGCTGCCGTCGACGCGCTCTCCGCCGCCGGAATTCCCTGCGGAGCGGCGCGCGTGGTGCCCGACGGCGCCGAGAGTGTGGCCGGGGCGATTGCGGCGGCCCTCGCCGATGGCGCCCGTCTCGTGATTACAAGCGGCGGCACCGGTGTGAGCGCCCGCGACCTCACCCCCGAAGGAACCGGCCCGCTGCTGCGCGTGCTGCTCCCCGGCATCGCCGAGCGCCTCCGCGCGCAGAGCGCCGCCACCATCCCCACCGCAGTGCTCTCCAGAGGTCTGGCCGGAGTGGCCGAATCGGCGGGCAACGCGGGCGCGCTCGTGGTGAACCTGCCCGGCTCCACGGGCGGCGTGCGCGACGGCGTGGCCCTCGTGGCCCCGCTCGTGCGGCATGTGCTCGACCAGCTGGACGGCGGCGACCACTGATGCCCGGCCCGCTGGGATTCGCCCTCGTGACGGATGCCCCGCTCGACGTGAACGAACACGTGGCGGCTGTGTCCACGCCCGCGTCCGGCGCCGTGGTGACGTTTATCGGCCAGGTTCGGGACCACGACCCCGACGCCGCCGGTCGGGTCACCGGCCTCGACTACAGCGCGCACCCCGACGCGGGGCGAATCATCGGCGAGATCGCGGGCAGGGTGCGGGCGCAGCATCCGCTTGTCACGCTGTGCGTGAGCCACCGTATCGGCCATCTCGACGTGGGCGACCTGGCACTCGTGGCGGCGGTGTCGAGCGCGCACCGCGCCGTGGCCTTCGCTGCCTGCGAGGCGCTCGTGGAGGCTGTGAAGGCCGAGGTTCCCATCTGGAAGAAGCAGTACGAGGCCGACGGCGCACACACGTGGGTGGGCCTGACCTAGCTCCAGATCGGGTTCCAGGTGCCGAGTGCCACCGCGGAGCCGAGTGCCCCGGACGTGATGAACACTCCGACGGCAAGCACCGCGGCGTCGAGCCGGCCGAACGTAGACTGCCTGGCCCACGTGCGCTCTCTGCCGCCGAATCCGCGGGCTTCCATGGCCACGGCGAGCTTCGTGGCCCGGCGCATGGCCTGCACAAGCAGGGCCACCCCCTGGCCGACGGATGCCCGCAGTCGCCCGAATGCGCCGGCATGCGACCCGGCACCCCGCGCCCGCCTCGCGAGCCCGAGGGTCTGCCACTCCGAAACGAGCAACCCCACGAGGCGCAGGGCTGCCAGCGCTCCGAGCACAAAGCGGTGCGGCAGTCGCAGCTTCTGCGCGAGGGCATCGGCGAGGTCGGTGGGATCGGTGCTCGCGATCAGGAAGAGGCCCGGCAACCCGATCGCGAGGCCGCGCAGCACGATCGCGGCCGCCGATTCGAGCGATCCCCCGGTGAACACGACTGGCCCCCAGACGAGCAGCACCGTGCCGACTTTCGGCGCGAGCAGGGCGGTGCCGTAGCCGCCCACGATCGCCGCGGCCAGGATGGGCCAGCCTCGGGCGAGCAGGGTGCGCAGCCGCAGGCCGGCGAGGGGCAGCAGCGCGAGTTCGCAGGCGAGGGCCACGGCAGCGGATGCCCAATCCACCGTGAGCAACAGCGCCACCGTGAGGAGCAGGGCCGCCCCGAGCGTGGACAGCGGGTTCGCTCGGGCGAGGAACGGGCGCGTGGGGGACGCCGCCTTCTTCCGCTCCGCCGGCACGACGGTCAGAGTGCGCGCTCGGTGTGCGCCCGGCGGGAGGCCAGGCTCGTCAACGCACCGGTTCGGCTCAGCGCGCGAACGGCCAGCCATGACAGCAGCCCGGCAACGAACGCCCCGGAGACGGCTCCGAGTGCGACGTACACGGCCTTCCATTCGAGGGCCCAGGCCACGTGGGAGGTGACGCTGCCGTGCACGCCCATGAACGCTCCCGACACGGCGCCGGCCAGGAGGGCGACCGGCAGTGTGAAGCGGCGATACAGGACGGCTGCGAACACCAGTTCGGCTCCGACGCCTTGCACGAGCCCGGCGATGATCACCCCGAGGCCGAAGGCCGAGCCGAGCATGGCTTCGACCACGGCGGCGAGCACCTCGCAGAAAAGTGCTGCCCCGGGCTTGCGGATCACGAGTGCGCCGATCACCCCGGCGATCAGCCAGCCTCCGCCGTACAGCCCGCCGAGCGGTGGGAAGGCGGCGGTGAGCACGGCGATTCCGGCGTACCCGGCCGACCAGGCCCAGAAGATCACGCCCACGGCGACGGAGACCACCGACGCGACGATGATGTCGACCACGCGCCACTCGCGCACCTTTCGGGTCGCGGGCGTGGGCGCCTCGGTCGACGGTGCCTCGGCGGACGGTGCTTCGGCGGTGGGTGTCACGTCGGTCATGTGTTCCTCCTGGAATACGAATGGGGGGTTGTCTGGTGGGCGGCCCACGCGCGCATACCGCCGGGGACATGGCGCACGCGGGTGTAGCCCCGTTCGAGGAGAACGGCCAACACGGCGGCCGAGCGACTTCCGGCGGTGCAGTGCAGCACGATGTCGCGGTCACGGTTGAGATCGATCGTGCCGGTGGGCTGCAAGCCGGTTCCGATCCGGGATTGGGGGACCGAGCGCGCTCCCGGGATGCGGGCCAGGTCGAATTCCTGCGGCTCGCGCACGTCGATCAGGTCGAAGTCGCACAGACCACGGCCGCGATCGTCAAGCAGAGCCACGAGCTGCTGAACGGTGAGGTCCCGCTCGGACGTGCCGCAGAAGCCGGCAGCGTCCACTAGCTCGGTCACCACGGGCGCGTGCGGGTCTTTCGTGAGGCCGATTTCCCGCCACGAGGCGTCGAGGGCGTCGAACAGCAGCACCCGGCCGAGCAGCGAGCGCCCGACGCCCGTGACGAGCTTGACGACTTCGGCCACCATCGTGCCGCCCACGACGGCGCACAGCATGCCGAACACCCCGCCCTCCGCGCACGACGGTGCCGATCCCCGCTGGGGAGCCTCGGGAAACAGGTCGCGGTAGCTCGGCCCGGACGGCCCGTGGAAGACGCTGACCTGCCCGCCGAACTGCGACAGGGCTCCCCACACGCACGGGATGCCGAGCAGGGTGGCCGTGTCGCTCACGAGGTAGCGGGTGGCGAAGGTATCGCTGCCGTCCACGACGAGGTCGTACCCGGCGCACACCTCACGGGCGTTCGCGGCGGTGAGCCTCGTGTCGTGTTCGCGCACGTCGACGAGGGGGTTCAGCCGAGCGATGGCGTCGCGGGCTGACGCGGTTTTCGGACGGGCGACATCCGCCTGCCGGTGGATCACCTGGCGCTGTAGGTTGCTCAGGTCGACCACGTCGTCGTCGACGATGCCGAGGGTGCCCACGCCGGCCGCGGCGAGGTAGAGCAGCACGGGGGAGCCGAGGCCGCCCGCGCCGATCACGAGCACCCGCGCGTTCTTCAGTCGACGCTGGCCGATCGCGCCGATTTCGGGCAGCAGAATGTGCCGCGAATAGCGCTGCTGCTCGGCGGCGGTGAGGCTCGCGCCGGGCTCGACGAGGGCGCTCACAGGTCGGCCCGGCCCTGCATGGCGGAGGAGGCGAGGGCGTGTTCCCGTTTGGGAATGCGCCCGGCCTGGCGCGCCAGCCGGCCGGCGCGCACGGCGTATTTGAAGGCCTCGGCCATGGCGAGCGGATGCTGCGCGCGGGTCACCGCGGACGCGAGCAGCACCGCGTCACAACCGAGCTCCATGGCGAGGGCGGCATCGGAGGCGGTGCCGATGCCCGCGTCCAGTACCACCGGCACCGAGGCCCGGCTCACGATCAGCTCGATGTTGTGCGGGTTGAGGATTCCGAGGCCGGTGCCGATCGGGGCGCCGAGCGGCATGACGGCGGCCGCGCCGAGCCGTTCGAGCCGGAGTGCCAGCACGGGGTCGTCGTTGGTGTAGGCGAACACCTGGAAGCCGAGGGCCACGAGTTGCTCGGTCGCGTCGAGGAGTTCCACGGCATCGGGCAGCAGGGTGTGTTCGTCGGCGATCACCTCGAGCTTGATCCAGTTCGTCTCGAGCGCCTCGCGGGCGAGCTCCGCTGTGTGCACGGCCTCGCGGGCCGTGAAGCAGCCGGCCGTGTTGGGCAGCACCCGGATGCGCTGCTCTCGCAGCAGGTCGAAGAGCGAGCCGGCCACCGACGGGCTGTAGCGGCGCATGGCCACGGTGGTCAACTCGGTGCCCGAGGCGAGCAGGGCGGCGCCGAGACCGTCGAGGCTGGGCGCACCGCCGGTTCCGATGATGAGTCTCGAGCCGAGGTGAACGCCGTCGATTACGAGGGAGTCGGTGGCCGGGTGGGTGCGTAGATCTGTGACGTTCATGTTCAGCCTCCCTGGGCGGCCGAGACGAGCTCGATCTCGTCGCCGGGGTTGAGCGCGGTGTCGGCCCAGCGGCTGCGTGGCACCACCCGGGAGTTGAGGGCCACGGCGATGCCGCGGGTGTTGGCCGGGTCGCCGGTAATTTCGGCCACCAGGTGCGTGACGGTGTCACCGGCGGCGATCGCCCGGCTGGTGCCGTTGAGGGTGACGGTGGGCGGTGATTCAGGCATGGGATACCTCCTGGGGAGCTGGTGCACGAAAGCGGTCGGGGTGAAAGCGTTTCCAGCGCGGGTCTGGCGCGCCGTCGAGCAGCTCGACGCAGATTCGCGCGGCGATCGGAGTGAGAAGCACGCCGTGCCTGAAGAATCCGGTGGCGATCAGGAGACCGGGGGCGACCCGCCCAATCAGGGGTGCGTTGTCCGGCGTGCCCGGGCGGGCCCGGGCCGTGACCTCGATGAGCTCGAGTTCCGCGACGGCGGGCACGAGCACCTGGGCGTCGTGCAAGAGCCGATGCACGCCGCCGGCCGAGACGCCCGGGCGCCCGTCTTCGCGGGAGGTGGCGCCGATCACGACGGTGTCGTCTGTGCGCGGCACCAGATACACCGGCAGCCCGCGCACGAGCCCGCGAATCGTGCAGGTGAGCAGCGGGCGCAGGTGGTCGGGTACCCGCAGCCGCAGGATATCGCCGAACACCGGGCGCAGCGGGAGCGCGACCGGCAGGCCGGCAAGGTGCAGGGCACCGAGGCCGTTCGCCACGATCACCTCGGCGGCGCGCACGACGCCTCCGCGGGAGAGGGCGACCCCGGTCGTCGGCGAACCCGCGTCGCGGGGGTCTTCGTGCAACACCTCCGTGGCACTCTGCGCAATCATGCCGGTACCGGCCGTCTCCAGGGCAGCCCGCAGCCGCTCGGCGAGCAACCGCGGGTCGACCTGGTGGTCGTTCGGCACGCTGAAGGCCGCCGAGATCGACGCGCTCAGCAGCGGTTCGGCCTCGCGGGCCGAGCGGATGGTCAACGGCAGCACGCCGAGTCCGTTCGCCTGCTGCAGCAGGCGCAGGTCGTCGAGGGCGCGACGGTCCGCGGCATCCGATGCCACGGTGAGGGTGCTGGTGGTGCGGTAGCCGGTTGCCGGGCCGAGTTCGGCAATGAAGCCGGGGTACAGGGCCGCGGAGGCCAGCGTGAGCTCGAGCAGGTCTTCCTCCTCGTAGTGCAGCTCGCTGATCGGCGCGAGCATTCCGGCGGCGGCATACGTTGCGCCGGTGGCCGGGGCCGGATCGATCACGGCCACGGTGCGGCCGGAGCGGCAGACCTGCCAGGCGATGCCGAGACCCACGATGCCCGCTCCGATCACGGCCACGTCCACGGTGACGTCCGCTGGACGGTCAGCCACGTGCCGCCCCCGCCGGCGCCAGATCCGCCCAGACTGACGGCCGCCCCGCCGGCCGCCCCGCCGGGCGCTCGAGTCCGAGGTGCGAGCGTAATGTGCGGCCGGCATACTCGCGGCGGAACACCCCGCGAGCCTGCAACACCGGCACCACGTGGTCGACGAAGTCCTCGATGCCGCCGGGCAGGGTCGGCGGCATCAGGTTGAAGCCGTCGGCGCCGCCCTGGTGCAGCCAACGGATCATCTCGTCGGCGATCTGCTCCGGCGTGCCCACCATGGTGGCGTGCCCGCCGCCCGCGGCGAGGCGACCCAGCAGCTGACGCACGCTGAGCCTCCCACCCGAGCGCCCCGGCACGGTCTCGCAGATCTGCAGGATGGTGGCATAGCGGCCCTGCGGGCCGGTGAATTCCGCGAGCGGCACGAGCTTGGGCATCGGCTGGTCGAGCTCCCAGTTCGAGCAGTCCAGCCCGACGAACTGGCCGAGCTGGCGCAGCGAATCCGCGGCGGGCAGCAGCGCGTCGAGCTCACGCTGCTTCGAGGCCGCCTCGGCCTCGGTGGAACCCACGTAGGTGACGAGCCCGGGAAGGATGGGCACGGCATCCGCTTGCCGGCCGGCACGGCGGATGCGCAGTTTCAGGTCGCGGTAGTACTCCTGCGCGCTCGGCAGGTCGGCCGCGACAGCGTAAACGGCCTCGGCGCGGCGGGCGGCGAGGGCGCGCCCGGGGTCGGAGGCGCCGGCCTGGAACAGCACGGGGTTGCCCTGCGGCGGGCGGGGCACGTTGAGTGGGCCGTCCACGCGGAAGTGCGCGCCCACGTGGTTGAGCGCGCGCACCCCGGCCGGATGGGCGAACTCGCCCGCGCGGTTGTAGCGCAGGGCGTCGTCGGCCCAGGAATCCCAGAGCGCCAGTACGACATCAACGAATTCCTCGGCGCGGGCGTAGCGCTCGGCATGGGTGGGCATCCGCTCGAGGCCGTGGTTGCGGGCCTCGGCGTGCCACATGGAGGTGACGACGTTCCAGCCCACGCGGCCGTCGGAGATGTGGTCGAGGGAGGCTAGCAGGCGGGCGGCGTGGAACGGGGTGTAGAACGTGCTCGACACTGTGGTGACGAGGCCGATGCGGGTGGTGGCGCGGCTCATCGCGGCGAGGGCGGTGATCGGCTCGAGAAACCCGGTGGGACCGTCGGCGACCGGGCCCACCGCCTGCCCATCGGCGAAGAACACAGCGTCGAAGAGGCCGCGCTCGGCGGTCTGCGCGAGGCCCTCGAAGTAGGCGATCGACCCGAGCTGCTCCACCGAGGAGAGCGGATGCCGCCACGCGGCCTTATGGTGCCCGCAGCCGGTGATGAATAGGTTGAGGTGCAGGCGGCGGGTCATCCCTTCACCAGGCCGCCGTCGACGATGAGGTTTTGCCCGGTGACAGCGCGGCTCCAGGGTGAGGCGAAGAACAGGGCCGCGTCGGCGAACTCCGCGGGCGTGGTCACTCGGCGCAGCGGGGTGCCGGCGGCGATGACGTCGAAGACGGCCTCAGGGGTGGCGGCGCTCGCATCCGTTGTGCGGAGCAGGCCGCCGCTGATCATGTTCACCGTGACGCCGTGCGGGCCGAGGTCATGGCTGAGGGTTCGGGTGAGCGACAGCAGCGCCGCCTTCGCGGCGGTGTAGTCGTGGTACGGCACGACGGGGTTCTGGAACAGGTTCGTACCCACGTTGATGATGCGGCCGAAACCGGCGGCGCGCATGCCGGGCAGGGCGGCCTGCACTGTGTTGAGGGCTGCGCGCACGGTGCCCTCAAACTGGGCGCTCAGGTGCTGCCAGCGCAGCTGCTCGGCGTTCGGGCGGGCGTCGCCGTTGAACGAGAAGTCGGCAAGGGCGTTGTTCACGACGGTCGTGACGGGGGCACCGAAGTGCGTGCCGGCCTGCTCGACCAGGGCGGCGACCTGCGCAGGGTCGCGCACGTCGGCGCGCAGGGCGATGGCACGCTCGCCGGCCTGGTCGGCGGCGTCTGAAGCCGCGCCGGCGCTGCCCAGGTAGTTGATCACCACGCGGGCCCCCTCACCGAGGAACGCCTGCACGAGGTGGGCGCCGAGCCCGCGGGCTCCGCCGGTCACGAGCACGATCTGGTCGCGGATGGGTGGGGCCTGCGCCGTGGCTCGTGCTGCGTCGAGTGTTGCTGTCGTCATCGGGTGCCTTTCAACCGGTGGCGAAGGCAGACCCGTGCGTTCGATGATTAACCGACCGCGGACATCCCTTCGCCAGTGCTAACTGGATCAGGTTCGACGGGTGTTATCTCAGCACGTGTCGGTCCAGCCGACGTGGCACCCCGTGTCACTGCTACCGACCATATTGCGTCGGCATAACTCCTGCAAATCGGCACGGCCTGGCCGGACTGCCGCGGGATTCCAAGGAGGAATTGTGGCCGGCCCAGATTCTGCAGGAGTTATGCCACGGTGAAGCGGATGCCGCGGGCCGGGCCCGGCGGGTCAGCCGCCGGCGAACGGGGGCAGCACGTCGACCGAATCCGTCGCTGTGAGCTGCACCGCATCATCCGAGGCCCTGGCACCGTTCACAAGCAGCGAGCAGAGGCCGAGAACGCGCGCGAATTCGGCGCCGTAGAGCCTCACGAGTTCGGCTCGGAGGTCGCCGATGCTGTTCGCGTCCACGGCGGCGCCGTCGGTCCCGGCGGCCTCGGCGGCGCCGGCGAAGAATCGAAGTGTGGCCATCAGTGCTTCTCGCCGGTCCAGCCGAGGGCGAGCTTCGTCGCGTCGCTGCAGGCCCGCTCCACATCCTCACGGGTGCCGCCGTTCTGTGCGGCGGCGAGGCCCACCAAGAATGTGCTCAGCGGGGCGGCCGGCCGGGCCACATTGTGGGCCACGTCGCGGGCCACGTCGAGCAGGGCAGCAATGGGGACCTCATCGGCGTCGAGCCCGAGCCGTGCGGCCAGGGCCACGAGCCACTCCTCGAGGGCTTCGGGCGGCAGGGGTGCTGGGGTGCTCATTCTGGGCTCCTCGGGCTCTCGGGTGCACCGGTCAATCGCGCAGTGCTGTCTAAAACATCCTGCCATGTGTCCACGTCACGCGCGGCGCCGGCTTCGTCGCGGATGCCACGCAGCGTGAGGCCGCCGAGAAGCTGGCGCATGCTCGCGCCCTGGACGCGCGACTCGAGGCTGTTCATCGCCTCAATCAGTGCTTCTGTTCGGTAGGCGCCGGCGAGCCATTGGGCCTGTCCGTTGGCGTCCTCGAGGTATATGCCCTGGACGGCATGTGGTAGGTCCGCCAGCGTTGCGAGCAGGCTGCGCGCGGCATCCGCTGCCCAGGGCAGGTCGCACGCCAGCACGAGCAGCCAGTCGGGCCGGTCGTTCTCAAGCGCAGTGAGGCCCGCGGCGATGCCGGCGACCGGACCACCGAACGGGGGATCCTCGAGGGCCCAGAGGGTATCGGCGGCACCCGCGGCCGGGCGGGCCTCCTCGGGGCCTACGATGACGACCCGTCGCACGAGGTCGCGGGCGTCGAGCACCCGCGAGAGCAGGGTGCGCCCGGCAACCTCGACGGCCGGTTTGACGGCGCCGCCGAGCCGGCTGCCTCGCCCGCCGGCGAGCACGATGAGGTCCACCGTCGGCGCGGCGCTCATGGTCGCGCCCCTTGTAGCGGCGCGCTACCGCCACGGCGACCGCGGGGCGCGGTAGCGGCGCGGAGGCACTCGGGGGCGGACGGCGCGAATTCGGCGTGCGACCGGCATGGCGCGGCGCTGCCGCAGCGGCGGTAGCGCACGGCCGGAGCGGCGCGCCTGCGGTGGCGCTCCGCAGATGACGGGCAGCGGATGCCGCGTCGCGGCGGGAGGGCGCGCATCCGCTAGTCGGTGGCCCGGTGCCAGTCGCCGGACTTACCGCCGGTCTTGGCGAGCAAGCGCACGTTTTCGATGGTGACGGACTTGTCGAGTCCCTTCACCATGTCGACCACCGCGAGGGCGGCCACCGAGACGGCGGTGAGTGCCTCCATTTCCACTCCGGTGCGGTCCGCCGTGCGCACCGTAGCGGTGACGCTCACCCCGTGGTCGCCCACGATCAGGTCGACGACGGCACCGTGCACGCCGATCACGTGTGCGAGGGGCAGCAGGTCCGCGGTCTTCTTGGCGCCCTGGATGCCGGCGATGCGCGCCACGGCGAGCACGTCGCCCTTCGGCGCTGTTCCGTCACGCAGCGCTGCGATCACCTTCTGGCCGCAGCGCACGAAGCCGGCGGCGGTGGCGCTGCGCACTGTCGGCGTCTTCTCGGTGACGTCGACCATGCGGGCCTGGCCGGCGGAGTCGAGGTGGGTGAAGGGCTGGGCGGCCGCGGAGGCGGTGGCGTCGGCGGCAGGGTTCATGATGTCAGCATGACAGTCACGAGGTCGCCCCCGCTAATCTGAGTCGTGTCTTCAGCCACCATGGCCAGACCGTTCGACTGGCCGAGCCCGGCCACGAGGTGCGAACCAGAGCCCCCCGCGGCAGCACGCCGAACGACGGTTCGGTCGCCGTCGTGTTCGACGATCACGGGCATGTACTGCGCGCGTCCGGCCGGGGATCGCCAGCCGTCGGTGACGGTCGCCACGACCGTGGGCCGGTGCAGGTCGGTGTGGCCCTGCATGCGGCGCAGCCCGGGGCGCACGAACACCTCGAATGACACGTAAGCGCTCACCGGATTTCCCGGCAGCGCGAAGATGACGGGCCCGAAAGGCGCGGGCATGCCGTCACCGGTCGCCTGCGGAGCGGATGCCTCGTCGTTCGACCCTGCCGCGCCGGGAAGGTCCGAGGCGGGTGTATCCGCAAGCGCGGGCAGCCGGGGAAATTCTCCCTCGTCTGCAGAGTCCTGCGGTTCCGGGCTCGGCCAACGCCCGAAGCCCTGCGGTTTGCCCGGCTGCATCTTCACCGGTCCGAAGCGCACAGTGCCGAGCGGGGCGAGTACGGCCTTCACCACGTCGTAGGCGCCCACGCTCACGCCGCCGGAGAGCACTATCGCGTCCACGGTGTCGGCAAGGGAGGCGAGCAGCTCTCGCAGGGTGCGTTCGTCGTCGGGCACCGCGCCCACCCGGATCGGAGTGCAGCCGGCTTCCGCGACCGCGGCGGCGAGCAGGTACGAGTTGGAATCGGGGATCTGCCCGCGCCGCGTCGGGTCACCGGGAGTCACGAGCTCGCTGCCGGTGGAGATCACGGCCACGCGCGGTGCGGGATGAGCGAGCAACATCGAGGTGCCGGCACTCGCCGCAGCAGCCACGCGCGTGGGCCACAACACGCAACCGGCGCGCAGCACCGTGTCGCCCGCGTGGGCGTCTTCGCCGGCACGCCGGATGTGGGCGTGCGGTGCCGGCGCCCGGGTCACGGTGACCCGTTCGGTTCCCTGGTCGGTGTCCTCGATCGGCACGATGGCATCCGCTCCATCGGGCAGCGGCGCGCCGGTCATGATGCGTGCCGTCTCGCCGGGGTCTATCCACGGGTTCTCGGCCGTGCCGGCGGCGAGGTCGGCGATCACCGGCAGCACGATGGGATTCGCAGCGCTGGCGAGCAGCAGATCGGCGCGGCGAACTGCATAGCCGTCCATGGCCGAGTTGTCGAAGGGCGGGGTGTCGGTCGCGCTCACCACGTCCTCGGCGAGCACGAGCCCGAGAGCGGCGTCGAGCGACACCACACTCGGGGCCAGTACATGACAGCCCTCCAGCACGGCCACGAGCTGTTCGGCCACACTCCGAGCGGATGCCGCCGGCGCGCAGGCATCCACTGTCGGGTTGCCCGTGGCCGGGTCTTCAGCCATTGGTCAGCGCCCGCTCGTCGGCGAACCGGCGGTCGGCAGGGTCGCCCAGCGACCGCCGAGGCCGGGAACCTCGCCTGCGGCGACGGCAGCTTCCCACGCCACGATGCCGCCGGTGAGCACCGATACATCAGTGAATCCGGCCTGGAGTAGGGCGGCGGCGGCCCGGTTCGCGCGCGTGCCGGCATGACAGTGCACCACGAGGGGCAGGTCGCGGGGGAGCGTCGCCTGGCCGTCGGCGGTCAGCAGGTCGGCGAGGGGCAGCAGGCGCGCATCCGGAATCGAGATCTCGGCGTGCTCGCTCGGCTCACGCACGTCGACAACGAGGAAGTCGTCGTGCCCGGCGGCGCGCGCGGCCATCCGGGTGACCAGGTCGTGCGTGGTGACGGCGGGCAGCCGCGCGGCCTCGGCCGCCTCTCCCGGTGTCGGCGCCGCGGCAATGCCGGTGCCCACCAGTGGAACCTCGCTAAACCGGCCGGAGAGTGCGTCGATCACGAGGATCCGACCGATCAGCGGCGTGCCTATGCCGGTCACGAGCTTGATGGTCTCGGTGGCCATGAGCGAACCGACCTGGCCGCAGAGCGCGCCGAGCACGCCGGCGTCGGCGCAATTGGGCACCTCGCCCTCGGCGGGCGGCGTGGGGAACAGATCGCGCAGGTGCACGCCGGTCACGCCGCTGCCCGCGGGCGGGGTCGCCCAGAACACCGTCAGCTGCGCGTCGAACCGCAGAACGGATGCCCACACCAGCGGAATCCCGAGCGCCGCGCAGGTGTCGTTTACGAGAAAACGTGTGGGGAAGTTGTCGGTGCCGTCGATGACCACGTCGTACCCGCCGAGCATGGTTGCGGCGTTCGCGGCCACCAGGCGCTCGCTGTGCTGGATGATCGTGGCCTCGGGCGCGATACGTGCGATCGCCTCGGCGGCGCTCGCCGCTTTGGGGCGACCGACATCCGCTGTGCCGTGCACGATTTGGCGTTGCAGGTTGCTGGGTTCCACGTCGTCGTCGTCGACGATGCCGATGGTGCCCACGCCGGCGGCCGCGAGGTACAACAGGGCCGGCGAGCCGAGCCCGCCGGCACCGAGCACGAGGATGCGGGCGTTGGCCAGCCGGCGCTGGCCGAGCTCGTTGAGCTGCGGCAGGCGGCGCTGGCGGGCGGTGCGTACGGATTCGGCGGCGCTGAGCCGATCAACGGGCTCGACGAGAGGAGGAATAGCCATGTTGTTAAGGCTAGGCGTTCGCGGCCGCGCGTGCGACCCGGGCCTGGTCGGCGCCCCAGCTCGCGCGGGTTGGTGACGGCGGCACAAGCCAGAAGACCTGTCGCAAGGCGCAGATGCGGTGATAAAGTTTAATTCATGACGCATTATCGGATCAGTGAGGCGGCCGAGCTGCTGGGCGTCAGCGACGACACGGTTCGACGGTGGGTCGAAACCGGGCGAATGGATGCCGCGGCGGACTCCGCCGGACGCCTCGCCATCGAGGGCGTCCAGCTCGCCGCCTTCGCGGTGGTGCAGGCGAGCACCCCGGCCGACCCGTCGACGGTCGGCCGCAGCGCCCGCAACCGGTTCGTCGGCATCGTCACCGGCATCACCATGGACACGGTCATGGCCCAGGTCGAGCTGCAGTGCGGCCCGCACCGCGTGGTCTCGCTCATGTCAAGCGAGGCGGTGCGCGAACTCGGCCTCGAAGTCGGCTCGCTCAGCGTCGCCGTGATCAAGGCCACCAACGTGATCGTCGAGACCCCCGGCCGCACGTCATGACAGCCCGGCGGGTACTTCCCCTGATCGCTGCCGCCTTATTGGTAGTCCTCACGGCCTGCGCCCCCGCGGCCACGACCCTCGGCCAGACGATCACGGTGTTCGCGGCTGCCTCCCTGAAGTCGTCGTTCACGCAGATCGCGACCGCCTACGAATCTGAACACCCCGGCACCACCATCACCCTGAACTTCGCGGGGTCATCCGACCTTGTCACCCAGATCACCGAGGGCGCCCCCGCCGACGTCTTCGCCTCAGCCGACAGCATCAACATGGCCAAACTCACGGACTCCGATCTCGCGGAACAGCCCATCGACTTCGCCACGAACACTCTCACCATCGCCGTGCCGCCGGCAAACCCCGCGGGCATCGAGGGCTTCGCCGACCTCGCCCGCCCCGGGGTCAAGACCGTCGTCTGCGCCCCGCAGGTACCGTGCGGCGCCGCCACCGCACAACTCGAAACCACCACCGGGGTCACCCTCACCCCGGTCAGCGAGGAATCGTCGGTCACCGATGTTCTCGGCAAGGTGAGCTCGGGAGAAGCGGATGCCGGCCTCGTCTACGTCACGGATGTGCGCTCGGCGGGCACCAGCGTTCAGGGCATACCCTTCCCCGAATCGACGGAAGCGGTGAACCGGTATCCGATCGCCGCGCTGGCGGCGTCGAGGAACCCGGCCCTGGCTAGCTCGTTCACGCAGTACGTGACCGGTTCACTCGGGCAGAAGATCCTGCAGGAGTCGGGCTTTGGCGCACCCTAAAGACCCGCGCCGTGCGGGCTCTCCCGAAGGCGCCGGAGTGAACCCTGCCGCTGGCCCCGCGCGCAATCAGGGCTCGCGCGTCACCTCGTCTCGTCGGCGCCCCGGTCTCATGGCATCCCGCCGACGGCGCAGTCACACCCGTATCGACGCGGTTCCGCGCTGGGTGCTCGGCGTCGCAGCAGTCGGTGCGCTCTTTGTGCTGCTGCCCTTGGTGGCCATGGTGAGCAGGGTCAACTGGGGGAGCTTTCTCGAGCTCGTGACGAGCGAATCATCCGTTGCCGCCCTGATGCTGAGCCTGCGAACCTCGAGCGTCGCGACGATTATCTGCGTCGTCGTCGGCGTGCCGATGGCCCTCGTCTTGGCTCGCACCAGGTTTCCCGGGCAAAGGCTGCTGCGACCGCTCGTGCTGCTTCCGCTGGTGCTCCCGCCCGTCGTGGGCGGCATCGCCCTGCTATACACCTTCGGACGCCGCGGCCTGCTCGGTGAGACCTTAGATGTGCTGGGCATCCAGATCGCCTTTTCGACCACCGCCGTCGTGCTCGCCCAGACCTTCGTGGCCCTCCCGTACCTGGTCTTGAGTCTCGAGGGCGGGCTGCGGGCTGTCGGCACCCGCTACGAAGCTGTCGCATCCACTCTCGGCGCGGCGCCCACCACGGTGCTGCGCCGGGTCACCCTACCGCTCGTGCTGCCGGCGCTGGTGTCGGGCGCCGTGCTCTCGTTTGCCCGCGCACTCGGCGAATTCGGCGCCACGCTCACCTTCGCCGGTAGCCTGCAGGGCGTCACCCGCACGCTTCCGTTGGAGATCTACCTGCAGCGCGAGACCGACCCGGATGCAGCCGTTGCCCTCTCTCTGGTGCTCGTGATCGTGGCGGTGCTCGTGGTGGGCTTCGCGCACCGCGGCGCCAACCCGGCCACCGGGTTTCTGCGCAGGGACGCCTGATGCTCAGCATCGACGCGACCATGCCCGAGCGCGGCCTCGACATCTCGTTGCGTGTCGAGCGGGGCGAAACTGTCGCCATTCTCGGCCCGAACGGCGCCGGAAAATCCACCGTACTGGGCATTCTCGCCGGCCTGGTGCGCCCGGAGTCCGGCCACGCCCACCTGGCGGGCCGTACCCTCTTCGACCTGGGAGCGCCCGGCCCGGCCCGCCCCGCACCGTGCTGGGTGCCCCCGCACGCACGCGGTGTGGCCCTGCTCCCGCAGGAGGCGCTGCTTTTTCCGCACCTCACGGCCGCGTCCAACGTGGCCTTTGGCCCGCGCAGCGCCGGTGCCGGTCGGCGGGAGTCGCATGCCCAGGCCCTGCACTGGCTGCGGGAGGTCGATGCCGTCGAACTCGCCGGCCGTCGCCCCACGGAACTCTCCGGAGGGCAGGCGCAACGCGTGGCCGTGGCCCGCGCCCTCGCGGCGCAACCACAACTCCTCCTGCTCGATGAGCCCCTCTCGGCCCTGGATGTGGCAGCGGCCCCGCTCGTGCGCCGCATGTTGCGCCGCGTGCTCGCCAACCAAACCGTGCTGCTCGTGACCCACGATGTGCTCGACGCCCTCACCCTCGCCGACCGCGTCGTCGTGATGCACGACGGGCGCATCATCGAAGAAGGCCCCACCCGTGACGTGCTCGAACGCCCTCGCACTCGCTTCACCGCCGACCTCGCAGCCCTCAACCTCGTCACCGGCACGCGCACCCACGTCGGAGTGATGACGGATGCCGGCGCATCCGTCATCCTGCCCCTCGCCACCGACACCCCGCTGGGCACGCGGGTCGGCGTGGCCGTTCGCCCCGCGAACGTCGAGGTCTCCCTCCTCGAACCAAGGGGCCTGAACCTCACCGTGTTCCCAGCCCTGGTTCGAGACCTCGAACCCCGCGGCGACGTCGTGCGCGTGAGAACCGACGCACTCTTCGCCGACCTCACTCCGCGGGCCATCGCCGATCTCGATCTCGAGCCGGGCACCCGCGCCTACTTCTCGTTCGACTCCGTCGACGCCGTCACCTACCCGCTCTGACCTTCTGCACTTCAGGCACAACCGGAGTTTCTGAGCCACGCGGGTGACCCCAGCCACCCCACACGGTGTGTCTCGAGCAACACCGGTTTTAGGCGAGGGAGGCCGAGGCGGAGGAGACGGCCCGCGCGACCTGCGCGGCACCCGACAGGGCGAACGATCCGGTCGTGAAGGCGCCCGCTGGCCGGTAGACGTGAACGGCCACGCCGGTGCCGGTGATCCGGGTCTCGACCAGGCGCAGGGACTTGGTGAGCGGATGCGTGGGGAAGAGCCGTTTACCCGCCCCGAGCATCACCGGGTACACCCACATGCGGTACTCGTCGATGAGGTCGTGCTCGATCAGGGTTTGGGCGAGGTCGCCACTGCCGTGCACCTGGATCTCCCGGCCCGGCCGACGCTTGAGCTCCCGGATCTGGTCGACCACCTTGCCGCGTAGCACCGTCGTGTTCTGCCACAACGGATCTTGCAGCTTGCTCGAGGCCACGTACTTCGGCAGCGCGTTGAGGGGCCCGGCCACCGGGTGGTGGGCGTCGGTCACCCGGGGCCAGTAGTTCGCAAAAATGTCATAGGTCTTGCGGCCGAGCAGAAAGCAGTCGGCCTGCGAAAACCACTCGGCCACCCACCCGAACCCCTCGTCATCGGCGAAGGGGACCTGCCAGCCCCCGCGGTCGAAACCATTGCTGCGGTCTTCATCCGGCCCGCCGGGTGCCTGCATGATTCCGTCGATCGACAGAAAAGTGGTGATGGTGAGAATGCTCACGGAAGGCCTTTCCTCGGCGGCGACGCAGCCGCGCGGCTGCGGGTTTCCCGCCGACCATACCGCCGTTCGCTCGCTCTGGGGAGTGCCGATTACCTCCGATACAACCCGATCAGCGAGCGGATGCGACGGGCCACCAGATCACCGGCGGCCAGGGTCCGCCGGTGCAGGCGGTGCGTGGCTATGCGCCCCGGCCCGGCGAGGGCGGGGTCGTGCGGCATGACGAGGATGATTCCGCGACCGTAGCTCGTGTGCACCGTCTCGATCAGCGCCCGGGTGCGGGGGCGGCCGAACGTGGAGGTGCACACCACGGTGACCCTGGCGAGGCCGGCCTGGCCGTAACGTTTGCGGATGGCCTCGAGCACCCCGGTGACGGCGAGGAGCCCGAGAGGGGTGTTCGCCGTCACGAGCACGGCCAGGGTCGTGGGCGACTCGAGCAGGTCGAGGCCCTCGCCGTCGGCGTGCGGGCCGAGGTCGTGCAGCAGGAGGTCGGCGTCGATGACCTCCGCGTCGTCGCCGCGGGGCAGCCGGGCGCCGAGGTATCCGGAGGTGTGGTCGCCGAGCGACGGTACTCCCGCGGGCGTCGAGAGCAGGTCGAAGAGCAGCGCGGTGAGGGTGGTCGTTCCCACCCCGCCGGCCGTGCTCGAGAGCACGATCCGCAGTGGCGACAGGCTCACGAGACCACCTCCGGCACCCGGGCCTGGGCGATCTGCACGATGCGCGGCCGGTCGCCGCGGCGCACGAGCCGACCGCGACCGGGCGGCAGCTGCTCGGCATACACGCCGGGCGAGATCTGACCCTCGGAGCGTTCGCCGCTCAGAATGAGGCTCGTGGCGCCGGTGTCCCGCAGCGACTGCAGCACCACGTCGTAGAGCGCCCGGGTGGCGCCGGCGACGGGCCGGGTGACGAACACGTTCAGGCGCAGCTCGCGGGCGCTCGGCAGGAACGGCAGCAAGGGGTTCAGGGGTTCGGTTCCGCCCGAGGCGAGAATGTCGAGGTCATCCGCGATCACCACGATGCGCGGCCCCACCGATCGGTCAGCGGATGCCTGCCGACGGCCGAGTTCTTCGGCAATCGCGGTGGCGAGGGTGCGGGCCTGGCCGCTGGACTCGGCGAGGCCGCCGAGGTACTCGTCGGGGCACGCCGACGAGAGCTGCCCGCGCACGTCCATGATCGCGATCACGAGCTCGTCGGGCGTGTACCGGTCGGTCAGTCCCTGGATCACGCCCTGCAGCAGGGTCGACTTGCCGGAGCCCTGATCGCCGAACACCAGCAGGTGCTGGTCGGCCGAGGCGAAGTCGAGGTACGCCGGCTCCATGGTGTCCTGCCGCAGGCCGAAGGGCACCGCGTCGGGCGAGTCGATCGCATCCGGCAACTCCTCGGCAGAGAAGCTCTCCGGCAGCAGCCGGATCGGCGCGGCCGACGGGCCTTCCCAGCTGTGGGCCACCCGAGCAGCGAGGGCCTCGAGTTCGTCGCCCACGAGCTCGTCGGCGGTGTCGTCGAGCACCGGCAGGGCGATGTGCGCGAACAGGCCGGTGTCCGTGAGGGCCCGGCCGGGCTGGTCCACCCGCAGGGTCGCGGCGAGCTTGCGGCCCATCTGCGAATCCATCGGGTCGTTCAGCCGCAGCTCGATGCGGGTGCCCACGAGCGGCTGCTGCGCCATACGCAGCTCGTTCCAGCGGGTCATCGACATGACAACGTGTATGCCGAAACTCGACCCGCGCTGCAGCAGATCGTAGAGCGCGGGCTCGAGCTCCTCGAACTCGGAGCGCAACGCGCCGAGGCCGTCCACGAGCAGCACGATGTCGGCGGCCACCAGTTCAGGCACTTGGCCGGCGGCGTGCAGCGCCCTCATGGTCCCGAGCGAGTCGATGCCCCGCTCGGCGAACAGCCGCTCGCGGGTGGCGAGCATAGCGGCAAGTTCCTCGAGCAGGCGCCGCAGCCTGTCGCGGTTGGAACGGGTGGCGACGCCTCCCACGTGCGGGAAGCCCGCGATGCGGGTGAGCCCTGAGCCGGTGAAGTCCATTGCGTAGATGCTCACCTGCCGGGGGGTGTGCGTGAGCGAGAGCGACACGGCCATCGTGCGCAAGAACGTGCTGCGCCCGGTCTGCGGGGCGCCGAAGACGGCGAGGTGGCCGCCGCTGCGGGTGAGGTCGATCAGCCACGGGTCCTGGCGCTGCTTCTCAGGTTCGTCGAGCAACCCCATCGCCACCTGCAGCGCCGCCGGGGTCTCATCGGAGACGATGCGGGCCAGCGCGAAGCGTTCCGGCAGGGGGGAGAGCCAGATGGGCGGCACCGTCGTGCCGGAGCTGCGCAGTTCATCGACCGCGGCGTCGACGAGCACGCGCCCGGTGGTCGGCCGGGCGAGGGCCTCCTCCGCCGTCACGGTGTCGTCGCGGCGGCCGAGACCGTTGTAGAGCGGCAGCGGGCGGGCCTCGAGGCGTTCGCCGGTGGCATCCGCTGGCCCCACGTCAGATTCGGAGACCGGCCCCGACACGTAGCCGGAGCGGAACCGCCGATACACCGAGGTGTCCACCTTGAGGTAGGCGTAACCGGGGATCGCCGGCAGGTGGAACGCGTCGGGTGTGTCGAGCACGATCGAGCTCTCGGAGGCGGAGAACGTACGCAGGCCCACCCGGTACGACAGGTAGGTTTCGAGGCCGCGCAGTTTGCCGGCCTCGATGCGCTGGCTCGAGAGCAGCAGGTGCACGCCGATCGAGCGGCCGATGCGGCCGATCGTGAGCAGCAGGTCCACGAAATCGGGTTCGGCGGCGAGCAGCTCGCCGAACTCGTCGATCACGATCAGCAGGTGCGGCAGCGCGGGCAGGTCGGGCCGGGTGGCCTGCAGCTCGCGGTAGTGCGTGATCGACGGCGAATTGTCGGCGTCTTTCAGCAGCTGCTGGCGGCGCACGACCTCCCCGGCGATGCTCACCCGCGCCCGCTGCGTGAGCTGCGGGTCGTCGGCGAGGTTGTCGATGATGCCGGCCACGTGCGGCAGACCCGCGAAAGGCGCGAAGGCCGCGCCGCCCTTGTAATCCACGAGCACCATGCTCACGTCTTCGGGCCCGTGCGAGAGCGAGAGCGCGAGAATCAGGGTGCGCAGCAGCTCGCTCTTGCCCGAACCAGTCGCGCCGATGCACAGGCCGTGCGGGCCCATGCCGAGCTGGGCGGATTCCTTGAGGTCGAGCAGCACGGGCTCACCGAAGTCGTCGAGGCCGATCGGCACGCGCAGAAAGTCGCGCGGCGAGCGGGTTTCCCACGCGGATGCCGTGTCGAACGTCGAAATGTCGTCGATCTTCAGCAGCTCGGCAATGTCTACCGCGCGGGCCGATTCCACCTCGTCCTGGCGGGTGAGGTTGAGCCGCAGCGGCGTGAGCATGCGCGCCACGGTCTCGAACAGCGCGCCCGAGATCTGGTCGAGCACTGCGTGCTGAACCGGCACCTGGCCTTCGGCGTCGTCGCGGGCATCCGTGATATCGGCCTGCCCTTTGCCCACAGTCACGCGAATCGTCACGTCGGAGGGCTCGTGCAGCCGGTCGCTCAGGAGGTGAATCATGGTGATCTGCAGGTCGGTCGGCGTGAGGTCGGCGTCGGGCACCGGCAGAGCGGATGCCACGTGACCGTAGTCGTCCACAAAGATGATCAGCCGCGAATTCTCGGCAGCGGCGCCGTTGCTGCCGCTGCGTTTGGCGGTGGCGGCGAGTTGGGCACGGTCGCCGAGTTCCTGGCCGAGCACCTTGCGCAGAGACTGCGTGTCGGGTGCCACTCGCCGCGCGGGAACCGGTCCGTCGAACGTGGATTCGTCGACGAAGTGCGGCAGCAGGTCGACGCCGCGCCAGTCCTCGGCGGCCGAGGACGGGTAGGCGATGGCCATCTGCACGTCGTCGGGGGCGTGGAACGCAGCGAGCTGCAGGATGAGGGCACGGGCCGCCCGCACGGCATCCGCTCGGTCGCCGATGATGGCCACCTTGCCGGCACCGTTGAGCCGCAGGTCTATCGGCATGCCGCGCACCGTGGAGTAGTGCTCCACGACCTGGCCGGCTTCCCCGGACAGGATCGGGTCGAAGGGCTGTACCGGATTCTGCTCGGCGGGAATGGCGAGGTCGAACCAGGTGCGGTCGCCCACGCCGAGGCGCGGGCAGAGGAAATCGGTGTGGTGGCGGCGGCGTTCCCAGAGGCGGCCCGGGTCGCGCACGAGCTCGATCAGGGCGGCCGGCTCGGGGCCCAGCAGCCCGGCGAGGTTGCGCACGTCCTTGCCGCGCTGCCGCATGCGGGCACGCAGGCGTTCGAGGTAGTCGAGGTAGCGCTCGCGCTGCACGCGGCGGGTGCGGGCGGCGTTGCCGCGCTGGGTGAGGGCCATGGCGAGGCCGCCCACGATCGCGACAATCAGGATGAGCGCGCCGATCACCATGAACAGGGCGTTGCCGCGCAGGGTGACCATCATGATCACGCTGGTTCCGGCGCCGAGCACGGGAATGAGCGCCTGGATGGGAACGCCGCCCTGGGCGCCGTCCTGCATGGCGGGTGGCGGGGAGATGATCTCGGGTTCGGGCCGCCGCAGCGGGCGGGTCACCCGGGTGGGGCGGTGAACGAGCTTGAGCGTCATCGAATGGCCTCGAGTGTCTGGTGGGTGCTCGGCGTGCCGGGGGCGAGCAGGGACCGTTGCGCCTCGGCCATGATGGTGCCGGCGAGCACGGCGTGACTGATGCGGGTCTGCGCGGTGGTGTGTACGCTCGCCACCGGGGTGGCGGCGCCGGCGGCGGGGTCGTGCGGGATGCGGATCACCGGCACGCCGAGGGTGCGGGTGAGGTTCATGGTGGGGGCCGAACCGCGGGTGCCGCTCACGTTCACGATCACGAACACGATGCGCAGCCCATCGCCCTGTCCCTGCAGCGCCGGCACGATGGCCGCCGCCTCCTCCACGGCGTGGCGTTCGGAGCGGGTGACAATACACATCACATGGCTCGCGAGGGCCACCTGCGAGAGGTCAACCTGCCAGCCCCGCACCCCCCAGTCGGTCACGACGAGGTCGAAGAACCTGGAGACCGGATTGATGTGGTCGAACCAGGTTCGGCTCGGCGCGGGCGTGGTCGGATGCGCCGGGTGGCGCAGGTCGAGCCCGAGCAGCCCCGTGGGCGAGACGGGCAATTGCGCTGTGGCCTGCTCGGCGGAACGCGGCGCGGTCGGCAGCGTGCGGCCCACGGGGCGCCCGGCATCGCTCGTGGGCACCCCAGCGTGCCAGAGCACGTTGTGGGTTCCGGCGGAGGCGTTGACCGCGAGCACGAGTCCGGAGCGCCGGTGCGCCACGATACTCGCGAGGTTCGCCGCCACGGTGGAGGCGCCGCTTCCGCCCGCGGCCTGCACCACGCCGATGCGCCGGTTGAGGGTGAGCGGTGCGCGCACCGCGGCATCCGCTGCCGTGAGGTCGTGCAGGCGCGCGCTTGCGCTTCCCACGAGGGCGAGGGGGAGCGAGCGCAGCCCGGCCGCGAGGCGGGACACCTAGAAGGTTCCGAGCAGATCGGGGTACACGCCGAACACGCCGAGCAGCACCGGGAGCAGGGAGACCACGGCGAGCATCTCGATGCCGTTGCCGAAGCGTCGCAGCCTGGCACGCGTGTGCGGCGGGGGAGTGAGGGCCACTGAAATGAGCGTGATCGCGGCGAGAACGATGAGCGCGGCGATCGACACGGCGCCGTCGTCGTGCGCGACGGCCACCACGACAACGGCCACGAGGGCGGCGCCCCACAGTGCAATCGCTTGCACGGCCAGCGGGAAAGCGCGGGTGCGCAGCGCGGTCACCACGGCGAGGGCGGCGCCGAGCGCGATCGCCCAGCCGTTCTCCGACACGGCGAGCAGGCTCGCGGTGCCGGCGAGCGGCAGCGCCACGGCCACTGTCGACCAGGTGAGGGAGCGGTAGGCGTCGTTCACGGTGGTGAGCACGACGTCGCGGTGGGTGAGGCGGCCGGCGATCACGAGGTCGTCGAGTCCGGTGAGACCCGAGCTGTTCATGGCGTACCAGGGCAGCAGTCCGCACATCACGGCGGCCGTAACGCCCACGATGCCGGCGGTTTCGAGCACGCTGATGCCGGTGAGCGGCAGCAGCACGGCGAGGGCGAACAGGGCCAGGGCAAGGGCGCTCGCCCGCAGCGCCGGCCGCACGGCGAGACCCACACCGAGGGCGATACCCACCGTGAGCCACGCCAGTCCGAAACCCACGATGACCGCGACGGCGAGTGGCGGGACCGAGATCCAAACGGATGTCTGCGCCACGGCGAGTGCGGTGGCCGGAACGAGTCCGAACGCGGCAGCCGTGAACCCGATCGCGGTCCAGCGTCGCGTGGTGTACCCGAGGATCGCGGCGATCGCGACGCAGCCGAGGAACAGCGCCCCGAACAGCAGGTACGAGCCAGGGGCAGCGTCGGCGGCGAGCCAGGCCGCCGTACCGGTGAAGGCGCCGATCATCACCGAACCGACGCCCTGCCGGTGCGGGAGGCCCCAGAGCCCGCGCCGGTCGTCGCGCGCCTCCGCCACGACATCGGTCACGTCGGCGACCTCGGGCGGGGCTGGCGCTTCGTCCACCCGCAGGAGACGCAGCAGCTCGCCGGCGGCGACCTTCTGGTCGGCAAGGGTCAGTGCGGTGTCGAGCTGCTGGCCGGTGGCGCGCATCAGGGTGAGCGGCCGGGCGACCGAGCCGGTGTGCTCGTCGAGAAGGTCCATCAGCTGCGGGATGAGCGCGGCGATCGTCTCCTCGTTGGGCACGACGATCTCGGCCTTGCGGGTACGGCCCACAATGGTGAGCCGGGTGAATCCACTCACGGGGTGTCCACTTCTGCTGGGGTCGCTGGGGTCGACGGGGCGGGTGTGGGGGTCTGCACGATCTGGGTCTGCGCGGCGGCGGCGCGCTGCTGCAGCAGGTCCACCACGAAGGACACCCCGATGCAGCTGGCGCAGAGCACGGCGGCGAGCACCATGCTGCCGATCACGCGCCGCACGTTATCGTTGGCCACCCGGCGTTCGGAGAGCTCACCGAACAGGAAGGCGGCGCGCAGCCGGGACCGGTGGGTCTTGACGGTTTCGAGCAGTACGACATCGTGGTCAGAAGACATCCGCCGTCCTCCTGTCCAGGGTGTCGGCCGGCCCGGCGGCTGCCGATTCGCCGGCGGTGACGATGCCGCTTGCGCGCACCTCGAAGCTGCGGTCGCCGAGTTCCACGCTCCAGCCCGGGGCGGCGGCAGTGGGCATTCCCGGAATCAGCACGCGGCGCTCGCCGCCATCGGTCACGAGAGTCGTGCCGTTGGCGGAGCCGAAGTCGGTCACCCAGAGCAGTGTCCCCGACCACGTGAGCAGGGCATGCGTCTTGGAGAGGGTGCGCGAGAGGTCGGCCCAGGCGAAGAGCGGATGCACCGTGGCATCCGCTCGATTCTCCGGCCGGCGGCCGATCAGCAGCGACACGTCCACCTGCAGGATCTGCTCGTTGTCGAGCACGATCAGCACCGAGGGGGAGGTGAGTTCCTCTGGCGCGTAGCCGTCACTCACCGGCTCCGGTTTGGCCCGGCGCGGCCGCAGGGCGTCGGCCCGACGAGGGTCGGCAACGGCAGGGGGCAGAGCGGCTGCGGAACGCGGTGTCTCCGCGGAGACCGGTGCGGTGGCGGGGGCGCCGAGGCCGAGTTCGCCCGTGGACAGCGCGGCTCGCGCGCTCGTCAGCGGATCGCGGCCGCGCCGCAGGTCGGCGGTGAGCGTGGTGCGGGCCGGCGACAGGGCGCGCATGCCGGCGGGTGTGCCGGTGAGATCGTCGACGGTGCGCAGTCGCAGCAGGAAGCGGCCGAGCGTGCGGCCGAACCGGCCGAGCAGCACGGACTGCACCGCGACCAGCGCAAGGAGCGCCCCGCCCCAGAGCAGTGCAGGCGTGGAGTGCTGGCTGACCACTGCGGCGAAGAAGGAGACGATCGTGAGGGTGAGCAGCGCCGTGATCGGGGCCGTGTCGATGACGTGCGCCCAGTTGCGCCGTGTGGCGGATGCGGTGACGACCCCGCCGAGCATGCCCGAATACGCGCCGAGGGCGGCCCCCCGCACGGCGGCCACCCGCAGCACGCCGCAGCGGCTGCAATAGTCGTTTTGCACAAGCAGGCGTGCTCCGCATCGGCCGCAGCTGAGGGCGCCGATCAGTGCGTTACCCACGTGAGACGCACCCCAATTTCAGATTGCTGGCCGAGCAGGGTGTTGGTGCAGGCGATTCTTAAGTCCTACTGGACATGTACAAAAACTTCGCGAAGCGGTACCCCTTATTAATATGAGTAGCCTATCCTGAGGTTTCACCAAAACCTTGGGGGCTCTCGATGGCTGGCATGAAGTTTGCAATGGGATCCGACGTGCTGTCGCATCTCACCAAAAAGACAAGTACCTCGTCTGACGACCTCGGGTCGCTCGTGAAGCAGCTGTTCGAAGCGGCCGCGCCGCTCGAGGGGCGATTCAACGGTGCCGGTCGTGCCGCGTTCGACCGCTTCAAGAACGAGACCGACTCGATCTCCGCGGAGCTGAACGGCGCCCTGGGATCGATCCTCACCGGCATCGCCGGGCAGGACCTCGCGTTCGGCCAGGCAGACCAGGAGCTCGCCGACCAGACGACATCAGCACAATCCGGGGCGGGTTTCGACTCGGCACGGTTCGGTTCACGGGGATAGCGGGACACTCTCATGGCAACAGGTGGAAACGCGGCGGATCGTCGCGACTATGACATTGCGGCATCGCAGAATGCTCAGGACAACTTCAACGCGATAGCCGGGCGGCTTGAGGCCCTCATCGACCAGCGTGACGCCGACGTGAAGGCCCTGATGGCCGACTACCAGGCCGATGGTGTGTCGGAGGAGTACGCGTCGAAGGAAATTCGCTGGAACACGGTTGCGGGGCAGGTAAAGCAGATCATCACGTCGCTGCGTTCGTCGCTCGCGTCGAACGACGAGACCGCGCAGGCGGCTCTTGCTCGCGGTCGTTCCGCCGTTCAGAACATCGGATAGTCCCGTGCTCCTTCGCTGGTCGAGACCGCGCGACCTGTCGACGCCCAGCGGGAAGGGCACATGACCGGCTGGAGCATTGACCCGTCCGGCGTGCAATCTGTTCTCGCGTCCGTGGAAACCGCGGCGGCCGAGTTGCGCACGGCCCTCGACTCCGCATCGACCTCGTTTGCTGAACTCGCAACCGGTGCCGGTCCGAACATGGCCGACATCCCCGCAGCGATCCAGGCCTTGATGGAGAGCGAGCAGGGCCGCCTCACGGCGATCGGTAACCGGATCACTGCGGGATCGTTGGGTGCGAGCACGGCCACGATCGGCTACATCCAGGGGGACGAAGAAATGGCAGCCACCGCGCAGACGGCGGCCGGCCAGGCCGCGGCATCCGGAGACCTGTCGTTCTTCTCCTCGACCGGAACGCCCTGATGGCTGCGGCCACAGCCACGGTCTGTCAGGTCGACAGCGACCTGATCAAGCCCGAGATGATTCCCGGCGACGACATTGACCCGGCGGCAATCGCCGGTTCCGCGAGCGGATTCTCCGCCGCGGGAACCGCCGTCACCGAAAAGGGCGCGGCCGTCGTCACCCAGTGGGCGGCGCTGTCCGGCGTGTACGTGGCACCGGAAGCCCCCGAACTTCTCGACGTGATGACACCGGTCTCCGTCGATTCCGCCGCCCTGGGCCAGACACTGACCTCCGTGTCGAAGATCATCGCGGACTTCGCCGACCAGGTGGCGCCCCTGAAGTCCCGCCTCGCCGCGATCCGCGAAGATGCCCGCGCCTTCGTCGCTCGGGTGTCCGACGGCGTGACCGTGGACATTTGGGACAGTGACCACCCTGCCCGCGAGGCTGGCATCTTCAGCTTCATGGTCACCGACTTCGCCGACATGGGACCGCAGACGATCACCTGGCGTGAGCACAAGCCATCCGTGCAGGAGAACTCAGACCTGATCCACCGGGTGAACGCCGAGGCCGCGGCCCTCGACCAGGCGCGCGCCGACTGCGTGAATGCGATCAACGCCCTGCGCACCGATCAGTGCGTGGCCGGCGTCGTCGCGTACACGGCGGCGGACCTGAACGCGGAGGGCGTGACCCTGCCGTGGGGCGCGGCCACCGACGGCGACCGCTCCTGTTCGGAATCCACCGGCGACGCGGTCGTCGACTTCGGGAAGGGCTTCGGCGGGGCCGTCGTGGGATCGGTCGAGGGCCTCGGCGCGCTGTTCTCGTACAACGCGGCCACCGGCAACTGGGGCGACGGCGATATGGCAGGCCAGGCCTGGTCCGGCCTGGGCATGCTCGGTGCCGGTCTCGTACTCGCGGGCCCGATCAGCATCACCGCCGGCCTCATCCCGAAAAAGAACGTGCCCGAGTGGCTGCACGGCACTCAGGACTTCATCAACGGCTCGCAGGAACAGCTCCTCGCCGGGGTGAAGGGCATGGTCGCCTCCGACCAGTGGGCCGAGAACCCCGCCGGCGCCCTCGGCGCGACGACGTTCAACATCGGCTCGTTCTTCATTCCCGGTGCCGGCGTGGCGGCCGGCGGCGCGAAGGTCGCATCGATCGGCGGCAAGGCCGGGCTGGTCGTCGCCCACGTGGCCGAGGTAGTCCTGCCCGGAGTCAACGTTGTGTCCCGAGGAGCCGCGTCCCTCACCCTGCACGCGGGCCAGGGCCTCACCGTGCTCGCGGACGCCGCGAAACTGAACATCGCCGGCGGCGCTTCGATCGGTCGCGCGTCGCTCGCCCAGGCGATGCACTCCCTCGCCGACCAGATTCCCACCGTGCACATCGAGCCGGGCTTTGCCGCGGTCACCTCCGACGGCGCCGTCTTCGGAGCTCCGCCTCGCCTCGCCATCGGTGAGCCCGGCAGCGGCGGCCACGCCCTGCACACCATCGCCGACCGCGTCGACGCCCCGCGCGTGGATGCGCCCGTTCCTGCCGCCCCGAGCCACGTCGACGTGAACCCCACGAACGCCACACCGAGCACGGTCGCCGATGCGCCGGCCGGGGGCACCCACACCGCTGTACCTGACGGTGCTGTGCCTGATGTGACGGCACCTGATGGTGCTGTGCCTGATGGTGCGGCACCTGATGGTGCTGTGCCTGATAGTGCCGCGACTGACGTGACGGGGCCTGCGCCGGCCCAGACCGATTTTCACGTGCCGGGCACCGAGAAGACTATCGACCACGCCATTTATCAGGAAACGCTCGCGGCCAGCGTGCACAATGCGGATGCCGCAGAGGTCATGCTGGGCAAGTGGGATGGCGGCGGACCTACAAACTACGTGTCCCGGGCCGAGGAGGGCGGGTACGAGTACTTTAGCCTCGGCGACAAGTGGGACCCCATCATGGAGGCTCAGAAGCTGGACATGGCCGACATGTTCACCTCCTACAACGTTCCGTTCCTGGACGACGCGATCGCCGCGGGCAAGACGTTCCACTTCTCTCATGACCCGATTGGCGACACGGGGTCGCTGCTCAAGGAATTCGAGTATTTGAAGGACAGTGGCTATCGCTACGATCCGGAGACGATGACGGCGACACCACCTACGATACGATCGGGAGACTAGGCGAGGAGATGGCAGGTCAGTTGACGTTCGATGAGCTCTATGACCAGTTTGTGGCCTACTTTGGTCAACGGCTGGACGTGCCGACGTACAGTCCTGGATCGAAGACGGTCACGGGCGTGCTGTACGGGGCGATACTCATTCGGGCCGTGCTGAACCTCGAGGAGGACAGATTCAGCGCGGCAATCGTTGTCGGTGCCGCACACGAAGTCGTCAGGAGCCCGGGAGGCCACTTCGAGTGCGCCGGTGATCGGGAATCAGTTGTGGACGTCTTGCGCGCCGTGGATGAGTCCTGTCGCTTGCGACTTCCGGACGACTACCTGGCCACCTTTGACGTGCCCTTCGACAAGAACCTGCGCATTTTTGGGCCGCGGAGCACTCGCCCGCCGGCTCCGAGCATGCCGTACGGGGAATTCTATGGCTTCGCCCTCGACTTTTTCGGGCCGAGGTTGTCGTTCCCTACGAGCGACGAGAGCCGGCGAACATTGCGGGGCGTGTTGTATGACTCGCTGCTGTTCTCCTGCGGTTTTGACGAGCAGAGCTCGATGTTCAGCGCGGCCATTCACGTGGGTCCTGGCCGTGTTACCGGCAGCTTCCTGGGTCGCAGCGCGTCGATGAACAGCGATCGAGAGTCGATCGGGGAGAGCCTCCAGCTCGTCGATGACTACTGTCGCCTGCGGCTTCCGAGCACGTATGTGGACGTTTTTGATGAGGTGCACGGCACCTCGAGTGTCGTGCGGGAGAGGTGAGCGTGGCTCAAGACGCTGCAGGCGCACCCTCGCGAGATCCGCGTGAGGGACACAAATACTTTGATCTGGGTCGGGACTGGCAGAAGATCAAGGCCGAGCAGGGTCTGACCGATGACGACATGTTCGCCGCCTACATCGTGCCGTTTCTGGACGACAGTATTCAACGCCGTCAGGTGATCCGGTTCGCATCCGACCCTGTCGGCGACCCGGGTTTTCTGGGGCGCCAGTTCGAGTACCTGCTGCAGCATGGCTATATTTACGACCCGCGGGAACGAGCCGCGTCTCCGTCCTTACTCAAGCTAGGGAGTCAGACGTGAACGGCGACGAGTTTCTTGCGTTAGTCCGAGATTTCTTTGGTGCGAAAGCCACTCAGGTCACGGTTGACCCGTCCGGCTCGGTCGCGACGTGCGTTCTGTACGACTCGTTCGTGTTCACCTGTGGCCTCAACGGCGAGCACGGAACGTTCACGGGCGGCATCGAATACGACACCGGCAAGTACCTGACGGTCTTCCTGAACGAGCGGCTCTCCTTCAACACCGACCGGGAGTCAATCCTGCGAAACCTGCAGATCGTCGATCGCTATTGCCGACTGCGCCTTCCCGATAAATTCCTCGCCTCTTCCGGCGCATAGCAGGCGCGATGCGGGCGGGGGAATCGGTGACTGACAACGCGAGCCTGGAGCATCCGCTTGTCGACTTTGCGGGCGACGGGTACGTGGCCACCATCAGCGACGCGCCGCTCGTGGCAGCGACCGAAGGACTGGCGAGTCTCGCGATCGATGCGGCCGGGGTGGGCAAGCGCGTGCTGCTCGTGACGGGGCCGGAGTCGCGGGTGACCTTCGGCATGCTCCAGTTGCTGGCCGCCGTGCGGGGCGGGTGGGTGGTGCGCCGCTCCGACGGTGCCCTGCGCGACGGGCTCGCCGGCCACGCCATCGCGAACTTCGACGAGGCCTTCACGACGTCGACGGCGGATGCCGCGGCCGACTTCCTCGCGCCGGTGCCTCACGCGCAGGCCTGGCTGCAGATCACCGCGTCGGTGAACCACCCGGCGCGCGAGGAGACCACGCTCGGCGCCACGGTTGAGCTGCTCGCGGCGCAGCTCGCCCAAGCGGCGCCTGTGGCCTGGGGCGTGAACGAGCCGGCGGGCCTGCACTGGACCCGCGAGAACGTGACGCGATTCGTGCGGGGCCGCATGCCGCGCGAATCCAAGATCTACGTGGCCGGGCGCGGCGAACGCGCCATGACGGCCACGATGCGCGTGAGCCGCAGCGCGCGCGGCGTCACAGAGGAGACCAAGATGCTCGTGGCCCTCGGCGGCGACGAGGCCGTGGCCCGCACGCTCATCGACGCGGCGCCGGCCGTGCTCGGGCGGCTGGCCAATGCGCAGTCGGTGCTGGTGGCATCCGCTTTCCTGTTGCGCGGTCGCGCCGACCTGTCGATCGATCCCGTGCTGGCCGCGCCGCCCGTGCCGGTGGCGGTCGTGCTCGGGCCGCGTGCCGTGCAGGATCTGGGCATTGATCTGGCGGATGTCGCCGCTCGCTTCGGTGCATTCCGCGCCGGTCGGGCTCGCATCCCGTCGCTGGTGCTGCCTTTCACGCGCGAAGGACAGGGCAGCTGGCAGCAGTTCGTCGACCTGGCTGGCGAGTTCAACACGGTCGACGTGACGAAGGCGCTCGGCCTGCCGGGTTCTGATGCCGGCCAGGGAGGCGCCCGATGAGCCGGGAGCTCGTGATCGTGTCGCCGAGGCCGATCGACCTCGCCGACCATCTGATGGCGGCGGTGGAGATCGACCCGAACCTCGGGCTGCGTTCGACCTGGAGCGGCGGCGGCACTCAGGTGTGCTCGGCCGACGGCACGGCGCTCGTGACAGTGCTGGTTACGAAGGGCTTCGACGTGGCCGACGACGTGGAACGGCTGCTCGGCGTTCGCCTCGGTGCCGAGCAGGTGTTCTGGACCGAGCTGTACGCGCCGCGCGGTGCCGAGGGCGAGCGGGGGGAGCTGTTCGCGCGGGCGCTCGCCGGTGTGGTCGACGGCGAGCTGTTCGTGCGCGGAGTCGCCGGATAAGTCGCTGGATCGGGTGGGTGCCCCCTGCTAGCCTTGCAGTGAACTAGTCGTCTACTGCGCTGGTCATTTTTGAGGGGCACGAACATGATGACACCGAAGATGGCCTTGCGGTCGGTTCTGGACCAGTACGCGGGATTCTCCGGACGTGCGCCGCGCAGCGAATACTGGTGGTGGGCCATGTGGGTGGCCGCGGTCTACATCGCCTTCTACATTCCGATCGTCGTGCTGTCCGTGCTGAGGTTCGACGCGGCCGGCCCGATAGCCGTGGCCATCGCCTGTGTGTGGGCGGTGGTGATGCTGGGCGCGATCGTGCCCACGATTTCCGTGACGGTGCGACGCCTGCACGACGCCAACCTGTCTGGCTGGTTCTACCTGCTGAATTTGCTGGTCGGCGCCGGTTCGATCGCTGTCTTCGTGATGACCCTGCTGCCGAGCAACCCCGCGGGCGCCCGCTTCGACAAGGTCGTCGCGAAAAACGCCGCCCCGGCGTGGAACTCGCAGCGCCTGAGCTAGCCCCGCGCCTCCCGGCTCTCAGCCTCGGTTCACCCGGTCTCGAGCTGTTCCGGCGCTTCGCGCCATCGTGGGATGCGGAATGCGTCGCGGTTTTCCCTTTCCGCTGGTCGAGGAACGCCGTCTACAGCGTGTCTCGACGCTTCTATGGGAGTTGTCAAGCTGTTGAGGTCTTTTTTGATGATGTTTCGTGAGTCGTGAGTCGTGAGTCGTGTGGCGTGTTTTTGGGCGCGTGAGGGTGGCGGGCGGGCCGTCGAAGATGGCCTGTCCGCTGGGCGGTGGTGACGTTTTAGATGGTGTGGTTATCGAGGACGCGGAACAGGTGCCGGGCGATGTAGCGTTTCAGGACGCGTTGGATCTCCTTGGGTGTCTTGCCTTCCTTCGTCCGTTTCTCGACGTAGGCGGCGGTCGCCGGGTCGTGGTGGTAGCGGTAGAACGTGGTGACCCAGATGGCGGTGTTGAGCGCCCGGTCGCCGCCGCGGTGCAGACGGTAGCGGATGGTGTTGCCCGATGACGCGGGGATGGGCGCGATGCCCGCGAAGCGGGCGAACGCGGCCTCGGAGCGGATGCGTCCCTGGTGCGACCACGACACGATCAGCTGCGCGGCGACGATCGCGCCGACGCCGTGCTCAAGCAGCAGGTAGGGGGCGAGGGCTTTCACGTGCTTGAGGAGGCCCTTCTCGTTCGCCGTGAGCTCGGCTTGACGGCTGAGGATCTCTCGCGCTTCGCGGGCAGCCTCGGCGCGGATGGTGACCATGCCGACGTCATCGTTTCGATGGGCGCGCCAGGCTGCGACGACTTTGACTTGCTCGGCGGTGAGGGCCAGGCGAACGTCCAGGCCGAAACCGTACCCGCGCAGCAGCGCTGTGAGGCGGTTGTTGGAGGCGCTGTGGGCCTTCTTGAGGGCGGCGCGCGCGGTCAGTAGCACCGTCAAGGCTGCGTGGTGCCCAGCGTGGTTGCGGGGCGTGATGAGGTGCTCCATTGGCAGGGCGAGGGCGTAGCGGGCGGCGTGCTCTGCGTCGATGGGGTCGGTTTTGCCGGCCCGGCGAACGCCGCGCTTGGGCGGCTTGGTTTCGGTGACGCGCACGCCGGCGGCCGTCAGGAGGTCGCAGAACTGGGCTCCGTAGGACCCGGTGCCCTCCATGGCCACCAAAACCGGCCCCGTTGTTTCGCGTTCGATCCACGCCTGAGCCCGTTTGAGTCCGGGCGGAGTTGTCGGGAATGTTTGCGCGGTGCCGTGTTTCCCGCCCAGATGGTCGAGGGCGACCAGCGTGTGTGTCTTGGCATGGGTATCCACCCCGATGACATAACTGAACTGCTGTGAGACCATGGTCACGATAACTCCTTCGATGGGTGTTATGTCGTGCCGGTCTGGGGTTCCTCGGAGAACATCTCTGTAATGAGTCACGACCCTGTCGGGGGTACGGACAGGCTTCTAATCAAGTCACTCTGAGGGTCACAGGCCGGCCTCGATTCGATGCGTGGAGCGGACATGTCGAGACGAAGACACCTCCGTGAAGAGGGTCAGAGACCAAAAGAGTCACGCAACCCACACGAATCAAGACCAGCCTGCCAGCTGATAACCAGACCAGCTATAACCATTACAGAGACCGCGTGAGCCGAGTCTGAGAGTCGGCTTGCGCGGTCTCGAGACGCTCGTGCCTCGCTCCTCGACCAGCGAGAGGGGGAGATGGGATGTATTTCCCTAGTAGCTGTTTTGGATCTGTGGCGGAGAGTGGGGGATTCGTGCCCCGTGAGTGGGTTTTGTGCGTCACCCAACACGCTGTTTTGGATCTGTGGCGGAGAGTGGGGGATTCGTGCCCCGTGAGTGGGTTTTGTGCGTCACCCAACACGCTGTTTTGGATCTGTGGCGGAGAGTGGGGGATTCGTGCCCCGTGAGTGGGTTTTGTGCGTCACCCAACACGCTGTTTTGGATCTGTGGCGGAGAGTGGGGGATTCGTGCCCCGTGAGTGGGTTTTGTGCGTCACCCAACACGCTGTTTTGGATCTGTGGCGGAGAGTGGGGGATTCGTGCCCCGTGAGTGGGTTTTGTGCGTCACCCAACACGCTGTTCTGGATCTCTGGCGGAGAATGGGGGATTCGAACCCCCGAGGGCTTTCACCCAACACGCTTTCCAAGCGTGCGCCATAGGCCACTAGGCGAATTCTCCTGGCCACCGTTTCCCGAAGGAACGGCACCAGAGAATCCTATCTGTTTATTGCGGCCTTCGTTGCCGTCGCCCGCTCCGGCGCGAAAATCCTGCCTAGGATCAGGCCGGTCGCGACCAGTATCATGAGGCTGAGCCACGCCGCGAGCACGAGAATTCCGATCGAATCGGTGCGGGCTTCCGCCGGTTTTAGCGACTGCCCCGCGACGATCACCCAGCGGCCGATCGCTACTCCCGAGGTCGCGAAGCGTAGCCCCCGCTCCGGCTGCCACGACACGTGGTGGCTTCCGTTCGCGCGCGCGGCATCGAGCACGCCGGAGGGAACTGAGGCGAGCGTTCCGTGCAGGAACCCGGTGCCGGCCACTGCGGCATCCGTTTTATCGAACACGATCACGAACGGGGCGAGGCTCGTGGAGAGATCCACCGGCGGCAGCGCGTCGACGGTTGTCGTGGATCCCAGCTTCAGCTCCCCGACCACCTGGCTGGCCAGCCGCCAGGCTGCGTCGTCGGCCCCTTCGCGCTCGATGCGCTGCGCGACGAGGTAGGTGGTGCCGAGCGCAACGGTTGCCACGAGAACAGCTCCGACGCAGAGGGCGAGCAGAACACTCCATTTCATGCCTGCACTGTAGGCCCGAGCGCGGATTCGTGCTGGAGCGGATGTCGTGGAGGCCCCAAATCTCGCCTAAGCTAGTGGACGGCTCCTCGCGTGGCGCCACCCAGGCCAAATCCCCCAGGACGGAAACGTAGCAAGGGTAACCGGGCTCTGGCGGGTGCGCGAGGGGTCCTTATTCGTTAAGCGGTGCCGCACCCCGATTCGCCCGCACCTGCTTTCGCCGCGAATGTCACACGCCGTCTCTAGTATGGGAGCATTCAACCCTCCCGAGCGTTTGGAGACCGTGTGCCTGAAGTGATGATTTCCCCGTGGCCGACCGTCGATCCGGCCCCGCTCAGCGCCGAGGCGCTCGCGAGCATCGACGCGTGGTGGCGGGCGGCGAACTACCTCTCGATCGGGCAGATTTACCTGCTCGGCAATGCCCTCCTCCGCGAGCCCCTCACCCGCGACCACATCAAGCCGCGGCTGCTCGGGCACTGGGGCACCACGCCGGGACTCAACTTTCTGTACGCGCACCTGAACCGCGCCATCCGCCAGCGCTCGCAGAGCACGCTCTACGTGACCGGCCCCGGTCACGGCGGCCCCGGCATGGTGGCGAACGCGTGGCTAGACGGCACGTACTCCGAGATCTACACGGATATCGAGCAGACCGAGGTGGGGGTGCAGAAGCTGTTCAGGCAGTTCTCCTTCCCCGGCGGAATCCCGAGCCACGCGTCGCCCGAGACCCCAGGCTCCATCCATGAGGGCGGCGAGCTCGGCTACGCGCTGAGCCATGCCTACGGCGCCGCGTTCGACAATCCCGACCTGCTCGTGGCTGCCGTCGTGGGCGACGGCGAGGCCGAGACCGGCCCGCTCGCCACGAGCTGGCACTCGAACAAATTCATCGACCCTGTGCAGGACGGCGTCGTGCTGCCCATCCTGCACCTCAACGGGTACAAGATCGCGAACCCCACTGTGCTCGCGCGCATCCCCGAAGACGAGCTGCTGAACCTGATGCGCGGTTACGGTCACACGCCGCACATCGTGTCGGGCGGGTTCGACGGCGAAGACCCGCTGCTCGTGCACGCCCGCATGGCCGAGACCCTCGACCTTGTGCTCAACGAGATCGCCGAGATCAAGCGTTCCGCCGCCACCGCGCAGGCGGCGGGGGAGGACTTCGCCCGTCCGCGCTGGCCGATGATCATCCTGCGTACCCCCAAGGGCTGGACGTGCCCCGCTGTGATCGACGGCCTGCCGGTGGAAGGAACCTGGCGCGCGCACCAGGTTCCGCTCGGCAACGCCCGTGACACCGAGGCTCACACGCAACTGCTTGAGCAGTGGATGCGTTCCTACCGTCCTGAGGAGCTCTTCGACGAATCCGGTGCCCCAGTCGCCCGCATCAGCGATCTCGCTCCCTCGGGCAACCTGCGCATGAGCGCGAATCCGGTGGCGAACGGCGGGCTGCTGCGCCGGGAGCTGCGCCTGCCCGACTTTCGTGACTACGCGGTGCCCGTGCCCGCGCCGGGGGCGACGCTGGCCGAGGCCACGCGAGTGCTCGGCGGCTACCTGGCCGACGTCATCCGCTTGAACCCCGACAACTTTCGCATTTTCGGGCCGGACGAGACGGCGTCGAACCGGCTGGCGCCCGCCGTGTACGAGGCGACGGACAAGCAGTGGAACGCCGAGGTGCGCCCGACCGACCTGAACCTCGCGAGGGCCGGCCGGGTGATGGAGATGCTGAGTGAGCACCAGTGCCAGGGCTGGCTCGAGGGCTACCTGCTTACGGGTAGGCACGGACTGTTCAACTGCTACGAGGCGTTCATCCACATCGTGGATTCCATGTTCAACCAGCACGCCAAGTGGCTCAAGGTGACCGCCGACATCGGCTGGCGGCAGCCGATTTCGAGCCTCAACTACCTCCTGAGCTCGCACGTGTGGCGACAGGACCACAACGGGTTCTCGCACCAGGATCCAGGTTTCATCGACCACGTGGTGAACAAGAGCGCCGACGTGGTGCGGGTGTACCTGCCGTTCGACGCCAACACGCTGTTGAGTACCTACGACCACTGCCTGCGAAGCGTGGACTACGTAAACGTGGTGGTGGCCGGCAAGCAGCCCGCACCGAACCTGCTCACCATGGAGGAGGCCGTGGCGCACTGCACCCGCGGCCTCGGAATCTTCGACTGGGCCGGCTCCGAGACGCCAGGGGTGTCGCCCGACGTGGTGCTCGCCGCCGCCGGCGACGTGCCCACCCTCGAGGTGCTCGCGGCCGCCGCGATCCTGCGCGAGCATCTGCCCTCGCTCGCCGTACGCGTGGTGAACGTGGTCGACCTGATGCGGCTGCAGTCGGCCGACGACCACCCGCACGGGCTCACCGACGGCGAGTTCGACGCGATCTTCACGCCAGACAAGCCGATAGTGTTCGCGTACCACGGCTACCCGTGGCTCATTCATCGACTCACCTACAAGCGCAGCGGGCACGACAACCTGCACGCCCGCGGCTACAAGGAGATCGGCACCACCACGACGCCGTTCGACATGGTGATGCTCAACGACCTCGACAGGTACCACCTCGTGATGGACGTCATCGACCGGGTGCCCGGGCTCGGTGCCCGCGCCGGGCTGCTCCGCCAGCAGATGCAGGACGCCCGCCTGCACGCGCGGCAGTACACCCGCGACCACGGCGAAGACGCGCCGGAGATCACGGACTGGGCCTGGGGTGCGGCGGCATCGTCAGCGGGGGGGACTGCCGGGTCAACCGGCGGCGACAACGCCTAGGAGCGTGGGTCAGTAACACCAAAGTTTAAAACGCCGGTCGATTTCCCGGGCTTGGGGTGTTGGTCTGGGAAAATTGCGTATGAGCGATTCTGATGGCCTCTTCCCCGCGACGGAACTTGAGCACGTTGACGTGGTCGTGGATGACGGTGTTGAGGCGGGGGCCGGTGTGAACAAACGGTTCCGGGCATTTGAGCCGGCGGCGGTGATGTTGGTGCCGCCGTCGTTGGATGAGTGGTTGCCGCAGAATCACCTGTCTCGGTTCATCGCGGATATCGTTGAAACTCAGCTGGATCTGAAGAAGTTCTACGCCTCTTACGCGAAGTCGAAGGGGCAGCCGCCCTATGACCCACGGTTGATGGTCCGGGTGCTCCTTTACGGGTATTGTGTCGGAGTTCGCTCGTCACGGGAGTTGGAGCGGGTGTGCGTGGACGTGGTCGCGTTTCGCTGGTTGGCGGCGCAGCAGGCACCTGATTTTCGTTCCATCGCCCGGTTCCGAAAACGCCACCTCTCCAGTCTGGGGAACGTGTTCTTGCAGGCGTTGGAACTGTGCCGTGCGGCCGGAATGGTCTCGCTCGGGCAGGTCGCGTTGGACGGCACGAAAGTGCGCGCGAATGCCTCTCGGCGCAAGGCGATGAGTTACGCCCGCCTGACGGAGAAGCAGAAAGTCCTCGCCGACGAAGTCTCTGCGCTGCTGGCGGAGGCGGACGCGATCGATGACGCGGAGGACGCTCGTTTCGGAAAGGACAAACGCGGTGATGAGTTGCCGCCGGAGCTTGCCCGGCGGGAGTCACGCTTGGTGAAACTGGCCGAAGCGCGCGCTGGCTTGGAGGCAGCTGCAGCGGCGCGGGCGCGGAAAGACGCGGAGAAGAAGGCCAGGGACAAGGGCGACGATGACGATACTGTGGCGCAGAAGGGTGACGACGCGGCGAAGAACGCCGTTGTTGCTCCGAAGGCTCAACGCAACTTCACCGACCCGGATTCACGGATCATGAAGACCGCCGACGGATCGTTCCACTACGCCTACAACGCACAGGCCATCGTTGATGCCGACCATCAGATCATCGTCGCGACGACGCTGACGAATATTGGCGTGGATGTTGAACAGGTCGTGCCGCTGGTCGAGAAACTCCACGCCACGACCGGCGTCCTGCCCCGGCAGGTCCTGGCGGATGCCGGGTATTGTTCCGCAACAAATCTGGACTACGCGAAGACTGTTGAAGATGGCAGCGACGGCCGGACCGAGTTTTTCATCGCGACCGGCCGGGTCAAGCACGGCGAGCGTGTTCCTGAAGTTCCTCGGGGCCGGATCCCGGCCAATGCGACGCTGCGGGAACGCATGGCGCGGAAGCTCAAGACGAAGAAAGGCCGCGCCGTTTATGCGCGGCGCAAAGCGATCGTGGAGCCCGTGTTCGGTCAGATCCACACTCGGCAAGGCAAATTCGTGTTGCTGCGCGGGTTGGAGCAAGCCGCCCACGAATGGGACCTGATCGCGGCCTGCCACAACCTGATGAAGCTACACACCATGCAAACTAAAGCGCTGCTGGCCGCGCCAAGCGCCCTAACAGCCCGAACGGCCACCTAAACATCAAGGCGGGACTGCCCCGGCGGGCGGCAACGGCCCCGGCCTGCGCCGTCAACGCAGCACTGGCCCTATTTTCAGTCGGCACACGAACAACGCCAACCCGAACGACTCAACCACCGGACAAGAAACCCCCGACCGCACAGACGGTCCTGAACGGCAATTCCTCACACCAAGGTCGAATAGGCGTTACTGACACACGCTCCTAGCCGAGCCGCGGGGCGGGGGCGGTGGCGCGGCCCCGCCGGGTGCCCAGAACGGGGGACCTGACCCCGGGTGTCAACCGAGGGGTGCATACTAGGCAGGTTGACCCCGCGTTCGTATGCGGCGATCCGCGCCCGCCCAGGCCGCCGAGATTCGCCGTTGGAACCGCCTGTTGACACGTTCACCTGGTGTGCGTTCCGCTCGCGGAGCGTTGCCGGTATTGTTATGCGATTCGGTCGAGGCTGCCCGTTCCACGGGCGGAGAAAACCGCGTCGGGCACTCTCCCATCCTCAATAAGATTGAATGGATACCGTGGCACGAAGCATCTACATCACGTCGGCCGAAGGCAACACCGGCAAGTCAACCATCGCGCTCGGCGTCCTCGACACTCTCACCCACTCGGTGCAGCGGGTCGGCGTCTTCCGCCCGGTGGCCCGCTCCACGAGCGAGCCCGACTACGTGCTCGAGCTGCTCCTGCGCCACCTGCAGGCCGGTGAGCCGGCCGGCGCGGCCTCCCCGCAGAATTATGAGCAGAGCATCGGCGTCACCTACGACGCCGTGAACAGCGATCCCGACGCCGCACTCGCCCGCATTGTGCAGCGCTATAAGGCCGTCGAGGCGCTCTGTGACACCGTCGTCATCATCGGCAGCGACTACACAGACGTGGGCAGCCCCACCGAGCTCGCCTTCAACGCGCGCATCGCCGCCAACCTCGGCGCTCCCGTGTTGCTCGTGCTCGGCGGCCGCGTGGGCCAGGGCCAGGGCGAATGGCTCGGCCAGAGCGACCCCCGCACCACGAGCGACATCCGCCAGCAGACCGACGTGGCGCTCGCCGAGTTGCGCGACGAGCACGCATCCGTTCTCGCCATCGTGGTCAACCGAGCGGATGCCTCCCAGCTCGACGAGGTCGTCGCCGCCGTTCGCGCCGTTGTCGATGCCCCGAGCAACCGGGCCGAGTCCACCGCGGGTATCCCGGTGTGGGCCGTGCCCGAAGACGCCTACCTCGTGGCGCCGAGCATGAAGAGCATCATGGACGCCGTCGACGGCGTGCTGATCAAGGGCGACCCAGAGCTGCTGGCCCGCGAGGCGCTCGGCGTTGTCGTGGCCGCCATGTCGATGGTCAATGTGTTGCCGCGGCTCATCGAAGGCTCCGTCGTGGTGGTGCCTGGCGACCGCGAAGACGTGCTGCTCGCCGTGCTGATGGCCAATTCGGCCGCCACCTTCCCGTCGATCGCCGGCATCGTGCTCAACGGCGGCTTCGAGCTGCCCGAGCAGATCCAGCGCCTAATGGAGGGCCTCACCCCCTCGCTGCCGATCATCAGCACCAAGCTCGGCTCCTACGAGACGGCACTGCGGGTCACCCACACCCGCGGGCGCCTTGCCGCAGACAGCCAGCGCAAGCACGACACGGCGCTGGCGTTGTTTGAGAAACACATCGACGCATCCGCTCTGCTCGAACGCCTCGAGGTGAGCCGCGCCGACGTGGTGACCCCGCTGATGTTCGAGTACGCCCTGCTCGAACGAGCCCGCAGCAAGCGGCGCCACATCGTGCTGCCCGAGGGTGACGACGACCGCGTGCTGCGCGCCGCCGCCACCCTGCTCGCCCGCGACGTGGCTGACCTCACGATTCTCGGCGAGGAGATCGAGGTGCGTTCCCGCGCGATCGGCCTCGGCCTCGACATCTCGAAGGCGCACATTCTGAGCCCCTTCGACGACGTGCTGCGCCTGCGCTTCGCCGAGGAATACGCCCGGTTGCGCGCCCACAAGGGCGTCACCATCGACCAGGCCCGCGACACGGTGACCGACCTGTCGTTCTTCGGAACGATGATGGTGCAGCTCGGCATCGCTGACGGCATGGTCTCCGGCGCCACACACACCACGGCCCACACGATCCGGCCGAGCTTCCAGATTATCAAGACCCGGCCCGGCGTTGGCGTGGTGTCGAGCGTGTTCCTGATGGCACTTGCCGACCGCGTGCTCGTGTACGGCGACTGCGCGATCATCCCCGACCCCACGGCCGAGGAGCTCGCTGACATCGCCATCTCCGCCTCCGAGACCGCGGAGCAATTCGGCATCGAGCCCCGCATCGCCATGCTCTCCTACTCCACGGGCGAGTCCGGCGAAGGCGCCGACGTCGACAAGGTGCGCGCCGCGACGGCCCTCGTGCGTAAGCGTCGTCCCGACCTGCTGGTCGAGGGCCCGATCCAGTACGACGCCGCAGCGGATGCCGCGGTGGCGGCCACGAAGATGCCCGGTTCGCAGGTGGCCGGCCGCGCCACGGTGTTCATCTTCCCCGACCTGAACACCGGCAACAACACCTATAAGGCGGTGCAGCGCTCGGCCAACGCCGTGGCGATCGGACCGATCCTGCAGGGGCTGCGCAAGCCGATCAACGACCTGTCCCGCGGAGCCCTCGTGCAGGACATCGTGAACACCGTCGCCATCACGGCTATCCAGGCCGCGTCCCTCGATGAGGCCGCCGAGGCTGCTGCCGCAGCCGCGCCGATCGGGGCCGGGGCACGCTCATGACCGCCGTGCTCGTGGTGAACTCGGGGTCGTCGTCTTTCAAATACCAGCTCATCGAGATGGACTCCGAGACCACCCTCGCGAGCGGCCTCGTCGAACGCATCGGCGAGCTGATGGGGCAGGCCTCCCACACGGTGATGGCCGGTGTGTCCCGCACGGGAGTCACCGAAACCGTGGACGTTTCGGCAGCGGATGCCGCGGCATCCGTCTCCCTGCACACCAGCGTGAGCCTCGTCACCGAGACGCCCTACCCGGAGTCGTCGACCGAGCGGGAGCTGCCGATTCCCGACCACACCGCCGGGTTCGCGGTGATGCTCGAGGCCTTCCGCGAACACGGTCCCTCGCTCGTGGAACACGTGCCGGTCGCCGTGGGGCACCGCGTCGTGCACGGCGGGGCGCGTTTTCACGAGCCCACCGTGATCACCGAGTCGGTCGAGCGCGACATCGACGAGCTGTCCGGGCTCGCCCCGCTGCACAACCCTGGTGCGCTGCAGGGCATCACCGCCGCGATCGAGGCCTTCCCGGCCGTGCCGCACGTGGCGATCTTTGACACCGCGTTCCACCAGACGCTGCCGCCCGAGGCGTTCACCTACGCCATCAACGCCGACCTCGCCGAGCGCTTCCGGATTCGGCGCTACGGTTTTCACGGCACCTCGCACGGCTTCGTGGCGCGGGCAGCGGCCGAGTATCTCGAGCGCCCGGTCGAAGATGTCAACCAGATCGTGCTGCACCTCGGCAACGGTGGCTCGGTGTGTGCAGTGCGCGCCGGACGATCGGTGGAGACGAGCATGGGCATGACCCCGCTCGAAGGCCTGGTGATGGGAACGCGTTCCGGCGACATCGACCCCGGCGTGCTCTTTCACCTGCATCGCCGGGCCGGCCTCGACGTGGACGAGCTCGACGTGCTGCTCAACCGGGGGAGTGGCTTGCTGGGCCTCACCGGACGCGGCGACCTGCGCGACGTCATCGTGGCCGCGGACTCCGGAGACGGGCCCTCGCAGCTCGCCATCGACGTGTACGTGCACCGGCTCAAGGGCTACGTCGGGTCGTATTATGCGCAGCTCGGCCGGGTCGATGTGATCTCGTTCACGGCCGGGGTCGGTGAGAACAGCGCCCTGGTGCGGGCCCGTGCCCTCGAGGGCCTCGAGGCGCTCGGTATCAGGATCGACCCGGAGCGCAACGCCTCCCGTGTGCGCGGGCCGCGGCGCATCTCGGCCGATGACTCCGCCGTCACCGTTCTCGTGATTCCCACGAATGAAGAGCTCGAGATCGCCCGCCAGACCCTCTCCAAGGTCGGCTAGTTGCCGCCGCGCGCCGCGCTAAAACCCGTGATTTTCGACGGGCCTGGGTGGGAGTGCGGCGAGCCGGGTACCCTGTGGAAAAACGAGGAGATCTCATGAAGGCAGTGGTTCTGTACGACTCCAACTACGGCAACACCAAGACGATCGCGGAGACCATCTCGGGCGCCCTCAACGGGATGGCGGCCAAGGCGGTGCCGGTGGCCAGTTTCAACGCCCAGGAGCTGCACGCCGGCGACCTGCTCGTGGTCGGCAGCCCGATAAACGGATGGCGCCCCACGGCCAGAATCACCGAGGCCCTGAGCGTATTGGGCGCCGACCAACTCCGTGGCGTGAAGGCCGCAGCGTTCGACACTCGGCTGCACATCTTCATCCACGGCGACGCGGCGAAGAAGATCAGCAAGTCCCTCCAGGAGCACGGCGCGGAGATCATCGCCCCGCCGCAGGCCTTCTACGTGCAGAAGTCCGAGGGCCCGCTGGATGTGGGCGAAGGAGCCAAGGCGTCGCAGTGGGCAGACTCCCTGCTCAAGGAACTCGCCGACTGAGTCATCGGGAGATCTGCTGCAGCGCCCAGGAGTTACCGTCGGGATCGCTGAAGTAGGCGTAGCGCACGCCACCGCCCATGTCGCTGACGTTCGAGACGTCGACCCCGTTGCTGCGCAGCACCTGGCGGGCCACATCCACATCGTCCACGACGAGGTGAAGTCCGAGAACGGGCCCGGCGTTCGGGTCGCTGATACCGACACCGACCACGATGGAGCAGGCCGATCCAGGCGGCGTCAGCTGCACTACGCGCATGCCGTTGCCCGGTTCGATGTCGTGATCGAGAACGAAACCCACCCGGTCGATGTAGAAGGCCTTGCTGCGGTCCACATCGGTCGAGGGCAACGGCACGAGTTCGAGTCGCATGTCCATGAGGTGCTCCTTCTGGGGGTCCGGCGCGGCACGACTGTGCAACAGGTGATGCGAGCGTACAACGGATACTGCGGCCGGGGACTGCGCGGCGGGCCTCGCGTACTCGCGCCGCAGCCGGCGGCTCCTGCGCGTCAGTTGTTCGTGATCGTGCAGGTGCCGGCACCCACGAGCAGGGGGAAGGTCGCGTGCCCGCTCGAGATGAGGCTCGTCCAGCCGCTCGAGTGGGTCGTCGAGATGCCCACGTCGGCCGAGCCGCCGAGCAGGCCGCTCAGCAGGTTGCCCTGGAACGTCGACGTGTATGTTCCGGACACCGGCCCTGTCGTGGTCACACCGCTGCCGAGGGAGATCGGCGTGAGCCCCAGAATGCCGGAGTCGGAGTTGTAGTAGCGCGCATTCGTGCCGTCATACATGCCGGACGGATAGTGCCAGGTCACGACGACTCGCGGCGTGAGGCTGAGCGAGACGAGCACGCTCGACGCCGTGCACGTGTCGAAGAAGGGGGCGGGAATCGTCAGGGCGGTCATCGTGACGGATGACCCGTGCTCCGAATCCGCCCAGGTCGCCTCGGTGAGCCCCGGCGTCACGCTGATCACGAGCGCGAGGCCGGCGACCGTGAGCGCGACCCGACGGCGCGTCATGGTCGGCTCCGCGAGGGAGCGGGCACGGGCGTGCGCGCCCGCGCCCGCACTCCGGCTCCGAAGGCCACCAGCAGCCCGAGGCCGATCGCCCCCACGGCGTACAGCATCGGTGCCAGCGCATCTACCCCGGTGCGCGGCAACCCGCTCAGCCGCCCGGACGCGGTGGAGACGGAGTCGCTCGAGCCGAAGGCGTGCAGAGCCAGCGACACCGTGTCGTCATCGGCGCTGAGTTCGGTGTCGTGCCGCCACAGCTCGAACAAGAACCAGCGAGATTCCGTGGCCGAGAGTGTGGCGATCGAGCGCTCGACGCCATCGATCGCCACGGCCGCGGCCGGCTGTTCGAGCGTCACCCCCGGGCGGCAGTCGCGCCCCACAAAGCGTTCCGGGCACGACCGCACGATGGAGAACAGGCGCAGGCCGGCGTTTCCGACTCCCGCAAGGGTCACGTGCACGGCGCCGGGGTCGGCCTCGTTGGCGGTGACGCCCACCTGCCACAGCACGGAGCCGTCCGGATCCAGGTTGTGCATCTGCTTCTGGTCGCCGATCACGTCGAGCCGCAGCCCGCCGCCCACGATCACCTGCTCGGTGGGATGGTCGGGGGTCAGGTCGGGTGGCGGTGCGTCATAGGCGGTGAGTGCCGCGGTTGCGGCACTCACCGGCCCCGCCACAGCGAGGGCCGCCCCCACGAGCGCGACGGCGCACACGTGAGCCATTCGGCGACGGATGCCGGAGGAGGCCCGCCGACGCGGGTTCCGTTCCGCGGGTGGCACGTTGCCCTCCCCGACACCGGTCAGGGGGGACGGGCCGCCGGGGCCGCCGCGGTCATCGCGCGGCCAAAACGCCCACGTTACGAGCGCGGAGGCGCCAAGGGCAAGCGACCCGAGTACGAGGGGATTGGAGAACCACACCACGACGCGCGCGAGCCCGGGTAGCGAGCCGAGCACCCGCCGCACGGTGCTCACGCTATAGGGGTGCGCATCCGCTGCCAGGTTCGCGTCGCCCTTCATGGTGATCACCCGCTCGGCCGCCGAAGGCCCCGATGTCACGGAGGTCACCCGGTGCGTGATCGGCAGGGCATCGGTGCGCGACACCGTGACCACGTCGCCTACCCGAATCTCCGGCGCCGCGATCTCCCGCACGAGGGCGAGCGACCCGGTGGGAATGGTCGGCGCCATCGACCCGGTCTTGAACATGACGAGCGTCACGTTGAGGAGGAACGCGGCCGCCACCAGCAGGATGCAGATCAGCCCGCCGATGGCCGCGAGGTTGAGCGCGGCGTTGCCGACGAAGCCGGCAACGCCGCGACCGCGACTGGTCATGTCAGATCCCCCGCCACGATCCGGCTACGCTGCCCCGGCGAAGGTCCAGTGGGCGGTGAGTGTGGTTCCCTGCGCCGCATTAGACGCGCTCGAGGGCAGCGTCACCGCAAAGCAATAGTTCACCACGGACCCGCCCGCCGCCGAGAGTGACTGCGAGCCGGCCGCGCTCACTGTCGTTGCCGAAGCGGTGGCTACGATCACGGTGCCGCCCGCGAAGGTGCCCGAGCTGCACGTCGTGCCGGCGATCGATGTGACCCCGTAGGTGAGGTACGCGCCGAGGCCGGTGCTGTTGGCGGCATCCGCTGTCAGCTGTACAGTGCCCGCCACGCTCGTGGCCGCCGTCTTCACGGAGTAGAGCGCGTACACCGTGGTGTTGGGCACCAGAGCGGTGGGCGCGACAGCGAACGACAGGGTGGCTCCCGGCGCGCTCGCGTGGTCGGTGAAAGTGGCCCCGTCGGTGGCGCCCACGATCGAGAAGGTGCCGGCGGTGAAAGTGGCCACCGAGTACTCAGTGTCGGTCCAGGCCGCCACCGTGGCGGTCAGGCCGATGCCGAGCACGAGGCCGCCGGCGAGCACTGCGCGCAGGCGCGGGCGCCGACGGGAGCGTGCTCGGTCGTCGTCGGCGCCGGGGGCGTGCCGGCCCCTCGGTCGTCGTGCGGCGGGGAACATGACTATCAGACGGCGGGCGTCGAGGTGGCGAGCAACTCCCAGGTTCCGGTGGCGGTGGTGTCCTGTTCGAGTGTCGAGCTGCCGGTGACCTGAATGCACAGGAACGCGTCGGCGCCCACGACGATGCCGTCAACGCTCATCGGGAGGTCGAAGGTCGACGCGCCCGTCACGGAGCTGAGCAGGGTGCCGGCGGGAACGATGACGGTGCCGGCGGTCGTCGTGGGTGTGCAGGCGACGACGGAGGCGACCTGCCGAATCCCGTAGGTCAGGTCGGCGGCGGCCGTGCCGGAGACGCCTGCGGAGTTGACACTCACCACGGCATCCGTTGTGGTGTCGGCGTCGAGGTGCACGACGAAGGGCGCGGAGGTGACCTCGTCCGGTGCGAGGTTGTCGAAGCCCACGCTGAAGCTCAGGGCGCCGGGGGTGCCGGAGGGGTGGTTGGTGAAGGTGGTGCCGTCCACGCTGCCGAGCATGTTGAAGTGGCCCGACGTGAAGGTTCCGGTGGCGAACTCGGAGTCGTTCCACACGGCGAGGGTGATGGCAGCGCCGACGCCGAGCACGAGGCCGCCCGCCAGAAGGGCCCTCGCCTTTCGGCCGAGGGTGCGGGTGGAGGTCGGTTCGGTCGTGTTCATTATTGTCCCGCTTTTTTCTTTGTGGGCCGTGCTGCCGCGGGTGCCTTAGTGGCTAAGGGTTCCTCATCGCGGTGATCTGTCCTAAGGTCCCCGAATGGGGGTATCCCGCAAGCATGTTCGCCTTCGCGTGTCGTGGAGCGGCGCCTCGCAGGTCGAAATTGCCTCGAGTTGTGGACACAGCCTACTGTCCCCCGAACGGGGGGCATAGGGTTTCTGAAAAAAACTCAGTGACGTAGTTCTCGCGGCTGAAAAATCCCCGTACTGGGGCTTGATATTTGACGTAAATTTTCTTGATTTGTGATGATGTGGGAGCGTAGCGTGAGCGCCAGTGTGAAACCACGATTCGTGGGGCGGGGGCCTTGAAGTTGCGAACGTGGCCCAACCCAAGGTGGACCCTGTGACTAAATCCGCTTACTTTGGCAACACCAGCGCAACTCCCGGAGGGGCGGCGCGACACAAGCGCGTCGAACCGGCCCGGGGCCATCGCGTTCTCAGGTTCGCGTCTGTTGTGGCCATCACCGCCCTCTTCGTGGGTGCCGGAGCCGTGTCGGCGCAGGCCGCCCCCGGCGACACGTCCAATGCCGAAGGGCAGTTTCTCTCCGGTTCCCTGATCGACCTCGACCTCGCGCTCGCGGCCAGCCTCGCAGGAGAAACCGCCACGAGCGACGGCACTGCCGACCAGACCAACGCCAACAACCTCGACCTCACCGCCCTCGGCTTGGTGAACATCGCCGTTCCCGGCGGCATTCAGGTTCCCCTCGACCTCGCCACGGCGGGCGTCGTGTCGCAGTACGCGAGCGCGCTCGCCGATGCGTCGTCGGTGGGAGCGTCCGGGCTCGTCTCCGACACCGGCACCATCGGCACCGGCATCACCCCGGCTCCGGGCGTCGCCCCCGGGCCGCTGTCGCTGAGTCTCAGCGAGGTTGTCGGTTCCCTCGGCCTTTCGCCCACGCTGCTCGCCGAGGTCGCCAACCTCGACCTCACGGTGGGAGCCGTCGCCGGCCGCGCCGCGCAGGCCGCCCCTGGCGCTGCCACGGGCACCTACGAGATAGCGGATGCCCAACTCAGCTTCACGAGCCCCACGCTGGCCGCCGTGAGCGCCGACATCAACACCCTCGTGGCGGCCCTGCAGACAGATGTGAACGGCCTCAGCGCCGACCTCACCGTCGACATCGACACGCTCCTCGGCGGCCTCAGCCCACTGGTGAGCACCAACATCACGGCGAGCACTCCCGACCTGGCCGCGGCCGTGGCCGGCCTCCTCGCGGTTCCGCTCACCGACCCGGCCTTCCCCGGTGTCTCGATTGACCTCTCCACCGGCACCGTCACGGTCGATCTCGACCAGATCACCGCCCTCAACGGGTTGCCGGCGAACACCGAGATCCTCACCGCCGCCGTCATCAACACCATCACCGCGAACATCCTCGGGCTTGTCACCGGGCTCACCACAAACGTGGAGGCCGCCCTGCTCGCCGCGGTCGACGCCATCACCGTCACCGGCGGCGCTACGATCCTCGGCATCCCTATCCTCACCGTGAACACCACGGCCGCCGCTTTGCTGGCCGGCGACACCACCGGCATCACCCTTGCCGGTCTCGGCCTGGGCCTCGGCGGCGGTCTCGCCTCCGTCGTTACCGCGCTCGCGGCGCCGATCACTCTCGTGACGGATGCGGTGAACGCGCTGAGCGACACCGTGCTAGCCCCCGTGGTCGCGAACGTGCTGCCGGCGCTCGCGCCCGTGCTCGATGAAACCCTCACCCTCACCGTGAACAACCAGTCCACGACCGCCGGTGTCTTCACCGAAACGGCTCTGCGGGTCACGGTCCTTCCACTCGCGAACGCCCTCACCCTCGACCTCGGCACAGGACGCGTTGGCGTGAACGCGCTCGCCGTGGCGGCCACCGCCACGTCCCTCGTGCCCGACAACGGCCCAGAGACCGGAGGCACGCCGGTCACGGTCAACGGTTCCGGGTTCACCGGAGCCACCGACCTCACCGTCGACGGCGCATCCGTTCCCTTCGTCGTCGTCGATGACGCCACCATCACCTTCACCACCCCGGCGCACGCGCCCGGAGTCGTGCCGGTGGTCGTGGTCGACGTGGCCGGCAACTCCGCTCCGCTCGACTTCTTGTTCACTCCGGTCACCCAGGTGACCACCGTCGTTCCCAACACGGGCCCGGAGGCGGGCGCCAACACCGTGACCATCACCGGCGTCTGCTTCACCGGCGCCACCTCCGTACTCTTCGGGGCCACTCCCGCCACGAGCTTCGTGGTGGTGAATGACACGACCATCACTGCTGTCGTTCCGGCCGGCGTGGGTCTCGTGGACGTCACGGTGACCGGCGGCGGAACGTGCGGCACGGGCACGCTGCCCGATGCCTACACGTACCTGCCGGCCGCGGTGATCACCGGTCTGGTGCCTGATAATGGGCCGGAGGCCGGTGGCACGACGGTAGTCATCACGGGTACCGGGTTCACCGGCGCAACGGATGTGACCTTCGACGGTGTGTCGGCGGCCACGGTGGTGGTTGACTCCGACACGCAGATCACGGTGACGACCCCTGCGCATGCTCCGGGCCTCGTAGACGTGGTGGTGCTGTCGCCGAATGGCGATTCGGCCCCTGCGGACTTTACGTTCACGCCGCTGCCGGTTGGCCTCTCGCTGACTCCGGACAACGGTCCGGAGACCGGTGGCACAGCGGTGACGATCGACGGGTCCGGGTTCACCGGGGCCAGCTCGGTGACCATCGATGGTGCCTCTGTTCCCTTCGTGGTCGTCGATGACGCCACGATTACGTTCACCACTCCGGCGCACCTGCCGGCCGTGGTGCCGGTGGTGGTGACAGGGCCTGGTGGGGCATCCGCTCCGTTGGACTTCACGTTCACCGACGTTCCCGACCCCGTGATCACCGGAATCGTGCCCGATCATGGGCCGGTCGCGGGTGGCACGAGCGTCGTGATAACGGGCACCGGATTCACCGGCGCCACGGCGGTGACGTTCAACGGAACGTTCGCGCCCACCGTGACGGTGGATTCCGACACGCAGATCACCGTGATCACGCCGCCGCACGCCGCCGGACCGACGAATGTGATCGTGCTCTCCCCGAATGGCAACTCGGCTCCGGGCGCTTTCACGTTCGACCCGATCCCTGTTGCCACCTCCCTCACGCCCGACAACGGCCCGGAGACCGGCGGCACGCCCGTGACGATCGACGGGTCGGGGTTCACCAGCACGACCGACGTCACGGTTGACGGTGTCTCGGTGCCGTTTGTGGTCGTCGATGACGCCACGATCACCTTCACCACCGCGGCCCACGTGCCGGGTGTGGTGCCGGTGGTAGTGACCTCCCCGGGTGGGGCATCCGCTCCGCTGGACTTCACGTTCACCGACGTTCCCGACGCCGTCATCACCGGCCTGGTTCCCCTTAGTGGGCCGGAGACCGGCGGCACGAGCGTTGTGATCACGGGCACCGGTTTCTCCGCGGCAACGGACGTGACCTTTGGCGGCACGTCGGCGGCCACGGTCGTCGTCAACTCCGACACGCAGATCACGGTCACGACCCCGGTGCACGCGCCGGGTCTCGTGAACGTCGTCGTGGTCGCGCCGAACGGCAACTCGGCGCCGGCCGGATTCACGTTCATACCGGTTCCGGTTGCAACGTCCCTCACGCCGAACACAGGTCCGGTCACCGGCGGAACGGTCGTGACGATCACGGGCACCGGATTCACCGGCGCCACGGCTGTCACGATCGGGGGAGTCTCGGTTCCGTTCACCTTCGTGAATGACACCACGATCACCTTCACCACCCCGGCTCACGCCGCAGGTCTGGTGCCGGTGGTGGTGACCACGCCCGGTGGGGCATCCGCTCCGCTGGACTTCACGTTCACCCCGGTGACAGATGTCACCACGGTGGTTCCGAACTCGGGGCCTGAAGCTGGCGGCACCACGGTGACCATTACGGGTGTCTGCTTCACGGCGGCCACGGTGGTTCTGTTCGGCACCACGCCGGCCACGAGTGTCACCGTCGTGGATGACGCGACCATCACCGCGGTGGCTCCGGCCGGCCTGGGTACGGTCGACGTCACCGTCGTGGGCGTGGGAACCTGCGGAAGCGGCACGCTGCCGGACGGGTTCACCTACCTGCCGGTCCCGGTGGCCACGTCGCTCGCGCCCAACACGGGTCCGGTCACCGGCGGAACGGTCGTGACGATCACGGGCACCGGATTCACCGGCACCACGGCTGTTACGATCGACGGCGCCTCGGTTCCGTTCACCTTCGTGAATGACACCACGATCACCCTCACCACCCCGGCGCACACCGCGGGTCTGGTGCCGGTGGTGGTGACCACGCCGGGTGGGGCATCCGCTCCGCTGGACTTCACGTTCACGCCGGTGACAGTTGTGACCACTGTCGATCCGCCGAGTGGCCCGGCAACGGGCGGCACGACGGTGACCATCACCGGCAGCTGCTTCACCGGAGCGACGGACGTGTTCTTCGGCACAACGGCCGCGACTAGTTTCACGGTGGGCAGTGACTCGCAGATCACGGCGGTCTCTCCGGCCGGCACCGGAGTCGTGGATGTCACGGTCGTGGGCGGCGGAACCTGTGGAGTCGGCACGATCGGGGGCGCGTTCAGCTACGTGGCCGCGACCGTGGTGACGACTGCGGCACCGGCGGCTCTCTCGAGCACCGGATTCACGGGGCTGCCGGCACTCGGGTTCGGCATTCTCGCTCTGCTCCTGGGAGGTGCGGTCCTGCTGGTAGCTCGGCGCCGCCGCGACTCCCTCTCCTAAACTCGTGTGGCCTCGGCCGTCCCCGCCGCCGGGGTCACACGATCCCCGTCCCTGAGCCGTGAGGGTCGCCTTCGGGCGGCCCCCGAGGCTCCTTACCGTGTGCGGGCCTCTCTGCCAGCGGATGCTCCGGGCTCGGCCGCTCTTGCCTGCGGTGTCGGCGGGGCCAAGTACCATTGATCTGTGGTTACCGCACTGTATCGCCGCTACCGGCCAGAGACCTTTGCCGAGATGATCGGTCAGTCCCAAGTGACTGAACCGCTGATGACGGCGCTGCGCACCAACCGCGTCAATCACGCCTACCTGTTCAGCGGGCCGCGCGGCTGTGGCAAGACCACGTCGGCGCGCATCCTGGCGCGCTGCTTGAACTGCGCCGAGGGCCCCACGGACACGCCCTGCGGCGTGTGCCCGAGCTGCGTCGAACTCGCCCGCGACGGCGGGGGATCGCTCGACGTGGTGGAAATAGACGCGGCGAGCCACAATGGCGTCGACGACGCCCGCGACATTCGCGAGCGGGCGATTTTTGCGCCGGCCCGCGATCGCTACAAGATCTTCATCCTCGACGAGGCGCACATGGTGACGCCGCAGGGGTTCAACGCCCTGCTCAAGATTGTGGAAGAGCCGCCGGAGCACGTGAAGTTCATCTTCGCCACGACCGAACCCGAGAAGGTCATCGGCACCATCCGCTCGCGCACCCACCACTACCCGTTCCGGCTGGTGCCGCCGGCGCCGATGCTCGACTACGTGCAGCAGATGTGCGAGACCGAGAAGATGCAGGTCGCACCAGGGGTGCTGCCCCTCGTGGTGCGTGCCGGCGGAGGCTCGCCGCGCGACACGCTCTCCCTGCTCGACCAGCTCATGGCCGGCTCCGACGGGCACACCGTGGAGTACGAGCGCGCCGTGGCGCTGCTCGGTTATACGAGCGCCACGCTGCTCGACGACGCGATCGACGCCCTCGGCGCCCGCGACGCCGGGGCCGCCTTCGACGCGGCCGATCGCGTGATCCAGACCGGGCAGGATCCGCGCCGGTTCGTTGAAGACCTGCTCGAACGGATGCGTGACCTCATCGTGGTGGCGGCGACATCCGCTGCCGGGGCCGCGGCCGTGCTGCGTGGGGTTCCGCAGGACGAAATCGACCGGATGGCGGGGCAGGCCGCGCAGTTCGGGCCGGCCGAACTCTCCCGCACCGCTGACATTCTCAACGCCGCCCTCACCGAGATGTCGGGCGCGACCTCTCCGCGACTGCACCTTGAGCTAATGATCGCGCGCGCGCTGATTCCGGCCACCGACGATTCCACCCGCGGGGCGCTCGCGCGCGTCGAACGGCTGGAGCGGCGCATCGGCGTGGACGGCGAGGCTGGTGCTGGTGCTGGTGCTGGTGCGGTGGCGCCGGTGTTGCCGCGGGCCGCCCGGCCTGCTGCGGCCGCGCCGGTGGCACCCGCGGCGCCGGTTGTCGCTCCCGCCGCGCCGGCCCGGGCCGACTGGCCGGTCGCGGCCGCGGGCGCTGCTCCCGTGGCGGACGCACCGAGCCGAGACCGAGCCGAGGGCGACACGCCGGCTCGCGCTGCGGCATCCGTTGTGGAAGCCACACCGCCGCCGGTGCGCACGATGCCCGTTGGGCCCGTGACGTTTGCGCAGCTGCAGGATTCCTGGCCGGAGATTCTCGAGGCCGTGCGCACCGCCAAGGTGGGTGCGTGGCTCGTGGCGTACACGGCGCATCTGATCGAGCTGCGCGGCGACGACATCCTCGTGCTGTCCTTCCCGAGCGAGGCCGATGTGGCCAGTTTCAAGCATTCGCCGGCGCCGGGAATGGGCGTGAGCGACTTTCTGCGCACCGCGATCGTGGCCGTGCTCGGTCTCAAGGTGAAATTCATCGCCAGAGAGGAGCCGCGCCCGCCCCAGCCGCCGACGCCCGACGCGCCACCGGCGCCGGCCGCGCCTGCCGCCCCGGTCGATGCTGCCGACGATGATGCGGTCGACGACGAACCGTGGGCAACGGCTTCGGTCCCCGCACCGGCCGCCGATTCGGGTGCCTCGCCTGCGGACCCAGTCGCAGTCGCAGCCGCGGACCCAGTCGCAGTCGCAGCCGCGGCCCCGATCGCGGTCGCCGACGCTACGGGGCTCGCCGACGCTGCGTCCGCCGACGCTGCGGCCCCGGCCCCCGTCGCCCCCGTGGCCACGAACGGCTGGACCACCGTGGCCATCCCCGGCGCCTCCACACCGACGTCTGTAGCTCCCGCGCCGGCGCCTGTCGCTCCCGCACCGGCTGCAACGCCGGCACCCACGCCAACGGTGCCGGTTGTCGCTCCATCCCCGGTGTCTCGCGACGACGACTCCGAGCCGCCCTTTCGCGACGACGAGCCGCCCTTCAACGATGTGCCGCCGCCCTTCGACGACGACGTGCCGCCGGAGCGGGACGCTCCCCGCAGCGAACGCGCGCCGGCTTACGGCTCGGCCGGCCCGGATTCCCGGCCAACCCAACCCCCGGTGCCAGCTGCCGTGACGGCCGTTTCCACCGCGCCGGCGGCATCCGCTCCGACGAGGCCAGGCAAGGCTGCCCAGGCGCGCTCGACTCCGGGCCCGAGCTTCGCGGAGAAGCAGCGTTACGGCGAGGCCGTAGTGCGCGAGATCCTCGGCGCGACATTCATTGAAGAACAGCCGTACTTCGCGGCCGCACCGCGACCGAGAGGCGACTAGGCCATGTACGAAGGCATCGTTCAGGAACTGATCGACGAGCTCGGGCAGCTGCCGGGGATCGGGCCGAAGTCAGCGCAGCGCATCGCGTTCCACATTCTGCAGACCGAGAAGGTAGATGTGACGCGCCTCGCCAACGTGTTGCTCGAGGTGCGGGACAAGGTGCGATTCTGTGACATTTGCGGCAACGTGTCGGAGCAGCCCACCTGCCTGATCTGCCGGGATCCGCGCCGCAACCCCGCGCTCATCTGCGTGGTTGAAGAGGCCAAGGATGTCGTTGCGATCGAGCGTACCCGCGAGTTCAAAGGTCTGTACCACGTGCTCGGCGGGGCGATCAGTCCCATCGACGGGGTCGGGCCCGACGACCTGCGCATTCGCCAGCTCATGCAGCGCCTCGCCGACAACACCGTGCAGGAAGTCATCATCGCCACGGACCCGAACCTTGAGGGAGAGGCGACCGCCACCTACCTGTCACGCCTGCTCACGACACTCGAGATCAAGGTCACCCGCCTCGCATCGGGCCTCCCGGTCGGTGGCGACCTCGAATACGCCGACGAGGTCACCCTCGGCCGCGCCTTCGAGGGCCGCCGCGAGGTCACCCACTAGCCTCCCTCTGCACGGGGCCCGGGCCCGGAACGCGGGCCCAGTCTAGAAACTGGGCCTGCGTTCACAAGGTGGGCCCAGCGAGCGGATGCCCCGGCACGTCGCGAGGCGTCACATGGTGGGCACCGATCAGGCGTGACATTTATACTGGGGGCTTGGGCGCAGCCCCAATCCCCCCAGCTCAGGAGTGACTTTGGCTTTGATCGTGCAGAAGTTCGGCGGATCATCCGTCGCCGACGCCGAAAGCATCAAACGGGTTGCGCGGCGCATCGTCGACACCCGCAAGGCCGGCAATGAGGTTGTGGTGGCTGTCTCGGCCATGGGCGACTCCACCGACGAGCTGCTCGACCTCGCCCACCAGGTCACGCCGCTGCCGGCCCCGCGCGAGCTCGACATGCTGCTCACGGCCGGTGAACGCATCTCCATGGCCCTGCTCGCGATGGCCATCAAGAGCATGGGCTACGACGCCCGCTCGTTCACCGGCAGCCAGGCCGGCATGATCACCGACGCGAGCCACGGCTCCGCGCGTATCGTCGACGTGACCCCGGGTCGCATCCGTGACGCTCTCGACGAGGGCGCCGTCGCCATCGTGGCTGGCTTCCAGGGCTTCAACCGTGATACCAAAGACATTACGACCCTCGGCCGCGGCGGCTCGGACACCACAGCCGTGGCTCTCGCGGCGGCCCTCCACGCAGATATCTGCGAGATCTACACGGATGTCGATGGCGTCTTCACCGCGGACCCTCGCGTCGTGCCGAATGCCCGTAAGCTCGACCGCGTCTCGAGCGAAGAGATGCTCGAACTCGCGGCCGCCGGCGCAAAGGTTCTGTATATACGTGCAGTGGAATATGCCCGCCGCCACGGCGTGACGCTGCACGTGCGGTCGTCCTTTAATAACAACACCGGCACCATCGTCTTCAATGCCGAGACTGCCCGCGCGAATGGAGAGACAGTGGAAGAGCCAATCATCGCCGGAATCGCCGCCGACCTGAGTGAAGCGAAGGTCACGGTCGTGGGCGTTCCCGACATTCCCGGAAAGGCCGCGCTCATCTTCAAGATCGTGGCCAAAACCAACGCCAACGTTGACATGATCGTGCAGAACGTCTCCGCCGCGGCCACGGGTCTTACCGACATCTCGTTCACGCTGCCCAAGTCCGAGGGCCAGCAGGTGCTCACGGCGCTCACCAACGAGCAGTCGAACGTGGGTTTCAAGAGCCTTCAGTACGACGACCAGATCGGCAAGCTCGCCCTCGTGGGCGGTGGCATGCGCACCAACACTGGCGTGTCGGCGAAGCTGTTCGAAGCGCTGTACGAAGCCGGAATCAACATTGAGATGATCTCCACGAGCGAGATCCGCATCTCCGTCGTCACCCGCGCCGACACCATTAACCAGGCCCTCCGCGTGGTGCACACGGCGTTCGGGCTCGACGGCGACGTGCCGGCCGCCGTACACGGCGGCACCGGCCGCTAGCCACCCTCGCCTCCCCCCACGTCATAACTCCTGCAATTTGAGTGCTGAGTTTCCACCTCCCGCGTCATTACGCGGATCTGATTCTTCGGCTTCAGAAATTGCAGGAGTTATGGTGGCTAATTCAGGAAGAACGCACCGGGCGGGTCCAGTTCAGCCCCTTCAGATCACTATCTGGCAGAATCTCCTGAATTAGCCCCCCGAAGACACTCGCAGTACCGCGCTCGACGTAAGGAATCCACGTGACCAGCAGCACCGCAGGAATCAACATCGGCGTCGTCGGAGCCACCGGCCAGGTGGGAGCCGTCGTGCGCAAGCTGCTGGCCGAGCGTGACTTCCCGGTGGCGAGCATCCGCTTCTTCGCGTCTGCGCGGTCGGCCGGCAACACGCTGCTGTGGAACGGCACCGACATCGTGATCGAAGACGCGAGCACCGCCGACCCTTCAGGGCTCGACGTGGCGATCTTCTCGGCCGGCGCCACCCTCTCGAAGACGCAGGCGCCCCGTTTCGCCGCCGCCGGTGTCACCGTGATCGACAACTCGTCCGGCTGGCGCACAGACCCCGAGGTTCCCCTCGTCGTGAGCGAGGTCAACCCCGAAGCCATCAAGCTCGCTGTCAAGGGCATTATCGCCAACCCGAACTGCACCACGATGGCCGCCATGCCCGTGCTCAAGGTGCTGCACGACGAGGCCGGTCTCGAACGTCTCATCGTAAGCACCTACCAGGCCGTCTCTGGCAGCGGCCTGGCCGGCGCCTTCGAACTCGCCTCCCAGGTGCGCGTGGCCGTGCAGGACGAAAACCTTCTCGGACTCGTGCACGACGGCACCGCCGTGGCACTACCGAACCCCACGATCTACGCTCGCCCGATCGCCTTCGACGTCATTCCGCTCGCCGGTTCGATCGTCGACGACGGCACCTTCGAGACCGACGAAGAGCAGAAGCTGCGCAACGAGAGCCGCAAGATCCTCGAGCTGCCGGACCTGCTCGTCTCGGGCACGTGCGTGCGCGTTCCGGTTTTCACCGGGCACTCGCTGTCGATCAACGTGGAATTCGCGCACCCGCTTACCGTCGCCCGCGCCCGCGAGCTGCTGACGGATGCCCCGGGTGTCGAGCTCACGGACATTCCGACCCCGCTGCAGGCCGCCGGCCAGGACGCGAGCTTCGTCGGCCGCATCCGCCAGGATCCTGGAGTGCCGAACAACCGCGGCCTCGCCCTCTTCATCAGCAACGACAACCTGCGCAAGGGTGCCGCCCTCAATGCGGTGCAGATCGCGGAGCTCGTGGCCGCCGAGCTCGTCAGGGCCTAGCTCGCCCCGCATACCTCGTCACAGCGGGGTCGGGGGTGGCTTGCGGGGTCTCATCTCGACGAGCTCGATCCAAGCGCTCCTCCGTCGAGCCTCGCCCGGCGGGGGCGACCGGCGCCGTGCGACCGACGAGGGCAGCGGGTCGGGGGCGGTGGCGCGAACTGGCCCCCGAAATGGGTCCCCTCTGGACTAAACTTTGGTCGTGTGAGTCACAATCGGGTGTGGGATGGCGTGCGACGGGCGGGGTTCGTGCTTTTCGCGACCTTCGGCGCCGCCGTCATCATCGACGCCGCGATGCGGATGCTCAGGCAATCCGACGCGCACTGGCTGATCGCCCTCGTGGGGTTCGGTTGCGTAGTCGCTCTGGAATCCAACCGGTTCTGGGTGGGCTGGGTGCCGTTTCGCAGTATGTCCTTCAGCCTTCCCATCATCGCCCTTCCCATTCTGGCCCCGGTCCTGGGCGCAGAAGCGGCGGTGGGCGTGCTCGCCCTCGGGGCACTGCTGCGCGCCCTCGCCCGCACCCGACGCTGGTCGATCGCCCTCTACGCGGGAGGTCTGGTGGGGGCAGGAGCCGCCCTCAACCTCACCATCTTCTCCTGGCTGCGTTCAGCGGATGTCCCCATCCTGCTCGCCGTGCTGCTCTCGGCCCTCTCGTATGTCGTTGCCACCCTGCTGGTGGAGGCCCTCCGCAGGCTGAGCATCGCAGCGCCGTGGGATCTCGGCGCGTTCACGCAGGCCAATCGGTTGCGGGGTGCTGTCATCTTGTCCGGCGCCGCGTCGCTGACCGCGCTCGCCGCCTTCTGGAACGACCCCGCCCTGCCGTATTTCAGGGCGGAGGTGCAGACCCGCAACGCCATCGCCGTGCTGCTGCTGCTCACGGTGCTCGCCGTGGCGACCAAGTCGAGCGTGCGCCTCGTGGACATGCGCCGACGCTTCAACGGACTCATCCGCGGAACCGCCGCTCTCAACGCGAAGTCGTTCGGCCACGCGGCCGACTCTGCGTCCTTCGCCGACCTCGTGCGCCGCGCCGTGGCCGAGGCGATCGGCGCCGAGTCCGTCACCATCCAGAACCATCCGGGGTCCCCGCGCGAGATCGCCGCGGCCGTCACCCTCGTGGAAGGCCAACTGCTCTTCATCGTGGCGCACCGCGATGCCATGGACGTTGCCTTCAACACCGACGATCAGCGCGCCCTCGACGCCCTCGCGCACACGACCGACGTGGTGGTGCGCGCCCGCGACGATATCGGCGGCCTCACCCTGCGGGCTAACACCGATCCGCTCACCGGACTGCCGAATTACGGTGCCTTCCAAGAGGCGCTCGCCAACATCAACGACCACCGCAGCTACTCCGAGGCCCTCGCGGTGCTCTTCCTCGACCTCGACGAGTTCAAACGGCTCAACGACAGGCTGGGCCACCAGGCCGGCGACGACGTGCTGCGCGCCCTCGGTAACCGGCTCCGCCTCGCCGTTCGCCCCTTCGACGTGGTCGCCCGGGTTGGTGGAGACGAGTTCGTCATCATCCTCACCCGGCTGTCGTCCCTCGCAGAGGCCAAGGGAGTCGCCGAAACTATCCTCGTGGCATCCGGCGAGCCACTCATTCTCGGGCAGAACACCGTGCGCCCCCTGCTCAGCATCGGCCTGGCCTATTCGGCGCACCGCGAAACGGATGTCTCCCAGCTCGTTCTCGATGCCGACCAGAGCATGCTGGCGGTCAAGAAATCCCGCCGCAGCGGTGGTCCCGCCCACGAGAGCAGCATCAGCATTTCGGGGCACGGCTCGCCGCAGGTGAACGACAGCGTGGCCGAAGCCATCAGGGAAGGTCTGCTCGAAATGGCGTACCAGCCCATCGTGAGCCTCGTGACAAGCCAGATTTGGGCCTTCGAGGCGCTCGTGCGATTCACCGACCCGGAGCTCGGCGCGCTCTCGCCTCCCTCGCTCGTGGCCAAGGCCAAGGGACTGGGACTTCTCGACGCGCTGACCCGCCAGGTGGCCGAGAAGGCCATGGCTGCGGCGGCCGAATTTCGTCTGCTCGAGCCGGGCATCGTGTGCATGACGGTGAACGTGGAGGCCCTGCAGGTGATGCCGGAACGCCTGGGCACCTTCCTGGAGGAACTCGCCCACCGGTATCCCGACATCTCGCTGTGTCTTGAGCTGAATGAGCGCTCGGTCGCCAAAGTCTCGCTGGCGGTCAGGGCGCAGGTCGACCACCTGCGTGACATCGGAATCATGATTGCCCTCGACGACTACGGCTCGGAGGACTCCTCGGTGGACTCCCTTGTGCGCGTGCCGATGGACATCCTCAAAATCGACAAAAGCCTCGTGGACGACCTGGCAGACATCCGTCAGCGCGAAGTCCTCACCGCCCTGCAGGGCTTCGGCGACAAATTAGAGTACTCCATGATCGTCGAGGGCGTGGAGAACGCAGCCATGGCGCGCTCGCTGGTCGAGCTCGGTATCCGCAGCGCTCAGGGCTTCCACTACGGAGTGCCGCAGAGCCTCGAGGAGACCCTGGCCCGCCTCGACGAATACGGCTTGGCCGCCGTGCTTCCCCAACACGTTCGAGAGGATGCCCAGGATGTGCAGGCCGTGCAGGCCGTGCAGGCCGTGCAGGCCCTGCAGCCCGTCGAGCCTGCCGACCACGACGACCTCGACGACCTCGACTCGGTGCTCGACACCCAGGCCGAGCCGGCCGAGCCCGTCTCGCGGCCGCTGTCGTGACCACTCGCGCGGCGCGCGACGAGGGTCGCACGGCAATCAATCGAGCGGTCTTCCTCACCCAGCTGATCGTCGCCGGGGCCACTCTCGTGCTCGTGCTCGTCTCCACGGTGGTCTTCCCCGAGCTGCTGCGCGATCCGCTCTATTTCGGCGGCGTCATGCTGATCTTCCTGGCCACCGGGCTGTCGGCCGGTGTGCCCTGGCACCGGCTGGACAAACGCTGGATCGCCGTCATTCCGGTTCTCGACCTGATCGGCATCATCGTGGCCCGCGAGGGTGCACCGTTGCTCGGTGTCACCTTCCTCCTGGTCTTCCCGGTGATCTGGCTCGCCACCCATTTCGGGGCGCGCGGCGCCGCCGGCAGCGTCGTTCTGGCGACCCTGCTGCTCTACGGTGTGCTCTTCCTGCGCGGGGAAGACCTGCCGCCGGATGAAATCCCGCGTCTGGCCATCCTTCCGGTCGTCCTGGCCTTCCTGGCGGCCACCACGTATGCCACCACCCGGCGGGCGGCGGCGCAGCGGGTGCTTCTCACCCAGCAGGCGGTGCTGTTCGAAGACGCCCTGCGGCGCTCCACCCGCCAGAAGTCGATCCTTGATGCGCTCTTCAACTCCGTGGACTTCGGTGTGGTCGGGTTCGACATCGCCGGGCGCACGAACTTCATCAACCGGGCGCAGCGGGAGCTCTTCAGCCGATTCGGCGCCGACGACAACGGCCACCTCGCCCATCACGTCGTGTTCCACGAAGACCGCGTCACCCCGTATTCGATCGCCGACACCCCCTACCAGCGGGCCCTCCGTGGGGAAACCATCGACCGGCTCACGGTGTGGCTGGGGAAGCCGGGCACACCGCAGCTAGCCGTGCTCATCTCGGCCCGCCCCATCCTCGATGAGAAGGGCAACACCGACGGAGGCATTATGGTGACGCGCGACGTGACCGCCGAGATCCGGGCGATCACCGCCAGGGATGACCTCGTGGCATCCGTTTCCCACGAGCTGCGCACGCCGCTCACCTCGATCCTGGGCTACCTCGAACTCTCGCTCGACGACGACAGCCTCGACCCGTCCACGCGCCGCATGCTGGAGGTGGCGTCGAAGAACGCTGACCGCCTGCTGGCCCTCGTGGCCGACCTGCTCACCACCGCGAGCACCGCCAAGAACGAACTGACCATCGTGTCGGCTCCGTGCACCCTAGACACCATCGTGGCCGAGGCGGTCGAGTCGCTCGCTCCGCTGGCGGCCGAGCGCAGCATCCGCTTCGTGCAGGGCCTCCTGCCCGTTGTGCAGGTGTCGGCGGATGCCTTTCGGCTGCGCCAGGTGGTCGACAACGTGCTCTCGAACGCGGTCAAGTACAACGTGGCCGCCGGCAGTATCTCGGTGACGCTCAGCGCGACGATTGACTCGGCCGAGTTGCGCGTGACCGACACCGGCCGGGGAATGACAGACGACGAGCAGCAGAACCTTTTCAATCGGTTCTATCGGGCCGACTCGGTGCGGGGCTCGAGCGTGCACGGCACCGGGCTGGGGCTCAACATCAGCCGGGAGATCATGCGCAGGCACGGCGGGGACCTGCGGCTCGAATCCACCTTCGGGGTGGGCACGACAGCCATCGCCACGCTGCCCATCCGGGCGGCGCACGCAGAGGCGGCCCCCTGATGCCGCTCGACGCGGCGACGCTCATGCTGGTGAGCGGCCTGGTCACGGTCGTCTGCGGGGTCTCGTTCGTGGTCAACACCGCCTATTTGCGCAGTGACGGCCCGGGTCGCATCTGGAGCGTCGCCTACATTGCGGCCGTCATGTCCGCGGTGTCGTACAACCTGCACATGCACGGCCCCGACGGCTGGTGGCCCATGGTGGTGGGGCACGTCACGATCGTGATCGCGGTCGGGGCGCTCTGGTCGGGGCTGCGGCTTGACAACCGACGGAGTTCGCTGCTGTGGGTCGTGCTGCTCGTGGCGGGCTTCGTGCTTGCGGCCACCCTGCTGCACGGGCCGGGCGAGCGGGAATGGACGGCGGCCGCCGAGCTGCCGGCGTCGGTGGCGCTGCTGAGCGGCCTGGGCTGTGCCGAAGCAGCCAGGGGTGCCCTGCGCCGCAATCTGAACGGCCGTATCCTCGCGTGCGCCTTCGGAGCGGTGGCGATCTTCGGGCTCGTGCGGACCGTGTTGTTCGTCGTGGCGAACGATCTCGTCGTCGCTTCCTTCGGCGAGGGGGTCACGGCGCTGCTGAACATGTCGTTTGTGATTGCGGCCACGATCGCCGTGTCGGTGCTGCGAGCCGAACAGGGCGGGCGAAGCGCTGTTGGGGACCAGACCACAGGCATCCATTCTGCCGCGGGAGTGCTCTCGCCGTCCGCATTCGCCCAGGCCGGAACCGACCATCTCGACAGGGCCTGCAAACGTGGCGTCGGCCTCGCGCTGATCGGCGCCGAGATCGACAATCTGCCCGCGATCAACGCGGCCTTCGGGCGCCGGGCCGGCGACGATGCGATCAACGAGTTCGCGCGCACGCTGCGCTTCGCGTTGCCGGTGATGAGCCTGATCGGGCATCGTGATTCCGGGCGGTTCGTCGTGCTCGCCCGGGCCACGTCTCCCTCGGAGGCGCTCGTGCTCACCGGCCGCATTCGCACGGCCATGGTGCAGAATCCGCTCTCGAGGCTGTCGAGCATCCGCCTCACCGCCAGTTTTGGCATTGCCGACAGCTTCGATCACGGGCACGATTTCGAGGCGTTGTGTGCGGCAGCGGATGCCGCGCTCGGCACCGTGCAGAAGTCCGGCGGCAACGACGCGCTCGTCGCCCCGGCGCCGGTTGTGCCCGCCCCTGAGTGATCGTCCATCCCCGAATGTGGGTCTTGATCGGATCTTGCGCAACTCTTGTGCTACCCCTTGCATGGGGTGGGCGTGAGCAGCATGCGCGGGTGGCACTCTCGAACTGTGAGCACACGCACCCGCTACCTGCAGCGATCCCGACAGGCCGTCACGCCCGGTTCCCGCCGCATCCGCACGCAGCTGCGCACGAAATCGGCGAGTTTCGGGTTGCTCCAGCCGATCCGCGCCGCGGCCGCCGTCATGTCGGCTGTGACTCGAACCGGGGCTAATGCGAAGCCGGATGCGCGGCGGTCGACCCGATGACCGGCTACGTAGACGAGACCGTGCTGGAACGCCTGCGCAACGACCTCGGCGGCGATGCCGCCACCGTGCGGCGGTTCGCCTGGAATTTCGTGAACCACTGGACGGCCCGCGCGGAACGCCTTGAGCAGGCGCTCGCAGGCCCCGATGCCGTGGAGGCTGACGTGGTACTCCTGAGCATTCGCAGCAGCAGCTGCATGCTCGGCGCGCTGCCGCTCGAGGCGGAGTCCGCCCGCATGCTGGGGGCGCTGTCGCAGTGCGACCTGCCCGGCTGCCGCCTCTCCCTGGCGACCCTCACCGGAATCGGCGAGCAGACCTGCATCGAGCTCGCCGCCCTGTTCCCGGCCTAGGTGTCTTTGGGGTCAGACCTTTTCGCGGGCGGCGAGGCGGTAGCCCACCCCACGCACGGTTTCGAGCCAGCGCGGCGCCGTGATGCTGTCGCCGAGCTTGCGGCGAAGGTTCCCCATGTGTACCTCGACGGCCCGTTTGTCGGCCTCGTTCACGAAGTAGGCATCCGAATACGTATCGCCTCGCAGCAGCAGGGCGAGGTCTGCCTTACTGCGCACCCGTCGCTGGCTCTCCAGCAGGGTGGCGAGCAGGTCGAACTCGGTTCGGGTCAGCTCAAGCCGGCTGCCCTCGAGGCTCACGAGCCGCTCCGAACTGTTCAGCCGCAGGCCGTTGTGGTCAATCCAGTCGTCGGAGGTCTGGTCTGCGGCGTCGGCCGACGCGGCCGAGCCGTCGATCGGGGCCGCCGACTGGGCCGCAGCCTCCTCGACGGTTTCGGTGGCGACGTTGCGACGCGGGCGACGCAGCATGGCGTCGATGCGGGCGCGCAGTTCCCGCGGGCGGAACGGCTTGGTGAGGTAGTCATCCGCTCCGGACTCGAGACCCTGCAGTGTGTCGATCTCCTCGCTGCGCGCTGTGAGCATCACCAGGTAGGTCGTGCTGAAGGAGCGGATGCGCCGGGCCGTCTCGAATCCGTCGATGCCGGGCATGCTCACGTCGAGGGTGGTCACGATCGGGTTGTGCTCGCGCACCGCGCGCACCCCGTCAAGGCCGTTGCTCGTGGGCACGGTCTCGAAGCCGGCCTGGGTGAGCACGGCCTCGAGCAGGTCGCGGATATCGGCGTCATCCTCGATGATGACGGCCACGCGTCTCTCGTCTGTTTCCGTCCCCATAGACCCAGTATCCCCCAGGACAAGGGGCATCGTGCGGGTTGCGGTCGAACCGAGTGTGGCAGCCGTTCTGCGAGTAGCGTTAGTGCGTGAGAAAACAACCCGTCCCGGTCGAGGTCGAGAACTATTTCGACGATCTGCTGCCGGCCGCTCGCGCCGTGCTGTACCCGGTGATCGATGCGGTGCGTGATGCCATGCCGCCCGGGTACGAGCTGGGTATGCACTTCGGCATGCCGGGCTGGGTGATTCCGCTCACACGCTACCCGAAGACCTATAACGGTCAGCCGCTGGCGTACGTGAGCCTTGCGGCGCAGAAAAACTATCACTCCCTCTACCTGATGGGGCTCTACAGCAACCCGGCACGGGATGCCGCATTCCGCGCCGAGTGGGCCGCCACCGGCCGCGCGCTCAACATGGGGAAAAGCTGTCTGCGCTTTCGTAGCCTCGCCGACGTGGATCTCGACATCATTGCGCGCACCGTGGCCGGCACGAGCGTGCACGACTACCTCGGCGAGTACGAACGCATCAAACACCCGTCCTGAGGCAAGCCTTTTGTGCCCCTTTTCTGGGGGTAGACGTTTTGACTCGCCATGCCTTCCCGGCTGATGCATAATGAAGGTACGGCCCGATTGTGAGGCCTGGCCCCGGGAGAACGATGACACAGAAACCCCCGACGGGTGTCTGCTCGTCCAGTGTGAAGGCAGACGACTGATGCGCATGATTCTGCTGCGCTTGGTGGTGATTCTCACAGTCCTGCTCGGAGTGAACTACATCGCGTGGCGCTGGCTGTTCTCGCTGAATTGGGACGCCTGGTGGGTCGCCGTGCCGCTCGTGATCGCCGAGACGTACAGCCTCATTGATGTCACTCTGTTCAGCATGACGATGTGGCGGGCGCGTGAACGCCCGGCACCCCCTGAGGCGAGCGACGGTCTCACGGTTGACGTGTTTATCACGACCTACAACGAGTCCGTCGACCTCGTCTCCGGCACGGCGCGGGCGGCACGAGGCATCCGGTATCCCCATACGACCTGGATTCTCGACGACGGCAAGCGTCCGGCGATGGCCGCGCTCGCCCGCGACCTCGATATCGGGTACATCACGCGCGGCGACGACTGGTCAGGCCGTCCCCTGCACGCCAAGGCCGGCAACCTCAACAACGCTCTGATGAATACGGAGGGTGAGTTCATGCTCATCCTCGACGCCGATCAGGTACCGCTGCCGGATATCCTCCACCGCACGCTCGGCTACTTCACTAACCCGCTTGTGGCGCTGGTGCAAACGCCGCAGGTCTTCGGCAATGTGGCCACCGGCGACCCCCTCGGCAGTCAGGCCCCGCTGTTCTACGGCCCGATCCAGCAGGGCAAAGACGGCTGGAACGCCGCGTTCTTCTGCGGGTCGAACGCCGTCGTGCGTCGGGAATCGCTCATGCAACTCGGCATCACCCGTTATGTGCTGGAGACGGAAATTGCCGTTACTCGTGCCCTGGCCGGATCGGCGCGGGTGTTGAGACGTGCCAGGCGGTCGGCGGACGCTCAGGACCCGGTGGCGCAGACCGTGCTCGTGGAGGTGGAGGAGGCAGTGAAAGACACTCGTCGGGCCATCACCGATGGCATGAGCATCGGGCAGGCGACGTACGATTTGCAGCATCGGATCGGCGCGTACACCCGCGGAATGGTGGAGTCCGACGTGCGACTGCTGGCCCTGGACCTCGTGGCGATCCGGGAGTTGCACACCGAGACGGATGCCGGGTGGGATGTACTGCTCGACGTCGATAAGACCGTCGACGCCCTGTCGAGCCGGGATCTCTCTCCGCTCGGCGCCCTCGAATCCGTGCAGGCGCTTCTGCGCTCGATAGACATGGACCGTGCCCACGAAGCCCAGCCGCTGATGCCACTGGCCACGATCAGCGTGACGGAAGACATGGCCACGTCCATGCGCCTTCACGGACTGGGCTGGCGCACCGTTTACCACAACGAACTACTTGCTGTCGGGCTTGCGCCGGAAGACCTGGGCACCATGCTCACCCAGCGTCTGCGCTGGGCACAGGGCACCATGCAGGTGTTCCTGCGTGAGAACCCGCTCCTGCAGGGAGGGCTGAGCACCCCGCAACGACTGATGTACTTCTCCACGATGTGGAGCTACCTCAGCGGGTTCGCAGCGGTCGTCTACTTCACCGCCCCGGCGGTTTTCCTCATCTTCGGCGTGCTCCCCGTGGACACGACCGCACTCGAGTTCTTCCTGCGCTTCCTGCCGGTCATGGTGATCAATCAGCTCCTCTTTGTGGTGGCCAGTCACGGCATCTCGACCTGGCGCGGCCAGCAATACAGCCTCGCCCTCTTCCCCGTGTGGATTAACGCCACCGTATCCGCCGTCGCCAACGTGTTGTTCCGGGTGCCGCTCGACTTTGCCGTGACGGCCAAGACCCGGCAAGGCACCGGGCCGCAGTGGCGCCTGATCACCCCACAGATCGTCGCGGCGACCGTTCTCGTGATCGCCAGCGTGATCGGTGTCGTGCGGCTGGCGGTCGGCATCGGCGAACCGATCGGTACCTTCGTCAACCTCGCCTGGGTCTTCTTCGACCTGGTTATCCTCAGCGTCCTCGTGTCCGCAGTACGGTTTCAGGGATTCGAACCCAATAAGGAAGCAGCCGCATGGAATTCTCAGTAAAGAACCTCTCCGGGGGCGTGGCCGTCGTGCAGGTGGATGGGCGGCTGAACATGGTGACCGCTCCACGTTTGCGGGAAGTCGTGTCGGCATCCGTCGCGAAGGGGGACATCCGCGTTGTCGTGGACCTGTCCAAGGTGACGTTTATCGATTCTTCCGGACTCGGCGCGCTCATTAGCGGGCTCAAGACCGCTCGGCAGGCCGGCGGCGATCTGCGCATCGCAGCACCCAATGAACAGGTGCGCCTGGTATTGCAGCTCACCAACATGGAGCGTGTGCTGACGAGCTACCCCGACTCGGTTTCGGCATACGGAAGTTGACGTGAGCCTGCACACGCTCCGTCTGCACGTGCCACCCGATACGGTGAACGCCGTGCACGACCTGCTCGAAAACGTCTGGGCGGATGAGCCCGACGTCTCGCTGATCGACCGGATCAGTTTCGAGACGGCTGTGATCGAGCTCGCCTCGAACATCATCCGGCACGCCGAAGCGGATACCGACGCCGGTATCACCTGCATCCTCCGACTGGAGATTTCAGCAGACCGGATTCAGGCCACGCTGCGCGACACCGGCACGGCCGGACTGGTGGGGCTGCCCTCGGTGGACATGCCCGACGAGTCCGCCGAATCGGGTCGGGGTATCCCGCTGATCCAGGCACTCGTGCACGAACTTGATTACAACCGAGATGGGAACATGAACGAGTGGCACATCACACGAAGGCGCGAATAACGACGACCGGTGCGGCATCCGTTCACCCTGTGACGCCCGAACCGGCAACGGGCGGGCCGGCCGATGTCGCGGAAAACATTCGGCAGCAGGCCGTCGATGACCTGCATCTGCTCGACACCCCGCACGAGGAACGCTTCGACCGTGTCACCCGTCTCGCAAAGCAGATTTTCGGGGTGGACGTGGCGCAGATATCGCTGATCGACCACGACCGTCAGTGGCTGTTGTCCGGCACCGGATCGGGAAATCGCGAGACCCCGCGGGACGTCGCGTTCTGTTCGACGACCATCAGCCAAGCGGGGGCCCTTGTCGTGGGGGACGCCCACGAGGACGCACGGTTCAGGGAGTATCCCCTCGTGACCGGGAACCCGGGCGTTCGTTTCTATGCGGGGTACCCCATCGAGGCTCCCGGCGGCGAACGCCTCGGTGCTCTCTGCCTGATCGACTCTCAGCCGCGGGCGTTCACCGACGCGGAGGCGGTGCTTCTGCGGGAATTAGCGCACTGGGTGCAGAACGAGCTGTCGGCGACCACTGAGCTCGACCGGGCCGCCGAGGTGCAGCGCGGTCTCCTGCCGAAGGCCTTCATCAGCCTGCCCGGGTTTCAGGTTGCCGGCGGGTGCGCGCCGACTCGCGCCGTGGGCGGCGACTTCTATGACTGGTATCCGGTGGGGGAGGGAGCGGCGTTCACCCTGGCCGATGTCATGGGCAAGGGGCTCGGCGCGGGGATCATTGCGGCCACCGTGCGCGCGGTGCTGCGGGCGGGATCGCGGCTCGGAACGGTGGGTGACGCTGTCGCTGTGGCGGCGTCGACGCTCGAGCAAGACCTCGAGGAAGCCGGCAGCTTCGTCACGCTCTTTCATGCCCGTCTCGACATGGACACCGGTGCGGTGCGATTCGTTGATGCCGGGCATGGTCTCTCGCTCGTGCTTCACGCTGATGGTTCGAGCGAACGATTGACCTCTCTTGGCCTGCCGCTCGGCTTTGGCGGTGACGTCGAGTGGGAGGAACGGGCTGTCACGCTCGGCTGGGGCGACACTCTGGTATCGGTCAGTGACGGAGTTCTCGACCTCTTCGACGGAACTCTCGCATCGCTCCGGGATGTCGACGAGATTGTGCGCCGGTCCGCGACCGCGCAAACCGCCGTCGATGCTCTGCTGGCTCTGGCCGGAACAACGGCGCCCGACGACGTCACGGCGATCGTCATTCGTCGGGTGGACCGGCGACGGCGAGCGGGCGATCAGGCCGCGGAGACGGGTGCGCGCTCGTGACCCGGTTGGGGTGACGGGCGCGTCCGAAGCCCGTCGTGGTCGACTGTACACTCGGAAGCGTGAATTCAACGGAACCCGTAGACGTCGTTCTCATCGGCGGCGGTATCATGAGCGCCACCCTCGGCATGCTTCTCAAAGAACTGCAGCCGTCGTGGAGAATCGAAGTTTACGAGCGTCTCGGCGAGCTCGCCCAGGAAAGCTCGAACCCCTGGAACAACGCGGGCACCGGCCACGCCGCGCTCTGTGAGCTCAACTACATGCCCGAATCGCCCGATGGCAAGCTCACCGCTGACAAGGCCGTCAGCATCAACGAGCAGTTCCAGATCAGCCGTCAGCTCTGGGCGCACCTGGTGAAGACCGGCGCGCTGCCCGAGCCGGGGCGTTTCATCAACTCCACGCCGCACATGACCTTCGTGCAGGGCAAGGCCAACGTTGCCTACCTGCGCCAGCGTCACGAGGTGCTCAAGAACCAGCCACTGTTCGCCGGCATGGAATTCAGCGACGACCCCGCGGTCATCGGCGGCTGGACCCCGCTGATCACCAAGAAGCGCCCCACCGGGCAGAAGATCGCCGCGACGCGCAGCAACCTCGGCACCGACGTGGACTTCGGCGCCCTCACCTCGTTCATGTTCGACGACCTCGCCCGCCACGGCGTCGAGGTGAAGATGAACCAGCAGGTCACTGACCTCACCCAGAACACAGACGGATCGTGGCGCATCAAGCTGCTGCGCCAGGTGGGCCAGACCCGCAGCACCGTCAACGCGAAGTTCGTCTTCGTGGGTGCCGGCGGCGGCGGGCTCGCGCTGCTGCAGAAGAGCGGAATCCCCGAGATCAAGGGCTTCGGCGGATTCCCGATCAGCGGCCAGTTCCTGCGCACCACGAACCCCGAGCTCGTGGCCCAGCACCAGGCGAAGGTCTACGGCAAGGCCGGCGTCGGCGCCCCGCCCATGTCGGTGCCGCACCTTGACACCCGCGTGGTCGACGGCGAAATGTCGCTGCTGTTCGGCCCGTACGCCGGCTTCAGCCCCAAGTTCCTCAAGACGAGCACGTGGCTCGACCTGCCGTTCTCGATTCGCGCGCACAACCTCGGCCCGATGCTCGCCGTGGCCCGCCACAACTTCGACCTAATGAAGTACCTGATCGGCGAAGTGTTCGCCTCGCGGGGTTCCAAACTCAAGGCCCTGCAGGAGTTCGTGCCCACCGCCAAGATGGCCGACTGGGAACTCATCACGGCCGGCCAGCGCGTGCAGGTCATGAAGAAGGATGCCGCCAAGGGCGGCGTGCTGCAGATGGGCACCGAGGTCATCACCTCCGCCGACGGCACGATCGCCGGCCTGCTCGGGGCCTCCCCTGGGGCCTCGACCGCCGCGCCCATCATGGTGGACCTGCTCGCGCGCTGCTTCCCCGACCGCATTGCGGGCTGGGAACCCCAGCTGCGCACCATGATCCCGAGCTACGGCACGAAGCTCTCCGACGATCCAGCAGCGGCCGCTGCGTCGCTCGCGGCGACCGCCGAGGTCTTGAACCTCACCGCCTGACCCGCCGCATCCGCTCGCACAACCGGTCATGGTGAAACACGCCGCCCGCGCTGCCACGCTGGGCGGAGTGTCCTGAATTTCTTCGGTTCTACCGCGCGGGAGCGGATGCCCCAGCAAGCGGGGACGGACGTCGGCCCGATACGCTGAACTGCATGGACTCTGTCGAATTCAGGCCGGAACGCAGCCAATACGTCTACACCTTCGGGGGTGCGGACCCGGTGAAACGCGTGAGGCCCGGCACCCTGCTCACTCTGTGGTCGGAGGACGCCTTCAACCATGCCATCACCTCCGTCAACGATGTGGCGAGCCAGGTGATCGACTTCCGTTACCTGAACCCGCAGACCGGACCGTTCTACGTTGAGGGCGCCGAACCGGGGGATACCCTGGCCATCCACGTGGTCGACCTGGTTCCGGCGCGAAGTTGGGGCGCATCCGCTGCAATTCCGTTTTTCGGTGGCATGACCAGCACGGATCGCACCGCGCTGCTGCAGCAGGCGCTGCCGGAAGCCACGTGGGTTTATGAGGTCGACACGGCGGCGCGAACCGTGGGATTTCAAGCCCGCTTCGGTGACTTCGAGGTGGCGCTGCCGCTCGAACCCATGCTCGGCACCGTGGGAGTGGCGCCTGCAGGCCATGAGGTGCGCTCGTCGCTCGTGCCTGAGCGATTCGGCGGAAACATGGATACCCCGGAGATCAAGGCCGGCACCACGGTGTTCCTCGGGGTGAACGTGGAGGGAGCGCTGTTCTCGATCGGGGACGGCCACTACCGCCAGGGCGAGGGAGAGGCTTGCGGCACCGCGGTGGAGGGCGCCATGAACTCCACCATTCTCGTGGACCTTATCAAGGGTCGGGCGCCGCTCTGGCCCCGACTCGAAACCGACGATTACTGGATGATCGTGGGATCCTCCCGGCCCATGGAAGATTCATGGCGCATCGCGCAGCTCGAGATGATCCGTTGGTTCGGCGAACTCTTCGACCTGCACGAAATGGATGCCTACCAGCTGCTCAGCCAGGTGGCCGAGGCACCGATTGCCAACGTGGTCGACCCGAACTACAGCGTGGTGGTGAAGGTGCGCAAGTCGCTCTTCCCGGCGGCCCATGCCTTTGACGGGATGCACCGCGACCTGCGCTCAAGGGCCGCGACCCGCTGACGCGGCCCCACCCCCGCACAGGATCCCGGAGGAACTGGCGCGCGAATGGCCACCCTGTCCTCACCGCCTCACCGCCTCACTGCTTCACTGCTTCACCCAATCGAAGGAATGACCATGGACCTGCGAATTGCCAATAAGACAGCCCTCGTTACCGGCGGCACCAAAGGAATCGGGCGCGCGATCGTCGACGCATTCGTCGCAGAGGGCGCCAACGTGGCCTTCTGTGCCCGAAGTGCCGACGAGGTGGCGGCGACGGAAGCCGCTTTCGCATCCGCTCCGGTCACCGTGGTGGGCACTGTGCTCGACGTGCGCGACACCGCCTGTCTCACGGCGTGGGTGAATGACACCGCGGAGCGCTTCGGCGGCCTCGACATGATCGTGAGCAACGTGAGTGCCCTCGCTATCCCCGACACGGCGCAGAATTGGGTCGACTCTCTCGAGATCGACTTGATGGGTACCGTCAATCTCGTGCAGGCAAGCCTGCCATTCCTCGAGAAGAGCAGCGCGGGGTCGATTGTGGCGCTCTCGAGCGTGTCCGGGCGCGAGGTCGACTTCGCCTCCGGACCGTATGGCACCGTGAAGACCGCCATCATCGGGTACATCGCCGGGCTCGCGTTACAGCTTGCCGGGAGAGGCATCCGCGCCAATACGGTGTCGCCGGGCAACACCTATCACGCGGGTGGCGTCTGGGAGAGCCTCGAGGCGAGTGATCGCGAGTTCTTCGACTCGGCGGTGGCATTGAACCCCACGGGCCGCCTGGGTACGCCGCAGGAGATCGCGGCGAGCGTGGTCTTCCTGTCCAGCCCGGTGTCGAGCCGCACCACGGGTGCGAACCTTCTCATTGACGGCGCCCTGACCCGCGGCATCCAGCTCTAGCGCCCCGCCCCTGCCTGCCCGCCCCAGGCAAGACGACACTGCAAGGAGAGCGGATGTCGCGGCCAGCGCTTGCGCCTTACTCGAAGGTGTGTTCGAATAAGGTCATGCGTTGGACCGGTCAGGAACTCACGACGGAGCAGGCCGGCGCCCTTCCCGGTCTCGCCAAGCTCAACAACTTCGTGCGCAGTGTGCAGACGCCCGAGTTCGCCGGCATCACCTTCCACGAGATCCTCGCCAAGAGCGCGCTCAACCGAGTGCCCGGCCAGTCCGCCCTGCCGTTCGGCTACACGATCAACCCGTATCGGGGCTGCTCGCACGCGTGCGCCTACTGCTTCGCGCGGCCCACCCACGAGTACCTCAATCTCGACGCCGGGAAGGACTTCGACAGCGAGATCATCGTGAAGGTGAACGTGGCCGAGGTGCTGAGAAAGGAGCTGGCTAAGCCCGGCTGGGGCAAGCATCCGGTTGCGTTGGGCACCAACACCGACCCGTATCAGCGCGCCGAGGGCCGCTATCGGCTGATGCCCGGCATCATTGCCGCCCTGGCCGAGTCGGGCACGCCGCTGTCGCTCCTCACCAAGGGAACCCTGCTGCGCCGCGACCTGGATTTGCTGGCCGAGGCGAGCCGGCGCGTGCCCGTCGACATCGCGCTGTCCATCGCCATCTACGACGACAACCTCCAGCAGTCGGTCGAGCCCGGAACCCCCTCGACGAAGGCGCGACTGGCCGCTGTCACCGCGGTTCGCGAGCGGGGCCTTGACTGCGGGGTCTTCATGATGCCCATCCTGCCCTTTCTCACCGACACCCGCGCGCACCTCGACGACGCCCTCCGCCAAGCGAAGGCCGCCGGCGCCTCGAGCGTGCTCTACTGCGCGCTCAACCTGAAGCCCACGGTGAAGCAGTGGTACCTGCAGTGGCTTGAGCGCGACCACCCTCAACTGCTGCCGCGTTACCTCGAGCTCTTCGCCGGCGGCACCTACGCGCCCAAGGAGTACCGCGCCTGGCTCGCCGCGCGCATCAAACCGCTGATCAGGGCGCACGGGCTCGAGGGTGGCCGCACTGATCCCTCCACCGGCGGCCCGCGCTCGAGCGGCCTCGCATCGTCCGGTTCGCTCATCGCGCAGGAAATCCCGCCAGAGCTCGCCCCCACCCTGTTCTGACCATCAGGCCCGACCGCAAAACCGGCTTCTTTGGTCACACGCCGGGTGGGGTGGCGCGAGCGGCGTGTTGCGAGTTTTACCGGTTTTACGGCGTGGGGGAGTACCCGGCGCAGCGACCGGGCCGAGCAGTGCCAGCGCCCGTCGGGGCGTACTCCACGTCTCAGGTGGCATACTCAGAATGAGGGGGATTCCATGACTCTTGGATTACCGGGCCATCTTGTACAGTCAGCGCTCAGTCGCGCCCTCGCCCGCGCCACGCACTGGTTCGGCCTGATCTGCCTGTTCGGTGCGCTTGCCGCGGTCGGGCTGCTCAGCATGACCCGCGCCGGCTCCGAACTCACCGTCACCGTCGCCGTGATCCTGGGTATGGCCGGCCTCCTCGTGGTGCTCGCCCGGCGCCGCACCGTGCTGGTCTCCCTCGCCTATCTGCTCACCGGAACGGCGTGTGTCTACCTCTATACCGACACCGTGTTGAGTGCTCCGGCGGTGCTGCCGGCCTCCATAATCTTTCTCGTCGCCCTGCCCAAGATGGCCCTCGTCATGGTGGGTGGCGCCGGTTCTGGCCTGTTTCTCGGCGCGTTGTGGAGCACGGCCGGCTTCCTCCTCGCCGAGGGCGCGGCCCTGCTGGCCATGGCGCACGCCGGTGTGATCGGGGGCCGGGACTTCTTCACCGTCTCCGCCTACGTCTTCCTCACCACGGTGTTGTTGCTGGCCGGGCTCGGTCGTCGTCGGGGCAGGCTCGCCCAGCCCGCCCTGCTCCGCGCCGCCGAGGACGATGCGGCGAGCACGCTCCGGGACGCCCTCGACAATCGCTCGATCGCCCTGATCAACGACACGACCGTCACCCAGCTGGTGGCGCTGGCCAACGCCGTTCCGGGCGCCGTGAGCCCTCACCTGCACATGGGCTTGACGGGCGCGCTGCACGTACTGCGCGATACCGACTGGCTCACCGACGCCGACCCTCACGAGCCCGGCGACCTGGCCGCGAGCGCACTGTTCCGCGCCATCGACCGCTGTCGATCCGGGGGGCTCATCGTGGAGATCACGGGCGACAGCAACGCCCTCGACCGCCTCACCGCTGCGGTCGACCGCGAGCTCGCCCTTGCGGCCGAGCACTGCCTGGGCAATGTGCTCCTGCACGCCGGGGTGACCGCCGCCGAGGTGAGCGTTGAAAGCGACGACGACACCGTCTCGGTGATGATAGCGGATGCCGGCAGCGGCTTCACTCTCACCGGCTCCAGTCGCGGCCGGCTCGGCCTCCGACAGTCGGTGCGTCGCCGTGTCGACAGGGTAGGCGGCTCCGTCGAGATCTGGACCCGGCCGGGCGCCGGCACCACGGTGCGCCTCACGGTGCCCGTCGCCGTGCCGGACGCCGTGCCAACCCTCGCCCTCGCCGCTCGGCCCAGCCGATGAGCGCGCCAGACGCCACGCAGCAGCGCCTCGACCCGATCGGCGGGCTCGCGGCCTGGCCGCTCGCCCCCGTCACCGCGCTGATCGTGGTGGCCTACGCGGTCTTCTCCACGCTCACCCAGTCCGGCGAGGTGCAGAACGAGCTCTTCACGGCCCTCGGCGTCGTGGCGATGTCCCTCGCTGCCGGCGTGCTCGTGTGGGCTGCGCTGCCGGAGAGTGCTCCGTTCGAGCGCCGCTCGACCGTGCTCATGGTGAGCCTCGCGCTGCTGGGTTACGTCTTCGAGCAGCTCGGCATGTGGGGCCACAACGAGTCAGTGCACAACGATTTCGGCCAGATCGGCCTCGGCCTGCTCATCATGGCGCTCGCGCCGTTCCGGCCCTGGCGTGAAATGGTCGCCGTGGCGCTCGGGGCGACACTGGTCGTGGCGTTTGGCGCCCTCGCCCAGGCGGACTCCCTCGGCGGCGCCACCCCGCCGGCAATCTTCGCCATTCTCGCCGCGGTGCAGTTGCTCGCGCCCGCCTTGGCCGGTGCCGCCTACTGCCGCCAGGTGGTGAAGGCCATTCGGATCTGGCAAACGGATGCCCAGCGGTCCATTCACCTGCACACCGAAGAGAGCCGAGCGGCCACGTCCAGGGCCGTCGTGCAGCAGAGGATGGCGAGCCTCAACGCGAGCGTGCTGCCGTTCCTCGACGAGATACTCGCCCGCGGCACGGTGACCGCCGCCGACATCGAGCGGGCGCGTTCGCTCGCCGAGCAGGTGCGGCAGAGCCTCGTGGCCGAAACCGACCACACCTGGCTCGACGACCTGCTCGCCCGCGAGCGGTCGGCGTTGGCAGTCGCTGACGGCCGCCCAGCGCTCACCCTCCCCGCAGCCGACGACCCCGACCGTCGGGCGGCCCGGTTCAGCGCTCGCGAGCGGGCCGCGCTGGGCGCGCTGCTCGTGATGCTTTTCGGTCAGCCGGGGTTCGACCCCGCCGCGCTCTCGCTGCGCCTGTCCGGTCGGCAGTCGGAGGGCGCGGAAGCCGAGTCGTTCACGACCGTGGCGCTCGAGGCATCCGTTGCCCTGTCGCCCTATCGGCTGCGCCGCCTCGTGCATCCGTTCGTCGCCGTGTTGAGGGTGGAATTCGGCCAGGTGCGCGTCACCGTGCGCGGGCAGACTCTCGACATGCGAATGGATTCCGGCTCGGCCGGCGGCCGACCCACCCTGGCTGCGGCCGCAACCAGAAACGAGTATTGATGGCGAAGCTCTACTTTCGCTATGGCGCCATGAACAGCGGCAAGAGCACGTCCATGCTGCAGGCGGCCTACAACTACGAGGAACGCGGGCACCGGGTGTTGCTGGCGAAGCCGTCCGTGGACACGAAGGGCGACCGCGGCATTCTCTCCCGGCTCGGCGTCACCCGGGCGGTCGACTACCTGCTGACCCCCGAAACGGATGCCCTCGCCACCTTCCAGCAGCACCGCGAGCGGGTGCTCGCCGAGACCGGACTCGACGTGAGTGCCCTGCTGCTCGACGAGGCGCAGTTCCTCACCGAGACGCAGGTGGACGACCTGCTGCGCATCGCGATCCTGAAGAACGTTCCCGTGCTCGCGTACGGCATTCGCACCGACTTCCAGACCGTGGCGTTCCCGGGCAGCCGGCGCCTGCTGGAGGTGTCACACAGTCTCGAGGAGCTCAAAACGATCTGCCGGTGTGGCCGCAAGGCCGTGTTTAACGGACGCAAGATCGACGGCGTGTATGTGTTCGACGGCGACCAGGTGGCGATCGACGGCACCGAGGTGACCTACGAGTCGCTGTGCGGGTCGTGCTATCTCGAAGAAAGCCACGGCGTTCTCAACACCCGCAGCCGCGCCTGAGCGTCGGATCGTAGGTGAGGCGCCCGCAAGCCTCCTGTTCGGAAGTCGCGAGCGCCTCAACACCCCCGGTACCCCCCGTAATGTTCCCCAGGGTCAACTGTAGGTACACCCCAAATAATTGGGTAGCCGTCACTTCTAGTGGCCCCCAAATTGAGGTTCAGTCGAGTGCTTTTATGCACTTTTGGCCGCATGTACGCTAAATTATGAGCAGCGGGTCACGATTACACCCCGTCTGGCCGCTCTGGGCAGGCGGAAACACGTACCGGTCTGTCCCCCCGTTAGGGTTAGGAACATGTACCGCTACAGGGTTGCCCTCATCGATGATCACGAAATCGTCGCTCGCGGATTCGCGGAACTCTTCTCCACCATCGGTAACATCCATGTCGTGGCGACAGTCGCGACGGTCTCCGAACTTCTGGGCGCCACGGCGCCCGAGGAGAAGATCGACCTCGTCATCCTCGATCTGCGGCTCTCCGACGGGTCGACGGTCACGAGCAACGTGCTGCGCCTGCGTGAGCGCGGCGCCGAGGTGCTCGCCTTCACCGGCGGCGACGACGCCCAGCTGATGCGCGCGGCGGCGCGCTCGGGAGTGCTCGGCGTCGTGCGCAAATCCGAACCCACCGGCGTGCTGCTCGACGCCGTCGCCCGGGCGGCGCTCGGCGAGACCATCGCGTCGACGGACTGGGCCGCGGCCCTCGACGGCGACCCCGAGATCTCCAACGCGGCGCTCAGCCCACGCGAGCGCGAGGTGCTGTCCCTCTACGCGGCGGGGGCGAAGGCACCCCTCGTGGCGTCGAAGACCGGGCTGTCGGAGTCGACCGTGATCGACTACATCCGTCGGGTGCGGTCCAAGTACGAGCGGGTAGGACGTCCGGCCAACACGAAGATCGACCTCTACAAGCGCGCGCTCGAAGACGGTATCCTGCCCATACCCGGTCAGCGCTGACCGGGTCGAATTCGCCCCCCAGCTGACCACCCCGTGACCCTGCCGCCAACGCCCGTCGATGCGGAGTCGGCGCGCCCGAGCGTGCACGCGGCCTTCACCTCCCCGCTGCTCGCGGTGCGTCGCACACCCTCCGCCGTCATCAACCTGCCGGTGCAAGCCGACGGAGCCCGGGACCGCCTCACCCGCATGCTGTACCTCGCGGTCGGCGGCGGCGCGATCATCTTCGGTGGTCTGTCCATCCAGCCGTTCCTGGCCCAGGCCCACGAGCCCGCCCTTGAGTTGTCGTGGACGGCGTGGCTGCTCGTCTTCGGGCTGCCGCTGCTGTCGGCGGTGTTGTCCCGGCATGCTCCGCTGTCGCTCCTTCGCCGCCTGGCTCTGCTGCACGGCCTCGTGTTCATCGCCATTCTCGTGGGCTGGCTCATCCTCGGGGCCGGCGCGCTGCCCCAGGAACTCGGCATCCCCTGGGTGCTCTCCTTCACGGGCATTCCCTGCGTGGCGGTGGCGGTGGCCGAGCGCGGCTGGGTGGCGTGGTCGTTCATTGTGCTGGCGTGCACGCTCAGCGGGCTCGTGCGCGCCGTCACGACGCCCAACTACCGCCCGGCCCTCGTGGGGGTTGAAGACGGGCTGTATTCGCTCCTACTGATCAGTGTCTTCGCTGGATTCACCCTCGCCCTTCGTCGCAGCGCCGGGCGCATCGAGGCGGCCGCCCGGTTGTCCAGGGCAGCGGATGCCGGGCGGGCGGCACGCACGGCACGAACGCAGGAGCGCCAGATCATCGACGCCCTCGTGCACGACAGTGTGATCTCCACCCTGCTGGTGGCCGGGCTCGGCCGGGCCGACCCGGCCGTGGTCGCCCGGCAGGCCGCCACGACCATCGAGAAACTCGACGCGCTGAGCAATCCGACGTCGGTCGACGTCGTGCTGCGGTCCGGGCTGTGGCTGCGGCTTTCGGCGGTTGCCAGGGACCTCGCCCCCGACGTGATCCTGCGCTCGGAGCTGCACCTCGAGCGACTGATCCCGGTGCATGTCGGCGATGCCGTGGTCGGCGCGGTGGGGGAGGCGCTGCGCAACTCGATGGCCGCCGCCGGTGTCGGGCACCGGCACCCCGTCATCCGTCGCGTCACCGTGCGCCCGGCGGGCGGTGGAATCCAGGTGCTCGTGGCCGATGACGGCGCCGGTTTCGACCCGGCGCTCGTACCGCAGGAGCGGCTCGGCATCGCGCAGAGCATCGTGGGACGCATGCACAGAATCGCCGGTGGTGCGGCGGTGGTGCGCTCCCGCCCTGGCCAGGGCACAGAGGTACTCATCACCTGGATTCCCGCCACCGCCATCAGGGGCGTCCCCGCTCCCGCTCCAGCTCGTGCGCCGGCCCCAACCGATCGCCCCGACGGCGACCGACGCCTTGGTGGCGACAGGAGGGTGCCGGGCGACCGACGAGCGGATGCCCGCGGGCAGGAGCGCCGCCGAGTCGAGCCGGATCGCCGCGCTGATTCCGTCGCCGTGACGGAGACGCTCCCGGCGCGGGACCGGCGCGGCACGCTCTCGCTCTCCGGCACTCTCGGTCTCTCCACACCGCTCGCCCTCGCGGTGCTCGTGCTGTTCGTGGCCGTGCACGCCCTGTTGGCCTTTGCCGACAGTGAATCGCTGGCACGCCAGCCGCTGGGGATCCCGCTCGACCTGCTCGCGCTCGTGGCGGTGTCTGCGGCGGCCCTGTGGATCACCCTGCCGGCGAAAGACCCGTTTCCGCCCTCGCGCACGTTTGGAATCCTGGTGCTGTGCAGTGTGACGGCGGGGCTCATGTACCTGCAAATCTCGCCGCTCGATGCTCGGCCGTTCGCGCACTGGCACCTCGGGGCCGTCACCCTCGTGCTGGTCGTGCTCGTGGCGCGGGGCCGCACCGGCTGGGCGTGGGTGGGCTACGCCGCCCTCGCCGCTGCTACGGTGGCGTGGACGCTTGCCAACGGGTTGGCCCTGGTTGACGGCGTGAACCTCGTGGTTCGGCACGGCGGAACCCTCCTGGTGGGAACATTGTTCGCCATGGGCATGCGCCGGTCGGGCCGCACCCTGCTCGTGCTCATCCGCGAGCGCGGGGAACGGGCGTCGAGTGAGGCCACGAGCGGTGCCGTCGTGGAGGAGCGCGAGGTGCAGCTCGCTCGCGTGAATGCGCTCGCCCGTCCCGCGCTGACAAGGCTCATGAGCGCGCACGAACTCGACGACGCCGAGCGCGCGGAGTGCCTGCTCGTGGAGGGCAGCCTGCGCGACGCCATTCGCGGCCGCAGCCTGTTCGTGGAACCTATCATCACGGCCACCCGCAACGCGCGAACCCGCGGCGTGGAGGTGACCCTGCTCGACGACAGCGGCGACAACCAGCCCACCGATGTGAGCCTCTTCGCCCGGCTGGTGGCCGACCAGCTCGACGCCCTGAGCTTCGGGCGTTTCACGCTGCGCCTCCTGCCCGTGGCACGCGCCGAGCTGGCCACCATCGTGGTCGAATCGGCGGAGCACCGCATGCTCGTCGTCGACGCCGACGGCACCGCCCGCGACGCCTAACCGCCCCGCGACGCGACGCCGCGCCTCGAAGCCCCGCCGTGCCGGCCCGCCGTGCCGCCCCACCGGGCCGCGTGAGCGGCTGCTCAACCCCAGTTCTGGGGCGTGTCCTCCGGGCGTCGAACCGCCACACTGAAAAAGATTCACGTCTCCGAACCGACAACCCGGGGAGTAGGGCCATGGTCGCGCGCTGCGTGGCTGGGGAAAATGACCCATTGTTAGTTTTCACCCTGCCGATGATGCTGGTGATCCAGTGATTACGAACACAGAGGTTGTGGAAACACAGAGGGGGGTACGGCATGCTTCGAGGCTTCATGCTCCGACGCCGTTCCCTGGCCACGCTCGGCGTTCTCACGTCGTCGTCGCTCGTGCTCACTCTCGTGGCGTTCCTGTACCCAGGGTTCACCACCGCCGACGTCGAACTCAATGACGGCGGCGTGTGGGTGACCAAACCGTCGGGTTTGCTGGTCGGGCACCTCAACTACCAGTCGCAGGTTCTCGACTCCGGACTGCGAACCAAGGCAAACGACTTTGACATCCTGCAGTCGGGCACTACCGTCATCACCCACGACCGGGCGAACGCCACGCTAAGCCTGGTCGACCCAGCCAACGTGGTGTTCGGCAGCGAGGTACACGTGCCGCCGGCGGGATCCGTTGCCCTCGGCGCCACGACCGTGGCGATACTCGACCAGGCCACGGGAGACGTCTTCATCAGCACGGTGAACGACCTGACCTCCTTCACGCTCGAGGGAGCAGAGCCTGCGGTGAGTCTCGGCGCCGGCGCCGCGGTCGCGGTGGGCTCAGACGGGGCTGTGCGGGCCGTCTCGGCTCGCGACAAGCAGATCGTCACAATCGAGACCCGCGAGGAGGGCGGGTTCGGCGAGCCGGCCACCACAGATCTGCCCGCGCTGCCCGACGCGGCCGTAGTCTCCATCGCCGCCATCGGAGCAGAGTCGGTGGTGCTTGATGCCACGTCTGCGCTGCTCTACCTGCCTGGCGGCACAACAGTCCCGGCCGCGGCCGAGTCCATTCTGCAGCAAAGCGGTCCGGCGTCCAATGCGGTGCTGACTGCCACCCCCACGAGCCTGGTGACCCATCCTCTCGATGGGAGCGCCGCCGCTACGACGGATTCCGAGGGAGTCACGCCGGGTGTGCCCGCCGCGCCGGTCTTCCTGAATGGATGCGCCTACGCCGCCTGGGCAGGCTCCGCGCGCTATGTGCGCGACTGCCCAGCATCCGCCGACGACGTCTCCCGCACTGTGGACAGCCTGCAGGCGAAGGCCGCCGGTGAACTCACCTTTCGGGTGAACCGAAACGTCGTCGTGCTCAACGACCTCAACTCGGGGCTCGTCTGGCTGGTGGACCAGAACATGATGCTCGTTGACAACTGGAACGAGATCACGCCTCCCTCCGACCAGACCGACCCCGACCAGCAGCAGGACGCAGTGAAAGAGACCGTGGAGAACGCGCTCCCGGTGCGCAAGGAGGAGAACACGCCGCCCGTCGCCGTCGACGACGACTTCGGCGTGCGCCCCGGGCGCAGCGTCATCCTGCCGGTGCTCGAAAACGACAGCGACGCAGACGGCGACCTGCTCACCGCGAGCCTCTTGGGCGAATCGCCTGGCATCGGGGTGGTACAGCCCATTCTCGGTGGCACTGCCCTGCAGATCTCCGTCGCCGACGATGCCTCCGGTGGCGCCACTGTTCGCTACCAGATCGATGACGGCCGAGGCGGCACCGCCGAAGCGACCGTGACCCTGTCGGTGAGCGCGCCCGGCACAAACCAGCCACCGGTTCAGAAGCGCACGTCCACGCTCGTGGTCGAACAGGGCGCGACAGTGACGCGCAATGTGCTCTCCGACTGGAGCGACCCCGACGGCGACGACCTCTTCCTGCAGGGTGCCGCCTCCGCCGACGATGATGTGGTGCAGTTCGCGGCCGACGGCCAGGTCACCTACGCAGCGATCGGTGCGAACATCGGCCGCAAGAACGTGAGCATTGTCGTGTCAGACGGCTTCGAAGGCGTAGAGGGTCTGCTCCGCGCCGACGTTCGCGCCGCCGGAAGTGCGAAGCCGCTCACCAACCCCGATCACGCCACGACAGTTGTCGGCCGCACGGTCACGGTCTCCCCGCTGCTGAACGATGAAAGCCCGAGCGGCGCCCCGCTGCGCCTAGCCAAAATCGACGACGTGCCGGGCGCCAGCGTCGTGCCTGATTTCACGGCGGGCACGTTCACGTTCACAGCCGATGCCGCTCGTACGTTCTACGTGCAGTACCTCGTGACCGACGGCCCGAACACCGTGCTCGGCCTCGTGCGCATTGACGTGACGGATGCCTCGCCGAGCGCCCTCCCGCCGGTGGCTGTTCGCGACGTGGCCCTGCTCCCCACCGGCGGGGTGGTGCTCGTCGACGTGCTGCAGAATGACACCGATCCGGCCGGCGGCATCCTCGTGGTGCAGTCGCTCAGCATCCCCGACAACCTCGGAATCTCGGTGTCGGTTCTCGAGCACCGTATCCTGCGGGTGGCCGACCAGTCCGGACTAGCCGAGCCAGTGAGCATCCGCTACACGGTGTCGAACGGCACGCTCACCGCTGAGGGCGAGGTGCTGGTGATTCCAGTGCCGGCACCAACCAAGCTCATGCCCCCAGTCGCCGTCGACGACTCCGCCACGGTTCGAGTCGGCGACATCCTGACTATCGACGTACTCGCGAACGACTCGCACCCCAACGGAGACACCATCTCCCTCTCGCCGACCCTGGTCGCACCGCTTGTGGACCCTGCCGACGGTGACCTGTTCATCTCCGAGAACACCCTGCGATTCAAGGCGGGCGCGACGGCGAAAACCGTCTACGGCACCTACGAGGTGATAGACAGCCAGGGCCAGAAGGATGCGGGCTACGTCACGATCCAGATCTTGGCGGCGGCCGACACCAACTCAGCACCCCGGCCGACGGACCTCATCGCGCGGGTCTTGTCGGGCAACTCGGTGCGCATCCCCATCCCGCTGGACCAGATCGACCCCGACGGCGACTCTGTCGAACTTGTGGGGCAGGGATCCGCTCCCACCAAGGGCCGCATCGTCGAGGTCGGTGCGTCCTGGCTCGAATACGAGGCCTACGAGGCCTCCAGCGGAACCGACAGGTTCACCTACGTCGTGCGGGACCGGAACGGCGCACGCGCCACCGCGACCATTCAGGTGGGAATCGCGCCGCCGGGATCCGTCAACCAGAAGCCCTACGCAGTGAAGGACGCCGTCACCGCGCGCACGGCCCGCCAGCTGTCGGTTCCGGTGCTTGTGAACGACACCGACCCTGACGGGGACATTCTCACGCTCGAGAAAGACGGACTCGAGCTTCCGGACGGCCTTGTGGCGAAGGTCGTGGGCGACCGCATCCTGCTTGAGACGCCGCGCACCGAGGGCGAATTCAGCATCCGCTACACGGTGAGCGACCCCTGGGGCGCCACTGCGATCGGAACCCTCCAGCTCAGCATCACCGAGGCGGCGCCGTTGCGTCAGCCGATCGCCCGCGACGATCGCGTGGCCGTGGCAGATATCGCCGGCCAGGACAGCGTCGATGTGCCCGTGCTCGTCAATGACGAAGATCCCGACGGTTCGGCCTCCGCCCTCGCCGTGTCGGTCGATGATCCCGCCGCCCGGGTTCGCCCAGGGGGCGTGGTGCGGGTCACCCTGGCTGGCGAAGCGCAGATCGTGGTCTACACGGTAACGGATGCCGACGGCCTCACGGCTTTTGCATTCATTCTGGTGCCCGGGCGCAACGATCTCCGGCCCACGCTCACAGCCGACGTCAAACCCGTGCAGGTGAAGAGCGGTGAGACCGTGACACTCGCCCTGGACGACTACGTCACCGTCGCCGACGGAAAGAAGCCGCGCATCACGGTGGCCTCCGGCGTCACGGCCACCCACGCGAATGGTGACGCGCTCATCAAAGACGAGACCACGCTCGTGTACACGTCGGCCGCCGACTACTTCGGCCCCGACGCGATCAGCTTTGAGGTGACCGACGGCACCGGCCCCGACGACCCGGCCGGCCTCACTGCCGTGCTATCGATTCCGGTCACCGTGCTGGCGCCGGAAAACCAGCAACCTACCTTCGTGGGCGGCACGATCGAGGTCGCGCCCGGCGGCGATCCCGTGACGGCGGACCTGCAGGCGATGTCGCAGGACGTGGATCCCGGTGACCTCAAGAAGCTCGAATTCCGTCTGGTGGGGGCGGTGCCAGCGGGCTTCAGCCTGAACGTGCGCGGCCAGACGTTCGAGGCGCGGGTCGCGACGAACACGCCGAAGGGCACGGCCGCTGCTGTTTCGCTCGAAATCACCGACGGCACGAGCGAGCCGATCACGGGATCGCTGCAACTCAAGGTCGTAGCCTCGACCCAGCCGCTCGCCACGACAACCGACGACGTGGTCTCAGAAGCTCGCCAGGGCCAGACCTCGGCCGTCTCGGTTCTCGCCAACGACATCAGCCCCTTCGAGGGCGAAGCGCTTACGGTCGTGGCCGCCTCGGTAGAGACCGGCGCGGGCACGGCATCCGTTCGGGGCAGCGACGTCGTGGTCACGCCAGCCGGGGACTTCGTGGGCACCATGGTGGTGCGTTACCGCGTGGCCGACGTCACCAGAGACGTCGAGCGTGAGGTTGACGGACGCATTCGCCTCACCGTGCAGGGCAAGCCAGACGCCCCATCGACACCCACCGTGACCTCGATTCAGGACAGCACCATTGTGCTGTCGTGGAACCCGCCGTCGAACAACGGCGCCGTGATCACGTCGTACACCGTGCGGTCTGCCAACGGGCTCTCCACGACCTGCGCCTCCACGACCTGCACCCTCTCCGGGCTCACCAACGACGTGGAATACACATTCACGGTGACGGCGAGCAACGCGGTCGGAGAGTCGGCCGCCTCGGGAGCCTCTGCCTCGGCGCGGCCCGACGCGCGGCCCGACGCCCCGCAGGCCCCCACACTGACATTCGGCGACGGGAGCCTCGCCGTGTCGTGGGACGCTCCACGGAGCACGGGTTCGCCCATCACGTCGTACACGCTCGAGATCACCCCGGGGGGCGAGCAGCGAAACGTCACCGGAACCTCAACGGTGTGGACCGGTCTTGAAAACGGCACGTCCTATGCGGTACGGGTGCAAGCCCACAACCGAGCCCCAGAACCGTCGACTTTCAGTGTGTTCTCGGCGGGCATGGTTCCCGCAGGTGTGCCCGACGCCCCCAACGCTCCCACGACATCGCCGGCCACGCCCGTGGGCGACCAGGCGCAGATCTCGGTGTCGTGGAATTCGCCGGCCGCGAACGGCGATCTGGTGTCGGAGTACACTCTCAGCACGATGCAGAACGGGGCCGTCGTGGGCACGCTCCCAGTTTCCGGCACCGCGGCCACCGTCGTCGTGGCGGCGTCGGACACCGACTACACGTTCGCGGTGACTGCCCGCAATAAGGCGGGGGAGTCGGCCTCGAGTGCGTCCTCAAGTCCGCGTCGCGGCGCCATCCCGCCCGGCGCGCCGACGAACGTCCTGGCTTCACCGCTCGACGGAGCCGTGGGGGTGTCGTTTACCGCCGGAGCCCTTAACGGCAACCGCTCCGACGAGGTCAGCTACCGGTATCGCGTCGACCAGACGGGGAGCGAAGGTACGATCGCGGCCGGAGGCGGAACAATAAGCGGTCTCAGTAACGGCACCGGTTACTCCATCAGCGTATGGGCCATCTCGTCAGTGGAGGGTGTATCGCCGGGTGCCGAGACGTCCTCTGGCGCGGTGATCCCGTTCGGTTCCCCGATCATCACCCTGCAGGCGATCAATCGCCAGGACAACGCGGTGCAGTTCGTCTGGAACGTCAACGGCAACGGGCGTGTCATCACCGGCGGTGACCCGGGCATCGACGGCAACGGCAACGGGGCCGTCACGAATTCGGGACTGCAGCCCAGCCAGACGACGTCGCTGACTGTGCAGTACACCAATGAGGGAGGCCTGTCGGCGTCTGCCACCTGGTCCGGTCAGGCCAACGACGCCCCGCCGGCCTTCGCTTCCGCGACTCAGGGCTCGAGTATCGGCGGCAATGTTTACGAACTCAATCTGAACACCAGCAACTTTCCGGCCGGCAGCTACATCGTCAAGTGCTTCACAGACGAGGATGGGCAGCTCACGGCGAAGCAGATGGACGTTCCCGCCAACGGCACGATCACCCCGTGCACCATCCTGTGGCGTACCGGCTGGGTTTACATCGAAGTCGTTGGCGCCTACACGACCGAAAAGCTGTATATCCCATGATCGCCCTTTGCAGAGGAGAACAAGAATGCCTATGACACCGGAGCAGGCTCAGTGGTTCGCCGGCACGTTCACCAAGCTCGTCGATAACGTGGGGAAGGCCGTACTAGGCAAGAACCGGGTGGTGCGGCTCGTGCTCACGGCCATGCTCGCCGAGGGGCACGTTCTGCTCGAAGACGCCCCAGGCACCGGCAAGACCTCGCTTGCGAAGGCCCTCGCCGCCACGGTGCAAGGCACCAACCAGCGCATCCAGTTCACCCCCGATTTACTGCCCTCAGACGTGACCGGTGTGACGATCTACGACCAGCAGAGTCACACGTTTGAGTTTCACCGTGGGCCAATCTTTGCCTCGATCGTGCTTGCCGACGAGATCAACCGCGCCTCGCCCAAGACTCAGTCCGCGCTTCTCGAGGTGATGGAGGAGTCACGCATCACGATCGACGGCATCGGCCATGAAGTGGGGCGCCCGTTCATGGTGATCGCCACTCAGAACCCGATCGAGCAGGCCGGCACCTACCGGCTGCCGGAGGCCCAGCTCGACCGCTTTCTGATCAAGACCTCGATCGGCTACCCAGACCTCGCGTCGACCGAGTTGATCCTCGCGGGCTCCGCGAATCGCAACCCGGCCGCAGACCTCGAACCGGTCATCACAACGAGTGCCGTGGCCGACATGGCCGATCTGGCGTCCACGGTGCACACAGACAGCTCCGTGCTGCGCTACGTCGCCGAGCTCACGCAGGAAACCCGCGTAGCGCCGGAGACGCGCGTGGGGGTCTCCGTGCGCGGCGCCATCGTCATGATGCGTGCGGCCAAGGTGTGGGCGGCCGCCCAGGGCCGAAACTACGTGCTTCCCGACGATGTAAAAGACCTCGCCGCCGCCGTCTGGACCCACAGGATCGTGATCGACCCAGAGGCAGAATTCGCCGGGATGACGGCCGAAAAGGTGCTGTCCAGAGTGATGAATGACGTGGCGGCCCCCTTGTCCCGGAGACCGGCAGCATGAGTTTTGCGGGGGCGATTCGGTCGGCTCCCAGCAGCATCGCCGACCGCGCCGTAGCAGGGGCAAAACGAGCCGGGCAGGCGCTCGAACCCGTCCGGGTGTTCTGGGCGCGCGTTGCACTGCCCCTCGTGGCTCCCGGTATCGCGGTCATCACACGGGTGCTGCGCGTGGTGACGCCGTTCGGCTGGGTGCTGCTGTCGGCATCCGTTGTGGCCTGGATCGTGGGCCAGCGTCTCGGCTGGCACGAGTTCACGGCCCTGGCCGTCGTGGGATTCGTCATGCTGGCCGCCGCGGTTCCCTTCGTGCTCGGACGTAGCGTCTACTCGATCGATCTCGGCCTGGCCGAGAGCCGTGTGGTCGTGGGTGAGCGCGCCGTCGGCCGGGTCACCGTGACGAACGCCTTCCGGCGCCCCCTTCTGCCCGCACGCATTGAGTTGCCGGTTGGCCGGGGACTCGCCGCGTTCCACCTGCCCCGCCTCGCTCCAGGGGCCATCCACGAAGACCTCTTCAGCATTCCCACCGGGCGACGCATGGTGCTGCGGGTCGGCCCGGTGCGATCCGTGCGCGGCGATGCCCTGGGCCTGTGTCGCCTGGAGGTCGCCTGGACGGCTGCGGTCGATCTGTACGTGCACCCACGAACGGTGCGCCTCGAGAATGCGTCATCGGGCTTCCTGCGCGACCTCGAGGGGCTTCCCACCAAGGACCTCGCCAACGACGACGTGGCCTTCCACGCGCTGCGCGAATACGTGCCGGGCGACGACCTTCGGAATGTGCATTGGAGGTCGTCGGCGCGCACGGCGAAGATTATGGTGCGCCAGTTCGAAGAGACGCGTCGCTCGCACCTTGCCATCGTTCTCTCTCGCAATCCCGCCGACTACGCGGACGCCGAGCAGTTCGAGCTCGCAGTGTCGGTGTGCGGCTCGCTTGGCGTGCAGGCACTGCTGGAGGAAAAACAGCTCACTATCCGTGCCCAGGAACTATCGCTTCCCACGAATTCCCCGAGACGGCTGCTCGACGGGCTCTCCGCAGTGGAACAGCAGGACAGCCGCGACGGTCTCGTGCAGCTGGCCAGACACGTGGGAAATACCGTTCCGAATGCCTCAATTGTGGTGCTGCTGTTCGGCGGCACCGTGGCACCGGCGGCAATCCGCGCGGCCGCCATGCTCATTCCCCACGGCGTTCGGGTGATCGCAGTCAGCTGCGTGCCCGGTGAAGCGCTGGCCCGTCGCGCCATCGGCGACACGACCGTGCTCACCGTCGGCGACCTCGCGGAGCTCCCCCTCGGCATTCGGCGGGTGACCGAATGAGGCCCCGCATCAGGCCCCGCCGCCTCACGGCGCAGCTCGGCGATGTGGCTGCGCTGTTCGCTTTGCTGGGCCTGGGCGTGATGGGGTTCGGGCCGGTTTTCGGTGGTTCTGGCTACCTTCTCGCCGGTCTCGGCGGGGTGGTCCTCGGCCTCGGTGTGGCGTGGACGGGAGCACAGCTCCGGTGGGGAACCCTCACGGTAGCCCTCGCCACGGTTGTGGCCTACTTCGTGTGCGGGGGAGTGCTCGCCCTGCGGTCGAGCACTCTGCTCGGATTCGTGCCGTCCCTCGAGACGCTGCGCCAGCTCGCGCTCGGCGTCGTGTTTTCGTGGAAGCAGCTGCTTACGGTGGAAGCGCCCGTGGCAGGATTCGACACCCTCCTGATCGTGCCCTTGCTGGCCTCTCTCATTACGGCCGTCGTCGCGGGCAGCGTGGCCCTGCGTTCCCCGCGCCCTGGCTTCGCCCTGATGCCGGTCGTGCTCCTCTTCGTCATCTCCATCAGCTTCGGAACCCGCGAGGCCGTGTTGCCGGTGGTGCGCGGTGTGGCGCTCGCCGCGGGCGGCATCGCCTGGTGCGCCTGGCGCCTCGCCGACGCCCGCGCGGCCACACTGCGGGCAACGGCCGGTGATGACGCCGCGGCCGGAAGCACCTCGGCCGGCAATCGCCGGCTGCTTGTGGGCGCCGCGCTCGTCGCCGTGGCGCTCGTGGCCGGCGTAGTCACCGGCGATGTCGGCGCACCGGCAGCCGCGCGGCAGGTGCTGCGCGATACCGTTGTGCCGCCCCTCGACCTTCGCGCGTATCCGAGCCCGCTCGTGTCTTTCCGCAAGTACGTGCGCGATTTCAAAGACAAGCCCCTGCTCACCGTGGCCGGCCTTCCCGATGGCGCCCGGCTGCGTTTGGCGACCCTAGATCTCTACGATGGCGTCGTGTACAACGTCTCGGGTGACGGCAGCGCCGGCTCCGGCACGTTCGCGCGGGTGGGTACCGAAATCGCCGAAACGCGTAGCGGGCGCCCGGCGCGGCTCACCTTCACCATGGAGGGCCTCACCGGCGTCTGGGTTCCCGACGCCGGCTATCTGACCTCGCTCGCCTTCCACGGCGATCGTACGAAGGAGCTCGGGGATTCCCTGCACTACAACCGCACGACCGGCGCAGCCATGAGCACGCTGCCCCTGCAGACGGGGGACTCCTACACGGCGAACGTGATCGTGCCGGACATTCCGGGGGACGAGCAGCTCGCTGATCGGTCGGGCGCCACATTGTCGATGCCGGAGTCACACGGCATTCCCGACCTGGTCGCGACCGCGGCCGCCGCGGCGGTCGGCGACGCAGAGACTCCGCTCGCTCAGGTTCGGGCTATCGAAAAGACCCTGCACGAGACCGGGTTTCTCAGTCATGGGCTCGAGGGCGAAACCGCTTCGCGCGCCGGGCACGGCGCCGAGCGCATCTCGACCCTTCTCGGCTCGCCGCAAATGGTGGGCGACGACGAACAGTACGCGGTGGCCATGGCCCTGCAGGTGAGTCAGCTTGGTCTACCGGCCCGCGTCGTGATGGGCTTCTACCAGGCGGATGCGAAAGCGGGCACGGTGCAGATCACCGGCAGCGACCTGCACGCCTGGGTCGAAGTCGCCTTCGACGGTCTCGGCTGGGTGAGCTTTGATCCCACGCCGCCGGAAGACCAGATTCCGCAGGCCGAGCAACCCCAGCCCAAGAGCGAGCCGCAGGCCCAGGTGCTGCAGCCGCCGCTTCCCCCACAGGCGCCGGTCGAGGTTCCGCCCACGGTACTGCCCGATGAAGCGCTCGACGAGAACGGTGCCGGGATCTGGGCAACCGTCTGGTTCATCGCGGGCATCACCGGCGGCGTGCTGCTCCTGCTCCTGGTCGTTTTCGGCCCTCTCATCTTCGTCGGGGCGCTCAAGGCCCGTCGTCGCCGTCGACGCTTCGCCGCCGTGCGGCCGAGCGATCGGCTGAGCGGAGGCTGGAGCGAGGTCGTCGACACGGCAACCGACCTCGGTGTGCCGTTCACACCGGGCCTCACGCGCACGGAGGGCTCCATCGCGCTCGACGGCCACTACCCGGGATCGGGTGTCACGTTGCTCGCGAACCGGGTGGACGCCGGTGTTTTCGGCCCCACCGAAGCCACGGATGCGCAGCTGGCCGAGTTCTGGCACGACGTCGACCGCCTCGTGGGGTCGATGTCGGCATCCGTCGGTCCGTGGTCGCGGTTGCGGGCCCGGCTTTCGGTGCGCTCGTTTTGGAATAGCTGGACACAAGGAGCGATCGTGCTCACGCAGAAGTGGAGACACACATCATGAGTCAGCCCGGTCCCGCCCTTCACTTCAGCGGTCGATCCAACGCCCGCATCGGCTCCCGAGTGGGTGCATACCTCCTCGATGTGCTGTGGCTGTCCGCTCCGATCGTGGTGGCCTACGGCATCCTTTATGGCGTGGCAATGTCGATGCTCAGCGCGGGAGACTACTCCACCGCGATCGGCCTGGTTTCAGCGGGCCAAATCGTGGCAGCGGCCTTGGGAATCGTGCTCGCGATCGTGTATTACGTGACACTAGGGCACGGTCAGACTCCGGGAATGAAGGCGGCGGGCATCCGTCTTGTCGTGCTCGATTCCGGGGCATCGTCTGGAATTAACGAGCCTGGTTTCTTGCGAGCCCTCGGTCGCGGTCTTGTATTCGGACTGAGCATCTACATCATCGTGGGGCCGTTCTCCCCGCTGTTCGACGGCACCGGCGCGAGTCGTGGCTGGCACGATAAGGCCTCGGGTACCTGGATGGTCAAGACGACAACGGATGCCCCACTCACCGCCCACGAGAGCCATTCCTGGGAGCCGGTGCAGCGACTCGCACCGCCGCCGGCCCCGCCGAGCACCGCCCCCGCAGTGCCTGCCGAAGTTGCGACCGAAACGGTGCTGGCGCCGCCGCGACCGGCGGTTCCCTCAGCCTCGGCCGTGACTCCCGTCGGCCCCCCGGTGCCGCAGCGACCTCCCGCACCGGTACCGACAGTCGAGCCCGCACCGACAGCAGAGCGGGCACCGACCCATCCGCCAGCTCTGCTGGCTCAGTCGCCTTCCGTGTCGACGGAACCCGGTGTGATCTCCGCAGTGCCGGGTATCCAGTCGATGCGCCGCACGCCGGCACCGGCACCGGCACCGGCACCGGCACCGGCACCGGCACCGGCGCCGGCGCCGGCGCCGGTGGCGCCTCAGCCCGCCCGGATCGGCGAAAATGAAGACCTCGACCGTACTCGAATCGCCGCGCTCCCTCCGTCGACCGCGTCCGTGCAGTGGATCCTGCGGCTGGATACCGGTGAAGCGGTCGACGTGCATGGTGCCGGCCTGATCGGTCGCAACCCGGGCACGGCCGACGGATCGCCGACTCAGCTGATCAGTTACGCCGACACCACCAAGTCAATCTCCAAGACCCACCTGAGCTTCGGCCTCGAGCATGGGCAGCTCTGGGTGACCGATCGCCGTTCGACCAACGGCACATCACTCATTCGCGCGGGGCAGCCCGTGAGCGCGGTCGCGATCGACGCGCGAATCTTCCTCGAAGCCGGCGACCTGCTCGCGCTCGGGGATCGCCGCATCTGGGTGGCGACACGATGAGGAAGCCCAGACGCGCTCCCGCTCCCGTGCGGGAGGCTGCTCCCATTGCGGTGAGCGTCGGCGCGGCAACGGATGTCGGGTTGCGCCGCCAGAGCAATGAGGACGCCTATTTGGCGCAGGGCTCTCTCTACCTCGTGGCCGACGGGATGGGCGGGCACGTGGCCGGCGAGATCGCGAGCGCAACCGTGATTTCCGCCTTCACCGACCTGTCGCTGCGACCGAGCGTCACGCTCGATCGGCTGCGCGAAACCTTTGCCGACGCCGTGGCGCGGGTGGCGGCCCTGCCCGTGGGCGCGGGGGCAGGTGCGGGTACGACGCTCACCGGCGTGGCCATCGGGTCGCTCGACCAGAACGCGTATTGGATCGTACTCAACCTTGGAGACTCCCGCACCTATCGTCTGAGCTCTCGGGTGCTTGAGCAGATCAGCGTCGACCATTCAGTTGTGCAGGAACTCGTTGACAGCGGCGAGCTCACTGCGGCGCAGGCGGCCACGAATGCCCAACGCAATATCGTCACCCGTTCGATCGGGGCGGGCAGTCGCAGCGAACCGGATTACTGGTTCATTCCGGCCGAGCCGGGCGACCGAATTTTGGTGTGCTCCGACGGGCTCACTGGCGAGCTGAGCGATGAGCACATCCGTTCCATCCTGAACGCCGAGCCCGAGCCGCAGGCCGCCGCAGCACGCCTGGTGCGGGAGGCGTTGCAGCGAGGGGGCCGCGACAACGTGACCGTGGTCGTCGTCGACGCCCTGTCGATCCTCGGAGATCTCGAGGGTGACGAAACGATACCTCGGCACCTCACCGCGGTGGCTGACACCCCACCCGATTTTGATGACACTATTCCGCGTGACCGACTGACCGATGGAGTCAACCACCTATGAACAGCTACTCCTCCGGAACCTGGCTCGGTGTCGTCACCGAGAACGGTGTTGCCGTGCTTCCCGGCGATACGACTCCCGCCATGCTCGCGAATGTCTACGAGTCGCTCCTCGAGGGTGCCGGTCTCGGCGCCCTGCTCGATGCACTGACCGGATCCTTCGGCACAAGTTTCGCGCTCATTCCCAGTTTTGCCATCGTCACGCTGGGTGCCGACGAGGCCCGCATCGCCGTGCGAGGTGCGCTCTCCGTTGCCGTGCAGGGAGACGCCGACCACGGTCGCATGCTCGTGTCCGGTGCCAGGGTCACCACCTGGAGCGAGAGCGTGTCGGTGAATCCGGCGTCGATCGAGATTGTGACGGATGCCGCTGGCGACGTCTCCGCACTGCTCCCGATCGCGACCGGCGTGGTCTGGTGCGATTCGGTGCGCATCACGCTGCGGCCGGAGGACTCCGCTCCTGACGCCGTTCCAGAGATGGACCTGGTGGCGCAGATCGAGGCAGCGCCGGAGCCGGGAGCAGCGCCGGAGCCGGAAGCAGCGCAGGAACCGGTGGCCGTGCGGGAACCGGCTGCCGCACCGAGCGGGCCGGTGTCGGCACGCGCCCACGCCAACGCGTCGGTCTCGGCCCGAACTCCCGCACCTGTACCCTCGCCGGTCGTCGTGACGAGTGAGACGCTGGCCGTTCCGGAGCACACGATGGGCCGGGACTACGACGGGCTCTGGGATGGCAGCGGGCTCACGCCCGGAGGTGAGACCCCTGCCTACCGGCCGGCCGCGGCCCGTTCAACGCTGATCGATGGGCTTCCCGCGTTTGTTCCCCCGTCCGTCGCCGGCGACGCCGAGGCGGCGGTCGAGATCGACCTCGATCACGACAGCGACTTCGACCACGACCACGACGGAGAAACACTCTCGGTGGAGCAGGTTCGCGGCCTGATGCGCTCGTCGCCCACGCCGCCCCTGTGGGCGGCCGCCGTCGCATCCGCTCCTCCCGGGAGTCTGCTGATCTCCAGCGGCGGGCAGGTGCGGCTTGATCGGGGAGCGATTATCGGCCGTAAACCGAGTGCCGGGCGCTTTGCCGCCGACAGGATGCCGCACCTCATCACCGTGCCGAGCCCCCAGCAAGACATCTCGCGCAGCCACGTGGAGATCCGGTGCGAGGGGTCGACGGTGCTCGCCCTCGACCTCGGTACCACCAACGGAACCCGGCTGCTGCGGGCCGGCAAGGAACCGGAAAGGCTGCATCCGCAGGAGCCCACCATGCTCGTTTTCGGAGACGTGCTCGACCTCGGCGACGAGATCACGGTCACCTTCCTCGAGCTCGTATGACGGCCAATCGCGCCCCGAGCGCACCACCGGACCTGCCAGGGTTCCGGTTTCTCTCCGTTCTCGGATCCGGCGGCTTCGCCGACGTCTTCCTGTACCAGCAGGCACGGCCAGAGCGCCAGGTCGCCATCAAGGTGCTTCTGAAAGCGGAACTCGCTGACGGCAGCGTCGACGAGTTCGCGCGAGAGGCGAACGCGATGGCGATGTTGTCGACGCATCCCTCGATCGTGACCATCTATGAGGCCAGCGTCTCTCGAGACGGTCGACCGTATCTGGTGATGGAGTACTGCCCGCGGCCCAATTTGCAGGTGCGGTACCGGAAAGAACGATTCGGGGTGGGGGAGGCGCTACGCATCGCCATCCAGGTAGCGGGGGCGGTGGAGACCTCGCACCGGGCCGGTATCCTGCACCGCGACATCAAGCCGGCCAACATTCTCGTGACCGGCTACAACCGCCCCGCACTCACCGACTTCGGCATATCCGCGAAGACGGCGAGCGGCGGGGACGCCCTCGTGGGAATGTCCATTCCCTGGTCGCCGCCGGAATCCTTCCACACCCCTCCTGACAGCGGCCCGGCCTCCGACGTCTATGCTCTCGCCGCGACCATCTACACCCTCCTGGCGGGGCGGGCGCCGTTTCACCTTCCCGGCGGGCCCAATTCCAGCGATGCCATGATCCACCGCATCGCGCAGGCGGCGCTTCCCCCGCTCGGCCGTGACGATGTGCCCGCGTCGCTCGACGAGGTGCTCGCCCACGCCATGAGAAAGCGGCCGGAGGAGAGGTACGTCTCCGCCCTCGAATTCGCCAGGGCCCTGCAAAAGGTGCAGATCGAACTCGCCATGTCAGTGACGCAGGTTGACCTGCTTGACGACTCTCCGGACGCCCCCGACGAGCGCGATGACGACGACGGACTCACGCGCGTGCGCAAGATCGTGAGCATCGACCCCGAGCAGCTTCCGATGCCGGCACCCGAGCCCGTGACGGCACGCCGACCGCTGAACGACGCGAGCCACTGGACCGATCGCGGGCCCATCGGTGTCGTGCCGGATCTTGCACAAACCGCGCTACGCGCCGAATCTGGTGGGTTCGCGCACGACAGCATGCAGCCACCTGCGCTCGACGACACATCGCGACGACCGGAGCACACTCTCCCTCCGGTGACGGAAGCGGTGCCCACCCGCTCGCGGCGACGCTGGCTGGTGCCGTCCGTGCTCGGCGGCGTCGGCCTGCTCGTGGCCGGGGGGGTCGCTCTCGCCTTCGTGCTCGGGGGCGGAGCGCCCGGGCCGGTGTCTGCCGACCCGAGCGGCAGCCCGGTGGCGCCAGTAGACGCCATCGTCGAGTCCGATGTGCCCGCCCTCACCGATCTGGTCGGCGCCGTCGGCAGCTCAGGAGTGGTGTTCACGTGGACCAACCCCTCTCCGCTGGACGGCGACCTCTACCTCTGGCGGGAAGTCGCGGCCGGGCAGGAGGGCGTGGTGAAAAGTGTCGTGGATGCCACGGTGGTCGTGCCCCCGAGCGAAACGGGACGAACCTGCATCGAGGTGTCCCTGCGCAGAGCCGACGGACGAAGCTCCACGGCTCCGTCCACGGGGTGCGCACCGTGAGCGATCTGAGCACGGTTGAGACCGCCGTGGGCGAGGGCAGCATCAGCATCGAGTACTGCGGTGAATGGTATCGGGCCGAACCCGACGGGTTGTTCTCCATCGGCAGGCAGGCGGACCTGAGCGTCGACGACAACCCGTTCCTGCACCGCCGTTTTCTGCAGATCAGTCAGGTCGACGGAATGTGGTGGCTTGCCAATGTGGGCTCGCGACTGGCCGCCACGGTAACCGATGGCGGCGGACGGGTACAGGCCTGGCTCGCGCCGGGAGCACGGCTGCCCATCGTCTTTCAGATGCTGCACCTCATTTTCACGGCCGGCCCCACTACGTATGAGTGCACGATTCACTCGACGGAGCCCGCGTTCACCGAGAACGACCCCGTGGCCACGTCGAACGGCATCACCACTGTCGGAACCGTAACGTTCACGGTGTCTCAGCGCCTGCTGGTGCTCGCGCTCGCCGAACCCATGCTCGCGCGGGAGGGAACAGGGCGCAGCGACATTCCCACGTCGGCTCTCGCCGCCAAACGGCTCGGCTGGGCCACCACGAAGTTCAACCGCAAGCTCGACAACGTGTGCGACAAGCTCGATCGAGCGGGGGTGCAGGGCCTGCGCGGCGGCGTGACCACCTACGCCACCAACCGTCGGGCGCGGCTTGTGGAGTACGCGATCGCGTCACGAATCGTCACCCGCATCGACCTGCCACTGCTCGATGCCCCGCAGGCCGTGGAACCTGGCGAGGGCAGCTGACATGCGTCTGAAACTCACTCTGCAGAGGGCCGGCCTCTTCGACATCGACGTATCGCTGACAGCGGATGCCACGGCGTACGTGGGCGACATCGCCACAACCCTGTATGCGGCCGATCCGCTGAGGGCGGGCGCGCTCATCCCCGAGCGGCTCACACTTCAGGTGCGGGGGGACTCTGTCGACGGCGCGCCCCTTCCGGTGCGCGTGATCGACCCCGCGATCGATCTCACGGAGGCGGGGCTGAGGTCTGGAGCCGTGGTGGAACTCGTTCAGGCGAGTGAGGACTTCGTGCGGCCCGGCGAAAACCGCGGTCCGGCGGCCGCTCGGGTATCGATCCTGTCCGGACCGGATGCCGGCCGGGACTTCGATATCCCCTTCGGCGCGAGCACCGTGGGCCGCGACTACGGGGTGGACGTGCGCCTCGGTGACCCTCTGGTGTCGAAGCGGCACGCCCGCATCAACGTTGCGGACGGGGTGGAGATCCTCGACCTCGGGTCGGCGAACGGCATTCTGATGGGCGGTGAGCTGGTGTCGCGCACCCAGCTGTCGGCGGCTGACGTGGTGAACCTCGGCGACACGGAACTGAGCGTCTCACCGCTGCAGCAGCTGGCATCCGCTGTGGCTAGCGCGCCCGTGGTGGAATTTGTGCGCAGCCCGCGGGTGGTGGGCCGCTACCCGGGGATCGAGCTCCTCGCGCCCACGGCCCCGAAGGCGCCACAGAAGCAGCGTTTTCCCTACCTGTCGATCGTGGCCCCGATAATCATGGGAGTCGTGCTGTTCCTTGTGACCAAACAGTTGCTGAGCCTCGCGTTCGTCGCATTAAGCCCGTTGCTTGTGGTCGGAGCTTTCGTTGACGGTGCCATCACCTCCCGTCGCACCCTGAAAGCGCAGATCAAGCAGTTCGAGGCCGCCCTGCTGGCGAGTGAGAAAAGCCAGGTTCGTGCGCACGAGGCTGAACGGCTGGCCCGGTTGGCGGAGTCCCCGTCGTTGGCAGAGGTGATCGACGCCGTGCGGCGGCGCGGGCCAATCATGTGGACTCACCGGCCGGAGCATGAAGGATTCCTCACCGCTCGCCTCGGCCTCGGTCAGGCTCCCTCGCGCAGCGTGCTCGCACTGCCGGGCACGAATGATTCGCTGCCCGAATACTGGGAGCGACTAGAGGCGGCTGCCCTGCGGTTCAGCGTGATCGACGACGTGCCCATCACCGTGGACTGGCGCTCAAGTGGAGCCCTCGGGCTCGTGGGAGCGCGCGAGCAACTCGATGGCGTGGCCCGCGGCATTCTGCTGCAGACAATCGGCCTGCATTCGCCGGCTGAACTCGTGGTGACAGCGTTCACCTCACCGTCATCGCGAGCCACCTGGGGCTGGCTGCAGTGGCTGCCGCACACGAGCTCCCCGCACAGCCCGATCGCGGGAGACCATCTCGCCGACAACCCCGGAGGCGCGCAGGCGCTGCTCGCACGCCTCGAGGCGCTCGTGGATGAGCGCGTTGACGAGGCCGCCTTGCGAGGGGCGCTCCCCACGCGCGATCGCGGCTCCGACACCGAGGAGAAGGAGCCAGCCCGCATTCCGGCGGTCATTGTGCTGATCGAAAACGATGCCCCGGTCGACCGCGGGCGCATCACCCGGCTGGCCGAGCGGGGCGCGGATGCTAACGTGCACGTGATCTGGTGCGCCGCGTCGGTCGATCGAATTCCGGCCGTGTGCCGCAGCTTTCTGGTGCTGGACACGGTACCGGGGGTGCCGGGGCCGCTGGTGGGGCACGTTCGCGTGGGCGAGCGCAGCTTTCCCGTGGCAACGGAGACCCTCACGCTCGCCGCAGCGGAGCGTCTTGCGCGGGCGCTGGCCCCTGTTGTCGATGTGGGGTCGCCCGTCAGCGACGATTCCGACCTGCCACGGTCGGTCTCGTACGCAAGCCTCAGCGGCCTCGACCTGGTGAACGAAGCGGATGCCGTAACCGAGAGGTGGCGCGAGAACAATTCCCTGACGCCGCGGGACGGTTCCGCGCCCGTGCGGCGAAAAAAGGATGGCAATCTGCGTGCCCTCGTGGGTCATGCCGGCAGCGAGCCCTTCCACCTCGACCTGCGCAGCCAGGGGCCGCACGCCCTCGTGGGCGGAACCACAGGGGCCGGCAAGAGCGAATTCCTGCAGTCTTGGGTGCTGGGCATGGCCGCGGCGCACAGCCCCGACCGGGCCACGTTCCTGTTCGTCGACTATAAGGGTGGTACGGCGTTCGCGGAGTGCGTCGGCCTGCCGCACACGGTGGGACTTGTCACCGACCTCTCTCCGCACCTCGTGCGTCGCGCTCTCACCTCTCTTCGGGCCGAGTTGCGCTACCGCGAACATCTGCTCAATCGCAAGAATGCCAAAGACCTCGTATCGCTTGAGAAAACAGGCGACCCAGAGACGCCGCCGAGCCTCGTGATCATCGTGGACGAATTCGCGGCGCTGGCCACCGAGGTGCCCGAATTCGTCGATGGCGTCGTGGATGTGGCGCAGCGCGGGCGTTCCCTCGGACTGCACCTCATTCTCGCCACCCAGCGTCCGGCGGGCGTGATCAAGGACAATCTGCGCGCCAACACGAACCTGCGAATCGCCCTGCGCATGGCGGATGCCGAGGACTCGAGCGACATTCTCGGTACACCGATGGCAGCCCAGTTCGACCCTGCTATTCCCGGGCGGGGCGCCGCGAAGACCGGGCCAGGGCGCATCACGACGTTCCAGACGGGCTACGCCGGAGGCTGGACCACCGACACGCCGCCGCGCCCGCGCATCGACGTGAACGAGTTGGGCTTCGGCTCGGGGGCGGACTGGGACATGCCTGAGGTGGAACTCGACGAGGTGGCCGAACCAGGACCGACCGACATTTCGCGGATGGTAACCACCATCACCGAAGCGGCCGCGCGCGCGGGGGTTCCTGCGCCGCGCAAGCCGTGGCTCGACGAACTCGCCGCGGTTTACGATTTCTCGGTGCAGGCCCACACCCGGGTAGACGGCGAGCTGCTCCTCGGGGTGATCGACGACCCGGCCACGCAGGCCCAGCCCACTCTGTTCTACCGGCCGGACCGCGACGGAAACATGGCCATCTTCGGCGCGGGCGGCTCGGGAAAGAGCGCGGCCTTGCGCACGATCGCCGTGGCCGCCGCATTCGCCGCACAGGGCGGCCAGGTGCAGGTCTACGGGCTCGACTTCGGGGCCGGAGGCCTCAGCATGCTCGAAGACCTGCCCAACGTAGGCGCGATCATCAGCGGCGACGACGACGAGCGCGTCACACGGCTGCTGCGCAGCCTGCGCGACATCGTCGACGACCGTGCCGTGCGGTTCGCCGCCGTGCGGGCCGGTACCATCGGCGAATACCGTCGGCTCGCCAATAAGCCAGACGAGCCTCGCATTCTCTTGCTGGTTGACGGTATCGGGGCGTTTCGTGAGGCGTACGAGTTCGCCTCGAATTCCCAGTGGTTCGCGGTGTTCGCGCAGATTGCGGTCGACGGGCGCCAGCTCGGCGTGCACGTCGTGATGACGGGGGACCGCCCCAATTCGGTGCCAACATCGATCAGTTCCACCGTGCAGAAGAGACTGGTGCTGCGCCTCGCCACCGACGACGACTACCTGATGCTCGGTGTGCCCAAAGATGTGCTGAGCGTTACGTCGCCGCCCGGCCGCGGAATCATCGACGGCAACGAAGTGCAGTTGGCCATTCTCGGGGCGAGTTCGAACCTCACAGTGCAGTCGCGTGAGGTGGAGCGCCTCGCAGCGAGTATGCGGCGCCAGCACTTTGCCGTGGCGCCGGGCGTGGGTCGGCTGCCCGAACGCGCGCCGCTCGCCGAACTGCCGACAACGGATGCCCGTGGCTTGGCGGTCGTCGGCCTCGCCGACGTGAATCTCGCGCCCATCGGCGTGGAGGCGCGCGGGGCGTTCCTGCTATCGGGGCCTCCCGGCAGTGGGCGAACCACCGCTCTCGCCACGTTCGCCGCGGCGCTCGAACGCGGGCCGGGGCATCCGTTTCTGGCGCTGTTCGGCTCTCGCCGTACCCCGCTGGCGCAGGCCGCCGGGTTCGGAATGGTGGCGAACACCGTGGACGCCGTGCTGCTCGCGGCCACCCGCCTGACCGAGCGGATAGAGGCCGGGGAATTCGCGCCCGGTGCCCTCGCCGTGCTGATCGAGGGCATCACCGACTTCACCTCCACCGACGCAGAGTCAGCGGTTGACCGGCTCGTGAAGGCTGCCGTGCGAGCGGATACCTTCGTGGTCGGCGAATCGGAAAGCTCCACGTGGCAGCAGGCGTATACCCTCGCGGCACCGTTCAAGGCGGGCCGCCGCGGGTTGCTCCTCGTTCCCGGCGAGATGGACGGCGACATGTTGCTGGGCACCCCGCTCGGACGCATTAAGAATGGCGATTTTCCCCCAGGTCGGGGATTTCTCATTGCCGGCGGCCGTGCCGTGCGGGCGCAGATTGCGGTGGCCACGTGAGATCCGTCGTGCATGGGGAATTGACCCCATCGACGCCGCGGTGCAGCCGCAATAGTTTTGCACTGTTCCACTTCGAAGCAGTGCAAATATCGGTTCCGGATTTTCCGGGCCACGATGCAAAGGAGTAAGGCCATGGCCGTTTGGGGTCTCGATGTACAGCAGGTTCGTCAGCTCAGCACTCAGCTCAACACCAAAGCCGGTGATATCGAATCGGTTCTGACCACCCTCACGACCGCGCTCAACAGCACGGAGTGGACCGGTCCCGACGCGACCGCATTCCGTGGCGACTGGTCCGGCCAGCACACGGCTGCGCTCAAGAACGTCATTCAGGCACTGCGCGATACGGCAACGAAGGCAAGCAAGAACGCGCAGGACCAGGAAACCGCTTCCGCGTAAGTCCTCGAGGCGGGGCGCGGCCGAGAGGTCGCGCCCCGCGCACCTCATGCACCCGCTACGTATGTGAAGGGATAGGCCATGTCGGGAAAATACGGTGCCGATGTCGAGCAACTGCGTGATCTTGCGAGGGCGCTCGATCAGGCAGGCCAGACGCTCGAACGTCATCGAATGACTGTCGGAAACCAGATCAAGATCAGTGCCTGGGTCGGCCCGGTTGCCGTGCGGTTCAGGCTCGAGTGGGAGTCCGACCACAGCCGCCGGGTGTTGGCTGCTGCCCACATCCTGACGCAGAACGCCACCCTGCTGCGCCAAAACGCCGACGAACAGGCACTCGCCAGCGCCGTCGACGCCGGCGCGGGTGGTGCCCCGGGTGCAGGCGGATCAGCTGCGCCCTTGCCTCAGGCGCCGGTTTCTACAGCGGACTACATTCGAAATGTATCGGGCATGCACGTTGGTGAAGATGGCCTTCGGGTCCAGAAAGTTATCGGCGCAGACGGAGCGCCCCGGTACATCGTCTATATCGATGGATCTGGATCGACACAAGGCAGTCGGTTGTCATGGGGAAATAATCCTGATGCACTCAACAGCCTTCAAACGGACACCCTTTCTGGAATTCGCGCTGACTGGCGAGTGGCGCTTGATGGTAGCGGTAGTCCAGGCACCTGGTAGCGCAGTTCTGAAGAGCCGGTAGCGGCCCGGGTTTTGCGCCCGGGCCGCTTCGGTCACTCCCAGTAGGTCTCGTGGGCGCGGGCTTGGTCGTTGCGGTGCCGGCGCATGTCAATCTGGCCGAGGTTGATGATCCGGGCGTTGTTGGCGAGGCGGTTCACGATCGAGTCCGCGGCGACCCGGTCGGGCAGCTCGGCGACCCAGTGCTTTGGCCCGGTCTGCGAGGCGATCATCGTGGGTAGTCGGTGTTCCCTGTTCGCGAGGATCGCGAACAAGTCGCTGGCGGCGTCGCTGTCGATGTCGACTGTGAGGAAGTCGTCGATGATGAGCAGGTCGATGTTGGAGAGCTCGTTCAACAGCTTCTGATGGGCGATTCCGTCGCCGCGGGCGATGACAAGCCTTCGGGCGAGGTCGTCCATCCGGAAGTAGAGAACGGAGTGCTCACTCTGGCAGGCGCCGATGGCCAGCGCGCAGGCGAGGTAGGTCTTCCCGCCTCCGGTGGGCGAAATGATGAGGAGGTTCGTCGCATCGGAGCGCCAGTCATGGGCGGCATAGCGTCGCATTCTGACTGGGGTGATCCCGCGCCCGTCGCGGTAGTCGACCTCCGCGACCGTGGCCCCCGGGATCGGGAAAGCAGCTTGGCGGATGAGCTTGTCGACCTTGTTGATACGACGGGACTCCAACGCGTCGTCGACCGCGGTCAGGAACAGCTGCTCGGGGGTGAGGGTGTCGTTGCCTTCGTCTTGGATGAGTTCCTCCAGGCGCGTCGCGACGTGGGTCACGCGCAGGGCCCGGAACTTGTCGTAATCGATGCTGGTGAACATCACTTCCCCTCCTCGTCGCCTGCGTAGTGGGAGGCATCGCGGACGTAAACGTCCGAGATGGTGTCGCGGAACACGACCGTGTTGCTGCGTTTGCCTGTCGAGGCTGCCGGGGTCACCGGCCGGGGCTTCTTCGCGTCACTATCGATCGCCGCCATCAACCGTTTCAGCGTCGAATACGTCGGATGGGTGCCTCGGTTCACGAGTGCCTGGCAGGCCGCCTCCAGCCGTTCCCGGTTGTTCTTACCGAGCCCGTCGAGGATGTTCTGGCAGGCCAGGTAGCCCTGCGCCTCGATCACCTGGCTGTCGAGGATGTGCTCGATCACCGTGACGGTGGCCGGCCCAACGCTGCGCGCCCGGTCGATGAACCACCGCCTTGACCACAACCCGTCGATATCGCGGTGCTGCGGCGGGACGTGGTCCGGAAGAGTCGAGTACTGGCCTTTCCTCCCCGTCAGCCGAGGATGTTCGCAGATGCTCTCGTGCCCGTCGAAGACCGTCACCAGGGACGACGTCAGCCGAACCCGCAGCAGCTTGCCCGCCAACCCGAAGGGCACGGAATACCGTTGCGTGTCCGCGGTGACGTGGTAATTCCGGGCCGCCTTCAGCTCCTTCCACTGCACATCCTCGAACCCGGCATCGGGCAAAGGGCCGAGCAACTCGCGCTCCTCCATGTCGAAGCGTTCCCACCTGGTCGTGTCGTCGGCGCGGCGGATGTCATGGTTGATCTCACGCACGCGCTCTTCGATCGCCGTATTCAACTCGCTCAGCGTCGTGAAGACGTCGTCCTCGAGGTAGCCGATGACTCGTTTGTTGACCACGTTCACCGCGTTCTCCGCAGCCGCCTTATCGCGGGGTTTCTTCACTCGGGCCGGGACAATCGCGGTCTGGTAGTGATCCGCGAGCTGCTGATACCTCGCGTTGACGACCCGCTCCGCATCGCCCTTATGTGTCTGGTGAGTGGAGGTCGTCGGGTTGTCCGGCACGACGATCTGCGTCACGCCGCCGAAGAATGCGAACGCTCGAACGTGCGCATCGAGCCACGCCGGGGACTTCATATCCGCGTAAGCTCGGCAGAACAGAAGCCCTGAAAACGGCAACACCGCGACGAACAAGATCGCTCGGACCACCTCGCCGGTGATCGTGTCAACGATGTCCATCGTGTCGCCGGCCCAGTCGACCAGCATCGCCCGACCCGGCTCATGGCGCAGCACCGCGACGAGATCGTGGGTGCGGAGGTAGCCGGTGAACAGGGCGCAGAACTGCGAGTACCCGTACTTTTTCCCGGCGTCCTTGGCGTCGACGTACCGACGCCACGCCAGCAGCAACGTGAAGTGCCGGTTCGCCTTCATTGATGCCAGAACCCGAGACAAGTCGGGCTGGTCATACTCCGCCGACACTTTCCGGCGCCCGTCGGGGAACCATTCCGTCAGCTCGGCGTCGCTGACCGCGACCGCCGAGGTGACACCTCGTTCCTGGACCTCTTGCCGGACCCGGGCGACGTCGCGATGCGAGCACCCAGCGATCTCTACGACTTCGCGGTAGCTCCGCCCCTCGAGCAACAACCCCAATATTTTCCGATAATCCGCCATGACCCGCCCTTAACAATGGAACGACAACGCCTTGCGCGTTGTCCTTCCACAGCCCAGCAGTTCATTAGCGCCAGCGCTACCGTGTTCCCGGAATCCTGCTACCGAGTCGCTGGACTACCGCTACCTACAAGCGCTACTCGCCACTGACATTCAAGCTGCGATGGGCGATGACTTTGGTGCCGAAATGATGGTGGTCGGTTTCAGCCAGGGTGGATTCATCGCGCAGACGCTTGCTGATGATCAAAGCTTCAACATCAAGGAAGTGCTTACATATGGCACACCGGAATTGGTGGGGCACCGAAACTTTGGTGGGGCGAATGTTGTGCGCCTGATGCACAACGGCGATCCTGTACCCGGATTCCAATGGCTCACGAACAACGTCGTGACTCAAACTACATCGTCAATTTTAACTGCTGTCTTGGGTGAGGAATTGCCCGAGAAGGGCAGCAGCATCAACTTCAGAGCGGGGAATTTCGATGTAACCTCCCATGCCCCGGACAAATACATGCAAATTGCTGACGAGTACGACAAAAGCGTGAACTCCGAAATACTCAGTTCAAGATCGAGTCAACAACGCTTTCACGGGACGGTCGTGTCCGACACGTATTAGTTCCTCCAGCCGCCCCACGAATGACGGAGGATAGGCCGGGGTCAGTTCAGGAGGTTTAGCGGGGGAACAGCAAGGCCGTCGCGGGTCACCGGCATCTACACGGCCGGGATCGCTCTCGTGCCGCGAATCACGAGCCGGGCGCGCGGCCTCGCGGTGAGATTTGCGGCTGACGGACAACAAGCCGCAGCGAGCGCGCGTGGCTAGATTCGGCGGCGGCGACCCGGGGTCACGGCCGCGCCCACGACGGCGGCCTTGGCCACGGGCGACCGACCCGGTGTGACCGCGGCCCCCACAACGGCCGCCTTGGCGACGGGCGCGCGAACGACGCCGACTCTTCCTACTCGTGCGGGCCGTAGCGGCATCTCATTCTCCTTCAGTCTCGGAAATCATCGGAAATCTGGTCGGCTTCGAGAGACGCGACGATGGCCTGGATGGGGATCCGCCCGTTAGCCACCAGTTGCCCTCCCGCGCGGCGGGTGGCAGACGCGAACGGCGCCGCCCACAGGTTCTCGTAGACCAGCACACCGGCGACGCTGCCGGGGCCCATCGCAGCGGCGAGCTTGTCCACGTCTTCCTCGGCGAGCAGCTCCGCCAGCTCGGTTTCGATCGCCTGCAGCGGGCCGAGTTCGTCGAGGTCGGACAGCTCCATGGCCTCGACGACGCCGTCCTGGTCCTTGGCCAGAATCAGCATGTCGATCACCCGGATCGTGCCCGCGTCCACGAGTTTGACAAGTTCGTCGGCGATCTCGCCGGTGAAGTTGGACTGGCCCTCGGGAAACTCCACGATCAAAAAGTCGACCGGTCCCAAAGCGTCGAGTGAAGTCTCCGTCATTATCAATCCCATCGTCAGAGTGTGCCGCACATGATACGCCCGGCTCGCGGTATTGGGCAGGTCCCGGTGGCAACCACGTTGGACGCAGCGCGGGCCCCGCGCGAAGCACTTTCCGGCCACAATGGAGGCATTCGAGGAGGAGGTTGCATGCACTCGGGGCCCGGTCCGCACTGGTCTGTGGCGGAAGACTGGGGGAGCCCGCTCGCGCATCACCTGGTGGTGCGTGACATGGTGGGCGCCCGCGAATTCGACGCGTTGCGGCTGCCGCGCACCGCGGCATCCGTCGGCGTAGTTCCGGGGATCCCTCGGCGGCTCGCGCGCACACTCGCGAATGAGTGGCGCCTGTGGTGGAACCGGTGCGTGGCCGAGGAACCGGGCCCGGTGAACGCCGACTTCCGGGACGCGGCCGGGCCCGCCATGCCACAGGGCACCCACCTCAGCGCCTTCGTGCTGCAGCACTGGCCGCAGATTCGGGCGTGCGCCGAGCAGATGAATGAACGTGCGGGTGCGGCGGCGCGGTTCCCGGGAGACCTGTCCATCACTCACGCCGTCGCCGACGTCTCGGCGACCCTGCGGCGCCCGACTCGGCCGTTCAGTCTGTCGATCGAGGTTCTGTCTCTCGCCGACACCAGACTGTGGCGGGTGGCGCCCACCCGCGTTCTCGTCAGCACCGATCTTCGCCTGGACGCCCCGGCATTCGGCCTGCTGCTGCACCCTGTGCTGCGTGACCTTGCCTAGCGGGCGTGCAAGATTACCTGTCTACCCCGGGTGCCGCGCTAGCCGGCTGCGCACCACGGTGCGCCGCAGCCGTCGCGCCTAACCCGCGCCACGGCATCCGCTCCCGGTTGTCACCAACTCGGGGCACATTCTGCGTCGAACCCTTCCGCTCCGCGCGCGAACTTGGGAGGATCAGCACAGACGACGGGGGTTCCATGCTCGGCACGAGGTTCGATCCCCGCCGCAATTCCCTCAACGCCCTGCGCCTGCTGCTGGCCGCGTGCGTGATCATCTCGCATTCCTGGATCGTGGCCGGGTTCGGGTATCCGCCCGCTCTCGCGGGCACCGACCTCGGTATGTTCGCCGTGGCCGGATTCTTCGCCATCTCGGGCTACCTGATCGCCGGCAGCCGACTGTCCACGCCGTCGTTGACGCGCTTCCTCGTGAATCGCGCCCTGCGGATCTATCCCGCGTTCCTCGTGGTGCTCGTGGTCACCGCCGTGGTCTTCGCCCCGGTGTCCGCGCTGCTCGGCGGCGGTGCCGTGGAGTGGAGCAGCGCCGCCCGCTACGTCTTCGGCAATGCGTCGCTGCACATCACGCAGTGGGGGATCGACGGCACCTTGCAGACCGCCGGCACCCCCAACTGGAACGCCCCGCTCTGGTCGTTGGTCTTCGAGGCGCTCTGTTATCTCGGGGTCGGCGTGCTGGCATCCGTTGTGCCGCGTCGCGCTTTCGCGCCGGCTTCCGTGACGCTCTTCGTGGCCCTCACGGCGGGAACGCTGCTCACTCTGAGCCCGGCGACCCCGACGTTCGCGGTGAACCTGCTCGCCATGGCGACCTTCTTCTTCGCGGGGGTCGTGTTGTACATCTTGAGGCAGCGGATGCCGTTGGCCGCGCCGCTCGCCCTCGTTGCGGCGTCGTTCATGGTGCTGATCACAGCGCTCGGGCTCTTCAAACCGCTCGCAGCTTTCCCGCTCGCGTACCTGCTGTTATACCTCAGCGTGGTGCTGCCGCTTCGTGGGGTGGGGGCCCGCAACGACGTGTCGTACGGCCTGTACGTGTATGGATTTCCGGTGCAACAGTTGCTGTTCCTCGGGCTGAACGGCCTGTTCGGGTCGACGGCCGTGCCGGTGGGGGTGTTCGCGGTGCTGTCCCTGGTGGCCGCGCTGCCGTTCGCCGTGGCGAGCTGGTTCGTCGTGGAACGTCCGGCGCTGGCTCTCAAGTCTCCGCGCGGTGGCAGGGTCGCCGGCCCCCGACCTGCGCTCGCGCCGGCTGACGGCCTCTGACGCCCGCGCGGCGCGAACCTAGACGGTGACCGTGACGGTGGCGGCGGTCGGTTCCGGCACGACTTGCAGCCCGGCCGAGGAGTTGGCCGCGAGGGAGAGCGCCTCGACCCATTCGCGATTCAGTGAGGGAACACGGCTGCCGAAGTACTTGAAGGCCAGGGGGATGCCGGGGTGCAGCCACACCGTGCTTCGCCCGCCGCCGGCCAGGGGGTCGTCGCGCCACGAGAAGTAGAAACTTTCACCGCGACGAAGTTTCGTGCCGATGACAAGCTGGATGTGGGCCAGCACCCGATCGTCAAAGTCGGCCGTCAGACTCGAGTCGTAGGTCAGCTTTCCCATAAAAATGCTCCACTATTTTGGACGGGCTGCGGATCAGTAGCAACCCCACCGCGCAGCAGAATGCGCAGCCCATGGCCTCACTCCCAGTGCGGAAGTACACTTTCTCGAGGCACTCTGAGCTTAGTAAATGCAGAGGCTGCAAACTCCTCCGAAAGGGCCTCTGATCAGCCCCAAATCGGGGGGTACGTGGGTGTGCCGACCCCGACAACGACCTCCGCTGAAGCGCCTACAGAACGACCAGCGCCGGAACCACGACGAGCGCATTGAAGGTCACGTGGGCTAGGACCGCACCGCCGAGGCGGCCGGTGAGCACGGCCAGGCAGGCCGCCCCCAACCCGAACAGCAACGTGGATATGCCCACCACCCACACCCCGGTCACGGTGCCAACCGTGAGTACGTGCACGAGGGCGAACACGCTAGCGCTCACGAGCACGGCGATCACGACCGACGCTCCCCGCGTGCCGCCGCCCGCGCGGGTCACCCCGAGCATCGAGCGCAGCAGCAGCCCGCGAAAGAACAGCTCCTCAATCAGCGGGGCGAGCAGAACGGGGGCCGCAAGCGCGCCGAACAGCCACCATCCGTCGTACACGGTTTCGCCGAACGTCACCGCCGACGACCCCATTTGTCCGTAGCCGAGAATCTCCACCGCGCTCGCCACGGAGCGAGCCAGCAGCCCGATCGACAGCCCCCACAGCAGGTCGAGCCAGCGGAACCGCAGGCCGATGTCGTGGCCGTGAAAATAGCAGGCCACGCCCACGGCACCCAGCAAGGGAATCCACACCGCGAGATAGCCCAGCAACAGGCTCAGGTTCGGGTCGGCGATCCAGAAGCCCACGACGGCGGCGCTCGCGCCGAGAACGAACAGCACCGCGAACACCACGCCCACCGTCGCATCCGTCAGCCCGCGTTGCGCATCGAATACCCGCGGTTTCGTGACCTCACTCATGCTCCCCAAACTAGTGCAGCCAGCGGATGTCGAGCCTCACGCTTGTCCTAATACACCCGTAGCGCCGCCGTGTAAACCACCCAAAACTGGAAGCCCCGGAAAATCTCAATTATGCAAAAATGCACTGACACATGCGTCCGGCATGCCCAAGGAAAGGCCGTTGAGTGGAACTTCGCGACTACATTCGCATCCTGCGCAAGAGCTGGGTTCTGATCCTGCTGCTGACCCTTGTGGCGGTGGCCGGGGCATCCGCTTTCTCCATTGTGCAGACGCCGAAGTACAGCGCCACCAGCAAGGTCTTCGTGTCCACCCAGTCCAGCGGAACCACCTCGGAACTCGCCCAGGGCAACAGCTTCACGGTGCAGCGCGTCAAGACCTACTCCGACCTCGTGGTCACGCCCATCGTGCTGCTTCCCGTGATCGGCAAGCTGCAGCTGGGCATCACGAGTGACCAGCTCGCGGGCCGCGTCACCGCCTCCGCGCCGCTCGACACGTCGATCATCGACATCACCGTGATCGACACCGATCCCGTACGCGCGGCGGCCACGGCCAACGCCATCTCGGTGAGCCTCACCGCCGTCGTGCAGAACATCGAGACGCCCGAGCAAGACGGCGCCGTGTCGCCCGTGAAGCTCACCCGCGCGCAGGAGGCCACGGTGCCGTCCACGCCGGTGAGCCCCAACGTGCCGCTGAACATCGCGCTCGGCGCCCTCGTGGGACTCGCCCTCGGCGTGGCCATCGCGGTGCTGCGCGAGACCCTCGAGACCCGCATCCGCAACGAGCGCGACGTGGAGCAGATCACCGCGGTGCCCATCCTCGGTGGCATCGTCTTCGACAACAAGGCGCAAGAGCGTCCTCTCATCGTGCACGTCGACCCGCGCAGCCCGCGTGCCGAGTCGTTCCGCACGCTGCGCACCAACCTGCAGTTCCTGGACGTGGGTCGCGCCGACCGCGCCTTCGTGGTCACGAGCTCGGTCGAGAGCGAGGGTAAGAGCACCACTGGCGCCAACCTCGCGATCGCCCTGGCGGATGCCGGCGCGCGCGTTCTCCTCGTAGACGCCGACCTGCGCCGCCCCAAGATCGCCGAGTACATGGGGGTCGAGGGCGCCGTGGGACTCACCGACGTGCTCATCGGGCGCGCCGCGCTCAAGGACGTCATCCAGCCGTGGGGCAAGGGCCAGCTCTTCGTACTGCCGGCCGGCCATGTGCCGCCGAACCCGAGCGAGCTCCTCGGCTCCGCGCGCATGAGCCTGCTCATCGCCGAACTCAACAGCACCTTCGACGTGGTGCTCTTCGACACCCCGCCCCTGCTCCCGGTAACGGATGCCGCGATCCTCGCCAAGAACGTCGGCGGTGTCATCCTCATCGTCGCAGCGGGGCGCACGCACAAGAACCAGCTCCGCGGCGCGATCTCCGCTCTCGACAACGTGGGCGCTCCCATCTCGGGCCTGGTGCTCACGATGCTTCCCACGAAGGGACCCGACGCCTACGGCTACGGCCACTACGGCTACGGGTATGGCTACGGCTACGGGGAAGAGACCGGTGCGGAGACGTCGCCGAGCTCGGCGCCGGCATCCGCTCGCGTGCCGATGTCGCGGCGCACCAAGCTCCGCAAGTAGCGCGCGGGTCGCGGTGTCTGAGCCGGGGTGCGCCCGATGACCCTCCTCGGCGTGCCGTGGGACGGCATTTTTGCCGCGTCGATTGTGACCGCGATCGCTGCCCTGACCACCCTCACCTGGACCATCCGCGCCTGGTTCCTCACCCGCAACCACGCCAACGCCCTCAGTGACAAGCAGATCGCCGCGCAGCAGGCGCTCCTCGAGCAGCAGCTGCACGCGCAGAAGCCCGTCGACGCCCGCGGCCAGTTCATGGAACGCCTCGAATGGGCCGCCCACCTGGCCGAAAGTTCCTCTCCCACCGAGCAATTCCTCGGGCTCGAGATGCTGAAGCGCCTCGTCGTCGCTCCCTGGGCAACCCCCGCCGACAGGGAGTATGCCCTACAAATCGCGACTAAACTGGGACTCGAATGAAGGGCGCCCCGTGACTATTCATGAAAATGATGTTCGTCGATCGGCCCGGGAACTCCGCTCGCTGCTCCTCGGCCTCGGCGGCACTCACGAGCCCGCCGTCGTCGAAAAATCCCGAGAGCGGATGTCGCCGACCCCCGACCCCCTGCTGGCCGCGCGTCTGGTCAGGGTGCAGGCCGAGCTGGACGCCACGAAGGCCCTGCTCGAGGCGTCCCTGCTGCGCGAAGCGGCCCTGCGTGCCGACATCGCCCGCCGGAACCCCGAGACCTGACCTCCCGGCGGGTGGCGCGCCCGAAAACTGCTCGGGCGGGCGGTATTGCGGGCGCCCGTGCAGGTTTCGGGCGCAGCGCCCTGCGCACGAGCCGGTTTCGGGCGCGCGGGAGCCGCGCGGCGCCGTCACCAGGAGCCGTGCGGCAGGATGGGGGGATGACCGACCCACCCGCCCTCGACTCCCTCGCGCGCCGCGCCCTCGGTCTGCTCGAGCCGTCGCACGGCGCCCGCGTCGTCCTCGGCATTGCCGGCAGCCCCGGAGCCGGCAAGACCACCCTCGCCCGCACCCTCGTGGCCCGTCTCAACGACACCGCCCCGGGCACCGCCGTTCATCTCCCCATGGACGGTTTCCACCTCGCCAACGCCACCCTGGACCGGCTCGGAAGGCACGACCGCAAGGGCGCGATCGACACCTTCGACGCCCACGGTTTCGTCGCCCTGCTCCGCCGCCTGGCGACAGAACGCGAGCACACCGTTTTTGCCCCCAGCTTCGACCGCGCCGTCGACGAAGGCGTCACGGGAGCCATCGCCATCGATCCGTCCGTGCGCATCGTCGTCACCGAGGGAAATTACCTGCTGGTCGACCGGCATCCGTGGTCGGAGATCCCCCGGATTGCCGCCGAGGTCTGGTTCTGCGACACCCCGTCCCCCGAGCGGATGCGTCGCCTCGTCGACCGCCACGAGCGTCACGGCCGCAGTCCCCACGACGCCCGGCTCTGGGCCGAAACCGTCGACGCCGCCAACGCCCTGATCGTGGAACGCTCAGCCGCCCGCGCCGCCCTCCGCGTCTGATCCGCCCTCGCTGGTCGAGACCCGAGGCACGAGCGATCGACCGGCGGGGGTCTCGATCGCTCCTTCGTCGCGCCTCGACCGGCGGGGGGTCTCGATCGCTCCTTCGTCGCGCCTCGACCGGCGGGGTGGGGTGACTGGCGCGTCAAGGCGGGGACTTCTCGGGGCGATGCCGGCGAACACTGAGCGGCGCGAGATCGGCCGGTCTTCCCTCGATGAGAGCCAATCGCTTTGCGCGGCTCCACCCCTGGACCTGCTTCTCGCGGGCATAGGCATCTTCTATTCGAGGGCCTTCTTCGAGATAGACGAGCGTCACGGGGCGGCGCCGTCTCGTGTAGGCCGCGCCGTCGCCGGCAGTGTGCTGCCACAGCCGACGCTCGATGTTCCAGGTGCTCCCGACGTAGAAGGAGCCATCGGCGCACTGAACGATGTACATATACGGCATGCGGCGATCGTGGCACGTCCAGGGGATTTGCGGGAGTTGTCCACAGGGGAATTCGACGCCCCCTCGCTGGTCGAGGCGCGAGGAACGAGCGATCGAGACCTGGCGACTTGGTCTGCATGACGAGCGCACCTCAGCGCACCAGCGCCGCCACCCGATACCCGATGCCGCGCACGGTCTCGATCAGCTCGTGCGCGCCCGCATTGTCGAGCTTCCTGCGCAGGTTCGCCACATGCACCTCAAGTGCCCGCCGATCCGAGTCCGTCACGAGGCCCGACCCGGCCTCGCCGCGCAGCCGCAGCGTGCCGACGAGCTGCTCCTTGCTGCACACCTTGCCGCACGCGATCGCGAGCCCGGCGAGCAGCTCAAACTCGCTGCGCGTGAGAGCCACCAACCGACCGTGAAGCCGCGCCTCCCGCTGCGCCACGCACAGCCGCACCGCGCCCGCGTTCAGCCACCCCGTCTCCGGCACCGCGACGGAAACCGGCCCGTACTCCGCCGAGCGGCGCAGCACAGCCTCGATGCGCGCGCGCATCTCCCGCGCCCGAAACGGCTTGGCAATGTAGTCGTCGGCCCCCGCGCTGAGGCCCAGAACCATGTCGATCTCGTCCACCCGTCCCGACACGATCACCACCCGGGTCGAGCTCAGCAGACGGATGCGCCGCAGCGTCTCGAACCCGTCGACGCCGGGCATGTTCACATCCAGCGTCGTGATCTCCGGTGCGAAGTCCCGCACCAGGTGCAGTCCCGTCGGCCCGTCCGCAGCCACCTTCACGTCGAATCCGGCACCGCCGAGAATTGCGGCGAGCAGCCCTCCCACGTCTGGGTCATCGTCGATCACGACAGCACGTCGATTCGCCCGACTATCGCTCATGAGTGACCCCCAAACAGGTTACAAATCCATTACATAACAGATGGCCACCTGCGCGCCACAAAAAACTCGGCATACCCTGAGGTTTGCTCGACATTTTCTGCTGAGAACCTTGATGCGTGAGGAACAGGCTCAGCACACACACACACACACACACTAGGCAACGACCCGGCGAAGGTGATCCCATGAACAGCTGCACCCTGAGCCTCATTGCCACGGCCGCCATCGGGGTCGACGGCACGCCGGCGGCCGTGGCCGCGCACTCCGCCGCTGGCCTGCTTCACGCCACGCAGCGCCCCGCATCCGTTGTCGTCACCGTCACGAAACTCCGTCCCGCCCCACGCGGGATCACCGGCCACACGGATGCCCTCACACAGGCGAGCCCTGCAGGCCTCACCCCCGAAACGGTGGCGGTGAACCCGCTCACCCACCGGGTTGACGTCGTCGACACGGGCGAGTCGACCCTGGCCACGCTCGACCCCATCATTCCCAACGTGGTCTCCACCGCCACCGCCTCGGCGGTCGTGCTGGCTGGCCCCCGCACGGCGTCGCTTGAGGGCATCGATTTCGGCGCCGTGCCTTATTCACGCACCGTCCAGGTTGCCGCCGGCGCCAGTACCGACTCCGCCGCGGGCTGGGCCATCGCCAGCGAGGTGAGCGCCTTCGTCTGGTCGGCGCCCGGCGGTTCGGCAACGGATGCCGCGGACATCGCGGCATCACACCTCGCCATCACCTCGGTCGGCTCCGTCGCCACAGTCAGTGGTCAGGCGTGGGCGACCGATCCGATCGCTGTGACCGGCGCGCTGAACACGCCGGTCACGGTGCCCAGTGCCGCGGTTTTCCCGCCTCGCTGGTCGAGGCGCTCGGGCCTCGCTCCTCGACCAGCGAGTTGGGGATATGCGCCGCGGCTTCCCCTTTCCGCTGGTCGAGGAACGCCGTCTACGGCGTGTCTCGAGTCCCGGCGAGCCGAGTCTAAGAGTCGGGTCGCGCGGTCTCAAGTGCTCCTTCGTCGTGCCTTGACCGGCGGGATACCAGCCGGCCGCCTCGCTACCCCTTAAAGGCGTCCTTCACGTTCTCGCCGGCCTTCTTCACATTCGCGGAGGCCTGCTGGGCCTTGCCCTTGGCCACCTTCGAGTCGTCATTTGTGGCCTTGCCAACGGCCTCGTTGGCCTTGCCCTTGAGGTCTTCGGCGGCGTTGCTGATCTTGTCGGATGCGCTCATCGTGCTCTCTCCTTCACATCGATTGTCTGTGTTCACCACGAAGACGAAACCCGTGGCATATTTGTCACAGCATTTCGCAAAAGAATTTTCCGGCAACGAGAGAAGTGAGGGGAGAACGTCATGCCAACATCGCTGCGACCGCACGTGGCCTCCCCGCTGGACACCGCCTCCGACCTCACCCTGGCCAGCCGCGCGGCAGACGGGGACGTGCGCGCGTTCGAGGTGATCGTGCGTCGATACGGTCCGCTCATGCGGGTCTACGCCTCGCGGGTTCTCGGGTCGAACGACGAAATGGACGACGTCGTACAGGAGACGTTCATCACCGCCTGGAAGCAGCTCTCCACGCTCGACGACGGTGCCGCCGTGAAAAGTTGGCTGATGCGCATCGTGAGTCGCAAGAGCATCGACCGGCTGCGGGCGCGCCGCGAACGCGCCGACATCGACCTCAACGAACCGATCGCTCCCGAGCACCAGTCTCCGCACCGGCTGGCCGAAGCGGAGTCCCAGACCGAGGCGCTGTCCCGCGCCCTCGCCGACCTGCCAGAGGACCAGCGTCGCTGCTGGACCCTGCGCGAGCTGGCGGGCAGCAGCTACGTTGGTATTGCGGAAGAGTTGGACCTGCCGGTGTCCACGGTTCGCGGTCTGCTCGCTCGAGCGCGCAAGACTCTTCTCCGGGAGATGGAGGCATGGCGATGACCCCACCCACACCAGACGCGCCCAACGAGCCCTTCGTCGCCTTCGACGTCGATTCGCCCGATCGCGAGGTGGCCCACCTCGCTGGCCACACCATCGAGGAGCTCAGCGACTACCTCGACCGAGGCCGCACGCCCGCAGACCCCGGCATCGACGACTCGCCCGAATGTCAGATTGCCCTGCGCAGCCTGCAACGCCTCCGCACCGTGCAGGGCTCCCTGCTCACCCAAGACGTGGAGCGTGAAACCGACCGCGGTGACAGCTGGGTGACGAGCATCTTGCAGAACATCAACCTCGAGGCGCATTCCGGCCGCGATATCCCGCTCAGTCACCCCTCGCCCACCGCGCACCTCGTCGTTACGGAGGGCGCAGTGCGCGGAATCCTCCGCGCCACGGGCGACGGCATCGAGAACATTATCGTGGGCCGGTGTCGCCTCGACGGCGACGTGAGCGTGCCCGGCGACCCGATCACCATCCGCATCGACGCCGCCGTGAGCCAGGGCGAGCACATCCCCGCCAAGGCCGAGACCCTCCGCGAGGCCGTCTACGCGGCGCTCCGCGAGCACACCGACCTCAATGTGGCCACGATCGAGATCACCATCCGCGACGTCTACCTCCGCCAGCCCCTACCGAAATCGAGTACCGATGAGTGATGTGCTGCCCTCCACCGACCGGCTCGACCAGATCGTGCTCGCCGTGCCCGGAGTCGACGGCCTCTATGCCGCCACGCCGCTCGCCGCCACCGTGATCGGCACGGCACTCGGCGCCCTGGTCGGCCGCCCGGCCGCCCCGAACTCCGTCTTCGTGGCCCGCCAGAACGAGGCCCTCTCCGTCACGGTCAAGATCGGGGTAGCGGATGGCTATGCCGCCGCCGACGTGTGCCGCCGCGTCTACGAAGCCCTCCAGAACCACCTCACCGAGAGCACCGAGCAGCAGGTCGCCGAGATCGCCGTGACAGTGGCCCGCATCGGCTGACCCGCCGCATCCGCTCGAAAAAAGTGCGCACTGGCGCGTGACATTAAGGCCGATCAGCTCGTCTTAGTCGTGAAGGCCCGATCGGTAGCAATCCGCTGCCGGGGCGGTTTCGAACCATCGATACCATTCCCGAGGAGACCACCATGGCTACATCCGTTCCCTCCACCACCGCTCTCACCGCGGCTGGCACCGGAACCACCGTGATCGTCGACAGTGTGATCGCCAAGGTCGCCGGCATCGCCGCCCGCGACGTCACCGGCGTGTACGCGCTCGGCGGCGGCGCGGCGCGTGCGCTTGGCGCCATCCGCGACGCCATGAACCAGACCGATCTCACCCAGGGCGTCAGCGTGGAGGTCGGCGAAACGCAGGTGGCCGTCGACATCTCGATCGTGGCGGAGTACCCGATGGCGCTGCAGACCATCGCCGACAACGTGCGCGACGCCGTGTCCACCGCCATCCGCGACCTCATCGGCATGCAGGTCACCGAGGTGAACGTGACCGTCAACGACGTGCACATCCCCTCCGAAGACGATGACGACACCGCCGACAGCACGTCCCGCCTGCAGTGAGCCACACCACGATCGGCATCGCGGTCGGTGCGATTCTCGCCCTTACCGCGGTAATGCTCGGGTTCTGGGCTTTCCTGCTGGTGGCAGTGGCCATGGGCGTGGGAGCAGTTGTGGCCCGCGTGCTCGACGGCGACCTCGACCTGCGCCGCGTCGCCGACGCCTTCCGTGGTCGGCGCTCGTCGTCGTGACCATCCCCGAAGCCACCCACGGCCGCAACCGCATCACCACGCGCGCGCTCAAACAGGTCGTATCGGCCGTCGCCGCCGAGGCGATGGGTGTGCCGGCCCGCCAGGTAGGCGTGCAGCTCGCCGACGCCAACGGCCTGCTGCAGGTGACAGCCATAGCGCCGATCCGGGTGCTCTCGCTGACCGCACCACGTCGGGCAGCGGATGCCGCCGGCTCGATCCTCGCGCGTGCTACCGCCGCGCAGGCCACCATTCGCGACCGCGTGCTGCACCTCACCGGCTCGTCCATCGGACAGGTCACAGTTCGGCTCAACGACGCAAACATTCAGGCTCAGGAGAGAGTGCAGTGATCAAACATCGCAGCACGTACCAGCGCATCGTTCGCCGGGAGACCCATTCCGCCAAGTCCGCGCTCGCCATCACGCTCGCGGCCATCGTCATCCTCGCCCTCGCTTACGTGGCGGTGGAGTGTGTGCTCGCCTTCCTGCAACGCCCCCCGCTGCTCGTGGCACCGGGCGAGGCCCTCGCGGCGGCGGCCGAGCTGCCGGCGGGCGTGGCGGCATCCGCTCTGCTGGGCGCGGGCGCGCTCGCCACGCTCGTGGGCGTGGTGCTCGTGGTGGCGGCCCTCACCCCGGGGCGGCGTTTCGACCATGTGGGGGAGACCAGCCGCACGGCGCTCGTCGTCGACAACCGCGCCATCGCGTCGGCGCTCGCCCGGCGGGCGTCGCACGCCGCCGACCTCGATCCCGACCGCGTGGTGGTGTCCGTGAGCCGACGAGTGGCCGAGGTGCGCGTGCAGCCCGCCTCGGGGTGGCCCGTGAACCGCGACGCCATAGCGGATGCCGTGGCCGACGAGCTCTCACACCTCGCCCTCACGCCCACTCTGCGTCACCGGGTGATCGTGTCGAAGCAGGGTGTGGTGGGTGCATGAACAACACCAACCGGGCGCTGAACCGTATCGGCATCCTGGTGTTCGGCCTCGTGCTCGTGGCGGTGGGCGGGGCGGTTGCCGCGGCGGCGCTGCTGCCCGACGCGCTCGCGGCCTGGACCGCCGAGGCGGAGCGCGCCTCCGGTCAGCTCGACATGGTGACCGCACCGAACGGCCTGCTGCTGGCCGTGGGAGTGGCCGCCGTGCTGATCGCGCTGTTGATCGTGTTCATCGCGCGGCAGGGGCGCGGACAAACCGCCACCCTGCTCACCAAGACCGGCGACGGGTGCGTGGTCGTGTCGTCGGCGCTCGCCGCGCAGACCATCGGCGCCGCGCTCGCCGAGTACTCCGGCGCGGCCTCGGCCTCGGTGACAGCGTTCACGGTTCGCGGCGTTCCCGCGCTCAAGATCGCCGTCGCCGCGCGCCGCGGGGCGTCGCCGCGGGACATCCGCGACCACGTGGACATCCTCGTCGCTCGCTGGGACGACCTGCTCGGCGAGCAGGTTCCCGTGTTCATCAGGATCAACGGCGGCATCGCCAGTCGCCTCGCCAAGCCCACCCGCCTCCCCGTCGCTGGTCGAGGCGCGAGGGACGAGCGATCGAGGCCTCGCGAGATGCCCCTCAGACCCGAGTGAATCGGGTTGCCCACCCGTGACCGTAGCCCCGCACAGGTGTGCCGGCTCGCTGGGCGCTCATCTCAACGGTTGGCCGCCCGCGGCGCCCCGATTCCGGGGCTGATCTGGAACGGCCCGGCCGCCGACGGCTGCACATCGAAGTCGAAGATCGAGGTGGGGATGTACACAGTCGAGCATGAATTCGGAATGTCGACCACACCCGACAAACGGCCCTCAATGGGCGCCGCACCGAGCAGCAGGTACACCTGCTCGGGCGAGTAGCCGAACTTGGTGAGGTAATCGATGGCGTGCAGGCATGCGCGCTGGTACGACAGGTGCGAGTCCAGGTAGCGCTGCTCCCCATCGAGGGTCACCGACGTTCCGGAGAACGCCAGCCACTGGCTGAACTGGGGTTCCACGTTGCCGGGCATGAAGATGGCGTTCTCGCTCACCCCGTACGTCTCCATTCCGCCCTTGATAATGTCCACGCGCAGCTCGATGAAGCCGCCCATCTCGATCGCCCCGCAGAACGTGATCTCGCCGTCGCCCTGCGAGAAGTGCAGGTCGCCGAGGGAGAGATTGGCGCCGTCCACAAAGACGGGGTAGAAGATGCGGCTGCCTTTTGACAGGTTCTTGATGTCTTGGTTGCCGCCATTTTCGCGCGGTGGTGCGGTGCGGGCGGCCTCGCCGGCCACCCGGGCGAACTCCGAGGGGGCGAGCGACCCGAGAACGGCGTGCTCTGCCTCCGGCGGAAGCGCGAGCGGCGGCACCCGGTGCGGGTCGGTGGCGATCAGATCGCCCTCCCGCTTGTTCCAGGTGGCCAGCAGCTTCGCCGACGGCGCCGTGCCCATCAGTCCCGGGTGAATCAACCCGGTGAATGACACGTGAGGGATATGGCGTGAGGTTGCGGTCTGCCCGGTGAAGTCCCAAATGGCTTTGTACGCGTCGGGAAACTGGTCGGTGAGAAACCCGCCGCCGTTGTTCCGCGCGAAGATGCCGGTGTATCCCCAGCCCTGGCCGGCGAGGGGTCCGGAGTCTTCCATCGGGATCGGCCCCACATCCAGAATGTCGACGACGAGCAGATCGCCGGGCTTGGCGCCCTCCACGGCGAAGGGGCCGCTGAGCTTGTGCACGGTCAGGAGGGGCGCGTTGAGAATGTCTTCGGCCGAGTCGTCGTTCACGATGGCACCGTCGAACCATTCGCGGCAATCCACCCGAAATGACGTGCCAGGCTTCACGGTGGCCACCGGGGGAATTTCGGGATGCCAGCGGTTGTGGCCCACCTTCTCCTGGTCTTCGAATTTCTTGGAAGAATCTAACGGAAACAGCAGTTCGGGCATCTCGTTCTCCTTCGTCGGGTTTCTGCGGTTACGGTCGGGGAAGTTTCTTGTGCAGTGGGTTCGAGGTGTATTTTTGTGCGGCGCCCGAGCGCTGCCCGGGCCCGGGCGAGTTCACCACGGTCGGTTCGTGAGCGCTGCGCTTAGTCGAGTCGATCAGTCGAAACGCCGCCGAACCGGCCGACGAGATGCGAGGAGCGCTCATCCGGCGCCGGGCCGTACCCGGGCAACTCGGGCAGCTCACCGAGTCGGGTACCGTCTTCATCTCAAAGACCAGATCGAAGTCTGCGCAGTCGGGGCAGCGGTATTCGTAGGTGGGCATGGCTCCCTATCAGGTTGCGATCGATGCGGTAGCGGATGTCGCGGGTGCCGTGGTTCCCCTCGCTCGGTGCCCGAGGGCCAGCGACAGCACAAGTGCGATCACGCCGAGGGCGGCCATGCCGAGGGCGAAAGCTGCGTTGGACTCGTAGCGGCCCAGTAGCAGGATGAACGCGGGAATGGTGGCGGTGAGGTGGCTGATCAGAATCGCGAACCAACCCGTGGTGTGGGCGAGCGACTCCTTGCCCAGCCCGAGCAGCAGGAAGAACAGAAACCACAGCACGGCCCAGATCCACCAGATCACGCCGAAGACCGCATCGCCGAGCGCAAACTGAATTACGCCGATCACCACCGCGCACGCCGACACAAAGAGGGAGAACCAGCCGAGGCCTTCTCCGCTCACTCCGGTCACCTGCAGAATGCCCACGTAGAGGTAGGTGAACCCGAAGAGGTAAAGTCCGGCGGCCCCCAAGATGATGGCCGGGTCGTTGTTCGCCTGGATCAGGATGATGGTGGGCAGCACCACTTGCATGCCGCCCACGAAGAAGTTGAGGATGGCGGCGGACTTGCCGGGAATCACGCCGATGAGCATGAGCCCGTTGATGAAGAGAATGGCCCCCACGTACAACAAGCCGACATTGCTCATAGCTCGAACTCCTCAGTCAGTGCCGTTCACGGGCCCCATCGCCCATGGCCTGAATGTAGCGAAACAAACTATCCGGTGTCAACGAATTGTCGGCACGATGCGAGCTTCCACCCCACATCGGGGGCACTCCGCCGGCGTGGTCAAGGGCAGCGCCCGCAGAACATCCGCGAGTTGTTCCACCGGAAAGAAGTGCCCACCCGCAAACGTGCGGGTGTGGAACTGCACGCTCGTGTGGCGTGCCCACGCCGCCGCCCGTGCAGGAGGTGCCAGCCGGTCGTGCTCCCCATGCCAGGCATGCAGAGGCACCCCCACGGAGTCGTTGACCGGATCCGGTGTGTAGGACACGAGGAGACGGAGATCTCGTCGCAATCCCGGAACAAACAGTTTTCGCATGGGGTGCTCCCGTAAGGCGGTGTCGACAGCGCCCATCTCGACGAGGGCATCGAGCATGGCGTCGTCGCGCAGGTCGACAAGTGCGGCGAAGGCGCGACCGCTCAGCATATCGGGAGCCTGACTGCCCATGACGATGAGGCGTTCAGGGAGGTGCCCGCCGGCGAGCTGGAGCGCTCTCACGATTTCAAACGCGATCAGACCGCCCAGGCTGTGGCCGGCAAGCACCCAGCGGCCCGATCGAGGTGTGGCGGCAGCGAGCAGACGGGCGCTCGCCATCAGCGAGCCGTCGTGCAGCCGGGGCAGCCTCAGCAGGTCAACATGTGCGCGGTCTGCGAGGCCCTCGGTCCACGCCCTGCCCAAGACGGCGGATCCCCCGGCGGGAGGAATCAACACCACCTGCGGTCGGTGCTCCACAGACGTGATCATGAGGCGTTCCCTCGAGCGCCGGTGACCGCGCTGCCCCACCTTCCGTGGAGGCCCTCGCCGGCCAGAAGCGCGGTGCCCACCAGGAGACCGCGATACCCGACTGCCAGGAGTGCCGCGGCCGCTTCCGCCGAATCGATGCCACTTGCGCTCACCGGCAACGGAGTTCCGGTATCTCTCACGGCCCCGAAGAGGTCGTGGCTGCGGTCAAGGTTCGAGGGCCCCTGTTCTTTGTTGCGGATATCCCTGTTGTTGACGGCGATGACACACGATTCAGCCCGTGGAACGTCGTGGATTTCCTGCAGGGTCACGACTTCGACGAACGGTGTAAGCCCGAGGTCCAGGGCGTGGTTCACGAGAGCCTTCAGGCTGTCCCGGTGCAGCAGCTGGGCGGTCAGGAGCACTGCGGAGACTCCCGCCCGGTGAGCGGCCACGAGCTGCTCGCGGCGCATGAAGAAGTCCTTCTGCAACACGGGCCGGCTGGTTGTCCGCACAACCTCGTCGACGAGAGCCGCGTCGCCACCGAACCAGCGGCCCGACACGACCGAGATGCACGGAGCATCCGCTGCTTCGAACAGTCGCACCAGTTCGCTCGGTGAGCGGCCGCCGGTGAGGTCCGCGCCCGTGGCGGAGCGGCGCTTTACCTCCATGATCAGCGGTGTTTCCGAGCGAAGCACGGCAGCAATGAACGGCGAATGCGCAGAGCCGACCAGGTCTCGATCCGTCATGCGGGGGCACCTGCCGTCACCAGACTGCGTGTCGGCGAGGAACGTCCCCACGCGTCGACGATCGAGGCGATGCGGTCGATGTCGAGTGCGCCGTCTGCGGATCTCGCATTGGTGTCTACGTCGATTCCGTGCCAGCCCGGAAGGGCACGGACACGACCGAACTCTTCGGCCCGGTCGGAGTCGATCCCGCCCGCGATCAGAAACGGATGCGTCAGCTGGCCGGCAAATTTCTCCACCGTCTCGGGGCTGGACTGTGTGCCCGTACTGCCGATCTGACGGCCCGAGACGGTGTCGAGGATGTACTCGTCGACACCCGACCGGCCAAAGGCACCGAGGAAGGGCCTCTCCAAAAGGGTCTCGCCGTCAATGTGCAGCACCTTGACGAGCCGAGTGCCCATGGGCAGGCGGCGTCGCACGTCGGCGACCACCGCTGGTGACTGGAATGCGTGCAATTGCACCCAATCTGCCTGCAGCGCATCGCGCGCCTCCGCGATTGCCTGGGCGTCTGAGGAGAAGGTCACCAGGCACCGTTCGACTGCCGCGGCCGTGCGCATTCGCCGGAGGCCCGCGTGGTCAAGCGAACGGGCCGAGCCCGGCACGCCCCACCAGACCCCGGCCAGGGATGCCCCTGCGGAGGCGACAAGGTCCAGCTCGCCCGGGGTGACGAGTCCACATATCTTCACCACGAGGGCAGCCGGTGATCGGCGGTGGAGATCGTCGGTGCCCACGGTACCTGTCGCGTGGCCCACGAACGTTGTGCGCGCGGACGTCACCGCAGCCCCAGCATGGCTGCGACGCGATTGTACTGAATCTCGTTGGTGCCCGAGTAGATGGGGCCCGCCACGGCGTTGCGCAGATCTCGCTCGACTCCATGTTCCGTCAGGTACCCGCGACCGCCGAAGATCTGAATCGCATCGAGGCTCGACTGCAGGTTTCCCCGGCTCGTCACCAGTTTGGCCATCGAGATTTCTGCCGTGGCCGACATGCCGGCGTCGAGCTTGTCGGCCGCGGCGTGCAGCCACATGCGGGCGGAGTCGACCGCGATGCGCATGTCCACCACTTTGTGCGCGACCGCTTGATAGGTGCCGATGGGCTGCCCGTATTGGCGCCGTTCCCGGCACCAGGCGATCACGCGCTCCAGCCGACGTTGCATCTCCCCGACGTTGACGGTGAACGAGAAGAGAATCTCCCGCTCCATCACGTGGTCGAGCACCAGAAAGCCTCCTCCGACTCGGCCCACGACGCTGCTTGCCGGAAGACGGCACGACGTGAAGCTCAACTCCGCCAATGGTGTTCCGCGCAGGCCCATCGTTTCGAGGCGACGACCCACCGTGAATCCGGGGGTCGTGGCCGGAACCAGGAATGCGGTCAGGCCGAGTGGGCCAGGCGACTCTGCTGTGCGCGCATATATAACGTAGACATCGGCAATCCCGGCGTTGGTGACGAAACTCTTGTTGCCATCCAGCACAAAGCCGGTACCATCCCTGACAGCTCGGGTATTCATTCTCAGGGCGTCAGAGCCTGTCTCGGTTTCCGTGATTGCATGCGCTCCGATGAGATCGCCGGAGACAACCGCCGGCAGGTAACCGTGGCGCTGTTGATCGGTGCCGAATCTCGACAGCGCCACTGCCGTGCTGGCCATCGTGGTCATCGCGGCGAATGACAGCCCGGCATCGGGATTGAGGTAGCCGAGCCGTTCCAGCGGGGCCAGGCTCTCGGTCAGGGACAGGCCGAGGCCGCCGACCTCCGGTGAGAAGGGGGCGCCGAGCAGCCCGGAGGCCCGCACACGGTCCCAGCCCGTCCGGTCAAACTCTGTCTCGTCGTCCGGCCGGTCCGGGTGCTCGCCGAAAGCGTGGTCGAGGAAATCCTCGACCACGCGTGCCGGCGATTCGCCGATGGATGCGACGATCGTCATAGGAGCTGCCTTCTTAGTACTGTGAGTAGCCGGAGGCGTCGAGCTTGTGACTCTCGGTGCCGTTGATGGGCGGGTTGAAGATAGACACGAGGTGCATATCTTCCCGTTCTGACGCACGCAATTCGTGCGGGTCGTGCTCATTGAGCGCGTACAGGGTTCCGGGCACGATTTCATGCCGGGTGCCGTCGGCTTCGATCACGGACCCCGAACCTGAGAGGCAATAGCAGGCCTCAAGGTGTCGTCGGTACTGCAATTTGGAGCTGGTGCCGGCGGCAACAACCGTGTGGGCGACCGCGAAACCGAGGCCGTCCGATTCGTTGACGAGCCGACTGCTCGTACCGTTTCCCCAATCGACGGTGTTCACTTCGTCACGTTTTCTGATGAGCATGCGCTGATCCTTTCGTCAGTGTTGTGTGGTGCGGATGGTGGGGCCCGGTTCTGTTCCGGGCGTGATTCGGGGTGGATCAGCTTGTGGATGTTCGAGGTCCAGCGAGTCGAGGAACCTGGAGAAAGACCGCACGACATCGCCCTCACGCAGGCCACGTTCGATCGACTCCACGCAGGCCGTGCCGATGATTGCCGCATCGGCACCCGCCCGGCGAACGGCCGCCACATCCTCGGCGGTCGCGATGCCGAAACCGACGGCGATGGGCGCAGCCGTCAGAGAGCGGATCCGTGCGATCGAGGCGTCGACTGACCTCAGGGCATCCGCGGAACGCGTGCCGCTCCGTCCGTAGCGGGCGACGAGGTACACGTAGGCACTGGCCTCCCGGGCTGCAGCCGAAACGGTCTCGTCAGTGGATGTGCCGTGATAACACGTGGTCACGACAGGCAGGTCGGCTGCGGTCGACGCGTCGAGAAAGGGGGAACGCAGCACGGGAGGGAGGCCGTGAACGAGCAGGGCGTCGGCGCCGGCGGCGCGCACGGCACTCACGGCTTCGCCGAGGTCGCGCCGTTTGAGGGAATGGCTCCAATCCACGAGGAGGGCGATCCTGGTGTGGGTCGTCACGGCACGCAGCCGGCTGACGAGCGCCAACGCACTCGACAGGTCGACCTTCTGGTGCAGGGAGCGGTCAGCGCTGCGCCGAACGACGGGCCCGTCCGTAAAGGAGTCGGGGAACGGCACGGCGAGTTCCAGACAATCGACACGGGCCTCGTCCATCATCCGCACGATCTCGACCATGGTGTCATCCGGCGGGTCTCCGGCGTTCAGAAATAGCACAACTCCCGATCGGTCGTGGGTGGGACCGGCGAAGAATGCGCGGGGCTCGGGCGCGGTGAGCACGTCAGACACGAGCACCGGCCGGCTGAACGGTGACCGGGGAGTGGAGCGCGCCCAGCAAACGGCTCGCAGCGCCCGAGGCCACGCTGGCCGTGGCTCGGGCGTAGGCGGAAGACAGATCGTGCTCCGCACCGCTCGCGAGAATGACCACCGCAGCGTTGAGGCACAGCGTTTCGGTCACGGCCACGGCGAGGGTCCCGGCCAGCGCTTGGGCGAAGTGTTCGACCGCGTCGTCGGGATCCGCCGGAGCAAGGTCATGGAGCGACCCTCGCCCCGAGGTGAGAGTTCCTGGCACGATCACGTGCGCCTGCCCGTCCGGAGCCAGAATGGTACTGCGGCAGATGCTGAGAAGCTCGTCGGCACCGAATTCGCTGGAGCAGATCCACAGCGAACGAGTCGGGTCCGCTGACCCCAACGCCCGGAGAGTCGCCGTAGATGCCCGCGACGAGCGCCCGGTGACCAGTGCCCGCACGGGAATCCGTGCCGCGAACGGCCCGATGACGTTCAGGAACGCCCCGAACTCTTTCATGCCGACGGGCACAATGCGTCGCGCCAGCCGGGTGAACTCGGTCGGATACACATGTTGGCCGGCGAAGGCGATGCCCGTCGCTGCGAGAGAGCCCTGCAGGTCGGCGAGCGAGGTCGTCGTGGGGATACCGGCGCGGCCAATGAGCTCGGTCGATCCCAGCGATGACGTGTACGCGCGTGAGCCGCCTTTCACGACCGGCACGCCGCTGGCGGCGGCGACGAGTGCCGCGGCCGTCGACAGATTCATGGTCGGCGGGCCACCGCCGATGCCCACGATGTTGACGGCCTCGATGAGCCTCTCCGGTGCGGGGCCGGAGATTGACGTCACGAAGGAGACGAGGGTCTCGTCCCGGGGGAGCTCGCGGGAGAGTGCGGTGAGCACGTCAACGAATTCTGCGGGGTCACTGGCATTGTCGGCGACGCGCTGCCAGAATGCGGCCCACGCGGTGACGGGAACCGGCGCGTTCTCGGCCAGCAAGCCCAGCAGGTCCAGAACGCCCGGCACGGTGCTCATGGCAGGTCGTGGCCGGAGCGCGGGCGCTCCACGAACTCTGCGATTGCCTGGAGGCTACCGAAGTTGACCGGGTCGAGATCGGTGTCGTCGATGCCGACCTCGAAATGCGTTTCGAGCCAGGCAATGAGCTTGAGGAGCCCCAGGCTGTCGATGATGCCGCTGTTGAGCAGGTCCATCTGCGTGCTAATGCGTGCGGGGTCGGTGCCCGGCAGAAACTCCTCGATGATGTATTCCCGGATGGTGGTGATGACCGCCGCGGTCCCGGCCTCCGAGGAGTCCGTCCCTGCGGTGGGCGGAGCGATCTCGCTCACGGTGTGGATGTTGGTTGTCATGTCAGTTCCTTTCCAACGTGCCACGAGCAGCGAGAAGCGCACGTGGTCGGTCGATTTTTCCTGTGATGGTCATGGGGAATCCGGAGTCGGTGAGGTGGAATTCGGAGGGAGCGCTTCCGCGGGCGAGCCGGTGGGCAGAGAAGGACCGCAGCTCGAGCAGGTCCACGTCGCTCGGCGTCGCCCGCTGAACCACCACGACGAGACGATTACCTTCGACGACATCGGGTTCGGCAATGGCCGCTGCGGCGGCAATTCCCGGATGGCTCTGAAAAATGCGTTCCACGTCGGCGAGGTCAATGGCGACACCGCGTACTTTGACCCGGCGGTCCATTCGTCCGAGGAGGTGGGTGGGAGCATCGGGCTGCCGGTCCACGAGGTCGCCCGTGCGCACGTAAACCCGGGGGCCCTCCGCGGTGCGGAATGTCACGAAGACGGTGGACGTTGTCACCGGGTCGAGGTACCCCTGAGCCTGGAAGGGCGTGCTCACGAACAACTCACCCACGCCGAAGGGGGACACTGAGCCGTCGTCACCTCGTACGAGCACGCGCACACCCGGCAGAGGCTGGCCGATCGGCAGGGCGCGATCGACCTGTTCCACATCGCGGATGACGTGGAGGAAACTGTCGTTAGTCTCTGTCATGCCGTAGATATTGACGATGCGCGCCACCGGGAAGGTCTCACGCAGCTCAGCCACCGTTGCGTGGTCGACTCGATCGCCGGTCAGGATCAGTGTTCGCACACCAGTCATCCGTCGCCCTCGCGCGCTCGCCAGCATGAGGGTGAAGAATGTCGGGACTGCCTGGATGACGTCGACGGCGTGCTCCTCGACAAGATCGAGCACCTGGCTGCCAAGCACGGCGCGTTCCGGCGGAACCAGCACCACACATCCTCCGTTCGCCAGGGTGGTCCACACCTCGAGCAGGGTGAGGTCAAAATTCAGGGGTGAAAGATTCAGCAGCGTGCTGGCGGGGCCCAACTCGAATTCAGCGGTCGCCCAGGCGACGAATCGATCAATGGCATCGATCTGCAGCGGAACCACCTTCGGGGTGCCCGTGGTGCCGGAGGTCGTGAACAGCAGGTCGCCGCCGCGCACGCCGGCGACCTCTTCGTCGTCAGGTTGCGAGTGGTCGGCGTCGGAGACCGTTGTCGCTTCCCCCCGCGTTCCGGGTTCAATCCGCGTGCGAATCCCGGCGGTGCGCATGACGGACAGCTGTCGCTCGGTCGACATCGTGGGCGCGAGGAGCAACGCCGGCCGCTCAACGAGCAGGGTGCCCAGGATCAGCGCAATGGTGCGGGCGCTCTTGTGGGCGATGATTCCGATGCCCGTTCCGTGGGGACCGGGCAGACCGGCAGCCAGGGACTGCGCGAGGCTGAGGAGCTGGGCGTAGCTGAACACGCGGCCGTCGTCGATCACGGCGGGGGCCTGCGGGGTCTCCTGCGCGTGGGCGAGGATGCGCCGAGCGAGTGGCAGGTTGCCCGCGTTTCCGTCCTCTTCTTGTCCGATGCGCGAGTTCATGCGCGCACGTGGGGCGCGATTTCGAGCCACGCTGACTTGAGTGCCAACGCGGGGCCCGTGTGTACCCGCAGAGCGAACAGTCCCGGGGTGGCGCACTCGCTCAGCTCGACCGTCACGTCCGAATCGCAGAGCACGGGGGCCGAGAAGCGCACTCCGAGTGCGCGCAGGCGACCGATGTCGCCCTCGGCGAGGGCATCGGAGGCGATCTCGCAGGCAATGGCCACCACGCTCATTCCGTGCGCTATCGTTCCGGCGAAGCCGGCGGCGCGGGCTGCATCTTGGTCCACGTGGATGGGGTTGTCGTCACCCGAGACCAAGGCGTACTGCGCGCTGAAGCCGGCCGAGACCCTCGCCGCCCGAATGAGCGGCAGGGTGTCGGTCACCACGCGGAGCGGTGGGGATTTCGGGGCGGAGGTGATCGGCGGCACGGTGACGCCGCCGACCAGGATCTCCGACACCGAACTCGCAATCGTCGCGCCGCCCGGGGCAACGAGAATGCTGTCCACCCGAACCCGGCTGCCGCGTGGATCATGGCGAACCTCGCGAATTGCGCAGTGAACGCTGAGGTCGTCGTGCCCGTCGAGGGGCGCGTGCACGCGGAGCTCTTGGGAGAGATGAACGATGAATTCGATGCCGGGGATTCGGGTGTCGAGAAACCTTCCCAGTTCCGGGTGGATCAGCAGGAAAGCGGAAACGGGGTTGAGGTCGTCGTCTGTGCCCGGCCGAAGGGGCTGGGGTGCGTGGATGGCTGATCTCACTAGCCTGCGGAGGGGGTCGGCCGGCGCGCTGGCCGGCGATGCCGCGGTGGATACCTCGGCAACGGGGGCCGAGAGCTGTGCGCTTGTCATGTTGTCTGCCTCACTACGAAGAGTCATGCCACGATGAGGCACGCGTTGTGCCCCCCGAAACCGAACGAATTGCTGAGTGCGGGTGCCACCGGTATGCGCCGCGGGGCGCCCGCCACGATGTCCAGGCCGATCTCCGGGCCGGTGATGTCGTGGTTGGCCACCGGCGGCACGGTTCCTCGCCGGGCCGCGAGAAGCGCGGCCACCGCTTCCACGGCACCGGAGGCCCCCAGGAGATGGCCGGTGACCCCTTTCGGCGCGGTCACGGGCGGTACCGACGCGTCGCCGAACACTCGTCTGATTGCGAGGGCCTCGACGGCGTCGTTCAGCCGGGTCGACGTGCCGTGCGCGTTGATGTGGCCGATGGCTGACGGGGCCAGATCAGCGTCGCGCAGCGCAGAAGTCATGGCGCTGACCGCTCCGTCGCCCTGCGGATGTGGCCTGGAGAGGTGATGGGCATCGGAACCCGATGCGTATCCCAGCACCGAGCCATAGATACGGGCGCCCCGAGCCAGAGCGTCGGTCTCACGTTCGAGCACCACGAAGGTCGCTCCCTCCCCCATCACGAATCCATCGCGGGCCGAATCGAAGGGCCGGCAGGCGCGTCCAGGGTTACCGGTGTGTGCCGAAAGCGCGCCGAGAGCGGCGAACGCGGCGAGTGTCACGGGCGTGAGTGTCGCCTCGCATCCGCCGGCCACCACCACATCCGCTGTGTCCCCGCGGAGGAGAGCGGCACCGAGGCCGATAGCGTCCGCGCCGCTGGCGCAGGTCGTGGCAATGGTAAGCGCCGGCCCCGTCGAGCCCAGGGCCATCGAGATGGCCACGGCAGCGGCATTGGGCATCGTGACCACAGGCATCAGCGGGCTAACGGATCGGGGGCCGCCCTGGGCAAAGCGGATGCTCTCGGTATCGCTGGTTGTGCGTCCCCCGACCGCGTTGCCCACCAGAATCGATGTTCGCCCGGGGTCGGTCTGCGGCGATCCGGCATCGGTGAAGGCATCGAGGGCGGCGGTCAGGCCGAACCGGGCGAACGGATCCAGGCGTCGAAGCTGTTTCTCGGAGACGCCTGCGGGCGCCGGCGCGACCGGCACCTGGCAGCCGATTCGGATCGGGTGCGCAGATGCGTCGAAGCGGTCGATGAATTGTGCAGTGGACTCCCCGGTCAGGAGGGCGTCCCACAGCGAATCGACTGTATTGCCCGCCGGCGTCAGCACGCCGATTCCTGTGATGACGACTGCCCCGCGTGTCATTCGCCGGCCGGAACGCGCTGTTCGGCAGCGGCGACGAACGCCTCGATTGCGGTGTCGATGTGCTCGGCGGAGTGCGCCGCGGTGATCGCGATGCGCAGGCGGGCCATGCCGTTGGGCACCGCAGGGGTCACCACGGGCAGCCCGACGACGCCGTGTTCGCGGCACGTCGTGGCGTAGTCGTAGGCCTGTGCGTCCGTTCCGATGATCAGGGGCACGATCGCGGTCGTGCTCTGCCCGATATTGAACCCTGCGTCGGCCATAGCGGTGCGGAAACGGCCGGATTCGGCCTGGATGTGCGACACCCGCTGTGGCTCGGCATCGAGAATGCGGATGGCCTCCGCGGCCGCGGCGGTCTGGGCGGGAGCGAGTGCGGCCGAGAAAAGAAACGGCCGCGCTCCGTAGCGAAGGTGGTAGATCAGGTCGGGAGTCCCTGACACCCAGCCTCCCATCGAGGGAATGCCCTTGGACAGGGTGCCGAGCTTGATGTCGACGCGCACGGTGCGGTCGTAGTGCTCCTCAATTCCCCGCCCTGTCTTTCCGATGACGCCCAGCGCGTGCGCTTCGTCGACCATCAGGAGCGCCCCGTGGGCATCGCAGACTTCCCGGAGGGCCGGCAGGGGGGCAACATCGCCGTCCATGGAGTAGACGCTGTCAACGATCACGAGGCGAACGCCGTCGGTTCCCGCAGCACGCAGTCGTGCGTCAAGATGGGCCGGGTCGTTGTGACGAAACCGAGTCACCGTGGCGCCGCTGAGCTGGCAGCCGTCGACGATGCTGGCATGGTCGAGCTTGTCGACGAAGACATGGTCACCGGCGCCGCACAGTGCGCCGATTGTGCCCACGTTGGCCGCGTAGCCGGAGCTGAATGCGAGGGCGGCCTCACGCTCGGTGAACCGGGCTATTTCGCTTTCGAGATCCTGGTGGAGGGGAGTGGTCCCGGCGAGAGCGCGTACCCCGTGAGCCCCCGTGCCGTACACGTCCACGGCTGCGTTGACGGCCGCGGCCAGGCGCGGATCCCCGGCCAGTCCGAGGTAGCTGTAGCCCGACATCATGAGCAGTCGCTGGCCCTCGACGTCGACGTACGGCGTGCCCCCGATCGGAACGTAGGGCATGAAGCTGTTGCGACGGTGGGGGGTGGACTCGAGCATTCCCACGCGGCGTCGAGTCGCCGCGAGCTTTTTCTCGAGGGCGTCTAAGGACGCGCTTCGAGGTGCGGCTCCGGGGAGAACGCTGGGGTCATCAGTGCGTGTGAGTACGGTCATGGGCCTCGTCCTTCGTACGGTGAATCGTGACTGGTTCTTATGTAACGACGTGTACGCAAGGCGAGCGCAATAATGACAATCGTGGTGCGAGGGGAGCGCAATATGCCGATGGAGCAGCGGTGCCCTCGATTCACCCGGCTCGATAGATGCGGGGGCTCACTCCGTAGTGTTTCTTGAAGGCCGTGCTGAAGCTGAACGGGCTCGCGTAGCCCACTTGCTGGGAGATCGCGCTCAGTGTGAGGGTGGGATCAGTCATCAGATCGGCAGCCAGCGCCAGCCGCCATTGCGTCAGATAGGCGATGGGGGGAGTGCCGACGGCCTCGTGGAAGCGCCGGGCCAGGGACGCACGCGAGCTGGCCACGGATCGGGCGAGGGAATCGATGGTCCAGGCGCGGTCGGGATGCTCGTGGATGAGGTCGAGCGCCCGCTTGGCAATGGGGTCGTGGGCAGAATCCATCCAGGTCGGTCGCGTCTCTCGAACCGTGGCCGACCAGGAGCGCACCGTCTGGATCAAGATCAGGTCAAGGAGCCGGTCGAGCACGCTCGATTGTGCGATTCCGTCACGGGTGATCTCATCGGCGAGCACGCTCACCATGGAGCTGTCCGCATTTCTCACGACGAAACTCGACGGCAGGGCCGACAACAGGATCTTGCCGACCTCGCCTGAGCTTCGAAATGTGCCCACGAGCAGAACGTCTTCACCGTCGAGGTCATTCCCCCAGGTGCGCACGCCGCTTGCCAATTCATCTTGCAGGTCGCGTCCGTCGGGTCCCGTGCAGGCCTGTTCGGCTCCGATATGCACGGTCGGTGCCAGCCCGAGTTCGGATGACAACAGGTACGGAACGTCGCCACACACCACGAGTACGTCTCCGGCAGCGAGTTCCTCAGGTTCGGCGTTCTCACGTCCAACCCAGCTGTGACCGCGCAGAACAGCCACCACGGTGAGGGGCGCGCCGTCCGAGACATCAATGGACCACGGGGGGCTCATCGTGACCTGGAGGAGGAACGCGTTGCGGGCGCGAGGCCCATCTAGAAATTCTGAAAGAGGGTCCATAGTCAGGAGAATAGACGATCGCGCATGTATGCGGGTAAATACTCCGTTATTCGCGTAGATGTGTGAGCCTGTTAGAGTTCGACCCTAAACCTGATGCAAAGGACCCACACATGCTCGCCTCGCGCATTCTTTCCGGAGCGGCCGCGCTCGCGGCCGGTGTCACCGCCGGCGTGTACACGGTGTTCTCCGCCAGAACCATGCCCGCGCTCGCCGAACTGCCACCGGGAGAGGGCCTGGCACGGATGCAGGAATTCAATCGCAACGCGGAGCAGGCCCCGTTCATGGCCTGCTTTTTTGGTGCCGCCGTGCTGAGCGTTGTGGCCCTCGTGGCGGAGGTGCGTAAGCCGCGCTCGACCCGCTCGCGGTATGTGATCATCGGCGGCGTGCTCTATCTGGCCGGGTTCCTGCTCACGATCCTGTACCACGTGCCGCGCAACTATTCCATTGCTGCCCTCGACGCCGGCTCGGCCGGTTCCGCAGCACCGTGGGCCACCTTCCTCAGCGAATGGACCGCGGGCAACACTGCGCGCGCCGTGCTGTCAACCATAGCCACTGTGGCTTTCGTGTGCGCTACGGTGCCGGCCCTCCGCCCCGATGTTAAGCGGCAGCGCACCGCACCCCGGCCGACTCTCCGGTAGCAGCGGACAGCACGGCCAGCACGAAGAAAAATCGACAGGGGGGCGTCATGGCAGGACCAGTTCGACTTCAGTTGCTTGGCGAGGTGGGCATTGTGGGTGCGGACGGCGACTTCATGTCGCTCAGTAGCTCGCAGTCTCAAATCGCTGCTGCTCGACTCGTCTTGGAGCGTCGTAGATCCGGCACGAGTCGACGCGAACTCGCCTCAACGATCTGGCCAGACGAGCTGCCGGACACCTGGGCTTCCGCGCTCCGGAGCGTCATCACCCGCGTGCGGCGTCTCGTCGAAGAGCTCGGGCCTGAGGCGTCACTGGAGTCGGTGGGGGGACGCTATATTCTGCGCCTTCCGTGCGCCGTGCGCATCGACCTCGAAGACGCCCTGCACGGGCTTGCGCAGGCGCGAGACGATCTCGCCGCGGGGCGGCTTTCCACGGCTCGGGCGCTTGCTGCCGCGGCAATTTCAGCCTTTGGCAACGGTTTCCTGCGTGACCACGAATCGACGTGGGCCAATACAGTTCACCAGCAGCTCGCCGATGCTCTGGCCGATGCGCACGACATCGCAGCACGCGCCGCTCTGGCAGACGGCGATCCGGCGGCCGCCCTCGTGTCTGCCCGGGCGCTCATCGAATCGGCCCCGCTTCGGGAAAGCGGTTATCGGTCCATGATGGAGGCCCACCTCGATGCGGGCAACCGGGCCGAATCGCTCGCCGTGTACGCGCGGCTCCGGTCGATACTCAGCGATGAACTCGGTATCGATCCCGCCCCCGAAACCGAAGACGTGTACTTTCGCATGTTATCGGCGGGATCTGACGACAGCCGTGCCCCTGAGTCACCGCGAGCGCACGGTGCGCCCACCCGCCCGTTCGTCGCGCGTGGTGGCGTGATCACGGAGCTGGTCGAGATCTGGCGCGCGGTCATTCCCGGTAGCCCGGCGCTGACGCTGATAACGGGCGAACTCGGCCTCGGCAAGACGAGCGTGGCTAACGAGTTCGCGCGCACGGTGATGAGCGGCGGCACGGCCGTCGTGGCGTGCGTCGGCCGGGCCACCGACCGGCGCCGGTCCGCCATCGTCGACGCTGTCGCCCAGCTGCTCCCCACTCTTACCTCCTCGGTGCGCCTGCAGGTCGAACCCGTGCTCGGGGACGCCCAGCGCGCCCTCACCGACGATTCGCCGATTCCCATCGGCCCCCTCGTTTCCGTCATCTGCAGGGTCGCCCGGGGTGGGGCCCTGGTCCTCATCATCGATGATGTGGACGAGGTCGACCAGACGACCCTCGAAGTGCTGCACGCGCTCTTTCTTCGTGATCCCGCAGCCCAACCCTGCGGGCTTTTCGTTCTGGCCACGGCTGAGAAATCCCGCCTCGATTCCACCGCTCTCAGGTTCCTGCACGAAATCGAACGCGAGGGCTCGGTGCGCCGAATCGATCTGCCGCGGTTCGGGCTCGTTGACGCGCATGAGTTCATCTCCACCCTGCCGGCGGTCGCGCAAGAGAATGCAGCCCAATTGGGCAGGCTGCTGACCGCCTCCGGCGGCAACCCCTATTTGCTGGCCCGCCTGGTCGAAACGGATTCCCGTCGCCACGATCTCCTGGCGACCCTCGTCGGCGGGCTGCGCGACTATACCCGCATCCGAACCGCGGATCTCGCTCCGTCTTCCGCCCGATTCCTGCGCGTTGCCGCAGTCGCCGGACCGGCCTTTGACGCGGAGTTGGTGGCTCGGGCCGCCGAAGTCCACATCAACGAGATCGCGCTCGTGCTCGATGAGCTCGTGCGTTCCGAGCTCATCAGCGCCGACGACGTCAGCCCCTGCTCACCAGAGGGGCTTCGGCCGGAAGAATATCGGTTCCTGCACGGCGCGATTTGCGACACCGTGTACTCCGACCTGCCCAAGACCGAGCGAGTGCGGTTCCATCGCCGACTCGCCGAGGAATTGGGCCAACGGGGGTCCCTGGTACTTCCGGAGTCGCACCGGGTGCGCGGCCCCTGGGGGATCGGCGCGATCTCGGTCGCGGACAGCGCTGACCCGGCGATCGAGTCTCGCTGGCACGCGGCCGAGCAGGCGACTGACAACGGAGACCTTGACGGTGCCATCCGGCTCCGGCGAGACGCCCTCGATCTCGTGCCGCCCCATGACGAGAGCCTCCGAGCCCGCGCGCTCAGCCTCCTCGGTGTGGACGAGCTGCGGGCCGGGAGCCCCCACGCGCGCATGCACCTGATGGAGGCGACCATGCTCGGGCTCGGCTCGAACGCTGTCGGTGTGGCCCTGGCGGCGGCGTCCAGGCTTGTCGATGACCTCGCCATCGATCCGTCACTGGCTGACGATGCGCGTTCCACGTGCCAACAGGTTCTCGACAGTTTGCGACTCCTCGGACTGCCGGCACTCGCCGAGCAGAACATCGAGCGGCCGCTCGCCCGCTTTCTGGCTCGCCACGTGCGTTTCGAGGCGGGTGTCGTTGAGCCGGATCTGATGCGCCGCAGTATTGGAACTCTCACGGAGCTCACCGAAGAAGTGGGTGATCCGCTGCAGGCCGGTACGCGCATCGAGCTGGCGCGCGAACTTGGGCACCTGGCACGCCGGGTGGGCGATCCCGAAGCGCTCGTGTTGTCCGCCCACCATGGCGCGTCCGGTGCGGCGATCCGTCAGTGCCCCGACGAGACCCGAGAATTCGACGGGGTGTGGGCTGAGGCCATGCGCATGCACCCCACGCCGGAAAAGTACACGCACCTGTGGGCAGAACGTCACCTGGTCGCCGCGACGAACGGCGTGCGGTCCGCGCAGCCGTCCGTGTCGCCACCTATCCAGGGCCGAGACATCGCTTCCGCTCTCGCCGGCGATCTCCTGGGGCGTCAGCGGCTCGTTGCACGTTGGCTGGGTTTTCGAAACCCCGATGCCTGGTCATCGAGCACATCGTCTGCTCACGGGCTGCGGGCCGCGGACGCCGGGCTGTCAGACGTGCTGGCTGGCCGGGCGTCCGCGGCTCGATCCCGCCTGAGAATGATGCTGAGTGCCGGCGGACCCTTCGCCGTGGATGACGCCTCGTTGCACGACGCGGCGGTCATGGCGATAATCGCAGTGGATTCCAGTGAGCCCGACCTGATCGGGCAGGTGCGAGAGAAGCTGCAGCCCTTCGCCCTGGTCTCGGCCGCACACGGGTACCGAACGTCGGTCGGCCCCGTGTCGTTCCACCTTGCTCGACTCGCGATGGCCGAACACGATCTGGACGATGCCGAGCGGCTTCTGATATCGGGCTTGACGACGGTCTCGCGAGCTCGCTCGCGCGTGTGGGTGGCGGTGCATCAGCTCGGCATAGCGGCGATCCTCGATCGACGACGCACCAGCGGCGATGCCGTTGCCGCCCAGGCCTTTCGCGAGGAGGCCCGCCGAATCATCGACCCACGGATTGTCTCGCTGTCAGTGTTTGACGCGGTGTGAGCGCTGGCGGGAGCGTGACCTCGTCGATCCCGGCCTGACCGAGGCGTTTGCGCAGTCGATCGACAAGCGCGGGTGGCTGGCCCACTGCGCCGCAGACCAGCCGGATGCCTCCGAGCCGTTGATCGCCCAGCACGCGCTCCAGCAGAATCTGGCTGAGCGGATCGAGGGAGTCGATTCCCGTTGCGACGATGAGAGCGGGCCCGTTGCTCGCGATAGTTCGCAGGAGTCGGTCGATGAGGTCCAGGCGGTCGCTTCCCCGGTTGCGATAGCGGCGTCGGGCAGGGAAGCCCGAGGACAGGGCCACATCGACCTGGCTGGCGAGCTCGGGGAGCGTGTGGGAAATAGCCGCCCACTCGTGGGGGAGCTCGTTTGTGGAGAGGGTCGCCCCTCGATCATGAGCATAGGTGGAGATGAGTTGGACCACCCCTGACAGCACTGGTCCGCTGCCGCCACCGGCGTGTATTCGCAGCACGTGCGCGCCCCGGGCGTGCGCGCCGAGGGCGGCTCGCGCGACTGCGACCTGCAACGAGCCCTCGTCTTCGGCCACGAAGCACGTGATGCGAGCGTCGTCGACCAGGTCAGGGTCGACGTACTCGACCTTCGAGAACCCGCCCGCTCCGTGCACGCTGCGGCGTGCCCATTCCAGCCGTGGGCAGAAGCTCACCCGGCTGGCCAGATCCGTGGCGCGAATGTCGTACACGATCGAGCCACGGTCGACGCCCTCTCGTTCACCGGAATCGATCAGGTCGAGTCCTGGGCCGAGAAGGGATCCCGCGACGAGCCCCACCTCGGCCCCCAGAAGGCACTGCCCGGGCTTGGCCATCGCCAGTATGAGCGCGACCCGTTGCAGCACCACGCACTCAGAAGCTGTCAGGTCTTCTGCCCCGATCGAGCCCAGCACAATAGCGGTGCGGTGCCCGGCGCCGTCCATGGGCCCGCCCGCCACGGCACCGACCGCGAGGAGCACATCGAAGACGCTGGAAAACCTGACACTCACGATCACCTCGGCACCGTCGCCGCTCACGCATGCCAGCCGATTACCACCCAGGCGGCTCCACTGCTCACAGTGTCGTTCTGCCGACTCCAGCGACGGGCAGCTGACCATGGCGACCGCCGCGGCGGTGCCAGGCGGAAGCACGATGGCATCGAAGTGGTCGACGGATGCGGTCTGTGCGGCGACGGCGTTCATGGGTGGGCTAGGCCCAGACGCCCGTGGCGGCGGCCGCCTCGGCGTACACCCGGAAATCGCGGGGCGGGCGGCCGATCGCTCGCTCGACTCCGTCGGTGAGGCTGGCGTTGCGGCCGTCGAGGATCACCGTGAAAAGTTCCACGAAGTCTTGCGACAGTCCCTCCTTCTCCAGAATGGCGCCGTATTCATCGGGGGTCACGGGCTCGTACACGATCGACCGCCCGGTCGCCGCACTCAGTTCCTGAGCGACGTCGTGAAAACTCAGCAGGCGCGGGCCGGAGAGCTCGTAGGTTGCGCCGTTGTGGCCGTCTTCGGTGAGTGCAGCCACGACGACGTCGGCGATATCCTCAGCATCGACGAAGGGCTCCACAGCCTCACCGGCGGGGATACTGATGACTCCCTCGCGCACGGGCTCGAGGAAGAAGCTCTCATTGAAATTCTGGTTGAACCAGTTGCAGCGCACGATGGTCCACTGCGCGCCGGCAGCCTGCAGGGCGCGCTCGCTCGCCAAGGCTCCTTCTTCGCCGCGGCCCGACAGCAGCACGAGCCTCTCGACCCCGGCGTCAACGGCGACCTGGGAGAAATCCGCGATCAGGTCGGAAACGCCCGGAAAGGCAAGATCGGGGTAGTACGTCACGTAGGCGGCTTTCATGCCGTGAACTGCGGCCGCCCAGGTAGTTCTGTCCTCCCAGTCGAAGGGGGGAGTTGCCGTGCGAGAGCCGACGCGCACGTCGATTCCTTGATCGCGCAGCCGTTCGACGACTCGACGACCGGTTTTTCCCGTTCCACCGATAACTAGCATGATGTGCCTCTTCCTTGTCTGCTCCTGCGCTGTGCGGTGCGGGTTTCCCGCCGCACTTTCAATAGAAGCGAACAACGACGCAGTACGGAATGCGTCAGCCACTCACGGCCATAAGAGGGCGTATCGCATCCGTCCCGCTTCAGGCGGCGGAACGCATGATGGCCAGGATGGCAGCGGCCAGTTCTCTGGGCGCTTCGACCGGCAGCGCATGCCCTCGGCCCAACAGCTCAATGGGCCCCACGAGGCCCAGCTCGCGTGCTGTGGCACGAACGTCCCGAGGGGGCAACGTCTTGTCTTCACTGCCCCCCAAAACGGCGACGGGCACGTCGATTGCCGGTAAGCGATGCCGAAGGTCGGCAGCGCTGGACGCGGCGAAGTATGCCGATCTCACGGGGGCGGCGGTAGCCGCAAAGGCACGCGCAACCGAGAGGCGACCCGGAAACGTGCGGCCGGGGCCCATCGTGCGGGAGAGGATGAATTCAGCGCCGCGCGCGGACCTCAGCGCCCAGCCGAGGAGGCTGCTGCCGATGACCCAACGCTCCACGAGAGAAATCTGGTCCTGTCTGGCCGCTGACGAGGCGAGTACGAGGCCACGGAGCCCTGCCGGCCGCCGGGCGGCTATCTCGAGGGCGACCAGGCCGCCGCCCGAGTGGCCGACCAGCACGAAATCGGTCTGCCCGAGTGAATCGATGACGATTTCTATGTCGCCGGCCAGAAGGTCCAGGCTGAGCACTGCTCCGCTGATCGCCGTCGCACCGTGACCGCGGAAGTCCGGGCACACCACCGGCACTCCCTCCGCGATGAGTTCGGCGGCGGTATCAGCCCAGAGCTGGGCGTCAGAACCCCAACCGTGCAGGAGCACGGCATGAACGGCCGTCGTGGGGTTGTGTGGCGCGATGCGGGTTACATGAACGGATGCTCCGTCTTGAGCAACGACGAAGGAATCACTCCGCACAGTGTCGATCTCCGACGGAAGCGCCGCGGTGTCTCGGGCCGGATTCGCGACCTCCGATCCGGAGAACACGGCCGCCAGTCGCTCAAAGGCCACGCGCACGCCCTGCGAATGCTGCTCTCCCACGTCGGTGAGCCGGGCCAGTGTGCGCACCCATCCTTGCGGTTCGGCTTCCATCGTGAGTGCCAATTTGGTGGCCCGCCCTCCTGCGAGCGGCTCCAGGTCGAAAGTCCACTCGCCGCGAAAGCATCCGCTCACGAAGTGCATTGCGAGTGTGCGGTTCGTCACCGATTCCCGAGTCGTCGCGACGAAGCTGAGCACCGGGCCCCGCGAGGTTCGACCGTTCGGGCGCACCTCCACGCGTACGCTGGAACCGATTCGGTCGAGGCCGGCCGCCAGCGGCACGAACGTGTTGTTGGGTAGCCACCACTGTGCCGCGCCCGAGAGTTCGGCGAGGAGCTGGGCCCACACCTGGGCGGGAGGAGCCTCCAGCTCAACCTCGTCCCGAACCGAGTAGTGCGGTGCGCTCATCGGAAGAAGCCCTGGCCGGGCGTGAGCACTCCGTCAGGGTCGTACCGTCTCTTCAACTGCTTGAGCTTCGTGTAGGTCTCGGAGCCGAAATGCGTTTGCCAATCGCCCACGGTCATGCGCGGCACCGCACCGATGATGTACCGCTTGCCGCCGAGGGCCACGACCCGATCGAACATGGTTCGATTGCGCTCCAGCATCATGGCGATTTCAGCAGCGGGCTCTGCCGGGTCGGGAAACGCGAGCAGGTCGAAAAAGAACGCGACTCCGTCGGGCCCGGCCGGCACCTTGAACAGCGGCGCCGTGATGGTGGAAGGGTCGAGAGGCGACAGGAGGCAGAAGCCCGCCCCGAGATCCCTCGCCCGCAAACCGGGCAGCACATCGGCCAGAAACGCCTCCACCTGGTCGCTCGGAATCAACAGGCTCACCCACGGCTTGCGTTGTCCCCAATAGCCTCCGGCGAGGAGGTCGGGCACCAGCGGTTCGAGGCGGAATGCCCAGTCTCGATAGGGAAGCGCGAAGCTCGCGCGGTCACTGGCCACATCTCCCAGCTGAAGGACGATGTCGTCGACGTTCGGGGCCTCCGCAGTGGAATGGTAGCTGCCCAGCTCGATCGCAAAGCGCCAGCCGGAGTCGTCAGCGTTGCGGATGATGGAGCCGGAATGGTGGTCGAAGCGCCGCGACGCCATGATGAGCTTCTGGTCGTCGACGAATCGGGTGAGATCGTCGTAGTAGAACATGCGAATCGTCGCGGTCGACTCTGCCGGCACGAGTTCGAGCTCGACCTTGGTGATGATGCCGACCTGGCCGCCTCCGGCGAGTGCGGCCTGGAAGAGGTCCGCATTTTGATGCGCCGAGGCCCTGACAGTGTCGCCCTTTCCGGTGACAATTTCCATGGACCGCACGATGTCGGCCGAGAGCCCCACCCTCTGCACGTTCCCGCCGATGCCACCGACGGAGATCGTGCCGCCGACCGAGAGCTTGAGGTAGTCGGGAAGGGTGGACACCGTGGAGCCGATGGCCAGGGCTGCCGTCACGACCTCGGCCCAGGTTGCACCCGCACCGACCACCGCTCGCGTCGCGTCAATGGAATGGATCGAGGAGAACGACCGGGCATCGATCTGAATACCGCCCTCCGTCAGCGCCTGGCCGTAGCTCGAGTGGGATTCGAGCAGCCCATCTTCGCCGCTCTGCCCGTTCACAGCGATCGCGAGGCGGTTGTCGCGGGCGAATCTGATCATCGTGGCGATATCCTCAGTGGAACCCGGGCGCAAGACTGCCCAGGGCGTGGCCGCGATGAAGCCGCCAAAGTCGTGATCGAAGTCTCCGAGAGCGGACTTCTCAAGTGTGCCGTCCAGCCGGGGTACGCGGGAATGCCGCGGACCGGCGTGCGCTGTGTCGCCCGTGACCCAGCCGGAGGCCAGACTCCAGCCCACGATGGCAACGCCCCCGGCCAGCAGCACGGAACGGCGGGACAGCGTGCCGGTGGGCGTCGGTTCGGCAGCGGATGCTTCGGCGTTCGGGGTGAGATCAGTGGCCTGTGCGGGGTTATGACTCTTCATCGGGCTGGACTTTCCATGGTGAGGTCTCGTGCTCGCGCAGAGACGGTGGTCAGGCGATACTCGGAGGGGTCGAAATGGTGCGTGAGGCGGCTGTAGCGGGTGGTTGTCGAGGGCCAAATTGACGAGTTGCGACCGGAGGCGTCGGCGTACCAACTGGCGCAGCCGCCGTCTTGCCAGACCGTTCCGGCGAACCGCTCGCGAACGGTGGCATCGAAGCTGTCCTGCACGTCGCGTCGCACCTCAACAGAGGCGACGGAGCGTTTGTTCATCACGGCGAGCGCTGACAGCAGGTAGCCGATCTGCGCCTCGATCATCACCGTTTGCGCGGAATGCCCGAGCGCCGTGTTCGGTCCAAGCATCAGAAACAGATTGGGGAAGCCTGCCACTGTCGTGCCGAGATAGGCGGCGGGCCCGTTCTGCCAGTGCTCCGCGAGAGTGCGGCCGTCGGCATCTTCGATGAGCCGGGCGACAGGTCGCTCCGCTGTGTGGAAGCCTGTGGCAAAGACGAGCACATCAATCTCGCGGTCGTCGTCGCCCGCGATGACCCGTGTTCCGTCGAGGGCCGTGACGCCCGTGGTGACCACGCTCACGTTGTCGCTCGCGATTGCCGGGTAATACCCGTTGGAGAACAGCACTCTCTTGCAGCCGGCCACGTAGTCGGGCGTGAGAGCGGCGCGCAACGGCCCTTCCGGGATCACGGCATGCAGGTTCGAGAGCGCCGAGCCTTGCAGGGTCTTCTTCATCAGTTCGGGTTTCGACAGCAGGGCGACGACAATTTCTCGACCGTACTTGTTGAAATTCCGCCGGAATCTCTGGTACCCGGGTGCGTTCCGGCGAAGCCACACTTCTCCGGCGCCAATTGTCTTGTCGGGTTTGGGAGCGACCCACGCCGGGGTGCGTTGGTAGATCGTCAGACTGCCGACGAGCGGTTGGATACTCGGAATGATTTGGATGGCGGATGCGCCGGTACCCACGATTCCCACGCGCTTGCCCGCGAGGTCAATCGACGGATCCCACCGAGACGAATGCATGATCTGGCCCTCGAAGCCCGCAATGCCGGGCAGGTCCGGCAGGGACGCCTCGCTGAGGTAACCGGTGCCGAGTACCAGCACGTCAGCCGTCCACTCACCCTGCGAGGTCTGAATTCGCCACAGTTTGCGGCTGTCGTCCCATCGGGCGCGTTCCAGGGCATGGCCGAAACGGATGCGGCGACGCACGTCGAACTGCTCGGCGGCGCGCAGCAGATACCCGAAGATCTCGTCCCGCTTTCCAAATGTCGACTTCCACCCGGTGTACGGCGCGAACGAAAACGAATAGAGCAGCGACATGACATCGCACCCGGCCCCCGGGTAGATGTTGTCCCGCCAGGTGCCACCGACTTCATCGGCTCGCTCGAAAACGACGAAATCGTCTTCGCCCTTCTGCGCCAGCCGAATGGCGGTGCCGAGTCCTGAGAAGCCCGCCCCGATGATCGCCACCCGCGTGTGCGGCGTACGCCGCGAGTCCGGGCTGGACGCCGGTGCGTCCAGCTCCGGGTCAATCGGCCGGTGCAGTGATTGCTGTGCCACGTGAAGTCCTCTCGTTGGGAAGACGCGAGTCATCGGTCGACCGGGTCCGTTTTCAGTGTGTCCCCGGGGCGCAAGCAAACCGCAAGGGGGTGCCGTCGCCGAACGACAGGCTCACTTGCGTCGCGATTGCGCAGGCCGGCTTACCGTGTTACCGGCCGCGAGGCTACTTCCAGGGCCGGCTTTTCCGGCCCGCCAGCTAACAGACGAAGAGGAAAACATTATGATTCCATCCCTCGAAGACCTCATCGAGCAGATGAAGGCCGTCTCCGGTGCGCTCACCATCGATGCCGACGTTCCGCTGACTGACATTGCCGACGTCGATTCCATGGATTTGATGGAGTGGTTGTACGGCTTCCAGTCCGCGAACCCTGACGCCGGCGCCGACGCGAATGTGTTCGACAACGAAGACAGCCTGCTCACAGTTCGTATCGTGCACGAGCGCCTCACCCTGCTCGTGACCGCTGACGCGGTGGGCTGAGCCATGTCGACGTTTCAGATCGCGGGCTGGGGATCGGCCTTGCCGGAGAAGGTTGTGACGAGCGCCGAACTGGCCGTCAAGTTCGGGGTGGACGAGGACTGGATCGTGAGCCGCTGCGGAATTCGGGAACGGCGCTGGGTGGAAGCGGGTCAGACCACCGCTTCGCTGGCGACCGATGCCGGGCGGGCCGCCCTGGATCGGGCAGGCCTCAGCGGTGCTGATGTGGCTCACTTGATCGTCGCCACGGCGACTCCGGAGCAACCTTCCCCGGCCACGTCTGCTTTTGTTCATCACGAACTGGGGATCGCGGGAAGCGCGCACGACGTGAATGCCGAGTGCGCGGGATTCGTCTACGCGCTCATCATGGCCGCGGCGCTGATGCGGATGGATCCGCGGCCTATCTTGATCATCGGCAGTGACACGCATTCGCTGACCACGAACCCGGAGGACCGGGATCTCGGTATCCTGGTGGGCGATGGCGCGGGAGCCGTGGTGCTGACCCCCGGGGTGGACGAGTGGCTCCTGGGCTGGGACATGGGCGCCGATGGCAGCCGCACCAACAGTCTCAAGGTGCTGGCGGGAGGAAGCCGGCTGCCGACCAGCGAGCAGACCGTGCGCGATGGTCTGCACTACGCGCAGATCAACGGAAATGAGATCTATCTCAACGCCGTGCGCCTCACCATCGGCACTGTTCGGCGCACCTTGAGTTCCGCCGGTGTGGATGTTGCCGACATTGATGTCGTCATCCCGCACCAGGCGAACATTCGCATCATCAAGTCCATTGCTGAGCACACCGGCATGGTGCAGGAGCAACTGTTCACCAATCTCGACCGCTACGGCAACACGGCGTCGGCCTCGATTCCAATCGCTCTCACCGAGGCGATCGAATCAGGCCGGGTGACCGAGGGCGATGTCGTGCTTCTTGCGGGGTTCGGCGCCGGCATGACCTGGGCGTCGATGTTGTTGCGCTGGGGCGGAACGAAGGTGGCCGCATGAGCGGAGGGGAGCGGGGCTCTCGTCGAGTGAGCCCCGTCGCGCTTGTGACGGGCGGCTCCGGCGGATTCGGGCGTGCCCTCGCCATTCAGCTCGACGCGTTGGGTTTCCGCGTTGCGGTGCATTACAACTCGTCGGAGGCCGCAGCGCGCGAGACCGCCGAGCTGCTCACCAACAAATCGGTCGTCGTGAGCGGCGACATTGCGTCATGGGCGGATTCCTTCCGTCTGCACGACGAGATTGTGCAGGCCCTAGGCCCTGTCGACGTTCTCGTGAACAACGGCGGGGTGCGGCATGATTCGCTCATGGCCATGCAGGATCCGGAGCAGTGGCGTTCCGTGATCGACACGAATCTGTTGGGAGCTTTCCACATCAGCCGACTCTGTCTTCCCTCGATGCTCACACAGAGATGGGGACGCATCCTCAACATCGTGTCGCCGTCGGCATTGATCGCGACCCCGGGACAGACGGCGTATTCGGCATCGAAGGCCGGATTGATCGGACTGACCCGCACGCTCGCGGCGGAATGTGCCGCGCGCGGAGTCACGGTCAACGCGCTGTCCCCGGGTTTCATGATCACGAACATGACCGAGGGGCTGCCCGACAAGGTGAAGGACGGCATCCGTGCGAAATGCCCGATGCGGCGATTCGGCACGACCGACGAAATCGCACGATCGGTAGGCTTCTTCGTGGAGACGGATTACATGACGGGTCAGGTCGTGAGCATCGACGGCGGTGTGTCAATCACCTGACCGACCGTGGCCGGACGGCGCTCGAACCGTCCGGCCGGATCGCGGTGGCGATCACTCCCGATCCCGTTTACCCAGTGAAAGTGTGGCCATGGCCGAGTTCTCCGTTGTTATTCTCCTCCTTCTCGCCACAGTCACAACGGCGCTCATCGCAGGCTTGTTCTTTGCATTTGTGTGCGGCGTCATGCCCGGGCTGTCCGGAGTAGACGACCGGGCATTTACGTCGGCGATGGTCTCGATCAACACGTCGATCCAGAATCCGCTTTTTGCCCTAGCCTTCTTCGGCGCCTTCTTCTTCACGGGAGGCGCCCTGGTGATCGGCATCGCAACCGGCGCGGGCAGCGTCACCGCGACGGCTGTCGCGTTGGCGTGTTACGTCGCCACGCTCGTCATCACCTTCGCGAAGAACATCCCCCTGAATCTTCGACTCGAAGGGGCTGTGCCTCGCGGCGCAGCGGATGCCCGCCGCGGGTTCGAGACGTCGTGGGCGCACTGGAACGGCGTCCGCGCGGTCACGGCGACGGCCGCCGTGGCAAGTCTGGGTCTCGCGCTGGTATCAGCCACGTGACGACAGTGCGTTGCTGGTCGAATGCCGGGATCGTGGGGGCGTTGGCGCCGGCGGGTGCCGTCGCGATGGAGTCGACCGCTGACGATGAGCGGCCAACCGGGCTGGCAGCCCGGCGGCTGCCAGAGGAGACGCATCTCGTTGGCCCGGAGGTGTCGCCGAACCGACTGCAATCCATCCGGGCGCGGGACTGCGCTCGAGCGGCCCTGGTGACGTTGGGCGAACCGCCGGTGCCCATACCGCGTTCGCGCACCGGCGAACCCGTGTGGCCGACCGGAATCGTGGGCAGTTTGACGCACACGGCGGGATACCGGGCGGCGATCGTCGCGCGCGCGAGCCATTTTGCGGGCCTGGGGATCGACGCCGAGCCCTGTCGGAAGGTGTCGCCTGGAGTCAGAAACACGTTCACCTCTCCGTCCGAGCAAGCGCATCTGGCTCGGTTGCCGGCGCACCTTCCGGTGACGCTCGCACTGTTTTGCGCCAAGGAGGCAGCATTCAAGGCGTGGTTCCCGTGCACGCGCATCTGGCTCGGCATGCAGCACGCCGAGGCCAGGATCGGAACCGACGGTTCCTTCACCGTGACTCCACGGCCGCGTGGCATCGACGCGACTGCACACCCGGAGGTCGCCGCGAAGCAGTGGCCCGCGATCCACGGCAGATGGCGGGTGAGCAGCGGGTTGCTCCTCGCTGTCGCCTGGATTCCGAACGGTGCCGGATCCGGCTGAGGGTCACCGGCGCCGCTCCTGGCCTCGAACACTCCCCGCAGAATGTCGGCTCGTTTCTCACCTCCGGTGCGCGGGTCGTCGAATTCTTCCGCCCCGGTGACCATCCCGCCGAGCCGCATCCGCCGCTTCGGTGCGGCGTCGCCCCGGCCCGCCCGCCAAGTTGCACACCTTTTCACGCCACCTGCACTACATGCGCATCAAACCGCACCAACATGATTGCTTTGCGCAAGTTCAGCAGTCATACTGAGGAGGCTCCAGCACCGCTGCTCGGGCCTTGACCAGCCAGGAAGATATCACTGTGGATATACGACTTATTGCCGCTCTGGTGCTCGGGATAGCGACGATCATCGTCCTTGTTCTACGCACCCGACTCGATGCCTTCGCCGCCCTGCTCGCGGCCGCCCTCGTGACCGGATTCGTGGCCGGCCAGCCCGCCCTCGAAATCATCACCGCCATCACCACCGGGTTCGGTAACACCCTCGCCTCGATCGGCATCGTGATCGGCCTTGGTGTAGGCATCGGAAAAGTGCTCGAAGTCTCCGGCGCGGCCAAGTCCCTCGCCCAGTCCTTCCTCAAGCTCTTCGGCAAGGGCCGCGAGCCCTGGGCCATGGGCAGCGTCGGCGCCCTCGTCTCCGTTCCCGTGTTCTGCGACGCCGGCTACGTGATTATGAATCCCCTCGCCCGCTCCATCGCCCGCGTCAAGCGCGGAGGTTACGTCACCATCGCCCTCGCCCTCGGCGCCGGCATGACCCTCACCCACCACCTCGTGCCGCCCACCCCCGGCCCGCTCGCCGTCGCCGGAATCCTCGGCGCCGACCTCGGCCTGGTCATCCTCGGCGGCGGAATCTTCACGGTTCTCCTGCTCCCCATCGTGGTGCTCTACGCCAAATGGGTCGGCCCCAAGCTCGAGTCCTCCGTCACCGAGAGCGTGCGCGAAGCCGTCTACGGCACCACCGACCTCACCCAGCAGGTGCACGGCACCAGCCGCACCGCCACGGCAACGCTCGAACGAGAAGCGGATGCCGCCGAGCACGCTACCGACCCGGCCGCCGGCGAGCACGACCTCGGCACCCCGCCGTCCGGTGCCAAGCCGCACCGGGTCAACGGCCTCGTCGCCTCGCTTCCGCTCGCCGTTCCCCTGCTGCTGATCCTGCTCAACACAGTGGGCACCGCCATCGACAAGAGCGCGCAGGGCGCCCTCACCGGCGACTACGTGCCGAGCGACTGGGTCGTGCCGCTGGCGTTCATCGGCAACCCGGTGATCGCCCTCATGCTCGGCATGCTCCTCGCCGTCTACGTTCTGCTGCCCCGCTGGACCCCACGCAGCAAAGTGAACGGCTGGCTGGCCGAGGCCGCGGCATCCGCTGGCCTCATTCTGCTCATCACGGGAGCGGGCGGCGCGCTCGGCCAGGTACTGCGCACGAGCGGTGTGGGCGATGCCCTCGCCGAAGCGATCGCGTCTACCAGCCTGCCCGCCTTCCTGATTCCGTTCATCATCGCCACCGTCGTGCGTATCGCGCAGGGCTCCGGTACCGTCGCCATGATTACTGCGGCCGCCGTCTCGGCCCCGCTCGTGATCACCCTCGGCATCGACCCCGTCGTGGCTGTGCTCGCCTGCACCGCGGGCTCGATGATCTTCAGCTACTTCAACGACTCCTACTTCTGGGTGGTCACCACGTTCACCGGCCTCGAGGGCACGGCAGCACTCAAGGGCTGGTCGGGCATGACCACGGCCATCTGGGCCGGCTCCATCCCGCTGTTGTTCCTGGCCAACGCGGTGATCGGCTGACCCATGACGGCCAGGGTGAGTAAAGCGGATGCCGCCACCGACTATCGCCGCGGCACCCTCGCCCGGCACGAGCGGTTGCTCGAACTGCTGCGCACCGGATCCTCCGGCGTCGACGGGCTGGCGGCCACCCTCGGCATCTCAAGCTCGACGGTGCGCCGTGACCTGGCGCACCTCAGCGCGATCGGCGCGATCACGCGCAGTTACGGGGGAGCGAGCGCGGCGGCGCCGTTTCAGGAACGCGAGCTGAGCGAACGCGTCACCGTGGAGCATCCCGCGAAGGCGGCCATCGCGGCGCGCGCCGCGGAGCTCATTCCGGCCGGGGCTACCATTTTTCTTGACGCCGGGTCGACCTGCGGCGAGCTGGCCCGCCATCTGTGGGGGCGGGAGGGCATCACCGTGCTCACCCGCTCCTTGGACGCCGCCACGTTTCTGGCGTCGTCACCCGGCATCGAGGTGATCGTGACCGGCGGCAAGGTGGCGCGCACGAGCCACGGGCTCGAGGGTCCGCTCGCCGACTTCGCCCTCGGGCGTTACATGGTGGACGTGGCGTTTCTCGGCGTCGACGCTGTCGACCCCGCCGACGGCGTGGGGGAGCCCACGCTACCCGAGGCCCACGTGAAGGAGACGGCCGCGCGGCGTTCCCGCCGCACCGTGGTGCTCGCCGACGCCACCAAGCTGCACCGCGGCTCGGTGCCCGCGTGGGCGCCCCTGCCCGCAGGGTGGACACTCGTGACCAACGAGGTCGACGACCTCGTTCTCAACCTGTACCGAGCAGAGGGGGTCGATGTGATCTCGACCGGGTAAGTCCCGCCGGTCGAGCGTCCCGCTGGTCGAGCGTCCCGCTGGTCGAGCGTCCCGCCGGTCGAGCAGCGAGCTTGCGAGCGTGTCGAGACCTCGTGAGCCAACGTGCGAGACCGACGCCACGGCCACACGGGTTACGAAACCTGCAGCCCGCCGTTGATGTCGTAGGTGGCGGCTGTGATGTAGCCGGCGTCGGCGCTCAGCAGGAAGGAGATCAGTGCGGCCACGTCGTCGCGGGTGCCCACTCGGCCCATCAGAATGTCGGCCGACATTTCGCTCTTGCGCTCGTCGGTGAGGGTGCCGCCCATGATGTCGGTGTCGATGGGTCCGGGCGCCACGGCGTTCACCGTGATGTTGTGTTCGCCCATTTCACGGGCTAGCGCGCGGGTGAAGCCGATGATGGCGGCCTTGGAGGCGCTGTAGGCCACCTTCGAGTAGGTGCCGCCGCCGCGCTGGGCCGACACCGAGGAGATGCTCACGATGCGGCCGAGCTTGCGGTCGATCATGCCGCCGAGAACCCGCTGCGACACCAGGAAGGAGCCGCGCATGTTGATGGCGAACACGCGGTCCCAGGCTTCCACGGTTTCGCTCATGAACTCGGTGGGGGAGCTGATGCCGGCAAGGTTCACCAGGCCCACGATGGGAGGCATCGTGGCTTCGATCTCGCCGATGGCCGCGTCGACGGAAGCTTTGTCGGACACGTCGGCGCCCACGCCGATGGCGCGAATTCCGCGGGCGCTTTCGATAGCGGATGCCGCAGTGCGGGCCGCGTCGGCGTCGATGTCCACGATGGCGACGCTCCAGCCCAGGGAGGCGAGCTTGTCGGCGGTGCTGCGCCCGATCCCGCGTTCGGAGGCGGCTCCGGTGAGAACAACGGTGCGGTCGGCGGGAAAGTTCGGTGCGCTGGTCATGGCGACTCCTTGTGTTTTCACGCGTCAACCTCTGTGTCGACCCGTTCTGCAACCCTATCGCGAGATCTGATGTCTGATGTCTGCCCCCTACCGCTGGTCGAGGAGCGAGGCACGAGCGTCTCGAGACCGCGTGAGCCAACCCTGCAATCCTGCACCGGGCACACTTCTAGCCCGATGCGGAGCTGGCCGTATTGGCCCGGTGGGTGGCGGCGGGACGCCAGGTGCGGGTGGGGTCCCACAGCACGGGGCCTCGCACCTCGGGTCGGCCTCGCACCATGCGTATCTCCCACCCGGAGGTGTCGATGGTGGCGTGGTGGTACCAGCAGAGCAAAGTTCCGTTGTCTATGTCTGTCTTTCCGTGGTGTTGCCACGGGATGATGTGATGCACTTCGCACCACGCCGCCGCTACCGTGCACCCCGGTATGACGCATCCGCCGTCGCGGGCGGCGATCGCCCGCCGCTGGGCGGGGGTGAAGAACCTCTTCTTCTCACCGAGGCGCAGTACCTCCCCGTTCTCCCCGATGATCACGTTCTGATACCCGCCGGCGCACATCTTCTGCCGCACGTTTCGCAGTGAGATCGGCGCCTCGACCCCGTCGACCCACCCGACACCCTGCCCGCTCTTGAGGTCTTTGGCGTTCACGTGCACCATCACCACCGGCGCCGCGCCTCCCATAGTGGGTGTCTTCGCGTCGCGCGCCTTAGCTTCGAACACCCCCCGGAGAACGTCCGCTCGCTTCTCACCGCCGGTGCGCGGGTCGTCGAACTCTTCAGCCCCGGGAATCAGTTCTCCGGCTTCGATCAGTGCCTGCTGTTCCTCGCTGGGGAACGCGGGAGCGGCGTGGGCGGAGAGGAAGGTGTTGAAGATACCGTCCATGATGCCCTTGAGTTCCGGCGTCACCGCGCCCCGCAACGGATACAGCCCGGCCTTCAACCGGCCGAACCCGACGGTGCTCTTCGCCGCCGTCGCATCGTCACTGGGGGCGGCGCCGTCGGGGTCGAGGCGGGCTTCCCATTCGTGGGCCTGCGCCCGGATGAGGTCGGCGGAGAATGCGATCCCCGCCCCCGGCAGTCCCTCCGTCTCGGGCGTGATCGCTCCCGTCGCCGACGCCACCAGCGCCCGCTCCACCCGATCCACAACCTCCGGAGCAACCCGCCGCGACAGCGGTTCGAGGGCCGTCACGATCACCTCCGCCGCATCGACCCCCAATTCTCCCGACGCGAGCCCTTCTGCGACGGCCGGGTGCTGCACCGGGATCTCCTGCCCGAGCAGCCCGCTCGCGGCGGTCGCGGCCCCACTGATCAAGCCGCCGAGCCGCATCCGCCGCTTCGCCTCCGAACCCGACACCCTCGTGACGGCGGTGATCAGCTCGTACTTACCGCGACATCCGTTCTTGTACGCCAGGGACTCGTGGCCCAGGGCCGAATCGGCCCGCGCCGCCACATCTGTCGCCGACGCCACCCTGGCCCCGTCTGCCCGGCGCCCCAGCTTCTCCACCGCCGCCATCACGGCCAGCGCCTCATCCCCCGTGAACTGCTGATAATTCACCTCCGACAACGCAGCAGCTACCGAGGCGTCTGCCCTCTCCAGTAGGGCGATCACCTCGGAACCTGACTTCTGCATCGTTGACATGCCTCTATTCTCCCACCACTCGAACACAAAAGCGAGGATAACTCATGTTAACTGTCTTCAAAATAGAACCTTTCTTCTTCCAATTTCGGGCCCGATGCGCCATGCCCTCCACGCCAGGCAGGCCCAAGCCCTCTACCGCAAGGTTCCTCCCGAAGTGGGGGCCCAAAAAGAGACCGCTCAGCATCTTTCGCAGACCTGAAACCGTTTGAATGGAGTCAGGCGTGCGTGGCGCCGAACGAACGAGAACCTCCATGGGGCGGGCGGTCGGGGGGACTGCGCGCGAAGCAGATGCTGTTCATCACGAACAGCCGCCAGCAAAGGATATTCATGTCGACACCACGCACGACGATTACTGCCGAGGCCCTCTTTAGCTCCCGCGAGCTGAACAAGATGCATCCCGCCACGTACCTGCAGCCCGAAGCGTTCTTTGAGATGCTCCAAGCGGAGCAGAAATTCATCACCGGCCAGCAGCCAACGCCCACTGCCATGCGGCAGCAGACGTCCGCAGCACCGCTTCTCTTTCGGGGGCAGAGCAACCACAAATACGGGTTGTCGGCCTCCCTGCATCGCTTCATGCGCGCCGAAACCGATGAGACCATCACCGAGGGCATGCTGGCGCAGTTGGAGAAGTCGGTGATCCTCGAGATGCAGAACCGCGGCCTGGGCCGCGGCATGACTCAGGGTGAACTCCTGATGCTGCTTCAGCATCACGGAGCGCCCACACGCATGATTGATGTCAGCGACCGGCCGTTGGAAGCCCTGTACTTCGCCGTCGAAGGCAACGACGCCACTGATGGACGATATTTCATTCTCACCCTCACCGGCGAGGACGAGACCTCGCTGTCAAAGCCCACGGAACTCCCGTGGGCCAACAATGCGCGCGGTGTGCAGCAATCGACATCCACGTGGACCCAGGCCGTGAAACTGGTCGAGGACCGGCCCCTCGATGCACGCATGAGCGCGCAGCGCGGTCGGTTCCTGGTGGGCGGCGTGACTCGGTCCTATAGCGACCTCAACGTGAACCTCGACGGCCAAGCGCTCAACGCCGCCGAGCTGCAAGACGTGAGCATGCTCACGATTGGCTTCCTGAAACGGAAGGCCAACCCCGACACGTCCTGGCCAGCCCTCGGCTGGTCGATTCGAATTCCCGCCGGTTGGAAGGCGCGGCTCCGAGACCTGCTCGATTCAGAAGAGGGCATCAACCACAACACGATCTACCCCGACCTGTCGCACGTCTCGTGGACCGGAGTGGATGCCGCGCGCAAGGAACTCTACGCACTCTGAGCCCCGCCATCCCGCGGAGAGAGGCGCAGCCCCTTTCCGCTGGTCGAGGAACGCCGTCTACGGCGTGTCTCGAGATCGGGTGAGCCGAGTCTGAGAGTCGGGTCGCGTGGTCTCGATCGCTCCTTCGTCGCGCCTCGACCAGCGAGAGCGGGGGACGCGTGAACGTGGCCCCCGCCGCGCGACCGCGACGCGGTAGGGTCGCCAAATGGGGGAACACAATTTGGCGCGGAAAAATGCGCTGGGGGATCGGCATCACACTGCCAGGGGCGCATCCGCGCGCATACCGGCACTCGACATCATCCGCGGGTACTGCATCGTCAGCATGATCACCGGGCACCTCGCGGCGGGATCTCTCATCGCCCGTGCCACGCACGTCTTCCCGCAGTTCGACGGGGCCTCCGGCTTCGTGCTGCTCTCCGGCCTCGTGCTCGGGATAGTGCAGAGCCGCAGCGTTCATCGTGTGCAGCTGCGGCGCATCCAGTGCGCAACGCTGGCCCGGGTGGCATTGATCTACCTGGCCCAGTCGGCCATCGTGCTGCTCGGCCTAGCGCTGCTCCTGCTGGGTACCCGAACGCACGCGAACGTGCCGCCGACAGAGGGGCGAGGCCTCGCCGAACTCACATTCAGTGCAATCACCATGTCTCTGGCGCCACCCGCCGGCAGCGTGCTCCGGCTCTACGTGGTGTTCCTGCTCCTCGCCATGGGGGCGTATTGGCTATTGAAGCGTGGCCGGTGGGTCGAGGTGCTGGCAGCATCCGGCGCCGTTTATGGTCTCGGCATCGCCTGTCGCGAGTACACATCGTTCGTGGCATTCGACGGCGAAACCCGCGGGGCTAACTGGGCGATGTGGCAGCTCCTGTTCATCTCGGCACTCGTGCTCGGGTGGCACTGGGAGCGACTGGGCGCGGATCACTTCCTCCGCCGGTGGCGCTGGGCGCTCCTAGTCGCTTATCTTCCCGTGGGTGGCGTGGTGCTGCTGGCGGGGAGGTTGGCCCCCGAGCTCTTCGACAAGATCGACGTCACCGTTCTGCGAATTGCGGTGGCGTATGCCACGCTCGCGTTTCTGTACGCCGCCGTCGAGATCGTGCTGCCGGTCACTCCCCGCGCCGTGGTGCGGCCCATCGAGCTCATCGGCCAACGCAGCCTCGACTCGTACATCATCCAAGCGAGCGTTGCGGTGATTGTGCCGAGCTTCATCGTTCTGCATCCTCACAGCCCGGCATCGCAGCTCCTCGCCGTGGTGACCGTGGTCGCGTGCTGGGAATGGGCGCGGTGGCGAGTGAGAAGGTCCACTTCGGGGCGAGAGGCCGCGCCGCAGCCCGGTTGAGCGCCCAGGTTGCCCTCGTCTCAGAGCGGATGCCGCGGCATCCGTTCGCACCGCCGGCATGGGTGCAGAAGCCACGCCCGTGGCGCCTCATTTCGCAGGTGTTTGTTCCATGGGCACTCCCATTGGGGGGTATAAATGGGCCATCCCGGCGCGGAAAAATCCTAGGCTCGAACGCATGTCATGGGGGAAGAAACGCAGTGCACGCAATGGTCCGGAGTCCACGAGAACGCGCAGGATCAAGCTCGGAATAGTGGGGCTCACGACAGTCGCCGCCCTCGGTCTCACAGTTCTGGCGCTCAGCGGCCCGCCGCCCGCGTCGTCGTACGTGCTCCCGCCAGCCAGCACGCCAACAGCCACGGCTCCACCCGAGCGCACGAAGGTCGCCTTCATCGGTGACTCGTACACGGGTCGGGCCGGGGTTGACCCCGTGAACAACTACATCGAGTACCTGGCCGATATGCATCCGCTCTGGGATGTCGTGCCGTTCGGGGAGGGCGGCACCGGCTACACCAACCCGGGTCAGGCTGCAGAAAACGAGACCACGTTTCTCGGCCGGGTACCCGCGGTAGCTGAGTCGGCTCCCGACATTGTTTTTGTGCAGGGCGGCCTGAACGATCAGGGCCCTGTGGCCAGAACTCAGAGCGCCGCCGCCGAGCTTTTCGCTGCCGTGCAGGCGCAGGCTCCGTCGGCTCGCATCGTTGCGGTGGGGCCGAGCTATCCGCCGGCCGGCAATCGCGACAGCATCGACCGTGCCCGCACCGCCATAGCTGCGGCCGCCGCGAGCGCGGGCGTCAGCTTTGTGGATCCCGCTGCCGAAGGCTGGCTTCCAGACCCCGACGACAACTATGTCGACGGCATTCACCTGAGCCCGAAGGGCAACGAACAATTCGCGGCGCTCTTGAACACAAGTCTTCAGGCCCAGAAATTCTTCGACTAGTCACACCAATAGACAAGCGGATGCGCTCGGCCACCGTCATGTAGGCGGGGCGGGCCGCCCCAGACGCAGCCCGGCCTCACCGAGCCTCACCTCACGCGTTCCACGCCGCCTGCGGAGGTTCTTTCCCGCGCCCCGCGGGTGCGGCCGGGTGTCACGCGCTCAGGGCGCGTTGCGATGCGGCTGTACGTTGTGCACGGTGCAGTTGAAGAGTTCCCAAACCGGCGTGCCCAACACGGTGCTCGTCCTTCGCCACTGGTCCGGTACCGGCACCGAGCTTCGCGCATCACCGTGAGACACCGGATGCCGGAGGGCGCGCAGGTCGATATCGACCGTGAATGATCCGCCCGGGCGCAGGAGCGTGAGCTTGACTCGGTCATCGGGGAGGGTGAGCGTGTGGATCTCAAGATCGTCGTCGAGATGGAGCGCCTGACCGGATATCAGCGTCACCACGGCGTCAAGCAGCTCTTCGTGGATGAAGTCGTGCACCCAGGCGAAGGTGTCCAGCGCATTCTGGCCGTGGATCGATCGGACTGCGTCGCCCACGTCGCCTCTCCCCGCAAATTAGGTGTTCGTAGAATCCTCGAAGTCTAGGCCTATGCGGGCATCGGGCCCCAGCCGAACCGCCTGCCCGGCGCGAAGAACGGACTGCTCAGCAAATTTCAGGGCCGTACGCAGCAGGGCCGCCCGATCCGGGGACGTATACGTTTCCAGGGGTCGCACGCTGTGCAGGATATCGGGAAGCAATTGCGCAGCATTGGTCAGCAGGCCGACTTCGTCGTAACTCACCTCGAGCTTCCTGATCACGCGGTCTCTGTATTCGGTGAAATTCACGGACGTGACGTAACCGGATGTCACCAGTTCCGGAGTGCGCACTGGAGCAGTCCCGAGCTGTGACAGCAGTGCAAGCCACTGCGATGCCACCGGCTCCTGAGCAACGGCAGTCACGTCATCGGCGGCGGACAGTGAATCGGAGAAATCAGCGAATTGCTCGGGTGTGGCGTTCGGATGGGTGAGCGCGAAGGCGCTCAGGGCAGCGGCCCGCTGGTCCACTACCTCCAGCGGCTCCGCCTCCGGCCGTGACGTGAGAACGCCACGGACGATCCCGCGGTGAGTCAAGAGTGACTGCACCCCGTTCTCCGCATTGCGGATTGAAGCGGATGGCGACCCCCGGCCGATGTCGGTCATCGTCAGCACGGGTACCTCACGCGCCAGGCTCGTTCGGGTGGTGAAATCGAGTAACAGCCGGGCATGCTTCTCGGCCGGCGGCTCGATCGCGGCCACGATGTTGCCATGGCGGGACAGCAGCACGCGGCGCTGGTGTTCAAGAGCAGTGAGCACGTTCGGCATCTCGCTCTTGAAACGCGAGACAGGTACGGGCCCAAAGTCCACCGTGGCCATCACGCTCTCCTTCTGTCAAGATATCTCCGAACAGTTTACCCGATATATATCGGTAATCCAGAAAAATGTTCGTCAAGCGGGAAGGGGTCGCATGTCGATCTATAAATCGAGTGTCGACGCCTATCGCGACACGACCAAGTGGCTGGCGGCGTTCACGCCGGTCACAGCCATTTTGGCCGCGGTCATCGTGACCGGTGCGCCGGTCGGGGCGAGTCTGGCGGGCGCTACCGACGCGGGGGAGTGGCTGGGGCGCAATCTGCTGCTGGTCGAGTGCGGGGTGGTGATCTTTCTCTCCGTCGGCGCGATCCTGTGGCGGGCCGCGTGCGTTCTGAGCGTCGAGCCGAAGGAGGTCGTCAAGATTCTGAACGACAAGAACCCCCGAACGGCCCGGGCCGTGGAGTCGGCTTTCGGCGTAGGCATTCTGGCCCCGGACTTTCTGACCAAGCCGTCGTTCACCACCACGATGCAGAATTTCTATGCCGACCTGGAACCCGGCAAACCCGTTCCGGATGACCGTGACCGGCTGTTCTCTGCTTTCGAGTCGCTGCGAGAATGGCACATCTTCACCGAAACCCGACGGCAATTCCGTTGGTTCGTCGGCGCGATCGGCCTCGGCGCGGTGCTGATCAGCGTGGCGATCGCCGTCGCTGTTACGCAGCTCGGCACGGGTGCGCCCATTTCGAAGCCGACACCGGTGATCGTGACCCTCGGGCCCTCCGGCGCAGAGGCCCTCGCTGATGTCACCGACTGTACCGACCCGACACAGGCCGAGTTTTATGCGGTGGGCGGCACGTGGGACGCCCCGACGTTGGCCGTGACCGGCGCTGGCTGCGTGTTCGGGGCAACCTGGGTGCCCGCGCCCGGACAGGCCGTCGTGTTGCCCACCCAGTAAGACCCGGCCGCGAACATCCGCCTCAATCCTTTCCCGTCCCCTGGGCTGATTGAGCCTATCTAGACCCCATTCCCGCGCCCTCGACTTCCCCCACGCTCCCCGCAACACCGGCACGCCGCAGGGAGTTGCCCTGTCGGGTCGCTTCCCCTACTTGGCCGCGGGCGACGTGATGGAGGTCGGCATTGACGGCCTCGGTGCCCAGCGCCAACGCCTGGTCGCGGCCGTGGTCGAGACCGGCTACGCCGCCACGCGCTGCGGCACCCTTTCCACACGCAGCCAGCTCGGCGCGGTGTATAGCCCGGGTACCCGTCGAGTAGCCCGCCAGATTGCGTAGCTCGCCAGCACGGCCACCCCGGCAATGAGCACGGGCGCTGCCAGCGCGAGCCCCTGGCTGAGCATGAACACGGGGGCGGTCAACGCGGCGATGGCCAACACGATTTGCAGGTGGAGAACGTACACGGGGATGGTTCGCGTGCCCACCCACATAATTGCGCGGCTCCACCGGGCACGCGCCACAATTCCGGCCACGGCCAGTCCTGTGGCCGCTCCGAGGGGGCCGAGAGCTACCGCCCCGATGTTGGACGCGGCGTCCCACGTTGCGTCAGCAACTGCCGTCGCGCCGGCAACGAGAATCAGGGCCGCGCAGATCAGCACCGCACGCATCACGGTGAGTCGTGCCATGAAGCCTGCGATGAGCCGGCGCCCACAGCATCCGGCGAGGAAGAACACGAAGTAGTGCCCGATCCCGTTTACTCCCGTGCTGCCGGTTTCCAGCACGAACGAGGCGAACAACACGTAGCTGGACACGGCCACGCTCAGCTGCGCCGCCACGGGCACGGCACGCATCACCCGCGCCGCCGCGTAGAACACTGCCAGGGCGGGCAGGTACCAGAGCGACGAATGCAGCATCAGCCCATCAGAGAGCGCTGCCAGTACCGCCGCGACAAAGCCGTCCCCGCCCTCCCGAATGCCCGCGATGATCGCGTGCAGCACCACCCACAGAGCGTAGAGGTACACGAGAAGCAGAATCTTTGAGTCCACGAACCGGGGCAGAGGGCGGTAGAGGCTGCTCGATGCCAGCAGCCCCGACACGAGAAAGAACAGCGGCATTCGTGCCGTGCTCAAGAGGGCATTCACCTCCTGCCACGGGCCAACACCCACACCCTCGCTGGCTAGCACTGCCACAGAATGCCCGAGCACCACCAGCAGAATCGCCACGCCCTTTGCCGTATCGATCCACTGGACTCGTGCGTTGCGAGTTGTGTTTCCCGGCGTCTGCATTTTCTGAACTTATCGGAGGCCTGACCCCGTTAGCCGAGTCTGACTCCCACTGGGGGTGATGCTGCGCAAGTGGATGCCCCGTACACGATCGGAAATTCTTCGCACGCCGTCAGCGTGTTGCGTTCCATGGGCAGAGCATGGCCAGCTCCCGGAGTACCACACCGGCGCTGATCACCCCTGTTCTGGGGTATTAACGCTTGTGAGATTAAGTTAATGAATTGGACACTTTCGCCCGCGTGGCCGCCAAATCATTGGCGTAGCGCCACACAACACGCCCACATCCCCGATGTTTCCACGATATGGACTAGGTTTTCTGCCTCCTGTAACTTGCGAACCTGAGAAAGTCCCCTAAAGTAGGGGTTGACTTCGTTCGGCGCCAGCTGACGACGTGACCAACTCTCACTTAATCAGATGGGCTACATCATGGGGAAAAAGACCTTCGCGGCAATCGCACTCGCGGTTCTCGCAGTATTCGCAGTTCCGGCCGCCGCTAACGCAGCTGGCTACGTTCCGGACAGCGCGATCACCGTTTCCGGTGCAGTCGTCGCCGGCGGCACCGTTGCTGTGACGTTCGATGACGGAGCCTTCGCCGCTGGCGAGCAGGTTCGTTTCGATGTCACCGGCGAAGGAACCGCAACCCTCTCGGTCTTCAAGGCCGCCACCGCGTCCATCACCAAGACCGCTACCGCCCAGGGCGCAGCAACCGTAAACGTCACCCTGCCGGCCAACGCCACGGGCACCTACACGGTCACCGCAACCGGCCTCACCTCCGGCAACATCTCCACCTCGGCACTGACCATCACGGCAGTGGACGCCGGAGCCGGCGACCTCGCCAACACCGGTTACGCCGCTCCCGTTGCTCTCATCTGGGCTGCAGCCGGCGCCCTGCTCCTCGGCCTGGCCCTGGTTGTAGTTCTCACGGTTCTGCGTCGCCAGCGCGCCAACGCGTAGTCGAGTAGTTCGCACCACCACTCGCAGCCCGCGCCGACTTTTTGTCGGCGCGGGCTGACTTGGATCCACCAGAAGTCCTCCGCCCCTGCCGCACAGCGGCAGCCGCCCGAAGGGTATCCCCTGTTGAGTTACACTGAATCGACAGCCAGCACGGTCACGTGCGCAACGCCATGACAATGCACGTGCTGCTGTCACAGTATGCAAGCGACTCCGGGGGAGCGCTGTTTCAGCATGTAACCGGCGGGGGAGTCGAGTGCGAATAATAGATGGTGCCACGCGCCAAATTCAGGCATTGAATCGGTCGATTCCACTCGTGCGGTTCGGCACCCAGTTCGCGTGGGACGCCGTGTCGTGGGTCGTCGCACTCATCCTCGCTCAGACACTGCGCTACGACTTTCAGATGTCGAACATCTCGTGGCTGCCGCTCGTCATTCTCTGCATCGCCGCCGTCGTCGTGCAGTTCTTCGTGGGCTGGTTCTTCTATCTCTACCAGGGGCGCCACCCCTACGGCAGCTTCGCCGAGGTTCGGGCCCTCCTCTGGGCCGTACTCACCACCACGGTCTTTCTGGGCATCCCCGTCGTCGTCTCGGGCACCCTGCTCGGCATTCCCCGCAGCACGGTATTCGCTGCCCTGCCCTTCGCCTTCGTGATGATGGGCGGCATCCGCTACGTCAAACGACTGCTCGTGGAGCGTTCCATCCAGCCGGCCGCAGACGCGCGCAATGCGCTCGTCTACGGCGCCGGTTACCTGGGCGCTTCTATCGTGCGCCGCATGAAGACCGACCACCACTCGTCGTTCCGCGCCGTGGGTATTATCGACGACGACCCGCTTCGGCGCAACGCCTGGCTGCACGGCGTGCACGTGCTCGGCACGAGAGATTCGCTCGCTGAAATAGCCAAGACCACCAACGCCTCCATCCTCATCGTGGCCATCGCACGAGCGGATGCCGCGCTTCTGCGTGAAATCTCCGACGCAGCGGATGCCGCGGGGCTGCGCGTCAAGGTCTTTCCGCCGCTGGACGATGTGCTCCAGGGCAAGATGCGCCTCAACGACCTGCGCGACATCTCCATCGAAGACCTGATCGGCCGTCACCCGGTGGACACCGAGGTGGAATCCATTGCGGGCTACCTCGCCGGCAAACGAGTGCTTGTCACCGGTGCCGGCGGTTCGATCGGCTCCGAGCTGTGCCGCCAGATCTTCAAGTTCGGCCCGAGCGAGCTCATGATGCTTGACCGCGACGAAACCGGTCTGCAGAGCGCGCAGATTTCGATTCTCGGGCACGGCTTGTTGAACACGAAGGATGTCGTTCTGGCGGACATCCGCGATGCCGACGCGCTGGCAGCCATTTTCAAGGACCGCAAGCCCGAGGTGGTCTTTCACGCGGCGGCCCTCAAACACCTCCCCATGCTCGAGCAGTATCCCGACGAAGCCTGGAAAACCAACGTTCTGGGAACCAGCAATGTGCTTCAGGCCGCCCGCGCTGCCGGCGTCACCACGTTCGTGAACATCTCTACCGACAAGGCCGCCAACCCCACGAGCATCCTCGGGCACTCCAAGCGTGTGGCCGAGAAGCTCACCGCGTGGGCGGCCGAGGAGACCGGCTTCACGTACCTGTCGGTACGGTTCGGCAACGTGATCGGCAGTCGCGGCTCCATGTTGCCCACATTCACGTCGCTGATCGAGGCTGGCGGGCCCCTCACCATCACGCACCCCGATGTCACACGCTTCTTCATGACCATCCCGGAGGCCTGCCAGCTCGTGGTTCAGGCCGGCGGCATCGGTCGCCCGGGCGAAGTGCTCATTCTCGACATGGGCGAGCCCGTGCGCATTCTCGACGTGGCCAACCGCATGATTGCGCAGTCCGGTCGGGACATTGAGATTGTCTACACGGGCCTGCGCGAGGGCGAGAAGCTGCACGAAGAGCTCATCGGGGTCGATGAAACAGATGAGCGCCCGATCCACCCGAAGATATCGCACACGAGCATCAATCCAATCTCTCCGGAAGCCTTGGACAGACGGGCGTGGGAGGCGCGGTGTGGGAAAATCGTGGCTGAAGATCCGCCTCTTCTCGCCGTGCGTCAGGCCTAAGAGTGATTCCTGCACTTGCGATATCTGCGATTGTCGTGCTGATCGTCAGCCTGCTCCTTCCCTTCGTTCTCCGCCCACTTCTGACACGTCTTGGTGTTGTAGATGTCCCCAACCTGCGGTCGTCGCACGAGCGTCCAGTTCTTCGGGGAATGGGGCTGGCGCCGCTTATGGCGATGCTTGCGGGCTATATGTCTTTTGTTCTGCTGCTTGCATCCACGCGCGCCGATAGCATCATAGTTTCAGTTGGAGTTCTATCCCTTGCCGCCGGACTGCTCGGTTGGATTGAGGATGTGCGGGGGCTACCCGTTCGAGTGCGAGCAGCGGCACAACTTGCCATCGGAGTCGCTGCTTCCGCAGCGCTTCAGGGCTCAGGATCGACCCCGATGTGGCTCGTTCCAATCTTCGCCATAGGCATTGCTGGCTACATTAACGTCGCGAATTTCATGGATGGTCTGGACGGAATCTCGGGTTTACACGGGGTAGTCGTGGGTGCGACGTACGGCGTGCTGGGTCTCATCTTTGGATTCCCGTGGCTCATCGCAGCGGGGGGAATCCTAGCCGTTGCGTTTCTGGGCTTCTTGCCCTGGAACCTGATGCGAGGTGGCGTCTTCCTCGGCGATGTGGGCAGCTACCTGCTCGGCGGCAGTATCGGCATTGTGGCGGTCGCTGCTTTGATGCACGGGGTGCCCTTAGTGGCTGTGCTTGCGCCGCTGACGATCTACCTCGTCGATGCTGGGGGCACGCTGTTGAAACGCATTTTGAAACGCGCGCGCTGGTTTGAAGCCCATCGTGAACACCTATACCAACGAATTCAAGGCTCCGGGATTGCTCACCTTCGGGTTGCCGTACTTACTGCCAGTTTGAGTGCTGTGGCAGGTGGCTTCGGACTCGTCGCTGCGGTCAACCTCAGTGGGTGGTGGGTCAGTGCGTTGGGAGTCCTAGCTGTCACAGCCGCTTACCTTGCCATTGGCGCTTGGATCCTTCGTTCTCCGGGGGAACGTCTGGTACCTGGGGTCGCTGGCGTCGGGGCTCGGTCAGATCTCATGAACTCAGGCGAAGGCCATTCGGCGGGGAGTTTGTCGCGCCGGATGCGAACTGAGACGTCGACTGAAATCTTTACAGCGAAAGGCAATGAATACATGAGTGAGCCGAAGCAAATCTGGATCGTTAACCACTACGCAACCGAACCAGCAAAGGACCTGCAAGCTGGCCGGCACTACTTCCTGTCTCAACACCTGCCCTCCGTTGGCTGGCAGGCGACGATCATCGCGGCCAGCACCACGCATCCCAGAGGCAAACAGACTCACCGCCGCTTTCAGCAGAGGCGGATGCTCAAGAGTGGAGCGGCATTGTTCGTGTGGTTGCGGTCAAATAGTTACGAGGGCAACGGCCCCTTGCGCGTTCTGAACATGATTCTCTTTACGGCGTCCCTCCTGGCGCCCGGAAGCCTTCGTGGCCTGAAGCGACCCGACGCTATTGTGGGTAGCTCCGTACATCCCCTAGCTGCATGGGGAGCAATGCGGCTTGCGAAGAGATACGCAGTGCCATTCATCTTTGAGCCGCGGGACTTGTGGCCCGAGAGCCTTGTCGCCCTGGGACGGTTGAAGAGGGGAAGTGCTCTAGAAATCCTTCTGGGCAAGCTTGAGTTGAAGCTGATTCGCGGGTCCGTCGGTGTTGTGTCGCCGTTGCCCGGGGTCGGAAAGTATATTGAGGGCCTGGGAATCGACAAGCCGTTCTCCTGGGTATCCAACGGAGTGGATGTGCCCACGCACCTCCCGGATATTGCCGCTGTGGAAGATCGAGACTTTACCTGCATGTATTTGGGCGCGATGGGCAACGCGAATGCACTTGAACCAATTCTGTTGGCCTTCAATGATTTCGCCTCTCTCCCCGGAAATGAACGGGCGCGCCTCCGGATGATCGGCGATGGTCCCAAGCGACTTGAACTGGCCGACCTAGCAGCAGGCCTGGCCTGTGGTGAACGGATTTCTTTCGAGGGTCCCGTACCCAAGAGTGATGTCATCTACATGGCGAATCAGGCCGACTGTCTCGTGGCAAACATGTTCGATCTGGAAATCTACAAGTACGGAATTAGCTTGAATAAGCTCTTCGACTATATGTACGCGGGCCGACCCATCATTTTTGCCGCTAAGGCCTTGAACAATCCCATTCTTGAGAGCGACGGCGGGATTTGCGTTCGACCTAATGACCAACAGCAGATTGCCCAAGCCATGTCGCAGATTCAGGCGATGACGCCTGCAATGCGGTTGCAGATGGGTATCAAGGCGCGCGCCCATGTCATGAGCGAATACAGCTACTTGGAACTGGCTGGCACGTTTGGTCGCGCTCTAGACCGGGCGAGTGCGACGTTTCTGGAGGAGCCGCTTCCGGCCGTTGCCGCAAGCTAGCGCATCAGTGCGCGATTGAGAGTCACGCCGTAACGATCCAGTGCGCAGAGATATCCAGCGAAGCTAAGTGTGTAACGAAATTAGATGAAAAGATGGTCCACGTGCATTCCCCCGCGTCAGTAGAGCCTGTCAGAATCGTTCACGTGAGTTCTGCACACCCGTGGACAGATAATCGTGTGCATCTCCGGGAGGCGGCCAGCCTAGCTTCAGCCGGCTACAGCGTCTCTTTGATCGCCGTGGACAGTGACGGCACCGTGCCTGAGACGGGTGTGCGCGTCGTTCGATTGCCCAAACGACGCCGACTCAACAGGGTCACCTTAGGGACACTTGCCGCCGTGGTTGCGGGCTTGCGAACTCGCGCCAGCGTATTTCACCTCCATGATCCTGAACTTGTCTGGTCAGTGCCGCTTCTCAGGCTGCTGGGCAAGAAGGTCATCTACGACGCTCACGAAGATCTCCCCACTCAGGTGCTCGGCAAGCACTACGCAAATCAGAAGGTGATGCCTGCCTTCATCCGCCTAGCACTGATAGTCGTGTGGCTTTCAAAGTTCAGCAACCACGTAATCGCGGCCACAGAGACGATAGCGGCCAGATACAATCCCGCTAGGGTGACCGTAGTCCATAACTATCCCAAGGGGAGTGCCTCGGATTCGAGGGCCGCTCCGGCTGCGGAAAGACCTTTCGGGGCCGTCTACGTCGGCGCAATTGACGTCAATCGCGGCGCGTTGCAGATGGTGGATGCTGCGGGGAGCCAAGCCACGGCTTCGCAGTGGAAGTTGGAGCTGGCTGGACCCATCGCGGACGACTCGCTTCGTAAACGTCTTGAATTGCGTGCAGGCTGGGCGCACGTGAATTTTCACGGGCAAGTGTCTCCGTCAGACGCTCGTCTCTTAGTTGCCTCCGTGCCTATCGGGCTCGTGGTGTTGCAGTCGACTCCTGCATATTTGGATTCATTGCCGACCAAGATGTTCGAATACATGTCGGCAGGAACGGCAATCATTGCCTCCGATTTTCCGTTGTGGCGCGACATCATTGAGAAGCACAACTGTGGTGTTTTGGTCGACGAGACGTCTGTCGAATCAATTACAGCCGCGATCGATCGCTACGCAAGTGACCCGGACCTTCTGAAACTCCATGGCAATAACGCGCGCAAAGCAGCGAAATCCTTCACCTGGGCGCAAGAAGAATCTGTATTACTCAGCGTCTACGAAAGATTGATATGTCGTTGACCAGCCCGCAACCATCCCGCACTACAACTACGACTTCGATCGACCCTGCAGCCTACCGAAGGAAGCGACGCGAGAGGCTCTTGACGTTTTGAAACTGCTGTCAGAAATTGCCGGAGTGACTTCGGCCCCTAAACTAGCGATCGAGTTGCGCCGGCGACAGAGGAATCGACGGCTCGCGGCATGACCCGTCGGAAGTCTGTAACGAATCAGACCGTCGCCTTTGAGCGTGTACGGTTCGATAACTTCGACGCCAGTCGAACTGGCAGAGTCGGAGCGTTGGGGCTGGCCTCTACTGTGTTTCAAGGTGGGTCCAGGTTCGCAACCAATGTACTCCTTGGCAGGCTGGGCGGGACCGAGCTCTTGGGTGTCGTCCAGAACGTAACGTCCACAGCCAGCCTCGGCGCCTTGTTCTTACCAACTTCTGCGGGGAGTGCAGCTAGCAGGTACATTGCGTACTTCCGGGGCAAAGAGGACTCTGAGAGTGCTCAAGCCGTCGCAAGATTCATAGGGCTGCGCACTTTTCAGTCGACATTTCTGGTTTCGCTGGTGATCCTTATCATCTGCCTGTTCCGCGCAAGCGGGACAGGCATTGTCCTCGTGACCATTCTTCTGCTGCTTAGTATGTGCGCGCATGCCTACATTAGGGGAGTGCACTACGGTACTGGGCAGGTTGGGCGACTTGTCAGATGGGAGATTACAGCGAGTGTAGTGAGCTTTCTAGCGGCGTTGCTTCTTCTCTTCCTCGGGGTTCGCAATGCTTGGGTTTTGGCTCCGCTGGCTGTGCTTACACTCCTATTCGCGATCTTCTCGTGGCCGTATGGGAGCGGCCGCAGCGTGAGCAGGGACACACGCCGCGCGATAGATCGTTTCATGATGCTCGGTGTTGTGGGCACAGTATCTAGCGCCGGATTTCTGCAAACTTCCATCCTCGTCGCCACAGCAGTAAATGGACTCTCCTACGCTGGCGAGTATGCGGCTGCCCTCACCCTCACGACCCCGATCTCTCTGATTGCCGGAGCCACGAGTTTGGCTTTGTTCCCGGCGATGGCGCGTGACCACGGCCGTGACGATTTGGCGTCGCTCAAGAAACGAACGCAACTGGCGACCCAAACGTTGGTCACGCTCATGATCGCCGCGTTCGGAGTCATCGGAATTCTTGCTGGCCCAATCACGCTCCTGGTATGGGGCAAGGGTTTCCAGGAAAACACTGATGAGATCTTGATGTTTCTACTTCTCGCTGTTGTCGTTGGGACGATTGCCGTACCATCGGTCAATTTGCTCACTACGCAATCAAATCGGGGTATGGCAACATCGGCGATATCGAGCCTCATCGGTTTCGCGATTGGTATCGCAGTATGGATTGCTCTCGTGCCAACGCTCCCGGAGCATGCCGTGCCCATCGGCTACCTCGTTGGAGCGAGCACCATTGCCGGTATCCCCTACGTTATTATTTGGAGACGGTACCAACTCCCTTGGCTGGGGCAAACTCTTGTAATTGTCTCGGTATTGACGGGAATCGTCTCGCTCATAGTTCTGTTTGACGTCGTGCTTGCTCCCTTTTGGGTTCAGGCTAGTGTGGCACTTCTCTTCTTAGTGCTCTGGTCGGCGCTTAGAGTCAAAAACGTGAAGCAAATCTTACGATTGCTACGCAGTTCATTCGGCGGCCACGACCGGCCAAGAAAGGCACTTGCATGACGACCGTGCATGGGCGACCTTCGGTTGAAGCAACTTGCTCACCGCAAGGCGAACCGGCACTGGAGGACGTTCTTCATTGGGTGCCGCGGGTGATGCTCATGTTGATCCCCATCTTGGCTTGCTTTGGACCAACAATTCCTCTTTTCGGGCCTTTGTTCGCGTTCAGGGTCGCAGTAATCGTGCTCTTTCTGGCTACAGTGTTTCAGCGACGCAATGCACCCGAGCGCTCGGCGCTCAGGACAGTGGCTCTCCTCCTTGTTTTCGTATGGTTGCTTGTTGCTTTGCTGTTGCTGCTTTTCAGGGGCGCGTCCGATTTCGCTTGGGCCGAAGGAGTTTCAGTATTTACCGGGGCACTTTTCCTTCTCGCGATTGCGGCCATTAGAGTCCCTCTCCAGGCTCAGGCCGCATTGCTGGTTGGGTGGCTGATTGCCTATATCGGAACCTCGATGGTAGCCGTGAGAGAAATATTCTTTGGCATTCCTTTTCAGAACTACTATCGACTGCAGTCTACGAATCCGATCCTCGACGGATTCGGTAGTGCGAGTAGTCTTGGAAATCCGAACAACTATGCTCTCTTCCTCGTGATTTCCTATCCGATCCTCTGTCTTGGCGCGGTAGGTGCCAAATCTCGAATGTTGCGAGTTGGCTATGTCATGGCCTTATGTTCCTTGCCAGTTTTCATGTTGGCCACTGGGAGCCGTATTGGCTTCGTCACTCTTGTCTTTGTCGCCCTGCTGTCGGCAATTGTATTTCTGAATACGAGACGGGTAGTGCTTGCGTTGGGGCTTGGTTTCATTTCAGCATTGGCATTTTCCGAAGTGGTACGGTCGGAATTCTTATCAGCGATCCAGCCACTCGCATTGTTTTTCGCCGGTGACTCCTTTTGGTTCCGAAATGTGATTTCCAACATATCCGACGATAATTCCGCCATGATTCGCGTGCACTTACTGCAAAACGGACTTGATTTTTCGCTAGAGACCTATCTCACTGGCCTTGGATTAGGCGGGTTTGAAGCCCGCATGCTGTCTGGAGATGCGGCCTACCCAACGCAAGGTATAATCAACCCTCACAATGGCGTTATTGAGATACTTTCTCAATTTGGGGTGGCGGTTTTCATTTTATTCTTGTGCCTTCTTCTTGCCTTGTGGGCCAACGGATGGAAAGCAGTCGCCCAGAATGCGAATGATCGTTCAACGCGGGTTGCAGGCCTCGCCCTAGTGGCCCTGGTCGGAATCTTCCCCATCCTCTCGACGATGAATAGTTCTTTCCTTGAGCCCTCGATCTCGTGGTTGTTCTTAGCGGCGTTGTTGCTCATAGGGCTGGCTCTGAAGAGCCCAGCCATCGGGTTGGCGAACGACGTTCCAGTTGACAGCAGTAGTAATGCGCACGGCGGGGCCAATCATGGCTAAGCGAGTAGATGGAACTTCCCGATTGGCTATTGGTCCGTTAAACCAGGCAGGGCAGGCGAATGAATGGGCCGATGCTGTTTCGAAGAGCTTGAAGTTTGACGCATCATCGTTTGCCCGCGATGGCACCATCGCATCACGTTTGCGAGGCGTTTCAATTAAGGACAAAGCCCAGGAAACGATCCCTCATTATCGTGTCACTCCATCTTGGATTCGCCGTCTCTGGATCGACCGCGTGCTCCAGGGGACCTCGCATTTACTCAACGAATCCAATAGCGCCATTTTTGGAGATGCCCGGTCAGACAATTTTCGTGACGAGATTCATCGGTTTCAAGAAACAGAGGTTCGCGTTGGTGTCGTCTTCCACGGGAGTGATATCAGGGACCCGAGGCTGCATATGGAGTTAAACGAGCACTCGTTCTTCCGTGATGCGCCTGAAGAGTGGGTGCACCGGCTGTCGGTGAAGGCGGCCAAGAATCGAGTTGAGATCGGAGGGGCGGGGGTGCCCCTTTTCGTCAGCACTCCAGATTTGCTTGCAGATCTTCCCGCCGCGAGATGGCTCCCCCTCAGCGTCAATATCGACCGCTGGAACCTCGATGATGAGGTGCTTGTGCGTGATGTCCCGCGCGTCCTGCATCGCCCGAGCAGAAGCGATCCGCCGATCAAAGGTACGCAGTACATCGAACCAGTCCTTCGACAGCTTGAGTCGGAGGGGCTCATTACATACGTTAGGTCGGAGGCAGTTCCACATTCTGAAATGAGAGCCCTCGTTCGGAAAGTTGATATCGTCGTGGATCAGATCCAGACTGGTTCCTACGGAGTTGCCGCAATTGAAGCGATGGCCGCTGGTCGACTCGTTGTGGGGAACGTCTCAGAATTCTCGCGCGGCGTGATTGGCGACAATGTTCCTATTGTCAATGCAGACCCGGTAACTTTCAGGCGAGTGATGTTGGAGGTACTCTCGCGGCAAGACGAAATGCGCGCTGTTGCTTCTGACGGGAAGGCGTTCGTTGGGAAGTGGCACGATGGCTGTGCGTCGGCAGGGGCCCTTCGAAGTTTTACGTCGACCTAGACGAAGGTCAATTGCATCCCGGCTCTTTATTGTGGAGTATTCAGTACGCCAGCGGGCTGCCGAGCACAGCAAAGGTAACATTCGGCCACTGTTCTGGCGATAAAAAGTGTCTTCCGTCTAGCAACGTGCGAATTCCGGGCACATCGGCAGGACCCCAAGTCCGATACTCGGTGTGATCCGCCTGAACTACGGCCACATCGACGGCTGTACCCTGCATAAACGGGGTTAAGCCCAAGGCTTCAAGTTCGACATCTGAATATAGGGGATCGTGGACGCTTACGTGTGCATCGCGTTTCTCGAGCGCCGCCACCGTATCGAACGCGCCCGAGAACGCCGTTTCCTTTACACCACCGCGATATGCAGCACCGAGGACAACGACGCTGGCGCCTCTGAGTGAGCCGTGAGCCTGCTCCAGCTGGTCCACCGCGTATTCTGGCATGGAGGCATTTCGCGCCCGGGCCGCGCGCACTATGGTGGCCTCCGGGTCATTCCACAGGTACAACCTCGGATACACGGGGATGCAGTGGCCCCCGACCGCGATTCCTGGCTGATGGATGTGGCTGAAGGGCTGTGAGTTGCACGCGTCGATGACTTGGTAGACGTCGATACCGGTCTGGTCGGCATATCGAGCGAATTCGTTGGCCAGGCCGATATTTACGTCGCGATACGTCGTCTCCGCCAACTTTGCGAGCTCAGCGGCCTCGGCAGATCCCAAATCCCAGACACCATTTGTCCGCTTCAGATCGGGACGGTCGTCGAAGTCCAGCACCGAATCGTAGAATTCGACTGCTAGTGCGGCTCCTAGTGGGGACAGGCCACCGACTAGTTTGGGGTACTTGCGTAGGTCAGCGAAAATTCGACCAGTCAAAACCCGCTCGGGAGAAAAGACGACGTGGAAGTCGGCACCCTCTGTGAGGCCGCTCCCAGCTTCGAGCTGTGGCTTCCAGCGATCCCGCGTTGTTCCAACAGGCAAAGTGGTCTCGTAGGAAACGAGCGTGTCTTTGGTCAAGTGCTCAGATAGAGATTTCGTGGCGGCATCCATCCAGGCGAAATCTGGTTTGGCTTCCTTGTCGACGAAAAGCGGCACGACAAGCACGACGGCGTCGGCGGTGGGGACAGCAACTGAATAGTCGGTCGTGGCGGTGAGCCTGCCCGCTGCTACTAGCTCCGTGAGCTTTTCTTGGAGTAGGTGCTCGCCAGGAAAGGGTTCCTTGCCGGCGTTGACCAAATCAACAACCGTTTGGTTGACGTCCACTCCGATTACGTCATGCCCCTTGCTGGCAAATTGCACAGCTAGGGGGAGACCAATTTTTCCTAAGGCAATTACGGCGATCTTCACGGGAGGAAACTTTCGAAATAAGAAACCTTTGCGGGCTTCACGGCGGGAATTCTAGAGAGAAACAACTTGGCCATTCTTGGAGGACTTGATCGCAGCCTCTGCAACCCGCAGCGTTGCGAGGCCGTCCCGCATAGTGACGATGTCATTTCGAAGACCGAGTACTGCGTCGCGGAAGGCTTCATGCTCAACGAGAAGCGGTTCGCGCTTCTTCAAGGCGTACCGAATCATCGAGCCCTCGGCCACGCCCCGAAATGCTGAGATCGGGTCCCAGAGGGTTTCGACCGTGCCGTTTTCGAAGAAGGTCAGGTCCGCCGTGAGTGTGTCTGCCACGAACGATCCCTTCTCCCCAGTGGCGATGGTGACGCGTTCTTTTAGAGGGGAAAGCCAATTTACAAGGTGATTTGTAATGACGTTGTTCGCGAGGCGGCCAGTGACGACCACGAGGTCTTCGTGTGGGCGACCGCTCTTGAGCGCGGTTTGTGCGAATACGGACGAGTATGCGCTCTGCGCGAGCCAGGCCGTTGAATCTATGTCATGGGTGCCCAGATCCTTGACGACGCCGACGTCCGCGATTCGAGCCGGAAATGGTCCCTGCCGACGAGTCGCTATCTGATAGACCGCACCGAGGTCTCCAGCCGAAATGCGTTCTCTCATACTCTGCAGTGCGGGATTGAAACGCTCGATGTGGCCAACAGCGCCGACGAGTCCACGGGATTCGAAGGCGGCGGCCAACTGGGCGCCCTCCTCTGCTGTGTTGGCGATTGGCTTTTCGATGAGGGCGTGCACGCCGGCTTCGGCTAGCGCGAGGCCGACGGCGGCATGGAACGCGGTGGGGACGGCCACAACGGCCATGTCCAAGTTGTGCTCCAGCAATTCGTCGACGGTCCGGCAGAACGGGGTGCTGCCTGCCACGTTGTGGGGGTCGCCCATTTCATCAGCCACGGCGACAAGCTCAACTCCCGTGATCTCGCGAAGAACCCGCGCATGGTGGCGACCCATCATACCTAAGCCGATAAGGCCAGCTCTAAGCTCTGTCATTAGGAACCTGCCTTGGTGAGTTTGTTCACTGCGGAAACGATTCGTTCAAGATCGTTCGATGTAAGAGAGGGGTGCACAGGAAGAGAGAGCACCTGCTGCGATGCTGCTTCGGTCTCCGGCAAGTCCAGAGCCTGTTGAAAGGAGGGCAGACGATGATTCGGTATGGGGTAGTACACGCCGGTCCCGATGTGGTGCTCGTCCCGGAGCGCCGCAACGATGCGATCTCGATCCTCGAGCACTCGAATTGTGTACTGGTGATAGACGGGCTCAGCTCCGGGTGCGGTCTTCGGGATGACAACGTTTGTCAAGTGCTCTGACAAGAAGGCGGCGTTCTGGCGGCGTTGCTCGGTCCATCCCCAGATCTTGGTGAGCTGGACGCGTCCGATGGCCGCGTGAATGTTGGTCATGCGCGCATTGAACCCGACGAGCTCGTTCTCGTATTGACGTTCCATGCCTTGGTTGCGAAGCAACCGCATGCGCCGTTCGATCTCTGGTGAGTTCATCGTGACCATTCCGCCCTCGCCAGACGTCATGTTTTTCGTCGGGTACAGGCTAAACATGGCAAAGTCACCGAATGAACCAACGCGTTCGCCGTTAAGGCTTGCTCCATGTGCCTGGGCAGCGTCTTCAAAAAGTTTGAGTCCATTGGCGGTTGCGATTCGCTGAAGGCTAGGCATATTTGCGGGGTGACCGTAAAGATGCACGGGCAGGATCCCTGCAGTTCGGCTGGAAATAGCGGCTTCTACCGAATCAGGATCAAGGCAATAGTGATCCGGTTCAATGTCCGCAAAAATGGGTGTTGCGCCAGTCAGAGCTACTGAATTGGCGGTCGCCGCAAAGGTGAAGGACGGCACGATGACTTCGTCTCCCGGACCGATCCCCGCGGCCAGGAGCCCCAGATGAAGCCCCGAAGTCCCCGAATTTACAGCGACGGCGGATCGACCATCCACGAGGACCTGAGAAAATTCTTCTTCGAAAAGTTTGACCTCATTGCCCTGCGCTAGTTGCCCGGACACGAGGACGGCATCGACTGCTCGTCGTTCGTCGTCGCCAATAAGAGGGCGAGCGGCGGGAATGAAATTAGGAATGGAAGCTGAAATCACTTTGCTCTCTCCGTTAGCCCGTTGGTGGCCACCTCATAGTGGTCGTCTGATTGTGGACAAACCCAGATGTCGCCCACGGCGGTGAGTGGGTAACCTGCTTTTCCGACCCAACCAATTTGTCGCGCGGGTACCCCCGCGACCAGCGCAAAATCCAGTACGTCCTTGATCACGACCGCCCCTGCCGCGACGGTTGCCCATCGTCCAATGTGCACCGGTGCGACACACACAGCGCGCGCGCCGATGGCCGCACCTTCGTCGATTATGACGCCGGTGGGGATCCAATCGGCAGCGGATTTCTGGGTACCATCGGGGTTGATCGCGCGTGGATACGTGTCGTTCGTCAAGACCACGGCCGGGCCGATGAAGACACCTGTTCCCAAGACGGCAGGCTCGTAGATCAGAGCATCATTCTGTATCTTAGAATTCGCACCGATCTTCACTCCGGCGCCGATGTAGGCGCCACGTCCGACTATGGAATTGTCGCCAACGATTGCTTCTTCTCGAACTTGTGCCAGATCCCAGACCTTGACGCCTGTTCCCATGGTTGCGCGATCAGAAACCGTCGCACTTTCTGCGATGTGCATTTTATGCCCGCCCCCGAGGTCCTTACGAAATATTTCAGTTGAGTCTATCTGCTGTGTGAGTGCGGAAAGCATCTGGTTGAATAGGGTCGTGTCAAGCCCCCAAAAGCTCCGAACGCGACCGCGCAAACAAGACCGCCCAATCTGGGTGCTTGGCATCGCCGCAGCGGTATTTCTGCTCCTTCTCCTGTGCGCATGGGTTGGCGCCCGCGCGCTGATGGCAAAGAGCGAGCTCGAAGCCGCAATGCCCCTGGCCACATCGATTCAAAATGGCATCACGGATGGTGACGTTGCCTCCGCGCAACGAGCCGTTGCTGATCTCAACTCACATGCGAACTCGGCCGCGGCGCTCACAAGCGATCCGGTCTGGCGGGCGTTTGAGATCCTGCCGTTTCTGGGACCGAACCTGGCGGCCGTCCGTCAGCTGGCTCAGGTCGTGAACGACATCAGCGAGTCGGCGGTCACGCCGTTGGTGTCGCTCGCGGATGGGTTCAGCGTTGACGCCTTCAGCCCGACCGGCGGAACCGTCGATCTGGGCCCCATCATGGAGGCACAAGTGAACATCGCTAACGCGGATCGCACCCTCGAGAAGGCCCAGTCGGACCTGGGCGAGATCGATACGTCCGGAACCATTCCGCAGGTGGACGCCGCAGCGCGCCAGCTCTCGCAGCTCGTTGAAAAGACAGCCGTCACAGTGAACTCAGCGAACCGGGCGGCCCAGCTCGTTCCGGCAATGCTTGGTGCCGGGGGGTCGCGTTCCTATCTGCTTCTGTTTCAGAACAACGCGGAGGTTCGAGCGACCGGCGGGCTCCCCGGAGCCTTCGCGGAAATTGCGACCAACGACGGCGGGATTGAAATCGTTCGCCAGGAGTCGGCGAACGGCATCATATTCCCCGACCCAGTGCTTGACCTGCCGGTTGAAACACGCGGGCTCTTCACCGATCGAATCAGTACTTTTATGGGTGACGTCACGCTCACTCCGGACTTCCCCACGACGGGACGGCTCGCTCGAGAGATGTGGAAACAGAAATACGACGCGGAGGTTGACGGCGTCATCTCCCTGGACCCGGTGGCGCTCAGCTATCTGTTGCGTTCGACCGGGCCCATCACGCTGGCGACGGGCGACGTGCTCACCAGCGAAAATGCCGTGCAGCTGCTGCTCACGGACGTGTACACAAAGTACGATAGCTCTGCCGAGCAGGACGCGTTCTTTGCGTCGGCGGCATCCGCTGTTTTCGAGGCGCTAGCGGGAGGCCAGGCAGAGCCCAAGGCGCTTATTTCGGCGCTGGCTCAGGCCGGCGATGAACGACGCATACTTCTGTGGAGCGCACATGAGGAGGACCAAACCGTGCTGGCCGGAACCACCCTGACGGGCGACCTTCCGGTGAGTGATGCCGCCGCCGAGCGAATAGGCATCTACTTCAATGACGCCACGGGCGCCAAGATGGACCCATACCTGGACGTGCAAATCGGCCTCGGCGAAGTGACGTGCCGCGAAGACGAGAGGCCGTACTACGCGGTTGACGTGACGCTCACGAGCACCGCCCCGCCGAATGCCGGGGAGGTCTTGCCGCCGTCGGTGACCGGACCGGGCACATTCGGTGTGGTTAAGGGGAACGTGAAAACCCTGATTCTGGTTTACGGACCGCCCGGTTCGGAGAACATGGGCGTGGCCCGTGGGGGAGAGGCCGTGCCGTACCACCCGGCGGCGCACATGGGATATTCCGTGAGTCAACTCGGTGTTGAACTGGCACCGGGCGAGTCCGTCACGACGCGCTTTCACCTGCTGGGCGGATCGGCGGAGCACGGGGCGCTTGAGGCCGTGAGCACGCCGCTGATCACCACCAACCCGGTGGCGGACGTCGACCTGAGCTGCGACGAGGCACTCCACTAATAGGCACGCGTGACGTCGGGCCGTTGGTCAGACGTTCCGAGACGCCCCGAACGTGGGGTGCACGGGTGCGAGGCCATCCGGGCATACTCAGCGACATGACGCCAGAGGATGAGCAACCACCCGACCTGTTCGATTTCACGGAAGACATCGGTTCCGGGCTGAAGATCACATTTGACGGTGACGGCATCATTGGCCCGAGCTGCCCATCGTGCGGCACGGAGATGGTGCCGGAACAGCGCTTCGTGAAGGAGCGTCTCGTCATCAGCGAGCGATGCCCGGCGTGCGGCCTGACCGTGCTGCTGCCCGACGTCTTCAAGGTGCTGGACGACGAATAGAGCACCCGCTCAACCGTTAACGGGCGGGTGACCACGTCGTCATCCGCTACGACGAGCAATTCAGGTGGGGCGGGGCGCGCTCGCTGGTGTGCGCAGGGCATCGCGGGCGTTGGCGCCGTCGCCCACGGGCACCAGCAGCGTGAGGGCGTGGCTCAGCGCCAGCACGCACCAGACCACAAACAGCACGGGCGAGGCGAAGACCACGGGCCACAGCACCCCCACGGCCAGCAGCGGGCTGAGCGGCCCGGCAACAATGATGGTGAGGTCTGCCCGCCTGCTCAGGCGCGGCCGCACCAGGTGAGAACGCATGCCGCGGCTCACCAGAAAGCCCGCCGCCTTGGGTCCGCCCACCACGCGAAACGCCACCACGTGCCCGGCCTCGTGCACGAGCACCGACAGCAGAAACAGGCCCAAGCCCCAGCCCACTCCGGCCAGCGCGGCGATATCGGGAACCAGCCCGCAGAGCAGCAGCGCCGCCACGGCGCCGAACCACGGCAGCATTCCCCAGGCGTTGTGCGCCACCGACGCCGCGGCGGCCCGCATCGCACCGCGCGGCACGGGCCGGCTGCGCCACCGGCCCGGCAGCGCCAGCCGAACGCGGCGCGACCTGCCCACCCAGTGCCAGTCCACGCTCACCAGACCGAGCTCGCAGGCCGCCGCCGGGTCGTCGGTCGCCAGGTCCAGGCCGGCGCAGCACCAGGCGCCGTTCACCACCTCGACCCCGGCCGAGGGTACCAGCGTGCGCTCACGCACGACGCACGTCGTCGGTGCTGTGGGCGGATGCGACCCCGGCGTACGCCAGCAACAACCCGGCGGCGGAGACCAGAGTGATCAACCAGATGAGCGCATCCGGGGTGAAGTCCTGCAACCACGCCAGCAGGCTCACGATCACCAGGTAGATGAAGGCCGCCAAGAAGCCCGACACCGTCATCGACAGGGGCTGCTCGTCGCTGTACGGAACCACCGTGCCGGCGAGCAGGGCGGCACCGAGCGCGAGAACCGCCCGGGCACCCACCTGGGCGGCGCTCGAGGGCTCGGCCAACCCGATGAGCACCTCGACGGCGAACACGAGGGAGCCGAGAACCGTTCCGCCCACCGCGTAGGCCACGATCTTGGGACTCACCCACCACAGCGGCCGGGCGATCAGGTGCACGCCCAGCCAATGGACTCGCAGGGTGCGACCCACGGCGTACACGGCCAGGAAGAAGGGGAACACCGGCGCGCTCAACGCGAGGGTGTGCGCGAGGTCGCGCAGCGGAGGCACGGCCGCCATGAGGTGCAGCGCGAACACCGCGGGAACCAGGATCACGACGGTCATGATGGCCTGCGGGTTGCGCACGGAGAGCAGCTCCTCGAGCCAGATCGCTGCGGACGCCGGGGTGTGCCGGGGGCGGCTTCCGCGGAACAGCCGGATGGCATCCGTTCCCTGCTCTTGCCGGTACACGCTGAACGACGCGGTCAAGATGGCCGCCGACAGGGAGGCCCACGCCAGCATGACCAGCCATGGACCCGGGGCGGCTGGGTCGGTGAGCACGCCGGCTGCCGCGCGGTGGAGCAGCAGGTCGGCAGCGGTGAACTCGCCCACCACGGCCGGTCGGAAGGTGAGCAGGTCGGCCGCTATCGCGGCCACGCCGAGCGCGATCACCGAGCACCCGGCCACGGCGGCGCTGTACTGCTGTGGCAGCCGCCCGTATCGGCGCAGACCGGAGGCGATGAGCGTGAAGATGCCCATGGACAGCCCCTGCACGATCACGATCACCGCTACGAGCAGGGCGAGGGCGAGCGCGATGTGCAACGGGTCGGGGTAGAGTTTTGCCACCACGGCGATGGTGGTGGAGCAGAGCACGGCGCTGAACCCCAGCCCCAGCACGAACGACGGCCCCACCTGCCCGGCCCGGGAGACCCTGCGGGCCACGGGCAGCAGGTCGAGCAGGGTCTGCAACGACGTGCGCGCCGGCATGGTCACGCAGAGAATCGTCGTCACGATCGCCGGAATGAGGATGGCGCTGCCGAACGCCGTGCGCACAATGTTGAGGCGCAGCACCTCGGGGATGTTCTGGGTGAGCTGCGCGGCGCTGGCCACAGCCAGCAGAAGCCCGAAGGCGGCGGCTGCGGCGGCCACGCACAGCACCGAGGCGCGCACCCTGCGTTCGGTGGTGTGGAAGATGGAGGCGAGCTCCCTCGTCCACAGCTTCAGGGTGACCGCGGAGATCTGCGCCGTTTCGGCGAGGGCACCGCTCATGATGCGGGGGAGTGCTTGTGCTTCAGGGTAAGGCGCACCGCGAGCGCCACCACGATGGCCGTCACAATGAAGACGGCAACCATGAGGCCGGTGCCGTTGGGCTCGAAGTTCAACGCCGGCAGATTGTTCTCGGTGGTGAACCAGGCCGTGAGCATTCCCGGCACCGTGGCCGTGGTGCCGGTGGCGAACGCGTACGTGACGGCGGCCACCAGGGTGAGGAACACCAGGGTGACGCCCAGTACGAGACCGGTGAACACGCTGAGGATGATCTTCAGTGTTGCGGTCATGACAGTTCCTCCTGAAGGTGAGTGAACATGGTGTTGATGCACGTGAGCCGCGTCTCGTTGTCGTGGGCCAGGCCGGTGACAGCGAGAAACACGTCTTCCAGGGTCTGTGCCGCGTGGGTCTGCTCGATGAGCGCCTGCGGGGTGCCGGAGGCCACGGTGCGCCCCGCGCTGACGATCGTCACCTCGCCGCAGTCACGCTGCGCGCGGATCATGTCGTGCGTGGCGATCAGCACGGCCCGGCCGCTCTTCGCAAACGTCTCGATCGTGTATTTGAGAACGGAAGCCGCGTCGGGGTCAAGCCCTCGGAACGGCTCGTCGAGCACGAGAATCTCCGGCTCGTGCATGAGTGCCGCGATCACCTGGATCTTGCGTTTCATGCCGTGGGAGTACTCGCCGATGAGCTTGTTGAGGTCGGCGTCGATTCCGAGGGCGGTCGCGAGTTGCACCGCGCGAGCGGAGTCGTGGCGCCTGCGCATGCCATCGTGGAAGGTGAGGTATTCACGCCCGGTGAGCGAGTTGGGCAGCGGCAGGTCGTCGGGCGCGAACCCGATGAGGCGGCGCGAGGCCTTGGACTCGATCGGTACGCCGGAGATGCTGACGGCGCCGTCGTTGGGGGAGATCAGCCCCGCAATGATGTGGAGGCATGTCGTTTTGCCCGAGCCATTCGGTCCGAGGAGGCCGTGCACGACACCTGGACGGATGGCCAGGGAGAAGTCGTCGACGGCGACGGCGGACCGGTAGCTTTTCGACACGTTGTGTACTTCGAGTATCGGGTGCATTTCTGGTGCCTCCACATCAGTGTGTGAGCCAAATTACCGACGGCAGTATGCCTTCCACGTGCCGCCGTTAGCCCACGACGGCATGTCGAGAGCGGGATACATGCCCTTCGACTGACACACGATCCACCACGCGGTGAGCAGCCCGAACGCCACGATGAGGGCCAGCGCGATAATCACGAGCACCACCCACCGATCTGTTCGGACCGCCGAGAGACGGATCATGCTGTTCGACGCTTGCTCGTGCAGTTCCAGTGCTTTCAACGCCAATGTTGGCATGCTGGTTCCTTCCGTTGCATGAGGTTTTGGTGCGGGACTTTCGAACGCGGTCACCCTACGTCCCTTTCCCCACCCCCAACGGGGGCTTGTCCGCCCCGTGCGCCCTCCGCTCCCGCGCCCCTCTCGCTGGTCGAGGCGCGACGAAGGAGCGATCGAGACCCCGTGAGCCGCTCCTCAGACCGTCTCACCAGGTCTCGATCGCTCGTACCTCGCGCCTCGACCAGCGGGTGCTTGCGCCTTGACCAGCGTGTGCTCGCGCCTCGACCAGCGGGTGCTCGCGCCTTGAGCAGCGGGTGAGACGCTGCTCAAACCGGGGAAACACCGGAAGTATGTGAAAATGACTCTGGGGTTTGTTTTGAGCTTCCGTCTGTCATCGAGGAAAGGCCGTTGAGTGGAACTCCGCGACTACATTCGCATTCTGCGCAAGAGCTGGGTGCTCATCGTGCTGCTCACTCTTGTTGCCGTGGGCGCAGCATCCACTTTCTCCATTCTGCAGACGCCTCAGTACAGTGCCACGTCGAAGGTTTTCGTGTCGACGCAGTCGAGTGGAACCACCTCGGAGCTGGCCCAGGGCAACAGCTTCACCGTGCAGCGTGTGAAGACGTACTCCGACCTCGTGACCACTCCTCTGGTGCTGCTTCCGGTGATCGGGTCGCTTGACCTGCAGGTCACGTCGGACGCCCTCAAGGGCAAGGTCACGGCATCCGCTCCTCTGGACACGTCGATCATTGACATCACCGTGGTGGACACCGACCCGGTGCGCGCCGCGGAAACCGCGAACGCCGTGTCGGAGAGCCTCACCTCGGTGGTGGCCGAGATCGAGGTGTCGAGCGGCGCCGACGCTGTCTCCCCGGTGAAGCTCACCCGTGTGCAGCAGGCCACCGTGCCGTCGGTTCCGGTGAGCCCGAACGTGCCGCTGAACATTGCGCTCGGCGCGCTCGTGGGTCTCGCGCTCGGCGTGGGAATCGCCGTGCTGCGCGAAACCCTCGAGACACGCATTCGCAACGAACGCGACGTGGAGCAGGTGACCGACACCCCCATTCTCGGCGGTATTGTGTTCGACCCGAAGGCCGGCGAGCGCCCGCTGATCGTGCACGTTGACCCGCGCAGCCCACGCGCCGAGTCGTTCAGGACCCTCCGCACCAACCTGCAGTTTCTCGACGTGGAGCGCACCGACCGCGCCTTCGTGGTGACCTCCTCAATTGAGAGCGAGGGCAAGAGCACCACCGGGGCCAACCTGGCCATTGCGCTGGCCGACTCCGGGTTGCGCGTGCTGCTGGTGGACGCCGACCTGCGCCGCCCGAAGATCTCGGACTACATGGGCATCGAGGGCGCCGTGGGGCTCACCGACGTGCTGATCGGCAAGGCCGAGCTGAAAGACGTGATTCAGCCCTGGGGGCGAGCACAGCTGTTCGTGCTGCCGGCCGGGCACATTCCGCCCAACCCGAGCGAGCTGCTCGGCTCGGCGCGCATGACGCACATCATCGCGGAATTCAACCGCGCGTTCGACGTGGTGCTCTTCGACTCGCCGCCGCTGTTGCCGGTGACCGATGCCGCGGTGCTCGCCAAGAACGTGGGCGGCGCGATCATCATCGTGGCCGCCGGGCGCACGCACAAGAACCAGCTGAAGGGCGCCATCGCCGCGCTCACCACCGTGGGCGCGTCGGTGTCGGGGCTCGTGCTCACGATGCTGCCGACCAAGGGACCCGACGCGTACGGGTACGGCAACTACGGCTACGGGTACGGCTACGGCTCCGACGTTGAGGCCGAGGCCGCCGCGCCCAAGGGCTCGCGCCGCACCCGGGTGAAGGCGTGACCGAAGCGCCCAAGCACGGCCGCCGCGCCGCCAAACCGCCCGCCCCGCCCGTCCCGCTGGTCGAGCTTGTCGAGACCCCGCGAGACCCCGCAACCCGATCTCGAGACGCGGTCACCGGGTTTCGAGACGCGGGCGAGGAGCATGCCCGCTCCTCAACCAGCGAACCGCTGGTCGAGGCGCGAGGAACGAGCGATCGAGACCCCGCAATCCGATCTCGAGACGCGGTCACCGGGTTTCGAGACGCGGGCGAGGAGCATGCCCGCTCCTCAACCAGCGAGATTTCCGTGCTCGTGGTCTGCACCGGCAACATCTGCCGCTCCCCGCTCGCGGAGCACCTGCTGCGCGCGCGCTTCGCCGCCGCCGGCATCTCCGCCACCGTGAGCAGCGCCGGAACCCGCGCGCTCGTCGGCCACGACATGACGGCCGAAGCCGCCGCCCTCGCTGTGGACTACGGCGCCGTCGACGCGCCGCACTCCGCGCAGCTGCTCACGCCGGAGCTCATCGCCCACGCCGATCTCGTGCTCACCGCCACCCGCGAGCACCGCAGCGCCGCCGTGTCGATGTACCCGAAGAGCACGCGCTACACGTTCACCCTCAACCAGCTCGCCCGGCTGATGCCGGAGGTCGAGACCCCGTCACGCGAGCCGCAGCCGGCCGGCATCGACTCGTTCATTGAGAGCATCGCGGCGTCGCGGGGCATGACGCCTCCCCCCGCCGACGCCACCGACGACGACATCGAAGACCCGTACCGCAGGTCCGCCGCGGTGTACGCGAGCGCGGCCGCCGCCATCGACGCGGCTGTCACCACCATCACTGCGGGCATCGCTGCCTCCCTCGGAAAACGGTAATCATGGCTCGTCGTCCCATTCGTCACGTACCGAAAGATTCCTCGCGTCGCCGCGTGTGGGTCTACGCCGCCGTGGCCGCGTTCATCATCTTCGACCTCGCCCTCATCGGCTTCGCCCTGAGCACCACCAAAGCGGATGCCGACGTCACCCCCGGCACCGTCCCCACCTCGTCCGAGGCTTCCACGCCCAGTGCCGAACCGGTGGCGAGCACCAGCCCCGCCGCGCCCACAGCGAGCACCGTCGTGGCCGTCACACCCAGTCGCATGATCTCCGCCGTTGACGGCACCACGGCCTGGCGGGCGGTGTCGGGGGAGTGCCCCACGGCATCCGTTTCGCCCGAAGTCAGCAGCGACTCGGGCGCCACCTGGACGTCGACCGACGCCTCCGGCCCCACCGACGTGAGCGCCGTGCAGAGCATCGCCGCGCAGAGCGGCAGCGTGGTGGAGTTCGTGGGACTCGACCAGGCGAACTGCGCGCCGCTGTTCGTGAAGACTTTCGTGGGCGGCGACAACTTTCGCTCCTACCCTGAGCAGCTCGACGGGCAGTGGTACGTGGATCCCGCCGACCGCGCCGTGGTGCACTCGCCCGCCGGCGACAGCGCCGCGCCGTGCGCGTCGGTGCTGGCGCTCGCGCCCCGTAGCGGAACCGAGGCCGCCGTGCTCTGCTCCTCCAACGAGCTGTACGTCACAGCGGATGCCGCGGCCACCTGGTCCGCCGCCGCCGTGCTGGCCGGTGCCGTGAACGTGGCAGCATCGGACGCCGGTTACGTGGCAGCCGTCGCCGGTGCCGCCGACTGCGCCGGAGTGCAGGTCGTCACCCTCACCCCCGAGCTCGCCCCCACCGTGACCGGCTGCCTGCCCGTGGCCGGGGACCTGCCGGGCAACGTCACCCTCTCCGCCACCGGCGACACCCTGTGGCTCTGGGCCAACGACACCCTCGCCCGCAGCACCACCGCCGGCGCCGCCTGGCTCTAGCCCCCGCCCCTCACCGCCGCCCCCATCCCGCTGGTCGAGGCGCGACGAAGGAGCGATCGAGACCGGGTGAGCCGAGTCTGAGAGTCGGCCTGCGCGGTCTCGAGCTGAGGAGGTGCTTCGCGCCATCGGGGGATGCGGAATGCGTCGCGGTTTTCCGCCCCCTCCGCTGGTCGAGGAACGCCGTCTACGGCGTGTCTCGAGACCGGGTGAGCCGAGTCTGAGAGTCGGCCTGCGCGGTCTCGAGCCGCTCGTGCCTCGCTCCTCGACCAGCGGGATGGGGAACACGATGCGTTTCCCTAGTAGACGCTCGTGCCTCGCTCCTCGACGAGCGGGACACCCCGCCCTGCTCCCGGGGTTGTCCCGCCCGCCCAGCGGAGTACGATCGCACACGAGACTTGCGGAGTCGTGCGACGCACAGTTCGAGGGATGTGCCTTCCGATGCAGACCAATTGGCGAACCGTTGTTGCGGGGGTCTCACTCGCGCTCGTGCTCATCGGGCTGGCGGGCTGCACGGCCGCGAATCCGTCTGCCCAGGCACCCCCGTCGAGCGAACCCCGCATGCTGGGGAGACCGCGCAGCGCGCTCCCTCCTGGGTTGGGTGCGAGGTCCCAGCAGCTTGAGGACACCGCGCGCGAGAGTGAGAGCGAGAAGTTCCAACGCCAGTGCGAGGCCGGCGTCAATCAGTGGACCTCCGGCCAGGTGTCGTACCCGCTCACCATCCAGGTCGCGCTGAACAACCCGAAGATCTACAACGTGGTCGTCGACGTGCAAGACGTGAAGTTGCCGCCCGACCAGATGATTCAGCTCGACCGGGGCGTGGCGCGGGGGGAGAAGGTGATGGTGCAGTGCGATATTGCCGCGCGTCTCACCTCCGCTGGCGATGGCGTAGAGATCACCCAAACGTCCACGACAGGCTATGACGGCTGGGTGCTGCGCACCTTCTCGCCCCTCGGCATGGCGGAATGGTCGTGGAGCATCGTGGCCACGACCCCCGTAGACCAGGAACTACAGCTTGAGCTGCAGCCAGCGGTGCGGCAAGCGGATGCGCTGCCAGCCCTCTCGGAGGCGAACGCCGCGTCATTCACGAGCCGGGTGCAGGTGGATGCCACACCGGTGGAGCGCGTGTCGTACTGGTTCCAGACCCAGTGGCAGCCGCTCTTGGCGATCACGGGAGCGCTGGCCGCTGCGGTCGTGGCCGTGGGCCTGTGGTGGGAACGCTACTTCTCCCGAGCCGCGCGGGCGAAGCGGAGGGGTCACCAGTCGGATCACCTCCTGTGAGCTCGAATCGCTTCGCCAACGTTGATACTGTCAAGCCTGGTCAGCCACGGGGTGCGGGCCTAACTGGCCGGGCTCGCGGCATCCGCTCGGGCGGGTGTGAGCGCGATGAGCGCCGGCACGAACGCGAAGACGGCAGCGGCCGAGACCCAGAGCGCCAGGTTGTGCTCCGCGGCAGCGCTGCCGGCGGCGGCCCCCAGGCTCGCGCTGACGGTCCAGATGATGAAGCAGATGCTGCCGACGAGGCCGGTGACCAGCAGCGTGAGGCGGGGCGGGCGGTCGGCCACGGGAGTCAGCCCGGCGACAAACCCGAACACGCCGGTGATCAGGGCGGTCACCCCGGTGATGCCGAGAAGCACCCACGTGGGCTGTGTCGTGGCCACCTCGCCACCTGACCACTGGGCGGGGAGGGCGCCGGGCAGGCCCGCGCGCCACATCAACCAGGTCGCGAGAATGGCGACAACCGGCACGAGTGTGAGCACCCCGGCCGCAACCAAGCGGATGCTGCGTGTCTTCTGACCGGACGTCGGCATATTGTCCCCCTTGCCTTCCCCAGCCTATTGCTCGTCGAGACCCCGACGAGGAGCGTCTCGCCAGGTCTATTGGGGAAATGCGATGCCTCTCCCCATCTCGCTGGTCGAGGCGCGACGAAGGAGTGATCGAGACCCCGCGACCCGACTCCCAGGTTCATCTCCCTAGTAGGGAAATGCGATGCCTCTCCCCATCTCGTTGGTCGAGGCGCGACGAAGGAGCGATCGAGACCCCGCGACCCGACTCTCAGGCTCGGCTCACCGGGTCTCTAGACACGCCGTAGACGGCGTTCCTCGACCAGCGGGTACCGCCACGAGGGGTTCCCTTTCCGGTGGTGCCGGAGCACACTGACAGCGTGCACGCGCGTGCCGGGAGGTCGAAATGGGAACGCTCAGTTCGGGTTGGCGCAGACGGATGGCGGGCGGTGTCGCATCCGCTCTGCTGTGCGGCGGGATGCTGCTGGTCGGGGCGACCGCGCAGGCCGGCGCCGCGACACCCGCGCCGAGTGTGTCGGCGGCGACCGACCAGCCGGCTCCCACCACGGCAGAGCTCGAGCGCCAGAAACTCGAGGAAGAGGTTCGGCAGCTGCGGCTGACCAACAGTCAGGCCGAGGGCTGGCTGGGCGGGCTTCTGCCGTTCGCGCCGTTCGTGACGGTGTTGATCGCGGTCGCCACGCTCGGCGCCGCCCTCTACAAGCAGTCCACGGATCTCGCCGCGGCACGGCTCGCGGCCGAAACCGAGGCCGCCCAGTGGCGCGCGGACTTTGCCCTGCAGCAGGAGGCGGAGGCGGCGAAGAACGAGCAGTGGCGGCAGGAGTTTCTGCGCCAGCAGCAGCTCGACCGGGCCGCCGCAGAGCAGGAAGAGCTGGGCCGGTTCGACGAGACCCTCAGCCGAGTCTCAGCGCAGATATCGTCGGACAACCCGGGCCTGAGCCTGAACGGCGCCGCTGCGCTCGGCCTCTTCCTGAAGCCGCGGTACCTGGAGCTGCATGCCGATCTGCTGCGCATCATCATCGCGAACCTGAAGGCGACGCCCACTGCGGAGGTCGCGGATCTGTTGCGCGATGACCTCGCCCGGGTGCTCGGCCTGCTCTTCGCGGGCGGCCAACCGAACCCAGACGTGCCGAGCCCCGTCGACCTCACGCGCCTCAACCTCAACCGCCTCGACCTGCACGGGCTGAAGCTGCCGGACGGCTTGATTCTCGACCTCGCCTATGCCACCCTCGAAAACGCCGACCTCAGCGAGATGACCATGGCACGGGCGCAGGGACTGCAGGCCACCCTCGACGGCGCACGGTTTTCCCGCACGATCATGAACGAGGCGCGGTTCAATGAGGCCCACGCGATCGTGAAACCCGTGCACTTTCACGAGACGACCCTCGTGAGCGCGACTTTCGACGGCGCGCACCTGCCCGGCGCCGAGTTTCAGCGCGCCCACCTGCAGGGAACTAAGTTTCGGCACTGCGACCTGCGCGGGGCGCGCTTCGAGGGGGCCAACGTCAACGACGCCTACTTTCAGGGCGCAGACCTCGATGAAGCGGCGAAGCGCAGCATCGCCCTGGGGGCGCACCACTGGCAAGACGCCCACTTCGACCCGCCCGTTCTGCAGCGGCTGAAAGAGATCGCCGGCATCTCGAATTAGCCCGTTGACGGTCGGCCGGGGCGGGTTCATAATGGTCGCAAGCTGGGTCGGATTGAGAGTAACCACTCGCTTCGTGGGTAAACCTCGGGGGGTGTGGAAGCTCGGCCGACCTGGCCCCTTTCATGTGTGGCCAGCGCGCGGCCTACCCCCTAAACGTCCGATCGTGCGGGCCCGAATGTAGCGCTACCCTGAGACGCTTACAGCGCAGGAGAGGCACAACCCACGACACTGTGGGTACCTCCAGCTGTGGGACGTCCACTAGGGAGCGCCTTGGCACCGAACACCATCCACGGTGATGCATCATGAGCGCCAGCGCGCTGCAGCATCCGTCTGTCGCGCCTCGCCACGAGACGCCCTCCCCGGGCGACTGGCGCGATTCCTACGCCTGGGGGCTCCGGGTCACCGACCTGCTCGTGCTCGTGTGGGTCGTTTTCGGCGTGCAAATCGCGTGGTTCGGCTTCACCGTCTCCGACGTGCAGTTTCGGGGGGAGCTCTACGCCGTGGCCGTGAACTACACGGCGATTTCGGTGATCCTCATCGCCGCGTGGATGGTCATTCTCGGCATCTACGGTTCCCGGGGGTACCGGGTGATCGGCACCGGCTCACAGGAATACCGGGCGATCGCCGGCGCCACCGTGCGGTTGTTCGGTCTCGTTGCCCTAGCCGCGTACCTTTTTCAGATCGACCTCGCACGGGGGTACATTCTCATTGCCTTCCCCATGGGGCTGGTCGTGCTGGTGTTCTCCCGCTGGATCTGGCGGCAGTGGCTCAGCGTCAAGCGCCTGAACGGCCAGTACTCCTCGCGGGTCGTGCTGATCGGGTCGCCCTCCTCCGTCGCGCTGCTGCACAGGGAACTGGCGCGACAGTCGGAGGCCGGCTACCTCGTGGTGGGCGCGTGCATCCCCAGTGGGTTCGCGGGAGACGTGCTGCCGGGCAGCGCCGTACCAGTCTTCGGCTCCGTCACTCTGCTGCAGCAGTTCATGGCCGAGAACCGGGCCGACACCGTGATCGTCACGAGCAACGCCGAAATGTCCCCGCACGATATGCGTGAGCTCAGCTGGAGCCTCGAACCGGGCCGTCAGCACCTGGTCGTGGCCCCCAACCTCACCGGTATCGGTGGCCCGCGCATCCACACCCGGCCCGTGAACGGCCTGCCGCTCATCCACGTGGAAACTCCCCGGTACGAGGGCGGCAAGCTCTTCGCCAAGCGGGGCTTCGACGTGGTCGCGTCGTTCCTGCTGATCGTGCTCCTCAGCGTTCCGCTCGCCGTGATCGCCCTCATCGTGCGGTTCAGCACCCCCGGGCCGGTGGTGTTTCGCCAGAAGCGCGTGGGCCTCAACGGCAAACAGTTCACCATGCTCAAATTTCGATCGATGGTGACGGATGCCGAGAGCCAGTTGGCCACGCTGCAAGCGCAGAAGCGCAGCGCGGGAAACGCCGTGCTGTTCAAGATGGAGAACGACCCGCGCATCACCCCGGCCGGCCGGGTCTTGCGTCGGTTCAGCCTGGATGAGCTGCCGCAGCTCTTCAACGTGCTCGGGGGCAGCATGTCGCTCGTGGGGCCGCGCCCCTCGCTCGAACGCGAAGTGAGCGAATACGAAACGCATGTGCACCGCCGTTTTCTCGTGAAGCCCGGCATCACCGGCCCGTGGCAGGTGGGCGGCCGCTCCAACCTCTCGTGGGAAGACACGGTTCGCCTTGACCTGTACTACGTGGAGAACTGGTCGATCATGGGCGACATCGTCATTCTCTGGCGCACGGCCAGCGCCGTGATGGCCAGGGACGGCGCCTTCTGATGCCCGCTCCCGCGATCGCGTTCTTGGTGCTGGCCCACGCCGACCCCGAACAGGTGAAACGGCTTGTCGCGCGGCTGAAACCGCACGACGTCTTCATCCACGTTGACGCCAAGACCACCCTTGATGCCGCGTGGGCGCAGGTCGACGCACAGCTCATTCCCAATCGAGTGCCGGTGTACTGGGCCGGGTTTTCCCAGGTGCACGCGACCCTCGCACTGCTGAAGGCCGCCCTCGCCACGAACACCGTCTACGACCGCATCGTTTTGCTGTCCGGCGCGTGCTACCCGAGTCGGCCGCTACCTGAACTGGAAGACCTGTTCCGCACCAATCCGGGCCGCAACTTCATCAAGTACGTGCACGTTCGCGAATCCGCGCACCTCTCCACGCTCATCGACCACGTGTACTTTCGGGGCGGCATCCTTCCCTGGCGTGCCACGACCAGGTCGAGAGCTCTTCTCCTCGCCGAGCGCGTGCTGCGCAAGTGTCTGGAGAAGGCCAGCAGCCTCGTGACGCGCAAGCCACTCGCCGGCTGGACTCCGTTCCACGGCAGCGCCTACTGGGCCATCACGCCCGAGGCCGGGCAGCACATTCTCGATACCGTCGCCGGTTCGCGCGGGCAGGCACTGGAGAAATACTATCGCCGCGCTTTCGCGAGCGACGAACAGTTCTTCCACACCATCATCGGCAATTCCTCCTTCGCGGAGTGCAGCACGGGGCCGCAGGAGTTCCTGGGGCGGGGAACCTACCGCATGGGGAATCTTCATCTGGTCGATCCCAGCCTCACCAAATGGTTCGGGCCGGGCGATCTGCAGATGGTGACCCAGTCCCCGATGTACTTCGTGCGCAAGGTGCGATCGTCCACGTCTGCAGGGCTTCTCGATGCTCTCGATCAGCGGGCGGGCGAGGTCACAAAAGCCCCCCAGTGAAGGGGGGTTCAGCCCTAATACCCCCGGACGGGCGGTGTTTTGCGTGCTCGATCACCCATACGCTGTGCTGTGTTAGCCGCCCAAGTTACCGAGCATCGTTGCTGTTTCGAAGGCATGAAACGAGCCGAGAACTAGTGGGGAGTGGCGATGAGTGAAGACCGTATGAATGCCTCCGGTGCTGGATCGTTCACCGTTCGCTCGATGAAGTCTTGGGCCCGTTGACCGCATTCGCGACGAATTCCGCAGAACCCAAAGCGAAAGGTCTGCCCGTGAGTTCAGATACCGGCGTGCACGTAACACCCCACCACGGTGTTGCCCACGCGTCGCAGTGGATCGGGCCGGTCGAATTCGTTTCCAGCACACCCCAAGATGCCTGCGACCACATCATCGCACTGTCCCTGGCATCTGAGGGTCGGCACGTGCACCTCGCGAACGCGTACACGGTTGCGCTGGCCGACGAGTCGCCCGACTACCGCGCCACTCTCGCCGCTCCCGCACTCAATTTTCCGGACGGCAAGCCCATCGGATGGTTGTCGAAACTGCGTCGGCACTCGCCGCGGCTGCGCCAGGTGCGCGGTCCGCAACTCTTCCTGGATGTGTTCGATCAGGGTCGCTTTCACGGAATCAAACATTTCCTCCTGGGTTCAACCCCCGAGGTGCTGAGTGCCCTGCAGCGTGAGCTTACGGTGAAATTTCCCGGAATCAAGATCGTGGGGCTGGAAAGCCCGCCCTTCCGCGCGCTGACCACGGCCGAGCACCGCGACCAAGACGCTCGGATCGAGGCTACGGGCGCACAGATTGTCTGGGTTGGTCTGGGTACTCCCAAGCAAGACGTGGAGGCGCACCGCATTGCCGACGGGCTGCCGGTCGTCGCCATCGCGATCGGCGCGGCGTTCGACTTCGCCGCCGGCACTCTGCGGTCGGCGCCCGCGTGGATGACGCGCTGCGGTCTGGAGTGGACCTTCCGGTTCGCGCACGAACCCCGGCGACTGTGGAAAAGGTACGTGTTCGGCAACGCTCGCTTCATCAAGGCTGCCCTCGTCAATTCCGGTGCCAGACGGTCTGACGACGACTAGGTGTCCGGCATGAAGATCGCCATTGTTCATAGTTACTACTCCAGCCGTCAGCCCAGCGGAGAGAATGTCGTTGTCGACGCTCAGGCATCCGCTTTGAGCGAGTGGGGGTTCGATGTGCGCGTCGTCGCCGCGCGCACAGATGAATTGGAGACCAGCCGCGCCTATAAGTTGTCCACCGCCGTCACGGTGGCCACGGGGCGCGGCCCCTCACCCGTGCGTGAACTCGAGAATTTCGCACCGGATCTGGTGCACGTGCACAATCTTTTCCCCAACTGGGGCACGGCCTGGCTCAACCGCTGGCACGGGCCGCTCGTGGCCACGGTGCATAACTTTCGCCCCGTCTGTGCTGCGGGCACCCTCTTCAGAGACGGCGCGGAATGTACCCTGTGCCCGGCCACGAACACGTTTGCCGCGGTGAAGCATGCGTGCTATCGGGGCTCGAAGGTGGCCACGATTCCCTTGGCGATCCGCAGCCGCAACGGTGTGGCCGGCGACCCGCTCTTGTCGAGAGCGGATGCCGTAATCCTGTTGACAGAGCGAGCTCGCGGTCTGTACGAAGGCTTCGGGCTGCCGGCGGAGAAGATCTCCTTGATCCCCAACTTCGTGGACGACGTGGGGTTCACCCGTAGTACCCCCGGCACGGACTGGGTGTACATCGGCCGGCTCACGGAAGAGAAGGGCATCGCCAACCTGATCAAGCATTGGCCCGAGACGCACACGCTGCGCATCTACGGGGACGGTCCGCTGCGCGAGCACGTGGAGAGTGAGGCTCAGGCCCGCGGCAACGTGACCTACCTCGGGCGACTGGAGCACGACGCGGTTGCCGGCGTGCTCGCTGGCGCGCGGGGCCTGGTGTTTCCCAGCGAATGGGCCGAGGGCGGAATTCCGCTGTCCTACGTGGAGGCGCTCGCCGCGGGGCGAATGGTCGTCGCCATGGCGGGGAGCAGCGGAGCCGACGACCTCGAGGCCGCCGGCGCCGGCAGCATCTTTCGTGACTGGGCGGGGCTCGCGGCCGCGCTCGATGAGGCCTGTGCGCACTCCGAGGTGTTCGCGCGGCGCGCGCGAAGCCACTACGAAGAGAACTTCCGTCGCGAGACCTTCCTCCAGCGAACCGACGACCTCTATCGTCGACTCGTGGCTCACTCGCGGGCGGGGGCAACGCATGCGTAGGGTCGTCATTCTGCAGGAGTACATTCCCACCTACCGGGTACCCTTTTTCGAAGCCCTCCGTGCGCGCGCGGCGAAGGAACAGATCGACGTGGTCGTGGCCTGTGGCCGCCCCAACGGCGCCCAGGATCTGCGGGGTGACTCCAGCACCGTCGAGTTCGTGCAGCACCTTCCGCAGCGCGAGGTCTCGGTCTTCGGCCGGCGGGTCGTGTTCAGGCGGGTGTCGAAAGCCATTCGGGGCGCGGACCTGGTGATTCTGGAGCAGGCGCGGCGCAATCTGGATTCATACTGGCTGCTGGGCCCGGCGCGCAGGCGCACAACGCGCGTCGCCCTGTGGGGCCATGGCCGAGATTACACGCGGCGCACGAAATCCCTCGATCGAATCGTTCAGAGGTGGCTCACCCGGCGCGCGGATTGGTTCTTCGCGTACACGGAGGGCGGCGTCGCCGCGGTCACCGAACAGGGCTACCCGAGATCACGCACGACCCTCGTGCAGAACTCCATCGACACCACACGACTGCGCAAGCAGATCTCGGCCGTCACCACGACCGACACCGATTCCTTCCGCGCACGCCACGACCTGCGGGGCAAGACGGCCCTGTTCGTCGGGGCCCTCGACGAGTCGAAGCGATTGCCCTTCCTGCTCGAAGCCGCGAAGCTCGTTCACAACGAGGATGCCGACTTTCGTCTCATCGTGGCCGGAGACGGCGCCCTGCGTGACGAGATCGAATCATGGGCCCGCACCGAGAGCTGGGTCACGTACCTCGGGCAGGTCGGTGGCGACGCTAAATCCGTGGTGCTCGCATCCGCTCAGGTGATGGCCATGCCGGGCCGGGTCGGACTGGTGGCTGTGGACAGCTTCGCCGCGGCCACGCCGATCGTCACGACCGACTGGGCCTGGCACGCGCCGGAGAGCGAATACCTCGTCGATGGAGTCAACGCCGTCATCACCGCAGACGACGTGGGCAGTTTCGCCGACGCCCTCACGGAGACGCTCGCGAACGCCCCGCGGCTCGCCGGCTTCGCGGAGGCGTGCCAGGCCGGCAGCGAGCAGTACACGCTCGAGGCGATGGTGGAGAACTACGTGGCCGGAATACTGAGCGCACTGGAGGTGGAACGATGAAACTGCACGTGATCATGGCCTGCCACAATCGGCGCGACCTCACGGTCGGGGCCGTTCGATCTGCCGTTCTGGCCGCGAAAGCGGCCCATGTGGCCGTCGACTTCACGATCTACGACGACGGCTCCACGGATGGCACCGCCGAGGCGCTGGCGAATCTGGGGGCGCACATCACGGTGCTCTCCGGCGATGGCTCGGCGTTCTGGGCCCGCAGCATGGCGCGTGCCGAAGCGGATGTCTTGGCGCGCGTAGGCGCCGACGCTCGCCCCGACGACAGGATCGTCTGGCTCAACGACGATGTCATTCTCGACGAAACCGCATTTCAGGCCGTGGATGCGACAGGCCCCGACGCCGTGAGCGTGGGGGCCATGCGCGACGCAACCTCGGGTGAGATCACGTACGGCGGTCTCGTGAAGACGGGCTGGCATCCGCTCAGATTCGACGGAGTGAACCCGGGAGCGCAGCCGCTGCCGATTGACTCGTTCAACGGGAACCTCGTCTTCGTGCCTGTGCACGTGGCGGTTCGACTCGGTGGCATCGACGGAGAATACTCCCACGCGCTGGCGGACATCGACTACGGCCTGCGCTGCGGGCGAGGCAATATTCCCGTCTTGCTCCTGCCCTCGAGCCTCGGAGTCTGCGCCAGAAACCCGCCGGAACCCAACGACGGCGTGCGGCGTCAATGGAGGCGCTTCGTCGGTGTGAAGGGCGGTGGACATCTGTCGTCGTTGACGCGGATGGTGAAAAAGGGCGCGCCCAGGCAATGGCCGCTCTACGTTTCTGCCACGTACATCTTCTGGTGGGTGCGGCACCTGTCTGCGCCGCTGCAACAACGTCGAAGTGCGGTTCACAGTGGCCGATAGCGCGAACAGAATCCACGATTTGACCTCCCTCAGACCCCTCTACAGTGACGGCGACATGACGAAGACTCCCCGACGAACGCGAAGCGACTGCGGGGGTGCCCTGTGATCGTACTGCTGGCAGGAGGCCTCGGGGGAGTCCTCCTGATCGCCTACATGCTGTGGGCACTGAAGCGCTGGCCGGGGCTGGGGTTCGTTCTCATCGGTGGCGCCATTCTCGTGATGAAAGACACCCGTGGGCTCCCATCGCTGTCCGCTGGAGGGCTGACGATCGGTCTCTTCGACATCATGTCGATGGTCTTCGCGGCGGCCGCGGTGCTGAACTTCGTGACTGCGCGGCAACACGGAAAGCCCAGATCGCGCGCCTGGATGAGATTTGCCATGGGTTTCATTCTTGTCGCTGTGGTTTTTGCTCTGCTTCGCGGTGCGCAAGAATTCGGTCTCGCCCCGGCCGTCAATGAGGCGCGAACCTGGATCTACATTGCAGCGTGTGGTGCCTGGCTGGTCAGCGTTGATCCGCTCAGTGCTCGATTTGGGCGCAACATGGTGTTGCTGTCAGCAACCGTTGCAGTGGGGCTTGTTGTCGTCGCCGGCTATGGGATTGCCGTGAACGGGATTGGCTCCAGCGCAGAAGGCACCATCGACGCCGCTGGCAATGCGATCTCGGGAAGGCCGATCAATTCCGGTCAAGCCCTGGTTCTGGCCCTGTCCGGATTCGTCTTGCTTGCGGCCGCGGGGAAAACGGGAAACCGCTTCTACCGTGTTCTGGCGTGGGCCTCATTCTTCATCTGCGTGATTGTGCAGCATCGCTCCGTGTGGGCGGCGGCCGGTGTCGGAGCCCTGGCCTATTTTCTGATGGCAAGGCGCCGGGAGAAGTTTCACTTGGTGATCTTGGGGTCCTGCGCAGCCCTCATTCTGGCCGTCCTAGCCTCCTTTGGAACGTTTGATCAGATCCTTGCGTCCATCTTCACCTCCGCTGGCGATTCACGAACGTACGACGCCCGCATGCAAGGATGGGTGGCTCTCACGCAGGATGCATTCCGCTCATTCCAGACTGTGCTCTTTGGTTTTCCGTTCGGGCATGGGTGGGAGCGCGTGCAGGGCTCCGGCTACGTGAACTTCTCACCACACAATTGGTACCTCACAGTCTTTCTGCGAACAGGCCTTGTCGGCCTAGGCCTCTTCCTCGCAGTCATGGTGGCCGCGCTCGGCAAGTCGTTCAAGCTCCGGAACGATCCACCGGCTCTGGCGATCCTGGTCGCAACGCTCCTCTATATGTGGCCGTACAGTTTGGAATGGATTTCTATGCCCTTTGTCATTTGGGCGGCCTACTCCGCCTTGGTTCCACGGACCGGTGAGACTGATGGTCTGATCACCCCGGACAGTGCACGGAATCTGCTCAACACGGCACGATCAGGGGTGGCATGAACGACCGCGGTGAAAAGCTATCCGTGCTGCACATAATGGGGCCTCTGCAGCCGAGCGGGATGGAGCGAATGTTCATCTCCACTGGGAAGCACTTTTCGAACGAGAACATAATCAACAGCATCCTGGGCCAGGGAGAAACGCATCCCTTTGCGGATGACCTGCGTCAGGCGGGCTACGCCGTGCATGTGCTGCCCAACATCGACCTGTCTCGGCGCAGCCGCAAGTCTCTGCGTGACTTGGTGAAGGCTCGTGAAATCGACGTCGTGCACGTTCATACGGAGAAGAACTACCTGCAAACCGTCCTCGCCTGTCGCCTGGCCTTGGGCCCGCGCGGCAAGGTCATTCGCACAGTGCACAACGTGTTCATGGCCACAGGGTTCTGGAGGGTCAAACGCTTCGCGCAGGCGCTTCTCGCTGATCGCCTGGTTTTCGCACTCATCGCGCCCTCTCCCGATGTGGCTGCAAACGAGCGCACGCTTGGCCGCTCGGCCCAGGTCATCTACAACTGGGTAGACGATCGATACAGTGAACTCGCATCGCTCCGGAGTGGTCGGAAGGCGAACGAACAGCCTCTGGCCCTCATCGTGGGCAATTGTTCAGACATCAAGAATCACTCACGGGCACTTCGCGCAATCTCCGCGACGAATCATCACCTGATTCACTTCGGAAACGAGGCGGGGGCAAGCCAGGAGGAGATTGACCTTCTGAATGCACTTGATCTTCAGCATCGGCTGGTCGGCCGAGGAACGCACGCGCCAGACGACGCGCTCAAGGTGGCCGACTACTACGCCATGCCCAGTCGAAACGAAGGCATGCCCGTGGCCTTGGCGGAAGCCCTGGTGTCCGGTGTCCCGGCTTTCGTCTCCGATGCGCCTGGCCTGCGCTGGGCGAAAGGGCTTACCGGGGTAACCTGCCTGGCGGAAGATGATGGTGCATGGATGCATGCACTCCAGTCGGGCAACGTGGGTGCCACGGTAGCTGGAGCAGGGTCCGTCGACTTCTCGGCAGCGCGAGGAGCCCGCCAGTATGCGGATATCTACCGAGCAGCCAGCACAGTCAAGATTGCTTCGCTGCGGCGCACCGCTGCTCCGAAGCTCGCCCGAGTCACGTCATCCGTCGGCGCAGCCGGCGATGAGAAGGAGTAGTAGTTGCACATCGCCATTGTTGGACCAAGCAACCCCAGCGAGTTCGCAGCAGATCTGGATTCCGTAACGTCGTTCCCCGCCGGCATGGGAGGAATACCTGTCAACGGGCTGGTTCGCTCGCTGTTGGACCTTGGTCACAGGGTTTCGTTGATCACGGCCTCTCCGGGCGCGACGACGGTCTGGAAAGCACAGGGCCCGATGCTGACCATCGTGGCCGTTCCCTTTCGCGTGCGTGCCAGGAATCGGGCCCTGGACTTCTTCAAGGTGGAACGCAGGGCGCTTGCCCAGGCGCTCCGTGAGTGCGACGCCGACGTATTCCACGCCCACTGGACCTATGAATTCACGCTCGCGTGCATTGACGCTCGAGCTCAGCCTCTGCTCGTCACCGCTCATGATGCCCCGTTCACCATCCTGCGCCACATGCCTGACAGCTATCGAGTTTTCCGAACGCTCATGGCGCTGCGCGCGCGGATCTCCATCAAGAACCTGACCGCGGTCGCTCCGTACCTGGCGCAGCGTTGGGAAAAGGAGATGTGGTTTCGTCGACACATCACGGTGATCCCCAACCCCATCCCGCAGCTAGTCCTCCCCGACCTAGAGGCTCTCGGCCATCCAGTCATTCTGGATGTCGCGGATGGGTCGGCTCGTAAGAACGTCAGGGTTCTGCTGCGTGCCTTCGAGTTGGTCCGAGTCGAGTTTCCGCTGAGCGAATTGCGCTTGGTCGGGAACGGCCTGGAGGCAGGGGGCCCGTTGGCAGTATGGGCGCAGGGAGAAAACCTGGGGCATGGCGTGGCCTTCCTGGGTTCCTTGGACCGCACGGAAGTGGCCCGGCAGTATGCAGAAGCGACGATGTTCTGCCACTCATCCCTGGAAGAGGCGCAGCCGATGTGTCTCCTGGAAGCAATGAGCGCAAAACTTCCTATCGTCGCCGGTGTGCGCTCGGGTGGCGTCCCGTGGACCCTTTTCGAGGGCGAGGCCGGAATCCTTGTTGATGTGAGTGCTGTGGATGCTCTGTCGAAGGGAATCCTCCAGACCTTGACGAGGCCCGAAGACGCTGCAGCCAGAGCCGACCGGGCAGTTACGTTGATGGGTGCGCGGTATTCGCCGGAGATAATTGCCCAGCAATACCTCGGCGAGTATGCACGCATTACTCAGACGGCGGCAGCCGACAGTCGGCCCTCACAATCCACGGTGGCCGGATGAGCCAGCGATTGGCCCGCGTTCTCTTGGTGCCCAATGAGAGTGCAGAACACCCCCAGCGGTCGAGCAGGCTGGGTCTGGCGCGCCTGGAAGCGGCGGGGGTGATCGAGGCCGCGGACGTATGCAGCCTGCAGCTCCGCAACCTCCGCGATGGCCCGTCGGCGGCGTTTCATGAATTGAGCACACGAGTTGCGGAGTTCAAGCCCACAATCGTGCTGTTGCAGCACCCCGTTCGATCCGGTCTCGACGCGCGCTCGTTGTCTCTCCTGCGGAGCGTGCATGACTTCACACTGGTTTACCACGAAGGAGACCCGTACGGCAGGTTCACGCATCGCCTACCTGCGGCTGCGCGTGCCGCAGCGAAGGCTTCCGATGTGGCGATGACCGTGGGGTCCGGTCAGTTTCGCCGCAATCTCGAACGCGCTGGTGCCAAGGATGTGCGGTGGGCGCCCCATCGCTACGATCCGGACAGTTTTGGGTACTTTCCTATTAATGCGGACCGGCCTTACGACTTCGTCATGATTGCGAATCGGAGCACGCCGCGATTCGCCTTCCGGGCGCTGCCGGGGGCCCGCCAGCGGCTTGAGCTTGTCGAGCGGATGCAGGAGAAGTTCGGCTCGAGGTTTGCCATTTTCGGTGCGGGCTGGGAAGGGCCTTCTGCCCAGGGAAAGGTTCCGTTCTGGCAGCAGGAGGAGGCCATCTCGTCCGCCTGGATCAGCGTGAACTGGGATCACTACCCGAATGAGGCGGACTATTTCTCGAACCGGCTGCCGATTTCCTTGGCTGCAGGCTCGATCCACATCACCGGGCGCCACCCTGGATACCGGGAATACTTCACGGATGACCTTCCGTTCCTGCGTTTCGCCGACTCGCCAGAACACCTTGTCGCCGTGGCTGAGGAGACCTTGGCGGGAACTTCTGAGGATCAGCGGTTGTCCGCCATTCATGCTGGCCGGCTGTGGGTCGATGCTCGCCTTCGCGCTGACACACAGCTGGTCGAACTCCTCAATGCCGGCGGTGCGCAGATAGACGAGGCCGCGGGTGTCGAAGCCCGTCGACTTGACGTCGCCACGTTGACAGCCCACTAGCGAATCCGGCAGAGAAGAGGAACGAGAACAAAATGGCCAACGTAGTGGGACTCATCGGCGGACTCGGCAATCAGCTGTTCCAGTATTCATTTGGCCGTTGGCTCGAGATGCGTACGGGAACGCCCACGCAGTTTGACCTGTCGGCTTATCGTGGCAGGCCAGATTATCTGGGGTTGGCGGAATTCGGCTTCAATCTGGGCAAGCCACTCAAATCCGTCTCGAAACTTCCGTTCCCCGGGGGTCGTTTTCCTCGCGCAGCCCGAGGTGTCAGGCAGATCATTGGACCGGCGCGGGTTCGTTTCGAACGCGAGTTGCACGGTCTCCCGAGCGCCCTCCAAATGACGAAGCGCTCGTGGTATTACGGGTACTGGCAGCATCCGCACATGGTGCGCGAGGTGTTGGGATCGCTACAAGCAGATTTTGAGGCCCGCACCGTGGGCGACAACCTGCCTACCACACGCATTGCAGTGCACGTTCGGAGGGGGGACATGGTCGTCCACAGCGCCATTTTGGGCCCGGACTACTACGCTCGCGCTGTGCGTGAACTTCGAGAGGCCCATCGCCTCCCAGCGTCAGAGCCCGTGACGATCTTCTCCGACGATCCGCAGTGGTGCAGAGACAATCTGGAATTGCCGACCGCTCAGTACCCAGAGCCACTCACGGCTGCCGGCGACCTGGCCGCTCTCGCACAGCACGAATTCCTGGTGCTGTCAGGCAGCACCTTTTCCTGGTGGGCCGCCAGCCTCACCCACCGCGCTCCCGATTCGGTCGTGGCTCCTGACCCGTTCGTTCCTCGTCAAAAGCTGCCCCTGGACATGGAGGGGTGGCTGGCCGTGAGTCGCTAGAGAGGGCATCGGGAAGCTCGTCTAGTTCGTTTTGTTTACCAGGGGGTCTGATGATTGCTTCGCCGAATACTGACCGATCGCCGGCTCGGCCACGAATGGAATGGATGGACGCCCTTCGAGGATTGTCCATCATCCTCGTTGCGACGGGTCACGCGCTCGCGTCCAGTTTCCATGACACCGGGGTGGTGCCTCCGCCGGCGGTTGAATTCTTCCTGTCCATCACAGGCCCGCTCCGGATGCCCCTCATGGTCTTCCTGTCCGGAATGCTGGTACCGCGCGCCCTGACGAAGGGTGCACAGCGCTTCGTGGCGGGCAAGGTGAAAGCCGTCTTGTGGCCCTATTTTGTGTGGTCTTTGATCTTCATCCTGCTCCTGTACCTGATGACTGCTGCGGGAGGAAGCGGATTCGGGTGGGGGCTCTTCGGGAGAATCTTCTACAGCCCCATAGAACACCTGTGGTTCCTCGCGTACCTCTTCATCTACTTCATTCTTGCGTTACTGATGCGATCCTTGCCCGCGTATGTGCCCGTCCTGCTGGCTGCCGCTGCCTCGGTTGTTGCTTTCGGCAGTGCCTGGCAAGAGTTCACGACTCTGGCGCTGTTCTTCTCCCTCGGAGTCTCGTCCGCGGTGTACACGAATGCCTGGACCAAGATGATTCAGAGTCCGCTCGTTCTAGGAACTACCACCGCTGTCGCCGCTTCAGCCCTCGTTGCGCTTGCGATCCTGCCGGGAGTAGCGAGCTACCAACCTCAGTACAGTCTCGTTGTCCTGCTGGGAATCGTCTCCGTCTGCGCCATCGCGTCCCGATTTGATCTCCCCGGCGGTTGCAGGGCTCTGAAGTCGATTGGCCGGGATTCGCTCACCTTCTACATTGTGCATATGCCAGTCCTACTCATCTTCACGACCGTCGCTCGGCAAGCGGTCCCCGGCTATCCTCTCGCCGTTCTGGTCTTGTCTCTGGTTGTGTCCTTGGTCGTCAGCGCTATCGTCTGCCGCATGCGCAAGTTCACTCTTATTGACGGCCTCTTCGTCCTGAGGCTTCGAAAGCGTTCATCCAAGGGGCGTGAGGCCCGGGTGCCGGCCGTCGTGTGATCGAATCACGTCCTGAACATTTCGCTCCTGGTTCAATCCACCCTCGCCGGGAACTGTCGTGCCCTCAGGCGCCGTTCCAACGGCATTTCGACCCACTGATAGACCAAGCCGGAGAAGCCGATCGCCATGATCACGACAGCGCCGGTTATGCCGTACCGAAGGGCCTCGTTGAGAGTGTCGGGCAAGATTCTCGCAGCCGCCGCGAGAAGGAAGGCATGTGTCAGGTAGAGGGCAAATGACCACTTGCCCAAAGTCACGAGCCAAGGACGCATGAAAAAGGTGACATGGCCATCCAGCTCCCGCCGTGCCGCAGCGGCAATCAGAAGTGCAAAGAACGGGACCATCACGAGTGACGCGAGGTCGTTAGGCAGCACGCTCATGGGGAGGCGAGCAAATGGACCGACGTGCAGAGTAATAGCCGTACTGAGGGCATTTACGGCTGCGAATGCAACGAGAACGCCCAACACTGCCCAACGCATGGAAATTCGTGGCCTCCACCCTTTCGAGACTGCATGGGCGAGACAGATCCCGATCGCGAATTCCCAGAGTCGATAGAGCGGGTTTACATAGAGAATCCCGACAGTCGGGCCGTCTCGGAGTAGGACGTGTAAAACGACTGCGAGCAGGACCGCTGCAACATAAATCACTGCCATGAACTTGACCGTGCTGGCGACGGTCATCCGCTTGACTCGGGGGACGAGAAAAGGGAACACCGCGTAGAAGAATGCCTCGCACGCGAGCGACCAGCTGGGTCCGTTCATGCCGAAATAAACCGATGACACGGGAACCCACGATTGCAGAAGAAGCAACGTCACTATCATCACCGGCGCGGATTCGGGTGTGCCGAAATAGGCGAACCGGAATTTGTCAAGGTGGATGAGGCCAGTGGGAGTTTAGGCGGCTAGTTCGAGCCCTTCATTCTCGATAGGTTTGGGGGCTGGTTTATTGATCCATGCCGTCTTGGGAATGGACAGGATCTGCGGCGCCTTGTTGGTGCTGAATCGCTCTGGGAAGCGTGCGCGTGCCGCGTCCAGCGTCGCTGCCCGTTCGATGGCCTTCGCCTCGGCGAGGCCGTAATGAACGTCTGCTGGCGTGTTGAGGCCGATCCCGGAATGGCGATGCTCGTGTGAGTATTTGATGCCTTGAGAGCCACCCGATCGTGCGGTTCAGAGCCACCGTTCGTGCGGAAGAGAGCCAGTGGTGGTCCGGCTGGGAGCCACTGGCTCTCTTCGCCGGTTCGTTAGGCGCTGGTGAGGGCCGCTTGCTCTCTCATGTTGTAGGTGCCGGTCTCGACCCAGACAGTGTTGTGGATGATGCGGTCCATGATCGCGTCGGCGTGAACCCCGGAGCCGAGTCGCTGGTGCCAGTCCTTCTGCTGATACTGGGTGCAGAACACCGTCGAGCTCTCGCCATAGCGACGTTCCATCAGCTCAAGCAGCATGCCGCGCATCGATTCCGTCGGGCGGTCAAGCAACCATTCATCAATGACGAGCAGGGTGAAGGAAGCATATTTGCGCAAGAACTTCCCGCTGCCGCCGGTGGTGTCTTGGGCGGCCACCCAGGCTTCCTCGAGGTCGGGCATGCGGACGTAATGAGCGCGGATGCGATGCTCGCAAGCGCGTTTGGCGATCGCGCAGCCCAAATACGACTTCCCCGATCCGGTGAACCCCTGAAACACAACGTTCTGCTGCCGGGCAACGAACGAACACGTCCCGAGCTGGGCCAGCAGCTGCCGGTTCAAGCCCCGCTCGTCGAGCAGGTCGATGCGGCGGAGATCCGCGTTGGGATAACGCAACCCCGCCCGCCGGATCAGCCCGGCGACCTTCGAGTGCGTGAAGGCGGAGTAGGCGTCATCGACGACCAACCGGACCCGCTCTTCAAACGACAAACTGATGCTCAGCGTCTCGTCTTGGGTGTCGATCGCCGCGAGCAACTCGCCAGCATTCATCTCCCGCAGCTTGCGCTTGGTCTCTGTGTCCAGCGGACTCATCGGGTGCCTCCGGCGTAGTAGGCGCTGCCGCGGACGTAGCCACCGTCATCGGGTTCCGGCTTGTCAGGGACGTGGCCAGTTTTGTCTTGTCCGGTGTCGAGGATCGGCCGAAGGTGCGCATACCTCGGCGAGCGGATCGGACCTCGCAAGGCCAGTGCGCAGGCGGCCTCGACCCGAGTCGGCGAGAACCGGCGTGACAGCCGCAACACTGCCAACGCCGGGTCGTAACCGGCCTCCTCGATCGACGCAGCTTCAAAGATCTTCCCGATCACTGTGACCGTGGCAGGTCCCATCCGGGCCGCCCACTCGTCGATCCGGGTCCGATCCCAGGCCTGAAAGCTGCGGCCCTCGGGCAGGTCCGCGTCGTTTGTCTGATGCTGGTTCGTCGTGCTTGCTGGCAGCAGCAGGTGACTGGTCAAGCGTTCGTCGTTGCGATAGACCTCCAGCATCGTGTCCGTGACGCGAAGGTCGACCTGAGCGCCGATGTGGCGGAACGGAACGGAGTAGAAGTTCCTCGCCCAGACCACGTGAGCGTTCTTGTTCACTTTGCGCTTGTAGGTCCACGTGCTGATCTCGAACGGGGCCGCCGGTAACGGTTGCATCAACGGCTTCTCCTCGGCGGTGAAGACACTCAACCGGGACCCGTCCCGTTTCTGGAACGGCTGGCGGTTGTAAGCATCGATTTGCTCGTAGATCCGGACCCGCAGCTCGGGCAGGGATGTGAACTGCTCCTGCCTGAGGCTAGCGATGACCCAGGTCGCGACATGCGAAACTGTGTTCTCAACGCTCGCCTTGTCCTTAGGTGCCCGGACGCGGCCCGGCAGCACCGCGGCAGAGTAGTGCGCAGCCATCTCACGGTAGGCGTCGTTGAGAACGACCTCTCCCTCTCGAGGGTGAGAGATCACCCCAGTCTTCAGGTTGTCGGGGACCAGGCGCGGGACGCTGCCGCCGAAGAAGGAAAACATCGCCACGTGGGCGCGCAGCCACGACTCCTGCCGCATATCCAACGTGGCCTCCACGAAGGCGTATCGGCTGAACGGCAGGCACGCGACGAACAAATACACCTTTGAGATCTCGCCCGTCGTCGGGTCCAGCAGCTGCATCGTGGGCCCAGACCAGTCAACCTCGATGCTGCGGCCGGCCTTGTGACCCACGCGCGACGTCGCGCCCGAGACGGCAGCGAAGTCGCCATAGAGCCGACAGAACCGGTCATAGCTCATCACCGCCTGCGCCTGACCCGATGTGTCGACGTACTCTTGGTGCAGCAGCTTCAACGTCACCCCGACCCGGGCTAGTTCGGTGTGCACCCGCCCCCAATCCGGCTGCGCGAACACGGACTCGTGCACTCCACGGCCGGGAAACAACGCCGTATAGACCTCGGCCTCCGGCATCTCCTCGACGTCGTCCCAGCCGAGGCCGAGCCTGTCCGCCGTCTCGAGCACGGTCTGGACGCTATTGCGGGCGATGCCCTGCGCCGACGCGATCGCTCTGCCCGACAAGCCTTGGTTGCGTAACTGCAAGACGAGTTTCGCCTTGATCTTCCGTACCATTACCGGTACTCCTTCCATCACGTGGCCCTCACGTGATGGAAGGAGCTTTTCAGGTGGCTCTCAACAACACCAACTGTGGCTCTGAACGACACGATTCATGGTTTGGTACAGCGGCCTTCACAGGCACCACCCCCGGCTCCCTCGGAAGCCAATATTCACGTGGTTGTAGCCGTCGACGAACGAGGCCATGAACGTCTTCGCGTCGGCAAGGGAGCCGAAGCGTTCGGGGAACGTCGGAGCGAACTTCAGGGTCTTGAACCAGGCCTCGCTGTAGGGATTATCGTTACTCACCCGAGGCCTCGAGTGCGATTTGGTGACCTCCAAGTCAGACAACAGCGCCGCGACGGTCTTGGACGTCATCGACGTGCCGCGGTCGGCGTGAACGACCTGAGGGACGCCGTGAATGCCGAAGATCTCCTTCATCATCTCCACCGCCAGCTCGCCGGATTCCGACGCGTGAACATAGGCGCCGACGATGTAGCGGGAGTAAATATCGATCATCACGTAAGCATCGAAGTACTTGCCCTTGATCGGGCCGGCGAGTTTCGTAATATCCCAGCTGAGTACCTGGCCGGGTCCCGTCGCCGTCAGTTCCGGGATCGCCCGGGCAGGATGGCGCGCCTGGCGGCGGCGGTCCTTGACCTGCTGATTCTCGTTCAACACCCGATACATCGTTGATATGGAGCACAAGTACGTGTCCGCGTCGAGCAGTTGGGCGTAGATCTGGATCGGTGGCAGGTCAACGAACGGCTGTGAATTGACGACGTCAAGGATCTCGCGGCGGCCTTCATCGCCGATCTTGTTCGCCGGAATCGTCGCCGGCCGGGCCACGGGAATGCGTCGTTTCCTTGTGGCTGTCGCTCGAGGGATCCCGACCAGGTCGGCCGCGACGCGAGTCGAGATCCCTCGACTGGCCAGTTCGCGGTACGCGGTCATTACGGCTTCGTGTGCGGTGTTTCGTCCCGCGAGCTCTTCGAAAGACTTTCGAGTAGCTCGTGCATTTTTGACATGATCTCCAACGCCACCCCCGTCGTTTCCAACCGCTGCTCGGTCTTGCTCAACTGGCGGCGCAGCCGGGCGATTTCAGCTTGCTCCGGAGTTAACCGGCCAATCTTCTCGCCGGGCTTCTTCCCCGCGAGGACACCAGCGTCACGCAGCTTTCGCCACTCGGTGATCTGCGAGGAGTAGAGCCCTTCGGTGCGCAGATAAGTGCCGCCCTCGTTGTTCTTGATGGCCGTGTCATACGCGGCGAGGTACGCAAGCTTCTGCGCTGGGGTGAACGACCTTCTCGAGGTCGGACCACCAGCTCGGGGTCCGGGACTACTCATATGACTATCGTCGCGCACTGCGCTCAAAGACGGACTGGACATGGTGATGATTCCTGATTCTCGCCCTACGTCAAACGGCGGACTTGCTCTGAGGTACTGGCCTCACCCAACCCTGACACGTAGGGAACAGAGCCCCCGCCGCAATCCACGTAAGAAAATGCAACGGAAAAATGCGTGCGAAACGGTTTTGGTAGAACTTTCGGTTCGGGAGCGATGACTTTCGTGACCAGGTCAGTACGAATCCGGACAGAATAAAGAAGAAACTCACCCCCACCGCACCCATGCCAAAGGCGCGCGTCACGAGCTCACCGGGGTGCAGCATGTGAGTAGCGTGCATGATGACGACAATGAGGGCCGCGTAGAATCTCATGCCGGTCAATCCTGAGAGCAGGGGAGCTCGATGTAGTTCCGGCAGATCCAGTCTCGTGCTTGTGTTGGGCTGAGCCGGCACAATATTCATCGGATCTCCAGTGGCATGATTTCCTTCTGCACCAGGCTTTCCCGAATCACGGGTGCGATTCGACGCGCGTACTCTGCCGTCATGTGGCGCCCGTCCATCTTGGAGACGGTGGTTCCCACGAAGCTGGGACACAGCTGCCTCTGACAAAACCACTCGCTGGAGTCCAGGTAGGTCTGATTGAGCTCTTTGGCGAGATTTCGTTCTGTCGCAGCCCAGGCGGGTGACACTGAACTGACGCAATCCAAGGGGACACTTGTGCCGGTGTAGCAGGAATGGATGTCTTCGTCGCCAGGAGGGCCCGGAAGGAACACGAGTTTCACGGGGCCCACGATTTGACCCAGTACCGACTTGACGGATTCTGACGAACCAATGCCGGAGACGAAGACGATGTCTGGCTGCACCCGATTGATCGCGTTTGTGGCGTCTTGGAGGCGGGTTGCGCAGCCTTCAACGGAGTCGGAGGCCACGTCTGCTGGGTCCATGAACGGGCAGCCGAACATGCCATACGAGATGAGGTCCCAGTCACTATCCGTGCCGATCGCGGTGCGGAGGGCTTCGACATAGGTCATGCTGATGGAGTTGCCAACGGTCATGGCGGTATGCGTTGCCTGCGGATCTCCCCAAGTGCAACGACTCTCGTCGACCGGGTGCGTTCCGCACCACATGACGTCGGACGGAGCCTGAGCGCTCACCATGGCAACGTCCAAGGTGGGAGAAAGGCTCGGCCACGAGGTGGCCTGAAGTGCCGTTGAGATTTCTGCCTGCAGACTCTTCAATTCGGGCGGACTGTCATCGACCGGCAGATCTGTCGAGAGGGAAGACCCAGCAGTGTCGGGGGCCGGAAGGGTGACGCTCGACGCCGGAGGCTTCTGCAAGGCAATCGCCGATGCAGCCAACGCTCCCGTGACGAGCACTGCCAGGCTGAGAACCATCAGTTTGTACCCAAAGGAAGGAGTCACTGGACGTTTGTTACGTCGCGCACGAGCGCGGCCGTTCGCGGTCCTTCTGCCCGATTCGAGCCACTTGGACCGTCTGATCGGATCCTCGACGAGATGAAATGTGTAGATGGATGCCAGGAGAAAGACCGCGGCGAAGAGGAGCTGCTGCACGGGGCCCTCACCGAACAGTGACGCACCGATCACGATGACGGGGAAATGCCACAGATATAAGGAGTACGAGATATCTCCGAGGTACGTACTCACTCTGTTAGTGAGAGGCCAGAGAAAACGCAATTCCCCACCGGTTCCCGCTGCGATCACGAGTGCTGCCGAGAAGACGGGCAGAGCGGCCCATGGCGCCGGGAACCCGTCGTCGGCGCCAATAACGAAGACCGCCACGAGAATTCCCACGAGGCCGACCCAGGCGAGCACGGGTCGCGCCCAATTCGGGATCAGCGCAAGCTGTGCGGAGCCGACAGCGATGAGTGCGCCGACGCCGAGTTCCCAGGCGCGAGAGAAGGTCGAGAAATACGCGACCGTTGGGTTCGTGGCGGTCTCCCAGACGCTCCAGACAAACGAAAGGAGAACGATGAGCGCAAGAGCGCTTCCCACAAGGGCGTGCGAGTACCGTGACGTCAGACCTCGATATCTGGCCAGGACGAAGATCCCGATCATGAGCCAGGGCCAGATGAAGTAAAACTGCTCTTCAACAGCGAGAGACCAATAGTGCTGAAGCGGCGAAACTGGGCCTGCGGACTGAAAATAATCTGTGCCAATCGACGCGAAGCGCCAGTTGCCGGCAAAGAACGCTGACCACAGTGAATCGACAAAGACAGCCTGTGCACGTGCCGAATTGAAGGCCAGGAAGGCAGCAATTGCTGTGACGACCAGAACGATCGTTGAGACCGGCAGGATTCTTCGGATTCGCCGACGATAGAAGTTGGGAAACGAGATTCGACCCGTGGTGGCGTTCTCGCGGAGCAACAGCCCTGTGATGAGAAACCCACTAATCACAAAGAAGACGTCGACACCGATAAAGCCGCCGGTGGGCCAGCCGAGCAAGTGGTCGAGAATGACGGCCACGACGGCAACCATTCGCAGCCCCTGTATGTCGGGACGATGTTTGTTTGGTCCAACAGCGGTCTTCGTTACCGGCGACGTCAGAAAAGTGGCTTGGTTAGTCATGCGTGTTCCCCCAGAGGTGCGATGCGTAGTCCCGAGATGGAGTTGCTCTTACGCCGCGCTGCGTCTCGTGGACGAGTGAACCCGGAGGGATCAGCCAGCCAATATCCCCGATTATGACGGAGCTGCACACGGCCCCGCCATACCCCAAGGGGGGACCCGGCGGGCAATTTGGCTTTCTCATTACCTTCACTCCCGGAGAACCGGGTGCTGGTCTTCAGTTGAATACTGTGACGTCTCTGACCGGGAGTGACTCAGTGATGACGGCCCTGAACTTTTCGCTCCAGGCCTGAGCCGCCGCCGAATTCAAGGTGAGCGCCGCGGAAGTTGAGGCATGCAGCGACAGAGCGGCTTCGAGCTGCGCTCGGGGCGATGAGCGGGGGACCACCCGCAGATTGGAGTCTTTGCCGATCTCAATGCCGCGGTTATCGACCGCCAGAATCAGGCTCGGTCGTGCGAGCTGGCTGGCCCGTACGCCGGCGTGCAGGCGCGTTCCCACGTAATCCCGCCCCTTCAAGGCGGATTCCAATGCGGGGAGCCCGCGGCCGGTCACTAACGAATTCGTGGGCAAATCGAACTTGGCCAGATATGCCAAGTCATTATCGCCCTGGGGCCAAATGTGCACGAGGTCGTACCGTTGTGACAGCAATCCAAGGATTGCCGTGTCTTGGGCCAGATCGGGTTTATAGTCGGTCACCGTGAAGACGCACTCGCCGGAACCGGTCAAGGGCTCGAGCCGTTCCGGGAGCTTCCACATGGTGGGGCAGTTGGTGTTCACTGCCGGGATACCGAGAGATTCGAGTTTTACCCGCGTGTATTCGTCCCTCGCAGCGACCTCGATGGCTGGATGAACAAGCCCCGACAGGAGCTTTCGCGCCCTCCGAGACACACGGTTTTGATATTGCCACCAGCCGACACCGAGGAAGACGATCTTGCCTTCATAAGCACTTATCGTGGCCTTGTCCAGCGGCCACTGGCCGTACTTTCCCAGCTGAGCGGACAGGATGTTTGTGCCTGTAAGAACGAGAGCGGCAGCGTTCTCGGCTATGGCCAGCTCCGAGGCGCGGGGGAGTCGGTGGGTTGGAACTCGTGGAAGGTCCAATAGCTCCGGAAAAAGGGCGGTGATGGAGTTGACGATAATTCCGTCCCCATCGTTCGTGGAGTCCAAAGACGTGTCGAGAAGAGCAAGCGATGACATTTTTTCCCTAGGTGTTATCAAGAAGGCACAGCGTGGTGACGGAGTTTTAGAAGACTCCGTATTCTCGGGCGATGCGGAATGGGGGGAGCTTTTCCCGGAGCCTCCACAAAGCCCACGTACTGAGGAGGACCGCTGTTGTCACGATGGAGATTCCCCACGGAAGCGGTGCTTCGTGGAGGAGCCAGACGCTCGCCGCCGATGCAGCAGCGATGACCAACATGGCGGCGACGGCTGAACCGTAGTGGCGGAGGAGGCGAGAAACGTTGAGGTACCCGGTTCGGGAACAGAACACGATATGGAACACATGTTGAACGCCAAAGGCCAGAAAGATAGTGACCAAGACCGGTGTCCAGTCCTTCGTGGCGACTGTGATACCGGCAGCGGCCACCTGGATGATGACAAGTGCCGCCTGAGTTGCCCAGATCAGCTTGAAACGGCCCAAGGCCTCAATGGCGCTGCCCAGAATGATGACGATCATCTGAACGGCGGCCGCCATGGCCAGCACCGGCACGAGTGCCGCAACCCCCTCCCACCCCGGACCGAAGAGGATCGGCACCAAAGACGGAACCACGACGGCCACCAGTGCGCCGAGCGGGAGAGCGACCCATGCGACCAGGCCCAGTAGGTCAGGCCACGTGTTGTAGGCGCGTTTCGGTGACGAGATATCGTGCCGGAACTCCGGATACACAGCCTGAACCATCGCGGTTTGCAGCTGGTTAAAGGGAACTGACGTCAAGACATCCGTGCGGTTCCACACGCCGAGCGTTGACGCGCCCAGGCTCACCGTCACTCCGTACTTGCCGGCGTTGCCGCTCACGTAGGAGAGCAGTCGTGCCGCCGTGAGCTTCCAACTGAATGACAGGTCATGCAGGGCCTCAGCGAAGTTCCATCGGCCGACGAGCAGCCGGGTATAGAGCACGAAACCCACGAGCACGACCGCCGACTGGGCGATGATGGGCGAGATGAGCAGTGACGAGGGGGTGCGCCAGATCGACACCGCGAAGGCGCCGATCAGCATCCCCACGATGTTGCAGACGAACACGAGAATGGCGAGCTGGCGAAAAGAGCCGAGCCGTCGCATCATGCCCGTTACGAGCCCGAACAGGGGACCGGTCAGGGCCATCAGGCTCATCCACCGAACAGGCCCCGCCGCTTCGGGCGTCTGCCAGATGGCTGCCCAGAAGTCTGCGGTGAGAAAGAGGGCGATCGCACCGACGATCCCCAACATCGAACCGTACGCGGACAGGCCGCGGGTGCGTGCCGATGCGAGCTCGGTCATACGGCCGGCAGCCTGGCCGAGACCGCCGTTTGCGAGCAGGCTGACGAAGGCGCCGACTGTGAGCGCAACGCCGTACGTTCCGAACCCCTGGGCGCTCACGGCGCGGGTCGTGACGGCCGCATAACCGAACTGCAAGATCACGGTGGAAATTTGAGCTCCGTAGTTCCAAACGGCCCCGTTGATCAGTGCTCTGGATTTACTCAAGCAAGTTCCGTTCGATGTTCGTTTTGGTTCGGCCGCACCGGCGCACTCGTGGCCACGAGGAGAATCATAGGCGCTGTGGCGATGACGATTCTCGCCCGTTCTGGGGGCATGAGGCCGGCCCGCAGCATCCGTTGGCGAAGGCCTGTGTCAGCCTGACGCATTTGCCCCCCAGACGAGTTACATCAGGCTATGACTGGCCTGTCGCGGTGCGTGCGGCGATTTCAGGTCACTTTGCGGACATCCCTCCGAGTCCATAAGCTCAGGGTCAAAACCAGAAACAGACGGTATCGACGTGCGGTCGAAAACCCGGCACGACACCACCGGAACCTATCGGAGAACATCACATGGCCAAGCGTGCTTTTATTACCGGGATCACCGGACAGGACGGTTCGTACCTCGCCGAATTGTTGCTCGGTAAGGGTTACGAGGTTCACGGTTTGATTCGTCGTGCGTCGACGTTCAATACGTCGCGTATCGATCACCTGTATGTCGATCCGCATGACACGACAGCGAAGTTGTTCCTGCACTACGGGGACCTGAGCGATGGCTCGCGCCTGTCGACGCTGCTCGCGGAGATCAAGCCCGACGAGGTCTACAACCTGGCCGCGCAGTCTCACGTGCGGGTGTCGTTCGATGAGCCGGAGCACACCGCTGACACGACGGGCATGGGCTCGATTCGTCTGCTGGAGGCTGTGCGGATGTCGGGGATTCACTGCCGGTTCTACCAGGCGTCGAGTTCGGAGATGTTTGGGGCGACGCCGCCGCCGCAGAACGAGGAGACCCCGTTCTACCCGCGCTCGCCGTATGGTGCCGCGAAGGTGTACAGCTACTGGATTACGAAGAACTACCGTGAGGCGTACGGGATGTTCGCGGTGAACGGTATTTTGTTCAATCACGAGTCGCCGCGTCGAGGCGAGACGTTTGTGACGCGGAAGATCACCCGCGCTGTCGCGGCGATCAAGGCCGGCAAACAGGACCATGTGTACCTCGGTAACCTCGATTCGGTTCGTGACTGGGGTTACGCCGCCGAGTATGTGGAGGGTATGTGGCGCATGCTGCAGGTGGATGAGCCTGAGGACTTCGTGCTGGCCACCGGCGGCAATTTCACGGTGCGGGACTTCGTGCAGACGGCGTTCGAACATGCGGGCCTGGAGTGGGAGGAGCACGTGCGGTTTGACGAGCGGTACCTGCGCCCCACCGAGGTGGATGCCCTCGTCGGTGACGCGTCGAAGGCCGAAGCGAAGCTCGGCTGGAAGGCCACCGTGGACACCGCGGAGTTGGCGCGCATCATGGTGGACGCCGATATCACCGCGCTCGGTCACGCCGGTGGTCGGTGGATCGACGAGGTCAAGCTTGCAAGCTGGGGAACCCAGGAACCCGCCGCCGCGGTGCGAGACAGCGCGCTGGTCTCATGACGCTGACGACGCCGACCTCCGATTCCCGCGACCAGGTGGACTTCACGTCCGGCCCGCTTGAGCGCACCGGCACGTTTTACGTGGCCGGGCACCGTGGCCTGGTGGGGTCCGCTATTTGGCGGCGCCTGCACGCCGAAGGGTTCACCGATCTGGTCGGCCGGTCATCGGCGGACCTGGATTTGAAGGACCGTGACGCGGTGTTCGCGTTCTTCGCCGAGACGAAGCCGCGCTACGTGGTGTTGGCGGCGGCGAAGGTGGGCGGCATCCTCGCCAATGACACCTATCCGGTCGATTTCTTGAGCGACAACCTGCGCATTCAGGTGAACGTGCTCGACGCGGCCCTGAAGTACGGCGTGGAGCGACTGTTGTTCCTCGGGTCGAGTTGCATTTATCCGCGGCTCGCGGCCCAGCCGATTCGGGAGGATTCCCTGCTCACCGGGCACCTCGAGCCCACAAACGACGCCTATGCGATCGCGAAGATCGCCGGGATTTTGCAGATTCAGGCGGTGAGGCGTCAGTACGGGTTGCCGTGGATCTCGGCGATGCCCACGAACCTCTACGGCCCGGGCGATAACTTCTCGCCCGCCGGGTCGCATGTGTTGCCAGCGTTGATTCGCCGGTACGACGACGCCGCGAAGAATGGCGCGAGCTCGGTGACGAACTGGGGCACGGGCACGCCGCGGCGGGAGTTCTTGCACGTGGACGACATGGCCGAGGCGTGCCTGCACCTGCTGGAGCACTACGACGGACCCGAGCAGGTGAACGTGGGTACCGGGCGTGACGTGACCATTCGGGAGATTGCGGACACGATCGCCCAGGTGGTGGGGTTCACCGGCACGACCGAGTGGGACACCGACAAGCCCGACGGCACTCCGCAGAAGCTCCTCGATGTCTCCAAGCTCGCCGAGGCCGGCTGGACCGCCCAGATCGACCTGACGGCCGGCCTGCGCTCCACAGTTGAGTGGTACCGCGACCACGCCGACACCATCCGCCAGTAGCGGAAGCTTACCGCCGCCGATCTGGCGGCCCTGATTGGATATTCGGATGGTCTCTCACCACCCCGCTGCCCCCGACCCGCGCCGCCGCGCCCGTCGTCGACAGATGATCGTGCGCGGGGCGGTGGGGGTGCTCGTCGTGGTGTTTGCCGGTGCCGTGTGGGTGGGGGTGCGCGGCAGCATGGCCAAGACCGAGCTGGAAAGCGCCATCCCGTTGGCCTCGGCGATCAAGGGGCAGGTGCTCAGCGACGACCCCGAATCGGCGCAGGCATCGGTGGAGCAACTGGCCGAGCACGCCTCGCGTGCCGCGGCCCTGACGAGCGATCCCATCTGGCGCGCCTTCGAAGTGGTGCCGTTTCTGGGCACCAACCTCACCGGGGTCAGGGAAATCGCCGCCGTCGTCGACGACGTGTCGCAGAACGTGGTCGGGCCGCTCGCGACCATCGCGGGCGCCCTGGACCCGACGGTCTTCCGGCCGGTGGACGGTGCAATCAACCTGGATCCGCTCGTGGCAGCGCAGCCCCGGATTGCCTCGGCGCACACGGCGCTCGTGAGGGCGGAGAGCAATGCGCTCGCAATCGACACGACCCGCACGCTTTCCGTGGTGCGAGACGCCGCGCAGCAGCTGAGCACGACGGTGACGGACACTGCCGTGAGTGTGGGGGCGCTCAATCGCGCGGTGGAGATCGTTCCCGCCATGCTGGGGCACGCCGGCCCGCGCAACTACGTGCTGCTGTTCCAGAACCCGGCCGAGCTGCGGTCCACCGGCGGCATCCCGGGGGCCCTGGCGCTCATCCACACCGAGAACGGGCGGATCGAGTTGGCGCAACAGGCCTCGAGCACCGACTTCCCCCGCCATGACGCCCCGGTGATCACCCTGCCCACGGACACGCGGAGCATCTACGGCGATGTGACGGGGCAGTTCGTTCAGAATGTGAACCTCACCCCGAACTTTGCGCTCAGCGGCCAGATCGCGCAGCAGATGTGGAACCTGCGCTTCGGGCTGCAGGCCGACGGTGTGATTTCGGTGGACCCCGTGACGCTGAGCTACCTGCTGCGAGCCACCGGTCCGATCACGCTGCCCACCGGCGAAGTGTTGACCGCCGACAACGCCGTGCAGCTGCTGCTGGGCGACGCGTATGAGAAGTACGAACCCATCCAACAGAATGACTTCTTTGCCGGCGCCGCCGCGGCCGTCTTCACGGCGGTGTCGGGCGGCGACGTCGACCCCGTCGCCCTGATCGAGGCGCTCGGGGAAGCGGGCGGCGAACACCGCGTGCTGGTGTGGAGCGCACACCCCGACGAGCAAGCCGTTCTCGCCGACACCACCATCGCCGGTGGGCTGCCGGTGAGCACTGCCGCCGAAAAGACCTTTGGTGTGTACCTCAACGATGGCACGGGTTCGAAAATGGATCTCTACCTTGACGTGCAGTACGCCGTGGGGCGGAAGACCTGTCGCCAGGACAAGCGGCCCACATTCGGTGTGGACGTCACTCTCACCAACAGCGCGCCCGCCGACGCCGCACTCTCCCTGCCGCTCTACGTCACGGGCGGAGGCGACTTCGGCGTGCCCCCGGGCAACATCAAGACGATGGTCTCGGCCTACGGCGCTCCCGACATGGACAACCTCGGCCTGACACGCGACGGCGCCGTGGTGCCGTATCACCCGGCCACCGACGGGGGATACCCGGTGAGCACACTCGACGTGGAGCTCGCGCCGGGGGAGAGCACCGTGCTGCGCTTCGAATGGCTCGGCGCCGAGCCGTTCGACGGTGACCTCACCGTGCAGAGCACGCCGCTGATCAATCTGCCGGAGACGCAGGAGTTGGCCGCGCGCTGCTGAACCCCGCTCAGATCGGTTCGGGGAGCGCGGAATTCCGCCCCCCAATCCGGGGCGCAGACGCGTGGTTGCAGCGGCCCGGGCGCCTGGCGCGCATTCTGAAATGACGCCGCGCTCGGCAGCGCGGGGGTCGGTGATGGGGGTCACGGCTGGCCAGGCGCCCCAGGCGAGCCGAACAACACTTGAGACAAGCTCAGTCCCGGTCATAGCCCGCGACTGCGTGCCCAGCCCCACGGCATCCGCTCGCTCAATCGCCCGGAACGGCGGGAGACGGCGCGCAAAACGGGGGGTCGAAACGTGGCTATCCGTGCGCCGGAACCACGCGAAATATCCGGCATTTCGGGTGGCCCCAGCATGCACAAAGCGACTGGATAACCGCTGGGAACGTCCCTATGCTGACGATCAGCTTCACTCGAAGTGAGCCAGTGTCGGCGAAACCATCAATCCAATCCCAAGGGGACCACTATGGCAAAAAAGGCCTTCGCCGCGATCGTTCTTGCGATCCTGGCTATTTTCGCAGTGCCGTCTGCAGCTAGCGCTGCCGGCTACGTTCCGGTCATCAACATCACGATCGTCGGAAACGCCACCGCTGGTGGCACTGTCAACATCATCTTCAACATCGGATCCTTCACCCCCGGTGAGACCGTCTCCTTCGGCGTCAACGGCGCCGGAACCGCAACTCTCGGCAGCGTTCAGGCCGCGAACGTCTCCTCCACCAAGGTCGCTTCGACCGAGGGTGGAACCAACGTGCAGGTCACGCTTCCGAAGAACGCTTCGGGTTCGTACAACGTGACCGCAACCGGCCTCACCTCCGGTGTCGTGGGTACCGCAACCATCACCACCATCGCTGCTGACAGCGTGAGCAACACCGGCCTGGCCAGCACCGGATACGAAGCACCCGTGCTTCTCATCTGGAGCGCAGCCGGCGCACTGCTGCTCGGCATCTCGCTGGTCGTCGTTCTCACAATCGTTCGCCGCCAGCGCGCAACTGCGTAGCACTCTTCGGGTGGCTTCTTCCGACACTGTCGAGGTCGCTGAGAGATCACTAGCGTGAAACAGGGCCCAGGGCACCAGCCCGGGGCCCTGTTTTGTGCGTGCGGGCACCCGGGCCGTCATCCCGGCCCGGCCCGCGGCATCCGCTGACCGGGCCCCGCACGCACCACGGCGAAAGTGGCGCACTCCGCGCCGATAGGCTCAACGTATGGGGATTGAAAGCATGAAGATATCGGTTATCGGCTGCGGCTACCTGGGTGCGGTGCACGCATCTGCCATGGCGGAACTCGGCCACGAGGTGATCGGCATCGACGTGGACGCCGCCAAGATCGCCCACCTCGCCGAAGGTCGTCCGCCGTTCTTCGAGCCCGGCCTGCCCGAGGTGCTCACCTCAGCGATGGCCTCAGGCCGGCTGCGGTTCAGCTCCGACATAGCGGATGCCGCCGGCTCACAGGTGCATTTCATCGCCGTGGGCACCCCGCAGAAGCCCGGCAGCTACGCCGCCGACCTCACCTACGTGGACGGCGCGATCGACTCCCTGCTCCCGTATCTCAACCCCGGCGACCTCGTGGTGGGCAAGAGCACCGTGCCGGTAGGCACCGCAGCACGCCTTGCCGCCGTGGTGGAGGCATCCGGGAGCGGCGCCTCCCTCGCCTGGAACCCCGAGTTTCTGCGCGAGGGCTTTGCCGTGCATGACACCATCAGCCCCGACCGCCTCGTGTACGGGGTGCCGGAGGGCGAGGCCGGCAAGCACGCCATCGGCCTGCTGAGCCGGGTCTACGCCGCAGCGCTCGTGGCCAACACCCCGCTCGTGGTCACCGACTACGCCACCGCCGAGCTCGTGAAGGTGGCCGCGAACGCGTTCCTGGCCACCAAGATCAGCTTCATCAACGCCATGGCCGAGATCGCCGAGGTCTCGGGCGCCGACGTGACCCAGCTCGCGGATGCCATCGGCTACGACGCCCGCATCGGCCGCCGCTTTCTGAACGCCGGCGTGGGCTTCGGTGGCGGCTGCCTGCCCAAGGACATCCGCGCCTTCACCGCCCGCGCCGAAGAACTCGGCCGTGGCGAGTCTGTCGCGTTCTTGAAAGAGGTGGACGCGATCAACCTGCGCCGTCGCAAGCGCGTGATCGACCTCGCCGTCTCCACTCTCGGCGGCTCGGTCTACAACAAGAAGGTCGCCGTGCTCGGCCTCAGCTTCAAGCCGCACTCCGACGACGTGCGAGACTCGCCGGCGCTCGACGTGGCCGTGCAGTTGCGCGGCCTGGGTGCCGACGTTATGGCCACCGACCCGCAGGCCATCGCAAACAGCCGCGCGCGGCATCCGCAGTTGAGCTATTCGACGAGTATCGAGGAGACGCTCACCGGAGCGGATGCCGTGGTGCTCGTGACAGAGTGGCCCGCGTTCAAGGACATCGACCCGGCCTGGGCGAAGACCCTGGTGCGCACCGCCACGATCATCGACGGACGCAACACCCTCGACGCCGCCGCGTGGCGCGCCGCCGGCTGGAACTACATAGCCCTCGGCCGCCCCTAACCCCTGTCGCCGCCCCCGGGCCCGCCCGGGCCCGCGTGCCGACCATTCCGCTGGTCGAGTAGTGCGCGCTGGCGCGCGTATCGAGACCCCGTGGGCCGATCCTCGGACTTGGCTCGTGTTCCCCATCCCGTTGGTCGAGGAGCGAGGCACGAGCGTCTCGACCGCGCAAGCCGACTCTCAGATTCGGCTCACCCGGTCTCGAGACACGCCGTAGACGGCGTTCCTCGACCAGCGGAGGGGGGATCGCGCTCGTTCGTCTCGCCTCGACCAGCGGAAAGGGGAGGACGCTCCTTCGTTGCGATTCGACCAACGGGATGGGCTTGACGGGCGGGGCCCGGCTGGCTTGAATGGGCGCATGGTGGCGTCCGCGAACGAGGCACCCGCGCGGCCGCGCGCCCGCAGGATCGTGCTCGTCTGCGCACTGACCCTGCTCCCGGTGCTACTCGCGGCGGCGCTGTGGGTGGGCGTGCGCGGGCTCCTGGCCCGCGGCGAGCTCGCCCAGGCACAGTCCGTGGCGGCCACACTGCAGAACGAGATCGTGACGGGCGATGAAACTGCTGCCGGCGTGAGCTACACCCGGCTCGCCGGCCACGCGGCGGAGGCGGCACAACTCACGAGCGATCCGGTCTGGCGCCTCGCCGAGACGGTACCGGTGTTCGGCCGCAACCTCGCAGTGGTGCGGCAGCTCGCGGCGGGCGTCGACGACGTTGCCCGGCAGTCGATCCAGCCGCTCACGGAGGTGGCCGGGTCGGTGACCCCCGCGAGCCTCGCCCCGGTCGACGGCGCCGTGAACGTCGAGCCACTCGTGCAGGCGCAGCCGGCGGTCGCGGCGGCGACCTCCGCGCTGCTCGCCACCGAGCAACGGCTCGCCGGCATCGAGGGGGCCGGGCTGCTGCCACCCGTGCGGGACGCGCTCGGCCAGGTGCAGGGCATGGCGGCGCGGGCAGCCGACAGCCTCAGCGCCGTGAACAGTGCCGTGCAGTTACTCCCCGCGATGGTGGGCGCCGATGGCCCCCGCAACTATCTCGTGCTGTTTCAGAACCCGGCCGAGCTGCGCTCCACCGGCGGGCTCTCCGGGGCGCTCGCCGTGGTGCACGCCGAAAGCGGTCGGCTCGAGCTCGCGCAGCAGGCCGGCGCCACCGAGCTGCCGATCTTCGACTCCCCGGTGCTTCCGCTGCCGCCCGAGACCCTGGCCCTTTACCGCGACCGCACCGGACGCTACGTCGGCGACGTGAACCTCACCCCCAACTTCGCCCTCTCCGCCGAGCTCGCCCGGGAGATGTGGAACCGCCGCTTCGGCGTGCAGGTGGACGGCGTGCTCGCGATCGATCCGGTGGCGCTGAGCTACCTGCTCGCGGCCACCGGGCCCGTCACTCTTCCCAGCGGCGATGTGCTCACCGCCGACAACGCAGTGCAGCTGCTGCTGACCGGGGTATACGAGCGCTACTCAGTGCCCCTGCAGCAGGACGCGTTCTTCGCCGCCGCCGCGGCATCCGTTTTCGAGGTCGTCTCGGCCGGCCGATTCTCCACCGGCGGCATGCTCGCGGCGCTGCAGCGTGCGGGCGCCGAACACCGCGTGCTGCTGTGGAGCGCGCACCCCGAGGAGCAGGCTGTGCTCTCCACCACTAGCCTCGGCGGCGGCCTGCCGGTGAGCGACGCACACACCACCCGGTTCGGCGTGTACCTCAACGACGCCACCGGCGCCAAGATGGACACGTTTCTACGTGTTCAGGTGGGCGCCGCGAAGCGGGTGTGCCGGGAAGACGGCCGGCCCACCTACGCCGTGGAGGTGACGCTCACCAATACGGCTCCGGCGGATGCCGCGGCCACGCTTCCCGAGAGCATCACGGGTGACGGGTCGTTCGGCGTGCCCCGCGGCAACGTGAAGACGCTCGTGACCGTTTACGGCGCCCCCGGTCTGCAGAACCTGGGGGTGGCCCGCGACGGCGCGGTTGTGGGCTACCACCCGACCACGGATTCCGCCTACCCCGCCGGGGCGACGTACCCGGTGAGTTCGCTCGATGTGGAACTTGCGCCCGGGCAGAGCACGGCGTTGAGTTTTGGCTGGCTCGGGGTGGATGAGGCCCCCGAGCTTGTCGTGACGGAAATTACCCCAGCCATACATCTAGAAAACAAAAAAATAGTAGGAAACTTCTGTGAATCTGCCGTATTGTGTTAGTGCTTCTCATTCGGCCCAAAGGGGGGGCCACCCAAAAAAACAAGGAGTGACAATCATGGTGAAAAAGGTTCTTGCGGCCGTCGTGCTCGCAATCCTCGCAATCTTCTCGGTTCCGGCTGCGGCTCTCGCCGCCGGTTACGTTCCAGACAGCGCCATTACGGTATCCGGCTCGGCCGTACCCGGTGGCACGGTGACCGTGAGTATCCCGGCGAACTCGTTCCTGCCGAACGAACCCGTCGCGTTCGCGATCAGCGGCTCAGGTTCTCCGACCATCGCGGTCGTGAAGGCAGCAACCGCCAGCGTCACGAAGAACGCCACACCGGTGGGCGCCGCAAGCGTCACGGTCGGGCTTCCGAGTAACGCAACGGGCACCTACAACGGCACCGCAACCGGGCTCACTTCCGGCAACGTCGTGACGTGGACCATCGTGGTGTCCTCCGCCAGCGGTGGAGCCGCATCCGAGTCGGGTGGCCTGCCGGCCACGGGCTACCAGCTGCCGAGTGTGCTGCTGTGGTCTGCGGTGGGTGCGCTGATGATCGGGATCGCACTGCTCGTGGTGCTGGTGATGGCTCGCCGGCGCGGCACACACGCCGACACCTGAACACACGATCACGCTGTAGCGCCTAGCTAGCCCGCACCGGTTGCCGTGACACGACCGACCCTTGGTCAGCCGCGCTGTGCCCGAACGAAGAAGCCAAGTTGCCGCATTCGCCACGACGTCATCGGAAACCCGGTCAGGCTGTCCGGTGGCGTCGTTGGTGGGGCGGGGCCTTGGCGCTCTTTGTTCTGGTCGACATCGCCCTCGTGGTCTACGCGCTCACGGTGATCACACCGCCGGACCCGCTCGTGACCAGCAAGACCGTCGACGCCCTGGCCAGCGCCGCCCCCACTCCCACCCCGGTGCCGAGCGCGGTGCCGAGCGCGGCGCCGGTGGTTCCCCCTGTCACTCCGCGCCGAGTGTTGTCGTCCCTCAACGCCACCACCGCGTGGCGCGCGGCCACGGGCAGCTGCCCCGACGCCCGGGCCATGCCCGAGCGGTCCACCGACTCCGGTGCCACCTGGACCGGCTTCGACGCCGGCGGTGAAACGGGAGCCACCGCGGTGCTCGTGATCACGGCGCTGAGCGATTCCGAGGCATCCTTTGTCACTCTTCTCGCCGCGGATTGCACCCCGCACCTGATGGCCACCTATGTGGCCGGCGCCGACTGGGACGACTTCCCGCTGCGACTGACCGGAAACTGGTACGTGAACCCCGCCGAACCCGCCACCGTGCACAGTCCCCTCGGGGCCTTTGCGGCACCCTGCCCGGCCCCGATCACCCTCGCCGCGCAGAGCGACGCGAGCGGCGCCGTGCTCTGCCCGCCTGTACAGCCAGCGGATGCCGCGGCATCCGCTCCGATGCTCGTGCGCACGACAGACGGTGGCTCCAGCTGGACACCGGGGGTCGCGGTGCCCGGCGCGGTGAACCTCGCCGGGCTCGCCGGCGGCGGCTACGTGATCGCCGCGGCCGGACAGGCAGGCTGCGCGGGAGTGCAGGTGCTCACGCTGGCCGACGCGGCCGACGCGGCGCCGACAGTGGCCGGCTGCCGGGAGGCGGCCTTCGAACCGGGCGACGTGGCCATTGCCAGTTCGCCGGGGGTTCTCTGGTTGTGGGCCGGGGCTATCATGTCCACATCCAGCGACGGAGGCGCAACATGGCCCTAGGTATGTTCGGCACGGGAAGCCGCGTGCCGAGGCGTCGTTCCGCCCCCGCGGTGCTGCACTTCGTCACGCAATTCGCGCTCGATGCCGCCTGCTGGGTGCTGGCCCTGTTCGCCGCGGAGGCCCTGCGCTACGAGTTCGACCTGTCCTCGATCTCCTGGCTGCCGCTGCTGCTGATGGCCGCGGTCGCGTGCCTGCTGCAACTCGTGGTGGGGTGGTCGTTCTTCCTCTACCAGGGCCGCCACCGCTACGGGAGCTTCGCCGAGGTGCGTGCCCTGCTCGGCGTGGTGCTCGTGGTCACCCTGGTCGTGGGCGTGCCCGTGGCGTTGTTCGGCACCGCCCTGCAGATTCCCCGCAGCACAGTGTTCATCGCTCTGCCCATCGCCTTCGTGCTGATGGGTGGGGTGCGCTACGTACGTCGGCTGTTGCTTGAGCGTTCGCTCGCCCCCGACGAGAACGCAAGCCCCGCGCTCATCTTCGGCGCCGGGTACCTGGGCGCCGAAATCGTGCGCCACATGAAGACTGACCGGCAGTCCGGGTACCGGCCGGTGGGACTGATCGACGATGATCCCCTCAAACGCAACGTCTGGTTTGACGGCGTGCGCGTGCTCGGCACCCTGCAGTCGCTGCCAGCCGTCGCCGCGACCACCGGAGCGACGACCCTCGTGGTGACGATAGCCCACCCCGACGCCACGCTCATGCGCGCCGTCGCCGACGCCGCCCGCGTCGCGGGGCTGCGGGTGTTGGTGCTGCCGCCCTGGGAAGACCTGCTCGAAGGCAGGTCCGGCCTGACCGACCTGCGCGACATCTCGATCGAAGACCTGATGGGACGCCCTCCGCTCGACACCCACGTGGAATCGGTGGCCGGGTACCTGCGCGGCAAGCGCGTGCTCGTCACGGGCGCGGGCGGCTCCATCGGTTCGGAGCTCTGCCGGCAGATCTACCGCTTCGCCCCCAGCGAGCTGATCATGCTCGACCGCGACGAGACCGGGCTGCAGACCTCGCAGATCTCCATTCGCGGGCACGGCCTGCTCGACACCAACGACGTGGTGCTCGCCGACATCCGCGACGCCGAGGCGCTGTGCGCGGTCTTCGAGGAGCGCCGGCCGCAGGTGGTGTTCCACGCGGCCGCCCTCAAACACCTGCCGATGCTCGAGCAGTACCCCGACGAGGCGTGGAAGACCAACGTGATCGGCACGCTCAACGTGCTGGAGGCATCCGCTGCCGTCGGGGTGACGACGTTCGTGAACATCTCCACCGACAAGGCCGCCCGGCCCACGAGCGTGCTCGGTCATTCCAAACGGCTGGCCGAACGCCTCACGGCGTGGGCCGCCGAGGCAACGGGCGAGACGTATCTCTCGGTGCGGTTCGGCAACGTGATCGGCAGCCGCGGCTCGATGCTGCCCACTTTCACCGCCCTGATCGAGGCCGGCGGGCCGCTCACCATCACCGACCCGGAGGTGACGCGCTTCTTCATGACCATTCCGGAGGCCTGCCAGCTCGTGGTGCAGGCCGGCGGCATCGGCCGGCCGGCCGAGGTGCTCATTCTCGACATGGGGGAGCAGGTGAAGATTCTCGACGTGGCCCGGCGCATGATCGACCTGTCGGGGCAGAACGTGGAGATCGTCTACACCGGGCTGCGCCAGGGCGAGAAACTGCACGAGGAGCTGATGGACGACGGCGAGAGCGACGATCGCCCGCTGCACCCGAAGATCTCGCACGCGAAGATCACCCCGCTGCCCCCCGACGGCCTGAACAAGGGCGAGTGGGAGGCGCGCTGGTCGTCGCACCGGCACGGCGCCGCGTACGCCGACGGCCGGCCAGGCACCCAATGACACGCATCTACCTGTCGGCACCCGACGTGGGCGAGGTGGAACAGCGCTACGTGCTCGCCGCGATGCGCTCGGGCTGGATCGCCCCTCTCGGCCCCGACGTGGACGCCTTCGAAGCCGAACTCGCCGCACGGGTGGGCGTGGCGCACGGCGTGGCGCTCAGCTCCGGCACCGCCGCGCTGCACCTCGGGCTGCTCGGGCTGGGCGCCGGCCCCGGCACCGTGGTGGTGACGGCCACCCTCACGTTCGTGGCCACGGCCAACGCCATCGTGTACACCGGCGCCGAACCGTACTTCGTGGACAGCGACCCGACCACCGGCAACCTGCACCCCGGCCTGCTGCGCCAGGCGCTCGCCCGCCTCACCGGCGCCGGCGAGCGGGTGGCCGCGATCGTGCCCGTTGACCTGCTCGGCAAAGCCGCCGACTACGCCGCGATCGACCGGGTGGCCGCCGAGTACGGCGTGCCCGTGCTCGCCGACGCGGCCGAGTCGCTGGGCGCGCACTTCAGCGGGCGGGCCGTCGGGTCGCTCGGGGCGGCATCCATTGTCTCGTTCAACGGCAACAAGATGATGACCACCTCCGGCGGCGGCATGCTGCTCACCGACGACGCCGCGCTCGCCGCGCGCAGCCGCTCGCTCTCGACCCAGGCGCGGCTGCCGGTGACCCACTACGAACACGCCGAGGTGGGGTATAACTACCGCATGAGCAATCTGCTGGCGGCACTCGGCCGGGGCCAACTAACCCGGCTCGACGGCATGCTCGCCAGGCGGCGGCGCATACGGGAGACCTACCGGCGCCTGTTCGCCGGCCTTCCCGGCGTGCGGATCTTCGGCGGCGAGAACGACGCCGACGACAACTGCTGGCTCACCGCGGTGCTGGTGCACCCCGACACGGCCGGCTGGTCGGCCGAGGAGCTCGGCGCGTCGCTGCGGGCGCTCGACATCGAGACCCGGCCGCTCTGGAAGCCCATGCACCTGCAGCCCGTGTACGCCGGGGCGCGCCGCCTGCTCAACGGCAACGCGCAGCGCCTGTTCGAGACCGGGCTCGCCCTGCCGAGCGGCTCGGCGCTGCGGGCCGCCGAGGTAGAGCGCGTAGCCGCGGCCGTGCACGACTTCGTCACCGTGTACTCATGACGGGGGCGCCGCGCGGCTACCTTCCGGTGAAGCGGATGCTCGACGTGCTCGCCTCGGGTCTCGGCTTGCTCGTGCTGTCCCCGGTGCTGCTCGGCGTGGCGGTGGCGGTGGCCGTGAACCTCGGTCGTCCGGTGCTCTTCGTGCAGAACCGTCCGGGCCTGCACGGCCGCATCTTTCGGCTGTACAAATTTCGCACCATGACCCCGGGCGAGGGGCCGGCCAGCGACGACGACAGGCTCACGCCGTTCGGGCGGGCGCTGCGCTCCACGAGCCTCGACGAACTGCCCACCCTGGTGAACGTGCTGCGCGGCGACATGAGCCTCGTGGGACCGCGGCCCCTGCTGGTGAGCTACCTCCCGCGGTACACGCCGGAGCAGGCCCGCCGGCACGAGGTGCGGCCGGGCGTGACGGGACTCGTGCAGGTGAGCGGGCGCAACGCGTTGTCGTGGCACGAGAAGTTCGCCCTCGACGCCGAGTACGTGGCGCGCTGCAGCTTCGCCCTCGACGTGCGCATCCTCGCCCGCACCGTGCGCGCGGTGCTGCTCCGGGAGGGCATCTCTCAGGCCGGTCACTCGACCGCGCCCGAATTCCTGGCCGAATCGACGGAGGGTGCGCTATGAGTACGGAGCTGATCGTGGTGGGGGCCGGCGGGTTCGGGCGGCAGACCCTCGACGTTGTGCAGGCCCTCAACCGGGCCGCCGATGTGCCCGTCTTCGACGTTCTCGGGGTGGTCGACACCAACCCGAGCGACCTCAACCGGGAGCGCCTCGAGCACCGCGGCGTGGCCTACCTCGGCACGGTGGCCGAGTGGCTGGCCTTCGACTACCACGCGCTGTACCTGATCGGCATCGGCGACCCGGTGGCCCGCCAGCGCCTCGACCGTTCCTTCCTCGCGGCCGGCATGGCGGCGGCCACCGCGGTGCATCCCGCGGCGTCGATCGGCTCGCAGGCGGCGATCGGCGACGGCACCGTGGTGTGCGGCGGCACCCAGGTCTCCACGAACGTGCGCCTCGGCCGGCACGTTCACCTCAACCCGAACGTGGCCATCGGGCACGACGCCGTGCTGCACGACTTCGTCTCGGTGAACCCGGGCGCCATCGTGTCTGGCGATGTGGAGGTGGGCGAGCGCGTGCTGATCGGCGCCGGCGCGGTCATTCTGCAGGGCCTCGTCGTGGGCTCCGACGCCGTGGTGGGCGCGAACGCCTGCGTGGTGCGGCACGTCTTCGGCGACACCGTCGTGAAGGGGGTTCCGGCCCGATGACGGAGCCCAGGTTACGTATCCTGATCATCACGCAGTGGTTCGATCCGGAACCCATGTTCAAGGGACTGCTGTTTGCGCAGGAGCTGCAGCGGCTCGGACACGAGGTGCGGGTGCTGACAGGTTTTCCCAACTACCCGGACGGTCGCGTGTACCCGGGGTATCGCATCCGCGTGTTTCAGCGCGAAGTGATGGGCGGCATACCCGTGCTGCGCGTGCCGCTGTACCCGAGCCACGACCATTCGGCGGTGCGGCGGGTGCTCAACTACGTGAGCTTCGCGGTGTCGGCGACGGTGGGGGCGCTGCTCACGCGGCGGCCCGACGTGGCTTACGTGTACCACCCGCCGGCCACCGTGGGGCTGCCGGCTCTGATGCTCAAGGCGCTCAAGGGCGTGCCGTACGTGTACGACGTGCAGGACCTGTGGCCCGACACCCTCGCCGCCACCGGCATGCTCACCAGCCCCCGCGCGCTGCGCATCGTCACCCGGGTGATGGACCGCATCTACCGGGGAGCCGCGCGCATCGTGGTGCTGTCCGAAGGGTTTCGCCAGGTGCTCGTTGCGCGCCACGTGCCGGCCCGGCGCATCGCGGTGATCCCGAACTGGGCCGACGAGAAACAGATCGACCTGCGCCCACGCGCCGGGGATCGCGCCGCCCAACTCGGGTTCGACGACACGTTCACCATCACGTTCGCCGGCACCATGGGGCCCGTGCAGGCCCTCGAGACCGTGCTGCAGGCCGCGGAATCACTGCGCGACGAAGCGGCGCTGCGTTTTCTACTGGTGGGCGGCGGCATGGAGGTGGAACGCCTGCGTCTGGAGGCCCGGCGGCGCGGGCTCGACAACGTGGTGTTCATGCCACGTCGGCGGGTCTCCGAGATCGGCGAGATTCTGCTGCTCTCCGACGCGCTGCTCGTGCACCTGAGCGACGATCCGCTGTTTTCGATCACGGTGCCGTCGAAAACCCAGGCCTACCTGATGGCCGGGCGGCCCATCCTGATGGGGGTGCGCGGCGACGCGGCGCGCATCGTGGCGGACGCCGGCGCCGGGCTGGTATTCGAGCCGCAGAACGCCGTGCAGCTCGATCGGGCGGTGCGGTCACTGATGGCACTCTCCGCCGGAGAACGCCACGGCATGGGACTGGCCGGACAGGCCTATTATCGCAACAACATGTCGCTGGCCAGCGGCGCGTGGCGCTTCAGTGAGGTGCTGCGGGACGCCAGCCGCGCCACCCGAACCCGACCGAAGCGGAGAGTGCACCATGCCTGACAGCTACGCCGGCAAGCGCATCCTGATCACGGGCGGCACGGGGTCGTTCGGGCATACCGTCACGAGCAAGCTGCTGCGGCGGGACGTGGCGGAGGTGCGGGTGTTCAGTCGCGACGAGGCCAAGCAAGACCTGATGCGCAGCGAGATCGCGGACTCCAGGGTGCGCTTCTACCTCGGCGACGTGCGCGACTTCACGAGCGTGGAGCGGGCGACCACCGACGTTGACTTCGTCTTCCACGCCGCGGCGCTCAAACAGGTGCCGTCGTGCGAGTTCTTTCCGATGGAGGCGGTGCGCACCAACATCGTGGGCAGCGAGAACGTGGTGCGCGCCGCGGAGGCCTGCGGCGTCACGTCGCTGGTGTGTCTCAGCACCGACAAGGCGGTGTACCCGGTGAACGCGATGGGCATGACGAAGGCCATGATGGAGAAGGTCGCTCGCTCCCACGGCCTCAACAACCCCCACGCCGAGACGATAGTGTCGTGCGTGCGCTACGGCAACGTGATGTACTCCCGCGGGTCGGTGATCCCCCTGTTCATCCGCCAGTTGCAGTCCGGCCACAACCTCACCGTGACCAACCCGGGCATGACCCGGTTCATGATGAGCCTCGCCGACTCCGTCGACCTAGTGGAATTCGCCTTCCACAACGCGCGGCAGGGCGACCTGTTCATCCGCAAGGCCAGGGCCTGCACCGTGGGCGACCTCGCCCAGGCTGTGATCACCCTGTTTCGCTCCCCGGCCAGCGTGGACATGATCGGCACCCGCCACGCCGAGAAGGTGTCGGAGGCCCTCGCGAGCCGCGAGGAGCTCTCCCGCGCCGAAGACCTCGGCGACTACTTTCGCATCCGCGCCGACAATCGCGACCTGAACTACGGCATCTACGTGGAAGAAGGCAACCTCGCGCAGGGGCAATTCGACGACTACGACTCGCACAGCGTGGAGCGCATGACAGTGCCCGACATCGAGAGACTGCTGCTGACGCTGCCGGAGGTGCGGGCGGAGCTCGCCGCCGCCGGCCTGCCGGTTGAGCTGGGAGAGGTGGAACTGTGAACGGTATTCCGAGCCGGGTCGCGATCACCGGCGCGCACGGGTTCCTCGGCTGGCACACCCGGGCCGCCCTGCAGGAGCTCGGCACGCAGTTTCGTGCCGTGCCGCTGGGGGAAGGTTTCGAGCTGCCCGCCGCATCCGTTGCTGTGAGCGGCGCCACCCGGCTGATCCACCTCGCCGGCATCAACCGCGGCTCCGAAGACGACGTGGCCGAGGGCAACGTGCTCTTCGCCCGGCAGGCGGCCGACGCCCTGCTCCGCGCCGACGACCCCCCGCCGGTGGTGGTGTTCGCCAACTCCACCCAGTCCGGCACCGGCAGCGTGTACGGCGAGGCCAAGGCCCGCGCCGCGGAGGTGCTCACCCTCGCGGCCGAGCACGTGGGGGCGCGGTTCGAGAACCTGCACCTGCCCAACCTGTTCGGCGAGCACGGCCGCCCCCACTACAACTCGGTGGCGGCCACGTTCTGCCACCAGCTGGTGCACGGCCTCACTCCCACGGTGCAATTCAACCGTGAGCTCACGCTGCTGCACGCCCAGCACGCCGCCGACGTGCTCATCGGCTCCATCACGCACGAGGAAGCCCGTGGCTGGCAGGTGCACGAGAGTGTGCGCACGTTGCTCAGCCAGCTCGTGGACATGAGCGCCCTCTACGCGGCCGGCGAGATCCCCGACCTCGCCGACCCGTTCCACCGCGACCTGTTCAACACCTACCGCTCCTACACTGTGGGGCTCCAGACACCTCTGGCGCATACCCGGCAAGCGGATGCCCGCGGCACCTTCACCGAGATCGTGCGCACCCACGGGGGCCCCGGCCAGTACTCCGTCTCCACGACGGTTCCCGGCGTGAGCCGCGGCGACCACTTTCACCGCCGCAAGGTGGAGCGCTTCACCGTGATCTACGGCGAGGCCGTGATCGCCCTGCGCCGGTTGTTCACGGAGCAGGTGGTGGAGTTCGCGGTGTCGGGCGACGACCCGGTGAGCGTCGACATGCCCACAATGTGGGCGCACAGCATCAGGAACACCGGCAGCGACCTGCTCTTCACGTCGTTCTGGACCAACGAACCCTACGACCCCCAAAGACCGGACACGAGCACGGAGAAGGTGCAGCCGTGACCGGGGTGCTGAAGGTCGTGACTGTGGTGGGAACGCGACCCGAAATCATCCGCTTGTCGGCGGTGATCAAACGCCTCGACGCGCACACCCGGCATGTGCTCGTGCACACCGGGCAGAACTACGACTACGAGCTCAACGAGGTGTTCTTCGACGACCTGGGGCTGCGGCGGCCCGACCATTTTCTCGAGGCCGACACGAGCTCCCTCGGCGCGGTGCTCGGCTCGATCCTGCTCAAGGTCGAGACCGTGCTGGCCCTCGAGAAGCCCGACGCGGTGCTCGTGCTCGGCGACACCAACAGCTGCATCGCGGCGCTGATGGCGCGGCGCATGAAGATTCCGGTGTTCCACATGGAGGCCGGCAACCGGTGTTTCGACGAGAACGTGCCCGAAGAGGTGAACCGCCGGCTCGTGGACCACGTGGCCGACTACAACCTCGTGTACACCGAGCACGCGAGGCGTAACCTGCTGGCCGAGGGGCTGCATCCGTCTCGGATTGTGCTCACCGGGTCGCCCATGCGCGAGGTGCTGGCCGGCAACGCGGCGCAGATCGCGGCGAGCGACGTGCTCGACCGGCTCGGCCTGGCGCCGGGCGGGTATTTCGTGGTGAGCCTGCACCGCGAGGAAAACGTGGACGACCCCGAACGGCTCGCGGCGGCGCTCGCCGCGCTCACCCGTTTGTCGGAGGCCTACGCGCTGCCGATCCTGGTGTCGACGCATCCGCGCACCCGGGCCCGGTTGCTCGGTCAACCCTCCGGCGCCGCTGACGCCCTCGCCTTGCACCCGCCGTTCGGCTTCAACGACTACGTCAAGCTGCAGCAGATGTCGCGGCTCGTGCTCTCTGACAGCGGCACGATCAGCGAAGAGTCCCTCATTCTCGGCTTTCCGGCCGTGACGCTGCGCGACGCGATTGAACGCCCGGAGGCGCTCGACGTGGGCGGCATGCTCACCGTGGGAGTGACAGCGGATGCCATCGTCGACGGCGTGCGCATCGCCCTCGCCGAATTCGCTGCCGACGGTCCGGCCCGTGCGCCCGCCGAGTACGACGTGACTGACACGTCGAGGCGGGTGCTCGCCTTTTTGCGCTCCACAGTGCACAGCCATCATGCCCGCGCCGGCATTCATCCGTCGGCGCGCGCGCTCTGAGTCGGGTCTCGATGCGTAATCTGTCCCGGCGGGGCCCGGTTGCCGCGTGGTCGGCGGCCGGCACGAACCAGGCGTACCTGCCGCTGAAGGTGTCGGTGGGTTACCTGCTCGGCACCTCTGTGATCTTTCTGGTCGGGCCCAGCCGTGCCCTGGCCGACAACGTGCCGGGACTCGCGGTGTTCGTGCTGAGCACCATCGCGTTCTTCGCCGCGGGTTATCGCCTGAGCATCGTGCAGTCGCGGCCGTATCGGCAGTTCGGCAGCACCGACCGGCGCGTGACGCCGCCCGTGAGGGCCGCTCTGCTGCTGAGCTCAGGCTGGTTCCTGCTGTTCTCCATCGCGTCGCTCGCCGAATACGGCGCCACCGGGGTGGGGGACATCTTCTCGGCGGCGTTCTCGCCGTCGGCGAGCTATTACGCCAAGTTCAGTGTGTACGCCGAGCAGCAGTCGACCGGCAGGGTGAGCCTGCCCATTCAAATCGCCGTGCTGACGGGTGCGCTGTACGGGGTGTTGGTGCCGCTCACGGTGTATTTCTGGCGGCGGATCGGGGTGCCCACCCGCATCCTGGCCCTGCTCGGCATGCTCTCGTATCTGGGGTATTTCGTCTACATCGGCACGCAGAAGGGCGTCGGCGACCTGCTGGTGATGGCTGTCGCGGCGCTCGCCGTGAGCGCGGTGCCGCTGGAGAAGAGGCGCCGGGCCCGGGCCCGGGACGACTCTCGGTCTCGGTCGACGTCGAGCTCAAAGTATTCGCGGCGTTCGAGCCGCTGGATCGCGGTGGCGGTCGTGGTGTTGGGTGTCGGGTTCTTCGGCTACCTGGCCAACAACCAGGGCGACCGCGTGCAAGGCACCAGCTTCGCCGCGCAGTTCACGCCGGGCCCCGTTCTCACGTCAGTGTTCGGTGAGAAGTTTGCGCGCGGCCTGCTTGTGGCCACGTACTACCCGACGCACGGGTACATCGGCCTGTCGAAGAACCTGGAGGTACCCTTCGAATGGGCGGAGGGTTTCGGAGGGATGCCGGCGCTCGCCAGCTACAAGACGCAGTATCTCGGCGGTGCAGACCCCCTCGAGCTGTCGTATCCGAGCCGTACCGAGGCCGTCACCGGTTGGCCGGCCGGCAAGCTCTGGGCCACCGTGTATCCGTGGCTGGCCTCCGACCTCACCTTTCCCGGGGCGGCGATGTTCATGGCGCTGGTCGGCTGGTTCATGGCGCGCATGTGGATCGGGGCTCGGGTGGAGCGAGATCCGCTGTCGCTGGTGTTGTTCTGCCAGGTCGCGATCTTCATCGCGTACGTGCCGGCCAACAACCAGCTGATGACGGCCCGCTACACGGCCGTCGGGCTCATCACCCTGCTCGTGGTCTACGTTGCCCGGAGTCTGGTGGGTGGCGAGCGTCCGCGTCTGAACGCCCCCTGGCGGGAGCGTTCGCCGAGGGTGGTCGAGCCCGCCGACGCGTCCCCCGATGCCCTCGCTCGTCCCGACGGTGACAGCGGCGGCGCGGCCGAGCCTGACACCCTGTAGCCGAGGGATCAGGCGGCGGGACCGGGGGCTTCGGTGCTGGGCGGCCCCGGCGGAGGCTCGAAGAGGAGCGCCATGCACGAGAACAGCGCGAGCACGATCCAGCCGGCCGGGGACAGCTCCCAGTGGCCGGAGAGGTAGAGCGGCGCGCACGAGAGCAGGAACGTGCCGACCAGCAGCGGGCGCAGCCGCACTGAATGAGCCCAGTGCGTCGAGGTGAGCGAGGACACGACCACGCCGAGGAACAGCACGATCCCCACAATCCCGAGTCCGGTACCCAGCTCGAGAATCACATCGTGCGCGCCGACACCCCACGTGTTGATGGCACGGAATCCACCGGCCCCGACCCCCTCGATCAGGTGTTCGCCGAAGATCTGCCGCGCCTCAGGCCAGATCGTGAGCCGGCCGGCCAGATCGCCGGTGGCACGGGCCGCGGAGCCGGCATCCGTTGTGCGCAGCAGTGCATCGGCAACACCGGTGGCGATAGCGGCCGCCGACACCGCGACGGCACCCCACACCACCCGCACCAGGAGCGCCGGCGCGATGCGGTAGACCACGATCCAGCCGGCCATCATGCCCACCGCGAGCAGTGCCCCGCGGGTTTCGCTGTACCACACGGCGACGAGGAGGAGCCCGGTGCACACGAGGAGCCAGACCCGGTAGGACCGGCGGGTGGATGCCGCCCCCAGCAACACAATCACGGCGAGCCCCGCGGTCAGTGCGTACGCCACATAGTTGATGTTCACGCCCGCGTACACGATGCGATCGAAGGACAGCTCCGACCGAAAACCGGTCGACGGGTTTTGCCGAAAGATCAGCAGGGCAGCATAGACGCAGCCCGTCACATACCCCCAGCCCACGATCTGCAGGCTTCGGCGAGTGGTCACCGTGGTGCGCACGGCGAGGAACACGGCGAGAACGGCGAGCTGGTTCTGAATGGACAGGCCTGTCGTCGCACGGTCGGCAGCCCATGCCTGTGAGAGCACGTACCAGAGCGTGAGCGCAATCGCGAGGAGGTTGGCGGCGTCCATCCTGATGTGTAGCAGGCGGGTGACCAGCACGACCACGCACACGAACGCGCCGGTGCGAAAGACAACGTCGGGGCTGCCGGCCGCGAAGAATGCCACGCCGGCGACCGCAAGGGCACGCCACTCCGCGAACAGGCCTGTGCGGTGTGCGCCCCTGGCGTGGCTGCGCACTCGTGGGTCAGCTCGCGCACTCATCTTCGTCACAACAGATGCCCGACCCCTCTTCACAATCGGCAGGGCTTTGAAGCACCATACGTCTCTCCGGCGGGGCATGTAAGGTGTGGCGCACAATTGGCCCTGCCGGGATTGGCCCTTTCGTGGCAGCATCTCAGTGACCAGAATCGCACGCCCGTGTTTGTTGTGCTCTCGACAGGCTCGGTCCCAGCCCGGTTGGAGGAACGCCCGTGGCCAGACCGCGCATCGTGCAGCATTCATTCGGCTCGCTCGGCTCCGGCGGCCCGATCGGCGCCCTCACCCGGGTGCTGTCCTCCGACCTCAGCGAGAGCTTTGAGTTTCGCCACGTGCCCCAGCCCGGCCCCGCCGGCGGCATCAACCTGCGCCTCGTGCGCAGCCTGGCTCGGCAGATGCGTGATTTCACCCCTGACCTGGCTCACATTCGCGGTCTCGGAAACGAGGGCTTCCACGGGGTGCTCGCCGCGCGGCTCGCCGGGGTTCCGAAGATCCTGGTGTCGGTGCATGGCTCGGTGCGCGACCTCGTGCCGCGGCCACGGGGCCCGCGGAGTCTCATCGTGGGCGGGATCCTCGAGCCCCTCACGCTGCGCCTTGCCACCCATGTCGTGGTGGTCTGCGACGATGCCCTGAGCAAACCCATCCTGCGGCCCGTGCGCCGCAAGATTGTGGGCGTCGTGCCCAACAGCGTCGACCTTCCAGCGGATGCCGCGGGCGCGGCGTCGCGGGGCGCCGTGCGACACGCGCTCGGCATCGGCGCCGACGACCTCGTGCTCATCGTGGTGGGCCGCCTGGTGATCGGTAAGGGGCACCTCGATCTGCTCGCGGCGCTCGATCGGCTGCTGCCCCCTGCGGCCGTGGTGCATGTTCTCGTGGTGGGCGACGGTCCCGACGCGGCGCTGATCGCTCGGCGGGCGGCGTCCGTCTCACCGGTTCGTGTGCACCTGCTGGGTCGTCGACTCGATGTGCCCGCGCTGCTGGGAGCGTGCGACGTGTTCGTGCTGCCGAGCCTGCACGAGAACTTGTCGAACGCGCTGCTCGAGGCGATGGCCGCGGGGCTGCCCGTGGTGGCCACCCGGGTAGGGGGAAACACCGAGGTCGTGTCGCGCGGCGGCGGCCTGCTCGTGCCGCCCGGCGACCCGGCGGCCCTCGCGGCCGGCCTGCAGCGGCTGCTCGATGACCCGGCCTTGCGGGCCCGGCTCGGCGCCGAGGCCTGCGGGGTGATCGCTGCCAGGTACACGACGGCCCGCATGACGGCCCGGCTGAAGGCGGTCTACACGGCGATCCTGGGGCGGGTATCGCCGACCACCGGCAACGAGGTCGTTCTGCTGGGCTTCACCATCGACGACAGGCTGCTCAACGAGATCGCCGGGCGCAGCACCGTGCTGCCCACGCAGACCCACAACTTCGCGTGGAATCTCGTGCGCGCGCTGCAATCGGCCGGCACCACGGTGTCGCTGCTGTCGGCGCTGCCGGTTCCCGACTACCCGGAGTACCCGCAGATACTGGTGCGCTCCCGCCGCATCGGCGCGCACGGGGCGACCGGGGAAACCATCGGCTTCGTCAACCTGCTCGTGTTCAAGCACGTGACGCGCCTGTACTCGTGCCTCGTGCGCGGAACCCGTTTCATGCGCCGGAGGGCCCCCGGCGTCGTAGTCGTGCACGGCATCCACACGCCGTTCCTCCTCTTCGCGCGGCTGCTGCGACGCACCCGCGGCGTGCGCATCTGCCTCGTGATGACAGACCCGCCCGGCCTGGTGCGGCAGGTCGACGGGCCGCTCGCCCGCCTGCTCAAGGGCTTCGACCGGCGGCTCGTGCGCCGGCTGGCCCACGGTTTCGACGGCGTGGTGGCGCTCACGCCCGCGCTCGCCGAGGACTTCGCCGCCGGTGTGCCCCGGCTCGTGGTGGAGGGCTTCGTCGACCCCGGGCTCGCCGCCGTGCGGGCGGCGCCGAGCGAGCACCCCGAGCAGATTCACGTGGCGTATGCCGGGGGCATCACCGCCGACTACGGAGTGGCAAACCTCGTGAACGCCTTCCGCGCACTGCCCGACCCGCGGCTGCGCCTCGACCTCTACGGGCGCGGCACCCTCGATGCCTGGGTGCGCGCGTGCAGCGAAGCGGATGCGCGCATCACCCACCATGGAGTGCTCGCCCACCGAGACCTGCTGCCCGCCCTCCGGGGCGCTCAGCTGCTCGTGAACCCCCGCCCCGCCGGGCAGGACTTCGTGAAATACTCCTTCCCGTCGAAGCTGCTCGAGTACCTCGCGCTCGGGGTTCCCGTGGTCACGACCCGCCTGGCCGGCATCCCCGACGACTACAGGCCCTACCTGCAGTTCACCGCCGACGACTCCGTGGCAGCGCTTGCAGCGGCGATCGCCGCCTCGCTCGCCGACCCCGAGGGTGCCCAGGCCCGGGCGGCCCGGGCGCGTCGCTACGTGTTCGAGGCGAAGTCCACCGGGGTCGAGGGGCAGCGCATCGCCGGTTTCGTCGCGGGCCTCGGACGGTCCGCGGATGCTACGGCGTCGGCCCGCCGGTCGGCGGCGCGGCGCTCGGCCCGGCTTCGGATCGACGAACGGGCGCGGAAGAGTCGCGAGGCGGCCGACGATGCGAATTGAGCCGGGGCATCCGTCTCGCGCTGGTGCGGTCGTCGCGCGCGCGCTCGAGGCGGTGGGGCATGCGGCAGGGCACGCCGGGTGGGTGGTAAGCGGCTACGCGCAGGCCGACCGATTCGGGGCGCGGGGGCGCAACTTCGTGTTCGACCCGGCGGGTACGTACACGCACCGGACGATCTTTGTGGGAAACAACGTGAACCTGGGCGTGCGGCCCACGCTGATGGCGACGCGGGCCGAGATCCACATCGGCAACAACGTGGTGTTCGGGCCCGGCGTCACAGTGCGCGGCGGCAACCACCGGTTCGACGTGGTGGGGGAGTTCATCGTGAATGTGGACGACTCAATGAAACGGGACAGCGACGACCGCGGCGTGCGGATAGAGGACGATGTGTGGGTGGGCGGCGGCGCCACGATTCTGCACGGCGTGGTGATCTCCCGCGGATGCGTCGTGGGTGCGGGAGCGGTGGTGTCGCGCAGCGTTCCCCCATACAGCGTGGTGGCTGGCAATCCCGCGCGGCCGGTTCGCGGCCGGTTCACGCTCACGCAAGCGCTTGCGCACGAGCGCGCGCTGTACCCGCTGGCCCAGCGGCTCGGCGCGCACGACCTCGCCCACCTCGCCGACTAACCCCGGCCCGCGACCGCTTGTGACAGGAAGCGGCGCAGGTCGGGCGCCTGCAGCGCGGTGAACGCGGCGGACAGGTGGCCCTGGTCGGCGAGAATCGGGTCGCGGCCCACGAGCACCCGGCAGGAGCGGCCGTCGCACATGCGCTCCACGGTGAGAAGGCGCGGCGCCACGTGCAGCGCCTCCACGGCCGCCGCCTCGGCCCGCCGCAGCGCCTCGGTGGTCGCGAGCGCAGACTCGAGCGGCGGCGAGCAGGCCGCCGCCGAACCGAAGACCCGGGTGAGGCACATCACTGGGTCGAAACTGAACTGCGGGTTGTCTTCGATCGACGCCGCCACCGCACCGAAACCACGCACCTGCGACACGAACTGGGCATACGCCGCGGCCCACCGCTCGCCCTGCGCCGCGGGAGAGAGTGCGCCGCCGGTGTCGCCGATCACCCGGCCCAGGTAGCTGTTTGCGTTCACGATCAGCACGGCCGCCGGCCGCTCCTCGCCGATCAGCCGCACGGTGCCGGCGCGAAACTGGGTGCACTCGGCATCGTTCACGCCCTCCGCGTTCACCACCGCCACCGGAATGGCCGGGCACGCCGACAACCACCTGGCCACCAGCCGGTATCCCTCCGCCTGCGCCGCCGTTGAGAGGGCTTCCTGCCACATACCGGCGTGGGAATCTCCCACCAGCATCACGGTGCGCTCTGCAGTCTCATCGCCGGCCACGCAGTAGTGGATGCCGCTGTCGGCGGTCGTCCGCTCGCTGCAGGTGGCCTGCCCCCGCGCCGCGACAGCGGCCTGGTACGGGGCGAGCGCCTCGCTCGCGGTGGCTATGCCCGCGCCGGCAGAGACCCCGCCCGAGAGCAGCAGCACGAGCGCGACGCTCGTGCCCATTACCCCGAAGGTGAGTGGAGCCGACCGCACGAGCCGGGCGTTCACCCGTGCCTTCTGCTCCACGTAGCGGTAACTGAGCGCGGCGATGCCCAGGCTCACGAGCGCCGCGATGCTGCCGACGACCGGCGACTGGGTGCGCAGCGCCGCCATCACCAGGATGATCACCGGCCAGTGCCACAGGTACCAGGAGTACGACCGCGACCCGATCCACTGCAGCCCGGCGGTGCCGAGCAGCCGGGTGACACCGGCGGGGCGCTCGGGCACTGCGTCGCCGCGAGGGGTGCCGGCCACGATGAGCAGGAGAGTGCCGAGCACCGGCACCACGGCCGCGACGCCCGGGAATGGGGTGGCATCGCTGAGCAGAAACACCCCGGCGAGCACGAGGGCCAGACCGGCCGCGGCGAGCAGCACGCGGCTGCGCCGACGCCGAATCCGGGCGCCGAGGGGGATGGCGGCGAGCAGCCCCGCCGCCGCAAACTCCCACGCCCGGCTCGGCAGCAGGTAGAACGCCCACGCGGGGTGGGCATCCGTTTGCCAGACCGACAACGCGAACGAAGCGAGCAGGGTGATGGCGAAAGCCGCCACAAGCGTGCGACGCAGGCCGCCGCGGCGGGAGCGCGCGAGTCGGCACGCGCCCAGAATCAGCAGCGGCCACAGCAGGTAGAACTGCTCCTCCACTCCCAGAGTCCAGGTGTGCAGCAGCACGCTCTGGTCGAGGCCCTCCGCGAAGTAGTTCGATGATTGCGCCGCGAAGAGCACGTTCGACACGTAGAGCGCCGCGGCCGCGGCCTGCTGCGCCAGCGCCGCCCATTCCAGCGGCGAGAGCACCACGAGGCTCGCGAGCACGGTGACCACGATCATCACCGCCAGGGCGGGGCCGAGGCGACGTAACCGAGCGGCCCAGAAGGCGCCGAGGCGCAACCGGCCGGTACGATCCACCTCGCGCAGCAGGTTCGAGGTGATCAGGTATCCCGAGATCACGAAGAACACGTCAACGCCGGTGAACCCGCCGCTAAAGCCGGGCAGTCCGGCGTGGAACAGCACCACTGGAACTATCGCGAGCGCGCGCAGCCCGTTGATGTCAGCGCGAAAATGCAGCTTCACCACGGGGGCGGCGGGCGCCGGCCGGGGCGCGTCAGTGGGCACGGGAGCCGCCCCGCCGGTCGAAACGCTCCGGGTGCTCCGGCGTTTCCGTGGGCGTCTCCCGCTCGCGGCGGGCCGCGACACCGGCCAGGCGCACCAGGAAATAGTGCAGCGGCCGCGCGCACCGGGCTGGGGAGAAAGCCTCCCGGGCCGACTGGGCGATCGCGGCCCTGTCGAACACGTACGGCTCGGTAAGCGCCGCGATCACTGCCGCCGCGAGAGACTCCGGCCGAGCATCGGTGAGCACCCGGGCGTTCACCCCCTCCACGAGGTGTTCGGCGAGATCGCTCGTGAGGTTGGCGAGCACCGGAACGCCCAACACGAGACTCTCGGGCACCTTCGACGGAAACCCCGCCCGCGCAAACCGTTCCTCGCCGCGCTGCAGCACCGAGAAGTGGCTCGTGGCCATCACCCGGCGGGCTTCGGCGGCCGGCAACCGGCCATGAAAGTGCAGGCACGCGTGGCCGACCGGGGCTTCGTGGCCGAGTAGCCGCGCCGCGGCATCCGCTGTGAGGCCCACAATGTTCACGCTCAGCCGGTCGGCATCCGCTCCGAGAGCTCCCGGCAACAGCACGAGGCTGCGGATGGTGGGGCTGTCTTTCTTGCCCACGGACCCGAGATACGAGAGCGTGAGCGGATGCTGCGGTGCCGGCTGCACGGGCGCTCCCGCGTCGATCTGGAACAACGGCGGCAGGCGCAGCACCGGCACGCCCCGGCCCTCGAAGTGCTCGGCGAGGAAGCGACTGATCACGAGAGCGCCGGTGGAACGTGGGGCGAGGAGCCGCATGGACAGGGTGTTGGCGAGGGCGAACGGGCCGAACCGCCCGCCGGGAAGGTGCGAGGCCTGGTACCACTCGACAGCGTCGATGACGAGCGGAATCCGGCGCCGCCGGGCCAGCGGCAGCAGGCGCAGCAGGTAGCCGATCGAGGTGCCGTAAAGCACTATCGCGTCGGGGGCGGGCTGCATTCCTTCGATCCAGTCGCGGGTGGCGCGGCCCCAGCTGATGCCGCGCCAGACCCGGCGCAGCTTCCGCCAGCCGGGCAGCGGCAGCTCGCCGAGCGGGGTGACAGTGAGTCGCGGGTCATCGCCCGGCGCACGCGCTTCGGTGGTCCAGGCCGCGGAACCCACGCTCACCCTGTCGCCGGCGGCCAGCAGAGCCTGGGCGATGCCGAGCATGCGCTGGGCATCGGCCGAAGACGTGCCGAAGTCGACCGGGCCCACATAGACCACGTGCAGCTCAGTCACGGGACCACCACCCGGCCGAGGGTGGCCCGGTACCCGAGCAGGGCGGTGGGAACCAGGAACACGGCGTAGGCAGCGGCGCCGGCGAGCGGAATGCCGGCGAGACCGAACAGCGGGTAGAACACGAACTTGAGCGGGATCGACGCGAGGGCGAAGAGGCCCCAGCCCACGTACTGGTACCCCAGGTTGCCCACGCTGTTCTGCACGCTGAAAAACGGTGAGCAGAACGCGATCACGATCGACCACACGGTGAGGCTGAGGGCGAGGCCGAGGGAGATGGCGTGGCCGTCGCCGAGCCAGAGCTGGGCGATCAGGTTGCGGGCGAGCACGAGCACGAGGCCGCCCACTGCCACGGCGCCGACCGAGAACAGCACCATGGCCCGGGTGGTCTTGCGCACCCAGTCCAGATCCCCGCGGGCCAACGCCTCGCCGTTGGCCGGCCAGAGCGGCAGCGCCACGAGAGTCACGGTGAGGGCGAGCAGCGCGAAGAGCTTGGTGGTGATCGCGAACTGGCTAACCGTGGGCAGATCGGCGACCCTGGCCACGATCAGGTTGTCCACGTTGAGGGAAACCGACGTGAGGATGGACAGCAGGAAGAACGCCAGCCCCACGCGCAGCAGCGACCCGGCAGCGGATGCCGACGCCGTGCGCAGGGTGGGGGCGAGCTCGCGGTGGCTGACCGCGTAGTAGAACACGTTGTTCAGCAGAATCACGAACGGGCCGGCGAAGACGGCCGCGGCGATCACCGCCACGACGCCCAGGTCGAGCCAAGCGGCGGCGTAGACGGCGGCTATCGTGGCGATCGCGCCGGCAACCTGCCAGATGTTGCTCTTCCAGGCCTCCTGCAGGGCGTACTGCACCCGCTGCACGAGCGCCAGCGGGATGGTGATGGCGAAGGCGGAGAGGGCCAGGCCAGCCACGACCTGCGCGGTCGCCGGGGCGAGTGTGGCGCTCTGCGCCTCGATGCGCTGCCAGTCGATGCTCGGCACGACGAGCCAGATCGCGGCGAGCAGCAGCAGGGCGATGCCGCCGAGGCTGAGGTAGGCCGTGCTCACGAGGGTCCTGGCCCTGGCGCCGTCGCGCTCGGCGACCGCCCACACCAGCCGGGTGAGCAGCCCGTTGCCGAGGCCGAGGTCGGCGAACATGCCGATCGCGGTGATCGACGTGATGATCATCCAGAAGCCGAACAGGTCGGCGCCGAGGTAGCGCAGCGTCACCGGGATCGTGAGCAACGGCGCCGCGAGGGTGAGCACCCGGGAGCCGAGGCCGGTGGCGATCCCGAGCAGCAGCGCCCTGGTGCGCAGGGCTGCCCCGCTCGCGCTGCGCGTGGACTCGGGCAACGTCATCCGTTCACAGCCCCATGTACCAGTCGTAGACCTGCCGCAGCGCGAGCGCGAACTCCGGCCGCTCCACGTCGGGGATCAGCGATCCGAGCAGAGCAGAACTCGCCTGCGAGTGCGCCACGTCGCCCGCCCGGCCCGGCGCGTAGGTCACCTGGATCGGGCGCGGATGCAGCTGCTGCAACAACCCGATCACCGTGTTCAACGAGGTGCGGGTGCCGAAGGCGAGGTTCACCGGGGTGGGGCTCGTCACCGTGCGCAGCAGCGCCTTGGTGAGGGCGTCGGTGACGGCATGCACCGACGTGAAATCGCGGGACTGCTCGCCGTCGCCGAACACCGTGAGCGGTTCGTCGTTCTTGAGCGCCGCGAGAAACCGGGGAATCACCGCGGCGTACACGTGGTCGGCGCGCTGCAGCGGTCCGAACACGTTGAAGAACCGCAGTGCAAGCGTGTGCAGCCCGAAACTTGTGGCGTAGGCGTTGGCGTAGGACTCGGTGGCGAGTTTGCTCACTGCATAGGGACTCAGTGGCAGCGTGGCGAGCGTCTCGATCTTCGGCAGGGCCGGGTTGGCCCCGTAGACGCTCGACGAGGACGCCACACTCACGTGGTTCACCCCACTGGCGCGCGCAGCCTCGAGCACGTGCAGGGTGCCCGTCACGTTCACGTTATTGGTGCTCATCGGATCGTGCAGCGACCGCGGCACCGACGGCAGCGCGCCCAGATGCACGATCGCCTGCACGCCGGCGCTCGCGCGCAGCACGGCGTCGTAGTCGCGCAGGTCTCCTTCGATCTCCCACACGCGCGCATCCGCCACGACACGACGGATGCCCGTGGCGTAGTTGTCGAGGGTGCGCACCCGGTCGATCCCCGGCTCACGCAACAGTCTGTCCACCAGATTCGTGCCGATGAACCCGCACCCACCGGTGATCAGAACCTCCATCGCCGCCGCCACCCCTCAGAGCCGGTGCACGCGGGTCGAGGTGGCGGGCACGCAGTTCTTGGTGTCGAGCACGAGCGTGCTGCCTTCGCCGAGCAGGCCGAGGTCGAATTCGTCGTGTTCGGTGAGCAGCACCACAATGTCGGCGGCGGCGACAGTCTCCCGGGTGAGCTCGCTGCAGTCGATGCCAGCCGGCCAGCGATGGCTCTCCACGTGCGTGTCAACGGCGCTCACGGTGGCCCCGTAGCCGCGCAGCAGGTCGGCGAGGTGCACGGAGGGAGCCTCGCGGATGTCGCCGGTGTTCTTCTTGTATGCCAGTCCGAGCATGAGCACACGCGAGTTCTTCATGGCCTTACCGTCTTCGTTGAGAAGTTCCAGCATCCGCTGCACGACGTACTGCGGCATGTGGTCGTTCACGTCGTTGGCGAGCTCGACGAAACGAAAGTTCTGCCCGAGCTTGCGTTTAACCTGCCAGGACAGGTAGCTCGGATCGACCGGCAGGCAGTGGCCGCCCACGCCGGGGCCCGGCGTGAATTTCATGAAGCCGAACGGCTTCGTGCCGGCGGCCTCGATGGACTCCCACACGTTCACCCCGAGCTGGTGCGCGAAGATGGCGAGCTCATTCACCAGGGCAATATTCACGTGACGGAATGTGTTCTCGAGCAGCTTGGTGAGCTCGGCCTCCTTCGGGGAACTCACCGGAACCGTCTCGTTCACGAGTTCGTCGTAGAAGGCCTTCACCTGGGCGAGCGACGCGGCGTTCACCCCCGACACCACCTTCGGAGTCTCCACGAAGCCCCACTGCGTGTTGCCGGGGTCGATGCGCTCAGGGCTGTAACCCACGTGGAAGTCGCGCCCGGCCTGCAGGCCGGACCCCTTCTCGAGGATGGGAACCAGCATCTCTTCGGTGGTGCCAGGGTAGGTCGTGGATTCGAGGATGACCGTGGCGCCGAGGGTGAGGTGTTCCGACAGGGAGGCGCTCGACGCTTCGATGAAGGACAGGTCGGGCAGGGTGTCGCGCAGGGGAGTGGGAACCGTGATCACGGCGACGTCGAAGTTGGCCACGTCGGCGTAGTCGGTGGTGGGCAGGTAGCGGCCGGTCGCGAGCGCGGCACGCAGCTGATCGTGGGACACGTCGTCGACGTAGGAGATGCCGCCGCGCAGATTGGCGATGCGGGCCGCGTCGAGGTCGATGCCCACCACGGTGTAGCCCACCTCGATGGCCCGCATCGTGACCGGCAGGCCCACGTAGCCCTGCCCCACAATGACCAGTTTGCGTTGTGTCATGGGCCACAGTCCTTTGCTAGTGGTCGTGGATCGGCTCGGCGGCTCAGCAGCGTTATTTTACTCGCGGAGTGCGAAAACGGGGCCGCCAAGATCATAAACTTGGCCGTCCAGATGTCCCTCGAACTGGGTTATCGGCCCGCACGATAGCGACATTTGCTCTGGTTGAATATTTGAATGGAACCAATCTCGGTACTCACACCGCACGGGAAAGGCCGATCTGCGGGGCATAAAGTCGTCCTGCGAATCGTCCTGGCCGGCATGATCGTGGTGGTCTCCGCCACGGCCTGGGTGGGGGTTCGGGCTGTGATGGCCAAGGACGAGCTGCTGAGCGCCATTCCGTTGGCCGCCCAGATACGCAGCGAGGTCGTGGCGGGCGATGGCGAGGCCGCCGGCGAGACATTCGCCGAGCTCGCCCCGCATGCCGCCCGCGCCGCCATGCTCACGAGCGACCCGGTGTGGCGCACCTTCGAGTACGTGCCGTTCATCGGCAGCAACCTCACCTCAGTGCGACAGGTCGCGGGCATCGTCGATGAGCTCGCCCAGAACGCCGCGGAGCCGCTCACCCAGATCGTGGGCGACGTGAAGATCGCCGATTTCAAACCCGTGGACGGCGCCCTCGACGTGCAGCCCCTCGTGGCCGTGCAGCCGCAGATCAGCGCCGCGAACGTGGCCCTCGCGCAGGCCCGCGACGATGTGCAGCTCATCGACTCCACGCACACGTTCGCCCCTGTAACGGATGCCGTTGCCGAGCTTGAGAGGGTGGTCACCGCCGCCGCGGCGAGCGTGGACACCCTGGACCGCGCCGTGCGCCTGCTGCCCGACATGCTCGGAGCGGACGGTGCGCGCAACTACCTCCTTCTGGTGCAGAACCCTGGAGAGCTGCGCGCCACCGGCGGCGTCTCGGGAGCGATGGCGATCATCCACACCGAGAACGGCAGGATCACCCTCGCGGAGCAGGCCTCCAGCGAAGACTTCAAGAGCACCGCGGAGCCCGTGCTCGAGCTGCCGGCCGACACCGAGGCGATTTTTGGGGACACCACCGGCCGGTTCGTGCAAAGCGCCAACCTCACGCCCGACTTCTCACTCACCGGGGCACTCACCCGGGAGATGTGGCGGCTCAAGTTCGGGCTGGAGGTCGACGGCGTGCTCACGGTCGACCCGGCCACCCTCGGCTACCTGTTGAAGGCCACCGGCCCGATGGTTCTGACGACAGGGGAGACTCTCACCGCCGAGAACGCCGTGCAGCTGCTCGTGCGCGACGTGTACGCCACCTACGCCGATAAGACGCAGCAGGACGTCTTCTTCGCCTCCGCCGCGGCATCCGTTTTCACCGAGGTCTCGGCCGGGCACGCCGATCCCGTGAAGCTCATCGAAGCGTTCGCGCGCGCCGGTTCGGAGGGACGCATGCTGGTGTGGAGTGCGCACGAGGCCGAACAGCAGATTCTGGCTGACACCACCCTGGCTGGGGCGCGGCCGGTGAGCGACGCCCAGATCACCAGGTTCGGGGTGTATCTCAACGACTCTACCGGCGGCAAGATGGACACCTACCTCGACGTAAAAATGGGGTTAGGCCAGCAGGAATGTCGCACAAATGGTCGCCCCAGTTATGGGGTCAGCGTGACGCTGACGAACACGGCGCCGGCCGACGCCGGCACCACCCTGTCGTCGCGGGCCACCGGCGGCGGAATCTACGGCGTGACGCCGGGAAACGTGCAGACGATCATTTCGGTGTACGGGGCGCCCGGTATGAAAAACGTCGGACTCACGCGTGATGACGCGGCTGTGCCGCACAACGAGGCGACCGACAGCGGGTATCCGGTGAGCACGGTGGAGGTGCTCCTCGCACCTGGGGAGAGCACGGTACTGCGCTTCGACTGGCTGGGGCAGCTGCCGTTCGACGGTGACCTGGCGGCCGTCGGCACCCCCGTCGTCACGAGCCAGACCCCGAAAGTGCTCGAAAATATCTGTCGCTGACCCCTATAGTGAGACACGCTCAATCGGCATAAACTGCACGTCAATTGGGCTCTTCAATTCGGGTAAGGAGTTGTCATCATGGTTCGAAAGACTTTCGCGGCAGTTGCGTTAGCGGGTCTCGTATTCTTTGCTGTGCCGTCAGTTGCCAACGCCGCGACGTACGTGCCCTCGGGGCCGGCGAGCAACAGCACCAGCACGGGTACGGGCACGAGCACGCTGCCCTCCACGGGAACGGATGCCGCCACGCTGCTCATGTGGCCGGCCGTCGGCGCCCTGGCCCTCGGTCTCGGTCTCGTCTCGGTCCCCATCATCCGCCGCCGCGCCCGCGCCTAACCAAGCGCGCCCCGCCCCACCCGCTGGTCGAGGCGCGAGGCGCGAGGCACGAGCGATCGAGACCCGGCGAGTCGATCCTCAGGCCTGAGTGCGGTCCGAGGGTCGGGTCGCGAGTGCTCGATCGCTTCTTCCCACCCGCTGGTCGAGGCGCGAGGCACGAGCGATCGAGACCCGGCGAGTCGTTCCTCAGGCCTGAGTGCGGTCCGAGGGTCGGGTCGCGATCGCTTCTTCGTCGTGCCTCGATCAGCGGGGCACCACCAGCGTCGCTCCCGGCCGCTACGCGGCCGGGGCCCAGCGACGGATACCGCGGCGCCAGACCGCGTGCGTGAGCGGCACCCCGGGGCGGTACGCGAGGTGCGCCACCGTGGGTGCGTTCAGTAGCTGCAGGTCGGCGAGGCCGCCCACGTGGAGTGAGCCCACGGCATCCGCTCCGTGTTCCCGGCCCACCGCCTTCGCCGCTCCTCGGGTGGCGGCCCACACCGCTTCGTCGAGGGTGAGGCCCATCTGGAGCACCGCCGTGGCCACGCAGAACGGCATCGACGTGGTGTACGAACTCCCCGGGTTGCAGTTGGACGCGAGCGCGATCGACGCCCCCGCGTCGAGCAGCCGCCGCGCCGGCGGGAACGGCTGCCGGGTGGACAGATCGCAGGCCGGCAGCAGCGTGGCCACAGTGCCGCACCCGGCTAGGGCATCCACGTCCGCAGGTTCCAGGTGGTTGCAGTGGTCCACGCTGAGGCAGCCGAGTTCCGTCGCGAGCCGCACGCCGCCGCTGAAGCCGAGCTGGTTGCCGTGCACGCGCAGGCCGAGGCCCGCCGCGCGCCCGGCGAGCAGCACCTCGCGGGTCTCCTCCACGTCGAAGGCCCCCGCCTCGCAGAAGGCGTCGATAAAGTGCACATACGGCCGCACCGCCTCGAGCATCGGGCCTGTCACGAGGTCGAGGTAGTCGCGGCGGTCCACCCCCGCCGGCACGATGTGCGCGCCGAGGTAGGTCACCACATCGGCAACGGATGCGGCGGCGCGAGCACTACGCACCTCGCTCGCCAGATCGAGACCGTAGCCGGTCTTGGTCTCGAGGAAGGTGGTGCCCTGGGCCTCGGCCTCGTCACGTAAGCCCTGCGCGGTCGCCGCGAGTTGCTCCTCGGTGGCCGCGCGCGTCGCCTCGACGGTCACATTGATGCCGCCGGCGGCATACGCCTGGCCGGCCATGCGCGCCTCGAATTCCGCCGAGCGATCGCCCGCGAAAACCACGTGACTGTGCGTGTCCACCCAGCCGGGCAGGGCGGCGCGGCCACCGGCATCCGTTTTCGTGTCGGCGGCCGGGGCCTCGGCGGCGAGGCCGATCCAGAGCACGCGTCCGTCGCCGATCACGAGGGCCGCGTTGTGCAAGCGGTTGCGGTCGTCGTTCTGCGTGGTGAGCTCGCCGATGTTGGTCACGAGTTCGGTGGTCATCGAGTGCCTCCCGGCAGGTCGAGTCGGGCGAGGGCGGCGGCCATCATGGCTTCGGGGCGCGCGGCGGTGCCGTCGGTGCCCACGAGCCGGCCGCCGTCGGCCACGATCCGGCCGGCCACGATCACCCGCAGCACGTCGGAGGCCGTCGCGGTGAGCGGCAGCTGGCCGGCGCTCGAACCGACGCTACGGATGCTGGCGGTCGCCACCTCCACTAGGTCGCACGGGTCCCCCGGGTGCAGCGCCGAGCCGCCCAGGCCGAGCGAGGCATAACCCTGCGCGGAGGCGGCCGCGAGCAGCTCGGCGGGCGTGAAGCGCCCACGTGTTCCGGACGCCAGTCGTTCGCCCATCTCGAGTGCGCGCATCTCGAGGAACGGGTCGATCACGGCGTTCTGGTCGGAACCGAGCGCGATGGGGGCGCCGGCATCGGCGAGTTCGCGGGCCGGGCCGATGCCGTCTCCGAGGTCTGCCTCTGTCGTGGGGCACATCACCACCGTGACCGCGGCCGCGCCGAGCAGCGCCCTGTCGGCATCGGTGAGGTGAGTGGCATGCACGACGCTCAGCCGCGGGGCAAGGGCGCCGAGCGAGTGCAGCACGGCGGTGGGCGTGAGCCCGAACGCCGCCACGCAGTCCGCGTTCTCCTGCGGCTGCTCCGACAGATGCACGTGCAGGGGGATGTGGGAGGGCACTCCGTCGAGAATCTCGCGCATCGCCTCGGGGGACACTGCCCGCACCGAGTGCAGCGCCGCCCCGAGGGTGACCAGCCCGTCGCCGCACGCCGAGGCGGGCGGCAGGACGTCACCGTCGGGAGCGGCACCGAGCCGGTGGCGCAGCCCGTGCCAGCGCGCGAGCCAGCCCGTGGCCGAGCCGTCGCCGAACGCGAGCTGTTCGGGGCCCAGGCCCCGTCCGATCCCGCCCTGCAGGTAGGCAGTGTCGAGCAGCACCAAGCGCATGCCCACCTCGCGCGCCGCCGCCACCAGCGCGAGTTCCATGGCGTGCGGCGGATCGTACGCGGAACCGTCGCCGCGATGGTGCACGTAGTGGAACTCGCCGACCGCGGTGAAACCGCTCACGAGCATCTCGGCGAAGACCGCGCGGGCCAGGTCGAAGTACGTGTCGGGGTCGAGCCGCCCGGCCACGCCGTACATGCGCTCCCGCCAGCGCCAGAAGTCCCCGCCGTCGGCGTGGGTGTGGCCGCGAAGCGCCCGGTGAAAGGCGTGCGAGTGCGCGTTGGCGAAGCCTGGAAGCACGGTGCCGAGCTGCACGTCGAACGGTTCCGGGAGGCACCCGCGCAACACCCGCGCGAGCCGGCCGGCCTCCACCTCAAGCCGCACACCGGCCACGGGAACCCCGTCGATCACGAGAGTCTCGCACCAGTACGAGGCGTTCGGGCCGGTCGTCCCCGACGCCCCGGTCACAGCACGTTCCGCAGCAGCTGCTCGAGGGCCTCAACCCCGGCCACGCAGTCGCCCGGCTCGGCGAATTCCTCGGGGGCGTGGCTGATGCCGGTGGGGTTGCGCACGAACAGCATCGCGCTGGGAACCCGGCTCGCGAGCACGCCGGCATCGTGGCCGGCCCCGCTCGACAGGCGCGGCACGTCGCCGAGGGCGAGCGCGAACCGTTCGCGCAACGCCGGGTCGAAGGCCACTCGCGGGGCCCAGGATTCCTCGGTGACCGTAGCGGAGCATCCGTTGTGGGCAGCCTCGGCCGCAGTGCGCGCGGTGATCTCGGCCACGAGCGCGCGGGTCTCGGCGTCGGTCTCGGCGCGGGCGTCGAGCCAGGCGTGCACGGTGCTTGCGATCACGTTCGTGCCGCCGGGAATCACCTCGAACCGGCCCACGGTGGCGCGGCTGCCGGGCTGGGCCACGGCGGCGTCCTGCACGGCCACGATGGCGCGCGCCGCGGCGACCATCGGGTCGCGCCTGGCGCCCATGGTGGTGGCGCCGGCGTGGTTGCCCTGGCCGGAGAAGCTCAGCCGCCAGCGTCCGTGGGCGAGGATCGACGAGGCCACGGCCACGGGCGACCCGAGGTCGATCAGGCCGCGCCCCTGCTCCACGTGCAGCTCGATGAACAGGCCAACGCGGCTGAGCGCGGCGGGGTCGGCGCCGAGGCGCGCCGGGTCGAGTCCCGCCCGAACGGATGCCTCGGCCAGCGTCACCCCGTCACGGTCGGTGAGTGCGCGCGCGGCGTCGGCGTCGATGGCGCCGCTGATCAGTCTCGACCCGAGGCAGGCCACGCCGAAGCGGGAGCCCTCCTCCTCGGCGAACACGAGCACCGCGAACGGGCGGGTGGGGACGAACCCTGTCGTCTTCAGCCGGGCGACGGCGTCGAGCGCGGAGACCACGCCGAGCGGGCCGTCGTAGGCGCCACCCCCCGGTACCGAGTCGAGGTGGCTGCCCGTCACCACGGCATCCGTTCCGGGCAGGCCCCACCAGGCCCAGAGGTTGCCGTTGCGGTCGGTCTCCACGTCGAGGCCGAGGCTGGTGGCGCGCGCGGTGAACCACTCGCGTAGCTCGAGGTCGGCGCCCTGCCAGAGATGCCGGGAGTAGCCGCCGCGCGCCGCGTCGCGGCCCACCTCGGCGATCTCGTCGAGGCCGGCGAGTAGCCCGTGGGCGAGACTCACAGCGCCCGCGGCCGGCGCGGCCTGGCTCGCGGCATCCGCTTGCCCGGCGCTCATTCGGCTTCCCACATGGGCACGCGCAGGCCGCGCTCGCGGGCCACGTCTGCCGCGTGCTCGTAGCCGGCGTCCACGTGGCGCATCACGCCGGTGCCGGGGTCGTTCGTGAGCACGCGCGCGATCTTCTCGGCGGCGAGCGGGGTGCCGTCGGCCACGATCACCTGGCCCGAGTGGATGCTGCGGCCGATTCCCACGCCGCCGCCGTGGTGGATCGACACCCAGGTGGCCCCGGACGACGTGTTCAGCAGCGCGTTGAGCAGCGGCCAGTCGGCGATCGCGTCGGAGCCGTCCTTCATGCCCTCTGTCTCGCGGTACGGCGAGGCGACCGAACCGGAGTCGAGGTGGTCGCGGCCGATCACGATCGGCGCGCTGAGCTCGCCCGATGCCACCATCTCGTTGAATTTGAGGCCCGCGAGGTGGCGTTCCTGGTAGCCGAGCCAGCAAATGCGAGCCGGCAGGCCCTCGAAGTGCACCTTGTCTTGAGCCTTGGTGATCCAGCGGCGCAGATGCTCGTCTTCGGGGAACAGCTCCACGATGGCCTTGTCGGTGGCCGCGATGTCGGCCGGGTCGCCCGAGAGCGCCACCCAGCGGAACGGTCCCTTGCCCTCCTCGAACAACGGGCGAATGTAGGCCGGCACGAAGCCTGGAAAGTCGAACGCGCGCTCGTAGCCGCCAAGCTGGGCCTCCGCGCGAATCGAGTTGCCGTAGTCGAACACCTCGGCTCCGGCGTCTTGGAAGCGCACCATCGCCTCGACCTGCTTGGCCATCGACGCCCGCGCCCGCAGCGTGAACTCCTCGGGGTGCGCGGCGGCCTCGGTGTGCCAGTCCTCCAAGCGGATGCCTTCGGGCAGGTACGACAGCGGATCGTGCGCGCTGGTCTGGTCGGTCACCACATCGATCGGCACCTTCCGCTCGAGCAGCTCGGCGAACACCGTGGCGGCGTTGCCCACGAGGCCCACCGAAAGCGGTCGACGCTCGGCCTTCGCGGCGAGAACGCGGGCGATCGCGTCGTCGAGGTCATCGGTCATCTCGTCGAGGTAGCCGTGGTCCACGCGGCGCTGCAGGCGGGAGGGGTCCACGTCGACGATGAGCATGACGCCGTCGTTCATGGTGACGGCGAGCGGCTGCGCGCCGCCCATGCCGCCCGCGCCGCCGGTGAGGGTGAGGGTGCCGGCGAGGGTGCCTTCGAACCTCTTCTCGGCCACGGCGGCGAAGGTTTCGTAGGTTCCCTGCAGGATGCCCTGGGTGCCGATGTAGATCCAGGATCCGGCGGTCATCTGGCCGTACATCGTGAGGCCGAGCTGCTCCAGGCGGCGGAACTCGGGCCAGGTGGCCCAGTCGCCCACAAGGTTGGAGTTGGCGATCAGCACGCGGGGCGCCCACTCGTGGGTGCGGAAGACGCCAACGGGCTTGCCGGACTGCACGAGCAGAGTCTCGTCTTTCTCGAGCGTCTCGAGGGTGCGCACGATGGCGTCGTAGCATTCCCAGGTGCGGGCGGCCTTGCCCGTGCCGCCGTAGACCACGAGGTCGTCGGGGCGCTCGGCGACCTCAGGGTCGAGGTTGTTCATGAGCATGCGCAGCGGCCCCTCGGTCTGCCAGCTCTTCGCGGTGAGGGTGGTGCCGCGGGCGGCGCGCACCGGCCGGGTGGTGTGGGCGGTGTGGGTGGTGGTGGTGGTGGTGGTGGTGGAATCCGTCATTGTGAGTCCTTTGCGAAAGTGGGCGGGTCAGTTGTAGAGGGAATGGGTTTCGATGAGCAGCAGGCGGCCGATGCTGTCGATGTTCTGCGGGGTGATGCGGTAGCTCGGCACCACCACGCTGAGCGCCCCGACGATGCGTTCGCCCACGCGAATGGGCGTGGCGATCGCGGTGACGTCGCGTTCCACGCCGTCGCTCACCACGCAGTAGCCGTGGTCGCCGACCTCGCCCTGCAGTGCGGAGCCGGAGGCGCTGGATTCCACGGGAAACTTGCGGCCCACCCAGTTGGCGTGGCGCACCGAGTGGGTGCCCTCCACGATGGCGATGTAGAGCCCCTGCCGCCCCGGCGCCGGAACGCTGAGGTAGGCCGACTCGCCGGTCTGCTCCACGATGCGGGTCATCGGGTCGCGGCACAGCGCCACGAGGGATTCCTGGCTGAGTGCGAGCACGCCGAGCTGCACGACGGTGGCCCCGGGGCGGTAGCTGCCGTCGTCGTCTCGGCGCACGAAGTTCGTGGACTCGAGGGTGCGCAGCAACCGCAGCGCCGTGCTCGCCGAGAGATCGGCCGCCTTGGCCGCCTCGCCGAGCGTCACCGATCCCTTTTCGCACACCACGCTCAGCAGCGTGAGGGCCCGCTCGGCCGTGCGGGTGGTGGTGTCCGCTTTGGGTGCGGTTTCGGTCATGATCTGTCCTGACGAGATGCCTGCTGAATTGCATCTAGTAAAACACGAAGTTCACCCAATGGCAATGCCTTCTCCGTCTCCCCGTGCTTATGTGGCTAACTCCTGCACATCGAGACGCCTCGGCCGCACTCCCGCGTGATTCCGCGGCCGAATTCTGGCCGGCCCGCAGATTGCAGGAGTTAGCCCCCCGGAGGGTGGCGTGTGGGGTGTGTGCCAAGCTGTTCAGACGATGATCGGGGGGTCTCAATGGCGGATGTGTCATACGACAACGACTACGAACGCGCTCAGGTCGATCCGATTTTTCGTGAGCGGATGCGCACCGCCTACGTCGGATCCTGGGACGTGCTCGATGCCCTGTGGTGGGAAGCGCAACCCGAAGAAACGTCCCCGGCCGGTATCCCGTCGCCGCTGGCCCGGCAGAAGGAGCTGCAGCGGCGGATCTTCGCGGCCGATGGTGACGCGGCGCATGACACTGCCAGCCGCACACTGCTGAGGCAGCTCGACGACGAGATTCGCGCCGAACGGGCGGCGCTGCTGAAGGCCAGAACCGGAGAGCGGCCGGCCGCCGAGCCCGATTCGGCGGCGTTCGCCGTGGCATCCGTAGCCGACGGCGCTGCGCAGGCCGCGAGCCCGCTCCCCGGGACTCCCGCAGCAGAGCGGCCCGCTCCTCGGCGCGTGCGCTGGTTCGTTGCTGCCGGGCTCGTCGCGGCGCTGGCCGTGGGGGGGAGTCGCGGGCAGCCAGCTCACCGAGCGCCGATCGGTTGAGGCTCAGGTGCCGGTGGCGACCGCCGTGGCCACACCGGCCGCCGGCGCAGAGCAGATCCTTGATCGCCCCCAGACGCCGCTGGATATTCCCCTCTACGCCATCCCGGACTCCTTCGAAGACGATTCGTATCGCCTCCTGGGGCAACGGCCCGGTGAAGCGAAGGCGTCAGGAACGGCCACGCTCTACGCCGCCCGAACTCTGACCAACCTGACCTGTTTGGTGGCGTTGGGCGGCACGGCCGGCTACCTGGCGAGCTGCACCGAACCCGCGCGATTTCCGGCTTCCGGCCTGCGTCTGTACTGGTCCGGAACTATGGATATCGGTGCGCCAGACGAAGAGGCAATCCTGCAGCCCATGGAGATGTACGCCGTGTGGCACGCCGACGGCACCCTCGAATACGGCGGCAGCAGCCCCGCGACATCCGCTCCCTGAGGCATAACTCCTGCAAATCCTGGCGGTCCGGCAGCACTCCCGCGTGATTCCGCGGCCGAATTCTGCCCGGCCCGGAATCTGCAGGAGTTATGCCTCGGGGAGTGCGGTGGAGGGCGAGCGGGGCAGCGGGCGCCCGGCGGCGAAGACGGCGTCGACAGTGAGGTCGGGGCCGAGCAGCACGGCGTCGGCGGCGTAACCCACGGAGAGCCGGCCGAGGTCGTGGCCGCGGCCGATCGCTCGCGCGGGGGTCTCGGTGAGGGCGGTCACGGCATCCGGCAGGGCGACGCCGGCGGCGACAGCATTCCGCAGGGCCGCGTCGAGGGTGAGGGTCGAGCCGGCGATCGCCCCGCCGTCCACGAGCCGGGCCACCCCGTCGGTCACCTGCACGGCGAGGGACCCGAGCACGTAGCAGCCATCGGATGCGCCGGTGGCGGCCATCGCGTCGGTCACGAGGGCGATGCGGCCGGGTGAACCGGCGAAGGCGAGCCTCACGACGGACGGGTGCACGTGCACGCCGTCGTTGATCACCTCGAGCGTGACGCCGGGGGAGTCCATCGCAGCGGCTACCGGCCCGGGAGCCCGGTGGTGGATGCCCTTCATGCCGTTGAAGGCATGGGTGAGAATGGTGGCGCCGGCATCGAAGGCGGCACGTGCGGTGTCGTAGTCGGCGGCGCTGTGGCCGACCGCCACGCTCACCCCGGCGGCCACGAAGCGGGCGAGCGCGTCGGCGGCGCCCGGCAGCTCGGGGGCGAGCGTCACCTGCCGGATCTGGCCGCGCCCCACCGCGAGCAGCCGCTCGACGCCCTCCGGATCGGGCGAGCGCAGCAGCGCCGGGTCGTGGGCGCCGCGGAAGGTGGCGTCGAGGAAGGGGCCCTCGAGGTGGGCGCCGAGCACGAGCGGGTTGCGCTCCGCCTCCGCCGAGACCACGGCGAGCCGGCCCTCGAGATCGGCCTGGCCCGCGGTCACGAGCGAGAGCACCGCGCGGGTGGTGCCGTGCCGGTGGTGCACGGCGAGTGCGGTCCGGATGGCCTCGGTGCCGTCGTCGAACGCGGCACCGCCCGCGCCGTGGCAGTGGATGTCGATAAAGCCGGGGGTGAGCAGCCGACCCGCGGCATCCGTTGTCTGAACCTCGTCGATGCCGAGCGCGCGCCAGGACGATCCAGTGCCCACCGCGGCCACGGCGCCGTTCTCGAAGGTGACCCAGGCCTCGGGTGTCAGCGTGCCGCCGGAGACGAGCCGTGCCGAGTGGATGAGCGCGCGGGCCGGGAGGCTCATGCCACGATCACGTCGAGGCCGGCGGCGGCGAACGCGGCCACCTGCTCGGTGGTGATGCCCTCGTCCGTGATGAGCGCATCGAACTGGGCCAGATCGCCGAGGCTCGCGAATGCGGTCTGGCCGATCTTGCTCGAGTCGGCCACGAGCATGGCCCGAGTGGCTCGGCGGGCCATCAGCGAGTTGATGGCTGCCTCCCGCTCGTCGTGAACTGTGGCGCCCATCAGCGGGTCGATCCCGGTGACGCCGATAAACGCGAGGTCGAGGGTCACCTGCATGAGCACCTCGTTCACGTAGGGGCCGACGAGCTCGTACGACCTGGAGTGCACGACGCCGCCCGTGACGACGGTCTTGATCTGCGGGCGCATGGCGAGCTGGGCGGCGATGTTGATGGCGTTCGTCACCACGGTGAGGTTGGGGTGCGGGGCGGCCTGCATGATGTCGGCACGGGCGCCGAGGGCGCTCGCGATGGCCGTGCTCGTGGTGCCGCCGCAGAGCCCCACCACGTCGCCGCGGGTCACGAGCGCGCTCGACGCTGCCGCGATGCGGCGTTTCTCCGGTCCGCGGGCCTCGTTCTTGTAGCGCACCGGCAGGTCGTACGCCACGGCCTGCCCGATCGCCCCGCCGCGCGTTCGCGTGAGTAGCTGCCGGCTGGCGAGGGCGTCGAGATCACGGCGCGCCGTCGCCGCCGAGACGCCGAGCTTCTCGATGATGTCGTCGACCTCGAGCTGGCCGGATTCGGCGAGCAGGTCGAGCACTGCCGTGAGGCGGTCGGCGCGATTCATGAGTACCCGTTCCTGATCTGGTGTTCTCCAACCTATCCGGATCGGGTCAGTCGTCGTGCGGCGATGGCAGCCGATGGCGCTGCACGGCCTCGTAGGTGAGCCGCAGCGACTCGGACATGTCGTCGTACATCGACTGCGCGATGCGCACGAACAGGATGTCCACGAGGGCGAGCTGCGCGATGCGGCTCGACATGGCCCCGGACCGGTAGCGGTTTTCCCTGGCCTGGGTGGTGAGCACGAAGTCGCAGTGTTCGGCGAGCGGAGAATCCGGGAAGTTGGTGATGCCCACCGTCGTGGCGCCGGCCGCCCTGGCGGTCTGCAGGGCGTGGATGGTCTCGATCGTGAGGCCCGAGTGCGAGATGCCCACGGCCACTCCACCGGGCCGCTGCAGCGCGGCCGACGACAGTGCGAGGTGCATGTCCGAGAAGCAGGTGGCCGCGAGACCGATGCGGTACAGCTTCTGCTGCAGGTCCTGCGCGGTGAGGCCGCTCGAACCGAAGCCGTACACGTCGATGCGGCCGGAGGCGGCGATCGCCGCCGACACCAGGTCGAGGGTCGCCAGGTCGAGAGCCTTCGCGGTCTCCTCGATGGCGAGCACCTCCTGGTAGGCGATCTTGGCCACCACCTCTTCGGCGCTGTCTGTGCGGTTGATCTCGCCGTCGGCCACCTCGAATCGGTCGCGTTGTGCCTGCTCCCGGCTGGCATCCGCTGCCACGGCGATGCGGAATTCGCGGTAGCCGGAGAAGCCGAGCTTCTGGCAGAAGCGCGCCACGGTGCCCGGCGACGTGCCGCAGTCGGTGGCGAGCTGCGTGATGGTGCGGTTCACCACGAGCGCGGGGCTCTCGATCACGGCCTGGGCGATGCGGGTCTCGGTGGCGCTGAGCCCGGGCAGCGCCTGGCGCAGGGTGAGCAGGGCGTTAGGCGACACGGGCTGTCCTTCCGCCGATCGAGGGTGCGTCCGCGATGGCCTCGCGGAGAAAACCGTGATGACCGGCCAAGAGAAGCGTAGCGGCGAGCGGCGTCACACCGGTGCTCAGCACGAGGATGGCGGCCTTCACCGAGCCCTCGGTGTCGGCCAGCGCCTGGGACGCGGCGGCGGCATCCGCTTCGGTGGCGAGCATCACGGTGCGTTCGGCGCGCGCCCGCAGCTTCTCGTTCGTGGCCCGCATGTCCACCATCAGGTTGCCGTAGGTCTTGCCGAGCCGCACCATGGTGATGGTGCTGAGCATGTTGAGCACCATCTTCTGCGCCGTGCCAGCCTTCAGCCGGGTAGACCCGGTGAGAATTTCGGGTCCGACGACCACGTCGATGGCAACGGATGCCGCCCGGCCGAGCGCCGACCCGGCGTTGCACGAGACCCCGGCCGTGAACGCTCCCACCGACGAGGCGTATTCGAGGGCGCCCACCGCGTAGGGCGTGCGGCCGGAGGCCGAGATGCCCACCACGGCGTCGCCGGCGCCGAGGCCGAGCGCGCGCAGGTCGTTCGCGCCGGCGCTCGCGCTGTCTTCGGCGTTCTCCACCGCGGTGTGCACGGCGCCAGGGCCGCCGGCGATCACGCCGACAACGAGCGAGGGGTCTGTGCCGAACGTGGGCGGCGTTTCGCTCGCGTCGAGGATTCCCATACGCCCGGCCGTGCCAGCGCCGATGTAGATCAGCCGGCCGCCGCTGCCCATGCGGGCGGCGATGCCGTCCACGGCTGCGGTGATCTGAGGAGTGACCGCGGCCACGGCCGCGGCGACCCCGGCGTCCTGTTCGTTCATGGCCTGCACGAGTTCGGCGGTGGAGAGCCGGTCGAGGTCGGGGTAGCGCTCGTTCACCTGCTCCGTGGCGAGCAGGGCGAGGGAGTCGCGCAGGGCGGCGTGGTTGGGGCGTTCGTCAGCCACGGATGACCTTCCTTTCGTGGGGCAGCCCGCTGTCGCCGGCCACGAGCGCCGCGCCGGAGAGCGCGTCGCCGAGGGCGGAAACCCTGGACAGATGCATCGCCGCGAGGGCGATGTCGAGGCGGGTGGAGAAGTAGGGGTGTGACATCAAGCCGCCGGTGACGGCCACCGTGGTGTCGGTGGCTGCTGCCGCTCCGGCCGTGCGGGAGAGGAGCGCGCAGGCGGCATCGACAACGCCGACGGCCGTGGGGTCACCCTCGGCGGCGCGGTCGAGCACCCGCGGGGCGAAGCTCGCGAGGGTGCGGGCCGGCGTACCGCTCGCCCCCACCCACTGCGGCAGCCGGTCGAGCCCGCCGGCGAGTGCCTCGGCGTCGGCGCGCAGCAGGGTGTCGGGGGCGCGGCCGTCGGCGGAGCGCAGCGCGGCCTGTAGGCCTTTCCGGCCGATCCAGCATCCGCTGCCGTCGTCGCCGAGCCAGGGTCCGAGGCCATCGACCTGGCGGATGCCGCCCGTCGAGTCAACCCTGAACGCCACCGCTCCGGTTCCCGCGATCAACACGGTGCCCGGAGCACCCGCGAAGGCGCCGACGTGGGCGGCGAGGGCGTCGTTGAGCAGCGCGACGGGCACGCCGAAGCTGCGGCGCAGCAGGTCGACGAGCTCGCGCGCGGCGAGAGGGGAGGCTTCCGCGCCGGCGGCCCCCACACCCACCCCGGCCAGGTCCACGAGGTGCCTGGGGTCGATTCCGGCGACGGCCTCGACGATGGCGCGGTGCGCGCGGGCGGCGCCGTCGGTGTCGGCGAGGCCGGGGGACCCTGGGCCGCTCGCCTGGCCGCGCAGAAGCGGCCCGCGGGTGAGGCGGGCGCGACAGCTCGTCTTGCCGAGGTCGATGGCCAGGAGCACCGGCGCGCTCATCGGGCGTCCACCGGCGCGTGCGCGGGGCTCGCCCTGGCCGCCGCGACCTGCAGAACTCGGAGGGAGCGGATGCCGGTGAGCCGGCCCGCGCCCAGGTCGCCCGGGCGCGCCAGCCCGTTCGGCCCGAACACGAGCTGGCCGGCGAGCCGGGCCGTGCCCGGCCGGGTGCCCGGCAGCTCGCACGGAACACCGTGCCAGCTCAGAAAGCCGAGTAGCGCGAACATGAGGGACTCCTTGAAATTGGGATCGATGCCGTGCAGGGCGCTCGAGTCGAGGGCCACCCCGAGACGGGCGAGTTCGTCGCGCAGGTCTTTCAGCAGCACCGGATTGTGCACCCCGCCGCCGGAAGCGATCACCCGGGCGGGGAGGGCAGGAGCCTCGGCCGCGAGGGAGTTCGCCACCGTGCGTGCGGTGTAACGGGTGAGCGTGGCCACGAGGTCGTTGAGGCTCGGCTGGAGGTCGAGCCGCTCGGCGGCCGCGTCGACGAACCCGAGGTCGAACGTCTCGCGGCCGGTTGACTTCGGCGCGCTGCGCGCCAGAAACGGATGCGTGAGCAGCGCGTCGAGCAGGCTCTGCTGCACCCGGCCGGCCGCGGCGCGGCGTCCGTTTCGGTCGTAGGCCTCTGTCGTGGTGGCGGCGGTGGCGCGGGCGATCGCGGCGTCGATGAGGGCGTTGCCGGGGCCGGTGTCCCAGGCGAGAACGCGGCCTTCGGCCACGAGGGACAGGTTGGCGATGCCGCCGAGATTGAGGGTGGCCGTGCTGCCGAGATCGGTTGCCGCGAGCCAGGCGCGATCGAACACTCCCATCAACGGGGCCCCCTCGCCGCCGGCCGCCACGTCGGCGGCGCGCAGGTTGCAGAGCACTGGGGCGCCGGCGGCCTCGGCGATCCAGCTCGCTTCGCCGAGCTGCAGGGTGCCGCGGGCGCGTCCCTCGTCGACCCAGTGGTACGCGGTCTGGCCGTGGGAGACCACGAGGTGCACCGCGGTGCCCGCCTCGGCGAGGGCTTCGGCGGCGGCGCGGGCGAACTGCTGCCCAACGAGGGTGTTGAGCACGCACAGCTCGCGGGCGTCGACGAGCGCGCCCTCGGCCAGCGAGAGCACTCGGGCGCGCAGCGCCGGCGGCCACGCGGAGGTGCGTGCGTGCAGCGGGGTCAACGTGAGCGACGGCGTGGGTGAGTCGTCGTCGGCGTCGATGTCGACGATGGCCGCGTCGATGCCGTCCACGGAGGTGCCGGATTGCAGGGAGAGGATTCTCACGCCGACACCCCCACGAGCAGGTCGCGAACCACGCGGGCGGTGACGGCGGACGCTCCGAGGCAGTCGATCAGTGCGGTGCCGCCGGCGGGCGCGGCGAGGCCTGAATTCACCGTCACCAGGTCGGGGCGCAGCGCTGCAAGCGCGTACACGGCATCGCGCTGCGGTCCCGGCACGGCGAGCCTGTCGGCGAGCACCACGAGGGCGCTCGAGGCTGGCACGGTCAGTGCCGTGTCGGTGGCGGCGCCGGGCGCCGAACCGGTGACCACTCGGGTGAGGTCGAAGGCGCTCGCCAGCTCGGTGCAGAACACGTCGGGCCGCGGCCCCTCGGCGAAGTTCGGGCGGTCGCGCACGTCGATCACGGTGAGGGCGCGGGGGAGGGGGGCCAGCTCGCCGCGCACCTCGATCGCGGCGCGGACGATGCGACGGCTGTTGGCGTCCTGGGCAGCCAAGGCGGCGGTGGTCAGCTCGGCGGTCGCCGGAGCATCCGCTGTGTCGCTGTCGCTGTCGCTGCCGGGCCCGGGCCCGGGCCGGGCCAGCTCGGCGTTCCGTGCGCCGGCGGCCTCGAGCGCGGCGACGGTGATTGTGCCGTCGTCGAGGGCGGCGAGCAGGGCGTCGCGCACCGCGAGGTAGTCCTGCTGGTCGGTCGTGCGGCCCTGGTTAGGGCCGAGGTTGGAGGGATTGCCGATGCAGAGCAGATCGGCGCCGGCCAGCAGGGCCCGCACGGCGCCGGGGCCCGCGCCGAACGTGGAGCGGATCGCGGCCATGTCGAGGGCGTCCGTCACGATGGCGCCCTCGAAGCCGACCTCGCGCAGCAGGCCGAGCACGCGCGGGTTGAGGGTGGCCGGCAGCTCGCCGAAGTGCGGCAGCACGATGTGCGCCGTCATCACGGCCCGCACGCCGGCCTCGACCGCGGCGACAAACGGCGGCAGATGGTCGCGCTGCACCTCGGCCCAGCTGAGGTTGAGCCGCGGCAGCGCGAGGTGGGAGTCGGTGTGGGTGTCGCCGTGGCCCGGAAAATGCTTCACGCACGCGGCAATGCCGGCGTCGGCGAGGCCGTGCACCATGGCGGCCACGTGTCTGCTCACGAGGGCGGTGTCCGCGCCGAAGGAGCGCACGCCGATCACAGGGTTGGCCGGGTTCGTGTTCACATCGGCGACCGGCGCGAGCACCACCGTGGCGCCGGCCGTGGCGGCCTGCGCCCCGATCATCCGGCCGGTGCGTCGCGTCGCGCCGAGATCGTCGAGGCGGCCGAGCTGGGCGTGCGAGGCGAACCGCGAGCCGCGCAGCGCCTCCAACCGCGTCACCGTGCCGCCCTCCTCGTCGATGCCGATCAGGGCGTTCGGGCGGATGCCGCGAATCGCGGCCGAGAGGCGGGCCGGCTGGTGGGCATCCGCTTCGTCGATGTTATGCCCGAAGTACACGACGCCGGCCAGGCCCCGGTCGAGGGCGCGCGCGAGCCAGTCGGGCACCGTGCGGCCGGTGAAACCGGGCCACAGCACGCCGTTCACGAGGCGCAGCGCGGCGGGGTCGCGGGTCATCCCTTGACCGCCCCGGCCACGAGCCCGCCGCTGAGCTTGCGCTGCACGATGATGAAGAAGATCATCACCGGGATCGTGATGATGGTCGATGCCGCCATCACGGAGCCCCAGTCGTTGGAGTTCACGCCGAAGAACTGTTTGAGGCCGATGGCCACCGTGTAATTCTCGGTGGCGCCGCCGAGCAGGGTCATGGCGAAGATGAACTCGTTCCACGCCACGATGAACGAGAACACGCTCGTGGCCACGAGCCCGGGCGCCACGAGCGGCAGCAGCACCGAGCGGAACATGCGCCACCAGCTCGCGCCGTCGAGGTACGCGGCCTCCTCGAGTTCCACGGGCACGGCGGCCACGAAGCCGCGCAGCATCCAGATGGCGAACGGCAGTGAGAATGCGAGGTACACGACCACGAGGCCGAGCAGGGTGTTGAGCATCTGCAGATCGCGCACCTGTACGAACAACGGAATCACGAGGGCCTCGAGCGGCACCATCTGCACTGTGAGGATCAGAATTAGGATGGTCGTACGAAATTTGAACTTGAACCTGGCCACGGCAACGGATGCCAGCAGCGCGACGGTCCCGGACACCACGACGGTGAAGAACGCCACGATTACCGAGTTGCGCAGGAACGTGCCGAAGCCGCCCTCGCTCAGCACGAAGCGATAGTTGTCGAGGGTGAACTCCTTCGGCAGCAGCGACTGCCCGCCGCTCGACGCCTGCGCGTCGAAGGAACTTGCCACCATCCAGTACGCGGGGAAGAGGGTGAACACCAACAGCAGGGCGATCAGCACACCCTTGGTGACGTTGCCCTTGCGCCGCCTCACGCCTTCTCCTCCTTGAACAGGGTGCGCACGTACACGACGGTGATGATGAGCAGCAGCACAGTGAGCAGCACCGCGATCGCGGCTCCGAAGCCGTAGCGGTTTTGGCCGAAGGACTCGACGTACGACCACACGCCGAGGTTGAGCACCTCGCGGTTGGACCCCGCACCGCCCGGCATCAGGTAGATCTGCGCGAAAACCTTGAAGTCCCAGATGGTGGAGAGGATCACGACCACGGCGAACACGGGTTTGAGCGTGGGGAAGATGATCTGGAAGAAGCGTCGGATCGGCCCGGCGCCATCCATTTGGGCTGCCTCGAGCATCTCCTTGGGCACACCGAGCAGTGCGGCGAGCACCGTGATGGCCACGAAGGGGAAGCCGTGGTGCACAATGTTGAGCGCCACGATGCCGTAGAACGTGAAGGGGTTGGTGAACCAGTTGAACGACTCGTCCATCAGGCCGAGGCCTTTGAGGGTCTCATTCACGAGACCCTGGTCGGCGTCGAAGATCCAGATCCACACGTAGGTGCCGGTGACCGCCGGCATGGCCCAGGCCACCATGATGGCGCTGCCTACGATGGTGCGCCAGAACATGCCGAGCGACGCCATCAGCAGCGCCACCAGGGTGCCGAAGACCACCGTGGCCGTCACCGCGATCACCGCGAAGCCCACTGTGTTGGGCAGCACCACGGTCCAGAGGGTGGAGTTGCCGAAGATCTCCGCGTAGTTGGCGAAACCTATGTAGTTGCTCTCCCCGCTCACGATCTCGCGCAGGCCGTAGTCCTGAAGCGAGAACAGGAACACCCGCACGAGCGGCCACAGCAGCAGCGCGCCCAGCAACACGAGGGCCGGGGTGAGCAGCAGCCAGGGGCGTGCCTTCGCGAGGGTGATCAGACGCCTGCGGCGCGGCGCGCGGCCGCCGGCTTGCGACGCACGGGGGCGTGCGTCGTTCGCCGAGCGTTCGAGGAGGGTGGCCACGGGTTCTAGTTGCCGTTCATGGTGTCGTTCATCTCTTTCGCGGCATCCGCTGTGGCCTCATCGACCGTCTTCTGGCCGGAGAGAATGGCCTGCATCATGGCGTTTGTGGTCTTCTTGGCCTGCACGGCACCGAACTTCGGGGTGACGGGGAGCGAGGCTCCGGCGTCGACCATCTGCTCGGCGAAGGGCTTCACGAGCGGGTCGTCGGACTCCATCGTGGTCTGCAGCAGCGACTCGGTGCCGGGGAAGTAGCCGGTCTGGTCTGCCCACTGCTGGGCGAACTCGCCGGTCGTCATGAGCTGCATGAACTCCCAGGCGAGGTCCTTGTTCTCAGCGGTGTTGAACATGCTCAGGTGAGAGCCGCCGAGCACTGAGGGACTGATGCCCGCCGTCTGGCCGGGGATCGGCACGGCGCCGATCTTGCCGGCGAGGTCGGGTGCCTTTTCGAGCACGGTGGCCGGGGTCCACGATCCGCTGATCGCCATGGCCACGTTGCCCTGCGCGAAGTTGTCGAGCACGTCGGTCTCTTTCCACGTGGTGGCGCCGGCCGAAGAGAAGCCGTGCACGGTGGCGAGGTCGGTGTAGAACTGGATGCCCGCGCGCGCTTCGGCGTCGGCGAGGCCGGAGACCCACTGGTCGCCGTCCTGCACAGACACCTCGCCGCCGGCGCCCCACACCCAGGGGTAGGCGAGCATTTCGGCGTCGCCGGGAACGGGGAACGGGATCAGCTCGGGGCGCTGCGCCTTGATGACGGTGGCCACGTCCACGATTTCCTGCCAGGTGGTCGGCGCGGTGAGACCGAGCTCGGCGAGCACGTCGGAGCGGAAGATGATCGAGCGCACCCCGGCGTACCAGGGCATGCCGTAAAGCTCGTCGTCGTAGGTGCCGGCGTCAACGAGGCCCTGCACGAGGTCGTCATCGATTCCGGCCTCCGACACGTAGCCATCGAGCGGGGCGAGGGCGCCGGAGTCGGCGAATTTGGCGGTCCAGGTGGTTCCGGTCTCGGCCACGTCGGGGGTCGTGTTGCCGGCGATCGAGGTGACGAACCTGTCGTGGGCATCCGCCCACTGCACGTATTCCACGTCGAGGGTCGCGCCGGTCTTCGCGGTGAACGCGTCGCCGACGGTGTCGAAGAAGGCCTCGGTGTCGGGGTTCGTGCCCTGCATGATCCACACGTTGAGGGTATCGCCGCTCGCGTCGTCGGTACCGCCGCCCCCGCTTGAGCAGGCCGTGAGGCCCATCGCGGCCACCGCGAGCATGGCGATGGACAAATAGCGCTTCTTCATTCGGTCTCCTCAATGAAACGGATGCGAGGCGACTCGGCCTCTGAAAATTATTATTGCCTTATGTCTCATAAAACACAAACTATTTTCCTTAGCGTTGCCGTTTCGTGACTGCGGGCGAGGCCAACGCGGCACCCGAGGGGCGACTCCGGCCGCGCGCCGCGCGCCGCTTCAGCTACGCGGCAGCGGCAGCGGCAGCGCGAGCGCGCAATGCGGCGCCCATGAGGCCGCCGTCCCGGCCAAAGGCGGCTGGCAGCAGGAGGGGACGACGGTGGTAACTCAGCAGCGAGTTCAGTCGATGGCGAAGCGGCAGAAAACACTGGCTGCCGGTGAGGGCCAGGCCGCCGCTCAGGATGATTGCCTCGGGGGCCAGTACTGCCGAAATTTGGGAGACTACGAGGGCCACGGCGTCGAGGGCATTGCTCAACACCAAATTGGCGGCAACATCGCCGCGGCGCGCTAGCTCGAGCACCTCATCGCCCGTTGCCAGCGTGCCGGGGTTGAGCTCGGCGTAGCGATCCGCCAGGCCCCCAGTTGAGGCGACAGTCTGCAGGCAGCCACGGGACCCGCACGCGCAGGGGGAGCCGCCGGGGTTCACGATGGAGTGCCCCAAGCCACCAGCAAATCCGCCGCCGTCATGGAGGCGGCCGTCGAGGTAGATGGTTGCCGCGATGCGCGCTCCCAGGCGTAGAACGACGACGTTGGAGAACGGGCGGGCGGCACCGAGCTGGAACTCGGCCTGTCCCTCTGCTCGTGCGTCGTGGGAGAAGGACGAGGGAAGACGAAGGCGGCTTTCGGCGAGTGCCCGGTACGGGACATTGACCCAACGCAGGTCACCGGAGAGGATCGCGATCCCCTCGCGGTCGTCGACGATGCCGGGCGCGATCAAGCCGACTGCAGACGGAGTTACCTGGGGAAAGTCCCGGGCGAGCCGCGTCGTCAGGTCCTCGACGTGGGCCATGATGACCTCGCCGACATCACCTTCGGGGTTCGGGGCAGGGCTGCGAGTGAGGCCGAGCATTACGCCGTCCGAGTCGAACAGAGCGGCCCTCGTCTCTGTGGGCTGCATTTCGAAGGTGAGGACGGCGGGTCCTGGCCCGAGGGCGAGCACCTCCGACACCACAGGGTCGAGGGGACTCTTGACGGAAATCACGAGAATCACGTGCCAGACGGAGTTCGGTTTAGCTGAGCGTGCCGGACTGTACACTGTATCGTCTTTACCGATTCTGCCGCCCAAAGCCAGTGCCGAACCCAGTGAACGTGAGACCGACGGGTCTCGTCGGTTAGGCGGTCGTTGCGGCTCGGGCGCGCAGCGCGGCGCCGATGAGGCCCGCGTTCTGCCCGAACATGGCCGGTACGAGAAGGGGACGGCGGTGGAAGCTCAAGAGAGCGTCCACCCGCTGGCGCAGGGGCACAAAGAATTCGTCGCCGATGGTCGCGAGTCCGCCGCTGATCACTACGGCTTCGGGAGCGAGTATGGCGGCGACATGCGAAATGGCCAACGCGAGGGCGTCGAGGGCGTCGTTCCAGACGCGTTCCGCCGCGGCGTCACCCTTTCGGGACAGGGTGAGCACGTCTTCCCAGGCGGCGAGCGTTTCGCCGGTGAGGTCGGTGTACCGGCTCAGGAGGGCACCGCTGGAAGCCACGGTCTGCAGGCAACCGCGTGACCCGCAGACACAGCGGTCGCCCTGGGGGTTCACGATCGTATGCCCGAGACCGCCGGCGAAGCCGCCCGCATCGTGCGAGCGTCCGTCGACAAAAAGGGACGCGGCGATCCGACTGCCCAGTTTGATGACCATGGCGTTATGGTGCGTGCGCCCGGCGCCGAGGGTGAACTCTGCCTCGCCCACGGCACGGGCCACGTTCGAGAAGGAGGACGGTAGGCGAAGCCGGTGCTCGGCAAGCCTCTTGTACGGAACGTTGGCCCAGCGGAGACCTGCGGAGAGAATGGCGATGCCCTCCTTGTCATCCACGATCCCCTGGGCGATGAGGCCGGTGGCTGACGGGGTGACGAGCGGAAAATCGCGGGCGAACTGCGTCGTGAGGTCTTCCACGTGCGCCATCAGTGCTTCCGTGGCGTCGTGGGCCGCGGTCGGTGCGGGAATCATCGTTCGGCTCAGGCCGAGCATGACGCCCTCGGTGTCAAACAGCGCCGCTTTTGTCTGGGTGCTGCGAACGTCGAAGGTGAGTACCGCCGCACCGGGCCCGAGGGGCCAGGGCTGCACACCGACCGGCGTGTCTGGGTGGTTCACAGGATCCTCGAACTTCTCTGTGTTTAAGTGTCGATTGGGCTCTGCGAGCCAATTAGCGATGAGTTCAGAGACCAGCTTAGGTCCCCAAAGCATTCGATGCGGTTTGTTGTGTACATTCAGGCACTAAACATTCTATGGGTTGGTTTCTGACGGGGGCAACTCGCAAGATGCGCTCGTTCCGGCCTGCGGTACGCTTCTGCACAAGTTCTCGGCCGCAACAAAAGGAAACCAATGGCGATTTTCAACGACGGTATTGCAGAGACCGCGCTTCCGGAGCTCGCGCTGATCCAGACGGATGTGCTCATCGTGGGGTCGGGGCCGGCCGGCGCGTCCGCGGCGCTGTTCCTCTCCACGCTCGGCGTGAGCAACATCATGATCACCAAGTATCGATGGACGGCCAACACCCCGCGGGCGCACATCACCAACCAACGCACCATGGAGATCTTCCGCGACATCGGCATCGAGGATCTAGTGCGTGCCGAGTCCACGCCGAACGAGTTGATGGGCGACACTGTCTTCTGCACGTCGATCGCCGGCGAGGAGCTGGGGCGGATCCTCACGTTCGGCACCCACCCGGCCCGGCACGCCGACTACGAACTGGCCTCCCCATCGCTCACCTGCGACATTCCGCAGACCTACCTCGAGCCCATCCTGGTGAAGAACGCCACCATGCGGGGCACCCAGACCCGGTTCTCCACCGAATACCTCTCGCACGTTCAAGACGAGGAGGGGGTAAGCGTGCGCGTTCTCGACCGGCTCACGGGAGCCGAGTTCGGCATCCGTGCGAAGTACTTGATCGGCGGTGACGGTGCCCGGTCGCAGGTGGCGGCCGATATTGACCTGCCGATGGAGGGAAAGATGGACATCGCGGGTTCGATGAACATCACCTTCACGGCCGACATCTCCCCGTTCGTCGGGCATCGACCGTCGGTGCTGTACTGGGTGGTGCAGCCTGGTTCGAACATCGGCGGGATCGGTACGGGCCTCGTGCGCATGATTCGACCGTGGAACAAGTGGCTGGTGGTGTGGGGCTACGACATCGCGGAGGAGGCGCCGGTGATCGACGAGGCGGCGGCCACGCAAATCGTGCGGAACCTGCTCGGGATGCCCGACCTCGAGGTGGAAATCACCGGAACCTCGTTGTGGGGCAACAACGCCCAGTACGCCACCCGGCTGCAGCGTGGACGGGTTTTCTGCGTGGGAGACGCCGTGCACAAGCATCCGCCGAGCAATGGGCTCGGCTCGAACACGTCAATCCAGGACTCCTACAACCTCGCATGGAAGCTCGCCGCCGTAATCGCCGGGCAGTCCGGGCCCGAGCTGCTCGAGACCTATTCCGCCGAGCGCGCGCCGGTGGCCCGGCAGATCGTGTTGCGGGCCAACAAATCGGCGCGGGAATTCGGCCAGCTGTTCGATGCCCTCGGCGTGACGGATGCCCGTACGGAGGCCGAGATGATCGAGGCGATCGAGGAGCGAAAGGCGAACACGCCGGCCGGCGCGGCCAAGCGCCATGCCATCCAGGCGGCCATGGAGGTGAAAAACTACGAGTTCAACGCGCACGGGGTGGAAATCGGGCAGTTCTACGACTCCTCGGCGATTGTCTCCGACGGCAGTGTGCGCCCCGCCCCTCGCCGCGATCCGGAGCTCTACTACGAGGCCTCGACGGTGCCGGGTTCGCGCTTGCCGCACGCCTGGGTGGGCGACAGTGCCCACAAGTTCTCCACCCACGACCTCGCGCCCGTCACTCAGTTCACGCTGTTCACCGGCATCACGGGCGCGGCCTGGGCGGACGCCGCGGCGCTCGTGGGCGAGCGGCTGGGGGTCAGACTCGAAACTGTGATCATCGGCCCGGGGCAGCCGGTGACCGACCTGTACTTCGACTGGGCGAAGCTGCGCGAGGTGGCCGAAGATGGGGCCGTGCTCGTTCGCCCGGACAAGCACATCGGCTGGCGAGCGTGCCGGCTGGCCGACGACCCTGAGGCCGCCCTGTTCGAGGCGATGGCCGCGTTGCTCAGTCGCGTCGAGGCGTCGGTGCTTGTGGGCCAGCCCGCCTGAGGAGATCGGGGTCGCTCCCGGCCGACAAGGGTGGGTTTACCTGCGCCCCGTATGCTTGCATCCGTGATCGCCACCATCGCGTTCGTCACTCTGATCGGCCTGCTGGTTCTCTTCCAGCTCTTTCTCGCGTTCGGCGCGCCGTGGGGACGATTCGCGTGGGGCGGGCAGCATCCGGGCGTGCTGCCGCTCGGGTATCGGATCGCCTCCGGCGTCTCCATCCTGATCTACGGGTTTATCGCCCTGCTCGTCCTCGACCGGGCGGGTGTCGCTGATGTGTTTCCGAACGCGTTCTCGCAGGTGGGGATCTGGGTGGTCTGTGCCTACCTCACCCTCGGTGTGGTGATGAATGCGATCTCCCGGTCCACACCGGAGCGGTATGCGATGACACCGGTTGCCCTCGCGCTTGCGATCCTCGCCCTGCTGATCGCGTTGAGCGGTCCCGCGGAGGAATCGTTCGCCGGCATGGTGCTCGATGACGGAGACGGACCGGTGTTCTGTACGACAATCATGGAGTCTTACCCGCCCCAATGCGGCGCCGACTCCCCAACTCTTACCGGGTGGGAGTGGGCCGCGGTCGAATACGAGCAGTCGCGCATGATCCGCTGGGGCGAGTACCGATTCGAGGGCGAGCGCCAGGGCAACACCGAACGTCCAGGCCTCTCGCCACCGGCCAAGGTTCGCCCACAAGGGGGACGATGATCGAGGTATTCGACCGGCTCAGGAGCGCCGCGCGGAACATTCACTGTATTCGTTTTGACAGGCAACAAATGCGGTCCGTAGACTCGAATCCGAGAGTCTGATCAGTGACGATGAGAAATTCGCGCCCCACGGGCGCGATTTAGCGCGGACCGGTCGGTAAACCGAGGGGGATCCGTGACCACAGTCCACAGCGAGACGCCGAGGCCGCCCGCGCCATGATGACAGCGTCCGCCTTCGCCCGCCTCGTGCGCCTCCCCGCCGCGCTGACCGCCCCCGGCGACACCCTCGCCGGAGCCGCCGCAGCCGGCTGGCCGTTCGGCGCCCGCACGGCTCTCCTCCCGCTCTCGTCGACCCTCATCTATTGGGCCGGCATGGCCCTCAATGACTACGCGGACCGTGACCTCGACGCCATCGAGCGCCCCGAACGACCCATTCCGGCCGGGGACGTGACCCCGGTAGAGGCGCTCGCGGTGGCGATCGTTCTCACCTCCGCCGGCGTGGGCATCGCCACGCTCGCCGGGGGACGCCGCGGCCTGGCCGTGGCGCTCCCGCTCGCCGCGAGCGTCTGGGCGTACGACGTCGTGTTCAAGCCCACCGCGCTCGGCCCGGTGTCGATGGCGACCACCCGGCTGCTCGACGTGCTGCTCGGCGCGGGCGCCGGGTCCTGGCGACGCGCTCTGCCGGCCGCCCTGACTGTCTTCACCCATACCCTCGGCACCACCACCCTCAGCCGCGACGAGGTGCACGGTTCCCGGAGCGCGGTCGTGGGCACCCTCGCCGTCACGGGCACGGCGTGCGCCGCCGTGGCCGCCGCGGCAGGACCGACTCTCAATCCCGCCAACGGATGGCTCCCTCGCGTCGCCGGGGCAGCCCTCGCTCTCGCCTACCTCGCGGCCGTGGCCCCCGCGCAGGTGGTGGCGCGCCGGACGAGAGCGGCGCCGGACATTCGCCGCGCGGTGGGCGCATCCGTCATGGGCACCACCGGCCTGCAGGCAGCGCTCATCGCCCGGTCGGGCGCCGTCGGAACCGGCCTCGCCCTGGCTGCCTTGCTTCCACTGGGCCGCCGCCTCACGCGGCGGGTGTCCGCCACATGATGTCCGTACCGCGCACCCGGCCGACCGAATGCGAAGGAGCGAACCCGTGAGCATCCGTTCTCTGCAACCCCGACTGGCCGAGGCGGGGGCGACCTGGCTCGAAGCCGCTCTGGCCGATGTGGAGCGCCGCCCCGACGCCCTGGCCCAGCACTTCTCGGCGGTGTCGCGTCGGTGCGGCCGAGACCCCCTCAGCGACGACGACCCGCAGGGACTGCGCCACGGCTGCATCGACGACGCGGCTCGCTCCCTGTTGATGGGCGCGCTCGCCCTGCGCGGCGCCGACCGCGCCAATCTCCTCGACGACCTGTATCGTCACGGCGACGCCGGCGAGAAACGCGGCGTGCTGCGCGGCTTGCGCCGGCTCGACGAACCCGGGAAACCCGGCGAGCGAGACACACCCGGCGAACCCGGCGGCATCGGCGCGGCCCTGCTCCCCATCGTCGAAGACGCCCTGCGCACCAACGACGTGCGCCTGGTGGCTGCCGCAGTGCAGGGGTACGGTGCCCGCTACCTCGGCCAGGAGGCCTACCGCCACGCGGTCGTCAAGTGTGTCTTCACGGGCATTCCGCTGGGGGCCATCGCGAATCTGGCCGACCGCCAGGACGCCGAGCTCGCCCGAATGCTCGTGGACCTCGCCCACGAAAGAACCGCCGCCGGCCGAGATATTCCGACCGACATTCACGCCGTGGTCGGGGCCTTCCCCCAGGCCCTCGACCGTCCCGACCTCTCCGTTGACCTGCTTTCCGCACTGCTGCCCGCGACCCACGTATATAAGGAATAGACATGCGCATCATGGACCCGCACATTCATATGAGTTCCCGCACGACTACCGACTACGAGGCCATGTATGCAGCCGGGGTGCGCGCCGTCGTGGAGCCCGCGTTCTGGCTCGGTCAGCCGCGAACGAGCGTCGAATCCTTCATCGACTACTTCGACGCCCTCGTAGGCTGGGAGCCGTTTCGGGCGAGCCAATTCGGCATCCGGCACTTCTGCACGATCGGCCTCAACCCCAAGGAGGCCGGCGACCCACGCCTCGCCGGAGTGCTCGACATTCTGCCGCGCTACCTCGAGAAAGACGGCGTCGTGGCCGTGGGCGAGCTCGGCTACGACTCGATGACCCCGCAGGAGGACCATGCTTTCGCCGCGCAACTCGCCCTCGCCCTCGCTCACGAGTTGCCGGCACTCGTGCACACGCCGCACCGCGACAAGGTGGCCGGCACCCGCCGCACCCTCGATGTGGTGAGCGAAAGCGGCATTGCGCCCGGCATGGTGGTGGTCGACCACCTCAACGAGGTCACCGTGCACGAGGTCGTCGATTCCGGCTGCTGGATGGGTTTCAGCATCTACCCCGACACCAAGATGGACCCCGCGCGCATGGTCGCCGTGCTGAAAGACGTGGGCCTCGACCGTGTTCTCGTCAACTCCGCTGCCGACTGGGGCCGCAGTGACCCGCTCACCACCCGGCGCACCGGTGAGGCCATGCTCGCCGCCGGTTTCGACGACGACGATGTGGACCGCATCCTGTGGCGCAACCCCGTGGAGTTCTTCGGCCAGAGCGGCCGACTCGACCTCGATACGACCGAGACAGCGGATGCCGCGGTTCCGGCCGAATTCGCCGGCAACTCCATCATGCGCGGTGCCCGAGCATGAGCGTGCCCACGCCCCTGCTCGTGATCGACGTGGCCGGCCTTACCCCGCGGCTACTCGCGGTGATGCCGCGCCTGCAGACCATCGCTGCCCGCGGTTTCTCCGCCGAGCTCGGCACCGTGCTGCCCGCCGTCACGTGCTCGGCGCAGTCCACCTTCCTCACCGGGCTCACGCCGGCCGAGCACGGCATCGTGGGCAACGGCTGGTACCTGCGCGACATCGGCGAGGTCAACCTGTGGCGCCAGCACAACCGCCTCGTGGGCGGGGAGAAGGTCTGGGAGACAGCGCGGCGCACGAACCCGGGCTACAGGGTGGCGAACGTGTGCTGGTGGTACGCCATGGGCGCTACGACCGACGTCACCATCACCCCGCGGCCGGTGTATCACGCCGACGGGCGCAAATCACCGGATGCCTATGTCCGACCGCCCGAGCTGCACGACGAACTCGTGGCCAAGCTCGGCGACTTCCCGCTGTTCACCTACTGGGGCCCCACGGCCGGCATGGCGTCCTCGCGCTGGATCGTGGGCGCGGCCCGGCACGTGCTGCCGGACCACGACCTCACCCTCGTGTACGTGCCGCACCTCGACTACGACCTGCAGCGCTTCGGCCCCGACGACCCGCGCTCCTTCGAGGCCGCCCGCGAGCTCGACCAGGTGCTCGCGCCGCTTCTGGACGACGCGGCGCGGCTGGGCACGACCATCGTGGTGCTGAGCGAATACGGCATCACGAACGTCGACCAGCCCGTTCACGTGAACCGGATGCTGCGGCGCGAGGGCCTGCTCGAGGTGCACACCAACGCGAGCGGCGAGCTGCTCGACCCCTGGACCTCGCGTGCCTTCGCGGTCGCCGACCACCAGCTCGCGCACGTCTATGTGCAGGATCCCGCCGACATTCCCCGGGTGCGCGCGCTGCTCGAGGCGCTCCCGGGCGTCGCCGAGGTTCTCGACGCCGCGGGCCAGGCCCGGTACGGCCTCGACCACGCGCGCAGCGGTGAGCTCGTGGCTGTGGCCGAGAAGAACGCCTGGTTCACCTACTACTACTGGCTTGACGACGCGCAGGCGCCGGACTTCGCGCGCGGCGTGGAGATCCACAAGAAGCCGGGCTATGACCCGGCCGAGCTGTTCTTCGACCCCGACGACCGCTTCGTGAAGCTGCGCGCCGCCCGCAACCTCGCGAAGAAGAAGGTGGGCCTGCGCTACGCGATGGACGTCGTGCCGCTCGACCCCTCCTGCGTGCGCGGCTCGCACGGGCGCTTGCCGGAGAACGCTGCCGACGGCCCCGTGCTGCTCTGCTCCGACCCGTCCGCCGCCCGCGCCGCCATCGCCGCCATCGCCGCCACCGAGGTGCGCGACCTGCTGCTGCAGCTCGCCGGCCTCACGCAGCCCGCCCCCGTCTAGCTTGGACTAGCGGAAGTTCAGCCTCTTCCCTCGTGGGGATGCGGGAACCCGCTGGTCGAGGCGCGAGGCACGAGCGATCGAGACCCCGTGAGCCGTGTCTGAGAGTTGGCTGGCGTGGTCTTGATCGCTTCTTCGTGGCTTCGACCCGCGGAAGTTCAGCCTCTTCCCTCATAGGCGCTCGCGCCTCGCTGGGCGAGGGCCGGGCACGGCATGCTGGGCGCACGACAGCGGCGCCCCTGCGTGGGGGCGCCGCCGGTGTGACTCGCGTGAACCTAGAAGCGCAGCTCGCGCAGGTAGTTGTAGCCCACCTCCGCGGTCTGCAGCGGGGTCACGTCGGGCTGGTCGTTCTCCACCGCGTAGAGCTTCACGGGGTGCGCATCAAAGATGCGCGCGAAGTCGATCTCGCCGGTGCCGAGGTCGGCAAAGCCGCCGGCCGCATCGCGGTCCTTCACGTGGTACTCGAGCGTCTTCTGCGGCGCCTCGTGGATCACGTCGATGGCGAACTGCACAGGGTCTGACGCCCCGACGCCCACGCCGCCCGTGACGGCCCAATACAGGTCCACCTCGAGGTGCACGAGCTTCGGGTCCAGCCGGCTCGTGAAGACCTCCCACGGCGTGAGCCCGCCACCGAGGTCGGTCGTGAACTCGTGCGCGTGGTTGTGGTAACCGTACTTGATGCCCGACTGCTGGGCAACGGATGCCTCTGCGTTCATCTGGTCCGCCCACTGGCGCCAGTCGTCGGCCACGCTCGACGCCAGGTACGGCACGTTCATGTACGTCTGGCCGAGCGTCACCGCCCCGGCGATTTTCGCCTGCAGCGCAGCGGGCGAGCCGCTGATGCCGTCGTGGCTCGAGCTCGGCGTGATGCCCAGCTCGTCGAGGTAGGCGCGCATCGCCTCCGGGGTACGCCCGTACAGCCCGGCAAGCTCCACCTTCGTGTAGCCGTAGTCGGCGAGCGCCTCGAACGTGGCGTCCACTCCGTCGCCGCGCATGATCGAGCGCAGGGTGTACAGCTGGATGCTGATCAGCCCCGGTGGCACCTTGCGGCCTTTCCCCGGCTTGCCGGGCTTGCCGCCGGGGCCGTGCGCAGGCCCTCCGCCCGGCGCCGCCATCGCCGAGCCGGCTCCGGCCACGGCCAGTCCTGCGCCCGCGCCGACCGCCAGGGCGCCGCGCAGAAAGTTGCGGCGGTTGAGGTTCTTCGTGCCTTCGAGCGACTTGTTCAGTTCACTCGCTCCGTCAAATCCGAAACACATGTCAATCCCTTTCGTGAGTGTGTGTGAGGCAGAAACTAGTTGGAGCGCAGAACGACTTCGGCGCTGCCGGTGAGGGGCCCAGAGGAGTCGCCGCCGGCATCCGTGTACGAGGCATTGAAGACGCCCGACAGGTCGTCGGTCTCCGGGTTGTGGCCCGAGGGAACCGTGGTGGTGATGGTTCCCGTGCAGCCGCCCGACGTGGTGATCGGGTGACCGTGCGAGTCGTGGCCCAGAATGTAGGTCACGGTCACGAGAGAGCAGTCGACTGCCTGGTCATCCGTCACGAGAACCTCGTAGGCCACGGTGTCGCCGAACTGGAAGTCCTGACCGACCACGGGGGTGATGAAGGTCACGACCGGGGCCTGATTGCCCACCTCGATCTCAACCTCTGCCGAGGCGTAGCGCCCGCGGTCCTTACCACCGGCATCCGTTACCTGCAGGGACGCCGTGAAAGCGCCATCCGTCTCGTAGGTGTACGTCGGGTTCAGCTCACGGGAGTCGACGATCCCGTCGGAGTTGAAATCCCAGGCGTAGCTGAGCGCGTCGCCCTCGGGGTCGATGGTGCCTTCGCTCGAGAACTCCACGGTGAGCGGCGAGGCACCCGCGGTCGGCGTGCCGGAGGCCATCGGGATGGGCGAGCGGTTGCCCTTGTCGCCGATGAAGTCGATACGGGAGAGCTGCGCGTCGGGGTTCTGCGCGAAGTAGCCGTCGCCGTATTCGAGAACGTAGAGCGCGCCGTCGGGGCCGAACTCCATGTCGATCGGGTTGTCGGTGATGATCGAATCCACCACGGCCTCGATCTTTTTGAGCTCTCCGTCGGTCACGGTCATGCCCTTGATGTAGTCGCGGGTCCACTCGTACATCATCGACATGCCGTCGTAGTACTCGGGCCAGGCAACGGGGGCCTTGCCCTTCGACGCCTTCTCGTCATAGTCGTACACGGGGCCGGCCATCGGGCCGATGCCACCCGTTTCGAGCTCCGGGAAGTCGACGGATTCATCGTAGCCGTACCAGACGTCGGGCTGGGCGACGGGGGGAAGCTCACGCAGGCCCGTATTGCGGGGTGAATCGTTCACGGGAGCCGCGCAGTCGAAGGTGTCGCCGGAGACGCCGGTGGCGAAGTCGAAGTCCACGTAGGGCAGCTCGGCGGTAGCGCAGTACGGCCAGCCGTAGTTCGATGCCTCTGTGATGCTCGTCCACTTGCCGGTGCCGGACGGGCCGCGCAGGGGATCGGCGGTTCGCGAATCGGGGGAGTAGTCGCCCACGTACAGCTCGCCGGTCTTCTGGTTGAGCTCGATGCGGAACGGGTTGCGCATGCCCATCACGTAGATTTCCGGGCGGGTCAGCTCGGTTCCCGGGGCGAACAGGTTGCCCTCGGGGATCGTGTAACCGCCATCCGCTGTGGGCGTGATGCGCAGAATCTTGCCGCGCAGGTCGTTCGTGTTGCTCGAACTGCGCTGCGCGTCGAAGGCCGGGTTGCTGTCTTCACGCTCGTCGATCGGCACGAAACCGTCGGAGGAGAAGGGGTTTGAGTCGTCGCCGGTGGAGAGGTAGAGGTTGCCGGCCTTGTCGAAGACGATGTCGCCGCCCACATGGCAGCAGATGCCGCGGTCCACGTCGACTTCCATGATGTTCTGTTCGCTCGCGAGATCGAAGACCGCGCCGTCGAACTGGAACCTGGAGAGGGTGATCGAACCCTGGAACGGGGCGAAGTCTTCGGCCGTGCCAGTGATGGGGGCGTCGCCCTCATTCACGCCGATGGTCGCCGGGTCGTCGAGCGGGGTGTTCTGCGGTGGGGAGTAGTACAGGTAGATCCAGTTGTTACCCGCCGTGCCGAAGTTGGGATCGAGGGCGATGCTCTGCAGACCCTCCTCGTCGTGCTGGTACACGTCCAGCGAAGCCGCGAGGGTGTTGAGTCCCGTCTTCGCGTCGTTCAGCCAGATGTCGCCGCCCCGGGTGGTGTGCAGCACGTCGCTGTTGGGCAGCACGGCCAGGTCCAAGGGCTCGCCCGGCGTCGCGTCGAGGGTGACCTTCTGAAAGCTCGAGTCGGCCGGGGCCGTTGGAGTGGGCTTGCCGGGCTTTCCCGGGGGAGCTGAGTCGCCGGGGGCTGCTGCGGCCGGCATTGCGGTGAGGGCTGTGACCACCAGGGTGGCCATGGCCATGCCCGCGGTTAGTCGAAGTCCATGCTTCGTGCGCATATCTGGTTCTCCTCGTTGAGATCGCGACGCAACTCTCAGGTGAGCGGGCCGCTATCGCCACGGTAGGTGCACACTTACGTGTCTGAATAACCAGAAGGACCGGAATGTATTTGCCCTTCGATGCCCTGAGGAAAACTCATTCCCGTCTGGGAATGCTGCAGAGGGCATCCGCTCTCGGGCACCGAAGTGGAAACCCCCTTATTTTTGGCGGAAAGGGGTTTCGCGTTCGGTGCCCTAGGGTGGGGAACATGCCGACAGTGGCACGACCCGCTTACCCGAACTCATATGCAGACCTGCGCATATGGTTCGATGAAGAGTGGAAGTGCCTCGATTACCTCGACTGGTTGCGTTGGCCGAACGGATTCACCTGCCCGGCCTGCGCCCACGAACACGGCTGGCGCGCGGTGGATCAGCGATGGCGCTGCGCGGGCTGCGGCAAGCGCGTCTCCGCGATGGCGGGAACAGTCTTCCACGGCACTCGCACGTCGCTCGCCGTGTGGTTCAGCGCGGCCTGGCTGCTCGTGAACAGCAAGGCCGGGCTCTCGGCCGCCCAGTTGCACCGCGAGATGGGACTCGGGTCCCTGCAGACCGCGTGGGCCATGCTGCACCGCTACCGGTCTGTGATGGTGCAACCCGGCCGGGAGCGCCTGCGCGGCAACGTGGAACTGGACGTGTCCTATCTCGGCGGCTCGGTTCCGGGCCGCGGTTCGCTCAGCCGGGTGCTCTTCGCGGTAGCAGTGGAAGTGGATGCCACGGGGCTCGGCCGCACCCGGCTCGCCGCCATCCCCAACGCCGGAACGCCGCAACTGGCCAGCTTTCTGCTGGAATCGGTAGAGCCCGGTAGTCGGGTCGTGACGCACGACTGGTCGGCGTATCCCGCCGGAATTCGGGACCGTTACGAGCACGCGGCCCGCCCCGTGGTGGCGCCGGGCGCGCCCATCCGTGAGGTGCTGCCCGCCGTGCGTCGGGTGGTGTTCCAGGCGAACCACTGGCTGATGGGTCCGCGGCAGGGCGCGGTGAGCGTGGAGCACCTGCCGGCCTACGTCGACGAGTGGGTGTTCAGGTTCAACCGGCGGCACTCCGGCAGCCGTGGCCAGCTGTTCCATACCCTGCTCGGGTATGCCGTGGCCGGGCAGCCGGTCACCTACCAGTCACTGCTCAAGACCGGCCGCACCCGGCCCGCCCCGCTGCCCGGCTCGGCGGGTTTGCCGGGTCCGTCGGCCGACACGGCCTCCCTGACCCTGCCCTGGCGCTGACGCGCGCCCGGGTGGCGGATCGCGCCCGCTGTGGCGGTAGCGCCCGGCGACGGCGGCGCCGAGCGGATGCCGATGGGTGCGTCTTTCGGGTGGCCGCGCCCGCTGTGGCGGTAGCGCGCGGCCAGAAGGGCGCGGTGACGTGCCGGCGGATGCCGCGCCGCGGCATCCGCTGCGAAAGGTCACGAGTTCGGGCGATTCGTGTGGTTGAATTGCCTGATGGTCGACATAAGTCACGTCAGCGCCCTCGGCTCGGCCGGAGCTAGTGACCTCTTTCAGGTGTTGCGTGATGGTCAGCCACGCACTCGCACCGAGCTCGCGGACCTCTCCGGATTAGCCAGGTCGACCGTGGCCCTGCGCGTTGACGCGCTCACCCGCCTCGGCCTCGTGGGCCCGGCCGGCAACGCCACGTCAACCGGGGGACGTCCCTCCTCGCAGTTCGCCCTGCAGTCCGGTAACAAGTTCGTGCTGGCGGTGGACATCGGCGCGAGCCACGTTCGCATCGCGCTGAGCGACCTCGGTGGCAGCACTCTCGTGCAGGACTCCACGTTTCTGGAGATCTCCGAGGGTCCAGAGGCCGTGCTGAACTGGGTGATCGACGCCGGTGCGCGGTTGTTCGGCGACAGCAAGCGTTCCACCGCCGACCTGCTGGCGATCGGCGTGGGCCTGCCCGGACCGGTCGAGCACACGAGCGGCCGCCCGATCAACCCACCGATCATGCCGGGATGGGACCGCTTCGACGTGCCCGGCTGGCTGCAGCAGCGCTTTCACGTTCCCGTGCTCGTGGACAACGACGTGAACCTGATGGCGCTCGGCGAGCGGGAATTCGCCTGGTCGGGCACTGGCCATCTCATCTTCATGAAGGTCGCCACCGGCATCGGCGCGGGCGTGATCTCGGGCGGCTTTCTGCAGCGCGGGGCGCAGGGCATCGCTGGCGACCTCGGGCACGTGCAGATCGCGCGCGGCGCTGGAGTGCCCTGCCGCTGCGGCAACGAGGGCTGCCTCGAGGCCGTCGCCTCCGGAGCGGCCCTCACTAGGTTGCTCGCGGCCCAGGGCCTTCCGGTAACCACGAGCCAGCACGTCGTGGACCTCGTGAAGCAGGGCAACCTTGAGGCGATCCGGGCCGTGCGCCAGGCCGGACGGGATATGGGCGAGGTGCTCACCATGTGCGTGAACCTGGTGAACCCGTCCGTGATCGTGCTCGGCGGGTCGATGGCACAGGCCGGAGAGCACCTGATCGCCGGCGTGCGTGAGGTCGTCTACTCGCGCTCCAACCCGCTGGCCACCCAGCACCTGCAGATCACCCAGTCGAGTGCTGGCGCCAACGCCGCCATCCTCGGTGCGAGCATGCTCGCCATCCACCACGCCCTCTCGCCTGACCGCATCGAGGCCATGGTCGCCTCCCTCACCGCCTGACCCCCGCCCCGCCGCAGTCCGCGCGTCCCGCGCGTCCGCGCCGTCCCGCGCCGTCCCGCCTCCGTCCCGCCTCCGTCCCGCCTCCGCCCCGCTGGTCGAGCAGCGAGCTTGCGAGCGTGTCGAGGCCTCGTGAGCCAATGTGCGGGGCCGGCTCACGGGGTCTCGACGGGCGCGGGCCAAGAGCGGGCCCACTGCTCGACCAGCGGAATGGGGAGAGCGACCAGAGGGACGCCGGAAGCGGCGAGGGTCGGCGGGGCCGGCTACCGGGCGGAGAAGGCGGCGTCGAAGGCCGCGGTGGGCGGGTCGAAGGTGAGCGAACGCACGAAGGCGAGGGCCTCCGGGGCGCCGATCAGGCGGTCCATGCCGGCGTCCTCCCACTCCACCGAAATCGGCCCGTCGTAGCCGATGCTGTCGAGCATGCGGAAGCTGTCTTCCCACGGCACGTCGCCGTGCCCTGTGGAGATGAAGTCCCAGCCGCGGCGGGGGTCGGCCCAGGCCAGGAGGGAGCCGAGGCGGCCGTTGCGGCCATTCGACATCCGCTTCTTGGTGTCTTTGCAGTCCACGTGGTAGATGCGGTCCTTGAAGTCCCAGAGAAAACTGACCGGGTCGAGGTCCTGCCAGACGAAGTGGCTCGGGTCCCAGTTGAGGCCGAACGCCGGCCGGTGGCCGATGGCGTCAAGCGTGCGCACCGTGGTCCAGTAGTCGAACGCGATCTCGCTCGGGTGCACCTCGTGAGCGAAGCGCACGCCCACCTCGTCGAACACGTCGAGGATGGGGTTCCAGCGGTCGGCGAAGTCCTGGTAGCCGGCGTCGATGAGCTGCTGCGACACGGGCGGGAACATGGCCACGTACTTCCAGATCGACGAACCGGTGAAGCCGATCACGGTCTTCACGCCGAGTTTGGCGGCGAGGCGGGCGGTGTGTTTCATCTCTTCGGCGGCGCGCTGACGCACGCCCTCGGGGTCGCCGTCGCCCCACACCACGTCGGGCAGAATGTCGCGGTGTCGCTGGTCGATCGGGTCGTCGCACACCGCCTGGCCCTTGAGATGGTTGGAGATGGCCCACACCTTGAGGTTGTATTTCTCGAGCACGGCGAGCTTGCCCGCCACGTACTCCTCGTCGTTCCAGCGCCACGGGTCGAGGTGGTCACCCCAGCAAGCGATCTCGAGGCCCTCATAGCCCCAGCCGGAGGCGAGCCTGGCCACTTCTTCGAAGGGCAGGTCGGCCCACTGGCCGGTGAAGAGGGTGATCGGGCGAGCCATGATGTCTCCTAGTTCTGCGTTGCGAGTTCGGGGGCGGGTTCGTGCGTGCGGGTCCAGGCGCTGCCGTTGTCGGAGCTGGCCTCGACCGCGGCGAGCACGCGCTGCACCTGCAGGCCGTCGGCAAACGACGGGGTCGGCTGCTCGCCGGCCGCGATCGCGTGCACGAAATCCCTGGCCTGGTGCGTGAAACCGTGCTCATAACCGAGCATATGTCCGGGCGGCCACCAGGCAGCCAGATACGGATGCTGCGGCTCGGTCACCAGAATGCGGGTGAAGCCCTGCTGCCCGGTCGCGGCGTGGCCGTCGAAGAAACTCAGGGTGTTGAGGTCTTCCAAATCGAACGCGATCGCCCCGTCGGAACCGGCGACCTCGATGCGGAACGCGTTCTTGCGACCCGTGCTGAAGCGGGTGGCCTCGAAACTGCCGAGGGCTCCGCCCTCGAAGCGCCCGGTGAACAGGGCCACGTCGTCGACGGTCACGGCGCCGCGCTCGGTGGTCGCGGTGCCCGAGAGGCCCTGCTTCGTGCCGAGGAGCGGTCGTTCGGTCACGAGCGTCTCGATGATTCCCGACACGCTCGAGAGCCGCTGCCCGGTGATGAACTGCGCGAGGTCGATGGCGTGGGCGCCGATGTCGCCGAGGGCACCGGAGCCGGCGAGCTCCTTCTGCAGGCGCCAGGTGAGCGGCGATTCGGGGTCGACGAGCCAGTCCTGCAGGTAGTTCACCCGCACCTGGCGAATCTGGCCGATCTTGCCGGCGGCCACGAAGTCGCGCGCGAGGGTGGCGGCGGGAACACGACGGTACGTGAATCCCACCATGGCGTACACGCCGCGCTCAAAGGCGCGCGCCGCGGCATCCGTCATGGCCGCCGCCTCGGCGACCGTGTTGGCGAGGGGCTTCTCGCAGAGTACGTGCTTGCCGGCGTTGAGGGCGGCGATCGCGATTTCAGCGTGTGACGTGCCCGGGGTCACGATGTCGATCACGTCGATGTCGGGCCGGTCGATCACGGCCCGCCAGTCGGTGGACGACTCGGCCCAGCCCCAGCGCTCGGCGGCCTCGGCGGCCGTGGCGGCGTTGCGTCCGACGAGAATGCTCATCTCCGGTTGCCGGGGCAGGTCGAAGAATCGGGGGGCCACGCGCCAACCCTGGGAGTGCGCGGCGCCCATGAATCCGTGGCCGATCAGTGCCACGCGGAGGGGCAGTGCGCTCATGAGAAGACTCTTTCTGTTGGTGGTCGTGGGGAGCGGGCCGGGCTCGCTCCCCACGAGGCGTGCCGGTTAGGACTCGAAGGCGGTCGGCAGGTACTGCTCCACGTTCTCGCTCGTCACGACGGGAGCGTTGAGAACGATCCGGTTCGGGATCTCCACCTCGACGAGGTCGCTCATGGCCTTGTCCTGCACGAGCAAGCGAGCCAAGCGGATGCCGTCTGCGGCCTGGGTGGACGGGTACACCACGGTGGCCTTCATCACGCTGTCGCCGGCCTGGATCAGGCGCATGGCGTTGGCAGATCCAGCGCCACCGACCATGATGAACTCGTCGCGTCCGGCGGCGTCGATGGCGGCGAGCACGCCGATGCCCTGGTCGTCGTCGTGGTTCCAGAGGGCGTCGATCTGCGGCGCGGCGGCGAGCAGCTGGCTCGTGGTGGCCTCACCGCCCGCCACTGTGAAGTCGGCGGCTACGCGGTTCGTGACGGACATTCCGCAATCGCTGAGCGCCTGGGCGAAGCCGGCGCTGCGCTCCTGGGTGAGGGGGAGCGAGTCGATGCCGGCGATCTCGGCGACCACGGCGTCGGCGTTGCCGTCGAGTTCCTCGCAGATGTAGGTGCCGGCGCTCACGCCCATGCCGTAGTTGTCACCAAGGATGGTGGCGCGGGCGGCGAAGGTGCTGGAGAACTCGCGGTCCACGTTGATCACCGGAATGCCGGCCTCCATGGCCTGGATGGCGACCTCGGTGAGGGCGGCGCCGTCGGTGGGCAGCAGCACGATAGCGTCGACCTTGTCGTTGATGAAGCCCTCTACCTGGCTGATCTGCAGGTTGGCGTCGTTGGTGCCCTCGGCGATTATGAGGTCGATGTCCTCGTACTTCTCGGCCTCGGCGATCGCCGCGTTGTTGATGGCACCGAGCCAGCCGTGGTCGGCCGCCGGCCCCGAGAAGCCGATCACGATGGTGTCGCCCTGGGCTTCGTTGCCTTCGACGCTCGCGTTCGTGGGTTGGGCGTTCGTGGTGCCGCCGCCCGCCGTGCAGCCGGTGATCAGGCCGACGACGGCCAGCGAGGTGCCGGCGGCGAAAAGCATTCTGCGGCGGAAAGTGCGTGGTGCAAGCATGTGGTTCCCTCTGGCTCAGTGAATTGCTGCAGGTACGGGTGCGGTGCTGTGTCGTGCTGCTGTGCTGCCGGCGGCCGATGCGGGGCAATTGTCGAACAACTGAGGAGGCGTCGACGCTGACGAGTTGAACGATAGCAGATGATGACAGTTCACGTGCAACTTATTGATGTTGATCGACGTAAGTACCGATCCTGTGTTAGGTTTTTCGCATGATCACTGTCGACCATCCACTACTTGAGGTTCGTGGGCTCACAAAGAGTTTCGCCGGGGTAAAAGCTCTCCAGGGCGTCGACCTTTCTGTGCGTGCCGGCGAGGTGCACTGCGTGCTCGGCCAAAACGGCGCCGGCAAGTCCACGCTCATCAAGACGCTCTCCGGCGCGTACCAGCCCGACTCCGGAGAGATCTTCTGGCAGGGTGAGCGAATCACCATCGGCGGCCCTGTCGCGGCACTCGAACGCGGCATCGCCACGATGTACCAGGAACTCGACGTGGTCGACGGCCTCACCATCGCGGAGAACATCTTCCTCGGCCACGAACAGGCCACCGGCGGTCTGCTGCACGTCGCATCCGCCAACGCACGCACCGCCGAGATCCTCACCCGCCTCGGCCACGGCGAAATCTCCCCGCGCACGGAGGTGGGCTCGCTGTCGGCGGCCAACAAGCAGATAGTCAGCATGGCCCGTGCGCTCTCCCGCGACACTCGGCTCATCATCATGGACGAACCGAGCGCCGTGCTGGACTCGCAAGAGGTGGAGAACCTCTTTCGCGTGGTCAAGGAGCTCACGGCCCAGGGCATCGCCGTGGTCTACATCTCGCATCGCCTCGCCGAGATTCGCCGTATCGGCGATCGCATCACGGTGATCAAAGACGGCAGAAGCACGGCCACCGGCCTGAGCGTGACGGACACGTCGACTCCGGAACTCATCCGCCTGATGACCGGCCGCGACGTGGACAACGTCTTTCCCGCCGCCGAGCCGATCGCAGCGGATGCCCCGGTGGTGCTGAGCTGCCACGAGCTCGGCGTGCGCGGCGTATTCCGCAACGTCTCGTTCGAAGTGCGGGCCGGAGAGGTCGTGGGACTCGCCGGCCTCGTCGGCTCCGGCCGCTCCGAGATTCTCGAGGCCATCTACGGCGCTCGCCGCAGCACGAGCGGCACCGTTACCGTGAACGGTGAGGCGCTGCGCCCCGGTTCGGTGGCGGCCGCCGTCGCCGCCGGCATCGGACTCTCTCCCGAGGAGCGCAAGAGCCAGGGCCTGATTCTCGACGAGCCGATCTTCAAAAACGTCACGCTCTCGTCGTTCGGGCGCTTCGCCCGCAGCGGGTTCCTGAACGAGCGGCGCGAGCGCCAGGCCGCGCGGGAGCAGATCGAGGCCCTCGAGCTGCGACCCGCTAATCCCGACATGGTCACGCGCACGCTGTCCGGCGGAAACCAGCAGAAGATCCTGCTCGCCCGCTGGCTCGTGCACGGCACCGCCGTGCTGCTGCTGGACGAACCCACCCGCGGCGTCGACGTGGGCGCGCGGGCCGAGATTTACAGCCTCATCCGTCGACTCGCCGAAGCCGGCACCGCCATCATCGTCGTGTCGAGCGAGATCGACGAGGTGCTCGGCCTGGCCGACCGCGTGCTGGTCATCAGCGACGGCGACGTTCTCACCACCACCAATGCCAACGACATCGACGAGCCGGGCGTGCTCGATCTGGTCATGAGAGGAAGTGCCGCATGAGCGAGCAGATCACCCAGACGGCCCCGCCGACCCCGCAGGCGCACGACGCCCCGCCCTCACTACTGAAGCGGATGCTCGGTGGCTCTGCCGGCCGCAACCTCGGGCTGGTCATCGCCTTCGCGGTGCTGATCCTGGTGGGAACCCTCACCGCAGGCGACCGGTTCGCCAGCTTCGACAACTTCGTCACCATCATCCGCTACGCCTCGGTCCTCGGCGTGATGTGCGTGGGAATGACATTTGTCATCACCGCCGGGGGCATTGACCTCTCGGTGGGCTCGGTGATGGGCCTGGCGTCCACCATGGCGAGCCTCACCGCTGTGCAGCTCGCCTCCGCACAGACCTCCTGGCTGCTGATTGTGGTGATCGCACTCGCCGTTGGTACCCTGGCCGGGCTGGTAAACGGCGTGGTGATCGCCTACGGCAGAGTGGTGGCGTTCATGGCGACACTTGCCATGCTCGTCGGCGCGCGCGGTCTCGCCGAACTCATCTCGAACCGGTCGACCCAGATCGTGAGCGACCAGGGCTTCCTGGAGTTCTTTCGCGCCGACCTGCTCGGCGTTCCGATCCTGATCTGGATCTTCCTGCTCGTGGCGGTGGCCGGCTGGATTCTGCTCAACCGCACCACCTTCGGCCGGCGCACCGTGGCCGTGGGCGGCAATGCCGAGGCCAGCCGACTTGCCGGCATCAAAGTACAACGCCACATGGTTTACGTCTACATGCTCTCGGGCCTCACTGCCGGCATCGCCGCCGTGATGATGCTCGGCCGCACCACTGTCGGCACGTCCACACACGGCTTGCTCTACGAGCTCGACGTGATCGCCGCAGTCGTGGTGGGCGGCACCCTGCTGATCGGCGGACGCGGCACCATTGTGGGATCAGTGCTCGGAATTCTTATCTTCAGCACGCTCATCAACGTCTTCACCCAGAACAACCTCTCGACCTCGGTGCAGAACGTGGCAAAGGGCGTCATCATCGTGGTCGCGGTGCTCTTGCAGCAGCGCTTCGCCTCCCGCGGTAGTCCAGGTAAGTAGCCGCGGCATCCGTTGGTCGAGGCGCCCACTCAGGTGGTGCGGGCGTATCCGGCTCCTGCGCTTGGTATACCGCGAGCGCGAGCCGGTTTCGGGCGCCGGACCCTTCGCGCGAGCCGGTTTCGTGCGCACCATCTCGCGCTGGTCGCGCGCGGCAAGCCTCGAGCAGCGGGCGCCCCAGCGTCGCGTCGGGGGCGTCCGGTATGCTGAACGTCGCTCATGCGAGGCGGTCGGCGGGCCGGAGAATCGCGCGGGCGCCGACCGTAAGGAAACGCACTCATGCCCGAATTCCCTCGTCTTGTCGCCTTCGACCTCGATGATACCCTGGCCGCGTCGAAGTCCCCGTTGGACCCGCGCATGGCTGCCCTGCTCGTGCGCCTGCTCGATGTGGCCGATGTCTGCGTGATCTCCGGTGGCCGCTTCAGCCAGTTTGAGATGCAGTTGATCGACAACCTCGAGAACGTCAGCGCAGAGGCCCTATCGCGCCTGTACCTGCTGCCCACCTGCGGCACGCAGTACTACCGGCACTCCGAGGGGTCCTGGCAGCAGATCTACGCCGAGAATCTCAGCGACGACGAGAAGGCGCGTGCGCTCGCCGCCGTCGAAACCGCGGCCCGGGACCTCGGATTCTGGGAGAGCGAGACCTGGGGCGACATTCTCGAAGACCGCGGCTCGCAGATCACCTTCTCCGCCCTCGGACAGGCCGCTCCCGTGGCGAAGAAGGTTCTGTGGGACCCGAGCGGCGACAAGAAGAATGCCCTGCGCGAGGCCGTGCAGGCGCTGCTGCCCGACCTCGAGGTGCGGTCGGGAGGGTCGACATCCGTTGACATCACCCGCCGGGGCATCGACAAGGCCTACGGCATGAAACGCCTGGCCGAGCTCACGGGCGTGCCGCTTTCCGACATGCTGTTCGTGGGCGACCGGCTCGACGAGAACGGCAACGACTACCCCGTGAAGGTGCTCGGCGTGGAGTGCGTGGCCGTGGAAGGTTGGCTCGACACTGCCGCGTTCCTCGACGAGCTCATCCCCACGCTCGCGCCGCGCACGGCATCCGCTTAGCCGTACTCAGAGAACGCTGCTGGAGCGCCATTCGGCCAGGTGGTCGTGGGAGCAGAACCGGAACGCCCCGTATCGGGCGACCGGATGTGGCGTGTCAGCCCCGCACAGCGCGCACAGACGGCGACGGGCAGCCCGTTGCCGAAACGAACGACGCAGCGACTCCAGCACAACCCCCAGTCTAGGAGGCAGGCGCGTGGCTAGCGCACCGGCACCTTGCGGGTGACCGGGGGCAGCGAGTCCCTCGTCGGCAGCACATGCAACACCCCAATCAGCAGCAGCGCACCCACAGTGCCGATCCCCGCGCCGAGCGAGTTGGCGATCACATCGTTGACCGTGGCAAATCGGGCCGGCAGAAAGAGGAGCTGCCCGAGTTCGATGCTGAAGCTGGCCAGAAAGCCGGCCAGGATGGCGAGCCACCAGCGCCGTGCACCCAGCAGAATGACGCCGAGAAGCCCGATCGGCACGAAGAGCGCGACGTTCGCGGAGAACTCCACGAACGTGTAGCTCAGCCACCCGGGTGCACCGTGGCGTTGCAGCCAGCCCAGCAGGGACACCAGGGAATCGTGCCCGCCGCGGTCTACCGGGGTGGGCCAGAAGGCGATCAGGGCTAGCGTAACCAGGTAGCCGATGCTCAGCAGGATCGCTGCTCGGTGCAGGGCGGCGTGCCGCCTTACCCGGATCGCGTTCACGCTCTCACCTCCACGGGGAAAGCGGTCGGTGTCTGGAGTGCGTCACAGCCCGAGCGCTCACCATTGAACTGCCAATAATAGACACTCCGGCGGCCCGCGTTGGCCCCGGCGACGTTCCGCGTTGAATCGGCGGGCACAAACCAGGCTTCTGGTTCGCTCGACACGGTGTCTAGCCACGAACTGGGGGTGTTCGGTGCTCGCTTAGTCCCCTAAAAGGGGTGGTCGGGCGGCCGCGTGCGCGGTTTACTGGCTCGGTCAGTTTGTCTTTCCCGAATGGGGACTGCCATGACCGAACCGATTGCAGTAAGCGTCGCCGCGAAAACGCCGCGCCATCGCTCGTCTCGCCGGCGAGCTGGACAGCGGATGCTCGCGGTCCTCACGCTGCTCGTTGCGTCCGTCACGCTCCTGACAGGCGCAACACCCTCACCGGCACCGGTTCCGGCGGTCGCCGTGGCGGCCGCGGCCGATTCAGCGGTGCCGGGCAACGTGGCAGCGGATGCCAGGGGCGAGAGGCACGTGACCTCCGTCGTCGCGGCGCGACGTGGCCTGAGCGAGCTGCAGTACGCCGACGCTCTCGAAGGGTTCCGTGACAACCGCCTGCAGGCAATCGGGCGCGTCGCTGTCGCGCGATCCGTCCTGGCCTCGGCGCAGCTTGCCCTCGATTCCAGCGCGGGACATGTGCTCACCGAAGCGTCCCGGCAGGCCCTGGCCGCGGGCATCCGCTTGCAGGCACTGCGTCTTACGCTCGCCGCCGGGCAGATCGACGAATCATACGTGCGCGCAGCGGCCTCGCGGTCGGGCGGGCCGTTCCGCCTCGAACCGCCGAGCCTCACGGCCGCTACGAGCACCCTCGACGGCATGCGTTTCGGCTGGGCCTCGAGCCTCGACGCGGTGCGGGGGGAGCTCGCGGGCCTGGTGCAGGCCGTGCACGCGGATGTTGCGGCGTGGCAGGCCGAACAGGCCCGTCTGGCCGCCATGGAAGCCGCGCGGGTGGCGGAGGCGGCTCGGGTGGCGGCGCGTGCGGCGGCTGCTGCTCCGGTTGCCGCGCCGCGCGCGAGCGGCGCCCGGCCGGTGGCGACCGCCCCGAGGCCGGCGGCCGGGGTATCACCGGGTGCCGCGGCATCCGTTGCGGTGCCCGCGCTGTTCAACAAACTCGTGTGGACCTCGGGATTTCAGAGTGAGATCGACGCCTGTCGAGGAGCTGTCGACGTGACCGGCAACTACGGCGTGGCCACGATCGCCGAGCACTGGTCGTGCGGCGGATCACGGTTTCCGGGGACCGGCCGACAGATCACTTTCTCGGGCGTACGCGCGGGAACCTACCTGGTGGGCGGCGTCGTGGCCGTGTTGAACGCGAACACGCAGGGAACGGCCAGCATCCCGCGCGGCTACGACCTGCTCTACCAGACCTGCATCAACGGATCGAACGCCACCATGAGCTTCACCGCGCTCACCCGCATCGGCTGAGCCGCGCCGCCTGCCGCGCCGCCTGCCGCGCCGCCTGCCGCGCCGCCTGCCGCGCCGCCTGCCGCGCCGCCTGCCGCGCCGCTGTCGCGGCCCGCCCCCGCTGGGGCGGTAGCGCGTGGCCGGAGCGCCGCGAGCCGCGCACGACCTGCCGCGAGCCGCGCCGCTGTCGCGGCCCGCGCCCGCTGGGGCGGTAGCGCGTGGCCGGAGCGGCGCGGCGCGGAGCGGAGCGGCGCGAGAGCCTAGGCCGCCGGCGGCCCGGCCACGCGCTTCGGCAGCGCGAACACGAGCACGAGCGCCACCACGCTGAACCCGGCGCTCACGGCCATGGCCAGGGTGGCGCTCTCCGTGAAGGCAGTCGCGAGGGCGTCCGGGGTCGGCCCGGTCACCACGAGCGACCCGAACAGCACGCTGCCTATCACCGCGATGCCCACCGCGCTGCCGACGCGCTGCATCACGCCAACCACGGCGCTCGCGGCTCCGGCCTCCGAGCGGTCCACGGTGGCCACGATGAACTGCACGTTCGGCGCGATGAACAGACCGCTGCCGAGGCCGGCAATCAGCAGCGGGGTCAGCAGGTGCCAGTTGGTGAGGTCGCCCACCGGAACGAGCAGCAGCACGAGCCAGATCCACACGAGCCCCACGGTCACGAGGGTGACACCGATCACGAGCACCGTGCGGCCGAGACGCTGGGAGAGCCGGTTGCTCTGCGACGCGCCGATGATGCTGCCGATCGCGAACGGGATCGACACGAGCCCGGACTCGAGGGCGGTATGCCCGAGCCCGGCCTGCCACAAGATCGAGATGGTGAAGAAGATGCTCGTGAACGCGGCGAAATACATGAGCGCGAGAATGACTCCGCCCGTGAACGCCGGGTGGCTGAACAGCCGCGGCGGCACGATGGGGCTGAGCCCGCGTTTTGTGTACGACACCTCCCAGAAGCCGAAGAGCACGATCAGCAGCGCGGCCACGGCGAGGGACACGAAGGTCCACCAGGGCCAGCCCTGGTCTTCGCCCTCGATCAGCGGCACGAGCAGGGCCACGAGCCCGGCCGAGATGAGCAGCAGGCCCACCCAGTCGAGCGCCACGCGAGCGGGCGCCGGCGTGCCGGGCTTCGCGCCGCCGGCAACGGATGCCTCGGCGCGCGACGGCAGCAACCGCGCGGCGGCCACGAGAGCCACGATCCCGATGGGCAGGTTCACCCAGAACACCAGGCGCCAGCCGTTCTCGTCACCGAATGCCTGGATGATGAGCCCGCCCACGATCGGGCCGAGTGCCGTGGACACGCCGATGACCGATCCCATGATGGCGAACGCCTTGCCGCGGGCCTGGGGCGGGAACATCAGCTGGATGACGGCCGTGACGGCCGGCACGAAGATGCCGCCGGCGAGGCCCTGCGCCACGCGGGCGACGATGAGCTGCAGGTCGTTCTGCGCGAGCCCGCAGGCCAGGCTCGCGAGCGTGAAGAGCGCCAGCCCCGTGAAGAACACCCACTTGTGCCCGATTCGGTCGCCGATGCGGCCGGCCGGGATGAGCGCGAGACCGAACGCCAGCGCGTAGCCGGAGATGATCCAGGAGAGCGTCGCCTCGGAGGCGTCGAGGCTGGTGCGGATGGTGGGTAGCGCCACGTTCACGATGGTCGTGTCGAGCAGCGCCATGAACATTCCGGCGAGCAGCACGATCAGGGATTGCCAGGCCCGGCGGGAAACCACGGGGGTGGAACGGAGCTCTGGTTCGGATTTCGACATGGGTGCCGTTCGCTCAGAATTAAGGGTGTCGGGGAAAACTATAAGGCCCCCACTCGACTGAATGGAGGCCTTATATTTTACTGTCGGGGTAACAGGATTTGAACCTGCGACCTCGTCGTCCCGAACGACGCGCGCTACCAAGCTGCGCCATACCCCGATGGCCCGTGGGCCTCAATCAGTATAGAGCCTCCGGGGCCTCCGCCGCGAACCGAGGGGTGATGCGTGCCGCTCCGGAAACGACCCACGCGAAGGAACTTTTTTAGGCGTCGAACGCGTTCACAGCACCGGCCCCCGTGCGGCCGGGTGCTTGGTCCCACCCACGGATCCTTGTTGCCGTGTTGGTGATCCGTCGGTCTCCTGGGGGGAGAGCTATCTGGAAATGCGATTCCTTGGCCACAGCTGCATCCCCACCCCAATCGACTGTGCCGTCGACTTCGGCAAGTATGTTCCGGATCACGGCGAGTTCGTTAGGGTAATAGAGCCCGCTGGCCCCAACCGGGTAAAGCGCCGGGTGCACAGCGATCGCCGTTCCGGAAAGATAATTCGACTCATACGATTGAGCGACGGCACGGTTCGTCGAGTGCCCGGTAATCTCGCCGTCCCGCAGCGTGTTGATCTCATAGTTGAGGCGGCGCGCTACGTAGAGAAGGATTGTCGCTGAGTCTCCCTGAGCCAAGCCGACGGATTCGTTGCATCCTTCGACGCGAAAGAGCGTGGCGGTCGCGAGAATAGGCCACCCATTCGCCGACTGGGACCCACCCCATCCGTTGATCGGGGCAGCGATCGCTGCAGGAGTGCGGGTAGGAAGCGTTAGTGCGGCTGAGACAACGACGGTTATACCCAGAAAGCTGCGGCGGGTGAATTCAAGATTCTTCATGAACGGATCTTCCTTGGTGGCGTGATTTCGCGCGCGCGATAGTGGAGACGATGCAGGAAGTGGACAGCACGAGGGTGAGCACAGCAGCTATGAGGAGGACAGGATTGACCCAGGCCGGGACTAAATCAAAGGTCGCGCTGCACATGCTGTGCATGGGGAATATTCTCGTGAACTCCCGCCTGTGTTCCTCGAGATACGCCCTGTCGATGCTCTGGCCGGCCTCTGCGCATTTCTCAACGACATCCAGACCGGACGCTGCAGCTCCAACGACAAAGGTGGCCACCATCACCACAAATGAGCTGAGGGCAAGGACGAACCAGATGAAGGGATGCACCCGCCGCATCTTCGTTCAGCCTGCCCGACGCGTCGCTGCACGTCCCGTGGCTTGCCGAAGGTACTTGTTTTGGCTTTCTGTGTACGTGGTTATCAATTGCGCTTCCATTCCGGTTCTGGCCAGCAGCGTGTTGTTGTGCGTCTCGTGGGGTGACGACGTAGGCGTCGGGGTCGGTGACGATGGGTTTAGTGCGCCTGGATTTGGTTTCTGGTTGTCGGCGGCGTCAGGCTGACGATGTCCGGATAGACGAATGGCCCGGCGTGCAATCTTGAAGGATCACGCCGGGCCGTTCTAACGCGTAAGGCCGCGCTGATGCTCACGGTAAGTCATGATTCTGTTGTTGTCGAGTTGGACCTTCGGGTCGGGCGGGTTGCCTGCCCCGATTGTGGTGGCCGTTTGCGCCCGTGGGGGTGGGCTCGGGCGCGTGTGATCCGTGAGGGCCTCGGCACAGATTGGGTGCCGCGGGGCCTTCGCCCGCGTCGGTCTCGGTGCACGGCCTGCCAGGGCACGCATGTGCTCCTGGAGGTGCGGTTGGCCGCGCGGCGAGCAGATACCGCCGAGGTGATTGCGGCGGCGATCGAGGCGAAGACTGCTTTGGGTTGGGGTCATCGGAGGATCGCTGCGGACTGCGGAAGACCGGTTTCGACGGTTCGTGGTTGGTTGCGTGCTTTCGCCGCTTCGGCCGCGGCGATGGGTGAACGGTTCACGGGGTTGTTGGTGCGGGATGCTCCCGATGCGGTGGTCGTCTGGCCAAGGCCTGCTGGGACTTTTTCGGGTGAGGCGTTGTCGGCGTTGATGGCGTATGCACGGGGGCTGGCTCGCCGGTTCGTCGCGACCGTCACGGTGGCGTGGGTTCAGGTGGCGATCGCTCAGACCAACGGGCTGTTTTTTTGCCGGAGCTGGTGGGCGGCGGTCCCCAACACCAACTGGCCCTTATGCCGTCCGTGGTGGGCGGCAACAGTGGCAGGAGCGCCTGCCATATCCCTGTGATGGGTGTGTTCACTGTTTGAGAGGACTCTTCATGCCCGCACTTTCCCCGGCATTGCTCCCCGTTTCGCCGCGGGCTTCCCCAGCGGAGCCAGCCGATGCTTTGCTCGTCCCGCCGCCGCCGGCGGGACCGCCGTCTGCTTCGGCGGTGCGCCGCGGACGGACGGAGAAGATCGCGCTGTTTCGTTACCACCTGATCCGGGACGCCGCCGATGACAGTGTGACGACGCGGCAGCGCGGCCCGATGGTTCGAGCGCTGGCAGGGCTGGTGCATCCGGGTCCATTCGGCGGGACGGTGACGGTCAGCAAGGACACTCTTGATCGGTGGATCAGGCAGTGGCGGCGCGGAGGGTTCGACGCGTTGAGACCCCGAGGCCGGGCGCAGGGCGCGGTGACGCCGGCGCAGATCTTGTCGTTGGCGGCGACGTTGAAGAGGGAGCGGCCCGCCCGCACCTCGGCGCAGGTGCGGCGCATCATGATCGACACGCTCGGTGATGCTCCGTCGGAGTCGACGCTGCTGCGGCACTTCCGCACGCTGGAACTTTCGACCGGGGTGCGGGAGGTTTTCGGCCGGTTTGAAGCGGACTACCCGAATGAAATATGGGTCGGTGACGGGTTGCACGGGCCGCGGATCAATGGGCGGAAGACGTATCTGTTCGCGTTCCTCGACGACCACTCCAGGATGGTGACGGCGGGCCGGTGGGCTTACGCCGAAGACTCCGTCCGCCTCACCGCGGCCCTCCGCCCGGCGTTGGAAGCGCGCGGAATTCCCGGGACGATTTACGTCGATAACGGAAGCGCTTTTGTTGATGAGTCGCTCTCGCGGACCTGCGCGCGCCTCGGAATCCGGTTGACGCATTCGAAGCCGTATCGGCCGCAGGGCCGCGGAAAGATCGAGCGGTTCTTCAACACCGTCAACTCGCAGTTCCTCACCGAGATCACCACCGTCGATACCACGACCGGCGTAGTAGATGCCGGGGTGGGCAGCATGGTCACCACGCTGGAAGAGATGAATGCTCTGTTCACGTCGTGGGTGGAGATGGTCTATCACCAGGCCACGCATTCGACGACAGGGCAAACACCGGTGCAGCGCTGGGATGCCGGCTGGGCGGGACGACGCCCGGTGCGGAAGGAGAAAACCGTCATTGCGGAGGCGTTCCAGTGGTCGGCGATCCGCACGGTGACGAAGTCCGCGACGGTGTCGTTGCAGTCCAACACGTATCAAGTGGATCAGCTCCTCGTCGGCAAACGAGTGGAGCTGGTTTATGACCCCTTCGACCTCGCCGGGCTGATCACCGTCTCGGCCGGGAACGGCGTCCCGGCCGGCATCGCCGTACTGAGTGAAATTCGCCGGCACGTTCACAAGAAGGCCGCGACCGCGGCGGCTGACGAGGCCGACACCGGTGCCCGGAATGCGGCCTCCGGCATTGACTACCTGCGCCTGGTGGAGACCCGGCACAAGGGCACGATGGCTGGGGAACCGATTAGTTTCGTGAAAGCATCCACCCCGGCGGCGAGGAAGGTCGTCTTCGTGCCGACAGTTTCGGAGGCCGCCCGATGAGTATCGACACCCTGCAATCGCACTACGGCTTCACGCGTATGCCCTTCGCCCGCGATATTCCGCCGCAGGCCTTGCACCCGCACCCCTCGCACCGGGAAGCGATCGCCCGCATCGATTGGTGCGTCAGCCAACGCCAGCTCGGCGTGATCAGCGGTGAAGTCGGCGCCGGGAAAACCGTCGCCGTCCGCGCGGCCCTGGCCCAGTTGGAACCCTCCCGGCACCAGATCATCTACATCCCCGACCCGACGATCACGATGCGTGGAATCCACACTCAGATCGTCACGGCGCTTGGCGGGACCCCGGCGTTTTTCTCCGGAGTGCTGTCCTCGCAAACCGCGGCGCTACTCGCCGGGGAACTCGACGAACGAGCCCGCCTGCCCGTCGTCGTCATCGACGAAGCGCACCTGCTCACCAACACCGACCTGGAATCGTTACGCATGTTGACGAACGTGGCAATGGATACCGGGTCGCACTTCGCGATGCTCCTCATCGGCCAACCCACCCTGCGGCGCCGCCTGAAACTTGCCGTGCTCGCGGCATTGGATCAACGCATTTCCACATGCTACACAATCACCGGGATGAATGCCGCCGACACAACCGATTACATCCGGCAACACCTCAAATTCGCTGGCCGGTCAGACCCGCTGTTCTCCGACGACGCCATCCAAGCGATCCACCTCGCCTCGAGGGGATATCCACGGGCGGTCAACAACCTCGCCGTCGCCGCGCTGATCGCGACCTACGCCGCCGACAAAGCAATCGTCGACCTGGCCGCCGCACAATCGGCGATCACCGAGAACAGCGAATGAGGTCGCGTCACCCCTGACGACCACCACGTCACCATCACGATGAAAGCCCCGCCGAAATCCACCGGCGGGGCCTTTTCACACCCGGCTATCGTCACTCACGATGACGCCGCCATCGTCAAACAACGCGACGGGCGACACGTGTCAGCGAAGCCGCTTTCAAACTCCTCGAGTTTGCTGTAGGGCATAGCAGCCGGCGGTTCGTGCATGCCAATGAGTCCCACCTGCGCCGCGACTACTTTCCCGTCATCGGCGGCGGTCAATATATTGTGTGCCAAGAAGTGGCAATCGTCAGCGCTTGTGAACCGTTGCTGGTAGTAGTCGGAGAACCGCCGAAGACCCCCGTCTTCGTTGTAGTGCTGGCGGACCGCCGTGACGATATCGGTTCCGGCCATTACCTTGCGTGCCATGAGATAGCCGTCGGCATCCTCGATCAAGTCCGTGAATCCGAAACTGGTCGTCACGCCAGGCGTCGCAAGTTTCTCCATGCAGAATGTATACCCGGACGAATAGCTGTCCGCTGCATCACGCCAGTCGGCGTAGAAGGTGAGAAGATCACCGCCCCAGCCCCCGATGTCCCCGGCATTGACGCTCTTGGGGTTTTCCGGCTGCGGAACAAGTAGTTGGGCATTGGCCGTGGCCATCAGGTGTTCCGTGCCGACCGTGTAACCGGTGAACGGGTCCTGAAAGTCAGTCATGACGGTGAATCCTCGGCCGTTCGCGTAGGTGATGAAGTCGTCATCGACGGCCCCGATCAGGCCCTCCCACTTCCAATCGTTATAGCGGACGTGGCGTATGTACTCCATCACGAGCTGGCTCGGATTGCCCGTGCCGTACTCGAGGGCACAGTCGTACAAGCGATCCACGTAGTCGATAAATTCGTCCGCCGGTCCAATGGGTGCATTTACCGAAGACTGGCCAGGGTCGCCGTTCTCGATTCGCCACACATCGTTGTCGAGATCAAATTGGTCCGATCCCACCGTGACTTCAAACTCCTTGATCTGGTTATATGACCAGTTGGTCGGAAGGGGGAACCCGAGGTTTCCGGAGAATCCCCAGGACATTCCTGAGATGAAGGAATGGCGTGCGAACGTCTTCTCTGTGACGTTCGCACAGACATTGCGGGAGCCGTAAACCCCATGCACGTACTGCTTGCCGTTGTACGCCAGTCCGCCCTGGACGCCCTGAAAGTAGGGAATGATCGAGGCCGTGATGTCTTCCTGGGTGGCGTCGTAATCTACAGCAAAATAGATGACTGTGCCTCGATTGAAACCGTAACCTGACGCGAGCTCATGCGCATTCAGTGCGTGCTGGTAGCCCTGCGCGTAGGTGAAATCTGCAAGGATGCGTGCGCTGTCTTGATAGATGGGTAAGACGCGCATCCCCGCGTCAAAGATGGTTGCGAGCTCGCCAGGCTTGATTTCCTTGTCCAGACTGGAATCCGGCGGATCGAAGATGTACCGGCCGACGATTTGGTAGCCATTGTTGGCCAACCATTCGGCACGAGAAGCCGTGATCTCGAACCGAGTGTCGCAGCCATTCGCCGGCCTCTCGGGGTCTCCCATCGAGACGAGCAATTGCGCCCACGTCGGGAAGTCCCCTTCCTTGCTCACGGAGAGCTGTGAAAAGCCTTGGAAGGCTGCCACAAATTGTGCGAGCTGCTCATCAAACACGGACCTCTGGGCTGAGCGCCACAGCACGTCGCCCACCGGAACCGGCTCGTTGAACACACAGGCCGCCGAGAATAGTTCCACGAAGATCCCCGAATCGCCCTCGCGAACTGTGTGCGTCTTAAGTCCAGCCTGGGTCCCCGACCCAAAGTACCCGTTGGGAGCAGCGATCCCGAGTTCGTACTGCAGAGCAATGAGGAAGGACTTTTGCACATCACGAGAGTAGATCCCATCGCACGGACCGATGCTGTAAGCATCCTTGTGCCAGTATCGTCCGTTGAGCCACTGCTGAATCACCCGGACTTTGTCAGTGCCGCTCGCGAGCACGACGTAAGCATCCATGTTCAGGATGCATCTGAATATCTTCGCGTTGACGGTCGAGGAGGAGATGCCGGCTGCATCGTAGGGAACTCCCATATTGACTCGGAGGTCTCTGACGCCGTCGACAGTAGTGGAATCGAACTCCCCGTAGGTGTTGGCTCCCCAATATCCCTTGCAGAACAGCCCATGCTGGATAATTCGCACGATTCTGCTGTTGACATTCCAGCCGGGGCCGATTTCGCCGAGTGCTTCGAGTCTCGCCACTGTGGTCGGGCCGAAGCTCGCGACGACCGGCGAGATCCCGAGCTCGTGCTGAAGGGCCATGATCAGCGAATAGGAGGTAGACCACCCCACGTGGCCATCTTCGGGACACGGCTGATAACCGAGCACTTGACCGTACGTGTCGTTGACCCACGTTTGGGCTGCGAGAACTTTAGGGTCCATGTTGGTGGCCTTTCGGCGTAGCGATGCCAGTGCCGGTGGGCAGGTCTGATTAGACGGTCGGATCGGCACGGGACTGTGAGAAGTAATGACCCGGTTTGGCGTGACGACAGGTCTTGGACGGTACGACGAGCTTGGGCGCCGATAGCCCACGAGATGATTAGGAGTCAGCGGATGGGCGACACTCGGATGCCTCGGTCGAAGGCAAACGAGCGTACATTCGCTCGCGGAGGGGCACTGTGGTGGCGCCCCTCCGCTGCACGCTGAAACGTCCTATTTGGATCTAGAGACCGAAGAACTGAATCCTCATGTTGTAGGCGAAGCCCTTCCAGCTGTTGGGGCCCATCACCCCGTCCTGGGGTCCGGTGTAGGACGGCTCGGCACCGCTCCCGGCTGCGAACTTCTGCATGGCCCGGTAGGTGTTGGTTCCCGGGGAGCCGTCCAGAGGGCCCTGATAGCCGTAGTCCTGCAGAAATCTCTGCAGCCCTATCCAGCTGTTCGTTCCCATGACGCCGTCGCGAGTACCCGCATAGCCACCGGCGGCAGCCGGTCCGCCCTGTACCTGGCACCACATCGCCTGGTTTGGCGGAGACTGCTGCCACGTGTTGTCGTAGTAGTGCTCATTGCAGTACTGCGTGCTGTTGGCCGTCTTGACCAGAATTGGCGCCGCCGTGGCCGCCGGTGCGGCGGTTGCCGCGAACATGACCATGCCCAGCCCCAGAGCGGCGGCCGACATAGTTATTTTCTTCTGAATACTCATTCATATCCCCCTGTCGTGCGAGCGCATCTGCACTCACGCTCAGTGTAGACCCCGCGTCTACCCCAAGAAGGCCACAGAGTCGCAGATGGGGCGTCCGGGTCAGGCGGCGGTGAGGGTGAGCAGCGTCGCCTCTGGCCGGCAGGCGAAGCGTACCGGCGCGTAGATGGAGGTTCCGAGCCCGGCCGATACGTTCAGGAACGCGGTGCGCAGCCCGAGGTTCCAGAGGCTGAGCCCCTTCACCTGCTTGCGCGGAATATCGCAGTTGGTCACGAGTGCGCCGAAACCGGGCACGCAAACTTGGCCGCCGTGGGTGTGCCCGGCGAGGATCAGCTGCGCGCCGTGGTTCACGAGCGAGTTGAGCACCCGCTGGTACGGCGCGTGCGTCACGCCGATCGTCACCGTGGGCCGCGGCTCGGCGGCCGTGCCGGGGTCGGGCCAGCGTTCGTCTGAGAGCGGGTCATTGGCGCGCAGGTCGTCGATCGCGCGCGTGATCAGGTCGAGGCGGTCACGCCCGATGTGCGGGTCGTCCACGCCGAAGAACTCCACGTGAGTGCCGTTCAGGTCGAGCGCTTCGGCCGCGTTGTTGATGTCGGTCCAGCCGAGGTTCGCGAACACTGCACGCAGGCGGTCCGTGTCGAGCGTCTCGTGGGTGCTGCCCATACGCCGCTTCGACGGACCGCCGAAGTAGCGGAACGGGTTCTTCGCCTGCGGCCCGACGTAGTCGTTCGATCCGTTCACGAAGACTCCTGGCACATCCTGGAACGGCGCGAGGGCGTACTCCACGCCGTCAATGCCGTCGGCGTGGCCGAGGTTGTCGCCGGTGTTCACGACCAGGTCGGGCTTCACGTCGGCGAGGCTGCGAATCCAGTCCTGTTTGTCTTTCTGCCACGGGGCCATGTGCAGGTCGGAGATGTGCAGCACCCGAATGGGCGCGGAGCCCTGAGCGAGTACGGGAACGCTTACCTCGCGCAGGGTGAACCGGCTGCGTTCCACGAGCGAGCCCCACGCGAAGGCTGCGAGGCCGGCGGCGCCCACCAGAACGGATGCCGCGGCCACGATCTGGCCGCCGCCCACGCGCTTCGCGGTCGGTCGGCCCGCGTTCACGGCGTCCTGGAGCTTCAGAAGGTCGAGGATGTCTGCGGAGCTGACCCGGGTCATCCGTTGCCTCCGGGCGCAGCGGCGGGTGCCGCCATCTTGCCGATCACGATCGTGACGGTCGAACCCGGCGTGGCTCCCGTTCCGGCACCCGGATCAATCGAAACGATCTTGCCGTTCTGCCCGGCTTCCGTGACTGCCTGCTCTCCCGTCGCCACCTGGAAGTTGTAGGGTGCGGCGCTGAGAATGGCTCGCGCCTCGGCCTCGGTCTTGCCCACCACGTCGGGAACGACTACCCCGGTGCCGTTGCTCGACGAGACTGTCACGGTGGAACCTCGGTCGGCGTTCGAGCCGCCAGCCGGGTCGGTGCTCGCCACGGTTCCGGCGGGCATCTCGGAGTCGACCACTCCGCCGTCGGCGAAGGTGAAGCCCGCCGCCGTGAGCGTGGACTGGGCCTCGGCCATGGTCTTGCCGCGAAGGTCGGGAACGGCCACCTGAACGGCACGCAGCACTGTGTTCGACGCCTCCTGGAAGGTGTCTCCGCCGTACTTGGCGTTGGCGACGCTCATGATGTCGGGCCACATGCGGTGACGGGCATCTGACGCGCGAATACCACTTGGGAAGCGGGTGCTGCGCTGACTTTTGTACTTTCCGCTGACATTGACGACGCCCACGACGGTGGCGACCTTGCTGCTCGCGCCGCTCATCCAGGTGTCTTTCGCGTCGTCAGTGGTACCGGTCTTACCGATCATCGGAACGCGCGGGGATGTGGAGCCGTTGGAGGCCTGGGCTGTTCCGCTCGTCATCACGCGCTGCATGGCGTAGGTCATTCCGGCGGCCGCCTCGGGCTCGACCGACTGCGTGCAGGTCGACGTCGGCACGGGAAGTTCGGTGCCGTCGGCGCCCACCATCGACTCGATCGCGATGGGCGAGCAGGTGGAGCCGTTGTTGGCGATGCCGGCGAACGCGGTGGCCATGGTGAGCGGCGCGATCTCGTTGGTTCCGAGCACCGAGCTCAGGCGGTTATCGAGCGCGCCGCCGTCGGCACGGTGTACGCCGAAGGCCTCGGCCGTTTTCATGATGCCGCAGAGGTCGAGCTTCTTGGCCATGCCCATGAAGCCGGTGTTGATGGACCCGATCGTGGACTGCAGGGCGCTGTAGTTGGGGCTGTTCTCGCCCGAGGAGTCGTTGCGCGGGTTGAAGCCCGGGAAAGAGGTCTCGCCGCAGGTATTCGTGAAGGTGCCCCAGTTCGACTTTCGTGCCGAGTCGACCCGCTCGTTGAGGGTGTGTCCCTCCTTGAGCCATTCGCCCAGGGTGAAGACCTTGTAGGTCGATCCCGGTTGGAATCCCATCGAGCCGCCGGCGTTCTGATCGGTGTTGTAGTTGATGCCGGTGAAGTTGGCGCCGGTCTGGTTGGGGTCCTGCGTGTAGTCCTTGTTCTGGGCCATCGCGAGAACCTTGCCGGTGCCCACTCCCACGCTCGAGACCACTCCGCCCACGTCCCAGTTGGTGAAGGACTTCGGAACGTTCTCGTCGAGGGTCGCGACCGCGGCGTTCTGCAGGTCGAGGTCGAGGGTCGTGTACACGTTGTAGCCGCCGCGACGGAAGTTCGCCAGGCGGGCGTCTTCGTCTTCACCGAAGGTGGGGTCGGTCTTGAGAATGTGCGTCACGTAGTCGCAGAAGAACGCGCTTGAGCCGGCGGTCTGGCAGCCGGTGGCCGAGGTCGTGATCACGGGCTCGATGGGCGAGGCGACGGCTGCGTCGTAGTCGGCCTGAGAGATCTTCTTGTACTCGAGCATCTCGCCGAGAATGTAGTCGCGGCGCACCTTGTTGGCGGCGTAGCCGTTGGCGGCGCCGTTGGTCTCGCTGTCGGGCTTGTCGAGCTGGAAGCGCACCGGGTTGTTCACGATCGCCACTAGGCTCGCGGCCTGGGGGAGGGTGAGGGCGGCAGCGGTGGTGTTGTAGTAGTAGTTCGCGGCCGATTCGATGCCGTACACAGTTCCGCCGAAGCCGGTGATGTTCAAGTACTGGCGCAGGATGTCTTCCTTGGCGTAGTTCTTGTCCACGCCGATGGCGAGGCGCATCTCCTTGAGTTTGCGGTCGATCGAGATTTCGGTCGCGTCGTCGTAGCAGGTGGTGCGGGCCTCGGGGTCGTTGAGCGCCTCGCACTTCTGCACGAGAACGTTCTTCACGTACTGCTGCGTGATGGATGACCCGCCTCGAGTCGCTCCGCCGGCGAGCGTGGTGACGGCGCCGCTAACGGTTCCCTGCAGGTCGATGCCGCCGTGGTCGAAGAACCGGGGATCCTCACCGGTGACGGCGGCGTCTTTCGCGAACTGGCTGATGGCGTCCGAGGACACCTCCACGCGGTTCTGCTCGTAGAAGGAGGCGAGCAGCACGGGCGTGCCGTCGGCCTGCTTGGCGTAGATGTTGCTCTTCTGTGCCAGTTGATCGATGGACAGGTAGTCAGGCATGTTCTCGAACACGTTGATCGTGTTGCTGGCGGCCATACCCGACAGGGCCAGGGCGGGGGTGACGGCGGCGGTGACCAGAATCCCGGCGACGACACTCATACCGATGAAGGCCAGGAACCCCGCGAGGGCCCCGCTCATCGTGCGTTTTTTGGCAGACATAGACTTGAGCGTAAGCGACAAATCTGGATATCCGCCTCAATAGGAGACACATGCCCACCTGGGAGTACCTCACAACGCCGTTGATGATTCACAACACCGCCGCAATTCTGAACAACTGGGGCTCTGACGGGTGGGAGCTCGTGCAGGTCGTCACCGGGCCGGAAGGCGGGCTGGTGGCCTACATGAAGCGGCCCATCGCATCCGCTACCGTGGCGGGCGCCTAGCCATGTCACAGGTTGAAGCGCGCCTGCATGAGCTCGGCATCGAGCTGCCCCCAGTTGTGGCTCCGGTCGCCGCGTACATTCCGGCCATCGTCGCCGGCTCGCTCGTGTACACCGCCGGCCAGCTGCCGATGGTGGCGGGTGCGCTGCCGGCCACCGGCAAGGTCGGCGACGGCCACGGTCTCGTGCCCGCCGCCGACGCGAAGGAGTACGCACGCCAGTGCGCGCTCAACGGCCTCGCCGCGATCAAGGGCGCGATCGGGTCGCTCGACCGCATTACGCAGATCGTCAAGGTGACGGGCTTCGTGGCGTCCGACCCCGCGTTCACCGGCCAGCCCGGCGTCGTGAACGGCGCCTCTGAGGTGCTCGCCGAGATCTTCGGGGAGCGCGGCCAGCACGCCCGCTCCGCCGTGGGCGTTGCCGTGCTGCCGCTCGACGCCCCCGTGGAGATCGAGTTCATCGTCGCCTTCGCCTGACCCGACGAACGCGAAAAGGCCGCTTCCCCGGTTGGGGAAGCGGCCTTTCTCGGTGAAGTTGTTACTTCATCTTCTGCGTGATGATCTGCATCACCGAGGTGTCGGCGAGGGTCGACGTGTCGCCCACCTCGCGGCCTTCGGCTACGTCGCGCAGCAGGCGACGCATGATCTTGCCGGAACGGGTCTTCGGTAGCTCGTCCACGATGAAGATCTCGCGCGGGCGGGCGATCGCTCCGATCTGCTGGGACACGTGCGCCCGCAGAACAGCGCTGATGTCCTCGTGCGAGGCCGTCTCGGCCTGGCTGAACTTGATCACGACGAACGCGACCACGGCCTGGCCGGTCACCTCGTCAGAGGCGCCCACGACGGCCGCTTCCGCGGTCAGCGGATGCGCCACGAGCGACGACTCGATCTCGGCCGTCGAGAGACGGTGGCCCGACACGTTCATCACGTCGTCGACGCGCCCGAGCAGCCAGATGTCACCGTCGTCGTCGAGGCGTGCCCCGTCGCCGGCGAAGTACAGCGGGCCGTCTTTGGCGCCCGTGGTGCCCTCGAACTTGTCCCAGTACGTCTCCTTGAAGCGCTCGGGGTCGCCCCAGATGCCGCGGAGCATGGCCGGCCAGGGCTCGGTCACCACGAGGAGTCCTCCGTTGCCGTGCCCCACGTGGGTGCCGTCGTCATCGAGAACGTCGATCGCGATGCCGGGGATGGCAACCTGGGCTGCGCCGGGCTTGGTCTCGGTGAGGCCCGGGATCGCGGAGACCATGATGGCCCCGGTCTCGGTCTGCCACCAGGTGTCGACCACGGGGGTGATGTTTCCGCCGATGACCTCGCGGTACCACATCCATGCCTCGGGGTTGATGGGCTCGCCCACCGAACCGAGCACGCGCAGGCTGGTCAGATCGAACTTCTGCGGGATCTGACGTCCGAGCTTCATGAACGTACGGATGGCGGTGGGCGCCGTGTAGAGGATGCTCACCTTGTACTTCTCGATGATTTCCCACCAGCGGCCGGGGTGCGGGGAATCCGGGGTGCCCTCGAACAACACCTGGGTGGCGCCGTTCGCGAGGGGGCCGTAGACCACGTAGGTGTGTCCGGTGATCCAGCCGACGTCGGCGGTGCACCAGTAGACATCCGTTTCGGGCTTGAGGTCGAAGACGTTCTTGTGAGTGAAGGCGCCCTGGGTGAGGTAGCCGCCGCTCGTGTGCAGGATGCCCTTGGGCGCCCCGGTCGTTCCCGAGGTGTAGAGGATGAACAGCGGGTTCTCGGCCGGGAAGGCCTCGGCCACGTGCTCGGCTTCGACGGATGCGAGCTCGTCGTGCCACCAGAGGTCGCGGTCGTTCCATTCCACGTCCTGGCCGGTGCGCTTGACGACGAGCACGTTCTGCACTGAGGAATCGCCGGACTGCAGTGCGGCGTCGACGGCCGGTTTGAGGGCGGAGATGCGGCCCTTGCGGAAGCCGCCGTCGGCCGTGATCACCAGAACGGCGTTGGCGTCGTCGATGCGGGAACGCAGGCTCTCGGCGCTGAAACCGCCGAAGATGACCGAGTGCACGGCGCCGAGGCGGGCCACGGCGAGCATCGAGATGACGGCCTCGGGAATCATCGGCAGGTAGATGGCTACCCGGTCGCCGCTCTTGACGCCGAGCTTGATAAGAACGTTGGTGGCGCGCTTGACCTCTGCGGTTAGTTCCGCGTAGGTGATGTCGCGGGAATCGCCGGGCTCGCCCTCGAAGTGCAGCGCGACGCGATCGCCGTTGCCGGCTTCCACGTGACGGTCGAGGCAGTTGTAGGCGACGTTGAGTTCTCCGTCGTCGAACCACTTGGCGAACGGCGGGTTCGTCCAGTCGAGGATCTTGGTGAAGGGCTTGTGCCAGTGGAGCAGCTCGCGGGACTGGTCGGCCCAAAAGCCGAGGCGGTCCGCCTGAGCATCGGAGTAGAGTTCCGGGCTGGCTTCGGCCTGGGCGGAGAATTCCGCCGTGGGCGCGAACCGACGTGAACCGGATTCGCTGTGGAGGTGATCAATCTGAACGCTCATATAAGGTGTCGCTCCTTTGCGATGCTGATACTGCAGGCGTGGGCTCGCCACAAGTGAACCATACCGCCAACGAAGGTGTCTTCACGACGAGATATTTTCGCGCCTATTTGTACTCACAAATTTGCCTGCCGCGGGCCCCCGAAGCAGGGGGCCTGATTTAGGGGGGCTTTTAGGACTTGCACTTCTGCTCATGCCTTGTACACTGATATCCGTCAGAGCGAAAGTTCTGGCCAGCGATGCGTACGGTTCCCCCCAATCTACGCATCGCTAGGCGGCACCTGTTCCCCCCAATAGGTGCCGCCCCCTTCTTTTTAAGCTGGCAACTGCCACTGTTTTCTCGGTCGCGGCGAACGGCTCCTCCTCCACAGGAGGAGGGCCAGCGGGTTGCGCACGGAATCAGATTCCGGCCGTACGGCCGGGAGCCATCCGACGTAATGTCGCCCGCATGATCGAACCTTTCGTGGCGGTACCTTCTTATACGGTGAGTCCTGCTCCTGCCGAGTTCGACGCCGAGCATCGCGTGTCGACGGCGCCCGTGCCGACGCCCGTCGTGCCGGTGGCTCTCGTGCCGGCGGATGGCGAGGCGCTCCCGGCAGTTGCGGTTCTCCCACCGGCGAGGGCGCGGGCCCACCGCACGGCGCGACCGAACGTTGCGGGACTGGGCCCGCTCGGTCGGTACGCCGCCGACCCTCGGGTGACGGATCTGTTTGTGAACGGCAACGCAGGCTTGTGGATCGACGCCGGCGCCGGCCTCAAGGCGGAACCGAGCTGGCAGTGCACGGAGGCGCAGGCCCGGCAGCTCGCGGTGCACCTGATCGCGCTCGGCGGCCGGCACCTCGACGAGGCGAGCCCCTGCGTGGACGTGCGCCTCAACGACGGAATCCGCGTACACGCCGTGCTGCCGCCGGCGTCGAGTTCAGGCACGCTGCTCTCGATCCGTCTGCCGCACAGCGAGCGTCTGAGTCTCGACGACCTCTTCGCCGATGGTCTGCTGGGCACCGGGCCAGCGGCATCCGCTCTGCTCGAGCGATTACAGGAGGCCGTGGTCAGGCGCACGAACCTGCTGATCACGGGCGCGGCCGGCAGCGGCAAGACAACGCTGCTCGCGGCGCTGCTCGGTGAGGCGCCGCCCGACGAACGCATCGTGCTGATCGAAGACGTGGCTGAACTGCGGGTGGCGCACCCGCACGTGGTGGCGCTCGAGGCGCGGCAAGCGAACCTGGAGGGGGCCGGGCGCATCACCCTCGAGGCTCTCGTGCGCGAGGCGTTGCGCATGCGCCCCGACCGCCTCGTGCTGGGGGAATGCCGCGGCGCCGAAGTGCGGGAGCTGCTCACCGCCCTCAACACCGGGCACGACGGCGGGGCCGGCACCCTGCACGCCAACTCGCTCGCCGATGTGGGCGCGCGCCTGGAGGCACTCGGCGCCCTCGCCCGCATGAGCCCGGAGGCCGTGGCGCGCCAGACTGTGAGCGCCATCGGGCTGGTGCTGCACCTCGAACGCCAAGGCGGGGTGCGTCGGCTCACCCAGACCGGCCGGTTTCGGCTGGACGCCCGTGATCGCCTGACCGTGGTCTAGATGAGGCGTCGGCAAGCGGATGCCGCGCCGCTCGACGAGATCGCGGCCGTCACCCAACGGCTGGCCGTGTTGCTCTCGGCCGGGGTGTCGCCCGTCTCCGCCTGGGGGTACCTTCTTCCGGCAGGCCCCACGAGCCCGTTGGGAGACGCGTTCAAGGTTCGCGAAAACGCAGACCAGCCTCTGCCAGGGCAGCGTGGGCGCGGCGATGCCCCGCGGGCCCACGAGGAGCCCCGTGGCAGCGCATCGGAACCCGCGCCCGTGCGCGTCATTGCGGCGGCGGCCCAGGCGGGCTCCCACGGCGAAAGCGTCGCCGATGCGGTCGCGGCCGAGGCCCGCGCGCTCGGCGGGCAGACCGGTGACGCCTGGCTCGGCCTCGCCGCGGCCTGGGAGGTGGCCACCCAGTCGGGAGCGCCCCTCGCGGCGTGCCTGCGCGAGCTCTCGGCGAGTTTTCGGGAGCTCGGCCAGCTGCATCGGGACCTGCAGGTGGCGCTCGCCGGGCCCGCCGCCACCGCGCGCCTCGTGATGGCGCTGCCGGTGGGCGGACTCCTCGTCGGCGTGCTCATGGGGTTCGATGCCTTGCACATGCTCTTCTTCACGGTGCCCGGCTGGCTGTGCCTGCTCACCGGAGCGGGGCTCATGTTCGTGGCCCAGCGGTGGAATCGTGCCCTCGTGCGCTCGGCCGGCCAGGCGGATGCGACGCCCGGCCTGCTGCTCGATCTCACGGCCATCGCCATGGCTGGCGGCGGCTCGGTTCCCCGCGCCCGCGGCATCGTGCACGCCGTCACGGAGCGCTTCGGTATCTTGGGTCATGAGCCAGCCGTCACCCGCGTGCTGCAGCTCTCCGAGAGTGCCGGGGTTCCTGCTGCAGAGCTGCTGCGCAGTGAGGCGCAGCAGCTGCGCCGCGACGCGCGAACCGCAGGTCAGCGGCGCGCGGAGTCCCTCGGTGTCACCCTTATGCTGCCCCTCGGGCTCTGCGTGCTGCCAGCGTTTATGCTAGTGGGCGTGGTGCCACTCGTGATGTCGATCCTGTCGTCTACTCTCGGCGCCTTCTAGTCGCCGTGCCCTGTGACGGAGCGGTCAGGGTCTGGCCGGCTGCTCTGCCCGGCTCGGGGCGCCCGCAGGACGGTGAGGCCGAACAGCGCCCAGCCGATACCGACCCCGAGGTGCGCGAGCGCGCCGTAGATCCGGAAGCCACCGAGGGGATCGGTGAGGGTCATCGGCAGCAGGGGGAAGGCGAAGGCGGTCGTGAGGAGAACCCCGATCAACAGCACGAGGAGGCGGCTCGGCCGGCTCACCCGGGGATTGCTCAGGTTGCCTGTTGCGAGCAGGAGGGCCCCTGCCGCGGCGAGGGGAAGAAGGAGTGGCGCACCCAGGGCACGGATGGCCAGATCGATGACCGCCGGCACGACCAGGCCGATCAGCAGCAGGATGAAGCCGGCCCGCGCCATCCGCCCGGTCGCGAGGGACAGGGGCGCGGCGACGCTGATCAGCCCGGCCGCGATCAGCAGGTTGGGAATGCCGCCGAGCAGCATGCCCCAGAAGAACATCGATCCGCCAAGAAACGGATTGTCTTCGTTGAATGACGTAGGGCCGTGCACTGTCGTGAAGATCAGCCACAGGGCGGCCATCAGCGCGCCGCCCGTGAGCAGCAGCACGCTGGCCCCTCGAACCCGTGCAGACACCCATCCTGCGCTCATGCCGCCCAGATTAGTCCCATTGCTCCTCCACCCTGGGCTCGGACCACGACTTGTGCACCGATCAGCGGATGCCGCAGCGCGCGGCCCCGGCGTGGGCCACAGTGGTCTCACTCGTGCCGCCACACCGAGAGAAGGAGACGAAGCGATGATTGTGCAGCGACAGAAGACGGGCCTGCGATCCGGGAACTGGCTCCCGAGGCGCCTCGACGAGACGGGCGCGGCAACGGCCGAATACGTCGTGGCCACGATGGCGGCAGTGGGCTTCGCGGGCCTGCTGATCGTGATCTTGCGCGGCGACGAGGTGCGCTCCATCCTCACGGACCTGGTGCGTCGTGCGCTGTCGGTGGGCTAACCCGAGTGGCGAGGCCGGTACGGTGACCGCAGAGCTGGCCACCGTGCTGCCAGCCGTGGTGCTCGTGCTCGGCTGCTGCCTCGGCGCCGTGCAAGTAATTGGCCAGCAGGTTCGCCTCACGGATGCGGCGGCCGACGCGGCCCGTGCGCTCGCCCGCGGGGATTCCACCGAGCGGGTGGCGGCCCTCGTGGCGGCTCAGGTTCCGGGCGCGCACGTGTCGGCGCACCCGAACGGGGAATTCCTCTGCGCGACGGTCCAAGCCGCGAGCGGTTTCGGGCCGTTCTCGGCGTGGGGGTTGCGGCTCGAGGCGAGCTCCTGCGCCCTCGCCGGGGGCCTGTGATGCGGGCGGCGGGCGGCGAGGCCGGGGCAGGGTCTGTGCTCGCGGTGGCCCTGCTCGGCGCAACGGTGGCGCTCACCGCGGTGTTGCTGCCGTTGCTCGCGGCCTTCGCCGTGTCGCAGTCGGTGCAGAATGCAGCGGATGCTGCGGCGCTCGCCGCCGCTGACACCGTCTCCGGGCTCGTGGCCGGTTACCCGTGCGCGGCGGCGGCCGAGGCGGCGAGGCTCAACGAGGCATCCGTTTCGAGATGTTCCGTGGATGGCCTGATCGCCTCGGTGAGCGTGCAGCGAGGCTTTCTCGTCTTCACGCTGGGGTCGACCGCGCGGGCAGGACCACCCGCCCAGCCGTCCGGCTGAGGCTCAGCCGGAGCTGACGCTATCCGAACACGGCTTCCGAGAAGCGGTACTCAACGGCGGTCGGCCGCACGGGAGTCTCCGACCCCTCGTATTCCAGGCCGGCTCCGCGCGTGTACAGATAGCTCTTACCCGACTCGGCCGGGATCTCGATCCGCGGCTGCGGATCCCCGGTGTCGAGGAACGCTGTGGTGACGGTCTTTCCTTCGAGTGGGCCATCCGTTAGCTTCGCGGTGTAGGTGCCCTGCGTTGTTCCCATGGCACCATTGTCCTCAACGCGGGGGAACTCGCAAGGGCCGGATTCAAACCGGGGGCCAACCGGGGGCCAACCGAGAGGCAGCCGGGAGCTCGCCGAGAGCGCCCCGAGTGGCCCCCGATTAGGCGGGTACTCCATTCAGGTGTGTATGGTGTGCCTTGGCCCATCAATTGGCCACTACGTATAAAGAGGAGTCTGGTGCCAGGCACTAAGAAGCTGGTCATTGTCGAGTCGCCGACGAAAATGAAGTCGATCGCGGCGTATCTGGGCGACGGTTACGAGGTTTTGTCCTCGGTCGGACACATTCGCGACCTCATCGAGCCGAAAAACCTGCCCGCCGAGCTCAAAAAGGGCACGCTCGGCCGGTTCTCGGTTGATGTGGAGAACGGCTTCGAGCCGTACTACGTGGTCTCCGATGCCAAGAAGAAGACCGTCAGCGAACTCAAGCGAGCTCTGAAGAACGCCGACGAACTCCTGCTCGCAACTGATGAGGACCGCGAAGGCGAGGCCATCGCGTGGCACCTGCTGCAGGTACTGCAGCCCAAGGTTCCCGTGAAGCGCATGGTCTTCCACGAGATCACCAAAGACGCCATCCTCGCGGCCAAGGACAACACCCGCGACCTTGACACTGCCCTCGTCGACGCGCAGGAGACCCGCCGCATCCTCGACCGCATCTACGGCTACGAGATTTCCCCGGTGCTCTGGCGCAAGGTGGGTCCCGGCCTCTCGGCCGGTCGTGTGCAGTCCGCGGCCACCCGTCTCGTGGTCGACCGCGAACGCGAGCGCCTCGCGTTCGTCTCGGCCGGCTACTGGGACCTGCTCGCGCGGCTGGCGGCATCCGCTGCCGACACCGAGCAGGGCTTCGACGCCAAGCTCGTGCGCCTGAACGGAGAACGCATCGCCACCGGTGGCGACTTCGACGACTCCGGCAGGCTCAAGCCCACTGTGAAGGCGGCGACGCTCGACGAGGCATCCGCTCTCGCCCTGACCGCCGCGCTACAGGAACCCGGCGTCAACCTGACGGTGACCAAGGTCGCCTCCAAGCCCTATCGCCGCAGCCCGGCCGCGCCGTTCACCACGTCGACCCTGCAGCAGGAGGCCGCCCGCAAACTGCGCTTCACCGCTCGGCAGACCATGAGCGTGGCCCAGTCGCTGTACGAAAACGGGTACATCACCTACATGCGTACCGACTCGCCGTCGCTCGGCCAGCAGGCGCTCACCGCGGCCCGTACCCAGGCCGCTGCCCTGTACGGCCCCGAGACAGTTCCGGACTCCCCGCGCGCCTACAAAGGCAAGAGCAAGAACGCCCAGGAGGCGCACGAGGCCATCCGGCCCTCTGGCGACACGTTCCGCACCCCCGCTTCGCTCGCCTCGAGCCTGCGCGGCAACGACTTCAAGCTCTACGACCTCATCTGGAAGCGCACCGTCGCCTCGCAGATGAAAGACGCTACAGGTTCCACGGCTTCCGTTACCATTGCGGCCGGCCCGACCGGCACGTCGACGCACCCCGCGGCATCCGGTGCGCTCGCAGAATTCACCGCGAGCGGCACCGTTATCACGTTCCGCGGCTTCATGCTCGCCTACGAGGAGAGCCGCGACGAGGAGCGCAACGCGCCCACCGACGCCACCGAATCGAAGCTGCCGCCGCTCGAAGAGGGCCAGAAGCTCTCGCTGCTCGATCTCGAAGCCAAGGGCCACGAGACCACGCCGGCCGCCCGCTACACCGAGGCGAGCCTCGTGAAGAAGCTCGAGGAACTCGGCATCGGGCGCCCGTCCACGTTCGCGTCGATCATCTCCACCATCACCGAGCGCGGATACGTCACCCCGCGCGGCCAGTCGCTCGTTCCGAACTGGATTGCGTTCTCGGTTGTGCGGCTGCTCGAGGAATTCTTCGGCGACCTGGTGGAATACGACTTCACCGCCGAGATGGAAGACGACCTCGACCGCATCGCGGGCGGAGAGGCCAACCGCCTCGACTGGCTCACGAGCTTCTATTTCGGCAGCGACAAGCACCGCGGCCTGCGCAACGTGATCGACAACATGGGCGAGATCGACGCGCGCACCATCAACTCGGTGCCCATTGACGACGAAATCACCTTGCGCATCGGTAAATACGGCCCCTACCTCGAGGTCATCGATCCCGATGCCGCAGCGGATGCACCCCCTCGCCGCGTCAACATCCCGCCGGAGCTCGCGCCCGACGAGCTCACCGCCGTCAAGGCACACGAGCTCATCGACGCCCCTGTGATCACCGACCGCGTGATCGGCCTCAACCCCGACAACGGCAAAGAGATCGTGGCGAAAGACGGCCGCTTCGGCCCCTACGTCACCGAGCTTGACCCGAAACCGATCATCGATCCCGCCGTCGCGGCCGCGGAGGCCGCCGCCGCAGCTCTCGCCGCGAAGCCTGTCGAGACTGTCGACCCCGCCACCGGCGAGGTGACAGTCACCAAGCCCAAGCCCAAGCGCAAGCCGGCGGCCAAGAAGGTCGCGGCCGCCGATAAGCCCCGCACGGCGTCGATCTTCAAATCGATGGACCTCGCCACGATCGACCTCGAGACAGCGTTGCGCCTGCTCTCGCTGCCGCGCATAGTGGGCGTGGATCCCGAGACTGAATCCGAGATCACGGCGCAGAACGGCAAGTTCGGGCCGTACTTGAAGAAGGGGATCGACACCCGGTCCCTGACGAGCGAGGACCAGATCTTCGAGATCGACTTGGCCGGCGCCGTGGAGCTCTACGCCCAGCCGAAATACGGGGCCCGTCGCGCGTCCAGCGCCCTCAAGGAATTCGAGGCTCCCGACCCCGAGAGCGGCAAGGCCATCAAGATCAAGGACGGCCGTTTCGGCGCCTACGTGACCGACGGTGTGACCAACGCCACGATCCCGAAGTCCGAAAGCGTGGAGGAGATCGACTTCGACCGTGCGGTCGAGCTGCTCTCCGACAAACGTGCCAAGGGACCGGCCGCGCCGCGCAAGAAGGCACCGGCCAAGAAGGCCGCGGTCAAGAAGCCTGCCGCCGAGAAGCCCGCCGTGAAGAAGGCTCCCACCGCCGCGGCGAAGGCCGCGACCGCAAAGAAGGCTGCCGCCACGCGCGCCGCCACCGCCGCGAAGAAGGCCGCCGCCGCGGGCACAACGCCGGTGCCGGCCAAGGTTGCCGTGAAGAAGCCGGCCGCGAAGAAGGCCGCTCCGAAGACGACGGGCACGGGGGAGTGACCGGCCTCTTCATCACCCTGGAGGGCGGCGACGGCACGGGCAAATCCACCCAGGCCCAGCTGCTCACCGACTGGCTCGAAGGCGAGGGGCGCACCGTCGTGCGCTCCCGGGAGCCCGGCGGCACCGAGGTGGGCGTGGAGATCCGCGAGATCGTGCTGCATCACCGCGGCGAGATTGCCCCGCGCGCCGAGGCACTGCTTTATGCCGCCGACCGCGCCCAACACGTGGCCACCAAGTTGCGCCCCGCCCTCGCGCGCAGCGAGGTGATCGTGCAGGACCGTTACCTCGACTCCTCAGTTGCCTACCAGGGAGCGGGGCGCGTGCTCGGCGCCCAGGAGGTGCGCGACCTCTCGCTCTGGGCCGCCGAAGGGCTGCTGCCCGACCTCACGATTCTGCTCGACCTCGACGAAGCGGATGCCCGTGGCCGCCTCGACGCCGCCAACAAACGTTTCGACCGGCTCGAGGCCGAGAAGAACGAGTTCCACGCCCGGGTGCGCGCCGCGTTCCTGGGGCTCGCCGAGGCGGAGCCGGAGCGGTTTCTGGTACTCGACGCCTCCGCATCCGTCGACGCCATCGCCGCGCAGATCCGCGCCCGCGTCGCCGCCCTGCTCTGACCCCGCCCCGCGAATTCGACGGAGATTTCGGCGGTTAAGCTCGGTTTGCGCGGTTCAGCGGCCTGTTCTGGCCAGAATCTCCGTCGAATTCGGGAGACAGCCGGAGCAGGGCGGGAATCGAGCGAAGCGGATGCTGCGTCGCCCCGGGGGCGTTTGTCAGGCCAGATCAGCGATACTTGACACATGACGGGGGAGAGTACGACCGAGGCCGTGCGACGCGGTTGGTCGGTGCGCGTACGAATCCTCACCGCGATCCTGCTTGTGGCCGCCGTGGGGCTCACTGTCGCGGGGGGCACGGCGTACCTCGTCCAGCGAGAACGCGCGCTGCACGAGGTCGACACGCGGCTCGCGGCGAGCATCGAGAGCGTTCGCTTCATCGTGACCGGCGTGCAAACCACGAATCTCGGCGACACGACCCTGCTGCCGGAAGCGTCGAACGCCACGTACGGATCGAGCCGGGAGGCGCTGCAGGCCGTGATGGCTCGCCTCGTGCCCTCACGCAACGAGAGCACGCTCGGAATCATCGACGGCGATCCGGCGCTGATTCCCGGTACCGAGCTGTCGTTCAACCTCGTAGATGACCCCGCCTTCATCGACCGCGTCGTCACGGAAGTGGCCGGCATCAACGTGGTGCGTGGCACTGCCGTGAGCACCCTCGGAAACCTGCGCTACATCGCCGCTCCGGTCACCGTTGAGGGGGTCGGCGATCCCGGAATCTTCGTGACGGCCTTCGACCTCGACGCCGAACTCGGCGAGTTGACGAGCGCATTCAAGATTTATGCCGCTGTGGCCGTGGGGGCGCTGCTCGCGATTGCGCTCGTGGGCTGGTTCGTGGCGGGGCGCCTGTTACGTCCGATCCGGCAGTTGCGGGCGGCAGCCTCCCGCATCACGGCAACAGACCTGCATGAACGCCTTCCGGTGGTGGGTCGCGACGACGTGTCTGAGCTCACCCGTACAGTGAACGACATGCTCGAGCGGCTCGACGCTTCCATCACGGCTCAGCGCCAGCTGTTGAATGACGTGCGGCACGAGCTGAAGACGCCGATCACTATCGTGCGTGGCCACCTCGAACTCGTCGACCCGCAGAATCCCACGGATGTGGCCGCCGCGCGTGACATCGCCATCGATGAGCTCGACCGCATGAGCGGCCTCATTGACGACATCGAATCGCTCGCCGACGCCCGGCGCGACGACCTCACCCGGGTGCCGACGGATGCCGCGGATCTCACCGAACAGATTTTTCAGAAGGTGAGCGCCATCCCGGGGCACGAGTGGGTGCTCGCGGAACGGGCCTACGCCGTGGTGCCCATCGACGCGGCCCGGCTCACCCAGGCGCTCCTGCAGCTGGCCAACAATGCGGCCAAACATTCGGCGGCCGGTACCGTCATCACCGTCGGCAGCACCGAACACGCCGATGCGGTGGAATTCTGGGTCGCCGACCACGGCCCCGGCGTTCCCGCCGAGGCGAAAGCCCGCATCTTCGAGCGCTTCGGGCGCGTCGACACGGGGCGGGGTGTGGAAGGCTCCGGACTCGGCCTGCCCATTGTGGACGCCATAGCGCGCGCCCACGGCGGGTACGTCAACCTCACCACGTCACCGGCAGGTTCGCGCTTCGGACTGCTGGTCCCGCGGCGCACGGTCGACGTTGTCGATACACCGGGTTCGACCGCCGTGGGTGCGTCGTGACGAGCATTCTCGTGGCCGAGGACGAGGCCCGAATCGCCCTGTTCGTGAGCAAGGGCCTGCGCGCGGCCGGGTACAGTCCGACCGTCGTGGGCAACGGCCTCGACGCCGTCAGCTACGCCCAGTCGGGAACCTTCGATCTCTTGCTGCTCGACGTCGGCCTGCCGGGTATCGATGGCTTCGAGGTGATGAAGCGCATTCGGGCGGAGCAGCTACCCCTGCCGATCATCATGCTCACGGCCCGATCCGCGGTCGAAGACATGGTGACGGGGCTCGACGGGGGAGCCGACGACTATCTCGCGAAGCCGTTCAAGTTCGATGAGCTGCTCGCACGCATCCGCTTGCGACTGCGCGACGCGCAGCAGAGCACCCCCACGGGGCTCACGCACGGGGAGCTGTCGCTCGACCTGCGCACGAGGCGCGCCACCGTTGGCGACCGCGTGGTGGAACTGTCGGCCCGGGAATTCGCGCTGACCGAGGAATTTTTGCGTCATCCCGACCAGGTGCTCAGCCGAGAACAGCTGCTGAGCCGGGTCTGGGGCTACGACTTCGACCCTGGCTCCAACGTTGTCGACGTGTACGTACGCTACCTGCGCGCCAAATTCGGGCACGAACGCATTGAGACTGTGCGTGGGATGGGCTATCGGCTGAAATAGTCCGCCGAGCGGCACCACGCAGAAGGCCCCGGGCGGGTGCCCAGGGCCCGTCACTGCTGCTGTACCGGCGTCGTTAGTCGATCGAGGCGGGGCTCTGCACCGACACGGGGCTGGCCGGGGATGCGACCGACGCGACGGAGGCGACCGACGCGACTGATGCGACCGACGCGACTGATGCAACGGAGGCGACTGATGCAACGGAGGCGACTGACGCCGCGGATGCGACGGACGCGACGGACGCCGGGGTGACAACGGACGCGCTCGCGGCGGAGGCCACGCTGGCGGCGGACGCCACCGAGGTGAAGCCGGCCGACGTGTCGTTGTTTCCGGAGACGGAGGAGATCGAGCTGTCGTCGCCGAAGGGCGTGTTGGTGCTGACGGCCGTCATACCGGTGGAGGTACCGGCGGTGTCTTCGATGCCGAACGCGTTCGCGGCCGAGACTGCGCCACCGGCCAGCAGGCCGATGCCGAGAATCGAACCAGCGCCCATGGCAATCCAACGCTTCTTGGTGTTGATCTTCGGGTTCATGATGTCTCCTTGGTGTGAGTCGGTGGGGCGTGGTGTCCGTCCCTGGTAACTCAAGACTCGCGGCCCCGCATGAGACACCTCGGTGATGTAGGTGAGAGGGCTCTCATATTGCGGCGCCGTCGGTGTCAGTGGGGGGCGTCACGTGAACGAGTTCGCCGGCCGCGTGGAGCAGGGCGGCGCTGTGCAGGCTCAGGCCGAGGGCGTGGCCGAGAAGGTGGGTCGCGGAGATGAACCTGGCACGGTCGGCGAAGCCAGGGTCGGTGCGGTCGGCCCACCGGCCGCGGGCGCGGTCTGCGAGCGTACGGCACGCGGATGCGAGGGAGTCGTCACCCCGTGCTTCGTGGTGCATCGCCGACACCAGGAGGTGCGCATAGAGCGCGGCCGCATCGTCGGCAGGGTCGCCGAGACCTGCGGTGTCGATGTCCAGCACACCCGTGATGCGCGCTGCGCTGTGGACCTGCCGCGGGTCGACGAAGATCTGCCCCAGATGCAGGTCGCCGTGGATGGTCACAGGCGGCGCGGCCGGGGTCGCGAGGCGGAGGAGCTCGATGGCGGCCCCTATCGCCGTCAGAAAGGCGCGGTGCTGGGGCAGGAGAGCCAGCAGCCGGTCACGGTACCAGGGCAGGCGCACCGCAAGCGACGCGCGCGCATCACCCACGCTGGCAATATCCCTGATCTGGTCGGTCAGGCCGTCGAGAGCGTCGAGAAATTCATCGGGCGCCAGGCGGTGCACCAGCTGACTCGACTCGACTCCGGCAACGGCGGACAGGGCGATGAAGCCGTCCGCGCTCCAGCCCAGGCTGCGCGGAACCGGAATTCCGTGGCCGATCCAGAGTTCATGTCGGGCGTGCAGAGCCGCTGCGGCTGCCGGACGCACCACCTTGAGATACACGGTGAACTCCGGCGCGACGAGGCGCACGACGGCGCGTTTGCCCGGCCGGTACGCGGCGACGCTGAGCTCAAGGTCGCTGGGGGTGAGTCCGAGCCTGCCCAGCAGAACGGCGGCGGCCTGTGGGTAGACGGCCGCCGCGAGCGCCGGCAGCTCGGGGTCGTTTGGGTACAGCCACGCGGCGATGCTCTCGCCGGATTCCTCGTCATGAAATGTGAGCACGCCGGCCCGCTCTCGACGAGTGGGATTGGACTCGAGGTACACAGTGTGGGTTTCAGGCCGGTCCTCGGCGGACTCGAGTTGCAGCTCATACCCGGCGGCGAATCCGCGCGCCGTTGTCTCCAGACTGAAACGCCGAAACGACACGAGCGCCATGCCGACCGACTCGGCGACGGCTTCGAGCACGTCTGCGGCGTCCGCCAGCGGCGCGGCGGGATCAGTCGTCGTCGTCACTGTCGTCGTCGTCGTCGATGTCGTCGTCGTCGTCGTCATCGTCCCCAGGGTCCACGATGTCCTGAGATCCGGCCGGCGGCACCACGACGGGCACCCCGGGGGCGGCGGTCGGCTCCACTGTCTGGCCGACCGCGGGGTGGCTCGTCGTGACGACGGGTTCGATCAGCTGCACGAGGCCCGGCTCGTCGTCCAGGGCGAGAGCGGATGCGAGGGTGACAGCGCCAAAGGAAGCGGCCCCGAGGGTCGCCAGTATGCCGGCTCCCAGCACGGCCTTCCAGAGGATCTGCATTCCTCCAGTCTGGTGGATGCGGCGCACATGTCTCGAAGGCCATCATGAGAAGACTCTCATCTGCCTCACCCGTGAGGCACTGTCGGTCGTAAAAGGTAGCCTTGGATCATGGCAGTGTGGGAGAACCTGACGGGACAGGCTGAGGCCATCGAGATTTTTCGCGCCGCCGCCAGCGGGGAAACGGCCGACGAGGCCCGTGGGTCGATGACTCACGCGTGGCTCATTACGGGGCCGCCCGGTTCCGGCCGCTCCAACCTCGCCTTCGCGTTCGCCGCCGCCCTGCTGTGCCCGGGCACGCCCGAAGGCGACCGCGACGCCATCCGCCAGGTCGAGGCACGCACCCACCCAGACCTCAGCGTGCTCACCACCGACGGGGTCATCATCAAGATGGCCACCGTGAAAGAGGCCGTCGCCCGCTCCCAATACTCGCCCTCGGTGGGCCGCTACCGGGTGATCGTGGTCGAAGACGCCGACCGCATGGTGGAGCGCACCTCCAACGTGCTGCTCAAGGCACTCGAGGAACCGCCGGAGCGCACTGTGTGGATCCTCTGCGCGCCGAGCGAAGCCGACCTGCTGCCCACCATCCGCTCCCGCGTGCGCACAGTGCGGCTGCGCGTACCCAGCATCGACGACGTCGCCGACCTGCTCGTGAAGCGCGACGGGGTAGACCCGGCCATCGCCGAACTGTCGGCGCGACTCGCGCAGAGCCACATCGGCATGGCCCGGCGCCTCGCCACGAACCCCGAGGCGCGGCAGCGGCGCGAGGAGACCCTGCGAACGGCCCTCGGCATCCGCTCGGTGTCGATGGCGGTGCATGCTGCGGCGCGACTGCTGGCTATCGCGGGCGACGACGCGAAGGCAATCACGATCGAACGAGACGCCGCGGAGCGCGAGGGCGTGCTGCGCTCCCTCGGCGTCGAACCGGGGCAGTCTGTGCCCGCGGGGCTGCGCAGCCAGATCAAGGCGCTCGAAGACGACCAGAAGCGACGCGCGGTGCGCAGCCTGCGCGACGGCATCGACCGTATCCTGGTGGACCTCGCGTCGCTCTACCGCGACGTGATGATGGTGCAGCTCGGCCGCGAGCAGTCCGTGATCAACCTCGAACTCAGCGCGGACCTGCGGCACGCATCGACATCCAGCTCGCCCGCAGCTACCGTGGCCACAATGGATGCCATCGCGCTGGCCCGCACCAGAATCCAGTCCAATGTGGCACCGGCCCTGGCCCTCGAGGCCATGCTCGTGTCCGCCATCCGGCGCTGACGCCCGACCAAAGGAATTCCGATGACAAACCGAACCCGACTGATCACGGCCGTTGCCGGTGCGGTCGTGCTCACGCTCGGCCTGAGCGGCTGCGTCTCGGCGTTCATGCCCCAGGAGGCCCCGAGCACCTCCACGCCCACCGGTGAATCGGTTGACGCGGCCCTCGAGCCCTTCTACAGCCAGGTCTTGAAGTGGAACGACTGCGGCGAGGGAATGCAGTGCACCACCGCCACGGCTCCACTCGACTACGGCGACCCGAGCGCCGGTGACGTGAACCTCGCCCTCGTGCGGCACCCGGCGACCGGCGGTGAGCGCGTCGGCTCCCTGCTCGTGAACCCCGGCGGCCCCGGTGCGTCGGGCTACGACATCGTGAAGACGTCCCTCGATTTCGTCACGGACGACACGCTGCAGGCGAGCTTCGACGTTGTCGGCTTCGACCCCCGCGGCGTGGGCCGGTCCTCGTCGGTGGCCTGCTACGAGCCGGCCGACATGGATGAATACCTCTACGGTCTCACCACGGCCGCGCGGGGAACAGATGCCTGGATCGCCGAACTCGAGGCATCCTCGGCAGCCTTCGGGGCGGCGTGCGCCGCGAACACGGGCGCCCTGCTCGAACACGTCGACACGGAGAGCGCCGCCCGCGACCTGGATCTGCTGCGCGCCGTGCTCGGCGACGCGAAGCTCAACTACCTCGGCTACTCCTACGGAACCTACCTCGGTGCCACGTTCGCCGAGCTATTCCCCGACAAGGTCGGCCGCCTCGCCCTCGACGGTGCCCTCGACCCGTCCACCACGAACTACGAGGTGACCGAACTGCAGGCGAAGGGCTTCGAGAACGCGCTGCGCGCCTACCTCACCGACTGCCTGGCGGGCACGGACTGTGCCTTCCGCGGCAGTGTGGACGACTCGATGGCCACGGTATCCGCGCTGCTGGCATCCGTTGATGTCAGCCCGCTCACCAACAGCGACGGACGTCAGCTCGGGTCGAACGCCCTGCTCACGGCGATCATCTACCCGCTGTACCAGCAGGCGGCCTGGCCGCTGCTCACCACAATGTTCCAGAGCGTCATGAAGAACGACGCGACGGATGCCTTCCAGCTGGCGGATTCGTACAACGGTCGCCAGGCCGACGGCACGTACCTCGATAACTCGAGCGAGGCCTTCTCGGCGATCAACTGCGTGGACTATGCCTACAACGACGACCCCGCGGCCATGCGGGCGCAGGCCGCGGAGATTGAGGCCGCGGCGCCGATCATCGGCAAGTACATGAGCTTCGGCGACATCGGCTGCGCCAACTGGCCGTACACGTTCACCGGGGAGCGGGACGAAATCCACGCGCAGGGCGCCGCCCCGATTCTCGTGGTGGGTACCACGAACGACCCGGCCACGCCGTACGCCTGGGCCGAAAGTCTCTCGAAGCAGCTCGACAGCGGCACTCTGGTGACGTTCCAGGGGGAGGGGCACACCGCGTACAACAAGGGCAGCCAGTGCGTGAACGACGCGGTAAACAATTACCTCGTGAAGGGAATCGTTCCCGACGCCGATCCGATGTGCTGATGGCGGCGACTCGCGCTCAGCACGGCGGGCTTTGTGTACAATTGCACGCTATGAAATAATCAAGCATGCCGCACCCTCAACAGCCTGGCCTTCGCGAACGCAAGCGTCGCGCCACGCATCGGGCCATCCAGCTGGCCGTCCTGACCCTCGCCAAGGAACACGGCATTGAGAAGGTCACGGTCGACGACATCAGCCGGGTGGCGAACGTGTCGGCGCGAACGTTTTTTAATTACTTTCCGTCCAAGGACGCGGCGTTCGTAGGGGACGCGCCCGGCATTGCATCCGCTGACGACGTGCAGGCCTTCGTGAACGGCGGCCCGCACGGCGACATGCTCACGCAGCTGGCCACCCTGCTCGCGGCCAACATGGAGCGCACGGAAGACGACCACGAGCTCTACCAGCTGCGCCGCGAGGTGATGAAAGACAGCACCTATCTGTTCGGCATGCGGATGGCCACCCTACGCGACTTCGAGGCGCAGCTGCGGCAGATCGTGATTCAGCGATTTCTGCGGGATGATCCGGGCCTCGCCGAGAACCCGGTTCGGCTCGAGGAGCGTGCGCTGTTGTTCACCCTGGTGGCAGCGGCGGCGATCCGGCACGCCTGGCAATGCTGGGCTGACGGGAGCGGCACGCCCTCCCTGTCGGAGCGGGTTCGCGCCTCATTCGACGACGTGTACGAGATGACCTGCCGAACCGACTAAGCTTGACTCCTGTGTCACCGACTGCCCCACGGGGTGATCTGGTATCGCCGCCTTAGCTCAGTTGGTAGAGCATCTCACTCGTAATGAGAAGGTCGTCAGTTCGATTCTGACAGGCGGCTCCCTGTCTGACTTCGCCGTGGTCCTTGTGCGCCCCGAACCGGCTCGTGCGGGGCCTCATGCGTCCCGAACCCGTGAGCCGACTCTCAGACTCGGCTCGCGTGGTCTCGATCGCTCGTACCTCGCGCCTCGACCGGCGGGCGGGACGCAGCGCATCTTCACCTCCCGCTGGTCGAGGAGCGAGGCACGAGCGTCTCGACGCTTCTATGGGAGTTGTCAAGCTGTTGAGGTCTTTTTTGATGATGTTTTGTGAGTCGTGTGGCGTGTTTTTGGGCGCGTGAGGGTGGCGGGCGGGCCGTCGAAGATGGCCTGTCCGCTGGGCGGTGGTGACGTTTTAGATGGTGTGGTTATCGAGGACGCGGAACAGGTGCCGGGCGATGTAGCGTTTCAGGACGCGTTGGATCTCCTTGGGTGTCTTGCCTTCCTTCGTCCGTTTCTCGACGTAGGCGGCGGTCGCCGGGTCGTGGTGGTAGCGGTAGAACGTGGTGACCCAGATGGCGGTGTTGAGCGCCCGGTCGCCGCCGCGGTGCAGACGGTAGCGGATGGTGTTGCCCGATGACGCGGGGATGGGCGCGATGCCCGCGAAGCGGGCGAACGCGGCCTCGGAGCGGATGCGTCCCTGGTGCGACCACGACACGATCAGCTGCGCGGCGACGATCGCGCCGACGCCGTGCTCAAGCAGCAGGTAGGGGGCGAGGGCTTTCACGTGCTTGAGGAGGCCCTTCTCGTTCGCCGTGAGCTCGGCTTGACGGCTGAGGATCTCTCGCGCTTCGCGGGCAGCCTCGGCGCGGATGGTGACCATGCCGACGTCATCGTTTCGATGGGCGCGCCAGGCTGCGACGACTTTGACTTGCTCGGCGGTGAGGGCCAGGCGAACGTCCAGGCCGAAACCGTACCCGCGCAGCAGCGCTGTGAGGCGGTTGTTGGAGGCGCTGTGGGCCTTCTTGAGGGCGGCGCGCGCGGTCAGTAGCACCGTCAAGGCTGCGTGGTGCCCAGCGTGGTTGCGGGGCGTGATGAGGTGCTCCATTGGCAGGGCGAGGGCGTAGCGGGCGGCGTGCTCTGCGTCGATGGGGTCGGTTTTGCCGGCCCGGCGAACGCCGCGCTTGGGCGGCTTGGTTTCGGTGACGCGCACGCCGGCGGCCGTCAGGAGGTCGCAGAACTGGGCTCCGTAGGACCCGGTGCCCTCCATGGCCACCAAAACCGGCCCCGTTGTTTCGCGTTCGATCCACGCCTGAGCCCGTTTGAGTCCGGGCGGAGTTGTCGGGAATGTTTGCGCGGTGCCGTGTTTCCCGCCCAGATGGTCGAGGGCGACCAGCGTGTGTGTCTTGGCATGGGTATCCACCCCGATGACATAACTGAACTGCTGTGAGACCATGGTCACGATAACTCCTTCGATGGGTGTTATGTCGTGCCGGTCTGGGGTTCCTCGGAGAACATCTCTGTAATGAGTCACGACCCTGTCGGGGGTACGGACAGGCTTCTAATCAAGTCACTCTGAGGGTCACAGGCCGGCCTCGATTCGATGCGTGGAGCGGACATGTCGAGACGAAGACACCTCCGTGAAGAGGGTCAGAGACCAAAAGAGTCACGCAACCCACACGAATCAAGACCAGCCTGCCAGCTGATAACCAGACCAGCTATAACCATTACAGAGACCGCGTGAGCCGAGTCTGAGAGTCGGCTTGCGCGGTCTCGAGACGCTCGTACCTCGCTCCTCGACCAACGGGCTTCGTAGACCCCGTGGGCCAACCCTGCAACGCTGCACCGGGCACACTTCTAGCCCGATGCGGCGCTGGCCGTATTGGCGCGGTGGGTGGCGGCGGGCCGCCAGGTGCGGGTGGGGTCGAAGAGTACCGGGCCGCGTACCTCGGGGCGTCCTCGCACCATGCGGATCTCCCACCCGGAGGTGTCGATGGTGGCGTGGTGGTACCAACAGAGCAAAGTTCCGTTGTTTATGTCGGTCTTTCCGTGGTGCTGCCACGGGATGATGTGGTGAACTTCGCACCACGCCGCCGCCACCGTGCACCCCGGTATGACGCAGCCTCCGTCGCGGGCTGCGATGGCCCGGCGCTGGGCGGGGGTGAAGAACCGTTTCTTCTCACCGAGCCGCAAAACCTCACCATCTTCCCCGAGGATCACGTTCTGATACCCGCCGGCGCACATCTTCTGCCGCACCGCCTTCAGCGAAATGGGCGCCTCCACCCCGTCGACCCAGCCGACACCGGTCCCACTCTTCAAATCCTTGGCATTTACGTGCACCATCACCACTGGCGCCGCCCCGCCCATAGTGGGCGTCTTCGAATTCCTCGCTGTGGCCTCGAACACCCCGCGGAGGATATCCGCTCGCTTCTCACCGCCAGTGCGCGGGTCGTCGAACTCCTCCGCCCCGGGAATCAGCTCTCCCGCTTCGATCAACGCCTGCTGCTCCTCGCTGGGGAACGCGGGTGCGGCGTGGGCGGAGAGGAACGTGTTGAAGATGCCGTCCATGATGCCCTTGAGCTCCGGCGTCACCCCGCCCCGCAAGGGATACAGGCCAGCCTTCAAGCGGCCGAACCCGACGGTGCTCTTCGCCGCCGTCTGCTCGTCACTGGGAGCAGCGCCGTCCGGGTCCAGCCGCGCTTCCCACTCGTGGGCCTGCGCCCGGATCAGGTCGGCGGAGAACGCGATCCCCGCCCCCGGCAACCCCTCCGTCTCCGGAGTGATCGCCCCCGTCGCCGACGCCACCAGCGCCCGCTCCGCCCGATCCAGGTCCGCCGGAGCAACCCGCCGCGACAGCGGCTCGAGGGCGGTCACGATCACCTCCGCCGCATCCACCCCCAACTCTCCCGACGCGAGCCCCTCGGCGACCGCGGGATGCTGCACCGGCACCTCCTGCCCCAGCAGCCCGCTGGCGGCGGTCGCGGCCCCACTGATCAAGCCGCCGAGCCGCATCCGCCGCTTCGCCTCAGAACCCGACACCCTCGTCACGGCGGTGATCAGCTCGTACTTACCCCGGCATCCGTTCTTATACGCCAGCGACTCATGACCCAACGCCGAATCGGCCCGGGTGGCGACATCTGTCGCCGACGCCACCCGAGCCCCATCAACCCGGCGACCAATCTTCTCCACCACCCCCATCACCGCCAGAGAGCCCTCCTCACGGAGCCCCGCGTAGTCCACCTCCGCCAACGCAGCAGCAACCGAGGCCTCGGCCCTCTCCAACTGGGCGATCACCTCGGCATCTGATTTCCGCGTCTTCAACATGCATCCATTCTCCCACCAATCGAAGACAAAAACGAGGAATTTTTATGATATGAACGCTAGAAATCGAACTAATCTTTGAGGAGTGGGGTCAGGGTCAGACCTGCCAGATTTCGGCAACCGTGGTCAGGTTGACGTGCTCAGACTCGGGAAGGCAGCGAGCCCGCCGGAGACGCGGAATGGGAGAGGCGGTACGTTGCTGACGGCGAGACCATCTCGCGCACGACCCTCGCCACGGGCTGCTTCCGCGGTCGCGGAGCGGGTCATCTTCCGTGCCCATAATGTGCCCACATTTGAAGTGAAATGATGCTGTTCTCGGTGATCACGCGGAACCGAAAAAGCCCGTGAAACCAACGATTGTGACGTGGTGAGGCGTGCTTCCGTACGCCCGGCTCGGACCGGGGGCCCCATCCGTTAACTCGGGTGAATTAGGCTCCGGGGGTGAACGCACCGAATCTGCCCACGCGGATGACGACATCGTGACCGGTCCCGCACTCGCCCGTCGTCTCGGGCTGACCGATGCCGTCGTGATCGGCGCGGCGGGCTGGGCCTGGGCCGTGCCGATCGTCGGTATCGGCGCGCTGCTCGCGCTCATCACGGGTGTCGGACGCACGAGCCTCGCCATGGCACGCAACAGAGACCTTCCCGTCTGGCTCGCGGCGGTGCATCCGCGTTATGGCGTGCCCCGCCACGCAGAGATCGCCCTGGCCGTCGTTGTCTCCGTCCTCGTTGTCATGGTCGATCTGCGCGGGGCAATCGGTTTCTCGTCTTTCGGCGTTCTCCTGTACTACTTCGTTGCCAACGGTGCCGCGTGCACCCAGACCGGCGCGCACCGCCGTTACCCGCGCACCCTTCAGATCGGCGGGGCCGTTGCCTGTCTCGTTCTGGTCGCGACACTGCCGATCCCCTCGATCGTCGGGGGAATCCTCGTTCTCACCGTCGGCGTTTGCTACCGTGTTGCGCGACTCGGACTGGCCCGATCCGCGGACAGTGAGTACCGTCGAGAGAGCATGGCCGATCCCCGACCCCATTGGCCCGAACAGGAGCAGAAATGTCTTTCCAGGCGTACCTCGACAACATCGAAGACAAGACCGGGCTGACCCCGCGGGAGTTTATCGCGATCGCCCATGAGCGGGGTTTCGACGATCCGTCCGTGAAGGCCGGGGTCATTGTCGATTGGCTGAAGACAGATTACGATCTGGGCCGCGGTCACGCCATGGCGTTGGTGCACGTCATTAAGAAAGGCGCCACGATCGACGCGAAGCACGTGGGATCGGGAACCACGCACAGCGACACGTCCGACTCGCTGTGGCTGGACGGTAAGCACAACCGCCCCGCGTGAGCCACGGTGTCACCAGGCGGCGCCGGGCTCGTATGTTCCGAAGGTCCACTCGGTGTCTTCCGGATCGAGAACGCGTGCGCGCCGGGTTCCCCACTCGGTGTCTTCCGGCTCAATGACGGCGGTCCCGCCGGCCGCCAAGGCCCTGTCGAAGTACCCGTCCACATCGTCGACCAGCAGATAGAGGCCGCGACCGGTCGAGCGTCCGATCAGCGGCAACCTGGCATATGCCGCATCTGTGCTGGCAACCATGAGCACCACGTCACCGAGGCGAACCTCGGCATGGATGACCTCATTCGCCGGACCGTCCTGCCTGCGGACCACGGCGAAGCCGAGTTCTGTCATCCACCAGAGGGCGGCCGGGGCATCCTCGTAGCTCAGGTAGGCGCAGAGTTTCTCGTTCATTCCGGCACCATACCCGTGCGCCGGCCTCAGGGGAACGAGCGCACCCGAGAATGTGAGGCAGCGCCTCGCGTGCAGAAGACCGCGGGGGCGAGGAACGGGCGATGGAGGGCTCGCGCAGGCGGACATGTGACCCATCGCAGCGAGGGCGATGAGAGAGCGCAGGAGGCGCGTGGCATCACGATTCGTACGCGGCCGGTGCGGCCAGGTTGATCACGGCGAGGGCCGCCCGGGCAAGGTGTGCCGCCTCGGGGGCGGTGATCGGGCCGAGCAGGCCGAGGAGCCGGCGCCGGTAGTCCTCACCGAGCAGCAGGGCGTACAGGGCTTCGGCGCGCTGCGCGGCATCCGGTCCGTGTTCCGTGGCAATGTGCTCCGCCAGCCGGGCCACGTGGCGCATGTCCGCATCGTCGTGAAACTGGCGCGCGAGGTGGGGAAACCGCAGCGATTCGGCGATAACGAGTCGGTGCAGCCCGATGATCTCGGCCGAGTGAACCCCGGCGATGATGCGTGTCGCGAGGGATTCCAGCGTGTCAGGAGCGAGGGGCTCGCCGCTCACGTTCGCGGCGAGGCGCTGCTGCATCGCCGTGAAGACGCCCGCCTTGTTGCCGAAGTAGGTGTACAGGGTGCGCTTGGTCACCCGCGCCGCGCCCGCAATGCGGTCCAGAGTGGCATGGCCGAAACCGTACTCGAGAAAGATCGGCAGGGCGGCGTCGAGTATCTCGTCACGTCGTTCGACGCGCTCGGCCTCCGTGGGCCTGCCACGCCGGCGAACGGGCCTTTCCTCGGCCATCATTCTCCTTCCAGTCGTCGAAATGGTCTGGAATAACCGTACCCTTGGCGATAGAATGAAACTAATTCGTATCATTAATAGGATACGGCTTTTGACCCCCGACCCCACAAGGGTCGAGGAGGGAGTTTCGCCTTGGCCACTCGACCGGCAGCAACCCGGGCACGCAAGCCCAGACCCACCGCAGCCCAGAAACGTTCGATCGATTTCTACCGCCAGATGATGCTCATCCGTCGGTTCGAAGAACGCGCGGCCCGGTCATACACGCAGGCCCTCATCGGCGGCTACTGCCACCTCAATCTCGGGGAGGAGGCGGCGGTCGTCGGGCTGATGGCGGCCCTGCGCCCCACCGATTACCTCTTCACGAACTACCGCGAGCACGGCTACGCGATCACGCGCGGAATCGATCCCAACCGGGTGATGGCCGAGCTGTACGGCCGGGCCGACGGCGTTTCCAAGGGTTGGGGCGGGTCGATGCACATGTTCGACTTCGAGAAGCGGATGCTGGGGGGCTACGGAATCGTCGGCGGCCAGATTCCCCTCGCCACGGGTGCCGCCCTGGCGATCGACTACCGGAGCGGCGACGAGATCGTGCTGTGCACCATGGGCGACGGAACCACGAACATCGGCGCGTTCCACGAGTCGCTGAATATCGCGTCGCTGTGGAACCTGCCGATCGTGTACGTGATCATCAACAACCGGCTGGGAATGGCCACGACCGTGGACAAGGCCTCGGCCGAACCCGAGTTATACAAGCGGGCATCCGCTTACCGCATGGCCTCCGAGCGTGTGGATGGCCTCGATCCCCTCGCCGTGTTCGATGCGGCCGAGCGTGCCGTCGCCTCGGCCCGCGGTGGCAAGCCGTTTCTGCTGGAGGTCGTCACGGAGCGGCTGCGCGGGCACTCCGTGGTGGACCCGGCGAAGTACCGCAGCGCCGAGGAGTTGACCCTGGTGATGGAACGCGACCCTGTGCACGCGCTTGCAGCGCGCCTGCTCGCCGACGGCCTGCTCGATGACGCCGCGCTCGCGACAATCGATGAGAACGCCACAACGCGGGTCACCGAGGCCGCGGGGTTCGCCGAAAACAGCCCGTTTCCCGATGTGTCGACCCTGTTTGACTACACCTACGCGACCCCGGTTGCCAATGACTCGCACCGTCTGCCGGGGCAGCCACTGTTCGAACCGGAACCAATTCCCGAGTACGGAGACGACAAATGAGCATCATGACCTACAGGCAGGCGCTGCACGACACCCTGCGTTCCGAGATGCTCCGCGACGAGAACGTGTTCCTGATGGGCGAGGAGATCGGCCTCTTCGAGGGCGCGTACAAGATCACCGCCGGCATGCTCGAGGAGTTCGGCGAGAAGCGCGTGCGCGACACCTCGATCGCGGAGGAGGGATTCACCGGCGCCGCCATCGGTGCCGCGATGCTCGGGCTGCGCCCGGTGGTCGAGATCATGACCATCAACTTCTCGCTGCTCGCGCTCGACCAGATCGTGAACCACGCCGCCAAGATCTACGGCATGTTCGGCGGCCAGGCCCGGGTGCCACTCGTGATCCGCACCCCGGGCGGAGGTGGCCAGCAGCTCGGCGCCACGCACTCGCAGAACATTGAGCTCTTCTATGCCTTCGTTCCGGGCCTGAAGGTCGTCGCTCCCAGCACGCCGGCCGATGCCAAGGCGCTGCTGCTGGCGGCGATCCGCGACGACGACCCCGTGCTCTTCCTGGAGAATCTGTCGCTCTACAACACCAAGGGCGAGGTTCCCGACGCGGACGAGCCGGCCGAGATCGGCAAGGCCGCCGTCACCCGCCCGGGCAGGGACATCACGCTGATCGGCTACTCGCGTATGGCCCACGTGGCCGCGCAGGTAGCGGAGCGGCTGGCCGAGTCCGACGGACTCGACATCGAGGTGATCGACCTGCGCAGCCTGCGCCCGCTCGACCGGGAGACCGTGGTGGAATCCGTGAAGAAGACGCATTCCGCCGTCATTCTTGAGGATGACTGGCTGACCTACGGAATCGGCGCCGAGATCGCGGCCACCATCTCCGACGGCGCCTTCGACTACCTCGACGCCCCCGTGCGCCGCGTCGCGATGGCCGAGGTGCCCCTACCGTACTCAAAACCACTGGAGACGGCCGCGTTGCCGTCGGCAGATGACGTGATTGCCGCCATCCGTCAGACTCTTGACGCCGTGGGTCGTCGCCGCTACCCGATGGGTGTGAAGTCATGATCGAAATCACTATGCCGCGTCTCTCCGACACCATGGAGGAAGGCGCGATCGTGATCTGGCACAAGCAGCCCGGCGACCGCGTGGAGGTGGGTGACCTCCTCGTGGAGATCGAGACCGACAAAGCCACCATGGAATACGAGGCCTACGAGGCCGGAATTCTCAGCGAATACCTGGTGCCAGAGGGGCAGCTCGCGAAGATCGGAGCCCCGATTGCGCTGCTCGACGACGGCACGCCGAGCGAAGCGTCGGCCCCCGCCGCTCCGCCCGAGGCCGCGGTCGAGCCCGCCCTGGGCGAACCGACGGTGCCGATCCCGGTACCCGAGACGGGGGAGCGGATGTTCGCCTCCCCTCTCGTGCGCAAGCTCGCCCGCGAGAACCACCTCGACCTCAGCCACGTGCGCGGCACGGGCCCCGGTGGGCGCATCATTCGTGCCGACACCGTTGACCTGCTCTCGTCCTCGGCCGATGCTGCCGCGTCGGCAACGCCCGCGCTGGTGGAGCCCGCTGGATCTGCAGCGCCGGCCGCGCCCGTGCTCGCAGCGCCATCCGCTCACGCGCCCGCCCCAACTGACAAGCGCGCACCCGAGTCGGTGCCGCTGAGCTCACTGCGCCGCGTCGTAGCCCGCCGCCTGGGAGAAAGCGCCCGCAGCATCCCGCACTTCTTCGTGACAGCGGCAGCGGATGCCGAAAACCTCATGCTGCTGCGCGCCGAGCTCAACGAACAGCTCGTTGCGGCCGGCCGGCCGAAGGTGAGCGTCAACGACCTGCTGATCCGCGCGAGCGCGCTCGCGCTGCGCGAGCATCCGCTTGTGAATGCCTCCTACATCGACGACGCGAGCACTGAGATGCTCGTGCACAACCGCATCAACGTGGGGGTGGCCGTGGCGTCCGCGAACGGCCTGATGGTGCCCGTGATCGACGACGCCGACCAGAAGACGGTCAGCCAGCTCGGCGCCGAGACCAGGCACCTCGTGGCGCTCGCGAATGACAAGAAACTGACGCCCGGGCAGATGTCGGGCGGCACGTTCACGATCAGCAACCTCGGCATGTTCGGCGTGGAGCAGTTCACCGCCATCATCAACCCTCCGGAGGGCGCGATTCTGGCCGTGGGCGGCACGGCGCGAGAAGCCGTGGTGGTGGGTGACGATGTCGTGGCGCGCTACCGCATGCGTTACACGCTGTCGGCCGACCATCGCATCATCGACGGCGCGCTGGCCGCGAAGTTCTTGCAGACGCTGACGCGCCTGATCGAGAACCCCTGGACCATCGTGGCCTGAGCCGGTCACGCATCTCATGACGCGTGAGAAGGTTCTCAGGGGCGACGGGCGGCGTCGGAGACGCGCTGCAGCAGGGCAGCGAGCTGGGCCTGCTCGGCGGCGCTTAGCTCGGAGACGATAGCGTGTTCCGTGAGTAGGTGATCCGGTAGGGCTTCCTCGATGAGGTCACGCCCGGCCGTCGTGAGCGTCACGAGGGTGCCGCGACCGTCGTGCGGGTTCGCGCCGCGCTCGATGAGGCCACGCTGCTCGAGTTTGTTCAGCCGCTGGGCGACGGCGCTGGTACTGATCATGGCGTCGCGGGCGAGGTCGGCCGGAGCGAGCTGATGCGGGTGCCCGGTTCGCAGCAGTGTGGCGAGCACGTCGAAAGACGAAGAATCCAGGCCGTGGCGCGCGAAGGTGGCCCCGAGCCTGGCGTCGACATCAACGGATGCCCGGCTCAGCCGGCCGATGACGGCCATCGGGGAGGCATCGAGGTCCGGTCGCTCCGCGTGCCACTGTTCGAGGATGCGGTCTAAAGGGCCGGTCATATCTACACTGTAGCAAACGCTAAGCTCTTAGGTATACTAGCTAAGTGCTTAGCAATAAATACGCTCTCCTCCTGGCCACCGCGGTTGCACCCCTGCTCTGGGGCACGACCTACCTCACCACGACACTGTTTCTGCCGCCCGATCGACCGCTGCTCGCCGCGACCCTGCGCGCGCTGCCCGCCGGCGTGCTGCTACTACTCATCGTGCGCACGCTGCCACGGGGCAGCTGGTGGTGGAAATCCTGGGTGCTCGGCGTGCTCAACATCGGTGCCTTCTTCGCGCTGCTGTTCGTGGCGGCCTACCGGCTACCGGGCGGCACGGCGGCGATCATCGGCGGCATCCAGCCCCTGGTTATCGCGCTTCTCGCGAGCCGTTTCCTCCACGAGCGCATGACGCCGCGCGTATTCGCAGCCGGACTCGCCGGGGTGCTCGGCGTGAGTCTCATCGTGCTGCAATCCCGCGCGGCCCTCGACTCCCTCGGACTCCTGGCCGCTGCCGGCGGTACCCTCTCGATGGCCGTCGGGCTGGTGCTCGCCAAGAAGTGGGGCCAACCCGCCTCGCCGCTCGCCACGACGGCGTGGCAGCTCCTCGCCGGCGGGCTCACCCTGCTGGTCTTGCTGCTGGTGTGTGAGGGGCTTCCCTCCGAACCGTTCACGGCGGGCAACTTCTGGGGCTACGCGTACCTGTCCGTGCTGGGTACCGCCGTGGCCTACGTGCTGTGGTTCCGAGGCATCGCGCAGCTCCCGGCGACTCGCATCGGATTCCTTGCCCTGCTCAGCCCTGTCGCAGCGATTCTGCTGGGGTGGGCCGTGGCGGGGGAGGTGCTCACTGCGGTGCAGCTCGTCGGGGTCGTCGTGGTGCTGGCATCCGTCGCCGCTGGCGCGCTCCTGAAAGCGAAGGGTGTTACGCCGACGCGAGTCCGGGCTGAACCTTCACGAACGTGATACTGGTCTGGGCCTGCACAGTCTTTGCCGGGCGGCGGGAGAAACCCTTCGCGTCGAGGTGGTTCTCGGCGCGGTATTCGGCCTGCGCCTGGTCGTAGACGGCGTTGAGCTGCTCGCCCACGAAGGACTCCTGCGACCCGTCGCTGAAGATGATGGACACGGGGGTCTTCGTCGGAAAGTGCCGGTTCATGCGGATGAAGCCGTCGGCGTCCTGGTGCAGCGTAATCATAGGAGTTCCTTACTGGATGATCGAGGTTCCAGTCTTCCCTATTGCGGGGCCGCCGCCGTGCGGCGGCGACGCAGTACGAGCGCTCGCACCAGGACCGGCAGCACGGAGAGCACGACGATGCTCACCAGAACGAGGTCGATGTAGCGGCCCACGAACTCGGCAACGCCCGCAATATGGGCGAGCAGGAAGCCGGAGCCCACGATCACGACGGTCCAGACCGTGCCGCCGATAATGTTGAAGAGGGTGAACAGGCGACGCGGCATGCGGCCGACCCCGGCCGCCACCGGCGCGAAGGTGCGCACCACGGGCACGAACCGGGCCACCATCACGGCTGAGGGCCCGTAGCGGTCGAAGAACGCCTGGGTGCGCTCGACGCTCCGCCGGCTGAACAGCCCGGACTCGCGGCGCTCGAAGATGGCCGGCCCCGACCGCCGGCCGACGAAGTACCCCACCTGGTCGCCGGCCGCGGCGGCGACAATCACGAGCAGCATCACGAGCCAGAGTGGCTGTGCGATGGCGCCGCTGAAGGTGAGGAGCCCGGTGAAGAAGAGCAGGGTATCCCCGGGCAGGAAGAAGCCGATCAGCAGTCCCGTCTCGGCGAAGACCGCCGCGCACACGATCAGGAGTCCCCATACTCCGGCCCCCGTGATCAGGGTCCGGGGATCGAGTAAGCCTGCGGAGAGAATCATCGGGGAAGTCATATCGGTTCAGGTCTACTCCCTGAATCCGTGAGTTCAGCTGCGTGCCGTGTCGCGCCGTCCCCGTCGCGGCACTCGTGTGCGCGGGTGGCACTCGCTCAGACGAGTGCCCGCCGTTCAGACGAGTGCCGCGACAGGGCTGGCCGGGTTCCCACCGTGAACCGCACGCGCTGGGTGAGCGTGAAACCGCCGAGCGGGTCGCGGGCGGCTTCGAGCCGCTCGGCGGCCAACGCGAGCACGTCGGCCCTGGCCGGTTCCGGAACCGCCAGCCAATGCGACCGCTGCCCATGCGACATCGACCAGCGGTGCCACTGGTCGACATCGTCGAAATGCGCGGGCTGGGAGATGTGGGTGGTGCGGGTGTGCGCGAAACCGGCGTTCGTGAGCAGGCCTTCGACACCGGCATCCGTTGCGAAGGGGCCGCGTGTGCCGCTGGTACGAGCATCAAGCAGCTGCTTCGGAAGGTACGGGGTGAAGACAGCGTCGACGGATTCCCACGCAGCGTCGCGCGGGCCGAAGGTGGACACGCCGAGGCGGCAGCCGGGCACGAGCAGCCCGCGCCAGGCGCGGAGTGCGGAGGCCGGATCGGGCAGGAAGAACAGCACGAGCAACGCGACGGCGAGGTCGAACTCCTGCGCCAGGCCCGGGTTCGAGGCATCGGCTACCAGGAGTGTGACGGTGTCGAGGCCGAGCGCCGCCGCGTCAACGTGGGTGGCCGCAATCATCTGCTCGGCGAGGTCGATCGCGGTGACGTGACCTGTGGGACCCACCGCCGCGGCGAGGGGCCAGAGCGCGGCGCCGCGACCGGTTCCGAGATCGAGAGCGCGTTCGCCGGGCCGGGGCTCGAGCTCTGCCACGAGCCGCTCAGCGATCGGACCGAACCAGGGCACGCCGACAGCATCGTATGTGTCGGCCACCCGATTGAAGAGGGCCGCCACCCGGGCGCTCATGTCTGCCGCTTGTGCACTTTTCATAGGCACAGTGTGGCCCGGTCGCGCACGTGGCGAAAGGGGACACTCAGCGCGCCGAATAGCCCCCGTCGACGAGATGGTAGCTGCCCGTGACGAAACTCGCCTGTTCTGAGAGCAGAAAGAGAACCAGGTTTGCCACCTCCGTAGCCGTGCCCAGACGGCCGATCGTGCGCATGCCCACAATGGCATCGTGCATGTCGGCGGGGACCCCCGCGAGCAGGGGCGTCTCGATGTAACCGGGGCCGACGGCGTTGACGCGGATGCCTCGCGCGGCATATTCGAGCGCCGTGGCCTTCGTGAGCCCCACGACGCCATGTTTCGCGGCAACCTAGGCTGCGGCGTTGAGTCCGCCGTTGGTGCCGAGGGTCGACGAGATGTTCACGATGGAGCCGCCCCCGGAGTGCAGCAGGGCCGGGATTTGGTAGCGGAGGCCGTAGGCCACGCCGCTGAGGTTCACGTTGATCACGCGCTTCCAATCGTCGATGTCGAGTTCACCGACCGGAGCGCGTGTGGGGGCGATGTCGGCATTGTTGACCGCAAGCTGCAAGGCCCCAAAGCTGTCGACGGCCACCTGAACGGCCCGGTGTCACTGCGCCGGGTCGGAGGTGTCCTGCTGCACGGCCACGGCGATCTGGCCGACGGCCTCGATCTCGTCGACGACGGCCTGCGCGGCCTCGAGGTGAATATCGGTCACCACAACGGATGCCCCGGCCGCGGCGAGCTACCTCGCGATAGCGGCGCCGATGCCCGAGCCGCCGCCCGTCACGAGCGCAACTTTGGACTGAAAACCTGTCATGTTCCGTCCCCTTCGATGTGTATTACGCGCCAGTGTGCCACCGTTCGCTGGCCCGCGTGCGGCCTGCCGGGTGTGGACAGCGGATGCCGGGTGCAGACTATTCTCATGACCCTCCAGCCGTCGACATCCGTGCAACGACTCGTGCTCACCGTTGCGGTGCTCGCGTCGTTCATCGCGTTCCTCGACGGCACCGTCATCAACGTGGCGTTGCCGGCGATCACCCGCGAAGTCGGCGGCGGCATCAGCACGCAGCAGTGGGTCGTCGACGCGTACCTCATCACCCTCGGCGCCATCATCCTGCTCGCCGGTTCGCTCTCCGATGCGTTCGGACGCAAGCGAGTGCTGTTCTGGGGACTCGTCGGGTTTCTGGTGGCCTCTTTACTCTGTGCGGTGGCGCCCTCGGCGGCGTTCCTCATCGGCGCACGCGCCCTGCAGGGCGTGGCCGGGGCGCTGCTCGTGCCCAGTTCCCTGGCCCTCATCCTGTCCACCTTTTCGGGCGCGGCGCAGGCGCGCGCCATCGGGTCCTGGACCGCGTGGACCAGCACCGCCTTCATCGCCGGCCCGCTCATCGGCGGTCTGCTCGTCGACCTCGCGTCGTGGCGCCTTGTGTTCGCCATCAACGTGCTGCCGATCGCGGTGACGCTCGTGCTGCTGGCCCGGTTGCCCGCCGATCGGCCAGCGGATGCCGGAGCTCGCGTCGACGTTCTCGGTGCCGTTCTCGGCGTGGTCGGCCTCGGACTGCCGGTGTTCGCGCTGATCGAGCAGCCGAACTTCGGCTGGGCGAGCCCGGTGATCTTCGTGCCGGCCATCGTGGGCGTGGTGTCGTTCGTCGCGTTCATCCTGCACGAGCGGCGCCCACCACAGCCGATGATGCCGCTGAGCCTGTTCCACGTGCGCAACTTCTCGGTGGGCAACGTGGCGACGACCTTCTTCTACGGGGCGCTGTCGATCGGGTCGTTCGTGCTCGCAGTGTTCCTGCAGCAAGTGGGCGGCTACAGCGCTACCCTCGCGGGCCTCGCCCTGCTGCCCGTGACGATTTTCAGCATCCTCTTGTCGACCCTGTTCGGCAGGCTCGCGGGCGTGCACGGGCCGCGCCTGTTCATGTGCGTTGGGCCGCTTGTGAGCGCGGCGGGCTTCTTTCTCATGCTGCGCATCAGCGACGAGGTGAACTACTGGAGCGAGGTCTTCCCCGGTGTCGTGGTCTTCGGCCTCGGCCTCACCATCACGGTGGCCCCGCTCACCTCCGCCATCCTCGGTGCGATCGACTCGTCCCGGGCGGGGATCGCCTCCGCGGTGAACAACGCGGTGTCCAGGGTGGCGGGCCTCGTGGCGATCGCGGCGCTGAGCTTCGTGGTGGGCTCGACCCTCGACCTCGCGGGACTGCACCGCGCCGTGATCGCCACCGGTGTGCTGATGGTCATCGCCGGGGTGGTCTCCGGCCTCGGAATTGTGAACGGCGCAAAGCCCGCCCGGGTGCAGGCCGCCGGCCCGGCCTAGTACACCCATTCCGGGGCGCCGCTGTGGCGGGGTGCGGTCGCTGTGGCGGTAGCGCGCGGCGGTTGCGGCGCGGCGGCGCGCGCCGGGCGAGCGGATGCTGCGTTGCGGGCGCGGACAGCGCCTAGGCTCGGGACATGACACACGGCATCCGCTGGGGAATCCTGGCCACGGGCGGCATCGCCCACTCCTTCACCGAAGACCTCGTGCTCACCGGGCACACAGTGCAGGCCGTCGGGTCACGCAGTCAGGAGTCCGCCGACGCGTTCGCGGCTGAGTTCGGGATCCCGAATGCGCACGCCAGTTACGAAGCCCTGGTGAACGATCCGGAGGTCGACGTCGTGTACGTCAGCACGCCGCATCCGCTCCACGCCGCCAACGCCGCCCTCGCCCTGAAGGCCGGCAAGCACGTTTTGGTCGAGAAGTCTTTCACGCTCAACGCCGGCGAGGCCCGTGCCCTCGTGGCGCTCGCCGCGTCGAAGAACCTGCTCGTGCAGGAGGCCATGTGGACCCGGTTCCTGCCGCACATGGCGCGCATCCGCGAGATCATCGCCGCCGGAACGCTCGGCGACGTGCACACGCTCCTCGTGGACCACACCCAGAAGCTGCCCGACGACCCGGCGCACCGCCTCAACGACCTCGCGCTCGGCGGCGGCGCGCTGCTCGACCTCGGGGTGTATCCGGTGTCGTTCGCGTTCGACCTGTTCGGTGCGCCGGAGAGCATTCTGGCGAGCGCCACGTTCAAGGAGACCGGAGCGGATGCCCAGGTCGCCACGATCTTCCGGTACGCCGGCGGACAGATCGCCACGACACTGTCCGCGAGCGATACGAAGGGGCCGAACACAGCGAGCATCCTCGGCACGGCCGGCCGGATCGACATCGACGCCATCTGGTACGCGCCCACCACCTTCCGGGTATGCAACAGCGCCAACGAGGTGACCGAGACGTACGTGAGCGAGGTCACCGGGCGGGGCATGCACTACGAGGCGAGCGAGGTGGAGCGGCTGATCCTGGCGGGCCAGACGGCCGGCGAGATTCTCTCGCCGGCGGAATCCGTGGCGATCATGGAGACCCTCGACGCCGTGCGCGCCCAGATCGGGCTGCGCTACCCCGGGGAGTAGCGCCCGTCGAGGCACGATCCCGGCGCGCCAAGGCTCGTCGGCTAACATGACCGGGTGGACAAAGCAGACCTTCCGGCCGATGACGCCAAGCGCGACGATGCCTTCGACGACGACGCCACGGCCCAGCTTCCGGTAGCGGATGCCGCGGCCACGTCCGCCCTGCCCGATTCCGATGCCACCGCGCACCTCGTGGTCGCCGATGCCGCGACGGCCGCGTTCCCGGCCGCGGACGCCGCGACCACGATGCTTCCCGTCGCCGACGCCGCCACCACCACAGTGATTCCCGGTGAGGGCACCACCACCGTGCTTCCCGTCGCCGAAACCGCTCGGGCCGCGGCGCCCACCGCGAAGACCACCGGCCTCGGCGTGGTCTTCGCACGGCACCCCCGCGCCTGGCTGGTCACGGCCGGGGCCCTCGTGTTCGCCCTGCTCGGCACCGGCGCGGTCTTCGCGGGAACCCAGACCGGCGCGGAGGAACCGCGCGCGGCATCCGCTCTGGAAACGGCCACCCCCACCCCCACGCCCACCGCAACAGTGCCGCCTGCGCGGCCGGTCCCCGGCGCAGCGACCGCAGCCAGTCGGCTGCGCACCTGCTCGGTGGCCGGGCTCGCCGCCGACGCCAGACTGGCCAATTTTCAGGGCCAGGTCATGAACGCCACGACCGGCGAGGTGCTCTTTGACCGCGGCGGTACGACAGCCTCTGCCACGGCGAGCGTGCTCAAGGTCGTCACGAGCGCTGCAGCGCTGAGCGTGCTCGGCCCAGATTTTCGGGCAACGACCACCGTCGTGAAGGGCAGCGAGCCCGGCCAGGTCGTGCTCGTGGGCGGCGGAGACCTCACGCTCTCCAGGCTGCCGAGCGGGGCGGAACCGTTCTACACCGGCGCCGCGCACCTTGACGATCTAGCCGCGCAGGCGCGGGCGGCGTGGGACGCCGACCCCGCCAACGCGGGCGTGCCGATGACGAGCCTGGTGCTCGACTCAAGCTATTTCTCCGGCCCCGAGTGGGACGATGGTTGGGCCCGCTCCGAACTCGGCCTCGGTTATATGCCCGAAATCACAGCCCTGCAGGTGGACGGGGACCGCGACAACCCGAGCCGCAGCACCTCCCCGCGCAGCGAAGACCCCGTCGCGCGCGCCGGGCAGGCCTTCGCAGAAGCCCTCGGCGGCGGTGTGACCGTGAGCCAGGGCACCGCGCCACCCGGTGCCGCGCAGCTCGGCTCGGTGCAGTCCCAACCGGTGTCCACCCTGATCACGCAGTCACTCATCGTGTCCGACAACACCATCGCCGAGATGCTCGCCCGACTCACGTCCATCAGAAGCGGCGCCGGCAACGACTTCGCGTCGCTGCAGCAGGGTGTGGTGGACGGCCTCGCCCCGTACGGGATCGACACGACCGGGATCGTGATCAAGGACGGCTCCGGGCTCAGTCCCGCCAACGCCGTGTCGCCCGCGTACATGACCGCCCTGTTCGTGAAGATCAACGCCCGGGAGGGCAACCTCGGCGTGATCTTCGACGGCCTTCCGGTGGCTGGAGGACCCTCCGGTTCGCTCTCGTACAGCGACAGGTTTGCCGGCCCGAACTCGGTGGCAGACGGCGCCGTCTTCGCGAAAACCGGCTGGATCACCACCGGCTACACGCTCTCCGGAATCATCCGTGCCGCCGACGGCACCCCGCTCACCTTCGCCGTCTACGCCCTCGGCAACGTGAGCGACAACGCGAAACAGGCCATCGACACGATTACCGCCGGCTTCTTCCGATGCGGCGATAATCTGTCTAACAACTAACCCTTAGCAAAGGAGCTATCGTGACCCGCGCCCTGTTCATCATCGACGTTCAGAACGATTTCACGGAGGGCGGCGCCCTGGCGGTTACCGGCGGGGCGGCCGTCACGGCCGGCATCAGCGCCTTACTCGCGGCGCATCCGCAGGCGTATCGGCACATCTTCGCCTCGCGGGATTGGCACACTGCCGACAGCGACAACGGAGGGCACATCGCCCTGACCGGCGAACCCGACTTCGTGAGCACCTGGCCCGTGCACTGCGTGGCCGGCACCCCCGGCGCCGAGTACCACCCCGATCTGGTTCTGCCCGACCGTGCCGTACACATCTACAAGGGCCAAGGCGAGCCGGGCTACTCCATCTTCGAGGGAAAAACTGGTGTCGGCGACACCCTCGGCGCGCTGCTCGCCCAGCGCGGTGTCACCGATGTGGATGTGGTCGGCCTCGCGACGGACCATTGCGTGCGCGCCTCGACACTCGACGCGCTCGAGCACGGCCAGCACGTGCGCGTGTTTACTGATCTGATCGCGGGCGTCGACGAGTCCGCGAGCCAGGCCGCGCTCGCCGAACTGGCCCACATGGGCGCGGTTCTCGCTGTGTCGACCACCACGACCGTGCTCGATTGAGCGCGCCGCACGTCGCCCGGCGCCTCGATGGCGTGCGTGTGGCCTACGACGTGGTTCCCGGCGACCGGCCCGTGCTGCTCGTGCACGGCTTCGCGTCCACGGCCGCCGACACCTGGGGCGTCACCGGCTGGGTCGCATTCTTAGCGGATGCCGGTCGCGGCGTGATCACGCCGGATCTGCGCGGCCACGGCCGCAGCGACGCCCCGCAGCGGGCCGCCGAGTACGCCCCGCGGCAGATGGCCGCCGACCTCGTGGCTGTGCTCGACGACCTCGAACTCGAACAGGTTGACGTGATCGCGTACTCCCTCGGCTCGCGCGTGGCGGCGGCGCTCACCCGGCTCGCTCCCGAGCGCGTGCGCCGCGTGGTTCTCGGCGGCGCCGGTCCGATCGAACACTTCGCCACGTGGGACCCCGCCGCGGTCGAGCGTTTCGTGACCGACGGCCAGCTGCCCAACGACCCCACGATCGCCGCGGTGCTCGGCGCGGCCATCGCCGGCGGGGCCAACCGCCCGGCGCTACTCGCGTGCGTGCAAGGCATGACGGGGTCAGTGCTCGATGTGCCGGCCGGCATCCCGCGTTTCTACGTGGCCGGCAGCGCCGACCCCATCCCCGAGGGAGTGGCCGAGCTCGCCCGCACCGTCGGCGCTGAATACCTCGGTCTGCCCGGCCGAACGCACATGAACGCGCTCGGTTCCCGGGCCTTCAAGGTGGCGGCGCTGGACTTCCTGACCTGACCCGGCCGCATCCGCTGGCCCGCTGTTGTGGTGGCGAATTCAGGAGATCCGGTGGCGGGTTCGGTGTGGGCCCAGCGTTTGCCTGGCCGCCCGGGCCGATGCCCGGCGCTTCTCCTGAATTGGCCACACACCACGCCACACGACGCACACACACCGAAGCGGATGCCGCCGGCCGCTACCCAGCCGCCGTCACCTTCTCGGGAATAGCAGCAGCCTGCCGCCGGTGCCGTACGTGCTGCACCACGCTGATGAGGATCGCCACGGCCATCACCGAGTAGAGCGACACCGTGATCGGCGAGCCCACCAGGATGGCCATGTCGCCCTCGGACACCGCCAGGGCCCGGCGCAGCTCGGTTTCGGCGAGCGGGCCGAGAATGGCCGCGATCAGCACAGGGGCGAGCGGGATGGCGAATCGGCGCATCACGAAGCCGAGCACGCCGATCGCCACGAGCAGCCAGAGGTCCTTCATCGAGGAGGCGATCGCATAGACGCCGAACACCGAGAACACGGCGACTCCGGCGTACAGGTAGTGCTTGGGCACGAGCAGCAGCTTCGCCCAGACCGACGCGAACGGCAGGTTGATGATGAGCAGCATGACCAGGCCCACGAACAGGCTCGCGAGCAGCGGCCAGACGAGGTCGGCGCTGCGCTCGAACAGCAGCGGCCCGGGCTGCATGCCGTATTGCTGGAACGCCGCGAGCATCATGGCCGCGGTCGCCGACGTGGGCAGGCCGAGCGCGAGCAGCGCGCCCATCGCGGTACCGGCGGTGGCGTTGCCGGCCGCCTCCGGCCCGGCCACGCCCTGGATGGCGCCGCGGGTGCCGAACATCGTGTCACCGCGCCGCTTGGCGAGCTTCTTCTCCGTGCCGTAGGCGAGGAACGTGGGAACCTCTGAGCCGCCCACCGGGATGGCGCCGAACGGCAGCCCGAAGCTTGTGCCGCGCAGAAACGCAGGGAACGCCTGCTTGAATTCACGCCAGTTCAGGTACGGCGAGCCGTGCGTCTTCACCTGCGCGCGCGGGTCTTCGCGGTGGATGCGGGAGGCCACGTGCAGCACCTCGCCCATCGCGAGGAGGCCCACCGTCACGACGATGATCGAGATGCCGTCGAAGAACTCGGGCATGCCCAGGGTGAAACGGGCCGCGCCACTCTGGCCGTCGATGCCCACCATCGCGAGTGAGAGACCGATGCCGAGCGCGATCAGCCCGCGCACGACAGATTCGGCGACGACGGCGGAGATGGCCACGAACGCGAAGGCCGCGAGGGCGAAGTACTCGGCGGGCCCGAACAGGGTGGCGAGCAGCACGAGGTACGGGGACAGAAACACCACGAGAGTCGTGGCGATGATGCCGCCGGTGAAGGCACCGATCGCGGCCGTGCCGAGGGCCTTCGCCGCCCGGCCGTCCTTGGCCATGCGATGGCCTTCGAACGAGGTGGCGATGGCCGAGGAATTGCCGGGGGTGTTCAAGAGGATGCCCGAGGTCGAGTCCCCGAACAGCCCGCCGAAGTAGATGCTCGCGAACATGATGAACGCGCCGGTGGGGTCGAGGCTGAACGTAATCGGCAGGAGCAGGGCCACAGCCATCGCGGAACCGAGCCCGGGCAGCACACCCACCGCGGTGCCGAGGATCGCGCCGATGAGCAGAAACACCAGATTCATCGGGGTGAGGGCCACCGAGAAGCCCTCAAGAAGGTTGGCTAGCTGATCCATGAGAAGACTCCCGTCAGAATTCCCGAAGGAAGGGTGAGGCCGAGGCCGGCCGAGAATGCGAGCTGCATGCACGAGGAGAAGATCAGCGAGACGCCGATATCGAACATCGGGCGTCGACTGCCGAGGGCCCGCGAGAGCGCCCAGAACAGCGCGGCGGCGGAGAGCAGCCAACCGAGCGGCTGCAGCAGCAGGATGAACGCGATCACGCTCGCGAGCACGAGTCCGGTGGTCTTCCAGTCGGTCAGGCCGATCTTCTTCTTCGTGGCGGGGTGCACGGAGGAGCGGATGACGCGGATCTCGCTGGTCGTGTCGATGTCGCCGAGATCGTTGAGCATGTCGCTGGACATGCCCACCCGGCTCACGTTGCTGTCGCCGTCGACCGGGCGGGGTGCCCGCACGACCTGAACGGCGAGGAGGACCGCGAGCACGTACAGCAGCCCGGCGACGATCGTGGGGAAGAACTGCGGCCCGGGGGTCGCGGTGCCCTCAGGAACGTCCATGGTGACGATACCCACCGTGAGGAACACGGCGATCGCCAGTACAAGGGCGGAGACCACGAGCTCACTGCGGCCGGCCAGCCAGGGCTGGGGCGCGGTCTCGCGAGCGGATGCCGCGGCATCCGCTGTCGAGACATCGGCGGGCGGGTGGAACCTGTCGTCGGTCGGGGTCGTGTTGCTCACAGTCCGAGCTCCTCAATGATGGAGCGCACGCGCTCGCTCTCGGTGGCGATGAATTCCTCGAAGTCGCCGTCGATGGAGTAGCTGTCGCTCCAACGGTTGCGGGTCATGGAGTCGTCCCACTCGGACGTGGCGTGCATCTCCGTGACGATGTCGACGAGCTCCTGGCGGGCCTCGTGGCTGATGCCGGGCGGGGCCGCATAGCCGCGCCAGTTACTCATCTCCACGTTGTAGCCGGATTCGATGAAGGTGGGTACGTCGATGCCGTCCACCGGTTCGGCGGCCGAGGTGCCGAGGGCGCGCACCGAGCCGGCCTCGATCTGATCGCGGAAGTCGTTGTAGCTCGAGATGCCGGCCGAGGCCGTGTTCGAGAGCAGGGAGGTGAGCACTTCGCCGCCGCCCGCGTAGGCGACATAATTCACGTCGCGCGGGTCGATGCCGATCTCGCGGCCGAGCAGCCCGCTGAGTAGATGGTCGATGCTGCCGAGCGAGCCCCCGGCGATGGCGTGCCCGCCCGGGTCGGCGGCCCAGGCCGCGGTGAAGTCGTCGATGGTCTCGTAGGGGGAGTCCTTCGGTACGACGAGCACGTTGTAGTCGTCGGCGACACGGGCGATGAGGGTGACGTCGTCGAAGGACACGTCGGCCGTGGAGAGCTCGATGCCGCCCATCATGGCGGCGCCGGTGGCGAGAAGCAGATCTTCGCGGCCGGGCATCTGGGCCACCTGACCGAGGCCGATCGTGCCACCGGCGCCGGGAACGTTGATGACCCGGGCGTTGTTTACGATGCCGTTCGCACGCAGGGCCTGCTGGCCTTCGCGGGCGAAGGCGTCCCAGCCGCCGCCGGGAGCGGCCGGAGCCATCATGGTGAGCTTGCTGCGTGCCGTCGCTCCGCCGCCAGCCGAGCTGGCGTTGGCGGTGGCGGCGAGCACCAGAACGGCGGTCACGGTCGCGAACGCGGCCGTGAGAATCGCTTTTTTCATGCGCGAAACCCTTTCTACACAGCGACATCGTTGTTGCCGCGGGAGTTGCTCTACCATTGCAGGAGGCCGTCCGGCACTCGCGCGGATCGGCCTTTCTGCTCTTTGATGCACTTAGCTGCATTCGCCACAACACCTGACGACGGGGTCTGGAGACATATGCCGCCCACCACATGGATGCTGCGCCGCGGTTCGCTCCTGCTGCTGCAGGTGGCCATCGTCTCGCTGTGCGTCGGCGTCACCACGGTGGTTGCCCTGCGGGTGCAGGAGACCCAGATTCGCTCCGCCACGGTGGAGCGCGTCTCCGACGTGGCCGAGAGCCTCGCCGACCTGCCAGCCGTGATCGCCGCCATCGGCGCCCCCGACGCGGCCGAGGTGCTGCAGCCCCTCGCCGAACTGGTGCGCGAGGCATCCGGGGTGGACTACGTGGTGATCACCGACGGGACAGGCATGCGGCTCACCCACCCCACCGCGTCCCTGGTGGGCGAGCAGGTCTCCACGGACGCGAGCGCCGTGCTGCGCGGGGAGACGTTCGTGGGGGTCGAAGACGGCACGCTGGGCCGCACCCTGCGCGCGAAGGTGCCGATCACCGCCGACGGCCTCGTCATCGGCACGGCCTCGGTGGGCCTGCTCGAAAGTCATATTGTGGCCGACCTCGACGAGAGCCTGCTGCGGCTCGTGCCCTGGGTGCTTGGCTCCCTCGTACTGGGCTTTCTCGGCGCCACCGCCGTGGACAGGGCTGTGCGCCGCCGGGTCGCGAGGCTCGAGTTCGAGCTGCGCGAACTCGACGTGCAACGCCGACTGGCCGCCGTGCTTCGGGAGCAGACCCACGAATTCGCCAACCGACTGCACGTTCTTTA